>JAAHFN010000001.1:0-206107 GCA_010672965.1 Oscillatoria sp. SIO1A7
GGGGGGGGGGGTGTGGGGTGGGGGGGGGGGGGTGGGGGGTGTGGGGTGTGGGGTGTGGGGTGTGGGGTGTGGGGTGTGGGGTGTGGGGTGTGGGGTGTGGGGTGTGGGGTGTGGGGTGTGGGAAGAACCAAAGCATAAGGAGACTTCTGGGAAAGAAAGTACCGCTTCCCCTCCTGCGGGCGGTGTGGGTTCTTACCCGGTCGCAGTACCCACCCCAACCCCCTCAACCCACCCACACCGCCCGCCCGCAGGAGGGGAAGCGGGCAGAAGCTCCGATATTCTGGTACTTTTATTACCAGAAATCACCTAAATCTTCTCCCCATTCTCCCCCATCTCCCCACCCTCCCCCATCTCCCCACCCTCCCCCATCTCTCTCCCCTACACCCTACACCCCACACCCCACACCCTATATTAGAGAGTCTGCTTCAGCTATTGCTTGTAATGGTCTAGAGGCAAGTTTCTCCTCCTGTACTTCTATATTTCCATCTTGCCAGAGCATAATATTTTTAATATTGTCCCAAGAGGGCTTAAATGCTGGGCTAGCTACCGAGCAAGCCTTCCAAGTTCCTTGTACGGGCACGCCCAGTTGCTGACAATGGCCGCCCCGCCTTCCTTCTGGTTGATAATGTTGGCAATTGCGACAGCAAGAGACAGGACAGCTTAAGGATTTCATAATTATTCTCTATTTATCAGGGAATTCACTATTCTTTTTCCATTGAAGACTTTTTTTTCTAGCCTTGCTGATATCACCGCTACAATTTGGCATATTTTTATATGAATATTTGTAACAAAGTCTTGAGTTATAGCTCTAAATATTTAGCGTAACCAAACCTATAGTTGGACCGTTATGAAATATAGCAGCAACCAATCGACTGTAGTAGGGGCGAATGGCATTCGCCCGCGCATATGGTTTGACATAGAACTGGAGACAGTCCTACGATCGCAGATAGCAAGCAACCAATCGACTCTAAGCAGTAGGGGCAAATGGCATTCGCCGGTACAAATGGCATTCGCCGATACAAATGGTTTGACATAGGACTGGAGAAAATCCTACGATCGCAGATGGCAAGCAACAGATTACGGAGGTATTGATGACCATCAAGCGGTTGATGCTAACCCTGCTGACAGCGATCGCAGTAGGTCTGGTCTTATTGTCTTTGCTAGCTAGCTGGAATCAGCCCCAGATTCAAAGTCGTTTGGAACTATACCAAACCAATCTGCTATTGCATGCAGCGGAGTTCGAGGCCGACAACCCAGAAGACCCTACGGCAGCCGCAGCTAGCAGTTTCTTGGGGCAAGCGCCGTTTCAAACTGCCCTAAAACAGTATCAAGAGGCCCAAGAGTCTGCGGAAAAGACTCTGGAACAAACCCGCGCCCAATTAAGCGCCCAATTTAGCGACTCCAAACTAGAAAATATAGAATCAAACCCTGCTACAATCGGGCAAGAACAACTGGAGCAATCCATCCAAGAATTGGAGCAACTCAACGAGGAACTCCGCCTTAGAAGCGGAGTTCTGCTCCAGCAGCAAGGGGAGACCGAAAAGGCTTTAGAAATTTGGACTCTTCCCGAAGAGTTGCCCTCGCCCAACCTGAAACCAACGGCTAAAACCGCACGAGTGCTGTTGGGCTTATGGAGCGAACCTCCCAGGATTTTGCGCGATTCCGAGGAACTAATCGAAAAAAATTTAGAAGGCTGGTTTCGCTACCGGGCTTTAACCCAGCTTTATCAAGTTCAGGAGCGGCAAGATAAGCTCTTAGATTTAGAGCAACAAGAACAGCAGTTGGCCGAAGGGGCTCTAGTAAAATTAGTAATTATTAGCGGCATTCCGGGCTTCGGCTTTGTCCTCGGTTTTGCAGTCCTGATTTTTTTATTAGCTCAGCGCTTGGTCAAGCCAGAAGAGTCTATTTTGGCTCTGGAGAAAGCTGGCCGCGAGCAAAGTCCAAGCTGGGAAACCCCTTGGGACTGGGAAATGATTTGGCAAGTGCTGGTGGTTGGCTTTTTCTTTGTCGGCCAAGTATTGGTGCCTTTAGTATTGTCAGTTTTGCCTCTTCCCGTCGCCGAGTTCGGAGTGCGATCGCGCGCTTTCTATATTCTCGGCAGTTATTTGCTCCTGGCCTTTGGCGGACTTTTAGTTTTGTATCTCTGTTTGAAGCCCTTTTTCCCCCTCCCAGACGGGTGGTTTCGCTGCCAACTCAAAGGTAGTTGGTTTTGGTGGGGACTCGGCGGCTATTTCGCGGCGATGCCGTTGGTTCTTATCGTCTCTACGCTCAACCAACAGGTTTGGCAAGGGAGAGGAGGCAGTAATCCCATGCTGCCTATTGTTCTGGAAGGGCGAGATAGTATTGCGATCGCAGTATTTTTTCTGACCGCCTCCGTAGCCGCTCCTCTATTTGAAGAAATAATCTTTCGCGGTTTTCTCTTGCCTTCTTTAACTCGCTATCTCTCTGCCTGGGGAGCGATCGCGGCTAGTGCTTTTCTATTTGCTATTGTCCATCTGCAACTCTCTGAATTGCTGCCCCTAGCTACTTTGGGCATAGTCTTGGGATTCGTCTATGCGCGATCGGGCAATCTCCTGGCACCGATGCTTCTCCATTGTCTCTGGAACAGCGGCACTCTTCTAAGTCTCTTCGTCTTGGGCAGCGGAGCAATTTAGAATATAGCAATACGCATTTTTGGTTAGGGCAAATGTAGGGTATTGTAGCGGTCAAAAGTCTCAAGGTAATAACTCAAAAGTCTCAAGGTAATAAGTCAAAAGTCAAAGGTCAAAAGTCAAAAGTGTCAAGGTAATAATATCAAATCCGGTTAAAAAAATACAATATAGCACTACCGGTTAAGGTTAGGACAGTTACAAACGCTCTATTGCAATGATTGCAGGACTTTTGCTGACTGCTGACTGCTGATAGCTGATAGCTTACTGCTATACTTGTAGGGGCGGTGCCCCCGTGCCCGCCCCTGCCCGCCCGATACTAACCGGGGCGATCGCGTTGGCGGAGCCTGCGCGCCGTGGAGCGCATAGCGTCTGGGCCCCTGAGAATCGCGGGGGGATTGCCCCTACTTGGTGGGTGTCATTAACCGGATTTAATATAAGTCAAAAGTCTCAAGGTAATAAGTCAAAAGCGAAGAAAACCAACCCCCGTTGCCAATTCCGCTCTTCCCAATGCCTGTCCTAAGCCTGTCGTAGTAACCATCTCGGCTGTATAACGGGAATTTCTGTAGTGGGATGCTTCGCCCGTTTCGCCCCAGAAACTTCACATCAATTTGAGAACCGCTATAACCAGAGCTATAGCAGTTATCAAATTGATGCACAATCTCAAAGTGCAGTCAAAGCAAGGGTTTCAGCCGTTTCAGATCTATGTACGTTCTTTGAGAAGCGCTGTATGAAGATTAGTTATATAACTTGTAAGCTCGAAGCCCCGAAGCTTAAAACTTAAAACTTAAAACTTAAAACTTAAAACTTAAAACTTAAAACTTAAAATTTAAAACTTAAAACTTAAACCTCTACCCTAAGTAGTGTTATTCTGGCGAAACTGACGAGGTAACGGAAGGAGGTTGCATGAGTTACCGGATGAATCGCCGCGCTTACGCAGAAACTTATGGACCGACGGTGGGAGATCGCCTGCGTCTGGCGGATACGGATTTAGTCATCGAAGTAGAGCAAGACTACACCACCTACGGCGACGAAGTGAAATTTGGCGGCGGCAAAACAATCCGAGACGGGATGGGACAGTCCCCCATTGCCAACGCCGATGGAGCGGTAGATTTGGTAATTACCAACGCCCTGATTCTGGATTGGTGGGGAATTGTCAAAGCCGATATCGGCATTAAGGATGGCAAAATTTTCAAAATCGGCAAAGCAGGCAATCCTTACATCCAGGATAACGTGGATATTATTATCGGGCCGGGAACCGAAGCGGTAGCAGGAGAAGGGTCGATAGTTACTGCAGGGGGAATTGACTCCCATATTCACTTTATTTGCCCGCAACAAATAGAAGTTGCGATCGCCTCTGGCATCACCACCATGCTCGGGGGCGGAACTGGGCCAGCTACCGGCACCAACGCGACCACCTGCACCCCCGGCCCTTGGAACATTTATCGAATGCTCCAAGCCGCAGACGCCTTCCCGGTCAATCTCGGCTTTCTGGGCAAAGGCAATAGCAGCCAACCGGCGGGATTGACGGAACAAGTCCTCGCCGGTGCGATGGGCTTGAAACTGCACGAAGACTGGGGAACGACCCCCGCCACCATTGACACTTGCTTGAGCGTCGCCGACGAATACGACATCCAAGTCGCCATCCACACCGATACGCTCAACGAAGCAGGATTCGTAGAAAACACGATCGCCGCCTTTAAAAATCGCACTATTCATACTTACCATACCGAAGGCGCTGGAGGCGGACATGCGCCGGACATTATTAAAGTATGCGGCGAGGCGAACGTGCTGCCTTCTTCGACCAATCCAACCCGTCCTTATACTCTTAATACTTTGGACGAACACCTGGATATGCTGATGGTTTGCCATCACCTAGATCCTGGAATTGCTGAAGACGTGGCCTTTGCCGAATCGCGCATCCGCAGGGAAACCATAGCCGCCGAAGATATTCTCCATGATTTGGGCGCTTTCAGTATGATTGCTTCTGATTCCCAAGCAATGGGTCGCGTGGGCGAGGTAATTATCCGCACCTGGCAAACTGCACATAAAATGAAAGTTCAGCGAGGCTTTTTGCCTTCTCCTGCCAACCCACAGTCTCCGCCTATTTCCCAGGATAACCAGCCTAATGATAACTTCCGGGCGCGGCGGTATGTGGCCAAATATACGATTAATCCGGCGATCGCTCACGGAATTGCCCAATATGTCGGCTCCGTGGAAGAGGGCAAACTAGCAGATTTATGTTTGTGGAAGCCGGCCTTTTTTGGAGTTAAGCCGGAAATAGTTATCAAAGGAGGAGCGATCGCCTACGCCCAAATGGGAGATGCCAATGCCAGCATTCCCACACCGCAGCCGGTTCTCAGCCAGCCCATGTTTGGCAGTTTTGGCCAAGCTCGCGCCGCCACTTGTTTGACCTTTCTTTCCCAAGCGGCGATGGAACGGGACATCCCAACCCAACTAAAATTACAGAAGCAGGCAGTAGCGGTATCCGGCTGCCGCGAGTCGAGCAAACAAGATATGAAGCTAAATGATTTGCTCCCTCGCATCGAAGTCGATCCAGAAACTTACGAAGTCAGGGCTGATGGAGAGCTGCTCACCTGCGAACCGGCTACAGTCTTGCCCCTAGCGCAGCGCTATTTTCTTTTTTAATGGAATTGGGCATGGGGAATGGGGAATGGGGCATTGGGCATTGGCACCCGTAGCGCGGGCGTCCCGCCTGCGCCAATTCCCCAATTCCCAATTACCGTAAGGCTTCGCGTCTCGCCTGCGCCAACGCCCAAAGCTGACTGCTTACTGCTGAGAGCTGACCGCTGTGAATGCCCAACGCCCCATGCCCAAGAGGCGCGATCGCTGCTCTGTGCCTAAAGCTTACTGTTTACTGCTGAGAGCTGACCGCTGTGAATGCCCAACGCCCCATGCCCAAGAGGCGCGATCGCTGCTCTGTGCCCAAAGCTTACTGCTTACTGCTGAGAGCTGACCGCTGTGAATGCCCAATTCCCAATCCCCAATTCCCCATTCCCAATTAATATATATAGGAGTTGCGCTAGTTAGGAATGACCCGATGATTCAACAACTAGAGAAGCCAAACCAACAACTAGAGCTTTCCAACCAAAAGGCAGAGCCCAACCAAAAGGCAGAGATTATCTATCCCGACAGCGACGGCGAGCCAATGTCAGATAACACCGAGCATTTTGAACTAATTGTCACGATTAAGAATAATCTGGATATAGTATTCGCAGATGCGGATGTCTTTGTAGCCGGAGACTTGCTCTGGTATCCGGTAGAAGGAGAAAACACTATCCGCTATGCGCCGGATGTCATGGTGGCATTTGGACAGCCAAAAGGACACCGGGGCTCCTATCAACAATGGAAAGAAGACAATATTCCGCCACAAGTGGTATTTGAAATCTGGTCGCCGGGAAACCGACTGGCGAAGATGGCCAAGAAATTTCAGTTTTACCAGAAATACGGCGTAGAAGAATACTATCTCTACAAGCCGGAGGGAGCAGACTTAACGGGTTGGCTGCGTTCTGGAGATAAATTAGAACCGATAGAGGAAGTAGTAGGCTGGACTTCCCCTCGCTTGGGGGTGCGATTTGAAATCGAGTCAGATACTCTGGCTATCTATCGCCCGGACGGTCAGCGCTTTTTGACTTACGAAGAATTGGAACAACAGGCGCAGCAAGCTCGGGAACGAGCCACCCAGGCCGAGCAACAGGCGGAGCAACAGGCAGAGCAGGCTCAGCAGGCCCAGGAACGAGCCACCCAGGCCGAAGCCCGAATCCTAGAGCTGGAAGCCCGACTGCGGCAAGAGGGAATCGATCCAGAACAGTTGTAAGGACGAGTTTTTAGGATTTTTGGCAATAGGCAAAGGGAGCGAAAGTCTAGATGCGCGATCGCTCCCCCTATTTCTCTTTATCAGGACTTACGCAAACTATCCACATATAGTATTTGTAGGGGCAATCCCCCCGCGATTCTCAGGGGCGGAGACGCGGGGCGCGATCGCCCCTATTCATAGAGTCAATGCGTAAGTCCTCTTTATTTTATTTCGGGTTTGCTGATTTGCTGAAATAGCCTTTTGGTGCGCGTCCCTACAAGGACGATCTAGGGCCAAAACATAATTACTTATAGCATAAACTATTAAAGTTTAATTATGTAATAGCAATTAAATCTGGCGGTAATTAAAAGATAGCAGCCTATCTTTTAATAAGCCAACTCGCTATTAAAGGAAACTTTTGTTACGGAGAAGGAAAAATATGGAGCGCGGCATTCAGGGCCATTATGCAATCAATCGGACCGCGCAGGAGCCGTTTCGGGCATTTGTACCCAAACCTCTGCCGCCAGAACCGCCACTGCATTTCCAGAGCAATCTTCTCTACGATCTAATAGAGCAAGCCAACCGATCGCTCGGTCGTTTAGACGGACTGACGGCGCTCCTGCCAGAACCGTCTCTATTTCTCTACTTTTACGTTCGTAAAGAAGCCGTGCTGTCTTCCCAGATAGAAGGCACCCAGTCTTCTTTCTCGGATTTGTTGCTCTATGAAATTGAAGAAGTACCGGGGGTGCCTTTGGATGACGTAATGGAAGTCTCTCGCTATGTGGCAGCCCTTAACCACGGCCTGACTCGCCTAAGAGAAGAAAACTTTCCCCTCTCCCTGCGCCTGATTCGCGAAATTCATCAAGTGTTGCTCTCGGAAGGGCGAGGTAGCGAGAAAACTCCCGGAGAATTTCGTCGCAGCCAAAACTGGATCGGCGGAACGCGCCCCGGAAACGCCCCCGAAAACGCCCTATTCGTGCCGCCGCCACCAGAAGAGGTTATCCCTTGTCTCGGAAATTTAGAGCTTGAGAGTTAGCTTTTTGACTTGTTCGCTCGAAGGTTATGAAAAGTTCGATTTGGTCGATAATCGAGGGGAGCATTTCAATGTTGTAATGACATAGAAGGTCATTCATGTAGGGAGCGGTGGGAGCGGTTGAGGAACGGATGTAGAAGAGCGAAATATTTCTTAACGTACTGAAAGCATAGATATTGCGTTTGTGTCTGTCAAAATACTTTGTATTTTTGTAACGCTATCGACGGCAGAATCAGCATTTGGGATGTTAACTTATATTTCGCTCTTCTGCATCAGGAACGTATCGCAACCTATTTAGACTTCATATATGGCGTTCGGTGCTAGGCAGGGAACCCTATAGTCTTTAATAACAGATACTTAACTAAAAACTTACAACTAAAAAAACCTAAAAACTGGACTGCCAAGATTGCTAGAATAGAAAAAACGGGGATTATCCGCATTAGGTGACTTCTGGGAAAGAAAGTACCGCTCGTTGGGAAGCGACGAGGAAATTCAACTGCCTTCCCCTCCTGCGGGCGGTGTGGTTGGGTTGCGGGCGGTGTGGGTGGGTCAGACTTGCGGAACCTCCAAAGAGGGGGGATCGGAAGTGATTTTCCTACGGGTATCCTTATTATCAGAAATCACGTTAGCGACCCGAGCTTGGGATAAATTTTTTGCTTAGAACCCAAGCGAAGGGGAGATATTTTTTATCCCCGCAATTGGGAGAATCTTTATGTCATCGGAATCATCAACGAAAAAACTACTGCAAGGGGGAATAAAGGACCTCACAGAGGGCCGCTATTCCGAAGCTGCAGGGCAATTGGAAGAATTTTGCCAGCGCTGCGAAGCTCGCAGCTTAGAAGTTCATAACTCTAAGGCTTATTGCACGGCCCAGATGGGTTTGGTGAGAGCTTATTACCACAGCGGTAAGACTGAAGATGCGATCGCCCTTTGCGAAAAACTGGCCGGGAGCGAAAACCCAAAGCTGAAGGCTTGGGCGCAGAAGTCGCTGCAATCTTGGCAAGTGCTAAATGAAAGGAAAGGAGCTAAGAAGGAAAACAAGGAAGCGATCGCATCAGCTCCTGCATCCTCAGCTCCTACATCCTCAGCTACCCCAGAAGCTTCTACTCCTATATATCTAGAGAAGCCAGCAAGCGAGGAGGAAAGCTACGAGCAGGAGCAAGAGGACGAACTAGACAGCGAGAGCGAAACCGATCTAATCGTTCCTGGGGAATTGCTCCAAGGGGGACGAAAGGCGTTAAAAGAAAAGCGCTATGCGGAAGCGGTGCAACAACTGGAAGAATTTTGCCAGAGATCCGAAGAAACCCATTCAGATTTTGCTCAGGCACGGATGTGGTTGGTAAAGGCTTATCGAGGCAATGCTCAACTATCGGAAGCGATCGCCCTGTGCGAAGAATTGGCCGACAGTTCCGATACGCTGGTTAGAGATTGGGTCAAACAAACCCTGCCCTCTTTAAAAGCTTCTGGTAGAAAAGCCTCTGGGAAAAAAGCGCCAACGCCGGAACCGATCGCGGCGCCAGATCCAGAATCGCCAGAAGAGGAACAACCTAAAGCAATTCCGAAAGCAGGACGCTCTCCACAAATGGGAGTCAGGCTAGCCATGAAAGGAATTGCTGGCAGTCTCGCTCTAGCATCCACCGTAACTATTAGCCTGCTATTTGGCATGGTATTAGTCTTATCTTTAGCCCTAATCCTGATAGTCGGGAGCGACAATCCAGGCACAGGGCTACAGATGTCTATTGCCATTACCATTGCCGTCAATTTAGGGATGTTTTTCCTCTCTCCTTGGATAATGGACTTCATCCAGGGCGGGCTCTATCGCACTCGCTGGGTTTCTCTCAAGGAAATCGAGCGCTACAGTCCAGAATCCGCAGAAGTAATTCGGCAAGTTTGCGCCCGGAAAAAGCTCAAGCACCCGAAACTGGGAATAATTGACGACGACAATCCTACAGCCTTTACCTATGGTTCCCTGCCCAACACCGCTCGCATCGTCGTCAGCAATGGAATCTTTGTTTATCTAGATGATGACGAAGCAGCCACCGTCTATGCTCACGAACTCGGGCACATAGTTCATTGGGACTTTGCGGTGATGACCTTGGCCTCGACTTTGCTGCAAATCATTTATCTGATTTACATCTATACCCGAGAGCTAGCAGACCAGCTCGGTAACGGCGACGCGGAGAAGAAAATCAAACAAGCCGCTCGCAACGCCGCTCTCTTGGCCTATATCTTTTACATTATCGGCAACTATCTGCTGCTATATCTATCTCGCACCCGAGAGTATTTTGCCGATCGCTTTTCTGCAGAAGCCACCGGCAACCCCAACGGTCTCTCCCGCGCCTTGGTCAAAATTGCCTACGGCATTCTCGAAGAAGCTAAAGAAACTGCACAACCGAGCAAGTTAATTCAAGGAACTCGCGCTTTGGGCATTGCCGACTCGAAAGCTGCGGCATCCATTGGCACCGCTTATCGCATTGCCTCAGAACCGGAAAAAATTGGTCGCGTCTTTCTCTGGGATATGTTTAACCCTTGGGGCTGGTGGATGGAGCTAAATTCAACTCACCCCCTGACTGGCAAGCGGGTGCGAGCCCTAAGCACCTATGCAGAACAACTGGGCTTAGACGTAGAATTCGATATGGGTCGGATTATCGGAGAGGGTCGCAAGCTAAACCGGAAAAAACTCTACGGCGATTTTGTCTTCGATATCTTCATTTATTGGATTCAGTGGATTGGGGCGATCGTCGGTGCCGTTCTCGGTTTTATCCTCTACAGCTTATCCAGAGGTCTGATGAGTCCGGCAATGGTCAGCGCATTCGCCACTCTTGGTTTTGGTATCGCTACTCTGATTAAAATATTAGTTGCATTTCCCCAGTTCAAGCGATTGCCCAAGACTGATGTTCTCACCCTCATGTCCGATCCTTATGCCAGCCCAATGCGGGGCAAGCCTGCCAAAATTGAGGGCAAGGTTATAGGTCGCGGCGATGCGGGCTATGCTTTCGGTTCGGACATGAAATTCCAGGATCCGGCGGGTACGATCTATCTACGTTATGCCTCCCGCTTTGGCCCGCTCGGTAACTTCCTATTTGGCTGGACGCAAGTCGAGAGCTTGGTAGGTCTCGAAGGTGGTGCAGTCGGTTGGTTCCGGCGCGGAATAGTTCCCTGGATCGATTTATCGGAGCTTAAGGGGGACAATCGACGCATTACCAGTCACCATCGCTTTTGGCTGGGGATTGTCGGCTGCGGAGCTATAGTCCTCGGCCTGCTTCAGGCTTTTATGTCTTAAAGCGATAGGGTGGGAAGATATTATAGGACTTACGCATGGGCTCTATATCTGCTAGGGGTGACTCGCGAATCACCCCTACATCCGATCGCTCCCCCTGCCCAAATTGCGATCGCCTGTTTATTGCCATGTCCCAGAGAGGGTAAAATGCTCCTGACCCAGCCCCAGTAGAGGTGGCCCCATATAAGAGTTAGCGCCCGAGCCCTAATTGCTGCATTGCTCTTAATTGCCGCTCTTACAAGTCGCTCTTAATTGCCGCTCTTACTGCCGCCCTTATTTGGGGAAAGCGATCGCAATAAGCATGGAAGATAAAATTTCAATCGCTCGCGTAATCCTAGTTCGTCACGGCCAAAGCACCTATAACATAGAGCGTCGCATTCAAGGCCGCCTCGACAAATCGGTATTAACTGAAATTGGTCAAACTACAGCCCGTCAAGTCGCTGCAACCCTTAGAGGCATGACTTTAGATGCCGTTTACTGCAGCCCCTTGCAACGGGCCAAACAAACTGCCGAAATAATCGTTTCCGAACTAGCCAATAGCGAAGCGCCACCGCCAGGGCCGCAGGTATCGCCAGAACTGATGGAGGTGGATTTGCCGCTCTGGGAAGGAATGTTGCGCGAAGAAGTAATTGAGAAATTTCCCGAGGACTACTCTTGCTGGCAGGAGCGACCGCAGGAATTTCGCATGGTCGTCCCCGAAGGCACCGCCGAGCGAGAACATTTTCCGGTCTTAGCCCTACACCAGCAAGCAAAGCGGTTTTGGACAGAAATTTTATCTCGACATGGCGGCCAAACTATTTTAGTCGTTGCTCATAACGGTATTAATCGCTGCCTGCTGAGTACGGCGATCGGGATTTCCCCAGCAAGCTACCATTCCATCCAACAATCCAACTGCGGCATCAGCGTCCTTAACTTTGCCATTCCGGCCGGGAGCGCATTTACCCCCGACTCTTTGCCCCGAGTACAGCTAGAGTCGATGAACGTAACTAGCCATCTGGGGCAAAACATTCCGACCCTAAGACCAAACCACACTGGGGCTCGCTTGCTGCTAGTCCGCCACGGGGAAACAGAATGGAATCGCAACCAGCAGTTTCAGGGACAAATCGATATACCGCTCAACGAGCGTGGTAAAGAACAAGCCCAGCGTGCGGCGGAGTTGCTCCAGGACGTGCAGATAGACTCAGCCGTTAGCAGTACCCTATCGCGTCCGAAAGAAACAGCGGAAATTATTTTGCAGCAGCACCATCCCGGAGTAGAGCTGGAACTGCGCGACACCATGAAAGAGATTAGCCACGGATTGTGGGAAGGCAAATTCGAGTCGGAAATCGAAGGGGAATTTCCCGGGATGTTGCAGGAGTGGAAGGAAGCGCCAGAAACCGTGCAGATGCCAGAAGGAGAAAATTTGCAACAAGTCTGGGAGCGTAGCCTTGAGGCTTGGCGCTCTATTGTTTCCTCTGCCCCGAGCGGCACTACAGTTTTAGTCGTAGGTCACGATGCGATTAATAAAGCTATCCTCTGTCAGCTTTTCAATCTAGAAACCGAGCATTTTTGGAAATTCAAACAGGGTAACTGTAGCGTTACTGTCATAGACTATCCCAAAGGCATAGAAGGACGACCGGTACTACAGGCGATGAATATTACCACTCATCTCGGTGGCGGCGTTCTGGATAAGACGGCGGCGGGGGCGTTGTAAGTGGGCATTGGGAATTGGGTGTAGGGTGTAGGGTGTAGGGTGTAGGGCATTGGGAGTTAGGCATTATAAAAGTTGTAAGTTCAATTATTGAATTGACAAGTTAAACTAAACTCAAAATTTCTTCCCTGTCAAATGCCCCATGCAATTGCGCCTGCCCCGCTTTAAAAGAGGGGAGCCCAATGCCCAATTCTCCAATGCCCAATGCCCAATGCCACCCACCCCCCAACCCCCTCCCGAGAGGCGGAGGTTGCCCCATGCCCAATGCCCAATGCCCAATGCCCCATGCCCTAATTAATAATTCTAGTGAAAGGTACGTTACTGCAACAAGTCAGGGTGCTAGATCCGGTTTCCGATACGGATCGGATTGCCGATGTTTTTATAGCCGATCGCACCATCAAAGCCATCGAAGCCCAGATACCGGCTCCGGGCTCCGAGATAGAAACGGACGAAGAAACTAATATAAAAACGATAGATTGTCGGGGCTTAGTTCTCGGACCTGGTTTGGTGGATTTGTACGGTCATGGTGGCGAGCCCGGGTTTGAAGAGCGAGAAACTCTGGCTTCTTTAATGCAAGCGGCCGCAGCCGGCGGATTTACCAGAATAGCGATTTTGCCCGATACCAAACCGCCACTAGACAATCCAGGTAGTTTGGCATGGTTGCGATCGCTCCTGGATAGGCTACAAATAGATTTCCCAAATTCCACCGCTCCCCCGCAACTCTATTTCTGGGGAGCGCTAACTAAAGAGATCCAAGGGGAGCAAATGACCGAATTTGCAGAATTAGCGAATTCGGGAATAGTCGGATTTGCCGACAGCCTGCCTCTGGAAAATCTGGCATTGTTGCGACGGATCTTGGAATATCTGCAACCCCTGGAATTGCCGTTGGCTATTTGGCCGAAGTGGAGCAGTTTAGCAGGCAAAAGTGCGGTTAGGGAAGGTCGAGCCTCTATCCGCTTGGGATTGCCCGGGGCTCCAGCTAGCGCCGAAACCTCTGCCCTGGCTGCGATTCTGGAAATAGCCCGCGCCACGGGGACTCTAGTTCATATTATGCGGGTTTCTACAGCTCGGAGTTTAGAACTAATAGAAGAAGCGAAAAGCCGAGGCTTGCCCGTTACTGCCAGCACCACCTGGATGCACTTACTCCTTAATACAGAAGATATCGACGGTCAAAATACTCTTTCTCAAAATATTCAAGCTCTTTCTCAAAATACTCAAGAGTCCCGAGAGTCAAATTTTAATTTTTCATTTCCAATTCCCTACGATCCGAGCCTGCGTCTCGACCCGCCTCTCGGCAATCCAGAGGATCAAACAGCCCTGATTCGGGGAGTGCGAGAAGGAATAATCGATGCGATCGCCATCGACCACAGCCCCTATCTTTATGAAGAGAAAAACGTTGCCTTTGCCGAAGCTCCTCCCGGTGCCATTGGTTTAGAGCTGGCACTCTCGCTACTTTGGCAAAACTTGGTCAAAAATGAGAGACTATCGGCTTTGGAATTATGGCGGGCCTTGAGCAGCCAACCCGCCCTCTGTTTGAATTTGAAGCCAGTCTCCTTATCTATTGGCAGTCCGGCAGAGTTGACTTTATTCGATCCAGAAGAAACTTGGCAAGCGGACGAGCATATTCTCAAATCCCGCTCTGCTAATACTCCTTGGCTCGGCCAACAGATTATCGGGCGCGTGGTGAGGACCTTTTAGGGTAGGGGAGTGTGGGGGAGGGGAGTGTGGGGAGTGTGGGGAGTATGGGGACATGGGGACATGGGGACATGGGGACCGGGAGACATGGGGACATGGGGACATGGGAGCAGGGGTCGAAAATAAACCTAACGACCCGACAATTTGCGTAAGTCCTATAAACTACGGCCACCTCTTGCCAATTAGGGCGGTAAGAGGTGGCCGTTTTGGTATTAATTTTGGCTATATTTGCGATCGCTAACCCTTGAGGGAGTTATATCAAATCCGGTTACTCATAAATACCGTACCGTAGGGGCAGTCCCCCCGTGGCTGCCCCGATTGGTCTGGGGCGCTCCCGGGGGCACCGCCCCTACGATCGTTGTTTAACCGGATTTGATATTAGTCTGTCAAGAAAGAATTAGGCATTGGGCCGTAGGGCCGTAGGGCATCGGAAATAAAATTGCCAGGACTTACGCGCCCTCAACCCCACACCCCACACCCCACACCCTAGCTTGGCGGTGTAGATTCTTACAGTTTTTTGGCCATATACCTGAATAAATTGTCTTTTACCATGTTTTGTCTGAGAACCTCCAGCAAATATTCTTGGGCCTGTTGACGACTTAAATTTTGGACCTGATCGCGCAAAACTTGTAGCTTGAATTGTTGTTCCAAAGTGAGGCTAGTTGGCATATCCATAGTTCTTTGCTCCCGTTGTTCCTGTTTGTTCGTTTGCTTGGGTATCAAAGACGCCGTTCAAATCGCCTTTGGTTCTCTTTATTGTAAATTATCGTAAACTTTGCTTGACAAACTGTCCATGCTGTACATTTGGCGATTAATTTAGTCAACAAAAGTTAAATTAAGGGGTAGAGCAGTTATGATAGGAGGGTGAAAACCCTGGTAAATCAAGGGCTTGAGAGCTTTGGAGGTAATTTGATGGATGCAATGGAATTTTTTGAAAAAAGTGCGGGAAAGTGGCGATCGCAGCGCACGACCCACCATTTGGCTTTCCGACGGGCCGAGATGGGGGATTTGGAAATTGCGGTGGAAACTCTAGGGCCAAAAGCCGATCGTGTGGTAGAAATCTGCAAGTACCACGATATAGATCCGACCCTGGCCGTTGGTGGGGCATTGGTAATCTGGGAGGGTTCGATGGCTTGGGACAAAGAGGGCGAAGGTCACTCGTCGGAAACAGTATTTGCGATCGTTCCCGACCCAGACAATCCCAAAAAGGGCAGAATGCTGCGAGAAAGGGGATATGCCGAAACCGTTCCAGTTGCCGGCCGCTATGAAATGGACGATGACGATGGACTGGTTCTGATTACCGAATACGAAACCATGTCTGCTAGGGAGCGCTTCTGGTTTGTCAATCCCAATCTGCGCCTGCGAAGCAGCACGGTGAAACGCTTTGGCGGGTTTAACACTGCTTCATTTTGCAGCGAAACCCGGATAAATTCCGAGAATGGCGAGAATGGCTCCGCCGATCCCGACTCAGCCCCGACGCCAACCGTGGCAACTGCCCCAAAAGCAACTGCCCCACAGTTTTCTTCCTTATTGGGTTGGTGAAAAGTCAAAAGTCATGCATTCAAAAGTCAAAAGTGAAAAGTGAAAAGGAAAGAGGCTCCGGTGCAGGGAGGGGCAGGGTAGAGAGCGGAAGAGAGGCAGAGAGCGGGGGCAGGGTAGAGAGCGGGGGAACTGTCGGTCAGTGGGAAGAGCGCGCAGAATATTCTCCCCCATCTCCCCACTCTTCCCCACCTCTACACCCTACACCGATGGCGGCCCCACACCCTGGAGATCTCGCCAACTCCGATCGCGAAGCGTCTGCGCAGGAGAATCCCTTCCAGAACGGCTGGGAGTATCTGAATCGGGCGCGTCAGCTTGCTCCAGATTCGGGAATCATTGAAGTGACAGAGGATATTGTCGATCGCATCCACATCTGCACCTGGATTGGCTTGCATATTGATGCGGTTAATTCCCAGCTCTATGCTTGTCTGGACGCCTGCCATCAATGCTTTCGGAAAAGCCAACAGCGAGAAATGCAAATTTTGGCCGTTCCCTTGTCCTCGCACTTGGGCATAGATGGTTTCTGCAATATTCTGCTCGACCCGGTAGCGATTATGATTGATGTCGGTCGCGTTGCTCCTTCCGATTGGCTGGGTTTGGTGGCCCATGAATACGCCCACGCCCACTTAAAGTCGGCCGGTCACGATCGCTCTTTTTTCGAGGTATTGACTCATATTTGTTTGGGATTGGGATTGCGACCGCCTCCAGCAGAAAGCATCGACAGTGCGATCGCTTCTGCCCAACTGCGCCATTGGCCCTACTGTAACCCCCTTCCAGACCCCCTGGCTTTTTGGAAAGGACTCGGGGAGCAGGGGAGCAAGGGGCATCGGGGCAGGGGAGCAGGGGAGCAGGGGAGCAGGGGGCATCTCCCCCCTCCTGAGCCTTTAAAAGGGTCCCTTATGGAGCCCAAGGAAGCTCTTCTGCTCTCAGCGGTCAGCTCTGAGCTAGAGCTAAAAGCTGAAAGCTGAGAGCAGAAGAGCTTTTTTGCCCAATTCCCAATGCCCAAGGAAGCGGTCAGCTCTGAGCGCATAAGCTGTTGGGCGAAGCCCAACGCGGCAGGGTGAGCTGAGAGCTTTTTGCCCAATGCGAACATGCCCAATTCCCAAGGAAGCGGTCAGCTCTGAGCTAGAGCTAAAAGCTGAAAGCTGAGAGCTGAGAGCTTTTTTGCCCAATTCCCAATGTCGGTCCTTAAAAAAATATTAAAATTTGTTGCGATTTTTTAGAAAAATGAGAATTGAATCCCCGCAATCCCCTAATCTGATGGTGGGCTATTTATGGCGTAGCCGCCAACCTGGGGACTGGGGACTGGGGATTGAGGACTGGGGGATTAGGGATGCTCTGACCTCTAACTAGCCTCTAGACCCTGGGTAAAAAAATAACTGTAAGCTGATAGTAAAAAAGAGATCGCGGAGATTCTGACGTGCCTATTCCTTTGTTAAACTATGCTCCCAAGACCCAAAACGAGCGGGTTGTGGGATATGAAATAGCTGGTGAAGAGCAACCCAAGATTTATTCAGCCGAAAACTTGCTCTCAGCAGGTGAAACGGACGAGCTGATTTGGGCTGCCTATCGCCAAATTTTTAGCGAGCACCAAATTTTGGCAAGCACGCGCCAAAAGTTTTTAGAATCCCAACTGACATTCGGTCAAATTACCGTTCGGGATTTTATTCGCGGTTTGCTGCTTTCGGATCCGTATCGCCGGCTCAACTTCGATACTAATAGCAACTACCGATTTGTAGAAAAATGCGTCCAGCGGGTTCTGGGTCGTGACATTTATAGCCAGCAGGAAAAAATCGCCTGGTCTATCGTCATTGCCGAGAAAGGTCTGCAAGGGTTTGTAGATGCTTTGCTCGATAGCGAGGAGTATTTGGAAAACTTTGGCTTCGATATAGTGCCCTATCAACGGCGTCGGGTTTTGCCGAAGCGTGCTACAGGGGATACGCCCTTTAACTTGAAGAATCCCCGCTACGACGAATACTACCGCAGCTTGTCGGGCTTCCCGCAGTTGGTTTGGCAAAATCAAATTCGCAAGTTCACTCCGCAAGAAAAGCAGGCAAAGGAAGGCGATCCGTCTAACTTCATGGCTATGGCTAAGGATCTTTCTCCTGAAGGAAATCCGGGGGGAAGGGTCTCGACTTTCAATATGAATTACGAAGCGATGGTGCCCTATCGCAAAACCACAACTGCAAGCGCAACTGCAACTGCAAGCGAGAGCTAAATAAAAACTGGGAAAAATTGAGAATTGGGAATGCTCAATTCTCAATTCTCAGTTCCTTCGCCGTCGCAGCACCTCTAGGAGAGTGACGAAAGTATCTGGGAGGGGGGCGATCGCTTCTATATATTCTCCCTTAACCGGATGCTGCAATGTCAGTTTCCAAGCGTGCAAGGCTTGACCGGGGAGGTTAACTCCTACGGAACGACTCCGCCCATACAAAGAATCCCCTACTAGCGGATGCCCGATATGGGAACAATGAACGCGAATTTGATGAGTGCGACCCGTTTCTAGTTGGAAGTGCATTAAGGTATAGTTGCCCAGGCGTTCCCGTACTTTCCAGCGAGTCATGGCCGATCGCCCGCCTTTCTCTACAGGCACCACAGCATTTTTTTTCCGCTCCACCGGATGGCGACCTACGGGCAAATCAATACAGCCGCTCTCTTGGCGCGGGGCTCCATAGACTATACCCAGATATTCTCGGCGAGCAGTTTTCCCCTGGATTTGCCCTTGCAAATGCTGGTGGGCTAGATCGGTTTTGGCCACGACCAGAGCGCCGGTAGTATCTTTGTCCAGACGGTGGACTATTCCAGGACGCCGAACTCCACCAATCCCGGCGAGGGAATCGCAGCGAGCCAGAAGGGCATTGACCAAAGTTCCTTCTGCATGGCCGGGAGCCGGATGCACTACCATGCCAGCAGGTTTGTTAACTATTAAAAGCGAATCGTCTTCATAGAGAACGTCCAAGGGGATGTCCTCTGCCTGCACTTCTAGGGGTTTGGCTTCTGGGATGACAATTCGGAGGCGATCGCCCTGTTTTAGTTTGACTTTTTTTGAGGTGCAGACTTCCCCATTAATCTCCACGCCCCCTTCGGCTACTATTTTCTGCAACCGAGAACGGGAGATGTCTGAAAGGTTATCGGCGAGCCAGCGATCTAGGCGATCTTCTCCCCGAGCAGTTTCCGCCACTTCTAGATAAATCTCGCGATCGTAAATAATCTCCCCTCCCCTTTGAGAATAGATTTAGATTAGATATTAGTATTAAACTCGATAGCCATCGAACCTTTTGCCACCTTACCCAACTCCTCTAGTGGAGGCAAGTCTTTTAAAGCTGATTGGAAGCTGGAGGTTTCCTCAAATATATCGCGCAGAGTCAGCAAATGAATAGTAACATTACTAATGCCATCATGTCCAAACAGTCGTTCTCTGAAAGTATCCTTGTATCCTATTCCTGCTAGCATAATGCTAACATCTACTTTATGATATTTTAGATCCGAATAGTACAGGCGCGCCTCATCCTTATCTAATCTTTCTCCTTTTAATTTGGATTGGAAATGTATTTTGCGCCCATTATAAAATAGGACTCCATCGATGCCATCGTCAGAGCCTCGCGGTCCTGGTGTTAATCCCAGATGCTTGGCAAATCGTCGCCCCAGATCCTGCTTGGTCGCAGGATCGGCGTTTAAAATTCCTTTAATGACATGATAAGTCGCAAAATCAGTCATTTTCGTCCCTCAAATGGGTTTAATATTTATATTCTGTTCGTAGAGCAATGTAATGCCCGTAATAGCATATTCTGCAATTTCTTTTGGTTCGATAGCGCCAGCTTTTCTCAGTTCGACAAAGGTTTCGGCATTCAAGTCAAGCTTGAAGGATCGCGAGCCGAGGTTTTGAGGATATTCTTTGAGTTTGCTTATGTCTAATCCTTGTTTTTCTCTGTAAAATAAAACATATTTTACAGCAGAGTTGAGCATCGATCGCACGGACAAGCCAAAGACATTACAGAGTTCTTCAATCTTTCCTTCCTGAGATTCCGTCAAGCAAATAGCGATCGCCTTGGTCTCGCGTTCTGCTTTACTTGCTTGCTGAGTACCTAACAAAATAGCCCGTTCTACTGTCGAATCTATAATTATGTTTTCCTTCAAAGACATTTAAAGCCTCCTTTAAATCTTAAGCAAGAATTCTCCTTGTCCTGGAGTGCTTCACCAGTAGCGCGATCGCTTCCTGTTGGCCTCTAAATATCAACACGCATACTGGCCCGCTCTGCCATAGAATAGGGAAAGCGGCGATCGCCTGAAATCTGTCGGTCTCAGTCGGGCTGGAGCGATCGGTGCCAAAAGTCGGTTGAATCTATTATAAAAACCAAAATAGCCGAATTGCGATCGCGGGCTACATGGCTTGACCTCGGAGGAAAAAACTATGACATCGCCAAAAACGCTCCTGGAAAATTTGGATATTTTAGTTCAAGAAGGAATCTATAAAGACAAAGAAGCTTTACTGCAAGATGCCAAGCGGGCGCTACTTAGGAGCAAACCCGAACTGCGCGGCCTTATGGCAATTGCTCTGTACAAGCGAGAAGATGTTTCCCTGACGAGGGGCTCGGAAATTGCTGGCGTCGATGTAGAGAGTTTTAAGGAAATGCTGCGAGAAGCAGGAGTCGAGCGCAGCATAAATTCTGTCGGCCATGCAATTCACCACGAAGTGGAACAACTTATTGGCATCGCCTAACAATATCGGCAGAGGTAGAAGGCGAAATTTTCGGTTATGACGGGGAATAACATCCATGCCTAAATAAATCGTCAGGGCTCCTGGCTTATACCGGCCCGCTCTGCGATAGAATAAGGAAAGCGGCGCGCAGATCTTTTTGTTAGACTATATTCCTACCCCTCATTGCGCTAGATCGCGTCTAGCCCAACAAGGGAGCCAACAAGGGAGCGGGGCAGGCGAGCCCCTTGCAGCTTTTTGCAATCCTAATGCACAACAAGCCAACCGGGTTTGGAGATAACCAGCTATGGTATTTAGGTGGATCGGAAGATTATTTAACGGCCCCAACAAAATAGAAGGAATTGAGGAGCAAGTGGGAATAGGGGGCCAAGTCAAAATATCGCAAAAAAACGGCAGTGAGGTTTTTGGCAATGTAACATTTGTTCGTCCTGACAAGAAAGAAATAACGATTGTTAGTGGCAATGGCACGGTTAGTATAGTGCCTGAAGATTCAATAGAGTCTTTTTCCTATAACCCTTTGTCCCAGCAGGAGCGAACGGGCGGGGGAGTGACAGCAGAGCCAACCGAATCCGTTGCGCCAGTAACACAACCAGAGCAAACCCAAAGCCAACCGGCGACTACTCCGACTCAGTACGTTGCGCCAGTAACACAACCGGAGCAAACCCAAAGCCAACCGGCGACTACTCCGACTCAGTACGTTGCGCCAGTAACACAACCGGAGCAAACCCAAAGCCAACCGGCAGCGACAGAACGGGTTTCGGCAACGCCCAAGCCCGAGCAACCACAAGAGCAACCGACGCCAGAGCGAACCGAGCCTAGTTCGCAGCAAAAAGAACGTAATGACCAAAGTTTATTAAGAGTCATCAAGATTGAGGGTCGCTTTGACTCCAAGCTTGAAAATGCCAAGCTTGAGCTGAAGGAGCCGGATTTTCGATTTCCATCAAGCGAGCTTCACGAACGGCTGAGGAAAAATTGGGATCGGATTAAAAATCGCTACGACCATGCTCGCAAAAATAACGAGTTGAGTAGCAGACATGGACGAATACAGCCGCTGCTCCACGAGTTGACAGATTTGGCGAAGGATTTTCCCGATTCGCCCAGCTTGAAGCGACATCTCGCCTATTTGCACTATCTATCTAATAATTTTAAAGGAGCAACAAAATATTATAAGGATGCTGCCATGTCCTCTCAGGCAGCAGAGGACTGGTTTAATGTTGCTGTTGTAGCCTTGCAGGAATCGGGTCAAGAGGCCGGGAAAGAAGAATTGGCCGCCTATGGTCTGAAACAGTTTTTTTGGCAAGAGTCCCTCGCTGGAGAAGCAGAGGCATGGTATGTTTATGTAAGACTGCTGAAAAAGTTTACCAACTATCCGGCTCTAAGGGAGCTATGCAGGGCAGAGCGAGAGTTTTCTGAGGGCGACCTAGAGCTGTTGCTGGAAACGGGGATTTATCTGCTCAAAGCCGCTGGCGAAGAACCCCAAGCCATCCAGGTGGCTAGGCAATGGAACGAAGGACAACCCCTGCAATCCCTGGCGCAAGAGACCTTCGAGTCGTTGGCTCAAAAAACGACGGAATCTTATCTACGCTATAGCAACTATGAATCCCAACTGTCCAAAGAGGTTAGAAAAATCCAAGAGGAAATCCAAGACCGGGAAGGAAAGCTAATTCGAGGCTCTCTGTACAAATACTTAAAGCCCCAAAAATATGGCTTTATCGTGGATGACGAAAATCGCCAATATTTTTTCCACTCAATCGACGTTATCGATGACGAACTGATCGAGGCGTTAAACCAATTTACCTCTTCCTTAGAGGAGAATATTACTGTCGTTTTTAAGGCTAAAAGAGTCCCCGAAGGGCTGAAGGCTCTCGATATAGCTATAGATCGCAGGCTCGGTTGGAACGAGGAACCGGAGAGAGAGGGCGGAAGAGAGACTAGAGTGGCGGATTCCCAGCAAATAAAGGGCGACATTTCTACCTACTTCAAAGAAAAAAACTATGGTTTTTTGCGGGATCGGCGAGGCAGCGATTATTTCTTTCACAAAACGGGGATTATCGATGAGAACTTACAGAATCGACTGGAAAAGGTAAATGTATCGGCGTCCCCAATTGCCGTGCTGTTTGAAATGGGATGGGGCAAGGAAGGACCGATCGCGCTCGCTATTGTTGAGTACCGCGATACTGATGATGTATTCCAACTAGCGAACGAGTATGCCGATGAAGGAGACTATGGGAAAGCGATCCAACAAATCAAGCGGGTTCTGGAAATGGAGCCCAATTATTCCCAAGCGCAGGAACTGCATGAAAAATGGCGTAAGTACGCTAGCGAAACCACTCTGCCTAAAGGATCTAACCCCTATGCCAAGGCCAAACGCGCCCAAGAGCTAGATCGGGACTATGAGGAGGCCGCCAGACTGTATCGTCAGGCGATCGCTCGACAGGACAACCTGGAAAGTGCCATCAAGGACTTTGCAAAGCTGCTTACAGATCGCTTAAATCGTACTGATGAGGCCATTAAGGTTCTCGAAGAAAACCGTCAGAAGGTGAGAGATCGCAACTCCCTAGAAAACTTGTTGGTAAATATCTACAAGAGAGCGGGACAGTACGAGAAGGCGATTGCCTTGTTGGAGATAAAGCGGCAAGCAGCCGACAATCCGGGCAAGAAGGCTAAAATTTTCTGGGAAATGGCTAACTGCTACCTCTACCTAGAAAACTTTGAGAAGGCTAAGGAGATTTTTAACAAGCTTTTAAAAATCAAACCGGACAACATAGCCGCGAAGCGGAATCTGGCGATTTGCTACTCCCGCATGGGGCGTTACGAAGAGGCCGAAAAAGAACTCAACGAAATCCTCGACAGCTCTAACGACTCCAAATCGGCGGAAATCCTGGCTGCGATCGTTGAGGCAAAGCAAACGGGCCAAGGCACTCAATTAATTGAAATTGTTACGCAAACCATCCTCTCGGAGTTGGATACCGGGGAACTGAGCGGATTTGCCCAGTTCTTCTTAGAGCGCTGTGGCTTTCAGGGGGTGGATCCCGAGAGAGTCCCAATCGAAGAGGATCGGGAGCGCAGAAAATATGTCGGTTCGGAAAGGGACGCTAACCAGGACATCGAAAGGCTCCAAGGTTTTGCTAAGGATCAGGGAACCAGCCGCCCCGGGGACAGGAGCAATTACCATCTATCAGCCGCGAGAATCCTACTTGACATAGGGGAAGATCGCGACTATTCCAAATACCTTTATCGAAGCTTTACCTCCAGGGGAGATGCTGCCGTCAAAGAAAATCGACCCCTCGATACTGCCCGGGAGTGGTATAGCGAGGCCCTCAGTATCTACGATCGCGTTCCTGGCGGGCGAGACGAGCAAGATGCTGCCAATGCCCTGGTGCGATTTTTATTTTCAACCCTGGGACGGGACTTTATTTCCACTACGCCAAATGCAAGGCTCTCGATTGACGAAGCCGTGGAAACGGCGATTACTCATCCCTACGCTCAACAGGACAAAGCTTTTGATGCCATTGCCTATTTAGTCTGGCGCAGCCGCTACGCTGCCAACCGCATTCTGGATCGCATCCACAGAAAGCAAACCTTACAGGCATTGGCTATCAAATATCTCAACAATCGGGGCATCGAGGCTCCCAAGTGGACAAAAAATATAGACGAGTTCGTGGAGTTGTGGGATGAACTGCGACGCCAACAATCCGAGGCAGCGCGCTCCTTGGCTAATGAATTGCGCTTCCTGACCCGCGTTAGCTTGACAACTGCATCCTTGGAAAACG
This sequence comes from Oscillatoria sp. SIO1A7, assembly GCA_010672965.1. Lineage (GTDB taxonomy): Bacteria > Cyanobacteriota > Cyanobacteriia > Cyanobacteriales > Laspinemataceae > SIO1A7. The sequence goes on from JAAHFN010000001.1 coordinate 24,193, forward strand.
GCATTGGGCGAGCTATGAAAGTTCTGGAGAATCGCTTACTCTTAGACCTGGATGGGCAAAGAGTCCAGAAGTTGCGAGAAACTTTGGCAACAGCCCTAGACCTGAGCCGCGAGAAGAGTTTTGAAGAGCGGGAGCGCCTCTGCATTCAGATCGAGAACCGCTGTCAGGATTTGTTCAAGGAGATCGAAGACAATCCTACCAAGCTATCCATTGAAGAAATTTATCCGGTCGTAGAAGCACTTCAAAAGCGAGCCCACGAAGAGCTAACCCAGCTCTACGAGACGGCCAAGCCACAAGTATCCCTGCGCTTGGCCGTGGATTCCTATGTGCCGGACAAGCAGCGGCAAATCGAAGTACAGATCGCGATCGCCAATGAGGCAGGCCGCAGTCCCGCTGAGTCTTTAGAACTGCTAGTTCAAAAGGAGGACAATTATTTTGACGCCCTAGATTCAGAGATTAAGCTCGATGAGTCATTGCGGGGCGGGGCTCAGAAAATCGCCTACGTTCGCTTGTCCCTGACTGAGGAGGCGTTGCAGTCTGAAACCTTTTCCTTAACTCTGTCTGCTCGGTATCGCACCCGTTCCCAAGATGTAGAACAAACCGACCCCTACAACTTCGGCATTAAGCTCTATTCTGAGGAGGATTTTGAGCAGATTGCCAACCCCTATGCCGCTTATGCAGAAGGAGGAATTGTTGGAAAACCAGAGATGTTCTTTGGGCGCGGAGAGCTGATCCAGACTATTGCCCGCTCTATCCGCGAGTCTCGCTCCCAGAGTAAATGCGCGATCGTGTTCGGTCAAAAACGGGCGGGAAAATCGTCTATTTTGCATCATCTTAAGGTAGAGTTGGAAGCTGACAAAGACTTGATGATTCTCGATGTCGGCAACATTGGCGCTATTTTGGATGAGAACTCGGAAGTTCCCCTGCTCTATCAGATACTCTGGGGGATTTTGAAGGAACTAGGGTATGCGATTGAGGATCGGATTGACGAAGGATACAGCGATCTCAATCTGCAATGGCCTACAGATATGGATTTCTACGACCATCCCAGCCCTTTGACACTATTCCAAGACCTACTCGATCGCTTCCAGCGTGCCGCATCCAAGCGAGAAGACTGGCGCAACCTGCGGATTGTGGTCTCGATCGATGAGTTCTCCTATATATACCAGCAAATAGTGGCCGGACGCATCGCCCCAGAGTTTATGAAAAACTGGAAAGCGATTTTGCAGCGGAACTATTTTAATGTCGTACTGGTGGGTCAGGATGTGATGCCCAAATTTAAGCAGCGCTTTGCCAATGAGTTTGGCACCAGCCAGGACGAGCGAGTCACCTATCTCCGGGAAGAGGATGCCAAGAAGCTGATTGATGAACCGATCCGCATTGGGGGACGAGAGGGCAAAACCCGCTACCGCGAGCAAGCTATAGCGCGCATTTTAGAATTAACAGCGGGCAGTCCTTTCTACATCCAAATTATCTGCAATCGACTGGTGGAGGATATGAACCGCCGGCGGGTCAGCCTGGTAACCGAGGCAGATGTGGAACAGGTTAAAAACGACCTGATCCGGGGGGTCAATCCCCTGGGACTGGATAAATTCGAGAATTTGGTTAATTCTGGAGATACGTCAGCAGAGGCAATTTCTGACGAAGACGCCCTGGCAGTGCTAAAAGCCATAGCCCTCAATAGCCGCACGGGGCTCTGTCTTCGCAGCAGCATCGCTTGCCAAACAGATACGCCGATTGACGAGATTCTCGAAGATCTGGCTCAGCGAGAAGTTATAGACCGGGAACGGCAGGAATATTACGAGATTAAGGTGGGCTTGTTTAAAGAATGGCTGATTGCCAAAGGTTAAAAAGATGACATCCGATCTAGAAAACCCCTTTGCCGATTACGGGAACATCGTATTTGGCTCCCCTTTCATCGGTCGCCAGCAGAGTCTCAGGGCCATTGAGAGCCGGATCGTCCGCCCCAAGGAGGCTGGCAATCTGGCCATTATTGGCGAGCCCCGCATTGGCAAAAGTAGCTTGATCTATCAAGCGATTATCCAGCGCAAAGACGAGCTGGCCGATCGCAAAATCCTGCCCATTTGGATTAACTTGGCCACCTATGACGAGCCCTCGGCCTTTTTTCGCGAGCTGGTGACATCCTGCCAGGACGAAATGGAGGATTTGGGCTGGCTGACCGAACCGATTGAACGGGCGGCCAGTCGCGCCTTAGAAGAGCAGGTCTCTTGGAATGAAGGCTATGGAAGAATCCAGCGGTTTTTCGGCAAGGTGAGGAAAATCTGCCGGGTCGTCTTCATTCTGGATGAGTTTGACCATGCCCGCCATCTTTTTAAAGGAAATGTTGCCGGATTTCAGGGATTGCGAGAACTATCCTATCGTCCCGAATGGCGGATAACTTTTGTGACCGCATCCCGCCGCAGCATCCACGATATTGAGGTTCAGTCTGGAGCCATTTCTACCTTCGATGGGATTTTCCAAAAGCATTACTTAGGGATGTTTGCCCCTGAAGACTTTCAGGAATATCTGCAGCGGTTGGCCTCTGCTGGTGTTTCCCTTGCCAATGAGGCCATAGAGCGGATCGCTTTTTTTTGCGGGCGGCATCCTTTTCTCCTAGATATGCTGGGCTATGAAATGGTAGAGCTGTTTCGAGACAATCGAGACAACCAAAGCGTTGATGTGGAGCTAGCTGCCCAAAGGATTGCCAATTCATTTTTGTTAGACTACTACGACAGTATAGTTAGGCTGCTGCAAGAAGACGATAGGCTGAATAAATTAATTTCGATTCTTTTCGGTCCGACAGTGGGAGTGAAGCAAACCGATATTGATGAGTTTATGCAGTACGGTTTAATCGAGCCAGCTCCCAAAGGTGCCGAGCAAATTTATGTAGGCTTTTCCGAGCATTTTCACAATTTTCTCGGCTTGGTAGAACGGGAGCAAGGCATCGGCGACCTCTGGAAGCAAACCGAGAAAGCGCTCCGCCATCTGGTCGCCAGGACAATGGAGGAGGAATATGGAGAGCGCTGGGTCTCCAAGCTGGAGCGAAGTCATCCTAAGCTGAAACCGATTTTTGCCCGCTGCCGGGAGAAGCAAAATCAGGAAGCCAAGTGGTTTGGCAGCCGAGCCTCCCAGAACTTAATGGACTTTGCTTCCGCCGCCGACTTGTTTGCCATTATTTTTATTAAATGGGAGAGTTTTAAATCCATATTCGGGCAAGACCTGGAATATTGGCAGGAGCGCTCCGCATGGCTGGAAAAGGTCGCTACTTCCTTAGCCCAAAATCGCGACGAATCCCTGCAAGAATACGATCGCAAGATTGCCGAGGGATATTGCCAGGAGATTTTGAGCTTATTTTAGGGTGGGGTGTGGGGTGTGGGGTGTGGGGTGTAGGGAAAAGAGAGAGGGGAGGGTGGGGAGGGTGGGGAGAGGGGGAAGAGAGATGGGGGAGAGAATTTTGTTTAGTTTTTCGCACACTTCCCACACTTCCCACGCTTCCCACACTTCCCACACCTCCCACACCTCCCACACTTCCCACACACTTGGGCATCAGAACATTGGCGGCAATGCCCTTTGTAAAGGCTCGGGATTGGTTTTGAGATAGTCCTGCAACCAAAGGTCGCCAGCCTCGACCAGCTTTTGCAGGTCTATACTCTCCAGTTTCCAGAGTTTAACGGTTTTGTCCTCGCTAGCGGAAGCAAGCCCGAGACCGTCGGGGCGGAAACAAACGCTGCGAACCTGCCCGCTATGCCCTCTGAGAGTTGCCAGTAAAGTCCAGTTGAGGCAGCTCCAGAGTTTAACGGTTTTGTCCGCACTAGCTGAAGCCAGAGTATAACCGTCTTCGCTAAAACTCGCTTCCAAAACCCGATCGCTATGCCCTTCCAATATTTGGCTTGTGGTGCCGTCTCGGTTCCAAATTCTTACGGTTTTATCGTCGCTCGCCGAGGCCAGCATCTGACCGCCAGGAATGAAACAGACGCTATTGACGCGATCGCTATGTCCCGAGAAAGTTTTGATTTCGTTAATTTCTGCTCCACCAGATCGACTATTAAGATAGTTAATATCCCAGAGCTTTACGGCGCGATCGTCGCTGGCCGAGGCTAGCCTCTTACTGTCAGGACTAAAACAGACGCTATTGATGCGATCGCTATGCCCCTGGAAGGTTTGCAATTCCTTCCCTTCTACATTCCATATTTTTATAGTTCCGTCGGCACTAGCCGTAGCCAACAACCGTCCGTCCGGGCTAAAGCTCGCTGCTAGGATTTCATCCTCTTGTTTTGGCAGAGTTTGCAGAGTTTGCCGCAAAGTGCCGTCTGGCTGCCAAAGTTTTACCGTTCCATCGCCGCTGGCGGAAACGAAGAAGCCGTCGGGGCTAAAGCGCAGGCAGGAGATCCAATCATCATGCCCCTGGAAAGTCTTAAGGTTTTTTCCTTCCCAGTTCCAGATTTTGATAATTCCATCATCGCTGGCCGAGGCTAGTATCTCCCCTTTGGGACTGCAACTGACACTCCAAACTTCGTCCTCATGGTCGCAGGTTTGTAGTTCTCTGCTATCCAATTTCCAGAGTCGGACGGTTCGGTCGGCACTTGCCGAAGCCAAGACCCGACCCTGGGGACTGAAACTGACGCTCCAGATGCGATCGTCGTGTCCCTCAAAGGTATCTAATTCTATGCCAAGAGCAATTCTCCAAATTTTGATAGTTTTATCGTCGCTAGCGGAGGCAATGAGCCGACCGTCAGGACTGAAACTGACGCTATTGATGGCAGAGTTATGTCCTTTGAATGCGTCCAGTTCTTTACCATCAAGACTCCAAACTTTTATAGTTGTGTCAGCGCTGCCAGAAACTAATTTGCTGCTGTTGGGGCTAAAACCGATGCTAGCGATCGCATCTTCATGTCCCCTGAGAGTATTCAGGGATTCGCTATCTTCCGGGTTCCAGAGTTTCACCGTTTTATCTTCGCCGGCTGAGGCCAGGACTTTGCCGTCGGGACTGAAGCTGACGCAATTCACCTCAGCGATATGCTCCTCAAAGCTCTGCAATTCCTTGCCCTCCAAACTCCAGAGTTTTACAGTTTTGTCTTTGCTAGCAGTAGCGATAGTTTTTCCATCCGGGCTAAAGCTGACGCTCGTCACCGTATCGCTATGGCCTTGGAAAGTCTGTAGCTCCGTACCGTCCAGACTCCAGAGTTTTGCAGTTTTGTCCTCGCTGGCAGTGGCAATAGTTTGGCCATCGGGGCTGAAGCTGACGCTAGTGAGGCCAGCACTATGCCCCTGGACAGTTTGTAATTCCTTGCCGTCCAGACTCCAGAGTTTTGCAGTCTTGTCCTCGCTGGCAGTGGCGATAATTTGGCCGTCCGGGCTGAAACTCAGATCCCTGACTCCACCGTCCTGCCCTTGAAAGCGATTGCGCTCTTGAATCTTGTAGATAACTTGCCGCAGAGCTTCCATAGTCCAATCATAAGTGTTGTCAGATGGCGCTTGGATTTTCTGTAATTTTCTGCCAGCCTCAACAATAGCTGCTAAGATCCACAATCGATCGCGTCTTGGATTAGGAGCCTGAGACCACAAGACTAATATAAGTATTTGCTGGATTTGAGAAAGTTCTGCCTGCCTTAGCGACTTTTTCTGCTGGCGGCTGGCTTCGATAAATGCTTTTTCATTATCGCCGAGCAAATCCGGGTATTTCGCAAGCCATTTCTCTGCTTCCTCCAAGAGCGGTTCTCTTAACAAAACCTCCTTATCTTTGTTATTGTCCTGCCATTGCCTTACGAGAGGTCGCAGCCCTTGTTGCCAAATCAGAAACTCGCGATCCTCATCGATCCAACTCTTTAACCGCTCCCATTTCCAGATTAAGATTTCATGTACTATTTCAACGGTTTCTTCCTGAAATTGGGAATTGCCTCCGGCCAAGACTAGACTTTTGTCGGCCAGCTCGCTTGCTACTTCAATGGTTTCTATCTTAGGTGTTTCTGTTTTAGGGTGGGAATAGCGCCCGGTTACCAGCAGACGTTTGTCGGCAAGACCCCGAACTAAACCCCAGTTCTCCTCCCCCACCTCAGCGCGGGTCGCCAGACGGCGGGTATCTCTCGTATTTTCTCCCGAATGCACCAGTTGGCTAAAAATTTGCCTTGCTTGTTGCTGTTCTTGAGCAGTTAGTTCCCCATACACCTTTTCCGCGTAATAGGTCAAAGCTTGCGCCATGCTACCGATCGCATCATAGGCTTCATGGGTTAGTTTTTTGTTTTGCTGTTTCTCCCAGAGTTGGGTCAGGGTGAATTCTACTAATGGCAAATGTCCCGGTTCCTCGCTCGCTTCTTCTAGAATGCGATCGCTCAGCCATTCTTCAAACTTGACTCCAACCTTAGCGGCGGGTTTTTCTATTACATCCCGCAATTCTTGGCGACTCATAGGACCGAGAGTTCGGATCGCACCTTGCAAGGCATCGGCAAAGGGACGGTAAGAGAGAGCCTGTCCTAAAAAGTCCGCTCGCAGGGTCAAGACCAGAGCTAAATCCGGCGATCGCGAACCTGTCAGGGCTTGCATTGCTGCCAGCAACTCATCTAGAAACTGCTGGCGATCGCTTGCATCTTGACAGAGCGCGTACAATTCCTCAAATTGGTCTGCCACCAAAAGCAGGCGGCTCCCCGGAGAATTGCTAACGATCTTTTCAACTACATCTCGCAACTCTACAGTTTTGTCTTGAAAATAACCCGCCAGTTTCTTGGCCTCTGCAAGCCGCTCCATCTCGCTCGTCTCAGGCTCTAGTAAAGTAACGAGAGCCTGAGCCAGTCCGTAGAAAGGGCGATTATTTGGTCGAAAAAAAGCAACCTGCCAGCTCCGGTCTTGACGGAGTTTAGGCATCAGCCCCGCAAAAACCACCGAAGACTTGCCGCTGCCAGACGGCCCAATCACAGCTACCAGAGGTTTAGCTCGCACGTCCGCCACCAGGTCTTCTATAAATTGCTCCCGCCCGAAGAAAAACTCGGCATCTTCTTCCTGAAAAGCAAATAGACCGCGATAGGGACAGTCGGGAACGGGGGCAATAACAGTTGGATCGGCAGGTGCCTGTCTTTGCTCCTGTCTTTGCTCCGGAGTCTCAGGTTGATACCAGTCGGCCACTATCTCGCCCGGCTCTAAACCTAAGAAGCTAGTAATTTTTTCAATGGCATCTCTTTGAATTTTACGTCCCCAATGCCGGTTTAAGAGTTTTTTTATCTGGTCTAGGCTTACATCGGACAGCTTATCTGCAAGTCCCTGTTGGGTGTAACCCTTCTCGCTCATCCGAGCCTCCAGTTTTTTTTGTCCCTCAGGGGTAGCGAGAAAGCCTCGACGTCTGCGTTGTTTGCTCATGGCTCTTATGGATTGAAGTATGGTTACAGGCCCTATGCATTTATACTGCGTTTACTGCAAATCGCATTCGCTTGTCTGAAGCATTGGCCTCCTCATCTGCAATGTCACTTTCGTTGGAAAGCCCGCCAGATGGCTTGACCCACATATACAACAGTGGTTTGCGGAGCTGATTTGCATGGCTGCATTGGCGCTCTGGCCACCTTCATTATAATGCGGATATCTGCTTTTAACCGCATTTTAGAATTTTTGCTTGTTTCAATCTAGCTTAATATATTTTAAATTGCTATTAATATTTAAACATTAACTTTAAAAATAAAATTTAGCAATTGTTGCTTATAATGCTTATAATGCTTATAATGCTTATAGTGAGAAATGTCCTACCAGACTAGGTATTTTTATATAGGGCCTTAAATCTTTGATCCGATCGGCTACCAACGTCCTGTATAGCTCGCTATTCATAGCATCGCGCCGAGGAGTTAGTGGCCTCAATCCCTCTCACTGTAAGGGTTTAATTCCAATATGGCAGGAAATTTACCATAGCAAGTCCGGATAGATCAAAAATTTTTTGCCACTGCCAGTCAAATTCTTGTTTTTAGTGCTATAGTTAAAAGCAGCAAAAACATAAACAGCAAAAACATAAACAAACAGCATTAGGGACCTTTGGAGTAAAGATGATGTCCAATCGCAAATTCAACCCAGAGGAGCTGCCACAAAAAGAACTATTGATAGTTAGGGACCCATTGATGAGCCTACAACCGAAAACCCAAGGCCCAAAGTCCCACTCCTCCTAGTCCCGCAAGAATGCAAGCCGACTATTTAATGCCTTAGCGGAATCTAAGGCAGGCAAGGTTCAGCCTCAATAGCTGCAAAGGAAATAGAAAACTGGCCATTGAACTAGATAGGGAGATAAGCATTGACTAAGAATAAATCTTCTCAGGATAAAGCTAAATCAACCGTGCATCGAACTTCTGACTTTAGCCCTCGATTCCAGCAAGAACGCGATTGGTGGAATAAGCAAAAGTCTAATAAGGCATCCAAGGTCTTCAAGCTGGTTAAAGCTGTCGAGCAAGATCCGTTCCACGGGCTAGGTAAACCGGAACCTCTGAAATATGTCGGTGCGGACACTTGGTCGCGACGAATTGACTTAGAACATAGATTGGTCTATCGAGTTCACAGCAACTACATCGAGTTTATAGCCTGTCGATATCACTACAATGCTAAATAATTCGTAAAACTTAGACTGAGATTCGATAGAAAAAATAATATCAAATCTGGCAAATCCGGTTAAACAGTTACAGTATTTATAGAGTTTCCCCCTGCCCGCGCCGGTCGCGCCCCATACCAACCACATACCGTAGGGGCGAACGGCCGGAAAGCCCCTACCAGACATAGGGTTAAGTTTCCCCCTGCCCGCGCCGGAGCTGGCTCTCTCCAACAGGACTTACGCAAAATATCCATATCTAGTTGTTTGTAGGGGCAATCCCCCCGCGATCGCCCCTACCCCTCTTACCCGTAGCGTAGATGCGTAAGTCTTGAGAACGAAACTGTCCCAGCAGATTCTATTCCATCCAATCAAGAGCGATCGCTTTATCTTGAATAGTTGCCATAGCTCGGCGATCGCTCCTTTCCCAAAGACATTTTCTACCCGGACGCACGGACTACAACAAACACCTATTAGTTGGATCCTACCCTGCGAGGCTATCTCCCCTTATCCTATTGTAGAGTCGGCCAGATGTGCGAGGAGAGTTGATTTTTTAGGGGCTAACAGAGAGCGATCGGCGCTAAAATAGAGACAATAATCATAACGGATATGGGGAAATACCATGACTCAAGTGGTATCGCATTGAGGTTAGGACAAGTCTATCGGTCGCCAAAGCTATAATCGGCAAGACTTTAGCTGACTGCTGAAAGCTGAACGCTTACTGCTATATAATAATTGCAACGGATATGAGTCTCTCAATTGGTGAAACATAAATGAACGAAACCCAGTCCGCTCTGCCGATACTCTCCCGCGAAGTCGCTTCCCCAAGCGAAGCTAAGGATGATTTTTTTATCTGGCTAGAACGAGTCGCAGAAGAAGGCCAAGTAGTTATCGTCGATCGCGGTGAAGGTCGCGAAAATGTAGCGATGATTCCCGAATCGGAGCTAACCAGCTTGTTAGAAACAGTCTATCTGTTGCGAGAGCCAGCCAATGCAAGCCGATTATTTAATGCCTTAGCGGAATCTAAGGCAGGCAAGATTCGGCCTCAAACGATAGAAGAGCTACAAAAGGAGATAGAATAGAAAACTGGCCAGAAGAGGAGTTTGCCTCTAGGGGCGTTGGCGCAGCCTGCCTGTAGGGGCGAACGGCCGTTCGCCCCTACCAGACATAGGGTTAATGCGTAAGTCCTAATATAAGTCCTACCGCCGCTCGATCTCCGCTGCCGGCAAAAGCAAAGACTCCTCTATCTCTTGTCGCACCTCCCGACTAACATAACAATCGGTATTCAAACAATCTACCAGCAGCTTATTAGCATCGTAATAGCGATCGAGCAATTTCTTTTGCTCCTCGTCGAACTGCCAGTCATGGCCAATATTGCGATGCTTAATTGCAATTGCTCTTAATTCCTCTGTCCAAGCTTTGCCCTCAGTTTCCTTCCATTGCTGCAATTGTTCTTCGTCGCCGTCTGTATCTTCGCTGTTTGGATCTTCGCTGTTTGGATTGGGGCTGTCTGAATCCGGGAGTTTTGCCTTGAGTCGTTGCAATTCTTCCGCCAACTCGGGATTGAGACCTTGGGCGAGGTCGAGGTCTAGATCTAGGTCGAGGTCGAAGTCTAGATCGAGGGCAATGGCGATGTCTAAGTCCAGAAGGAGGTCGGAATTGAAAGCGAAGTTAAAGTCGAAGATGTAGGCGAACTGTCGGTCGATCGCTTCTGCCAGGGCGAGGCCAAAGTAAAAACCCCGAACTGCAGCGGACTTATAAGGAACCTCAACCCTAAGAGATTTCTGGTTAACCCAACTCAGAAATTCTTGCAGCTTCTCATTTTCTGCCAACAACCCATCGATTCGGTCTTTCATCGACTTTAGCAAAACATCTGCGCTGTCCAACATTTCAGCGCTCAGCAAAAATACTTCTTGCCAGCGTTTCTCCGTCAGATGTTCCACCAACCCTTGCAAAGTTGGGTCGTCCTCAGCCTCGGGATTGCAAGTAGCGACAATCTTGCGAGCGGTGAAATATTCGTGAAAGGTCGGGTGCAAGAAGGAATAGATGCCCTGCGCCCGTTCTATTAATACTCCGTGCTGTGCCTCCATCGATTTCAACGCCGCCGCGCTATCGACATCTAGAGCGTCTGGGTCGGTGCTGGCATCGGTCCGATTTTGGATATAATCCTTGAGGTACCCTTCCAGCTCTTGTTGCGAGCAAAAATATTTGCCCGCTTCAAAGGTGGCGCGAGCAATCCGACCGAGCATATCTTTTTTGCGTCTTAGGGAAAGATCCCGATAAGGGCGATCGCCTTCTATATTGCGTTCGGCATCCCATTGCGTTAGCAGCACGTCAAGTCCAGTCTCATAGAGATCGGTGTAATTGCTGGGAAAGCTCTCCGAGTCGTCAAAGACTAGACATAATAGGATCGCCAGCAGGGGACTGCTAGTCAGTTTCTTTTTAGAGGGTTCTGCCTCCAGTCTCTCCAGAAAGCGAGGGGTCTGTTTCAGGTCGTCTTTGCCCCGAAACCATCTACCGCAGAAACCGGCGATTTGCTCGTCGTCAAAATCGGCAATTTCTATCTCGACAAACTCCTCGAAGGCATATTCTGGCTTCGCAGTCCGACAGGTAATGGCGAACCGATTCTCGGGGAACTGCTCGGAAAGTTTCTTAATTTCTCCCAAAACTCGGCTGCTGTGGGCATCTGTCACTTCGTCCAATCCGTCTAGCAATATTAATGCCTTGCCCGCAGCCAAAATCTGCTGCCAATCTTGCGATCGCACCAGGCTTTGGTTGATGTATGCCAACAAATCCGGCTCACCTTCAGCTTCGGCAAAGTCCTTTAGAAACACGAACAGAGGCACCTGCTTTTTCTGGAACCAACTATCAATACACTCAATAGCCACATGCTTGAGAAAAGTGCTTTTTCCCGCTCCGGGCTTGCCCAGAATCAATACTTTAGAATTTTCGTCGAGGGCTTCGAGACCTGGACGGCGAGGGGAGCGCACCTGCCCCACACCAAGGCTCTCGAACTGCTGCGGGTCGGTCTCGCGCCATAGCTCCGACAGTTTCAGCCCCTGCCGCCCGCTAATCCGCTCCCGAATATTGACGCGGGTATCGACTTCGCCCAATTTCATCGGCCGTTCTATATCCAGCACCCGCAGGTTGCTGCATTTTTCCCGGATAAGCGGCTCTATCTGCTGCCGCATCGAGCGCACGATATCCTCGATTGCACTAGCTTCCGGGCTATCGGCTTTGGACAACCCGGCCGCATCATACCAATCCATCCCCAGCACTTCACAAATAGCCTTAAAGCTCTTGAGTCCAATTGGCTTGCAGGTATAAAAACTCTGAATTGTAGCCCGAGATCTGCCGACCAAACGTGCCAATACATTCTTATCGTCTTGGGCAACTCTTTTGAGTGCCGCCTTTGCCTGAATTAGGCCCTCTGCTTTTAGTGCGAGCGATCGCTTTTCCCGTTTCGGCATCTTGTTTCTGAGATTTTTTGTCTCTTTCTCGAAGTTTAATCCAACAATAGACAAAAATTATACATCCTCAAACCATTGCGGGCATTGGGCATTGGGCAATAACTGGGGTATGGGGTGTGGGGTGTGGGGTGTGGGAAGAGAGATGGGGGAGGATGGGGAGACTGGGGAGAGGGGGGAGAAAAGAGAAAATTTTGCGTGCAGCTCTGCTGCTTATGCGCGGGAGCGCAGGCTGCGCCAACAGCTTTTAGCTCTAGCTGAGAGGCCCCTGTATAGGGTAGGAGCGATCGCTCCTCTGGCGAAGAGTTTATTAAAGGCGATCGCGCCCGTACAATCGTCTTATTTTAGCCCATTTTTTAGGTTCGGTCAATGGTTAGTAGTATTATTGAAACAGATAATATAGATCTAAGGCCATGAGCAAAGTAATCTTAGAAATCCCTGACGACTTGGCAGAAGCTCTCTGCGTGCCTCCCGAAGAGCGACTGCCTCGCTTGCGTCGAGAGCTGGCAGTGCGATTATATGAAAAAGGTTTGCTCTCTTTCGGTAAGGCTCGCGAGCTGGCTCAGATGAGCAAATGGGACTTTCACGTTTTACTCGGAAACGAGGAAGTCGTCCGCAGCTATGATGTAGAAGAATTAAAGACAGATTTAAAAACATTGGAGTCTTTAGATTGAAAGCGATATCGAATTCCTCTATTTTGATAGCTCTAAGCAGGATTGAACGACTAGAGCTGTTACACCTCCGATTCCCGGAGGGGATTCTAGTACCTCAAGCGGTTTGGCGAGAGGTTGTAGAAACAGGGAGCGGCCGTCCAGGAGCAGAGGAGGTAGCCTCGGTTTCATGGGTGACCGTGCGTCCGGTCGGTAACAAAGCATTAGTATCCCTACTGCGTCTGGGATTGGACGAAGGTGAGGCGGAGGCGATCGCCTTAAGCTTGGAAGAGCCAGCAGAAGCCATTTTACTCGATGAAAAGAACGCACGTCGAACAGCAAAGCGTTTGGGTTGGGAGCATTTCACTTTTGCAACCTAATAGCCCGAAGGGCTTTGTTTGTGTAGCCGCGCCTTTAGGCGTCAGGCGGCAGCGTACAAAATTGAAATGCTCCCTTTGGGTTTGGCAATATTGGGCACGGTAGGCATCCTAATTTGGGCGAAACGAACTGGAGCAATTCCAAACCTGAGAGCAGAACTTAATGTTTTGCAAAGTAAGGGAAATTTTCGCCTTAGTAAATCGGTTTATCAACAGGCTGTAAGTGCAGTTGGAGAGTAAAACAGGGTATTTTCCGGCGTCCTGGCTTTCCTGAGTGACAATTGTTCTACCATTGCCAATTATCCATGCCAGCCTGTCGCGCTTTTTCCAGGATGACGCCAACTTGGTTATTGAAAATCTCCATATAGCGCCGATCGCGCTGATTAAAACTGACTTTAAAATGGTCGGGAACGCGAGGCCAGTCATCCATATTATAGTCGGGGAACTCTCCCGGTTTGCGCTTGTTGAGCAACTGAGTGACTCCCAGCAATTCGCCATCAAAACTGAAAAGGGGCATACAGAGGAGACTGCAACTCCGATAGCCGGTTTTCCAATCAACTTTTTTGGCATAATCGGCATTGGAGGAATCGTACAAATCAAAAGGAATAGCCATTTCCTGGCGCGAAAAAGCGACAGTGCCGGCAAAGCCCGTACCAATGGGGCAGCGCAGTTCCCCGACGCCGGGAATGTTCGTCCACAAATCCCCGCGATCGCGATCGAACAACCACAAGCTACTGCGGTCTGCATTAGTCAATGTTTTCGCCGCCTCCATCACCAAGCGGACAATTGCTGGGGAGTTCTCGCCCTCTTGGCTTGTAGAGAGAATAGCCGACCACAGCGCCTCGATCGCTCGTTTTCCCTGGATGGTGCGGATTTCGCGATGAAAAGACTGAAACCCTTCCAGAATTGGCAGCATGGACTCAGCCCGCTTTTCCAGTTGCTTTTCGCGATCTGCCGCAGAACTTTGGGAGAATGCAGAATCCTCAAAAAACTCTAAAACTGCCACTAGATTGCCCAAGCGACCCATCAAAGGAAAGATAGATTTTTTGCGAAGCGGAGCGCCAGTTTTAGCCGGGGTTAAAGAACGAACATTATAGAGCCATTCCCTGGGTTTAGAAGTTGCAATCTCCCTGGCGATGCCGCGTTCCGCCGGAACCCTCACTTCTACAATTCCCCTGCCAAACTCTTCCATACGCAACGTCCAAAATTCATTTTCCTCAGCACTAAAGAGGAAAATCGTTGCCTGCTCTGCCCCCAGCAAGCCGCGAATAGATTTCGTAGTAAAGTCGAGCATATTATATAGGGTCTGGTATAGCGGCTCATCGCTCTCGGCACCCAGGGCATTACTCATCATCGACAGAGTATTATGGACGCTTTCTTTCGGTTTTATTTTGGCAATCCGCTCCAGGTCTTCATGGGTTCTGGCATATTGGAGGACGACCCCAGCTCGCTCGTTAAAGACCTGCATCGACTGGCGATCGCTTTCGTCAAAGCTGGCCTGGAATTGCTCCGGTGGCTCCGGCCAATCAGTGAAATTATACTCGGGATAATCCCCCGATTTGCGTTTATTCAATAACTGAGTAACTCCCAACAATTCGCCATCGGGATTCAACACCGGCATACAAAGCAGGCTGCAAGTGCGATACCTGGTTTTCAAATCTGTATTTTTGGCATAATCGGCATTGGAGTCTTCGTATAAATCAAAGGGGATAATCATAGGCTCCAGAGATTGCGCCACTTTGCCAGCAAAGCCGGTGCCAATCTCGCAGCGCAACTCTCCGATGCCGGGAAGCTCCGTCCACAAATCGCCGCGATCGCGATCTACCAACCATAAGGTGCTGCGATCGGCATTCATTAATTTTTTGGCCGCATCCATGACCCGCTGGAGAATTTCCTTAGTATCCAAACTGCTCTTGTCCAGAGAGCGCGTAGCTTCTGCCAGGGCAGCAGTCGCCCGCAGTTTTTTCGTCGCCTTATAAGAAGACTGACAGCTTTCCATAATCCGGCAGATTGGCGGGGCAAACTTAGTCAATCGCATTTGGTC
This sequence comes from Oscillatoria sp. SIO1A7, assembly GCA_010672965.1. Lineage (GTDB taxonomy): Bacteria > Cyanobacteriota > Cyanobacteriia > Cyanobacteriales > Laspinemataceae > SIO1A7. Next base: position 39,279 of record JAAHFN010000001.1, read on the forward strand.
TTCTGCGCTAAAGCCCCGGCGATCTATTCTCTCCGATAGCATTTTCTGGGGATTGTCCGGTCGAGCTATCTTGTTGAGCAATTGGACTATCGCCACTACCTCCCTGTCTTCATTCAGAATAGGAAAAGCCAAGACATTATAGGTTTGGTAGCTATATTTGCGATCGGATTTTTTTACCAGGGTAGAGCGCGGATCTTCATACAGGTTATTGGCAATATGAATAGCTTGTTTGCTCTCGGCGGCCTGACCGGCAATTCCTTCCCCCAGCCGCACCTGAATGTCCAGGAATTCATCCCCTTCATGTTCGGCCACCAGAGACCATAGTTCGTTTTTTTCTGGATTTAGTAAAAAGATAGTGACGCGATCGCCAGCGAGCAAATCTCCCAAGAGCAAGGCGATTTCCCGGACTACTTCATAGAGAACTCGTTCCGAACCTTTGCCCTTAGCCACGTTGGCGAGCTGAGAAACTAGCAGTTGTCGTTCTAATTCCGCCAAAGCCTTAGTAAATTTGCTATCGCTACTTTGCTCTTGCGTCTCTGGAATCTGTAAATTATTTTCTACCCACTTGGAGTTAAATACCGCTTCGTAAATTCGATTGGCAACTGTTAATTTTCCTGACTGCTTGACAACTAAACCCGACAGTTGCAGTTCTATTTCTTCCCGAGTACAATCGGCAAGATCGGCTAGGTCTGGAATATCTGCGATCGCCTCGTTGCCAGAGGATTCGGGTACAGTCAAAATTTGCCTATAGAGCTTTAATAACTCAATAGTTTGCTTGCCCTTGCTTAACAGGCGATCGCGAATTATCTGCAAATGTTGCGGTTCGTCTTGGTTTTCCCAATTTTCAATAACTAGCTCTTGCACCAAGTTTTCCGTCCAAGATACTTCCTCGCCGAGCATAGGACAGTCTGGCGCTTCTGCTACCAGCTTGCAGAGCTTCTGGGTTAGAAAAGGCTGTCCCCCGGTCCAGCTCAAGACCGCTTCTAGTAATTGCTTGTAGTTGGCAGACTTTGCTTTTAATCCATTGCCAAGAATTTCAGCTTCCTGCAATTCAAAGTTATTCAATTCTATAATTCGAGCAAAAGCAAACGGCGTCGGGTTATTGTTCTCTCCAAGCAAATCCGCAGGAGAAGCTACGCCCAAGAGAGCAAAGGTGAGGCGTTTGTATGCCGGACGCGAGTCGCGACGCTCGTAGCAAGCTCGAATAAAACGAAAAAAATTACTGACCGAGAAGGGCAGCTTTAAAGCGCTATCGATTTTATCTAAGAATATGACTATATTTTGTTCCGCTAAAAACTCGCAGGGCAGCAGAACTTCGTCGATAAACTTGGCCAATCGCGATAGGGGATAGAGGGATTGTTTTTGCTTCCACCAGCTTTTCAAACCGCCCATATCCTCTAGAAGATTAAAGCGGTTTGCCAAAGTGTAGGCAATTCTGGCATAAAACTGGCTTTCGGTCAGCTCCGGCTTGACAATCTTGCTCAGGTCAATATTGGCACAAGCAATCCCATCTTGCCGCAGCCTTCGCATTCCTTGGAGGCACAAGCTAGATTTGCCGGTATGCGGGGGAGCGAGAACGAGACAAAATACCCCCGATCGCAAGCTTTCATATAGCTGGCGATCGCCTTGACGCCAGATATATGTTGGAGACCGAGGAGGCAGACTTTCTCCGATTTGATATTGGCTGGCTATATCGGTCATATCTATAAACAATTTAAAGTCACCGAGAGTAGAAAATTGCTCTATCGAGCTATCGACCTATAAAAAAACGGTAAATTGGGCTTTATATCAAATCCGCGTAGCTGTTCCATAAATCCCGTAGGGGTTCCCCGGGAGCGCCCCGGCCGCCCTGGTTGGTCTGGGGCGCTCCCGGGGAACCCTACAAATATTGTAACCGTTTGACCGGATTTGATATTACTTTTTTATTCACCTCCATGACGATCTGGATCGAACTTGTAAAAGTGAAGGTTATCTTGTACTTTACTATAAAAAATTCTAGAGCATCTGCGATCGCTGCTGCCCCGTCCCATTTTGAAAACATCCGCACTATACTTGGGACATTTTTGATTTTGAAGCGATCGGACGCGATCGGTGAGCTGCATGGGTTTCTTGGGCGAAGCATTCAAATACAATAATCTTCTTTAATAGCACAAGCTGTCTCGGGAATGCTGTCGCCCCTACGCCCCCGGAAGCCCCCTAAGCCCTAAATCGATACTCGATACCGAGCGCTGAATGCCAAATCTAAAAAAACATACCCTTGAAAGCGGGCAATATGGGGGGAGTGGGTTGGAGCTGCACGGGTTTATCGCCTCTGGAATCGCGCTCGCTTCTGGAACGGACTGGAAATTTTGCGATCGAGATTATCACGGCTGAGATAACCGATGCAATAAGCATAAATGCTTAATCAAATGCCAAGATAACGCCCCAAAAAAAAGTCAAGTTCTCAGTAGGATGGGACCAGCGAAAAGTCCCTACCGGATCTGGCGGACTTTTCGCTGGTCCCGTCCTACTGAAATTCCAAATTTTTTGTGCGATCGTTTAAGCGGATTTGATATAATTAATAGGTAAAACCCCCAATGGGTAACGAAGGACGGTAAAAACCCCAATCAAAAATCAAAAATCAAAAATCAATTAGTCTGAGGACTTATAAATCGGAATTTCAATAATAAACTCAGTGCCCAAGCCTTCTGAAGAGATGCACCGCAGTTTGCCCCTATGTTTTTCTTCAACGATTTGGCGAGAAATGGACAAGCCCAAGCCCGTGCCCTTGCCTGGAGGTTTTGTGGTGAACAAGTGGTCGAATATTTTAGCTTTTACTTCCTGGCTCATTCCCGGCCCGTTGTCTTCGATCGCGATCGCCATATAGTCGCCGTTATCAATAATCTCCGTCCTAATCGCAATTTTATTGGGATCTGCATTAATTTCCTCATAACTGCGACCTTGGTTGGATTCGTCTAAGGCATCAATAGCATTAGCGATCGCATTCATAAACACTTGATTGAGCTGTCCTGGATAGCACCATACTTCTGGCAAATTGCCATAATTTTTGATAATCTCAATTGCCGGACGCTTTTCGTTTGCTTTCAGTCGATGCTTTAAAATTAATATAGTGCTATCCAAGCCATCGTGGATATTAAACTTTACCATTTGACTGGTATCGGAGCGCGAGAAAGTTCTCATAGACTTGCTAATTTGAGCAATGCGCTGAGTGCCTTCTTTCAGAGATGAGATTAGTTGCGGCAAATCTTCCACAACAAAATCCAAATCTATAGCCTCTATTTGTTTTAATATTTCTGCTCCTGGTTCGGGAAACTTTTTCTTGTATAGATTTAGCAGAGTAATCACTTCCTGAATGTACTGCTGAGCGTGATTTATATTGCCATAAATAAAGTTTACAGGATTATTAATCTCGTGACCGACTCCCGCTACTAATTGTCCCAGAGTCGCCATTTTTTCATGCTGTACTAATTGAATTTGAGTTTCCTTCAGCTTTTCTAGTGAAAGAGCCAGTTCTGCAGTTCGCTCTGTCACCTTCTGCTCTAAAATTTGGTTTTGTTCTTGGAGTTGCTTGCTTAGGGAACGAAGCTTCATATGAACGTTGACTCTGGCCAAAACTTCTTCAGTTTTAAAAGGCTTGGTAATATAGTCAACAGCTCCTAGAGATAACCCTTTTACTTTATTATCCGTGTCGTCAAGAGCGGTCATAAAAATTACCGGAATTTCCTTCGTTGCCGGATTTTCTTTGAGCCTTTTACAAGTCTCAAATCCATCCATCCCGGGCATCATCACGTCTAACAATATGAGCGCTGGTGGTTTGTACTGAACCTGTTTGAGCGCACCTTCGCCGCTCTTGGCCACCGCGACCTTGAAGCGAGCGCTCCCCAAGGCGTAGGATAGCACTTTTAAATTGTTGGGGTTATCATCGACAATTAAAATAGGCTCTGTTTCCATAACCTGGCTCATGCTTTTGCTTCTCCTCGTTCCCAGCTCGATCGACGCAAGGGCTACTCTCTGCCTTTATTTTCATCTTAATTGAATTTAAAATTTATTTCAAACATAGTTGGAGGAAATCCTGGATTTTTTCTAATTCAAACTCTCGGCTCCAAGTCAAAATTTTTGTAGCAAAGGGCACAAACTGCCGATCTTGGTCTTGGATCTGCTCCACTCGTTCCTCAATATTAAAAATGAGCCCTCTTCTGGACCATTCGTAGAGCTGAGCTAGTTCTGCAACTGGGGGTAGCAGGAGGGGAGCGGTTTGCTGCGGCGGCGCTTCCTCAGACAAAAGCCTATATATCTTAGTCTGATAAGTCCATTCTAGCCCTAAGTGAGTTTCTAACTTTTTCAACAATTCCCACTCGCGCACCGGCTTGGGGAGAAAATCGTCGCTGAGGTCATGGATGGTCTGCTGCCGGTCGTGCTGCCGGTCGTGCTGTGGGTCGTGCTGTCGGTCGGCATCATCGGCGCTTGCTGAAGATACGATCGCGATCGCATTTTCTAAACCCGAGTCGGAGCGCAAGCGTCGCAGCAGCTCTAAACCAGGGATATCTGGCACAGACAGATCTATAATAATTAGATCCGGTTTAAAGGACGCGGCCTTTTCTAATCCTTCAGTTCCGTTGGCTGCCTCCATCACCTCAAAGCCAATGGGTGCCAGTAGATTAACGATAAAAGAACGATCGTCCCATCTATCGTCCACTACTAAAATTTTCGCCCCCAGTTTTCCCTCGAAACCCGCGATGTTTTCCACAGAGGCTTGGTCTAAGCTCCCTGGGGCGGTAGAGCAGGGCAGTTCTACCTCGAAATAAAAAACACTGCCAACACCCACTTGCGATCGCACCTGCAAGCTACTGCCCATCATCTTAACAATTTTTTGGCTAATAGCCAGTCCCAATCCGGCTCCTTCCGACTGGCGAGCCACCTCGCCTACCCGCTCGAAGGGTTGAAAAATTTTCGGTAATTGTTCCGCAGTCATTCCCATGCCAGTATCGGCAACTTCAAAGGAAAACTTTCCGCCATTTATGGCCGATACTTTTAATGTTACTCTGCCCCTATCTGTGAATTTTATAGCATTGCCTAATAGGTTTATCAGTACCTTTCGCAGCCGCTGTCTATCGGCAAATACTTTTAGAGGTAAAGGCTCGTCAGCTTGGTATATAAACTCTATTTCTTTGCGCTCGGCCTTTATTTTGCCTATTTGGACGATATCGATTAAAAAATTAGCTAAATAAAACTCTGATGGATAGAGTTCCAGATCGCGCTCGTCGATTCTGGCTAAGTCTAAAATATCCTCGATGAGAGCAAGCAGGCGATCGCCGCACTTATGGATAACTTCTATACCATCTTTTTGGTCTTTCCTTAACGATTTATCCCCTTCCAAAACTTGGGCGTATCCCAGGATGCCATTCAGAGGCGTGCGCAGTTCGTGGCTCATATTGGCCAAGAATTCGCTTTTGGCCCGGTTGGCCGCATCGGCAGCCTCTTTCGCCTTAGCCAGTTCTGCAGTCCTCTCTTGGACTCTGGTTTCTAAAAGTTGGTTCGTTTTTTCCAATTCAGCAAAAGATGCTTGTAATTTCTCGGCCATTTGATTAAAGGATGCAGCCATAATCCCTAGTTCGTTTTCGGAGCTAATGCGGACTCGGGCTTCCAGTTTACCAGCGCTGATTTCCCCAGCAGCATCGGTCAGATTTTTAAGAGGAACGACGATGCTCCGAGATAAGATAAAGCCGACGCCTATGGTTATAGTCGTTGCTGCGCCTAGCCAAACTGCCATGTTTAGAATTAACCGATCGACTGGAGCATAGGCTTCGGCGATGGGAAGTTCTACGACGACGCTCCAAGGGGCGCTGCGAACAGGAGTGATTGCCCCGAGTACCTCTATATCTTCAAGTCCTCGATATTGGCTTAGGGGTTTTTGCTTGTTGGCTGCAAGTTGTTTTATGAAAGGGCGATCGCTAATATCTTGGATTGTCTTCGCTTCTGAGGCGCTTCTTTTTGTCGCTATTAAAAAGCGGCGATTGTCAATCACATAAGCATAGCCGGTTTTGCCTACTTTCGTTTGGGATAGAACGAAATCCAGAAACTTGAGATTAATTTTGGCTATTAATACTCCATCTACCCGATCTTGGCGATCGCGAATCGGTACGGACAGGGTGGCTACCAACTCGTCGATTTCCGCATCAACTTCCACCGGAGCGGTATAGCTTTCCTGCTGCTTGAAAGGCCATAAAAAAATTCGCTCTTTGGCCAGATTTCCCTCAATAGCGAAACCATAAGGAGAAACGCTCACCACTGGTTCGCCCCGATTGTTGACAATAGCCACCACTTCATAAGCATCATTGTGACGGGTCAAGCTCTCCAGGAGAGTTTTCTGACTCGATACTGGCAGTTCCGCCAGACCGCGCACTCTGGCTAAATACTCCAGTTTTCTTTGTAAGTCCTCCATATAGCTATTAATTCGATTTGCTGCCAAAAGCGATCGCTCCTTTTGCAGCAGCTTCGACTGTTTTAGCTGGGTCTGAAAGCTCGAATAAATTAAAACTCCTCCAGTTAAGAGCAGGCTCAGCACCACCAACACCATCAGCCCCCATCGCAATTGATTGGCGATGGAAAAACTACCCAATTTTCCTAAATTACTTGTTGCTGTCGGTCTTGGGTCTTGGCTATTATCGGTTTCTAATTCTGGCGACATATCTGCCGAATCGGTTGGCCGTTCCATTAGATTTTGAATTTTGAATTTTGAATTTTGAATTTTGAATTTTGAATTCTTCAAACTCCTCCCGTTCAAAAAGGTCCCCATGTCCCCATGTCCCCATGTCCCCATGTCTAGGGTGTTGACTCTGACGGGTTGTCACCATTTTTGGTGACAACCGGGATCGTTCCCAATTGAAACCTGAATCCAAAGTTCCCTTCAGACTTTTCGGCTCCTGAAAGCGGTTGGGAAATAGTATGAAGTTTCCCTACACAAGAGCACCCCACACCCCACACCCCACACCCCACACCCTACCCCATGTCCCCATGTCCCATTCCCAGCCCTTCAGGGCATCACGTCAATCTTGCCAAGCAAAATTTCGTCTTTAGCTCGTTGCACCAAGGCTTCTTCCTCGGGAGTCAAGGCTCCCCTAAATGGAGCCAGCTCCAAAACTCCTTCTCGCAGACCCAAGCGATATTTCCTCCCTTCCCAACGACCTTCTCGCACTAGGGTTGCTCCCACTAGCAATAGCTCGGGAATCTTGAGTACGCCGCTGGTAATAACAGCATCGGGCGATCGCTCCTTTTGGTCTGTATTCCAGCCAATTATGGCAATACCGGCTTTTGCCAAGATTGGATACAGGGGTTGCGTAGCAGGATCGCCATGCAATACGAAGAGGTCAACGCCAGATGCCATCAGTTCCCGGGCAATTGTCTCGGCCTTGGCAGCATCCGTCCAACCTCCCAGCCATCGGATCGCAACCTCTACCGCCGGTTTGGTCGCCTTGGCTCCTCGCTCCAACAATGCAGCCTCTTCCTGTAAAGTTGCATAGTCAAACCCACCTATATAGCCAATTTTATTAGTTTTTGTTTTCAGAGCAGCAACCACTCCAGCTAAATAGCCGAGTTCCCCATACCGAGCCTCTAGCACCCCTAAGTTATGATTGTTGCCCGAGCCACCGCCTCCGATCGCAGCAAATTTACTCCGGGGAAATTCCTTGGCCGCGACCTCCAGAGCAGGCAAAGTCAGATGCTCGCTGCCGTGACCGATAATAAAGTCGAAGCCTTCAAAGGCATACTGGCGGAATATCTTTTTTATTTCTTCTGGGTTTTTGCGCTCGATTCCCTCCGCATATGCTACCTCGGCTCCGAGTTCGGTTTCAATCAGTTTCAGCCCTTCGTAACCAGCCTTGCTCCAGGGGTCTGCGTCAATTGCTTCCGGGAGGACGATCGCAACCCGAAAATCCCTCGCTGCCTCCGGACTGGTAGCGGGCAAGCGATCGCCGTTGTTTCCCACACAGGCGATCGGGATGCAAACTAGAAGCGCTAGCACTATATATCTAATAGACCGAAAGAACATGGCAAACGACCACTTTCATCTATGTTATTTTCTAAGCTGAGCGATCTTTTATAGCTATTTCCTCCTCTCTTGTCCTGGCGATCGCACTGTCCTACTACAATTCACCTTATTTTAACCATATTATTATAAATAAATTTACAAAATATACTTGATTCGATATTTGTAATTATTGTAGTTTTCCCCAGGACTTACGCAAATTGTCGGCTCGATAGCTACATCTAGCGTCTGGTGCGCGGTGCGGCACCCTACATAAAGACTCTCTGCATAAGTCCCGTTTCCCGAACAAGCACTCATTAAAAAAGGACAGGCGGGACGCCCATCCAACCGGAGGTTTTTATTTTTCACAATCGAGAGAAAGCATTCCATCTTTGTAGGAGAATTACTCCTTTTATCTAGGGTCTGCTGAATAAATCTAAAAATCCCGTCACATGGGGGGGTGTGGGGAGCATTTCAATTTTGCACGCCCACCGCCTGACGCCTATAGGCGTAAGCCGCTCCTAGACGGAGCCTGGCGCGGCTACACAAACTCTCGCCCTCCGGGCTGCCCTGTTACAAAAGTGAAATGCTCCCGGGGTGTGGGAGGTGTGCTGTGGGAAGTGTGGGAAGAATTAAATAAAATTGTCCTATCCCCACCCTCCCCACAGTCCCCACCCTCCCCCTTTCAAGGGTATGTTTTTTACAATACCTTCGCCAAAATGCAAAAACACCTTATTTGCAGGGAGCGGCTCGGGAACCAACCCAACAAATGCCCGATCTTTCACCAACGTCGGATCCCCCCAACCCCCCGATTAATTGGGGAGTGTGGGGACTGTGGGGACTGTGGGGAGAGGGGGGAGAATTTCTTCTGGTTCTTCCCACCCCTCCCACTCTTCCCACTCTTCCCCATCTCTCTTGGAGCCCCCCTTTTTAAGCTTTTTAAGGGGGGTTGGGGGGATCCGACCCTGCGGAAAAATGGCGAAGGTATTGTTTTAGATTTGGCATTTTTGAGGGGTATCCAGAGGGCGTAGGGGCGATAGCATTCCCGAGACAGACTTTGTTCTTAAAGAAAATTATTGTATTGGAATGCGCGGGCCCCAGAAAGCTATGAAACCCACCGACAACATCAAACAAGAGGATTATAAAAAACATACCCGCAGATTGCCAACCTCCCCACAGTCCCCACTCTCCCCACCCTCTGCCTTTTTCAGCAAGCCCTATCTATTCTTTGCGTCCCTTAGCAACTTGTTGGCGGCCGGTTATGCTTTCAATAGCCGTTAGCGCTGCTTTAGAACCGGCTAAAATATCCCTTTCTTCTCCTCCTAGATAGAGACGACCGAAGCTGCCAACTGCTTGAACTTGCAAGATATTAATTAGAGCGGCTTTTTCCGACTCGTTGGCGGCCAGAGCGGCATAGGCGGCGGGCTCGACTTCTAGGACATAAAGGGTCTGTCCGGCTAAAATCATCTGCCCTCGCCTAGTGCGATTTATTAATTGGGCTTGGTGGGAATCGAGGTTGCGGATAATTTGACTAGAAACAACCCGAGGCTTGAGGCGATCGCTTTCCCGCAATTCTAGATGGTCTAAAATTGCCTTCCCTGCCGTGCGCGTGTCCCCCTGACTGCTAGAATGAATTTCTAAAAGCCCGTAAAGTCGTTCCACAAACTGCACCCCTGGGCGAACTCTAGTCGATTTCAGCGCGATATCCGTAATCCGATTAATTTCAATCCCCGGAGAGATTTCAATCCACAGCGACGTATCTCCGGGTAACGGCAAGAATCCTAGGGCCACCGTCCCGATGTAGGCCGCGTGCTGAGGCTGCAAGTTGTCTAGATATACGAAACTTCGCAGTTCTATACCCAAGGTTTATATCTCCATACGACTTTGCTGTTGATTTTAGTCCAGGGAGGATTATAAACCTAATTGGGCATTGGGCATTGGGACTGTGGAGAGTGGGGAGAGGGGGAAGGGTGGGAAGGGTGGGAAGGTAGGCGGCATGTGTTTCTGGGGCGCAGCATTCCAATAGAAGAATTTTATTTAAGAACAAAGTTTGTCTTGGGAATGCTATATATCGCCCCTACGCCCTCTGGATACCCCTCAAAAATGCCAAATCTAAAAAACATACCCCGAGGAAAGTCCCCCCACAGTCCCCACAGTCCCCATCTCTCCCCACACCTCGTAGGCGGCCTCCCACACTTCCCACACTTCCCACAGTCCCCACAGTCCCAATGCGTAAGTCCTGTCTAAAATAAAACTAATGCTTTAATTGCAACAACTCATTAAAAACAACAAAGCGATCGCGCCCTCGATTTTTGGCTTCGTACAATGCTTCGTCGGAAGCTTGAATCAACTGTTCGTAGGATTTGTTATAACTGGGAATAAAGGTCGCAATTCCCATACTGAGAGTGACATAGTTGCAACTCAAAGAAGTTTTATGAGGGATTTTGAGGTTATGAATCTCATTTTTAATCAAGGCGGCTACTTTGCTTGCTTCAACGCTATCTGCTTCTGGCAAAACGATCGCAAACTCTTCCCCCCCGTAACGGGCGGCAACTTCTCTACCATGTTTGACGCTACCTTGCAAAACTCGGGCAACAAAACGAAGGCAATCATCCCCTGCTAGGTGACCGTATGTATCGTTGTAATTTTTGAAACAGTCAATATCGCACAGAATTAACGATAAAGGCTGTTGCCTTCGCAGCCCTCGCTCCCATTCTTGTTCGAGGAGTTTGTTAAACTCACGTCGATTGACTAATTGCGTTAAGTCATCAACGGTAGCCAAACGATGGAGAGCAACAGTTCTTGCCGCTACCTTCTCTTCTAGCTCTTCATTAATAGTCCGAAATTTTCCAATAACCAAGATTAAACCTAAAATAGCTAGGCCAATTACGATCGCCTGCGTTGTATAAATAGCCTTTAAACCGTCACTAGCAATCAATAGAATATTATCTAGGGGCTGAGTAATTTGCACAATGCCTCGGACATCCCCTACCTTCCAGTCCTTTTTGGGGCTATTTGGCAATTTGTTATGACAGGTCACGCAGCTTTGTTCCATGATAAGAGGTTCCGTATAGCGGAAGGAGAGGCGATCGCCAACTTTCTCTTTGCGATAGAACGAGGCTTCTGGATGCTCTTTCAGGTAATTTAGGGCCTCGCGTTCAAAACTATCTCTTGGTCCCCCGGTTTTTTGCCGATTGGGAAATGGATAATCGCTGTAAAGTCGGAACAACACCCCGTTTGAGACATCGCTGATGTTTTCTCCTAATTCAATCGTATAGGTTGCAGGATTGGGAATGCCGCCACTGATGTAATGGTATTCCGAGGAGACCTTCACATCATCCACGGATCTTATCCGACCGACAACGTTACTGCTGTAGAGTTTTCTCGCCTCATTCATGGTTTTGACTGATACCCTAGCATATTGTATTGCTTGGGAATCTACCAAATTTATAGAAAGATAGTAGCTGCCTTGCAAGGCTACGCCAAGACCCACGCAGAGCAAGGTTACAAGAATTACGATCGGACGTTTGTAGAAAAGTTGGTACAGTTCTTTAGGAAAATTGAATATCTTATTTATACAATTTACTGACTTCGCTATAGTCATCTTTTCTTGCTGCTGAGTAAAAGTTTTCATAGAATTTATGATAAGTTACAATAGTTTCTGCATTTTTTTTTAGTACAATTGAGACTTCGCCGTTTGTATGTATCTTTTGGGGCTGCATATTTTTTCGTATAAACCTAATGTTTTAATTGCAAGTCATTGAAAACAACAAAGCGATCGCGCCCCCGATTTTTTGCTTCGTACAAGGCTTCGTCGGAAGCTTGAATCAAATGTTCGTAGGACTTGCTATAACTGGGAATAAAACTCGCAATACCCATGCTGACGGTGACATAGTTGTAATTCCAAGAAGTTTTATGAGGGATTTTGAGATTATGAATAGCATTTCTAATCAAGGCCGCTACTTGGCTTGCTTCAACGCTATCTGCTTCTGGCAACACGATCGCAAACTCTTCTCCCCCGTAACGGGCGGCAACTTCTCTATCGCCTTTGACGCTACTTTGCAAAGCTCGGGCAACAAAACTAAGGCAATCATCCCCTGCTAGGTGACCGTATGTATCGTTGTAATTTTTGAAATAGTCAATATCGCACAGAATTAACGATAAAGGCTTTTGCCTTCGCAGCCCTCGCCGCCACTCTTGTTCGAGGAGTTTGTTAAACTCACGTCGATTGACTAATTGGGTCAAGTCATCAACGGTAGCCAAACGATGGAGAGCAACAGTTCTTTCGGCTACCTTCTCTTCTAGCTCTTCATTAATAGTGCGAAATTTTCCAATAACCAAGATTAAGCCTAAAATAGCTAGGCCAATTAGGATCGCCTGCGTTGTATAAATAGCCTTTAACCCGTCACTAGCAATCAATAGAATATTATCGACGGGCTGAGTAATTTCTACAATGCCTCGAACCTCCCCTACCTTCCAGTCGTGTTTGGGGCTATTTGGCAATGCGTTATGACAGGCCACGCAGCTTGGTTGCATGACAACAGCCTCCGTATAGCGAAAGCAGAGGCGATCGCCTAGTTTGTCTTTGCGATAGAATGACGCTTCTGGATGCTCTTGGAGATAATTTAGAGCCTCCCGTTCAAACCTGTCTCTTGGCCCCCCGGTTCTTTGCCGATTGGGAAATGGATAATCGCTGTAAAGTCGGAACAACACTCCCTCTGAGATATCGGTGATGCGTTCTCCTAGTTCTATCGTATAGGTTGCAGGATTGGGAATGCCCCCGCTGACAGAATGATATTCTGGAGAGACCGTCACGTCATCCATGAAATTTACCCTATCGACAACGTTACTGCTGTAGAGTCTTCCAGCCTCATTCATGGTTTTGACTGCTACCCTAGCATATTGTATTGCTTGGGAATCTACCAAATTTATAGAAAGATAGTAGCTGCCTTTCAAAGCTACCCCAAGACCGACACAGAGCAAGGTTACAAGAATTACGATCGGACGTTTGTAGAAAAGTTTATACAGTTTTTTATGAAGGTCGAACAATTTAGTCATAAAATGCTCTTAATTTAATATAGTCATTTTTTGTTGCTACCTAAAACCTTCAATAATATTGTTTTTGATGTTTTACAAATATTTGTGTATTTTTATTGCCATTGAGACTTCGCCGTTTATATTAATTTTTATCTAGGGGCTGCATATGTGGTTTGCGGTATAGGCTAGAAACGCTCCCGATCGTATATTGTTACATCAAAAATATTACTATTTTTTTAATGGGATAATTATTTGTTAAAAATTAACAAAAATACATCAATGTAGCTAGTTTAATTAATAATATTAAGGTCTTTAATAAGATTCATAACAATCCTAAATATTTTATAAAATAGCAAGTAGCGGGTAGTCTGCATTGTTTCAGACCTAATATTTGTGGAAGTTAAGCAGATCGCGAATTTTTTTCACAATTCCTCAACCTATATCCCGCTCTTTTTATTGATTTTAGCTTGTTCGGGACTTACGCAAACACACTACTTGTAGGGTGCTTTTTGCACACCCTACTCTATAAATAGAGTTAAAACCCAAAATTTGCGTAAGCCCTGTGTTGTTTATTCCCCTAAAGGTATTAGTGGTTATGCCCTGGAAATAACCACTAATTTCTAGTCTTCCGTCTAAATTATGGCCTATGTCTCGTTTTTTGTCAAGTATGGCAACCTAAAATTATTCTTTTTAAATATAGCTCTAATATTTGAGATTATGACCCTGAAATACAAATTAGGTTTTGACTATAAATAATAACTTTTACTATGTATAGTTAATCATTAAGCATTGCTATATATAGCCATGACTCAGAATAAGAGCAAGAGAAATTGGCTAAGGGTGTATTCACTGAAACTATCCCATTGGAGCAGCCTATTGCCCTGGGGGGCAAAATCCAAGATATAAGATTTAAAATGATATAATGTAGGACTACCGATTAAGGGAACGGACAGTTACAAATCGCGCATATATGCGTATGGCAGAACTTTAGCTGACTGCTGACCGCTGACAGCTAATAGCTTACTGCTATACCAGCCACGGCAATATATAGGGAATGTATCGAGTACAATTGGTCCTTCGCTGAAAAAAGCTTCCATGTCTCACACTAAGCTCGCCCTCCCGGGCTACCGCGATTTTCAACAGCTCTACGATGGCTCTAGAACCGCAGTCTATCGCGGAGTTCGCGTCTCGGATTCCTTGCCCGTCGTCATCAAGCTGCTCAAAACAGAGTATCCTACTCTGGCGGAACTGATGCTGTTTCGCAATCAGTATTCTATTGCCAAAAGCCTCGACCTGCCGAGAATTGTCAAACCGATCGCTCTGGAAAACTACGGCAATGGTTTGGCCTTGGTTATGGAAGATACGGGCAGCGTCTCCCTGGCCGATTACATCGCTCCCGATGGGAAGGAACAACGCAGTCTTTCTCTGGATGAATTTCTCGCGATCGCCACCCAGCTTGCAGAAATACTAGGCGGATTGATTCGCCATCGCATAGTTCACAAGGATATTAAACCCCGGAATATTCTAATTAACCCAGAAACCAAAGCAGTCAAGCTGATTGACTTTAGCATTTCTGCTATTTTGCCCCCAGAAGAATTAGAAATTGAAAATAGGGGCGCTCTGGAAGGAACTCTCGCTTATATGTCTCCAGAACAAACGGGACGCACCAGCCGGGGAATCGACTATCGCACGGATTTCTATTCTCTAGGGGTGACTTTCTATGAAATTCTGACGGGACAACTTCCCTTTCAGTTCGACGACCCGATGGAGTTAGTCCATGCCCCGATCGCTCGCCAACCCTCTCCTCCAATAGAGATAAATCCCGATATTCCCCAAGCAGTTTCCGATCTGATTCTGAAATTAATGGCAAAAACGCCGGAAGACCGCTATCAAACTGCCAAGGGGCTTAGCTCCGATCTGGAAAATTGTCTGGCGCAATATCGAAAAAATGGTGAAATAGCGCCGTTTGCTTTGGGACAAAAAGATTTTAGCAATAGCGATTCATTAGCAGCGAATCGAGAAATAGGCCAACAATTGCCAATCTCTTATAGCAGCGATCGCTGCGATCGCTGCGATCGCCTATTTTTCGCAGCAGAAAGTCTCGACTCGGCGGCGGAGAAAATGGCGCAGTTGGCCGAAGAGTTCGGCAACCAAAACTCTGGCTCCGTTCTGGATAGACTCAATATCTGGCGACAACTCACGGAAAATTTATTAGGACTTGGGGACAAGGGGACTTGGGGAGAAGGAGACTTGGGGACAAGCGAGACAACCCTACACCCAACACCCAACACCCTACACCCTAATTCTTCCCAACACCCAACACCCAACACCCTACACCCTAATTCTTCCCAACACCCAACACCCAACACCCAACACCCTAATTCTTCCCAACACCCAACACCCAACACCCTACACCCTAATTCTTCCCAACACCCAACACCCAACACCCTACACCCTAATTCTTCCCAACACCCAACACCCAACACCCAACACCCTAATTCTTCCCAACACCCAACACCCAACACCCTACACCCTAATTCTTCCCAACACCCAACACCCAACACCCAACACCCTAATTCTTCCCTACACCCTACACCCAACACCCTACACCCTAATTCTTCCCTACACCCTGAAGCTGAGAAGGATCGCGGTTTAATTTTTATTTTTTATCTGGCTAAGACCATTCTCTGCTATTTGCTGGGAGAGGAGGAGAGCGCTAGAGCAAACTCGGTCTTAGCCGCCGAATGTCTGGAAGCGGCTAAGCTAGAACTGGCTAAAGAAATTGGCGCTAAGGAAATTGGCGATACTGCCGTTTGTCATTTTTACTTTTATCGCGCTTTGTCGCTTCTGGCTCGATATCCCCAAGTACAAGGGCGGGAGCGACAGAGCCTATCCCGGCAAGCTAACCAAGATTTAAAATTTCTAAAAGAACGGGCAGAGCGATCGCCGAGGGATTGTCTGCATAAGTTTTATCTGCTCGAAGCGGAACGAGATCGGGTTAAAGGTCGCAAACTGCGGGCGATGGAGAATTACGATCGCGCGATCGCCGCTGCCAAGGAAAGCAAGTCCCTCTGCGAAGAGGCGCTGGCCAACGAACTCGCCGCTCGATTTTATTTGGAATGGGACAAGGAAAAAATTGCTCGCACTTATTTGCTCGATGCTTACTACGGTTATGCCCGCTGGGCGGCGACGGCGAAAGTCCAATCTTTAGAAGAACTCTATCCGCAACTATTGGGCAATATAAAGGAGCAAGCAGAAATTAGAAATCGGGAAACTCTGCTATCGCAAACTATAACGGGAACTCTGCGATCGAGCAGTAAAGTTTCCGAGGCTCTGGACTTGGCCGCCCTGATGAAAGCGACCCAAGCCCTGTCCGGCGAAATCCGCTTCCAACCCCTGCTCGGCACTTTAATGCAAGTGGCTATCCAGAATGCTGGCGCTGAAAAAGGCGTTCTGATTTTGCAGGAAAAAAATAAATTAACTATTGCTGCCGAATGTGTCGGCGGTCGAGAATGTCGCATCCAATCGGTGCCGATTAGTCCGCCGATTAGTCCCACCGTTCGGGCTATGCCCTTCGGGCAGGCTTCGCCAACGCCTACGACAAGCGATCGCCCGAACGGTACATCATTAACAAGCAAGTCCCAAACATCGGCGCAAGCATCGGAGCAAGCATCAGCGCGATCGTCGGCGGAACCATCGGCGCAGCAACCACCGGCGCAAAAGTTGGAGCAAGAGTTGGAGCAAGCATCGGAGCGGGTGCCGATGACTATAGTTAATTACGTTCTCGATTCTGGAGAAACCTTCGTTTTGGAGGAGGCAACCCTCGATCGCCGCTTTGCAGAAGATCTATATATAGTGGCGCGGCAACCGAAGTCGCTGCTATGTACTCCTATTCTTTATGGCGGCAAAACCCTGGGAATTTTGTATCTGGAAAACAATCTCGTTTCTGGAGCATTTACCAGCGATCGCCTGAAAGTATTGAAAATCCTCATGTCCCAGGCGGCGATATCTATTGAAAATGCCCGACTCTACCAGGAAGTCGAAGCCCATTCGCAAAATCTGGAAGCTAAGGTCGAAGAGCGGGCTCGCGAACTGCAAGAGGAAATTCGGGTGAGAACCGAGGCAGAGGCGCGGTTCGCCAGCGCTTTTCGCGCCAGCCCCAATCCCAGCGCTATTATCAGTTTGAAAAAGGGAACTATTATCGAGGTAAATGAAAGCTTTCTGAGCTGGTTCGGCTGCGATCGGGACGAGCTTATCTGTCAAACTAGCGTGGAATTGAATCTTTGGGTCAATCCAGAACAGCGCCTAGAAATTCTTAGCATTCTGGAAAGTCGAGGCTCGATTCGTTCTCTGGAATGCGAGCTTCGCCAAGCATCCGGCGCAATTAGAACCGTGCTTTTTTCTGCGGAGACTCTATATATAGATGGCAAAGCCTGTTGGCTGGGCAGTATTAACGATATCTCCGATCGCAAGCAAAAGGAAGAGGAGCTGCGCCAGAGCGAAGAGCGCTTTCGGCAAATTGTCAAGGCCAGTCCTCTGCCTTTGCTCATCAGTCGCGCCGAGGATGGAGTGGTTTTATATGCAAACGAACTTTTGGGAGAGACTTTTGGCATTGCGGTTGAGGATTTGCTCGGCCGCCTAACGCCAGACTTTTACGAAAATCCCAGCGATCGCCAGGATTTGCTGCAAACCATAAAACAATATGGCTATCTCCATTCCTATGAAATGAGAGTTAAGAAAGCAGACGGAACGCCTTTCTGGGTTGCTGCCTCGATACGGCCGATTGTCTATGATGGCAATTGGTCGCTGCTATGTATGTTCTACGACCTGACCGAGCGCAAGGCCGCAGAGGAAAAACTCAGACAGAGCGAGGAACGCTGGCAGCTCGCCCTGCAAGGTAGCAACGACGGGATTTGGGATTGGGATTTGTCAGGAAATAGAATTTTTCTCTCTACCCGCTGCAAAACTATGCTGGGATATGAGGATAAGGATGTTTGCAATAGTCAGGAAAGATATTTTAGCCGCATTCATCCCGATGACTTGACGCCAGTGACAGAAGCGATCGCCGCTCACCTCCAGCACAAAACTACCTATTACGCCGCCGAGTTTCGGATGCGCTGTAAGGGTGGTAGCTATAAATGGGTTCTCTGTAGGGGTCGGGCTCTTTTCGATCGGAACGGAGAAGCGACTCGCTTTATTGGCTCTCAAAGCGATATTAGCGATCGCAAGCATGCCGAAGCAGCTCTAGAGCGCCGAGCCGAAACCGATAGTCTGCTCAGCGAGATTTCCCAGCAGTTGGTTGACCAAGATGCAGATATGGCGATTGATTTTACTCTGCAAAAAATCGGTCAATTCTTGGACTGCGATCGCGCCTATATCACCTGGTATGCCGAGGATAGCAGGACATTTATCAGTACCAGCGAATGGTCTGAAAAAGGTCTGGCATCCATTAGCCATTATTTTGATGGCATGCCCTTGCAGACTTTTCCCTGGTTTGCAAAAAAAATTATGGCAGGCCAATCTGTTGTCATCTCGAATATGGACGAGTTGCCCGCAGAAGCCGCAACCGAAAGAGCAGAGCTAGAATGCGAGTCAATTCAATCTATACTTATCGTGCCTACGAGGTACTCTAACCAGAATGTGGGATTGATCGGCGTCGATGCCATCAGTTCTGCCAAGCAGTGGCAGCGAGAAGATATAAATTTGCTACAGCGAGTCGGGGCGATAGTCGCTATTGCCCGAGCGCGATCGCAAGCGGAAAAATACTTACAGGATCAGGCAGAACGCGATCGCTTGTTCGGCCAAATTTCCCGCGCTTTTATCGATCGCGACTTAGATACTGCTATTGATTTTACTCTGCAAACTCTCGGGGAAATGACCGGAAGCGATCGGGCGAGCATCTATCGCATCTATGGCAAGCAGCGCCAATGGGATATGACTCGCGAATGGAGTGCCTTCGAGATAGAGGCCAGCATCAATAAGTTTCGGGAATTGCCAACTAACGATTACCCGTGGTTGTCCCAACAGCTTCTGAGCGGACAACCTCTGGTGCTTTCTAATATTGCCGACTTGCCCCCAGAAGCGATCGTCGAGCGGCAGATTTTGGCAAAAACTCACGTCCGCTCTATACTCTGCGTGCCCATGCTGCACGGAGAAACTACCATCGGTTTTCTCTGTCTGGAGACCGCACGCTATAATAAAATCTGGACTGGCGAGGAAATTCGCTTGCTCCGACTGGCGGGAGAGTTTGTTGCCATTACTGAGATCCGATATGACGCGGAGGAAGCTTTGAAAGAATCCCAGGCGCGTTTTGCCGGAATTCTCGATAATGCCAACGAAGCGATTATTTCCGTGGATGAAAGTCAAAAGATTATCCTCTTCAACCAGGGGGCAGAAAAAATCTTTGGCTATTCAGATCGAGAAGTCCTCGGCCAACCGCTGGATCTGCTCTTGCCGTCGCGCTTCGCCAAGTTCCACCGCCAGTATGTTATCGACTTCAGTCACACTCCCGAAGTTGCTCGCAAGATGGCACAAAGGGATGCAGTACGCGCTCGTCGCCGAGACGGCAGCGAGTTTCGGGCAGAAGTCTCGATTTCCCAAATCCAATTAGGAACGCGCAAAGTCTTTACGGCTTTTTTGCGCGACATTACCGATCGCTTGGAAGCGCAAGAAGCTTTGCAGCGCAGCAATACTAGCTATCAAAATTTGGCAGCGAACGTACCGGGGATGATTTTCCAACTGATGCTGCAAGCGGATGGCTCTACGAGCTTTATCTATGTCAATCCGGGCTGTCAAGAAATTTTTGGTATCGAACCGGAGGAGGCGATGGGCGATGCCAACTCGATTTTCAATCTAATTCATAAAGACGATCGCTCTCATACCTATAATTCCCTGCTCGAATCTGCAAAAACTCTAGAACCTTGGCATCGGTTTTGGCGAGTGGTTGTTGGAGGTCGGATTAAATGGCTGCAAGGGGATGCCCGACCGGAACGGCAATCGGATGGCAGCATTCTCTGGGATGGATTGGCGCTGGATATCAGCGATCGCAAGCGGGCAGAACTAGCACTTATCGACAGCGCCCAAAGGGAAAGAGCGATCGCCAACGTCATCCAAAAAATTCGCCAGACTCTCGACCTAGACACTATTTTCCAAACCGCCGTCAATGAAGTGCGCAAACTCCTCGACGTAGAGCGCGTCGCCATTTTCCAATTCCAAGACGACTATTCCGGCGACTTTATCTTCGAGTCCCGCGCCATGAAATTCGCGCCGGTGGTCGGCAGAGCTTGGGCAGACACTTATCTGCAAGAAACTCAAGGAGGACGATTCCGCAGTAACGAGCCATTCTTCGTAGTCGATGATATTCACAATGGCAACTTGAGCGACTGCCATATCGAAGCTTTAGAATCTTTTAGCGTCAAATCCTGTGCGGTCTTCGCCATCTTCCAAGGAAAAAAACTCTGGGGTTTGCTGGGAGTTTATCAAAACAGCGCCCCCCGACATTGGAGCGGCAGCGAATCCAAGTGGCTGATGCAAGTTACCACCCAATTAGGAGTTGCCTTGCAGCAAGCAGAGCTATTCGCCCGCACGCAAAAACAATCTGCAGAACTCAAAAAAGCCAAGGAAGCCGCCGATGCCGCCAACCGCGCCAAGAGCGAGTTTTTGGCGAACATGAGCCACGAACTGCGCACTCCCCTCAATGCTATCCTGGGCTTTACCCAAGTAATGAACCGCAATTCCTCTCTATGCCCGGATAATCTGAAACATTTGAGTATTATCAATCGCGCCGGGGAGCATCTGCTCGACTTGATTAACGATATTTTGGAAATGTCCAAGATAGAAGCGGGGCGGACGACATTA
Source organism: Oscillatoria sp. SIO1A7 (assembly GCA_010672965.1). Classification (GTDB taxonomy): domain Bacteria; phylum Cyanobacteriota; class Cyanobacteriia; order Cyanobacteriales; family Laspinemataceae; genus SIO1A7. The sequence goes on from JAAHFN010000001.1 coordinate 60,196, forward strand.
TATATAGAGAGCTTCGATTTATTTCATCTGCTGGACAGCCTGGAAGAGATGCTGCGCCTCAAAGCCCAAGCCAAAGGCTTAGCCCTGACCTTCGAGCGAGCTGCCGACTTGCCCCAGTTCGTCAAAACCGATGCTGGCAAACTGCGCCAAGTTTTAATTAATCTCCTGGGCAATGCGATTAAGTTTACTGAATCTGGGGAAGTGGGATTGAGGATTGGGAATGGGGAATTGGGAATGGGGAATGGGGCATTGGGCATCGGGCATGGGGAATTGGGCATGGGGAATCGGGCATTGGAAGGCTTGGCAGACTTAGAAGGCTTGGAAGCAGTAGGTTGGGCCCGGGAACGAAACCCAACGAGAGAGTCATTGTTGGGTTTCGTTCCCGGACCCAACCTACAGAATCGACTTGAAGCTAATAACTCTCAAGCTAAGAACTCAAACCTTGAAGCTAATAACTCAAGACTCAAGGCTCTACCCAATGCCCAATCCTCAATGCCCAATGCCCAATCCTCAATGCCCAATGCCCAATGCCCAATGCCCCAATTAATATTTGAAGTGGAAGATACCGGCCCGGGCATTGCTGCAGAAGAAATCGATCGCCTTTTTGAGGCTTTCGGGCAGACGGAGACGGGACGGAAGTCTCAGAAAGGAACGGGGTTGGGTCTGTCTATTAGTCAAAAGTTTGTGGAACTGATGGGGGGCAAACTAACTGTTAGTAGCAAGGTCGGAGAAGGGAGCGTTTTTGCTTTCAATGTCGAAATCGAGTTGGCAGAGGCTACGGAAATAGAAAGCGCCCTGCCCCCGCGCAAGGCGATCGCTCTGGCTCCGGGTCAAGCAGAATATCGCATTCTGGTGGCGGAAGATCGCCTGGAAAGTCGGCTGCTACTGGTGGAAATCCTGAACTCCATCGGCTTTTCCGTGCGAGAAGCCCAAAACGGCAAAGAAGCGCTAGAATTGTGGCAAAGTTGGCAACCGCAGCTAATTTGGATGGATATGAGGATGCCGGTGATGGATGGTTTTGAAGCTACTAAGCGGATAAAGGCCCATCCGAAAGGTCGAGAAACGAGGATTATCGCTTTGACCGCCAGCGCTTTTGAAGAAGATCGCAAACAGGTTTTGTCTGCTGGCTGCGATGATTTCATGCGCAAGCCGTTTCAAGAAGACCTGCTTTTGGCCAAGATGGCAGAACATCTGGGGGTGCAATATCTTTATGAAGAAGAGACCGATGCGATCGCAGAACCTACAGGGGGCGAAGAAGGCGCGACCGATGCAGACCCGAGGGTTTATTTAAAACAAATGAATCCCGACTGGCTAGAACAACTCCAAGAAGCGGCGGCGGACTGTAGCGATGACGTTATTTTGGAGCTAGTCGAGCAAATCCCGGCAAATTGCGCTTCTCTGGCCGCTAACCTGACGGATTTAGCGAACGATTTCTTATTCGAGCAAATTACAGAGTTAATCCAACAAGCCCAAGATGATAGATAAGTCAGAAGTCAGCGATCGCCAGGGCACTATTCTGGTAGTTGACGACCTGCAAGACAATATTCGCTTGTTATCTGCCATGCTGGCGGAGCAAGGCTTTAAAGTGCGCAAAGCTCTGAACGGCAAGACCGCTTTAAAAACTGCTAAGAAGACGCCGCCGGATTTAATTTTGCTCGATATTAATATGCCGAATCAGAACGGCTATGAGGTCTGCGAAGAACTGAAGGCCGACGAGGAGACTAGAGAAATTCCCGTTATTTTTATTAGCGCCCTGGATGATGTTCTGGATAAGGTGAAAGCTTTTGAGGTGGGCGGGGTGGATTACATTACCAAACCTTTTCAGGGAGCAGAGGTATTGGCGAGAGTCCAGAACCAATTGTCCCTGCGGAAGCAAAAACAGGAATTGGCGGAGAAAAATGCGCAATTAGAACAGGAAATCTGCGATCGCGTTGCTGTTGAGGAGGCATTGCGGCGGGAGCAGCAGAAGTCAGAGGCTTTGCTGCTGAATATTTTGCCCCAGAGTATTGCGGAAAGACTGAAGCAAGACCGACAGGCGATCGCCGATCGCTTCGACGAAGTGACTATTTTGTTTGCGGATATCGTCGGCTTCACTCCCCTGGCCGCCCGCATTTCTCCGAAAGAATTAGTCGCTCTGCTGGATAAAATTTTTTCTATCTTCGACGAGCTGGCGGAAAAACACGATTTGGAAAAAATCAAAACAATCGGCGATGCTTATATGGTGGTGGGGGGATTGCCGGTGCCGAAGGAAAACCACGCCGAGGCGATCGCGGCTATGGCTCTGGATATGCAGAAGGCGATCGCTGGCTTTCAACCGGACATCGACCAACTTTTCCAAATTCGCATCGGCATCAATACCGGCTCCGTCGTCGCCGGAGTGATTGGCATCAGAAAATTTAGCTACGACCTCTGGGGAGATGCAGTTAACGTCGCTTCGCGGATGGAGTCGTCGGGAGAGCCGGGGAAAATCCACGTTACCGCCGAAACTTACCAGCGCCTAAAAGATAAGTATGCTTTCCAAGAGCGAGGGGCGATCGCGATTAAGGGCAAAGGAAATATGACTACTTATTGGCTGTTGGGAAGGAAAAAAGGCTAATTTATTTTTTATACTCAGAAACTTCAGAATTACGGTTTTTTGAAGGATTATATTTTTTAGGGACCATTTAATGGCGATCGAGGCTCTTTGGCTGTTACCCTTGGCTATACAAAAGTGCAGGAAGTGCAAAACGTCCAGAAATTCCCAAAATTTTCTGCCTTCAATGTTGAAATTCGAGGAAAACTGTGCTAATATGGTTTTATACCTCCCTAGAGGGGGCATAAAAGAGGGCCACGGCTAGCCGCGACCCTTTGTGACAAGGAACATAGCAAACTTTAGCAAGGAGGTGTTTTCACTCAAAAAATTTCTCTCAAACACCCAGGCTGTTAGGGCTAGGGGTAAGCCTTGGACTCTGGGCAAGTAGTCCGTTGGCTTACTCCAATAGCAGCCCCAGGTGGGAAGCCCAGCCAAAATGCCGCTTACGGGGGCCCGTAAAGCGGCAGCGGGTGGGTTTCCTTTGGGAGAAATTCACGCTAGTTTTTACCACTGGTCTTAATTAGCCTGGAAGTCGGGAAAAGTGACGACGTAATGAGCGATCGTCGCACCGAGCTTCCGCGCTAGCTCGCGGGCGATCGCTCTGCGGGCGATCGCTCTGCGGGCGAATGCGCGTCGCTGAGGAGCGATCGCGCCAACGCGGCTATTTGCACCAGGGAGGAAACTGGGCGTAGTGCCTCCTTGCTTTTTGTAGATTTTACAACGACTTGCTTTATTTTGTATGCGCTCTCCTGCCCGACGGAGGGACAACGGCCCTGCGCTGGACTGTGGGGAGGGTGGGGCAGGCGATTTGGCGATCGCGATCGGAGCGAAGAATTATCGCAGTAAGGCAGTTCCTACCTCAACTTTGAGTGCAAACTGACTAATTTTTTTTTGGGTTTTAACTTATCAGAGTTGGGAGCATTTCACTTTTGTAAGTAGTAGGTTGAGCCCGGGAACGAAACCCAACAATAGCGTCAGTTTTGTTGGGTTTCGTTCCCGAGCCGCTCCCTACATTGCTATGTATCCCTTGCAAAATTGAAATGCTCCCTCAGAGTTTGCAGATTGTCTCGTATCGCATTCACAAGGATGCCAGTTCTAAACCTTTGCCTTTTATGTAATACCAACGTCAGATCCCCCCAACCCCCCGATAAATTGGGGGGCTATTGAGAGATTCAGAGCTTAGCCCCCCTTTTTAAGCCTTTTTAAGGGGGGTTGGGGGGATCGTCCCCTGGGGCAAAATGGCGTTGGTATTGTCCAAAAAACCGGGTTTCTCTTGGCGGCGATGTCGCAAAAAAAACCGGGCTCGGGGAGCCCGGTTGTCTGGCTAAATTGCTCGCTTACGACAGGCGGAGCAAGCCTATTTCTCTTAACCCTAAGACAGCCCCTCGGCATTGCTCCAAGCTGAGCTTGCACTCCCGGGCCATCTCGGAGTAGGTGCGATTTGTGCTATGATGGATGAACCAGCCTAAGACGAACGTCTCTTCGCGGGTCAGGCTGCGGCGGCCAGTGGGGTCGCTATCGACATTTACGGTCAGGCGATCGAGAAATGTTAGCTGATTCATAATTTGAAATTAAGTTTTTGCAGTTCAAGGAGGGGCTAAATGCCCCTCTTTTTCTTGAGATACTCTTAATATAGCATCGATTTTCAACTTGTCAACCCTTTTTAGATAAAAATTTGCAAAATTTTTGACTTTTGGCCGATTTATTCAAAAAATGTAGGGGCGATTCGCGAATCGCCCCTACATTTAGGCACCTTCTCTATTTATTCTGGGAATCTCTGGGCAGTTGAACAGCCAATGCCCAACGCCCAATTCCCTATTGTCCTTTGACAATAACAATCAGGCAATAGATGCTCAAGGGAAGGATAGCGATCGCTAAAGTGGCAGAGACAGTAGTATAGATGCCGGCGATCGCCACTCCCGCTTCAATCGCTTTCAGAATTACATTTGCTTTTTTTGCATTCATAGAAATTGTCCTCTTTCTTCGCTACTTCCATGAAAACAAACCCCTTGCTTACTTCTGGTCTTAGCGGAGGCAAACTTATTCCCGACTTGTTCCCTAGTTTTGGTTCGCTTCCCGACTTAGCTACGCTTAGCCCGACTCGTCTGATATACTAGAAATTGTCTAAAATACATCCAATAAAGGGACTCTCTATGCAAATCAAAGGCATCAAGCGCGGTAAAACCATCGAACTGGCAAACGAACCTAACATTCCTGACGGCCGGGAAATTCTCATTGATATTAACGATGCCCAGTTAACGAGCCCAGAGGAACAGAGGAAAAGTATAATGGAGTTCTTAGCACAGCCTTGGGAGGGAAGAGAAGATTTTCTCAAGACTATGGAAGAATTAGAGAGAGAAAAGGAGGCTGAGTGGGAAAAGCTCTACGGTCACTTAAATGATTGAGGATATGTATGTATTTGTTAGATACCAACGTTTGTATTGCCATTAACAACCTAAACCCTCTAGCAGTGGCTGAATTTGCTGTTAAATCAAGCCAGTGCTATGTGGCAACAATAGTTGTGGCAGAATTGTATAAAGGGGCATACTGTTCTCAAAGAGTTGAGGAAAATCTAAGGAGATTTAATCAATTTCTGGAACGGGTTCGAGTATTAGAATTCGATCGCCATGCCGCCGAAGAATTTGGCAAGATTCAAGGGTAATTAAGGCGAATTGGCAGGCCAACGCAGGATTTTGATGCTGCCATAGCGGCGGTAGCCCGTTCCCGTGGATATATTTTGGTGACCAACAATACGCGCCACTTTATCAATATTGCCGGTCTCCGTTTAGAAAACTGGTTGGAAAATTAGCGCGCTCAGTCCTGTCTGTAGTGCTTTGGCAAAGCTAAAATTGTGTGTAGCTGTAGGGAGCGGTTGAGGCACGAAACAAGGGCGCAACGATTGGTATAGTTGGGTTTCGTGCCCGGGCCAAACCTACAATTTTAAAGCAGACAGTCCAGTAGGGGCAGCTCCCCGTGGCTGACCCAAGCCGAACGGGGCAGCTACGGGGGGCTGCCTCTACATAATTTGGCAACAAAATAGCTTTTCTATTATCCTCTTCCCTGGCCGTGCGGTATATTTCGTTCCAACCTCCCTTTGCGTAATGAACCAACAGCTACCCAATAGGCATTCTAGCTTTTTGATTCAGGATAAACCAAAGCTCGAAATCCCTCGCTATCCCGAATCCTGTCAAAATCCGGGTTGTGCTTTGCTTCTCTTCGACTACGACGAGGTGCAATATCGATCGCTTTTTGCAGGTTATCTATCGCCGGTTCCACTTTTCCTTGTAAGGCGTAGTAACAGGCTTTAGCATAATGACCACCTTCACCTTGAGGATTTTGCTCTATCGCTTGCTCGCAGTCAGCAAAAGCCTCTGCGTACCGACCCGCCCTCGCCAAAATAATGCCGCGATTGGCTATGAACAATACTTCTTGAGGTTCCAGAGATATCGCCCGCTCGATAGCTGTAATAGCGCGATCGAAATCTTTGAGCAAGCTCAGCGTTAGTGCTTGAGTATTTAGAGCTTCATAGTTCTTGGGGTCAATTTTTAAGGCGCGATCGCAAGCTGCAAGGGACTCCTCATACCGTCCTAGATTAAGGAACACATCTCCTCGATCTACCCAAGCATCAGCAGATTCGGGGTCTAGCGCGATCGCCTTGTCAAAACTTGCAAGTGCTTCCTCATGTCGCTTTAGATTGCCAAGTACAGCCCCTCGATTTCTCCAAGCATCAGCAGACTCGGGGTCTAGCGCGATCGCCTTGTCAAAACTTGCAAGTGCTTCCTCATATCGCTTTAGATTGCCAAGTACAGCCCCTCGATTTCTCCAATTATCAGCAGATTCGGGGTCTAGCGCGATCGCCTTGTCAGAACTTTCAAGCGCTTCCTCATATCGCTCTAGATCGCTGAGTGCAACCCCTTGATATCTCCAAGCATCAGCAGATTTAGGATCTAGCGCGATCGCCTTGTCAGAACTTTCAAGCGCTTCCTCATGTCGCTTTAGAAGACTTAGTATAACCCCTCGACTTCTCCAAGCATCATCAGATTCAGGTTTTAGCGCGATCGCCTTGTCAAAACTTGCAAGTGCTTCCTCATGTCGCTTTAGATTGCCAAGTACAGCCCCTCGATTTCTCCAATTATCAGCAGATTCAGGTTTTAGCGCGATCGCCTCGTTAAAACTCTCAAGTGCTTCCTCATATCGCTTCAGATTACCTAGTGCAATACCCTGCCCGAGGAAGGTTGACGCATTACTCTGCCCTAACTCGATCGCCTTGTTATAGCAATCCAGTGCATCCTCGTAACGTTCCACACCGATTAGCAATTCCCCTATTTGAGAAAAAAGACTATGCAGCAGTTGCGGGCGGCAGCGAGTTAAGAGTTGTTCGGTTTGGCCTTTTGCCTCTAAAAGCAAGTCGATACTTTCCCTGAGCCTAAGGCTGCGTAAAGATTTATACACCAGTCCCAGGCACTTGCCAAAGCCATTTTCCAAATCGCCGACATATCGCAACAGGGATTGTATGGATGCCTCAATTTGTTTCACTAACGCTTCGGCCTCTTCTGCTGAAGCTTCGCGATCGCCTTCAATTGTGATTTTATAGCTGTTAGGCAACTCATCTAGAAAAAGCCAGCCGAACCCCAGCATAACCGTAGCCGATTCCTTAAAAAATTTGTTTGTCTCCTTAGCAAGCAGATGCTGGTTCTCTTCACTCATTTCCGCACTTATCCAGGCAACAGGAGCGGCAAATAGATCGGGCTGCTGCAGATCAACTGCAGCAAAGAACTGCTCGATATATTGCTGTAGTCCTTTTGTTCTTTTGCCAAAAAGACCGTGGTAGAGAGACTCTGCCATGAGTTCTCGCCATTCTTCATCCTCATAGGGTTCCGGTAAAAGGCTTTCGGGAGCAAAAATATCGTCTGCTTGTTGCTTAAAGTAATCGGCGAGCAGGGCATGAGTTTGACGAAACTGGTTGCGATCGCTCTGAAAGTAGGACTGCCGAAAGACATCCCGCGCTACGTCATCTAAGCGGTAACGCCTTTGGCTATACTCAACAAATTCCGAGTTTTTCAGCCATGCCAAGATACTCTCTGCATCATTAGCATCCTGTTGCCAGCCCAAGCTATCGTCACTTAGCAAATACCGAATAGTTGCCTCATCGAACCATCGACAGCAAGCCACCACCTGCAAAATCTCCTTGCGCTGCCGATCGGGCTTTAGACCCTGCTGGGACTTTGTATCCTGCTGGGACTTTGTATCCTGCTGGGACTGCAATAGCAACTCGGCGATCGCCTGGTTTCCTTTGGAGAAGTCAGGTTCTTTATCTTTATCTTTTTCGTATTGCCCCCGCACCCAATTCAGATAATAGGGCAATCCCTTAGTTATTTTGTAGATTTTGTTGCGATCGCCGCCTTTTTTTATGCCAACTTCTTTGAGGTAGTTGTCCGTCTCCTTCTTGCTAAACCTTTTAAGCTCCACCTCATAAAGTAACTTTCGGTCTTGGCTGAGTTTGCGCCATGCCTCATCTGCTTGCAGCGATCGCCGCCCTACGACCGCGAGTCTTACCCGAGTGGAAGACAAGGGCGTATCCTCAACCAAATATTGCCACAGCCATTGATTCATATAAGCCTGGGCTTTTTCATAAGTATCCAAAACCAGCACTAGGGGTCTTGCTCTGCTCTGGGCAATTTGGATCAAACTATCGGCAAACGCCTGGGTAAGTTGGGAAACTGGCTCCAACATTAGCGCCTGTAGCTCGGGTTGATATTTGGTGGCAGGATGATTCCGAACTCGCTGCTGGATAGATTCTTGCCAGCCCTCTGCATATCCCCCTCCCGAAACTTCGGTTTTTGGCTTGCTTGAGAAGGAGGTAAAACCTGTTGAGCCCAGCCATAAGGAGCTTTCAAACCAGCTTGTAATCTTTCTAGCCTCTTCACTGCTAGTTTCCTGACCATCTGCTGACTGCCGACTTAACAGGTGTAAGGTCGTTGCAAATTGCTGCTCTCGTTGGCTAAATGGGTCGGGACTCGTTTCCGCACCTCCAAGCTCTATTGCTTTTTGATGTAGCCTTCGCATCAGTTTTAGCGGCGTTTCAATATCGTGGGTTTTGGTAAAACAAACTTCCAGAAAGTCAGCATCCCCTGCATAGGCGTCCTGCAATCGCCGCAACAACGTTGTTTTGCCAACTCCGCCAATTCCGCAAATGTTGAACAGCAAGGGTTGTCCTTGGAGCTGCTTCAATGCAGTTGCAAAGCGTTCTAGCAGTTTTTTCGCCTCATCTCGCTCGATGTAATACTCGTCCGGCACCGGCGATCGCATCGGAGACTCGCGGCTCGTCCCGGCTTCAGCTACCTGCCGATCCTGTTCCTTTGCTTGCGCTTCTTTTAGTTGAGCCTTTAGGCTGGCAACTTCCTTGCGCTTCTCCTCTAAATCTATCGCTAAATTTGGCTCAAGTGAGGAGAAAGTTTTAGCTGCTACCTGTTTCTCCAAATGTGCTTGCACCCTTTCGGTAATGCCTAGTCTTTCCTTCAAGGTAGCGATGTCGTCCATAGATGCCATAATCTCTAATTTAGAGTGATAAAAAGGCTAAATCCAGTTTAAATGCAATTGGAAAGGTTACAGAATGCGGATTCAATCCTAGAAATTGCCTTGCGACAACAGCAGATCGTAATCCGCATGACTACCAATCCAATACCAAACTATTGTATCCCCATCTCGCAGGCCAACCGCTCGATAGTCTTTGCTTGCACGCGCCGAATAAATTTGTAGTTTTGGATGTACTCGCTTAAACCTTAGACCTGGGTGTCCGGGATCTTCTTGGAACTGGCGATAGGCTTTACGAGCCTGCTCTTGAACCTCCTGCGGTAGTTGGGAGAATGCCTTCCGGAACTTGGCAGTCGTTCGTGATTTCATAGCGTTTCCGGATTTAGCGCTTGGGTTTGACCGGCACGGTACTCGGCCATTGCCTCAGCCGCAAGCGAGGCTAATAAATCCTGGGAATTAGAAAATTTAGTATCCCATTTTAGTTCCTCTTCTCGTTCTTCGCTCGTTAGAAAATCTGATTCTCGTTCTTCCGCGATCGCTTCGTTGTAGTCTTCCTTGAATCTTGCCTCCAACTCTGCCACCTCCCGTCGCCTTTCTTCAAGGTCACTCCGCAGGCGATCGGGTATTTGCAACGCCGTATAGCCAGCAGCTTGCTTTTCCAAAATAGCAAGCGACTTTTTGGCAATTTCCAGTGTTTCCTTCAAAACAGCGCAATCCTGCATTTTATTCTCCTTCTTTCAGTCTTGCTTCTAATTCTGCCACCTGCCGCTGCTTTTCCTCAAGGTCAATCCGCAAGTGGGGGGGCATTTGCAACTCGCTAAAGCCAGCAGCTTGCTTTTCTAAAATAGCAAGCGATCGCTTTGCCATAGCCAGCGCCGGAGTTACTACTTCCCGGTCTGTCATTACCCCGGGCAAGTCAGGACTTTGGGCGGCCTGCGCGGCCGTACCTCGTTTCTCCTGCCAATCGATCGGCGCAAACTGTAGCGTCTGCACCACAAAGGCAGCGGCGTTTCCGGCGGCGGTTTGCTGGCGGGCGTCCTTGTCTTCTGCCTTGTTGCCGTCGGCCCAGTCACAAATGCTCTTAACCAGTATCCAATCTATCTTTCTGTCATGACAGGCGGCATATAGACCGGCTCCCTCCATCTCCCCACCAATCGCTTCTGGCTCAAAGCCGCGTAGTTGGTCGCGAAAGTCCACATTATCCACCAGCTTTTCCCCAGTCAGAACCACGCCAAAACGCACCGGAGCCCCGTTCCAAGACCAGTCTGCGCTCCTGAAGTAATTAATTAGCCACGGCGAGGCAGGAGGTTTGTCGCCCCGCAAGACAATCTGCGGTTTACCATCTTTTTCGCCCATCCGTTGCAGCTCGTATGGACGCAACTGTTTCGTAACCAGAATGTCGCCGATCGCTTGCTTGCGGTCGTCGATGCCAAAAGCAATTCCCACCATAATCACAGCAATGGGGGATAGTGCCTCAATACCCTTGCCAACTGCGAGCAAAGAAGCGTCCAAGCCGCTGCTGCCCATCTCGCATTGCGTTAGAAAAACCCTAGCACCGTTGACCGTTCCCAAGTTAAGGTACAGGCGATCGCCAATCGATTTTGGCTCAGCCTCGCGATCGGCGGCCTGCTTGAAAGCCTGAATCACGGCACGGCTTTCCACTTTGGTTACGGTGACAATCAGAACGTCAGCTATAGATGTCATAAATGTAATTTGCGATCGAGAAAAAAGCTAATACAAACTGATTATAAAAGAAAAGCGAGTTTTTAGAGGGGAGCATTTCACCTTTGTAAAAAACAGCTCTATTGGACTTAGGTGGCAGGCAAAATGGCGCTGCGGGTCCGCCCCAGTCGTGTAATAGCCGCACGCGATCGGGGGTATTGGGACAGGCGGAGAGGTTGGCATCGGTGCGGTCCTGGTTTTTATTGAGATATTTAAAGGCAAGTAACAAAGGCGCAAAACTTTTGTAACTTTCTATGGAGTGAAGTTTTGTTTTTTGAATCGGCCTTGCCAGATGCTTGGAAGTGGGTTTTAATGCCTGAAAAACCAGAAGTAGCCCTCCAGGCAAGCCATAAGCAATTATACCATGTATTTGTTGTTACAAATTGCTAGAGAATGACGGGCTAGCTCTTGGGAACTCTTGCGAACTTGAAAGCTGAGGAAAAACAAATGCGCGATCGCCCAGAAAAAGACCGAGTAATGACAGCATTTCGTCAAGAATGCTCTATCCGCCGGACTGCTAGATTGCTACAAGGAAAGCGCGATCGAATTCGAGAAGATCTTCGGCAGTTAATCTCGCATATGGCTCTGTTAGTACCGCCGGTGCCAGGAGCGACTAGAGGCACTGACCCTCCCACAGAGGTACTAACAGAAGCTCTCAATAGATTGGGAGATGACGCCTTTGCCCAATTAGTTTTGCAGATACTCCAAGAAATACAGCCTTATTAATTTGGGCATTGGGCATGTTCGCATTGGGCATGGGTGCATTTCAATGAAAGTAATTAGCGGTTATTCTCTTCCTCTGCTCCTCTGCTCCTCTGCTCCTCTGCTCCTCTGCTCTATTTGCAAATATGAAATGCACCCTTGGGCATTGGGCATGTTCGCATTGGGCAGGGAGCAGCAAATTTACCCCTTGCCCCCAACCCGTTCCTTACAAGAGTATGTTTTTTATATTTTGGCATTCAGCAGAGGGATCGAATATCGATTATTGAGGGCGTAGGGGCGACAGCATTCCCGAGACAGCTTGTGCTATTAAAGAAAATTATTGTATTGGAATGCTTCGCCCAGAAACCCATGCAGCCTACCGAACGCACTCATTTAGGAAGATTATAAAAACCCCCCAACCCATGCCCAATGCGCCATGCCCAATGGGCAGGTATGGCGCCCAATGCCCAATGCCCAATGCCCAATTCCCTATTCCCCATCCTCAATATATTCCGGCTCTTCAATAGAAATAGGAATTTTCTCCAATTCCGGTAATTTGATAGGTTCTGCTTGCACTTCCTTAACGGGTTTCGGTACGAGCATCGGCAAAGGAACGACAGTTTCTGCCTCTGGTTGTTCTATCCAACATTGAGCCACGGGCAGAGTTCTTTCTAAATCGTCTAAGGGTCTGGGAATAACCATCACGGCATTTAGCTCGCCAATTTTTTCTGCTTCGTACATCCCTGCTTCTACAGCAACGGCAACATTAGCTACCGAACCCCTAATCACCGCAGTACATAAACCACCACCAATAGTTTCATAAGCTGCCAATTGTACGTCGGCGGACTTGAGCATAGCATCTGCAGCACCTACCATTGCCGGAAATCCCCGCGTTTCCAAAAGACCGACTGCTTGATTGCTCAGGCGAGAGTATCCTTGCTCTTGTTGGAGCATTTCTAGCAAGCGACTGCCAAAGGGAAAAATAACTTCTAGATTGGGGAAGGGTCTGGGGATAACCAATTTGGAAACCAACTGCCCGAATTGCTCGGCAGTTTTGGCTCCTTCTTCCACGGCGAGACGGACGTCGGCGACCCCCCCGCGCACGATCGCAGTACAATAACCGCTGCCAATTTTCTCGTATCCGACCAGAGTCACTCCTGCGGACTTCAGCATCATATCGGCAGTCCCGACAATGGCCGGAAAGCTCTGGGTGGATACCAAACCTACGGCGCTTTCTAGAATAGAGCGCTCTGACTTAGCAGGTTTCCGAGGGCGTTTCGGAGGGGCCACCTTTCTTTGTGATAGTTCCATCTCAGACCTTTACTATAACTCCGTTCCCAATAACAATACCTTCGCCTTCTCTGACTTTAATGGGATACCGACTAAAGCCAGAAACCCTATAGGCAGCGCGATCGCTCCTTGCCGCCAAGCTTGCTAGCATATTATATTATACCCCGAAGAGCCCTTGGGCAATTTTACCGGGCTTGCTTATCCCGACTTGCCTCTGTTTGGTAAGTAACCTTTAAAATAGAGGTTAAATTCTCCGGACGCAAGATTATTTTATGACAAAGAAATCCCAAAAACTAATAGCGATCGCTCGTTCTACTGGCAAGCGCCTCAAATTGGGCAGCTATCGTCCCGACAAAGAAGATCCTAACGACAAAAAATATGCCGCCGATCGCTATTCCAGCGAAGAACTTCCCTCCCGGGTTGACCTGCGCCAACATATGAGCGCGGTGGAAGACCAAGGGGAGGTGGGCAGTTGCACCGCAAACGCAATGGCGGGAGCATACGAATACCTCGCCAAGCGAACTTTAGGATACTCTGGAGATGTCAGCCGCTTATTTGTTTATTACAATGCAAGGGCTCTAGAAGCAGAACATAAAAAGGACGTCGGAACTTCTCTGCGCAACTGCATTCAAGTCTTGCGGGTTATGGGGACTTGCGCCGAAGAAATATGGCCTTATGACCCGGAGACGCTAAACGAACGACCCTCCTCAGAAGCTTATGAGGATGCAGCGAGATTTTTAATTGAAGATGCCCAGCGCATTAACATCGATCTGGATGCGATGAAACATTGTCTGGCCGAAGGCTATCCCTTTGCCTTTGGACTGGTACTATTCGAGTCATTTATGAAGTCGCGCCAAGGGCGGATTCCCATGCCCGATCTAGAAAACGAGCAGTTCCTGGGAGGTCACGCCATGCTCTGCGTCGGCTACTCCGACCAATCCCAAGTTTTTGTTGCGCGCAATTCTTGGGGCTCGGACTGGGGAGATAAGGGCTACTGCTATATTCCCTACGATTACATTGCCAATCCCCAATACTGCGCCGACTGCTGGACTATCAGAAAAGTCACCGACCTCGACTTCACCTCCGATATCTGGTACGAAGACGAAGAAGGTTTTTACGAAGAGGATTGCGAAGACGAAGAGGATTACGAAGACGATTACGATTACGAGGACGAAGAAGATTACGACGAAGACTACGACGAAGAATATTACGAGGAAGATTACGACGAAGACGAAGAAGATTACGGCGAGGACGAAGAAAATTACGACGAAGACGAAGAAAATTACGACGAGGACGAAGAAAATTACGACGAAGACGAAGAAGATTACGACGAGGACGAAGAAAATTACGACGAAGACGAAGAAGATTACGACGAAGACGAAGAAGATTACGACGAGGACGAAGAAGATTACGACGAGGACGAAGAAGATTACGACGAGGACGAAGAAGATTACGACGAAGACGAAGAAGATTACGACGAAGACGAAGAAGATTAGGAGTAAAAACGGCGACGACGCAAAAAGCGATAATTATAATAAAATAGGTGAATCGGACTTTTTGAGTTTTGAGAGCGAATCCGTTTAAGGAGACTTCTGGTAAAGAAAATACCGCTTCCCCTCCACCCACCCCTAACCCCTCTCAGGAGGGGAGGGGGCATCGCGCTCCGATCCATAAGGTACTTTTATTACCAGAAATCTCCTAATCACCCCTTTGTCCTTCCCACTCTTCCCACTCTTCCCCATCCCTCCCATGCCCAATTCCGCTCTTCCCAATTCCGCTCTTCCCAATTCCCAATCCAAAATTTTAACTATCAGACTTAAAATAGAGCGAGTCTTTATATAAGACTTGTTCTTGATGGGTTTCCAGGGTGCAATCAGACTGGGGAGAAGCCACGCAGGTCACTGTATATCCAGCCTCGATTTCTTCGGGTCGCAGAAACGTTTGCTCTATTTGATCGACCCGACCGTCGATGAGTTTGGCCAGACAGGCGGAGCAATTTCCTTGGAGACAGCCAGATGGCAATTGGATGCCGGCCTCCCGAGCGATATCGAGGATATATTCGTCTTCTGGGACGGAGATAGTGCGATCGAGAGCGATCGCCGGATTTACCAGCCGCACTTGATAAACTGCCATTTCCTTTTAGTCGCGGTTGTCGCGATCGCGCAATTATCTTGATTGATTTTAGCTTATATTCTATTATGGACCCTTCCGCCTGTCAAGTCTGCGAAGCCTGCCGTTAGAGCATCGCACCAGAGCATCGCACCAGAGCGTCGCACCAGATTGTCGTTAATATCACACAATTAAGTTATTATAAATATTGAACCAAGCCCTTACCCCAAATATACCCGCTCTTGGTCAAAACTCTTGTCCTCAGATTCAATTGATGCTGACTCAGAAGGGCGGATAGCTCTTGCGCATTGGGTGCTATTAGGTGTTTTAGCGAGGCTATTCTGGAATCCACATTAATACCTAGGTAAAATTGCTAATCAAAAAGTACCTATTTCTAGTAGATTTCTAGGATAGATTTCCAGGATAGACAGCAATGGGTTGGTAAGGCCCACAGCTCTATAGCAAAATCTCCGATTTGTGGCGAGGACGATAATCCTCATTTGCCCAATTTTTTTTTTGGGTCACTAAGGTTTTTTTGCACTGAGTCGCGATCGCAAGCGAAAAGCAGCGATCGCGATAGTTAACGCAGGGCTTGAAAAAGGTGAAACTGGTGCAACTCGTTTAAGCCATCGAATCGGAAGCACAAGAAAATAATGGCTAAAACGAGAGGTGTCTAACCCGGAGGCGGATGAAGTCAAGGGAGATTGAATTTAATGGACTGGGAAAAAGCTAACCAAAAATTAGAGAATAACATAGAGCAAGAAAAACTGGCGATCGCGATAGCAAATAAAATTCGGCAATCTCTAGATCTAGAAGATATTCTAACAACAACCGTGCGGGAAATACGGTCTTTTTTAGGCACGGATAGGGTGAAAATTTATCGGTTTGAATCCAATGGTAGCGGAGAAGTGATTGCCGAGTCTATCAAGCGCTACAGTAATAACGATCTGGGGCTGCCTTCCATGTTGGGGCTGCATTTTCCAGCATCCGACATTCCAGTCGCAGTCCGAGAGATGTTTGTCAAAGCGCGACAGCGGGTTGTTGTAGATGTAGCTTTGCAGCGGCAAACGATTAGTCGGCTAGACGACCCGAATACGGGAGAGGCCCTGGCAGCGGAGGATATCCGCTATGGAGCGGTAGATCCCTGCCATAGCGAATATCTCCAGAATATGGGGGTGCGTTCTTCTCTGACCGTACCGATATTATATCAAAATCAACTCTGGGGATTGTTGGCATCTCACCACAGCCAACCGAAACGCTTTAGCGAACGAGAGCTAACAATTGTCCAGTTGCTAGTAGATCAGTTATCTATAGCGATCGCCCAATCGAACCTCCTCAGCCGCGCCAAACAACAGGCTAGAGATGAAGCTCTTGTCAACAAAATCGGCTATCTCCTCCATTCTCCTCAGTCAATTGCCAAAATTCGCCAGCAAGTTATAGAAGAAATTGTCGAGGCTTTGGAGGGGGTCGGGGGACGCCTGTATATAACTGCCGATTCCACCGGACAGCCAGCAGAATTATACAGTTGTGGCAAGCAACCCAAAATACCCTGGATAGAAAAAAACTCTTGGTGGCAAGAAAGGATTTGGGGAACCCATAGTTCCGGCTACAGCATGAAAAGCGGAGAAAATTTTTTCCCATTTTTAACTTCCTTAGACGCAGATGCGACCGAAGAGCAATCCGCTCAAATCTACCATCTCGGCAACCTTTCCCAAGATCGAGAATCGGAGTTTTTGGTCTTCGCCTTCGAGTCCACCGGCATTGAATCTATTGCTATAGTGCCCCTGCGCTATCGGCAGCAGTGCGTCGGGAGCTTAGCTATATTCCGTCCTCGGATAGAAACGGAAACTTTATGGGCGGGACGATGGGATTTAAGCCTTCGCAACCGGCGACCGCGCCAGTCTTTTGAAGCCTGGCGAGAAATCGTGAAAGAACAGGCCAAGCCCTGGAGTCCAGATGAAATAAAGTTGGCTAAATCCCTAGCGCTTCACCTTTATATGGCAGTTATGCAGCGGCGAGTAGAAGATACCATCCGGCATCAAGCGTCCCACGACCCGCTCACGGGTTTGGCAAATCGATTGTTATTTAAGGAGCGACTGTCCCTAGCCTTGGCCAACGCCCACCAGCGGGGGGAAATGCTGGGGGTTGCTTTTCTGGACTTGGATAGTTTTAAAACAATTAACGACACCCTCGGTCATGCGATCGGCGATTTGTTGCTGCAAAGAGTGGCGGCGCGTCTGAGCGAATGTCTCGCTCCTGGAGATAGTATTTCTCGCTGGGGTGGAGATGAGTTTACCTTCTTGCTATGTCAGATTGGGTCTGGGGAGTATGCTGCCCGAACTTGCCAGAAAATTTTACAAGCCTTGAGCGCTCCGTTCGAGGTAGATGGAGCTGAGTTTTACGTTAAAGCCAGTTTGGGTATTGCCCTAGCTCCCTATGACGGACAAGATGCGGAAAGTTTGTTGAAAAACGCCGATGCAGCTATGCATAAGGTTAAACAAGAGGGCAGAAACAACTACCAACTGTACGTTCCGGCTATCGGCGATCGCGCCCAAAAGCGACTTATTTTAGAAACCAGCCTCCACAAAGCTCTAGAACGAGAAGAGTTTTGCTTGCACTACCAGCCGCAAGTAGAATTAAACACTGGCAAAATCGTAGCGATGGAATCCCTGATTCGCTGGCAGCATCCCGACCTGGGCTTGGTGCCGCCCAATCAGTTTATTCCCCTAGCAGAAGAAACGGGACTGATTTGCGAAATTGGGGAATGGGTTTTGCGCGAGGCTTGCGCCCAAAATAGAGCTTGGCAGGAAGCTGGGCTGCCACCCATCCGCATAGCCGTTAATCTTTCCGTCCGTCAATTACGGCAAAAAGATTTCTTGCCCGGAATCGATCGCATCCTGCAAGAAACAAGCCTCGACCCCCGCTACTTGGAATTAGAAATTACCGAAAGTATTGCCATGCACGACCTCGATCGTACTCTCTCGATCTTGCAGGCTTTGAAGCAAATGGGTATCAAGATTGCTATGGATGATTTTGGGACGGGATATTCTTCTCTTTCTTCTCTGAAACATTTTCCCTTAGATAGGCTCAAAATCGATAAATCCTTTATTAGCGAACTGACCGCCAAACCCGAGGAAGCGGCAATTGTTAACGTCGTGGTGGCTTTAGGCCAAGGGCTGAAGGTAGAAGTGATTGCCGAGGGAGTAGAAACTATAGCACAGTTGCAGTTTTTGCGATCGCTCGACTGCTATGGCGTCCAAGGCTACTTATTTAGCAAACCCCTAGCGGCTTCACAGGCAACGACACTGTACCAACAGCAACCGTATCGGGAGTTTTAAGATTTAAGTTTTAAGATTTAAGTTTTAAGATTTAAGTTTTAATATCAAATCCGGTTAATCGCCCTAAAATAAGTCTGCGTAGGACGGGCGTCCCGCCTGTCCGCTTGGGCTGGTATGGCGGACAGGCGGGACGCCCGTCCTACGGGAGATTCCAAATTTTTTCTGTGGGTATTTAACCGGATTTGATATAAGATCGAATCCTGCTATAGTCGTTTCAAATAAAAACGAGACAAGGTGTAGGGGCGAGAGCGCGAAATCGCCCCTACATTTAGGGCGATCGTAACTGTCTCATCCTTAATTGAAATTACTATAATTACCCATAAATACCGTAGGAGCAGTGTAGGGGCAGCAAAGCGTGGCTGCCCAAACCAATCGGGTCAGCCACGCTTTGCTGCCCCTACAAATACTGTAATTCCTTCCTTTTAACCGCCATAATTCCAGCCGGTGCTTTCGAGCAAGAGCGGATCGCCTTCCCGATGAATACCAGCGGCAATGACTTCGCCGACAAAAACGGTATGATCGCCGCGCTCGACAGCATCGACTACATTACACTCGACATAACCTAAAGAGTCCTTGATAATGGGACAGCCGGTTTCGCCCAAATAAAACTCCACATCGTCAAACTTATTGCCAACTCGGCGCTGGGGCTTGAAAAATTTCTGAGCCATCTCTTTTTGGCCAGCTTCCAGGAAGCTAAGAGCAAAGACACCACTAGCTTTCAGCATGGCGTGAGATCCAGAACTTTGATTGACGCAGTTGATTACTAGGGGTGGCTTAAAGGATGCCTGCATGACCCAACTGGCTATGAAGCCATTGAGATTGTCGCCGTCGCGGACGCCGCAGACATAAAGACCGTGAGGAATCTTGCGCAGTAGAGTTTTTTTCGCTTGTTCGTCTAGCAAGAGATAACCTGCCCGAGGGGTATTACAACATTGTGTAGTTTATCATTGGGCGTTGGGCATTGGGCATTGGGCATTGGGCATTGGGCATTGGGCATTGGGCAGTCCCCTCCTGGGAGGGGTTAGGGGTGGGTGGCATTGGGCATTGGGAATTCGCCCCTACTGCTGAGAGCTTAAGGGCGAATGCCATATGCCCTTGCGGGCAGGCTCCGCCTACGCCCCTACTGCTGACTGCTGACCGCTGAGAGCTGAGAGCTGACCGCTGAGAGCTGACCTAGCGCTGGCGAAATAGGTGGGCGGGCATTGGGCATTGGGCATTGGGCATTGGGCATTGGGCATTGGGCAGTCCCCTCCTGGGAGGGGTTAGGGGTGGGTGGCATTGGGCATTGGGAATTCGCCCCTACTGCTGAGAGCTTAAGGGCGAATGCCATTCGCCCCTACTGCTGAGAGCTGAGAGCTGAGAGCTGAGAGCTGAGAGCTGACCTAGCGCTGGCGAAATAGGTGGGCGTGTTCGGGATGATAGAGGCGCGATCGCGTTGGCGTAGCCTCCTGCTCTATGGCCATAGCGTCTCCTGCGATCGCCTCCGTCCCCGCCTGAAAATGCGCCGAAGCCAGAGCCGGACTGACTATATATAGTACGGTTCTAATCAGTTTTTCTTCATGGGTAATAGCAGCCATCTGCTCCAGAGGCACTAGCCAAATTTTTTCGTCAGGCCAACCGACCCGGTAGCAAATGGCCACCGGAGTATCTGCCGGGTAATGTTGCAGGAGCTTTTCCCGGGCAGAATCCACATGACGAGCGCCGAGATAAAGGCAAAGGCTGGCTTGGTGGGCGGCCAGGGAAGCCAGTTCCTCGGAGTTCGGCACCGCTGAGGCCCGACCGCTAATGCGGGTGAGGATTATCGTCTGAACCAGTCCGGGAACGGTGAGTTCTACATTGAGGTTCGCCGCCGCCGCCTGAAAAGCACTAATTCCGGGAATGACTTCAAAGGGAATGTCGGCTTCTGCCAAAACTTGCATTTGTTCGTAGATGGCACTATATAGACTGGGGTCGCCAGAATGGAGCCGAACTACGGATAAACCCGATCGCACCCGTTCGATGGTTAGGGGCAAAATCTCTTCTAAGGTCATATTTGCCGTGCCAATTTTCTCCGCATCCGGCCGGCATATTGCCAAAATTTGTTTGGGTACTAAGGAGTTGGCATATAAGATGACATCGGCTTGGGCGAGTAACTTTTGGGCTTTTATCGTTAGCAAGTCCGGGTCTCCCGGTCCGGCACCAACAATATATGCTTTTGGCGCTAAGGGCTTTGGCGCATTGGGCGAATTGTTTTCATTGTTGCGATCGCTCGTTATTGTCATTATTGGCAGATGCCTCCCCTAAAATATAAAATCCAAAATACTTTCAGCCAAAATAAATCTAAGATTGCTCGTTGGCAGACTCTTCTCTGGCATATTCTTGTTGCTCTGGAGAGACTACATCCGGTAGGGGACGCTTTAAGACGTACAGCCAAGCCAATCCCGCCAATCCCAAAATAATTCCGGCAATGCTGACTAATTGGGCAATTCGCAATGGGCCGACCATTAAGCTATCGGTGCGCAATCCCTCAATCCAAACGCGACCGGCGCTATAGGCGATCGCATAGGTTAGAAATATGGTGCCTAGTTTGAGATGGAGTTTGCCCTTTAGACCCGAAAAGAATAAGGTTAGCAGCAAAATAAATACCATTAAATTCCAGACAGATTCATAAAGAAAAGTGGGATGGAAATATTCAAAATCTTTGTATTGATAGGGACGAAGGGCTGGGGGAATATATAGTTTCCAGGGCAGATCCGTAGGACGGCCAAAAGCTTCTGAGTTGAAAAAATTGCCCCAGCGACCGATTGCCTGACCCAAAATCGCAGCGGGAGCTACGATATCTGCGAGCTGCCAAAAAGAAACTTTCTGGAGGCGGGCAAAGATAATGGCAGCTAGGGTTGCGCCAATCATTGCCCCGTGAATGGCAATGCCTCCTTTCCAGATAGCGATGATATCTTCTGGACGCCCAGCGTATCGCGGCCATTCAAAGAGAACGTAGTAAATTCGGGCGCAAGGAATGGCTCCGACAACCAGCCAAATTGCTAAATCGCCGATAATTTCTGGGTTAACGCGGCGGCGTTTGGCGAGATATTGGCAGAGGAAAACGCCAATCAAAACTGCACTTGCAATTAGAAGACCGTACCAGCGCAGGACGAGCGGTCCTATATCGAATATAATTGGCCCCGGCGATTTGAATTGAAAGGCTAAAGGCAGGCTGAGAATGTTCATAAATAATAAGGGCGTGGGGTGTGGGGTGTAGGGTGTGGGGTGTGGGTTGTGGGTTGTGGGGTGTGGGTTGTGGGGTGTGGGTTGTGGGGTGTGGGGTGTGGGGAAAATCGATCGGGACTTACGCATGGATTATATATGTAGGGTGCCGCACCGCGCACCAGAGGCTTTCTTATATAGGACTTACGCTTTCTCGTCAGACTGAACTTTATATATAGGCTTTGGTGCGCATTGCTTTGGGCGAAGGCTGACCGCTGACCGCTGACAGCTAAAGGCTATATAGAGTTAGATATGGCAAGAAAGCCTAAGTCTTAGGTAAAAATTTGCCAAACAATAACGGCGATCGCAATCAATGAGGTGACGTAAGAGAGCGATCGCAATAAGCTTATGCCTGCAATGTAGAATACGGCATGGAATATGCGAGCTGCGACCACAACTATCGACGCTATTGCAGTAATGTCATCTGCTTGTCCCGTTACTGCAGCCACTAAGATTGTTGCGGCGATCGCGGCTAAATTATCGTGATGGTTGCGTTGGGCGCGATCGGCACGACCGACCCAGGGGGGTGCTTCTGGCAAAGTCTCGCGGTTTCCCATCGCCCACTCCAAGCCGCCAGAGTAAACAGTGCGAGCGATCGCTGGGGTATGGTTGAGAGGAATTGACCAAAGAGCCAAGATAATGAGGCAAATCAGATCGGTAGTCATAGAAAATTGTCAGAAACGCACAGGCCAATGTAAATAGTACCGCTGTTGAGGGGAATGCTGTTGCCCCTACAAGATTGCACTACGAGATTGCGGGGTTTGTGGGCGAAATATGCCGGTGTTTGGGTTTCCGATAATTTTAACCCGTAGGACGGGCGGCAGGGACAGGCGCGAGGTCGGTCCTACGCAAGACTTGATTTTTTCAAGACTTACACATAGCCCCTATATATCAAAATCCGGTTAAATACCCATACAAAAAATTTGGAAACTCCCGTAGGACAGGCGAGACGCCTGTCCTACGGGCTGTCCTACGGGGGATTGTTTTTTTAGGGAGCATTTCAATTTTGTACGGTGCCGCCCTATGCCCTCCGGGCAGGCTCTGCCCCAGAGAGCAGGCTACGCCAACGCCTAGACTTAGCCTCGGGAGAGCCCTGACGCCTAAAGGCGCGGCTACACAAACCTTCGCCCTTCGGGCTATTAAGCTGTTGCAAAAGTGAAATCCTTCCGTTTTTTTAGAGCGATCGGCCAGATTTGATATTAGCACTATGGATTAAAGTTAGGACAGGAATCAAAACGCGCCTTTTGCTTAAAATTGGAAGACTTTGACGCTGACCGCTGACCGCTGACCGCTGACCGCTTACTGCTATAGCACTCAGCATTCTAATCCAAATGGGAACTCAGATAACAATGGCAGTCGGGCTTTTCAATCGTGGATTCTGCTAAAGCATTGAGGGCAACTGCTGCCAATAATCCACCGCCTATGGTGCCGTCAACGGTAATAAAAGGAATTCCGAGAGCGCGCAATCGGCGCTTGGCCGCTGGAGCGTGACTAAAACCAATGGGCATGGCGATCGCCAAGGCAGGTTGCAGTTGACCGCTTTCGATAGCAGAACAAACAGACATCAAAACCGATGGAGCATATCCCACTACGACGATGCAGCCGGGAGCGAGCTGCGACCATTTTGCCTCATGCGATCGCCAGGGAAATTCTCGTTCGGCTTCTGCAGCACTGGCGATATGGGGATTGTCGATTAAGACTTTCACCGCACATCCCAAATGAGCGAGTCGCGTGGCATCGAAAGCAGCAGCGATCGCCGGTACGTCGGCGACAATTTGGCAGCCAGATTTTAGGGCATCGCGAGCCGCTGCAATTGCCCCTTTGCCGACTTTGGCGAAATGCACTATAGTAATGTCCCCAGAAGCTAAGGCGAGTTTGGAAAGCAGGTGGGCTTCAATTTCCGAGCGATCGGATAAATCTGGCAAAATATACTGCAAGGATTCCTCAAATTCTTCTGGATGAGAATCGGCAACGGCATCCAAAGCATCCCAGAGTTCGTCTATTCCTGTTTTTTCTAAATCCAGAAGTGGTAGTTTGGCGATCGCTTCGGACTGAACCATCTGACAGGAAACATCCCGCCCCAGTATCCGCTCTAGAGCCGACGCAGTTTGCCGCAGCTTAATTAATTTTTCAATAATGGAGCGATATTGCTGTTGTAGTTTGCCCAACAGTTCTTCGGAGTTCCCTCCTTGGGGATTTGCTTCCAGTAACTTGCGAATCTGTTCGAGCTGAAATCCCTGTTCCTTGAGAGCCACAATTTGCCGCAAGCGCCGCACCTCTTCCTCGGTATAAAGTCTATAGTTACTCGGCGATCGTCTCGCCGGCGGCAGCAGCCCTATTTGGTGATAATGCCGCACCATTCGCGGAGTCAGACCGCCGCCCACCACCTTTGTCAGTCTCTTAATCGTTAAATATCGATCGTTCATTTTATATATAGCAGTAAGCAGTCAGCCTTCAGCCTTCAGCCTTCAGTCAAAGTCTTGCTAATTATGGTGCGAGATCGCCCTAAAATTTTTAGGATTTACGCAAATAGGACTTACGCATTAACTCTATGTGTGGTAGGGGTCAACGGCCGTTGACCCCTACAGGTGGTATGGGACGACCTCTTTTGCGTAAGTCCTGGCAAATTACTAGAGCTAAGAATATATTTAAGGCTTGGTGCGCGGTGCGGCACCCTACAGAAAGAGTCTTTGCGTAAGTCCTGATTTTGCGTAGGACGGGCGGAGCGCCTGTCCCACTAAGCACTATAGCGTTTCTCAAATAAGTGTAATGAACGATCTGGTAGGGGCGACAGCATCAAGAGCGACTATCTGGGCTGTAGAAATGGTATAAGTCCTGTGTCCCCCGGTTCCCCAGTCTCCCGCTCCCCCGGTCCCCCAGTCTCCCTGCCCCCCGATTCCCCTGCCAGTGCTAAAAAAAAGGCGAATTTCTCTCAAGGAAACCCACCCCCCGCAGCGATCTGCTGTGAGATCGCGCTGCGGGTTTTTGCGTGGGCGGTCTTCCCACCCGGGCTAGCTTTGGAGTAAGCCAATGTCCGATTTTCCCTAGTCCATTGGCTTACTCCGTGCCAGTCCGGTTAAGAGAGAAGTTTTTTTCCTCGAGTGACAACGCCTCTTTACTAGGTTTACTCTTTTACACTCACAAGGGGTCGCGCTAAGCGGCCCTTTTTTTTGATCCCTCATGGAAGCATTAAAAGTATAATAGCACAGTTTTTGTCGAAAAACAACATTAGCTGCAAAAAATTTTTTTGCATTTTCTGCAGCTTTTGTAGCTTTTCCAATGTCGTATAGCCTAATGTTACAGAGAGCGATCGCCATTGCCTTATTTCCGGCCAACAGATTGTCTGGCATCACAAGTATTCGCGGCCAACCCTCTAACTGGCCCCGTATTTGACGAAGTAGGGTTTGCGCTCATATTGCAGTACCAAGACGGCTTAGGACAAAGGTTTTGTAGGGGCGTTAGCGCAGCGTGCCCTACGCCCCAAAAGGTTGTCCTAACCTGAGTCCGTAGTGCTATAAACCTAAAAAAACTCTCCCCCCTCTCCCCACACTCCTAAAATTTTGCGTAGGACGGGCGGAGCGCCTATCCCCTAGTGCTTAGTAGGACAGGCGCTCCGCCCGTCCTACGGGAAATCGCTTCTTTAATAAGGCCCCGTGGCGCGACGCAGCAGCAAAAAAAAATTTTCGTAAAACCCCTTGACCTTGACATTAATGTCAAAGTTTAGGGTGGCAGAGTAAAGAAATAGGGAACCCTATGAACCGTCAAGCTCTGTCCTTCTCAAACTATCTGATGCTAGCGAAAGAATATCCAGAGGCCGCCGCCGCCGCTGCCTGCGGAGTTCTCGTCCTGCTGGGTTGGCTGGCACTTAACCTCGGCTGGATTGGTCTAGCTCTATTTATATTATGGAGTGCCTATGCGATCGGCGGCTATGAAAGCGCCCGCGAGGGACTGACGACTCTCTGGCAAGAAAAAGAATTCGACATTGACCTATTAATGATAGTAGCTGCCTTGGGGGCTGCTTGCTTGGGCTTGTGGCAGCGAGACTATTACTTAACAGTTGATGGGGCGGTGCTAATTCTGATTTTTGCTATTAGCGGCGCTCTAGAAAGTTTTGCAATGCAGCGCACCGATCGCAATATTCGTCGCCTCATGGCCGCCACCCCGGATACGGCGCGAGTCATCCAGAGCGATCGCGAAAGCGAGGTAGCCGTTGCTAAATTAGAAGTGGGAGATCTAGTATTAGTCAAGCCCGGAGAACTCATCCCCATTGATGGAATTATTCTCGAAGGAAATAGCGCTATCAATCAAGCCTCGATTACCGGCGAGTCCTTGCCAGCCCAGAAAAGCATCGGCGATGAGGTCTTTGCCGGCACCCTAAATGGCAGCGGTGCCCTGAAACTACGGGTAAACAAACCGCCGGAAAGCAATCTGATTCAGCGGATAGTCCGTTTGGTAGAACAAGCCCAAACCGAGCAGCCTCCTTCTCAGCAATTTATCGAACGTTTCGAGCGAGGCTATGCGCGATTTATTGTCTTGGCTGGGTTATCGATCGCAATTTTTCCTCCTTTATTTCTCGGCTGGGATTGGACAAGTGCGATTTACCGATCGCTCGTTTTTCTAGTAGTCGCTTCTCCCTGTGCCTTAATGGCTTCAATCATGCCCGCCCTGCTATCGGCCATTGCCAACGGGGCGCGGCAAGGGATTTTATTCAAAAACGGCGCTCAAATAGAAACCATCGGTCGGGTCAAAGCGATCGCTTTCGACAAAACTGGAACTCTAACCTCTGGCAAATTAAAGGTAGTGCGAGTTATTTCTAGCTCCGGTAGCTCGGAAAACCTGGTTTTGCAATTAGCCGCTGCTTTGGAATCTTGCTCGGAACATCCGATTGGAGAAGCAATAGTTTTGGAGGCACGGCACAATCGCCAATTGGATTGGCCGCTGGCGACTAACGTACAAGCTCGGGTGGGTCAAGGTATCGTAGGCGACATTGAAGGCAAACGAATTGTAGTTGGTAAAGCAGCTTTTGTTAGCGGAGAAGTTGGCGGCTTGCATCCAGAACTGCTAAAAGAGAGCGATCGCTTAGAAGCGGAAGGCAAAACCACAGTTTGGGTAGCTGCCAATACCGAAAACCCAGACAGCAATAAAAGCGATAAGGCAAGCGGGCATATTTTGGGGTTAATTGCCGTTGCCGATACGCCGCGATCGGAAGCCGCCGAAACGGTGCGGCGCTTGAAAGAATTGGGCATCGAATCTATTGCCATGCTCACGGGGGACAACGAGCAAACGGCTCGCAGCGTTGCGGGAGCGATCGGTATTGAGGAAGTCTATGCAGAACTTTTGCCGGAAGACAAGCTCGCCGTAATTCAACGCCTCCAGCAGAAATATAAAATCGTGGCAATGGTGGGAGATGGAATTAATGACGCGCCAGCTCTAGCTCGCTCTTCTGTAGGAATTGCAATGGGAGGAGCAGGGACGGATGTGGCTTTGGAAACTGCAGATATTGTTTTAATGGGCGATCGCTTGGAAAAATTAGAACCTGCCATTCGTCTCGGTCGCCGCGCTAATCGGATTATCAAACAGAACATTACCTTAGCGCTGAGTTTCATAGTCCTGCTCTTGCTCGCTAATTTTGCAGGTTTTCTCAATCTCTCTATTGGCACTATCGGACATGAGGGTTCTACAGTTCTTGTCACCCTCAGCGGCCTGCGCCTCTTGAAAAATGTGAAATCCTCAAGAGGGGAGTTCTTAGCTTGAGAGTTTTAGCCCAACCCCCAGGGCGATCGAAGGCTTAACCTCCCCCCCCGCCAGCCCAGGGATTATTCGTTCTATATAAATTAATGCGCTTCCTTCGACCCTATGCGCTCCACGACGCGCAGGCAACGCCATTCGACAAGCTCAGGACATGCTTTCAACCAACCCCTACCCCTCCTGGGAGGGGAACTTACCTCCGATTCCTTCCCCTCCTGGGAGGGGTTAGGGGTGGGTCTCTTACATATAATTTTTCAAGAACGAATAGTCCTCCCCCGCGAGCCGAAGGTTACAGTAGTTATTTTCATTTATTTGTATTATTAACTAATTTCCGGGCAGGTAAAATTTTAAAATCTACGTTATTCAAATGCACCCAATTTAAATCCACCTAATTAAAACACACCCAATTTAAACACACCCAATTAAAATGCACAGAAATATATATAATGCACGTCAACTGGCTGCATCCCTTCTGAGGTCTGCATCAACAATTCAAAGTGATTGCCTTCAAAGCTTGGACGCCAGAGAACTATGGTCGGCATTGAATCCTCGCCAAATTGGAAAACCCCCACTGGTTTCGGAATTCCGGGTTGAAAAGGGATAGAAAAATCTACGGGCTCGTGGTAAACGCCCTCCATAACTGAATGCTCGGCCTCGGTACTGAAGACCTTTTCTGAGTTTACGGCAACAGTTAGCTGAGCCTTATCCTTGTTCTTTTTCTCCAATAATATAATAGTCTTACCTGCCTTCCAAGCCAGTGCTTTAGTTGGTTCGCGCTTTTGCTTTGGCAATAGACTCTCGGGCACCGCATCCAGAGATAGTTCTTTGAGGGGTATTCCCACTGTATTATTTGCTATAGCAGTATTAACCATAGCAGTATTAGCCGTAGCAGTATTAACCATAGCAGTATTAACCATAGCAGTATTAACCATAGCAGTATTAACCGTAGCAGTATTAGCCGTAGCAGCATTGGCCGTAGCAGCATTGGCCGTAGCAATGGTTCCAGCCGGAGGTAGCAGCCATATTGGCCCCTCTGGTACTGGGGTCGAGCTGGTGAAGGTTGCCATCGGCGTGGGAGTCTCGTTGCAGCCGTAGGGTTCCTCTGTCCAGCGCAGAAACCGAACTTCTTGCTTGAATCCCGGCCCGATCGCTACCAAGGGGGTGCCTTCTTCCACTTCGGACCAATCTTGATGTGGAATCGCCACCTGCCCAAGCGAGTTAATCGGAGACCAGGGAAATTTGCGTGGACTATCTTTTTCCGCTATAGTGCCAAACCCCAGCCAACCGGGTACGGGAAGGCTTTGGCTTGGCAATTTCACTGGCTCTGGATTCCTTTCCTCGGGTGGGGGATCTGGTTTTTCTGACTGGGAAATACAGCCAGTTGGCCCCGCTAAGGTTGTGGCCAGCGCTAACAGGGTCAGGAGCAATTGCGGTTTGTTGCGTTTTCGGTTAGAAAGTTGCAGGCAGTACATTATTTAATCTATACGAAACAAGACCACCGAGCAGCCCAATTTTGTACCAGTTTTGCTAGTTCTGAATAACCGGCTATGCCTGGGGTGCGACTTGGATATTGTCACTGCAGCTGCTGCGAATGCCCATCCTTGTGCCCATTCGCAGCAGCCCGATTTAACTGTATCCAGGCCGCGAACTTTTAGATTGTGACATAAAGCGGCCATTCGGCTAAATAACCGGAAAATTTTTTAGATTTTACTGTCGATCGCCCCTGAAGTCCTAGCCTATCGGTAAAAACAGTATATTATTTTTACTGTTGGGATAAGCGTTCTACTTTTTGCCCTCCCAAAAGCTGATGGGCATCGGCAAGGAGTGCAGGGATTTTTTCAGCATGGGGACTGCGAGCAAGACTTGGGGCTAAGTCCAGGTTTTGCACCCCGTCTGCATTAGCTCCTGGAAACCAATGACTGCCGTTACCCAGAAGGTTGTAGCGCATTTTTCCGTATTCGAGTAGATCGTAAGCTAGGGCCAGATTTCTAAGCCAGAGAATAGTAGTAATATTAATTCCCCCGGGAGTTTCTTCTGGTTTGGGTAGCCCAATATGCCAGCTTTTGACCCAATCTTCTCCGAAGCGGGCGATCGCTTCTTTTTCTAAGCGCTCCAAAATCGGCGGCAGAATTTCCTCTGCCTTATCTAGTAGCTCTAAGGTTTTGATATGTTCGTCAAAATCCGTTGGTTTCGCCGCTCCCAGGCTCAGAGTATGTACCTGACTGTGACTCAGACAAAATAAGTCGTTAAATACCATCGGACTAAGGGGCTGGCAAAGTTCCACCAGTTTTTGCGGCGGATTATAAAGCCGCCCCCCTTTATCAGACGGACTAATAATAAACACCCCCATATCGTGGCGGTTTGCGGCCTCTATTGCCGGCCAATTTGCTTGAAAAATATAATACCAATGCAGATTAATGTAATCAAACAAATCTGTTGCAATCGTTTTAAGAAGTACATCAGTCGGCCCGTGAGTAGAAAAGCCGATAAACCGCACTTTTCCCTGCTCTTGTAGCTTTTTCGCCTCCTCGTAGCAGCCCCCCGATCGCACGCTCTCATGTAGCAATTCTTCTGTGTTTATTCCATGCAGGGATAGCAGGTCAACATAGTCTAGCTTGAGATTCTCTAGAGATTTGTCAAACTTGCGTCGAAATTCTTTCGAGCCGCCAGGTATAGTTACCTTAGTCTGGACAATCAAGCTATCCCGCTGTTGTTTGGGTAGAATTTTTCCGAGCTGCATCTCTGAACTTCCGTAGGCTCGCGCTGTTTCTATATGATTAATCCCCAGCTCTAGAGACCTGCGAATAATTGCTTCTAGATTCTGCTGATTCGCAGCGTTAATATCCGATTCTGGTACGTCTTTCCAAGAATTTTGATAGCGCATTCCCCCGCAGGAAAAAACGGGCATCTGTAACTCCGTGCGTCCAAATCTTCGATACTGCATCTTGTTGTTTAAGATTTAATGGATAGAAATGACTAATCTTGCAGGAATGAACGGCTAACTCGCCATACTATCCCAGCTACTGCTGGAGAGCTGGCGGCTGCCGAGGGTAACTTTGGCGGCAACTTTGGCTTGCTCCCCGATAGGTGATAGGTGGCGATCGCCACCTACCACAAGAAAATGCTACCCTGCCGAATCGGCCGATAACATTAGTATATCTTTATTTAGGGCTTGCTGAAAAAGGCAGAGGGTGGGGAGAGGGGGGACTGTGGGGAGAGGGGGGACTGTGGGGACTTTCAAGGGTATGTTTTTTATAATTCCCCTTTTTGGAGTTGCCGGTGGGTAGCAGAGGTTTTTGGGGCGAAGCATTCCAATACAATAATTTTTCTTTAATAGCACAAGCTGTCTTGGGAATGCTGTCGCCCCTACACCTTATTTCGAGTGCGATCGACATCAAATCTAAAAAACATACCCTTGAAAGCAGTGTGGGGAGAGGGGGAGAGGACAATTTTATTTAATTCTTCCCACACTTCCCACACTTCCCACACTTCCCACGCTCCCCACACCCCGGCTTTTTAAATTTATTCAGCAAGCCCTATTTAGGGTGTAGGGTGTAGGGTGTGGGGTGTAGCTGACCGCTGACTGCTTACCGCTAAAAAATTACAAACAGGCAATCGTGGCATAGATCTGGGCGCGAGCCTTCTGCAATGATTCTTCCCATTCTTTTTCGGGAATGCTGTCGGCGACGATACCCGATCCTACTTGTCCCACTACCAGCGATCGCTCCGGGTTGCTCGGATCGTTTAAGTACAAAAGAGTCCTAATTAAAATATTTAAATCTAGATTGCCGCGCCAGTCTATATAACCGCAGGAACCGTAGAATAAATTGCGGCGGACTGGTTCGAGTTCCTCGATAATTTCCATACAGCGCACTTTGGGACAGCCAGTAATAGTGCCGCCGGGGAACATGGCGCGGATGGCATCTATTGCGTCGCAGTCCGGGCGAAGAGTACCGACAACATTGCTGACTAGATGCATCACATGGCTGTAACGTTCTATAGCAAGTAGTTCGTTAACCCGCACCGACCCCCACTCACAAACTCTTCCTAGGTCGTTTCTCTCTAGGTCAACTAACATAATATGTTCCGCTCTTTCTTTAGTATTAGCAATTAACTCTTGCTCCAGGCTATAGTCTATTTCTGGACTAGCACCGCGCTTGCGCGTTCCGGCTATAGGTCGCGTTTCGGCAGCTCGCCCCTGCAACCGCAGCAACCTTTCTGGAGAACAGCTGATCGTATCTCCCCACGGGGTCTGCCAATAACTGGCAAAGGGAGAAGGATTAATCTGCTGCAAGGCGCGATAAATTCGCCAACTTTCCGCAGCAGTATTCACCTCGAATCGCAGGGAAATATTAGCCTGGAAAATATCCCCCGCTTCGATGTGTTTTTTTACTTTGACGACCGCTGCTTCATAATCGGCCTGAGAGGTATAGAAACGCGGCTCTAGATTATTGGCTCCTAGATTGGGCGCTAGATTGGGCGCTAGATTAAAAATATCCTCCGCTATTGATTCTACATATGGCTTCTGTATTTCAGAATCCAACTCCTGGAGCTCTAGCTTCTGCTCCATTGCATCGAGGGTTTGCTCTTCGCTCGCT
This sequence comes from Oscillatoria sp. SIO1A7, assembly GCA_010672965.1. Lineage (GTDB taxonomy): Bacteria > Cyanobacteriota > Cyanobacteriia > Cyanobacteriales > Laspinemataceae > SIO1A7. Next base: position 92,052 of record JAAHFN010000001.1, read on the forward strand.
GCCAGCCATAGGGTTTCTTCTAGGCTATCGATAATGGCAAATTCGGCGGGTTCGTACCAATAAGCCACTGGAAAGGGCAGGGATTCTGGCTTTAGCAAAGGCAAACGCTCGATTTCCCAAGCTAGGTCGTAGCCCAGCCAACCGAGCCAACCGCCGGTAAAAGGAAGGCGATCGGGAATATCGCTTTGGTTACTTTTAGCGATCGCTCTTTGGCTTTGAAGCCGATCGCGCAGAAAAGGAAGAATTTCGCCAATTCCCGGCGTCCACAACAATTGGCGATCGCCCTCAGTACGAGGCGAACCCGCACAGATAGAATATCTAGCCAAGAAGTTGCTCGGACTCGGCGATTCTAGCAGAGTAGCAATCCCAGAGCTATTGCTAAAGCCATTATCATAATTATTGCCAGCATTCTTGCCAGAGCTATTCCTACATAGAAATAACTTACTAAATACTTGCGAGCCCGTGCGGTTAGCCAAAGGAAGCTTACGCCAATACCAAGGTTTTATGGGGGTCATTTTTTGAGTTCTTAGCTTTAGTTTTGAATGGGCATTGGGCATGTTCGCATTGGGCATTGCTAAGGAGGTCGAAGGGTGGTAATATCACATCCGATAAATGCTCGCACAAAAAATTTTGAATACCCCGTAGGACAGGCGGGACGCCTGTCCATACTAGCCCAAGCGGACAGGCGGGACGCCCGTCCTACGCAAGACTTGACTTTTTTTGAGAGAGATCTACCGGATTTGATATAAGAGGGGGAAGGACTCAAGATATGCCCAATGCCCAAGGGAGCATTTCATTTTTGCAATCGATAGCCCTTTTGGGCTTTGTTTGTGTAGCCGCGCCAGCCGCGAGCGGAGCCTGGGCTAAGCCCAAGGGGCGAGGCGTCTGCGTGCGAAATTGAAATGCTCCCATGCCCAATGCGAACATGCCCAATGCCCCATTCAAAACTTAAACGTAAAAGCCGGGATTACATTTCTCGTACCACGGGTTGGCCGTCTTTGATTTCGCCAATAAGTACGACATTCGCGACGCCGACAAAAAGACCGTTTTCTAAAACCCCGGGGATATTATTGAGAGTTTTTTCAAGTTCTGCTGGATTGGCAATCTCGTCAAACTTGACATCGATTACAAAATTGCCTTCGTCGGTAATAACTGGACCGGCTTTTCTCACCCCCATGCGCAGTTCGGGTTTGCCGCCGAGGTTTTCTATCGCCCGCATTACTGGGGTCATCGCCATTGGCAGCACTTCGACGGGCAATAGAAAAGTCGAATTGAGCCGGTCAACTATTTTGGAACTATCCACGACGACGATAAATTCTGCTGCTAGAGAATCCACCACTTTCTCGCGAGTATGGGCAGCGCCGCCTCCTTTAATAAGGTTTTTGTTCGGATCTACTTCGTCGGCCCCGTCAATAGCTACGTCAATCCGATCTGCCTCGTCTAGGGTTATTAAAGGAATGCCGTATTGCTTGGCCAGCACTTCCGCTTGAAATGAAGTAGGAATGCCTTTAATATCTTTAATTTCTCCGGATTGGAGACGCTCGCCGATAAACTGAATTGCATAAGCTGTCGTGGACCCAGTGCCCAGTCCTACGATTGTGCCGGATTGCACGCGGTCTGCCGCTGCTTTGCCGACTTGCTGTTTCATCAACTTAACGGTATCTGCTGCTGCGCTCATAGAAATAGACTAACGATAAAATTGGGATTACAATCGATTCCAAGGCTTAATTTACTGCATTTTGGGTTAAAAAAATAAAACTATAACAGCAATCGCAAACAGGTTATGATAAAATTTATAGGGTCTTGTAGGGGCATGTCTCCCCCCATCTCCCCTTGTCTCCCCCCATCTCCCCTTGTCTCCCCCCATCTCCCCCCATCTCCGTGACAAACACAATTACTCAAGCCTTGACGATCGCGCAGTTTCTGGGGCTCCCAGAAACCAAACCTGCTAGGGAATATATTAACGGCGATATCGTACCGAAACCAATGCCAAAAGGAAAGCACAGCAGATTGCAGCTAAGACTTTGCAATAGCATCAATCTCATCGCCGAAGCATCCCAAATTGCTTGTGCTTTTCCAGAGTTGCGCTGTAGTTTTGGCGATCGCTCTATTGTACCCGATATAGCCGTGTTTTTATGGTCGAGAATACCATTCGAGCCCGACGGCGAAGTGCCCAATGACTTTTTGTTATCGCCGGATTGGACAATTGAAATTCTCTCCCCCCAACAAAGTTCAAATAAAGTCATTGACAATATTCTCTATTGCTTGCAGAATGGTTGCCAGCTAGGTTGGTTAATAGACGAGAGCGATCGCTCGATTTTAGTTTTACGGCCGGGACTACAACCATTGCTCTTGCGAGGCAGCGATCGCCCACCAGTTCTAGGGTCTGTTGAGTTAGAGCTAACAGTCGCCGATATTTTTAGTTGGCTGAAGATGACAAGTAGTTAATACCATTTTCATAAAAAATTGCTACGCATTTGCTCTTTAGGCTGTATTCACAAGGATCCTAAGCCTAGCGCTTCGTTTTAAAATTGGCGAAGGTATTGTCCAAAAAACCGGGTTTCTGGCTCCGGTTCGGGGTCGTAATCTAAATAGGATTGCTATGTTTGAAATTTTGCAGGTTGCGAAATGGGTTAAGAAGCTGGCGATCGCTCCTCCAATCCCTGCATCGCAAATCCCGTAGGGGAGTCCCCCCGTGGCTGCCCCTTTTCGCGGGGCATGGGGCGCTCCCGGGGGCACCGCCCCTACAGGTAGGATTTGATATAATTTGCTATTTTCAAAATTCATAAGCTTAAAACTCAAAACTCAAAACTCTCAAGCTAAGAACTCAAAACTCTAGTTCCCTAATCTCGGCATTGCGAGCTGGTTCTGAAGTGCCGTAGTCGGGATGAGTAGCGATCGCACTTATCCTATCTCCTTCGCGTAGGGGCGATTCGCGTAGGGGCGATTTCACCATTTGCCCTACAATACCAAAACGCCCTTGGGCATCGGTTTCTACCGTAGCGATCGGTTCCGTCAGCGGTCCGTGATTTGAATTTCCAGAATTAGAAGAAACGCGATAGATTTCTACCGTCGAGCCGGGGTCGGCGATGCCATCGATGCGAACTTTTCCGTCCTCCATAATATAGAACTCCCTTGCTAAGAATACCGGCGCATTAATCGCCCCATTGCCCGTTCCCTTGCGCCGATTGCCAGTATCTCGCTGGGGATTGGGTCCATCGCCAATTTGGTAATGGCTGACACCTTGGTTCAAACGGGTATTGAGGTCAATGCTCAACCCTTCTAATCGCTCAAAGCGGTTGCCTTGGATAAAGTTGCGCCGGTTTTGACCATCTGCAGAAACCACCACCCCCGGCCCGGGTTGACCGATAATTTGGTTATTGCGGACTTCGTGGCCGCTGCCCATCAAATAAACGGCTGCCCGTCGCAGGCGTCGCCCGTTATTGGCAATTTCGTTATCTTCAATTAGGACAGAACCGGAAGGCTTGAATAAGAATATCCCCGCTCCGTCGTTTTCAGAAATAACATTTCCCGTCACGCGACTGTTAGCGGTGTTTCCCTCCAGGCGAATTGCATCGGACATCCCCGACAAACCATTAGCAAAAATAATATTGTCTTCTATTTGCAAATTATCCGATCGCACGCTAGTAATAATGCCGCTGCCGTCGTGATAGGCAATTTGGTTCTGCCTGACGGTAACGTTGCTGCCGTTATAGACAAAGATGCCAAAGCCCGATCGGGGTAGGGTGTAGGGTGTAGGGTGTAGGGTGTAGGGTGTAGGGTGTAGGCGAGTATCTCCCTTGTCCCCTTGTCTCCCTTGTCTCCCTTGTCCCCTTTGTCTCTCTTCAACCGGGCCAATCCCCAGCCAGTTATTTTCGATGAGGATATCTTTTGGAGGAGGAGCGGTTTCGCCGTTATCGCCGACTTCCAACCAGTCTTCACCGACAATTAAAATATCTGCGGCTGGCGTATTAGTTAGGATATTGGCGCTGCTATCGGATTGGCGCAACATCTGCGCGGGAGAATCCCGAAAGCCATACAACATTAAACCGCGAATGGTGACGCGATCGGCCATTATTGTTAAGCCTCGACGAGGCGCGCCACTGTTAGCCTCTGCTATAGCTGCTTCGCGTCCTATTCCCCCAACAAGCTCCCCTCTATTAACATCTTTTTCTACAGGGGCAACAGCAGTAATAGAAACTACTGGGATTGGGAATGGGGAATTGGGAATGGGGAATTGGGCATTGGGCATTGGGCATTGGGAATCGGAAGAGGCAGGGGGGCAGGGGAGATGAGGGGCAGGGGAGATGGGGTGAGTAAGACTCCCTTGCTCCCTTAGTCTCTTGGTCCCTTGCTCCCTGCCCAATGCCCCATGCCCCATGCCCAATGCCCCGAATGGCTGAGTCGTGCCATCTATGGTTAATCCTGGTTTAGAGAGCGGCGGCAAAAGCTCGACCAATTTTATTTCGGTTTGTTCTGGGGCTAGGTCAAAAGCAATTGTGATTTCGCCCGGGGTCTCGGTCTCTGCAGGAGAATCGCTTAAGGAGATATTGGCTTTTTCTGCTTCGCTTAGTTCTTCAAAGGGCAAAGTACCATTGGCAATTTCAATCGCCTCCCGCAGAGTAAGCTGGTTATCTGCTTGTACGGGGTCATCTTCGTTGCTATTAACAACAATTAGGGTCGGGTGTGGGGTGTCGGGTGTCGGTTTTGCAAGACTTTTGCTTGCAGCCCACAGCCAACAGCCCATGCCTGGGGCGATCGCCAAACCTGCCGCCATCCAAGCAGATACAAATCCCTTTCTCTCCAAAACTTTTTGAGCCATTACCGTTCATTGCCTCCCCAATTTCATCTGTTCGGAACTGACGCAAATTGTCAGGCCGCTATCCGTTCCATCCGTTACTTATCCGTTGCCAACCATCCGTTCCATCCGTTACTTATCCGTTGCCAACCATCCGTTACATCCGTTACCTCATCCGTTGCCAACCCATTTCCCCATTCAAAACTCAAAACTTAAAACTCAAAACTTAAAACTCTTCCTGTACTGGCTGTACTGGAGTCACTGACTGGTTGCCAAATCCGGGCCAAAGTTGGTTTAATTTCATGGTCAAGCCAACGTAAGGGCCGCCAGCAGAGCGATCGCGATCGAACTCGCGATCGCTGACATTGCCAAAAACGTAACCGGCGGAAAGTCGCAAATCCGGGGTTATATAAAAACCCAACTCCGCAACAGCACCGATTTCGTCAAAGCTGGCTTCCGGCTGATGTATCCAGCGACCCTCGGCGGCTAAATCCCAGCGATAGGCAAAACGATAGGTAGCTCGCAATTGGGTCAAAGACAGCATAGAAGTGCCAGCCAAATCGTCGGCCAAGAAAGAGGTACTCTTGCGCCACGCATATTTCCCATACAATTCCCATTGCCAACTAGGAGCATAAATAGTTTCCAGAGCCAGAGTATGATCCTCCGATCGCGTGCCGCTGCCAAATAAAATAGTATCGGGAATAGTGCTGGGATTTTGGCGAAACTCATAGCGGAGCAGGGCATTCAATTTATCGCTGGTTGGATGGCGATAGGCGACACCCAAGCGTAAGTTAATCGTATCGCCGATATCGTCCAATAGTGGATTGGAACTGGATGCCTGCTGATAGCGAGCCAGTATCGAGAGCCATTCTGTGGGCTTGCCCGTTGCCGCAGCAGCAATCACGGTATTATTGCCGGAGCTGGAGAAGCGGCGATCGTAGCGAGCGCTGGCTTGGAAATCGGGATTGTCAGTATATTCAAGGCCGATGCTATAAGTATCGCCGCCTCGGATGCCCAAGGATGACGCACTCTGACCGGGGGCAAACGGTTGGCTGAACTGCGTTGACGAACTGCTGCGATCGAACAGAGAACCAAATATATGTTCGTAAGCCAAGTTCAGGCGCAAACCCGGACGAATCGTCCAGCCATGTTGAATCCCCAGAGCCGCTGACATAGTTTGACTGTTAACAAAAGAATAGCGCCCAGTTAGGACAGTGTTGTCAGTCAAATTGTAGTTGCCATTTAGCCCCACCGTGGTAATCGAATTGTCGTCAAATTGACCGCCGCTAAAAAATTGATGATTAACTGCGAGGCTGACCCCGGGCAAAACTTGGAAATCGGCACCGATTATAGTGCGGTTGGGATAAACTAGGTCTTGCTCGTCGGAAAGATTAATTTCATTTTGAGCGTGAACCGATAATTTGTCGGTAATCGGCACCAAAAGGCGACTGCGCAATTGAGAAGATGTGGTATCTAGAGGACTCGTCGCTAAGTTATCTTCTCGATTTCGCCGAATATAGTCCAGCCCAAACGTTCCCGGTCCGATGCGCTGCTGCAATCCGGCAGTAATGGTACTCAAAGAGTTATCGACCGAAACTCCGGGAATGGGCTCGGTTCGGGGATTTGTTAAATCCTCAAACGCCGTTAAAGGGCGGGGTGCGGTGCCAGTATTTTTTTCATAGTCATAGGATAATTGCAGTTGAGTCGAGTTGGTAAGATTGGCATTTAAGCGACCCCCATAACGAGTTTGTCCCGGGACGAAGCTGGTAGTAGTATCGTTCGCGAAGCCGGTGTCTGTGGAACGATAGTAACTATTGAGGTTAAGAGGGCCGAAGAAACCGTTAAAATCTACTCGGTAGGCTTCGCCGACGACCAATCCCAATATTTCCGAGTTGTTAGTGGAATGGGCGTATTCGGCGATAAGCTGACCCCTTGCTGCTGCTGTTGGGTCGCCAAAGGATAGCAGCATGTCTGCGCCATAGAGTTCAAAATCTCGGATGCCTTGGTCTTGGCGGATGTAGGTAGCGCCCAACCAGGTTGGGGAATCTAAGTCTCGGGAAAAGTGATAGCGCAGGCGACCGCCATATAGATTAGTATCTCCTTCTTGGCTTTCATATTGATAAGTGGCAATAATTCGCCGCACGACAGTGGTGCTAATTCCATCTGGCGAGGTGGAGACGTCGGTGCGCAGGATGGGGCGGTGGAATAATAAGCTGCCCCGGTCGTAGTCAATTTCATAGTCTTGACCGCGATTTAGTTGCTGGCGGCTGAGGACGGTTCCGGGTCGGTCTAGTTCTTCGGTTTCTATATATATGTTTTCGCTACCTTCGATAACCAAGCGGCGAGATAAGAAATAGAAGCCGCCGGTGCCGTCTGGGGGAATAGTGTCTCGTTGGAAGCCTTCGATGTCGGTTGCATACATTCCAGTGACTTGCAGCGAGCCGATGGTGTAGTTGCCTTTGAAGCCGTGCAATACTTGGCTGAAGGCAGTGAATTGCTGGGATTGGCTGGCTAGTTCCCTGCTGTTGTAGTCTCCCCACATGAAGTAGTCTGGTCCGGCGTTGGCGATCGCCGAGGAACGCTCGAAGCGCAGATATACGCTGTCGCTGGATGGGGTGGTTCTTTGGGAAGTAGAGCGATCGCCGTAAGTAGGATAGACTTGCTCGTTAAACTGAGTGTCTCCAATCAACCGATTGCGATCGCAATCGCAGCCTTTATTCAAACTGCGCTCGGAATTGTAAGCGCCGGTGAATAACCAATTGCCTATTCTACCCGTGGCAAATGCAACCCCGCTGAGATCCGCTTCGTACTCGTTATCCTCGTCGAGAGGCAGAAAATTCTCAAAACCATCCCAGAAGTCCGTCCCGCGCCGCCCGAGCCGAAAATCAATCACGCCGGTTACCAAGCTGGGACGCAGGTAGGTGGTAAATTCCATCTGGGTAAAGGCTTCTATATAACGATTGGGAACCGTTACCTCGGTATTGTCAGCTTGACCCTGATTGGGAATGCTGGCGCGAATGCGAACCGTACTGGCATCGAAGCCCGCTCGCAAGCTGGCGGTATATTGCCCGCCTACCGCCTGGACTTGAAATCCCGGTTGGTCGGTATCGTAGTCTGCTCCTACAAATTCTCCCGCACTGGTAGAAAGAGTTACTATCGCATCCCGAGTGCTAAGTTTGTCATTCTCATCTAGAAGCTGACCGCTGATAGTGGCGATCGCTCGACCGTCTGCAGGAATTCGCGCCTCTAGAGTTTCTACACTTATCTGCGTCGGCGCGCCCCGCACGAAAACTATGGTTGGGCATGGGGCATTGGGCATGGGGCATTGGGGTTCGCTGCCCGCCTGCCCGATCGCTTGGCTGTCCGATTCGCTGCCGGTTTCGCTGTCAACAATGTTCGCAGTTATTGCATTTTCTCCTTCTTCCAGAGGTACGCCGTACCAAGTCTGGGTAACCGTTTCTTCTGAAGTTTCAGTGCGGCCGATTAAGTCTCTAGGTACTGGCTTGCCGTTAACTTGCAATTCTATTTCCGAGCCAACGGGAAACTGTAATATAACCGTTGCCGCTGGTGCATCTAAAGTTTCTCCAACAGCCGGAGCAAGAATTTTTAGACTTGGCGAATCCAACTCGGCCAATTGGGTATCGGGCATCGGGCACCCTGCATTGGGCATCGTACAATCCCCCCCTTTGGAAGGGGGATTGGAGGGGATTGTCTCCTGAACTGAAAATTGGGAATTATTTTCCAAAGGGGGGATTGTCTCCTGAACTGAAGATTGGGAATTATTTTCCCCAATGCCCAATCCCCAATGCCCAATGCCCCCTTGCAAAACTAAATCTTGCCCTGGCTCTAAAGCTTCCTGGGGCAAAAGCAAATCATCGCTATTCTCCAAAACTAGATCTTGCCCTGGCTCTACAGCTCCTTGGGGCAAAAGCAAGTTACCGCTATTCTCCAAAACTAGATCTTGCGCATCGGAGGTCTCAGCTTTCGGCAAAAGCAAATCATCGCTATTCTCCAAAACTAGATCTTGCGCATCGGAGGTCTCAGCTTTCGGCAAAAGCAAGTTACCGCTATTCTCCAAAACTAGATCTTGCCCTGGCTCTACAGCTCCTTGGGGCAAAAGCAAGTTACCGCTATTCTCCAAAACTAGATCTTGCGCATCGGAGGTCTCAGCTTTCGGCAAAAGCAAATCATCGCTATTCTCCAAAACTAGATCTTGCGCATCGGAGGTTTCAGCTTTCGGCAAAAGCAAGTTACCGCTATTCTCCAAAACTAGATCTTGCCCTGGCTCTACAGCTCCTTGGGGCAAAAGCAAGTTCCCGCTATTCTCGAAAACTAGATCTTGCGCATCGGAGGTTTCAGCTTTCGGCAAAAGCAAATCATCGCTATTCTCCAAAACTAGATCTTGCGATTCCTCTGTTGCGATCGCAGAGGGCACCAGCAAGGTCTTTTGCGATTCCTCTGTTGCGATCGCAGAGGGCACCAGCAAGGTCTTTTGCGATTCCTCTGTTGCGATCGCAGAGGGCACCAGCAAGTTAGCGCTATTTTCCAAGGCGATATCTTCGCTTGAAAATTGGTAATTTTTTTCCCCAATTCCCAATTCCCCATTCCCCATTCCCATATCTTTTAGAGTTGCTTGAGTTGCAGGCATCTCCAAAACAACAGAATTAGATATTCGTTGGCGTAGCTGCTCTGTAGGAGAAGCGCGTAGCGGCTCTGTAGGATAATCGCTTTTGTCTGCCTCGTTTATAATCGGCCTTGCAGATGTTTGCAAGCCATCAATTTCTAATTCTCTATATCGCTTATTTAGATCTACTTTTTCTAGTTTTTCTGCTGCCACTTGGCTGATGCCATTGTACAACCAATCGCCCCGGTTACTGAAAGCAGTTATAGCTGTAGATATTGCTCCGCTACTTACCTGCGAACTTTCCGCCTCTATTCCCGATATTACAAACCATGAAGGATACTCTGAGGTTAAAGCAGTCTCGGCTGCATCTAAAAAGAGTCTAGCTTCCAGATCGGGAGCTTCCCTTCCACTTGTTAGTTTTGGCAATAAGCTTCTGCCCTCAGGAATAGTGGCAATGGAATTTGCTAATGTCAGATTTAGCCGGCTTGCAGCACCTAGGCCGCTTTCCGCCTTGTCTCCATAGCCGAAACCTTCTTGGTTTAGGGTTATTTTGTTATTGCGATCGCCTTCCAACTCTCGTAATGCTTCATTTCCCACAGTAGCGATCGCTTTTTCCCCAGAAGTAGCGAGTAGCATAGCACCCGTCAACTGCACTAGATATCTTGAATTTATCATAAGATAACGCCCCAAAATGCAGCAAATAATTAATCAATTAAAAAAATAAGATAAAACACCCTTAATATTGCCTGGATTTCTCCAAGGCTTTCGCCAAATATTTGTCTTTAGCAACAATGACTCTATCCATACTCTCCGCTACTAGGAGCGGCGACAATCAAAACTCTAAAACCAACAATTATACAAGCCAATAATTAAACCATTTCGTAGCTCCCATCTAATTAATACTTGGATTAGAACTCAAAACTCTCAAGCTAAGAGTTCAAAACTCAAAACTCTTCCTCTGAAGCTGGCGTTACTGCAAAATTCATTCGCGCTATGCCCCCTGGTTCTAAGCGAACCAAGCGGGATTGGCTGTTGCGCTCGCTAAACTTCAAGTTGGGAGCTATAGCATATCCGGGTAAACTCGCTAGGTCTAAAACTCCACTGCGATAACCAGAAACGACATTGGCTAAAGAGAACAAGCCATCGTCATCGGTAATAATCCGGTTGCCATCATCTAAGAAAACTACTGCATTGGGAACTCCCGGTTCGTTAGCTTGTTGCTCGCCATCGAAGTTTTTATCCACAAACACGCGCCCGATTAAGGTGCCGCAATTAGATAGAATTCCCGGATCGATTCGCAACTGGTGAATAGCCGGACCATCGCGCACGGGTAGGAAATTATCGACGCGCTGACCGTTGACGCTCGCCGAGTTGCGACCGTTGCCCCGGATTGCATCGGGAGTTACCCGAGCCGCGTAGGCAATATTGAGGGTTTCTCCACTGCCTAGGGTTAAGTCGGGCAAATCGAAAATAATATTTTGCCCGTCTTGCCGGGAAGAAATCGGCACTTGGGTTTCGCCTAAAGCCGCTCGCACCGAGTCCCCACGGAACTGCACGCCGAGAGGCAGGCGATCGGAGATGGCTAGAGTATTTAAAGCAGTAGCCGCTAGATTTCTAACTGCCAAACGATAGACTACGGTATCTCCGGGTTCGGCGACGATTCTATCTCCGGTTTTGGTTATCTGAATTTCTTGTGCTTCGCAGATGTCGGTATCTAAATCCAGGACTGCCAAGTTCAAGCCCACGCGCTCGGCGTCGTTAATCTGAATAGTGCCTTGTACGGAAGTGCCGCCATCGGTAGAGCTGATGGGACGCCCATCTAAAGAGGTCGCGGTAAAGACTATGTTATTGCCGTTTCGTTCTCCAAAGACCAAGCGGATGCGGCGTTCTTCATAAATACTTCCGGCAGGAGGGCTGACTAACAAAATATATTCACTGCCCGGATCTAACTGACCTCGACCCATATCAAGGAGGAAGTTATAAGCCCCGCCATCGCCATTGGTCACGAAGAAGGGATTGGCATTTTCCGTATTGGGACCTAAACCTAGCTGAATATTATTATCCGGGCGATCGGGGACTTCCGTTGGGGTTAAGTCAACTAAGCTTCCAACGCCGCCGGTGGGATCTCCCGGATTGGGCTGGAAAACTCCAACGCTAAAGCCGGTATAGTCTGGCAGGGTTTCCCCAGCACAACCTGTAATCCGTCCCAGAGGATCTCGCAAGGGTTCCGGCGTAATTGCTGGGGGAACAATAACTGTTTGTTGGACGGGCTCTTGCTCCTCAGGAGTGAGAACCACCGTAATACCAGTGCCGGTTTGTGGTATCGGACCAACCTCCACTTCGACTCGAATTTGGATTTGCCCCTCGGGAGGAATAATTACCGGAGGAGTCTCGGCGGTGACTTCCGTTATTTCTGGGAAAGCAGGCAGTTCCGGCTGTGGCAGAACTTGCGGCTGCGGTCCAGTTGTCGGAGGCAGAGTCGGCGGCTCCGAGGGCGGAGTTTGACCGGGAGTTTCCACCGTAGGTTGGCTTGGCCCAGTGCCCGGACCGGGTTGGGGCGGCAACGAAGGCGGTGGCGTTCCCGGTTGTTCCGCTTGCGGTTCTGGAGGTACACCACAATCGCTAACTAAAAAGGAGCGATCGCCTTGATTACTCCAGAAATAGCTGACTCTAGCCACTTCCGCTCCCGTAGTCAGCCGTTGAATCGCCCCCGCCTCCGGCACTTGGAAGCGCAGGGCTCTATTGCTCGTATTGGTAACGACAAAATCAAAAAAGAGCGGATCTCCTTGCTCGATACTGCTGCGCACTCCTTGGCGAATGAAGCGCATTTCCTCAACAAGTTCGTCCCTTAAGGCGACGAGAGTTGCGTCTCTCGCCGGCACTGCGCCTCTGGCTGTTTGGAAAACTGCTTCAAATGCTTCGTTTGCCGAGCTGTCTCCACCAAGAGTAAGCAATGTCAATACGCCTTGTTCCACAGCGGTGTCGGCTTCTGCTTCCGTAAAACCTGCCCCTACAAGAATTGAGCTGGATACTCTACTGATAAGAGCGATCGCCGTGTCTTGTGCAGTTTCTCGCTGCAACCCCTGCACGATACCTGCCCGATTGGGAACTGCTTCGACAATCGCATCCCTACCGGCGATCGCTAATTCTCGGAAACTCGAATCTATCGGCAATTGCGATAATTCAATAGTTACTGCGATCGTCGCTCTTGTTGCTTCTTCTTGGGTGAATCCCAAGTTCCTCAATTCGTCCGCAAGGGCTCCAGCAAACGCTCCCGTAACTCGGTTATTATTTGCGTCTGTGATGCCGCTGGCATTTACCAGCGCCGGACCGCCGGAAATAACGACCATTCTGAGCGAATTGGACGAGCCACTAATGCGATCGCTCCCGCCAACGTCGTAACTAAAATTACCTTGATTTTGCAGCAAATAGCCCGGAATAGCGCATTGCGGCTCATCTTGGGCTGGTGCTGGAGACTGTTGCAGTCCATTGCCAAATAACAGCACCATACCTACAGAGATAGGCAAAGGTAGCAGAAGTTTTGCCTTTTCCCCAACATAATTATAAAACTGGTTTTGCCGTAATAACACGTTGCTCCTCGTGCCGCACCTGACTACATCCCAATCTCAAATACAAGCTAAAAGCTCATAATCATATCCAATCCTCAAACACCCCGTTAAACTTATATTATCGCGCGCATCAAAATTCTCGCACATTTCAAACTTTTTCTAACAATCCCATTTTACCTTTTAAATTTGTTTTTATTATTAGCGTTCAAAATGAATTATATTAATATAATTTTGTAATTAAGTTAATCTTTATCTTTATATCAAATTTTGCTATAAAAATTAATAATAAAATACTAGATGTTTCAAAATAAATATACAGCTATTAAGCATTAGCATAAGTCAAAACGAGCGAGTTATTTATTATCCCCTTCGCATATTATTGACTTAACACGATACAATATTATCGTATATAAATTTCAGAAAATAACAAACTCAAATGTCAAAACAACTAATTTAATACCTCAATCCCTTGCCCTTACAAGGGTTATTTTTTTGCTATCCCAAATACTGGCTTTGCCCCAGCAAGCCTGAAACCCCTGTGAGGCTAAAGCATTGGTATCGTTAAAATCATACAGTTTCCTGGTATGCTCTCTAATTATCTTAGCCTCTGAAAACTGACTCGGGCGATCGCGATATCGGGAGTTCATTTCACTTCTACCTGAAATTCTCCTGTCACCATAGCGCCGGATTGGATAGCTTCTCTTAGACTCCAGCGGATATGAGTATAAGCTTCTGCTGGAGCTGGCTGCGTTCCCAGGGCGCGATCGCCCTCTCCCGCTCCGGTACTCGAATCCTCTGAGAGGGCGATCGTTGGCTGAGCCGCAAACGTCTTGCCCCCATCAACACTATAAGTAATAGTAGAAGAATTAGTCCCTTTAGCCGAACCCAGTACAAAAATAGTTTGGGCGGGAATTGGCTGAGTCAACACCAGCGCCTCCAGGGGTTCGGCTCCCTTATTTTCTGCCACAAGCTGGTAGCGAATCAAATCCCCTGGCAGCACTTGGGCTGACTCTGGCAAATCTTGCCACACCAAGCGTTCTGCCCCAGAACCTTCATCGATAACTCTTGTCTGTTTATCGGCTTGCAAAACCAACCGAACTGGCGACCCTGTAGTCTCATCCCGAGCCAGAGAAATTCTTCCCCAACTTAGACCGGCTACCAGCGCCAAACTCCACAAGCCAATGTAAATTACTTTTCTCAATTTTTCCATAAAACTAGCATCCGCAAGCTTATTTACCTTTTTGCATATCTTGGATTTACAAATTAGCGGTCAGCGGTCAGCAGTCAGCTAAGAATTAAAACCTTATTGCTGTTGGGCGCAAGTCCTTCCCGCAGAGAGCCAGCTTTTTTGCCCGATACCTGACGCCACCCACCCCCAACCCCTCCCAGAAGGGGAATACCCAATGCCCAACTCCAACGCCCTTATTTAGAGCGTGGCTTGTAAGGTGTAGGGCATCTATTTCTTTTCCCTAAACCCCACACCCCACACCCCACACCCCAGTTATTGCCCATTCCCCATTACCTTTTTTAATTAACTCTCCTGCGAAAAGTAAACGTCCCCGATTGTCCTGGTTCCAGAGTTGGAACCGTCACCCGATACCTGCTCACATCGGTTTCGGTCGTCGTTCCCGATTGGTCGGGAGCTGGTGTATTTCCGTCCTGACCGCTGAAAAACTGAACTAAGCCGCCGTTAGAATCCACCGCCGAACCGACCTCATTCCTGGTATCAATGCCAGTATTGGTTTGACCATCTCCATCGCTATTGTCATTGTCCAAAGCCCAATTATTTCCCGAGGGATTCGTCACCGGGTCGTAGGTCGTGCCATTTTCGTCAATAACCACATTGTTGGCACTTAACGTCCGATTTCCTTCAGCACCATTTTCCGAAAAATTAGTGTAAGTCAATCGATACTCGATAATATTTCCGGGAGCGGGACTTTTCTGGTCTGTGCTAAATGTTTCTTGCCCGGGCAGAACTGCTTCCCCCGTACCGCGCAGAACTCGCGATTCCTTTTCCAACCGCAAGAAACCGCCGGTATAAATGCGATTAATTGTCTCATTTGAAGGCTCGTTCGGACCTATTTGGCCGTCTCCGTCTTGGTCAACAAAAGCAGTAATCCCTATCGGATAAACCGTGTCGGCTTCGGCTGTCGGTAGTTGAACGCTAATGCCATAGTCCGCTGAGGTTAGCGTTCCAGGGATGGTAATGGGCGGGTCGGACGTAGTGAAGCCGGTGGCGGGGTCGTAAGTGTAAGTGACGGAGCGATCGCCAAAAGTAATCGTCACAGTAGTTCCCGCTGGCAAACTATTCGGGTCTGCCGGCGCAGTCGGCAGCAGCACAATATCCGATCCTGTAGTATTTTCCACTGTATTGGCGAAAGTCGCCGGGGAGGGTGGGCCATCTTCAGGAATCGCTAGGACGACGTTACTGAAATCATCGCTATTGCTCGTCGGTCCGACTGCACTTGCCGAGCCTTGAGGTCCATTACTTATACCTCCAGAAGGGGCTGTAATAACGACCAAGTTATCCTCGCCTCCAGGGCCAGTGCCGGTATTATTGCCATCAGTATCAATTCCATTGGCTTCTGGGTTGCCGACCCCATCGCCTATCATTGGATTGTTTTCTTCGTCAACCGGGCCAAAACTGCCATCGTCGTTAAAGTTATTGGGGTTTTGGTCGCCGGATTCGTCAAAAACCAATTGATTTGAGTTACCTTCGGTCGTGCCAAAAACCTGAGCAATATTGGCGATCGCTGTAGTCTGAGTCACCCCAGAAGTCACCACCTCAAACTCAAACCCAGTGACAGTGGTTCCTTTGGCCAACGTGCCGTTAAAAATAAATCCAATTCGCGTCACGCTGCCAAAACCCCCAACATTATCAACATTGGTGCGCCAGTTTGCATCCATTGCTGCAACAGCGCTGGGGTCATCGCTAGTAAATACTGCCTGCCAGCCATCCGGTGCCGAGAAGTTCCCAGTCAGTCGTACCACCGAAGCAATGGCATCGGACACTAAAATCCGATTTGCAAAATTCCCATCTATAGTTAGGGTCGTACCGCTCAACCCTGCCAAGTCATCCGGAACAAAACCGCTACTACCTGGAGGAATACTAGAGAGAACTTCCAATCCTAGTTGATAAGTAATGACATCATCGCTAGGGTCGTTGGGGTCATTAGCTGCTACCGGAGTTGCGTGGGTTTTGAGCAGGTTGACTAGAGCCAGAGGAACCTCGGCGACAGTTACTGTCTGACTGGCGCTCGCTTCCCGCGTGCCATTCACCGGCACTCCATTGACTTCGCCACCACCCGTCCCATCGGGATTATCACTTGTATAAACATCCGTCGGATTATCTACACGTTCTACATTCTGGGCGCTTCCAGGGGTATTCCCCAGTTGCACGGTAATTCCGTCTCCCACCCCTGCGCCATTGGCTACGGTAACCGGCACCCGCACCAGAATACTTGCATCTGCAGGTATAGAACCTGTAATCAGTTCGGTTCCGGCAATATCGACAAAATTGTTGCCTCCATCGGTACTAACTTGCAGGTTTCCCGATATACTTGCCGGCCCCGTAACTGTTGCTGAGTTAGGGATACGAAATCGGGTGGGGTCGTTCCCCACGTTGGTAACGGTATATTGATACAACAGCAAATCGCCAGGAACTATCTGGCTATTGCCATCTGCTTCAGTCACGCCGCTGGCCTGCACTGTAATGCCAGCTACTTCTGCCACTGTCAGAGTTACTTCATTCGACTCCACCTCGGTAACAGTTCCATTGGAGTCTTCAAAAGTACCCGTGGCTCTATTTCTAATCGTCGTACTTGCAGGAGTACCCTCGCCCAAGACAGGCAGAGCGATTCTTAGCAAGCCACCTGCAACCATTGCGATCGCGACAGCATACCCGCAATATTTACACCTAGTCATCCCTGTTTTTCGGGAGATATTCACCTTATTTATTTCCCTGAACAACGGATAGATACCCAAATGCCCCTAATTTTTTTAACGGTAGATACCGCAGCAAACTGAAACTTATATACAGTATAATTCCGGTTATATCCGGAAGTTTTTGGCATCCTTTTGGCACCAAATAACAAAACCAAACAATTTTCTTAACTAATAGCTACCTCAGCTCCTTTCTAGAGAGTAAAGATAACCCGTATTCTAGTTTAAGACTAATATAGGGATTTCTCAGAGGGCGGTAGCCCCTTATCTTAAAAGGCCCTCTTATCGATCTGCGCTAGCTCCATTCTCTAGTGCAGGGTGGCAGAAATAATCCACCAGCCCGATCGGGCCGCGAGCCAGAGTACAAAGGCATTATTACCTTGAGACTTCTTACCTTGAGACATGGAGCGCAGGGGCACTAGCTTCCCCAGCGTATTTTTTGGCCCCTTAGGAAAACGTTGGCCTTTTCCATATTCTACTCCGTAATTGTTCTAAGCCCAACTTCATAAAGGGTCTGTACTATCAGGGGCAAGACCCCTCACTTTGTTTTTTGGTCTTAAAATTCCCCAAGACTGCCGATATACTTGGAATTCGGGTCTAGACTTGGGGAAATCTCTAAGCTGTCAATACTATATAGACTTAATTTAGTTTTAACTCCTAATTGCCCAAACGGCATCCGCCGTTTGGCGTAATCCTTATTATTACATAGATCTGACTACCTGCATTACCAGGATAACCCGTATATAATTTCTCAATTTAACAGAACACATACCAAGCCCCTCACACCCTTATAAACTCACCTTAATTTCAGGCGAATAAGTTACAGGGGATAAAAATAATTGGCAATACAGCTTCTACATCCTGGAAGGATCGCTTTGATTTGAGCCGTATTGTAGATCCAATAGAGTCTATATATTAGGACTTACGCATGGGCACTGTTTGTATGAGGCGCGCCAAGCACCAGACGCCACATATAGAGATTGCTTTTGCGCCAAGCAAAAGATCCTATAAGAAAGCGTAAGTCCTGTCTATCTTTTGAATTGGACCGTTAGCCACTCAAACCCAGACCATGAGGGCCAAACGACAAAACCTAATAAGAATACCTTAGCAAAAGAGACTAATCTCATGGCCACTATTTACCAAATCCACCCCAATAACCCACAAGCTCGCAAGCTGGAGAAAATTGAGAAGGCTCTGCGCAATGGCGCTGTGATGCTCTATCCGACTGATACGGTCTATGCTATCGGTTGCGACATTAATGCCAAAAGTGCCGTGCAGCGGGTCAGGCAGCTCAAGCGCTTATCCAACGATAAGCCTCTGACTTTTTTATGTCCTTCTTTATCTAATATCGCCGCCTACGCCAGAGTCAGCGATCCGGCCTATCGCATTATCAAACATCTGGTTCCAGGACCTTATACCTTTCTGCTTCCGGCCACCAAGTTAGTGCCCAAGCTGGTTATGGACCCCAAGCGCAAAACCACTGGCATCCGAGTTCCCAACAACCAAGTCTGCTTGGATCTGTTGAAAGCATTGGACAATCCAGTTATATCTACTTCCGCTCGCCTTCCCGATGAAGAAGAGAGTAACGAATACCCAGGCAAAGCAGAGCTATTCGATCGCCTGGAAAAGTTGGTGGACCTAATAGTTGACACCGGGGAGGAACTTAAATATCAGGTTTCCACGATTTTGGACTTTACTGGGGAATCTCCGGCGATCGTCCGCGAAGGCTTGGAATGGGAAACTGCAGCCGCTTGGGTTTCTGAGTTTAGCTACTCCTAGTAATTTGGGACCTAATTTTTTTTTGAACCTTTAGCTTAGCCCGCGTAAGCGCATCGTAGCCATAGGCATTGAGCCCTACTAACACCTTATATATATAGAGCTTGCTGAATAAATTTAAAAAGCCGGGAGTGTGGGAACTGTGGGGAGTGTGGGGAGTGTGGGGAGAGGACAATTAATTTTGCGCGCCTTCTTCCCACAGTTCCCACACCTCCCACAGTTCCCACACCTCCCACAGTTCCCACACCTCCCACAGTTCCCACACTCTGCCTTTTCCAGTGGACCCTAGCTTACTACTAGGGTCTTATTTTATTTTATGGCGACTTTGCCCATCTTTGATTGGAAGTAACGCGCCTATTAAACGTCTTATTTGATAGCTGCTTTATCCGTTTGCTGGAAGTAATTGCGGGATCTGGCTGAGGACCGATCGCCTATTGAGGCTGCCAACGTCCTATCGGGTGGAGGTTGGGCAGAAAAGGTATGGCAAGCTCAATCGCTAGATTGCCAATTATCGATATACCAATTAATCAAATTTGATGAAAGGGTTGACAAACCAGTTGTAAAATTGTCTATTATAGTAGGGGGTGTAACCCCTCATGGGTAACGCCAGTTCCCATGCTATATGGCCCCTGAGTGCCATTGGCAGCTTGGGTTCCCGAAAAAAAGGGTTATGGAGCCACTTGCCAGGGTGCCCACCTATCTGGCTGGCACTTTTAATAGTGGCAACCTGCCATCCCTCTAAAGGATTGCAGCCTCATAGAGTGTAGATATCGAGCGAAACTCGACACCTACCAAAAACAGTTCAATTACGGTGCGTCACCATCAGAGGCAAAATTATGAACGTCAAATTTGCAGACTCTCGAAACCAAGGTTCTCAAAATTCCAGCTTCGCCCCTACCTCCAAGATTGCAGCGGACGCAAATAAAGATAGCCGCTCCGCCCAAACTGCTGAGGTTGCTCTTGAGGGAATGGCTACTGAGGTTCTTGCCAGCCAACTGCTAGAAGAATTGGTCGCTAAGCTAAAAGCCGGATCTCGGAGCGCCGAAGCCGTGACCATGCGGATGGCTAAGGAAGTAGAGCGCATTTGCCAGAAAAGCTCTCGCATCCAAAGTTCCGGCCAGATTCGCTCCTGGCAGTTGACTTTAGGCCGGCACCGGCTGCAAAAATGCCTGGAGTTTTATCGCCTGGGCTCCCACCAAGGGCGGGTAGAATTGCACGCGCAACTCAGCTCTATTGTTTATCGTCACGTTGCTCCTTCTGGGAATCTCAGCTTCCAAGCTCGATACAATCTAATTGAAGATTTCCTGCAAAACTTCTATATTGAGGTCCTCAGAGCTTTCCGGCGAGAGCATTCTCTGCCGGAGAACTATACTCCTCGCACTCAGTTGGAATTGGCCGAGTATATGGCTTTTACCGAGCAATACGCAAAACGTCGGATTAGCTTGCCCGGTCGCTATAACCAACAACTGATTGTTTTGCGGGCTCAAGGGTTTGCCAACGGTCAGCCCCAAGAAACGGTTCTCGATATCGAGCAAGCTGTGGAATTTCCCAAGGGAGAAGAGGCAGAGTCTCATAATCGTTCTTATGCTGTGCAACAAGTTCGGCAGCAAATGGTGGCCGAGACTGTTGACCCGTCGGATGCGGTGTTGCGCGATCGCGTGGTAGCGGAGCTAATCCAATATCTGGAAGGTCAAGGCCAATCGGACTGCGTTGATTATCTGGTCTTAAAGCTCCAAGACCTGTCGGCACCAGAGATTGACGACATTCTCGGACTGACTCCGCGCCAAAGGGACTATTTGCAACAGCGCTTTAAGTACCATGTGGAAAAATTCGCTCGCAATCACAACTGGAAATTAGTGCATCAATGGCTCGGAGCAGATTTGGAGCAAAACCTGGGTATGCCTCCGCAGCATTGGGAAGCTTTTGTCAGTAAATTGTCTGAGGAGCAAAAGCAGATTCTAGAGCTGAAACGCTCTGGGGCGAGCGATCGCGAAATTGCTGACAAGATTAAATGCACTCCCAAGCAAGTGCAAAAGCGTTGGTCTTCTCTGCTCGAATTGGCATGGCAAGCTCGAAATCATCAAGAAAAATCCAAGTAATGCCCTTGCGATCGCTTTTCAATAGTGGCTGTCGGTCGTAGAGCCTATGTTCGTCTATGCTCTGCGACCTGTCGCTCTGGCTACAACGCCTACTTCCCTTATCTCGGATCTTTATTTTTACCACTAAGCCTTTTTAGCCAAGCTATAGACGTTTGGCCGTGCCTCTATAGATTGTTATCGTGGCTACGCCCTCTGGTTTCTCGGCAATACTTCGCAGAAACTCTAAGCCAGCTTTTAATCTAGTTTTATTCTTTCCTAAACTTTGCACGATTTGAGGAATCACAATTACCAAAAAATCGCAGACAAATTCTACAAAATGACGTAGATTTTCAGGCGCTAACTTATAAGAGTAATACATCGCTAAAGGAGTATTATTAACCTCACTGAAACCAGCATCAAATAAGAGAGAGCCGAGAATTCTGCCTATATAGGGATTGTACCCAGATAGCTCGAATAGCTCGCACAAAGCATCTTGCAAATACAGATAATCGGGAGACTCCGGCCAAATTAGTAAAGTCTTGTAGTCAACTTCATTTAAAGCGATCGCACCGCCCGGTTTCAGTACGCGGTAGGCTTCTCGCAGAATTACTTTCGGATCCGAAACATGCTCCAATACCCACATAGCATATACGCGATCGAAGCTGGCATCTGGCCAAGGAAGGCAAGCAGCATCGCCTACATATAGTTCAATATTATCCAGCCCCTGGCTTTTTAGATATTTGCGGGCGTATTCTATTTGCCTGGGTTCTATATCTATTCCGGCTAGATTGAGATCTGGGAAAACTTTGCCAATTTCGCCTAGTACTGCTCCTACGCCGCAGCCGATTTCTAATAACTTTTCTCCACGATAAAAACTCAAGTCGTGCAATATAAGGCGATCGCGCCAATATTTAGCTTGCTGTACCAGGCGGTCTTGTTCTTCGGTGGCATAACCTTGAACGTACATGGCAGAAAAATTAAATTTTATATCTGGATGTTCGAGCTTTTCGATTATAGATCTTAATTTACTTTTTTTATAAAATTACACAATATCAGCCTGGGGATTGGGGGGATTTCCCTGAGGCACTCCCTCCAATCTATACGGTATCGCTTAAAGTCGCAAATAAATTATGCTTTGCAACAGTATCGGTGCCAGTTTGCGAGCCAGCCCTTAGCAGGTGCTAAGCTTGCTAAGCCAGATACAGCAGTAGTATTTGAGTCGTAAATTTTATGGGGCTTTCAGCCCTGGTGTACCTATATCGGCTGTTTACATCTCAAATGACATTGCTGTACTAAGCCTAAAGGTTGCTTGACAATATAGACCTTAGCAACTGAGCTGTAGAATCTTCAAGTTCCGCTATAGACTCGATGCTTTTAACCACGCTCTGTTCTACTCCTAAAATTTCCGCAGCTCGGGCAACTGCTGCCTTTTCTTTTTCGTGATACAGTCCATCAGCTCGACTCATCTTTATAGCTTGGTATAATAGCGATCGCTTCACATTAAGGGGAAAGTCAAAATTTACCTTACTCAATACTTCCTCAATGTTGACGTTCTGCCAGTCTATTTTGCGGATTGCGTCAACGTACTCTTGGGTTACTCCCATTAAAAGAACTTCGTCGATATACCACTGCAACTCAGCATCCGCTAGTTCGCCTTCCGCCCCGGCTATTGCTAATAAAGCGCCACTGTACTCGATACCCATATCAAAATCAACCAATTCCGTAGCGTTGTATTTACGCTCTGCATATACACTAGGTTTGATTTTTGGTTGTCCGCTCATGCTTTCCTCCTTTGTTGCTTGCATTTGAAGCAGCATTTCCCGATCCTAACTGGAAATGAGGTATTCAACCCCCCCAGTTAGGTTAGTAAATTGCTCTGTTTCGCGTTTATTTTGTTGCCGGATACAATAGTTCGTCAATCCGCAAAAATGCTTAGTCAATCTAAAGTGGGTTAAGACCCCACTCGCAAAGTGCCGTGCTACCCAGGAAAAGCGAGCGTAACCATCTTTTATAAAAATCGTGGGTTTAAGATATATATAACTAGGGATTTTTGCAGTGACATCCGCTATTAAAATGAAATAAAATTGCGGCGGGGCTCCACGGCCATAAAGGAGTATTGACATCGGCGCGCCGCAAGCCTTCTGCAAGCCAAGTGTTGCAATGTCTCAAGATAGAATAATCCCCGGTAGCGGCATAAAATCCAGAACTGTTATAGTGACCGTTGCCCAGTCGCATGGGTTGTCCCGACTCGCCAAATTCAAAGGATGCCCAGATAAATTGCTGAAGTTTTAGATAATCCTCTCGACTAATTCGGGCGCATTTCACTTCTAGGTTTTGGGGAAATTCTCGATATCCTATAACCTGCATTGTCGCCGCAGTGGGCATTAAGGCAGCTCGGGCAGCTAAGGCTGGGTTCGTGTCAGCTAAGGTCGGCGTTTGCATATAAAAATCGCGATCGCCCCAACCAAAACTCAGATAATTGTAATTTTCTTTGGCATCGCGACCGATTTCTGCCAAGGACAGATAGTGCTGCCAATTCCAGATTGGATTTCGCACCGGCACTATGATATCGGAGTGCATGCCTCTGTCAGCCACATAAATCTCGACCTCGCAATCCTGGCGCGACAGATTGCCCCATTTTCTGGGGGTGAAGTAACCTATAGCCAGAGCAACGGCCAGGGCTCCAATCCCCAGAGCAAAAATAGCGGCTATTTTTTTGATAATTATTCGGCGCATTGGCAATTGGAATGGGGTAATGGGGCCTCTTGCAGCTCAAACCCTAGCAGCGATTTTAGGCATTGCCTTTACCACGATGCTAATTGCCCCGAACAATCTCTTGAATTTCTGCCAAACTCGGGCTTGGAGTCTCGCTCTCCATCGCCAACCAAAGCAGATATTCGATATTTCCTGCCGGCCCTTTTAGAGGCGATTGGGTTAAACCGCGATAGTGCCATCCCAGTTCGAGGGCGGCTTGCAAGACCTGGAAAATGCTATCGGCACGATCGCTCTTGTTGCGCACTACACCTTTTTTGCCTACTCGCGATCGCCCTACTTCAAACTGCGGCTTGACCAGCAGTACCGCTTCCCGAGATGGTTGAAGTAGGTCCCAAAGAGCTGGCAGAATCTTAGTTAGAGATATGAAGGAAACATCTACCACCCCCAAATCTGCCACCGGGTCGCTGCCACTATATAAATCCTCTTTGGTTAAGTAGCGCAAATTGGTGCGTTCCCGCAGAACCACGCGAGGGTCGTTGCGCAATCCCCAATCCACCTGGCCGTAGCCGACATCAATGCCATATACCAACTTGGCCCCTGCTTTTAGCAAGCAGTCTGTAAAGCCGCCAGTGGATATGCCCCCATCCAGGCAGACCCGACCTGCTACGGGAATTGCAAAGACTTTTAGGGCTTCGGCCAATTTTTCGCCCCCTCTAGAAACGTAGGGCGATCGCTCCTTCACCTGGATTTGGGCATTTTCGTCCACCAGAGTGCCCGGTTTGTCAATCCTCTGTTGATTCACCATCACCTCCCCAGCGCGAATTAGCCTCTGGGCCAATTCCCGCGAAGAACAGAGGTTAAGATCCGCTAAAAGCTTGTCCAGTCGAACTTTGACCAAAGCACCTCTTTCCATTTCTATAAAATTTACGCATTATGGCGGCTCTAAGCAGTTATGCATAGGACTTACGCGCGGCTTCTCGGGCTATCGCTACATCTAGAGTATGGCGAGAAATGCACGCACTACATAAAGTTCTCTGCGTAAGCAACTATCTTGGGCTCACAGTCCATGTCCCGATCCCAACGCTATTCCCAATCTAAATGCGCTTATCTCCATATATAGTGGTTATGAGTCATTCCTGTAAAGAGTTGTAGGGGCAATCCCCCTGCTGAGTGCTGACTGCTGAGTGCTGACTGCTATATTTTGCCTTTTCTCGAAAATTTCCTGGATATAGGATTTCGATTGGCAAAATACCGTGCTATAGTGCGAGATGGAGAAATTCGGTAGCAGTGTTGGTTTTAATCAATTCCTTGGGCACTCTCCGGGTTCAGATCTAGGTAACATTCGATTCCGGAGAGACCCCATGTCTATTTATGTAGGCAATTTATCATTTGATGTAACTGAGGACGACCTGAAAGAAGTTTTTAACGACTACGGCACGGTTAAAAAAGTTAAATTACCCACCGATCGCGAGACCGGTCGCCCGCGCGGTTTTGGCTTTGTGGATATGTCAACCGAAGATGAGGAAGTTGCTGCTATTGAAGCCCTCGATGGAGCTGAATGGATGGGCCGCGATATGAGGGTCAACAAGGCCAAACCTCGCGAAAACAACAAGGGCGGGAGCTTTGGTGGCGGCGGCGGCGGCGGTCGCAGAAGAGACCACTACTAAGTTTTAAGACTTGGGCAATCGGAAGCAAGGATGGATTTGAGTCGGAGCTAGCCCTCCCGCTTTCTGCTCCCGCAAGTGGCTCTTGAAGGAGCGATCGCGCTCGGTTAGGACTTACGCATAGACTCCTTATCTAGGTGCGCGCAGACCAGACAGTGGATGTAGAGATCTGAATCGATCTGAGTTGAAAGCGTAAGTCCTGTATGTATTTTGCCCCTTTCGTAAGTTAGGGGGAATGTCAGGGCTGTGCCAGTGATAAGGCGCTCTTCCCTCGCCCCCTGCCGCCAATCCCAGATAGCTATTTTTAAAAATAGCTATCTGCAATCGGTTTTATCCATATAAGTCAAGACTTACGCATAGCTTTAGATTGATGCTTGCGCACCCTACGCTACTATGCCCTATGCCCGTGGAATGCTTAGGAGACTTCTGGGAAAGAAAGTACCCCTTCCCCTCCTGGGAGGGGAAGGGGTGGGTTCTTACCCGGTCGCAGTACCCACCCCCAACCCCCTCAACCCACCCCTAACCCCTCCCAGGAGGGGAAGGGGGCCGAAGCGCTCCGATATTCTGGTACTTTTATTACCAGAAATCACCTTAATCGAAAGTATTGGGTTATGTTTGTCTCAATTGATAGCAGCGCGCAATTTGGATAATTTTTGGATGATTTTCTATAAACAGAGATAGTGATGCCTAAATTATTTGCTGTTGTTGTCGCGACAGTTCCAGAATATTACGAATATAAAAAGAAGAACCCTCAACACGAGCGCGACCAACTTGGTTGGTTCCGCCAAAAATATGAGGAAGGCATTCTGCTTTGCTGTGGCCCTTTCTCTCCTCAGGATGGAACGGGAATCTGGGTTATAAAAGCAGAAGATATAGAAGAGGCTAGGAAAATTGTCAACAGTAGCCCTCGCGTTCGAGATGGTATGTTAGCAAACTCGGCGAGGGTTGTTGAGTGGCAAGTTCATATTGGGCGATATCGGTTTGTAGATGAATAGAATTAAAATAATCTAGCTCGCGCCCTGACGAATAGGAAGATTTGATATAGCACTACGGATTAAGGTTACAACAGTTACAAAACGCGCCTTTTGCTTAAAAAAGCATAAGACTGAATGCTGACTGCTGAAAGCATGTCCTGAGCTTGGTCGAAGGGCTGAAAGCTGACTGCTATATCAATTGCCCAATAGCTGCAATTTGTACAAACTGGCATAGAGCCCGCCTTCTTGCAACAATTCCTCATGGCTGCCAGACTCGACTAACTGGCCGCGCTTGAGAACTAATATTCTATCTACATTTTTAATAGTAGAGAGCCGATGAGCAATGATAATTGCCGTGCGGTTCTCTATTATTTTGTCTAAAGCCGACTGAATTAGCGCTTCCGTACCGACATCCAGGCTGGCAGTGGCTTCATCCAGAACTAAAATGCGGGGATTGCGAATGGCCACGCGAGCAAATGCCAAGAGCTGCTTTTGACCCCCAGAGAGATTCGTGCCTCTCTCCCGCAGTTCCGTATCGTAACCATTGGGGAGATCCTCTATGAAGCTGGCCACATTGGTTTGCGTGGCTGCTGTACGAATTTGTTCTAGGGAATAAGTTTCCCCAAGACTAATGTTGCTTTTGACATCTCCAGCAAATAAAAAACCATCTTGGAGAATTACGCCCAAATGTCGCCGCAGTTCTGCCTGTCGCAAATTCCGAATATCAATGCCATCTACTAGAATGCGACCCTGGTTTGGTTCGTAGAGGCGACAGAGCAATCGGATAATAGAGCTTTTGCCCGCGCCAGTTGGCCCTACTAAAGCGACTTTCTCTCCGGGCTTAATGGTAAAATCTAGGTTGTGGATAACATATTCATCGGGCTTGTAAGCAAAGGACACGTTTTCAAAGCGAATTTCTCCAAGTTGTCGGGGGTTTGCAGCCGAGGTTTGGCCAATGGCAGTGGCAGATTCGGGATCGCGAATGTCTATGGGTCGATTGAGAATATCGGCTATGCGCTCGACTCCTGTTAAGCCCGCTTGAATGGCGGTAAATTTATCGGCAAATTGTCGCAAGGGATCGAATAAGCGTTGGCTGAATAGGATGAATTCTGATAGTTGGCCAAATTCTAAGGTCTCTCTCATAACCAAAGCGCCACCAAACCAGAGAACTCCAGCGATCGCCACTAAAGCAATCCACTCTAGAGTAGCCGAGACCGCCGCATCGTAAAATATAGTTTTGTCTAGCTCTTCGACATAGCGCTGGTTTTTGCTGCGAAACATTTCGGCATTAAACTGCTCCCGCCGAAATATCTGCACTACTCCAATGCCGATTATGTTTTCTTGCAATTGCGCGTTTAGGTCAGAAAGCTCGTCCCGGGCTTGATAATTTGCTTTGCGGTACTGCTGCTGAAAATAAATTATGAGAGCAGTCACTGGCAGTAGCATCAGTAAGAGCATGGTGCCGAGCTGCCATTGGCGCAAAAACATAACAATGACGATCGCCACAATCAAAAACATATCGCCAATAGCGCCGACCGCTCCTGTGGAAAAGACTTCTCCTAAAGCTTCCACATCGCTCGTCAGGCGAGTGATTAACTTTCCCACTGGGGTTCGGTCAAAAAAAACCATCGCTAAGGAGGTGATATGCTCGAACAAATCGTTACGAACATCTGCGGTAATTTTTTGGCCTACTTGTTGCACCAGATATGTCTGCAACCCTTGCAAGCATAAGCGTATGGCGATCGTGACAGTCAGCAGGGCAGCCAGGATATTTAAGCCTTCCGACAAGGTGAGATTTTGGAGAAACCCCAAGATGTTGGATTCCGAGCGAATCAGGGAGATGGCCTGCCCAACTAGAATCGGCTGGACAGCGCCAGCGATGGATAAGGGCACTAATAAGATAATGGATGCGAGTAGCAAGGACCCGGTGCGACGGGCATAGGGCACTAAGCGCAGGAATAATCGCCAATCGGTTTCGCGAGCTAGCAATTGCTCTTTTTCTTTGTCTGGAAACTGGTAGGAGCTGGTCATTTTTTAGGCTTTGGGCAATGGAGAATTGGGCTTTGGGCTTCGGCTGGCTTGGCGATCGCCTACAGGTTACATGGGGGCCTTTGATAGATGGTTCGTAAGGGCGAATGGCATATGCCCAAGGCGAGGCATACGGCCGGAAAATCCCCCCATCTGTTCCCATATTCCCTCAAAAATCTCCAATTCCGCTCTTGCGCTCTTCCCAATTCCAAAAGAAGCGGTTAGCGCTCAGCTCTCAGCTCTCAGCTTTTAGCGCGAGCTGAGAGCTGAGCGCTTTTTTGCCCCAATGCCCATTCCCCAATGCCCAATGCCCAATGCCCAATGCCCAGACGATCGCGATCGCTCCATTGTCGCAGTTAAATCGTTTATCTTAGAAAACAGGAAAATACTTTCGGGGAATCAAAGAGTCCCACAGAAATCGATAAATCATGTTGTCTCAACCCATTTTTGACGACAGCTCTCTCGCCGAATCCTTTTACTCTGCGATATTCGAGCTATTTTGTCGCTCTTGCCAAAGCGAAGTTCGGGAACTATTAAGCGAATGTCGTTTTGGCATAGCCCCCTTAAAGGGCAATTCCGATAGCGGCCCGTCTGGCGAAAAAACATTTTTCATTGTCGCTCCTTGCTTAGATGTGGCAGAGCAACTGCTCCAAGAGGCTGACAGTATTATCGAGCAGGTCGCTAACATTATGGCCGGTGTCGAGCAAACAGTTATCTGCATTCTGCCAAACGGCCAGCAAGACTTACAGCAATTTCCCCCTAAATCAATGGTCGGTAAAATATTTCGCAACAGAGTCGAATAAGGGTCAATTGGCTCTGCCTCCTCTGCCCCTCTGCCTCCTCTGCCCCTCTGCCCCTCTGCCCCCTCCGGCGGTTTTGCTATCCTAAAGTTGCCCTATGTCAGCAAAGATTTTCCGGAATGCACCAGATATTAACAGGTCGCTTGCAGGTAGAAAAGTTGACGATCGCTATCCCCAACCTTCCAGAAACCCTGCAAGGCACCAAGATAGTGCAACTGTCGGATTTTCATTACGAAGGCTGGGGATTATCAGAGGACTTGCTTGAAGCCGCGATCGCCGCCAGCAACGAAGCATCTCCAGACCTCGTATTCCTCACCGGGGACTATGTAACAGAAGAGCCGTCTCCAATTCGCCCCTTGGCCGATAGTCTCAAATCCCTGCAGGCTCGCGCCGGAATTTATGCGGTTTTGGGTAACCACGACGTTAAAACTGCCCATTCAAAAGCACTCATTACCGATACCCTGACTGATGTCGGCATTCGCGTTTTATGGAACGAGGCAGTTTATCCTCTCGGCTCTGGTTTGGCCTTAGTGGGTATGGCGGAACTGCGATCGGGCTATTTCAACCCCAAAGTCTTGGCGGCAGTCGCCCCCGAAATCCCCCGCATCGTCCTATCCCACAATCCCGATACTGCTGAGTTCCTGCGGCCTTGGCGGGTAGATTTGCAACTCTCAGGGCATACCCACGGAGGTCAAATTATTCTTCCCAAGATTGGGCCGGCTCCCAAGTTGCTCGTCCCAATTCGACGCCGAATTCCCGAACCCCTGCGCCCCTGGATTCCTTTTATGTCTAATTGCTATAAGATTGTCGATCGCTGGCAATGGAGCCAGGGATTCCATAGGGTGGGTAACAATCAGCTCTATGTCAATCGCGGATTGGGCACCTATCTCCCGGGACGCCTCTTTTGTCCCCCAGAAGTGACGGTATTTACTCTGGCGTAATTGGGAATTGGGAAGAGCGGAATTGGGAAGAGCGGAATTGGGCATTGGGCATTGGGCATTGGGCATAGCGCAGAAAATTTAGTACCAGTCCAAGAGCGTTACCGTTCGGGCTGAGCGGAGTCGAAGCCTGTCCCGAGGCGGAGTCGTAAGCATAGCCTGCATAGCCTGCCCCCCGGGGCATAGCCCAAGAACCCGGTAAATTATTAACTTGCAAGTATCATAGCGTTCAGCTAAGAGTCCTTAGCCTTCAGCCTTTGTCCTTTAACTTGCCGCTGACCGCTGACCAATTTTAAGGTCATAATTCCCCGTTTTTTGACTTTTTACTGGATTTAGCAGATATTCACTGTATTGCCGGGGGATTTGCGATCGCGATCGCGCCTTTTTTGCAATAACCTTTAAGGCATGTTTACGGTTACATGAGGCTGCGCTGATATCGTGGCTATAACAGAAAAAATTGTGCCTCTTAGTTTTGGCTGGAAAGACAACTGCCTATAACGCAAGAAACCTCAATTAAATAGGAGCCTGTAGAAGTATTAGGAGTAACTATGAAAGTGTACGTACCCGTCTCCTTTAAGGTCAGCTCATATCTAACTCCTTTACCTCCTCGTTTATCGAGGGTATTTCCACTAGGATCGATGACCTCAACCTGCTTGCTAATAGAGGCAGAAAGGCCAAAGATTATACGATCGCCAGCAGTACCCTCAAGACGAAATATATCGGAATCCCCTCCTCCGTGTAGCCCGCAAGTGATGCGATCGCCGTAAGTGATTGTCATGTCAGTCGGTTCCGGCTCGCATTTTTTTACTTCGTCTTCAGCCCGGGCGACTTCGGGGAGAAAGAGCGCAGGTGCTAGGGCAGATAGTAAGGCGATGTATGAGGATACTGCCAGAATTGAAAATCTTTTCAGCATGATTTGGATGTCACCTCTTGGACTTTGGATTTTAGATTTTGTATTTTGTATTTTATGCCAAATACGGATTGTAAAATGTTAAGGCGATCGCTAATAACCGAATCCAACGCATAACTGACCTAAAATACCTATTTACATACTAGAAACATGACTGGGGCGTTACCGCTGTTACCTCTTAGGCTTTGAAGTTTGGATTTTAGATTTTGGATTGGTATTTAATTTAAAACTTCAAACTTAAAACTCAAAACTTAAAACACTCCAATGCCCAATGCCCAATGCCCAATGCCCAATGCCCAATTACATATATTCCTTAAACTCTTCTGTTAGCGGTTCGTCGAAGTCATCGGCAACCCAGATTATATCCTTCATACTTCCAAACTGTCGGGGCGATAGCGGCTTGTCTGCAATTGGCACCAGCTTGGCAACTGGGCGATTTCCTTGGGTTATAACCACTTCTTCTCCGCTCCGGGCGATTTCGAGTAACTCCTGCAGCTTAGTCCCCGCTTCAGCAATGTCTAATTGTGACATGATTTTTCCTCTTGTCTGTGGTTTCGATTTTACCATAAGGTGCGTTGTTTGCAGTCTTGGGAGTTTCAGGGGCTATTGTTTAATACCTTAGCCCTTTACTTATAATCTCAGAGCTGCGACACCCGCTAACGAGGGGGAAACACTTGTTTTTTGACTACTGTGAACTCAGAAACCACCGTACCGTAGGACTGAGGCTTGCCCGCAGAATTGACATATTGCTGAGATACTCCCCGAGTAGAGCCTCGTTGTAAATTAAAGACTTCCCACGATCGGAAACGACCATCGCACAAAAAAAGAATTTCCGAAGCGGAGACAAATCCCTGATAGAAGGCAAATGAACTGGGACAGGGGGAAACTGACGAAAGACGATAGCCATTTTGCGAATCCAAGATGCCATAAAATGTCACTATCTCTCCACCATCGAAAACCCCGTCATGTTCCAATACTATATACCTGCTGTCTGGGGAAAAAGAGATGGGATTGCTAATGACGTAAGCCTCGTCGGCGGGATCCGAGCTAATGCGTCTTGTGCCCGCACCGCTTTCAACAACCATTTCTATGACGGGAGTCTCTCTACCAACAGGGTTGCAATAGGAACCGAATTGCCGATCGCCCCTTTGTCCTACTCTTCGGATTGTTGCGTTATAGTAGGCCACGCTATTGCCATCGGGCGACCTTAGTTGTTGCGATCTATAGGTCAGTTCTGTCGAGCCTTGGCAGTTTCCCGCCTCCACTTGTTGGACTACCTTCTTTGTGCCTTCAAATGCTCGCGTTGTGCTACTCCAGCCCAGGATTGCGCTACCGAGCAGCAACCCTAAAATTACTTTCAGTTTGGTTGACTTCATCGAAAACATTGCAACACCCCTAGAAATACTTTGGCTTTGGTTGATTTCACCGTCTGGGTTGCAGGTTGGCCCTCTGGCAGCCCGCTGTTTTGCTTGGCCCTCCGGCGGCTGAGTTGTTACATATTCTTATTGGGAGAAAGATCGAAAAGTTATGCGCCTTTTTTCGGCAAATTGGAAAAAATTTTTTCCCGACCGGGCTGGCAAGGGACTGGGGGACTGCTGGGGGACTTGGGGACTTGGGGACTTGGGGACTTGGGGAGTTGCTAGCGAGGGGCATAAATTTCTGGGGCGAAGCATTCCAGCTTATAAATTTAGTTTATAGCAAAGCATATCTCGGGAATGCTATCGCCCCTACGCCTTATTTCGAGGGTCGATCGTGGGTATGTTTTTTCTAATTCCGCTTTTTGGAGTTGCTAGCGAGGGGCATAAATTTTTGGGGCGAAGCATTCCAGTTTATAAATTTAGTGTATAGCAAAGGATATCTCGGGAATGCTATCGCCCCTACGCCTTATTTCGAGGGTTGGTGGTGGCCCGATCGACATCAAATTTAAAGGGGGGACTGGGGGACTGGGGGACCGAGAGACCGGGGGACGTGGAGAGTGGAGAGTGAACAGTGAATAGTGAATACGCGAACAGAGCGAACGGCGTTGGTTTTCTTTACTTTTCACTTTTCACTTTTGACTTTTCACTTTTGACTTTTCACTTTTGACTTTTCACTTCTCCCAATGCCCAATGCCCAATGCCCAATTCCCAATGCCCGATGCTCCATTCCCCATTCCCAATCCAAAAGCCTGCGCCGACTTTTTTCTAGCATCGCTTTATCTAACTTGCCTGCTGCTTCTGCTTGCAATAAAAAATGCATCGCCGGATAATATAAGTCGCTATCAAAGGCAATCAAAATTAAATCTACGCTGGCATTCATCGCCGCTACGATCGCTCCGGCTAGACCGAGCTTGTTATTGTAGGCGGCTCGCATGCAAAAATCATCGGTAATTAGAATGCCATCGTATTGCCAGTCTTCGCGCAGAATATTGACGATCGCCTTGTGAGAAAAAGAAACCGGGCGATCGCTATCTACCGCCATCAACTTAGCGTGACTGAGCATAATCAGCGATCGCGTATTCTCTATTACCGCCCGAAAGGGAACCCAATCATCCTCGCGCAGTTCCTCCAGGGAAGCATTCAGCTCGGCATCTTCAACATGAGTATCCGCTGCCACTCTTCCCAACCCGGGAAAATGCTTTAGGGTACAGCCAACTCGATGCTTTTCCAGAGTTTGGCAATACCAGGACGCCACCTTAGCCACCACATCTTTATCTGCGGAAATCGCTCGCTTATAAATTAGAGAATATTTATCTTCGGGGTTGAGCGCGCCTTTATTCAAATCCACCACCGGAGCAAAATTAAGATTAATGCCAATCTCAGCTAGTTCTCGACCCTGAAGCTCGGCATATTCTATAGCGGCCTTTTTGCTCTCTTCGATATCTATATTTTCGGCAATAATCTCTGACAAAGGCGGCAAATAAGTTAGCGGTGGAGAGAGTCGCGAAACGATGCCCCCTTCTTGGTCTGCTGCTATCCATAAAGGAGATAGCCCCTGGCGGCGGCGCGTCTCTTGCCAACCCAGGATTTCTTGCTGAATTTCCGTTTTGCTTTTGCCTTCGATATTGCGAGCGGTAATAAAGACACCGCCGATCGCTCTTTTCTCGATTAAAGCAGCTATCTCCTCTGAATCTCGATAGCCGACCACGAAATGCTGGCCTAGTTTTGCCAAGCGGCTCGGCTCGGCATCCAGGACGCTTTGCTTGACTAGATTAAACTTTATAGCCAAGGTCAGGTTAGTCGATAAGCTCGCGAAGGATACAGCTAAGACTAAGAAAGATATTAATTTGATGCGGCGATCGCGGGCTCGGCGCAAAAAAAAGATTTGAGCAAAAATTAAAATAGCGCCGCCAACGAGACAGAGCCAGAATAACCCTTCTCGGTAATTGGCCAAAGACGGCGATCGCAATATGGCAGCTACAACTAAAAGAGCGATCGCCAAGATTAACTCAAAAATTTTTAGCATAATAGCAATTAGGGTGTGGGGTGTGGGGTGTGGGGTGTAGGGAATTGGGAAGAGCGGAATTGGGAAGAGGGCATGGGGCATTGGGCATTGGGCATTGTCCCCAAGTCTCCTTCTCCCCATTTCCCCAAGTCTCCCCACACCCCACACCCTACACCCTATACCCCACACCCTACACCCTACACCCTACACCCTACACCCTACACCCTTCGCCAATGCCCAATTCCCAATGCCCCATGCCCCAATTACCCAATATATTTACCGACGATCGCTTTGACAATTTTAAAAATAGTCTCTATTTCCAATTTTTCTGAATATTCTCTAGAAAACTCCAGCCGCAGGGTCGGCATATCGGCGTCGATTCCCTCGACTTCGGCACGAACGAAGTTCCAGGTATCGGCAATTGTGTAACAAGCAAAAATTTCTTGTAGGGGTAGAGCGTTTTTTTCCCAATTCAAATGAGCTGCAGCGAGCAATTGCGCATATAGCTGAGCTTGAGGATCTTTATTTTCTATTCCTCTTTTCGCTTCAACGATAACCAAATAAGGTGCTTCCAGAAAATCAAATTCGCATTGCCCCAAAGCACCATCGGCAATTGCTTCCACCTCGAAGCGAGAGTATCGGGCATATAAGCCGACCTCTGCCCAAGCTTGAATTGCTCCTTTTTCCGCTAAGACCAAAAGAGGATAAATTGCTCTTGACCAAATGGTAGCCTCATTCATTAGATGAGTTCGATAATTGAGCAGGCGCGATTTAACTTCCTCTAATTGTTGCTTTTCTCGTTCGGTCAAGGGACGCCATCCACCTGAGTCCATTGATAGCTTGCAATTTTCTGGGGCTTTAGGTTGACAAAGCGCCGCAAGCTTTTCAAGGATACATCTGAAAATGTTAGTTTTTCCATCGGATATTTCGCCTCACCCTACACCCTACACCCTACACCCCACACCCCACACCCCACACCCCACACCCCACACCCCACACCCTAAACCCTAAACCCCAATGCCATCCACTTGCCAAATTTTGACAGTTTCGTCCCCGGCTCCGCTGGCTAGGAAGCGACCGTCGGGGCTAAATGCTAGGCAGAGAATTCGCTCGGAATGGCCTCTTAAAGTATCAATGCGATCGCCGCTCTCAATATCCCACAATATAATATTCCGGTCAAAACTCGCAGAAGCCAGTATTTTGCCATCGGGACTGAATGCGACGGCATTAATTCGATCCGAATGACCTCGCAATATTAAACTCTGCTTCTCGGTATCCAGATCCCAAACAATGATAATCGGTTTAAAGTAACCGCTAGCTAGCAGTCGCCCATCGGGACTGAAGGCAATAGTATTCACCAAGCCTGAATTGCCATTCAGGCTCCGAGGCGGTTGACCCTTGCTAATATCCCAGAGCATAATCAGTTCGTCCCGAGAGCCGCTGGCCAAGGTTTTGCCATCGGGGCTGAACGCCACAGAATAAACCCAGTCAGAATGGCCGTTGAAGGTGCGTTTTTGCCGACCGTTACTCGCATTCCAGAGAATCACTTTATTATCCCAGCTTCCGCTAGCAAGGGTTTTGCCATCAGGGCTGAAAGCAACAGAATTAATCAATTCATTTGGATCGAAAAAAAGCCAGCCTCGGAGGGTGCGAATAGGTTTGCCAGTTTCTATGTCCCAGAGAACTATTGTTTTGTCCCGAGAGCCGCTGGCCAGTTCTGTTCCATTGTTGGGGTTAAAGGTAACGCATAAAACCAAGTCGGAATGACGGGTTAGGGTGCGGCGGCGCTCTCCACTGCTCGCATCCCAAAGGATAATATTGCGATCGTTCCCAGTGCTGGCTAAAGTCTGGCTGTCTGGGCTAAAGGCAACAGACCAAACCCAACCAGAATGACCTATCAAGGTATATAGAGAGCGATCGGGTTCTGGGGTTGGAAGCGATCGCTCTTGTTTATCCTCACAGTCATCGAAAACCTGGGTGGCAGTCTCATAGCGGTTTTCAATTGCATCTTCTAAAAGCTTATCCAAAACGCTGCCGAGGCGATCGCTAATTTTTATCTGTTTTTGCTTCAATATTTCCCGCCAAATCCAGCGACCCAAGCGGGGAGAGTATAGCTTGTCCCAACTTACTCCGGTCAAGAGTTGAATGCAGATAACTCCCAAACTATAAAGGTCGCTAGCGGGATAGGCTTTACCAAGTCGCAGTTGTTCGGGGGCAATATACCCTTTCCGAAGCCTTGTCGTCCCCGTTATAACCAAATTAGCACGGGCTAACTCTTGGGAAATGCCGAAATCTATTAATACTAAAGAGCCTTCTGGAGTGCGGAGAAGATTTTCCAAGCTCAGGTCTCTATGGATAACTTCTCTGGAGTGGATAAATTCCATAACCTGCAATACAGATTTTAAAAGAAACCAAATTTTTTCTTCGCTCAAAGCTCCCTCTGTTTCCAGCGAGGCTAGCAAATTATGCCCTTCTACAAACTCCTTGACCAGATACAAGTATCCGTTTTCTTCAAAGTAATCGAGTACCTCTGTAATCTTTGGATGTTTTCCCAGTTTTTGCAGCCGCCGAGCTTCTTGGTTAAAAATTTCTATAACAGTTGCCGTTTCAGATGCGGTTCCAGGTGCGGGTAAAAATTGCTTAATAATGCAAGATCCGCCAGTAACGCCGTTGTCCCTTGCCAGGAAGGTGCGATTCACTCCTCCCTCCCCCAGAAGCTTGGTCCCAGTATAGCGCTCTTGGAGACGCAAGGGCCAACCACAACTCTGACAAACATTGATATCGTCTTGGTTTTGGGGATTTTGGCAAGTAGGGTTAAAACAATAACTCATAGCAGTAATTGGGGTATTGAATAGCAGTATCGGGGTAACGATCGCGTTTCCCGTAGCACCGCCATCCAGACGGAATCGATGCTAACCAACAAGGCAAATACAGATGCTCCCTATTTAATTGGCGATCGCTTTTTCCTTGCAGTTGGGTTATATTATAGTCATTTCAAATAAAAATGAGACCTTCTGGTTGGGCGAATGCCATATGCCCATCCAAAGGCAGGCTCCGCCTTTCATGTCGCGACAGCGAAACGCCCCTACAAGAAGGAGCGTTATCGAGCTGGATCGAACTTAATTGAATTACTAGATTTTATTTAAATTAACAGTTCTGCTAACCCAAGTCTTACTAGACTTGCCAAATCTTAATCGTTTTGTCCCAACTGCTACTAGCAAGGGTCTTGCCATCAGCACTAAAAGCGAGAGAAGTAACTGCCCCTGAATGCCACTTGAGAGTATATAAAATTTGCCCCGTCGGAAACTGCCACAGGTTAATAGTGCTGTCGCGACTGCCGCTAGCTAGAATATCTCCACTTGGGCTCATAGCGAGCGCCTGTAGCCAGGCATTTTGCTTGGGAAAACTGTCGATAATTTCGCCAGCAGACGCATCCCAAACCTTAATGCTTTTGTCTTCGCTACAGCTAACAACTTGGCGGCCGTCGGAACTAAAAGTCAGGGAACGAATCGAGGCATTGTGACCTTTGAGAACGGCAAGTAAGTCAAGAGTTTCTACATCCCACAAGCGAATAGTGCGATCGTCAAAACTGCCGCCGCTAGCTAGAATATTGCCCGACGGGCTGAAAGCCACCGACTCAACATAGCTGGCATGTCCGACGAGCTGGCGGATTGGTTGGCCACTGTCCAAATCCCACAAGCGGATGGTATGGTCAAAACAGCCAGCAGCGAGAATTGTTCCCGACGGGTTAATAGCTAGGCAAATTGGGTAGCCGGGAAGATCGGAAAGCTCCCGCAATAAGTTGCCCGTACCAATATGCCAAATATTAATCGAGCTATCCAAGCTGCCACTAGCCAGAATTTGGCCGTTGGGGCTGATGGCGATACAGCTCACCCAGCGACTATGTCCGGTGAGAGTGCCTAATAGATTACCGCTGCCCAGATGCCAAAGTTTTATAGTCTTATCATAACTGCAACTGACGAGGGTTTGATTATCTGAACTGATAGCAACCCCAATAACATAACTGGAATGACCCGTTAAGGTATGAACGCATTTCCAAGGGGTTGCAATTCCGGAGCTAGAACTTCCATTGCTTCCCTGACGCCCCCCCTGACCCCCATATGCCTGCGGGTCTGCACCTGTCTGTATGGTAGTTGGAGTTCCCCCTTTACCCGGGGGAAACTGGG
Source organism: Oscillatoria sp. SIO1A7 (assembly GCA_010672965.1). Lineage (GTDB taxonomy): Bacteria > Cyanobacteriota > Cyanobacteriia > Cyanobacteriales > Laspinemataceae > SIO1A7. The sequence continues at coordinate 130,478 of JAAHFN010000001.1, forward strand.
GAGGCAGAGTTCTTAGCAGATCGGCTTTTGCATCTGAGGCGGATTGGTAGCGATCGCTAACCCACTCTCGTACTAATTTGTCTATAACTCCGCCGAGGACTGCACCAATCTCTATTCCTTTTTTACTTAATTCTTCTCGCCAGAGCCAACGACCGTTCATAGGATTGTAGAGCTTATCCGGTTCTATTCCAGTCAGCAGGTGAATGCAAGTGACCCCCAAACTATATAAATCGCTAGCTGGAAATGCCTTTCCTCCCCGCAATTGTTCGATCGCCGCATATCCCTCAGTACCAATTTTCGTTCCCGTTTTAATCAGCACGCTCCCAGATAATTGCTTAGCTACCCCAAAATCAATCAACACCAATTTGCCATCGCTCTGGCGGCGCATAATATTTTCCGGTTTAATATCGCGGTGAATGACCCCTCGGGAGTGGATGTATTCCAGCACCGGCAAAATATCTAGCAGAATCTCTTCAATCTCCTTGCCGCTGTAGGGATGCGACTTTCCAGAATCTCGACGCGCTTCCAATTCTTCTAACAAATTCTGCCCGTCGATGAATTCTTGAATTAAGTAGAGGTATCCGTCTTCTTCAAAGTCAGCAAATAGAGTGGGAATCTGGGGAAAGTCTCCCAGTTGCAGTAATTGTTGGGCCTCCTGAGCGAACAGTTCCATAGCCTTTTCCAGCAAGCCCCGTTTTTGCTGCACTTGCGGCAGGGGCAAAAATTGTTTAATGACGCAAGGGGCGTTGAGTCTGTCTATGTTTTCGGCAACAAACGTCCTGCCAAATCCCCCCTCGCCAAGAAGTGAGATCGCCCGATAGCGGTTTTTCAGATTTAGTCTAGTGCCACAAGTCAGGCAAAACTGGACGTTATCCGTATTATGGGGATTTTGACACTGAGGATTTAGGCAATAGATCATTAGTATTAGTAATCGGCAATTGGGAATTGGGAAGAGTTGTGCCACTGTTAATTCCCATTATGCACTACCCGGATCCGGTGCAAGAGGTTAGGGTGTGGGGTGTAGGGGGTGTAGGGTGTAGGGTGTAGGGTGTAGGCGGAATTAGGCTTGTAGCTTATACTGCAAAGTCTCCTTCTTCTCCCCTACATCCTACACCCTAAAGCAAGCGTTTTTTCCCCAATGCCCAATGCAAATATGTCCAATGCGAACATGCTCCCAGGCTCTTGCTATGAGAAACCCGGTTTTTTGCTGGAAAAACCGGGTTTCTGGCTCCAGTTAGGATCTTGCTCTATTTAGGACTGCTGCATTATTCGTGAATTTTCTTGACCCTAACAGTTAGCTCCAATCCCAGAGCATCTAGTAAATCCACCAAGCTATAAATTTCAACACTGCCGTACTCTGACAGCATTCGAGCGGAGCGATCGCTTTGGCGAGCTTCGTTTGAGGGAGAGAGACGATTCTTCCTCTTCTGAGCTTTGGCAACATCGCCTAGGGCGTGCCGATCGCAGTTCGGCGTCGTTTTCTTCTAAAACCGCGTTCAAGTAGCCAGCCGCCTCCTCCGGATCTTTAAGAGATTCAATCAGCTCCTCTAGGTAGTTACGACTGAGCGGCATTGTTACGTTTGGCATTTTTACGTTTTTCATAGAGACATTACGATCGCGATTCTCCTGCCCAGACGCTACCCTAATGCTCCTCTAATGCTCCTCCCCATACTCCAACCGCAGCGCCTCCAAATCTGCCTCGATAGAATCCTCAATTATCTGTTTATTTGCAACCGATTGATTTTTCGGAGCTAAATTTTGTAGCTTGGTATTTTGCGACCCTAGATTATTTCGCCCTAGATTGCTCTCGGCTTGCGAGAGATTAATTCTAACTTCCTCTAATTCGGCGGCAATGCGATCGCCTGCAAAACTAGCTGAAGAGTATATGGCAGTGGGCGGCACCCGAGCGATAGAGGTTGAAGCAGCCCCAAAGGCAACAGTTTGCGGCGATTGTGCCACCTGAGTTGCGGCATTAATATCTTGCATAATTTCTCTAGCAGATTGATATCGATCTGCGACCATTTCTGCCAGCATTTTGTCTAAAATATTCCCCAAATCAGAGCTAACACTACCCCCTCGTTTTGCCAATTGCTCGCGCCAAATCCAGCGACCCTCCAGGGAATTATAGAGTTCTTCTGGTGTCGTTCCCGAGAGCAGGTGAATGCAAGTCACCCCCAAACTATAAAGGTCGCTAGCCGGATAAGCTTGTCCTGCTCGTATTTGTTCTAGTGGGGCATAACCTTGGGTGCCCGCAGTCGTCCCCGGTTGTGCCAGAGCCGTTGCCGTACCTTGCTTGGCTATGCCAAAATCTACCAACACTAATTTGCTATTCTTCTGAGAGCGGAGAATATTTTCTGGCTTTATGTCCCGATGAATTACATGGCGCGAGTGGATGAACTCAAGTATCGGCAACAAATCTAGCAAAAGTTCTCTAATTTTTTGCTCTCCAAAGGCTCCCTCTTGGTGCAACTCCTCTAATAAATTTTGCCCCTCGATCGCCTGCTCCACTAGATAGAGACGTTTATCTTGCTCGAAGTAAGCATATAGGGTGGGAATCTGGGGATGCTCTCCCAGTTCGCACAGTTGCACCGCTTCTCGCTCGAACAGTTCCTTAGCTTTCTGTATGGCACCTCTTCTTCCTTGTGGAAATTGGGGCAAAAACTGTTTAATAGCACATTTAGCGTTGAGTCTGTCTTTATCTATCCCCAAAAAAGTGCGCCCCATACCCCCTTGACCTAGGGGCTCGATAGCGCGGTAGCGACCGTTTAGCAGCAAGCTAGAGCCGCAACTAGAACACAACTCGCTTCCAGGATTATTCTCGGGACTCTGGCATTCGGGATTAACACAATAGCTCATTACTATTAATTATTGCACCGTTATTATTTATAGCAGTCAGCAGTCAGCAGTCAGCAGTCAGCTGCAGTCAGCTAAAGTCCTGCCATATTACGCATATAGGTTTTGAAACAGTCCGTTCTCTTAATCGGTAGTGCTATATCATTAAAGAGGGTCAGCAGTTACCCATTACTTATCATCTACTTATCCTACCGAATAGATAGCCCGAGGCTCGCTTTTACTGGCATTTTTATCCAACGCGAATTGAATGAGATAGTGTTGGCGGAGTCAACCCATAAGCAAATAGCATTTCCGTAGAATCGCGCCCAACGGGAGCCAAAGCGCAAAGCGAATCGCAAAGCGAATAGCCTCTCTATAGAAGCATCGCGCCCCGGCTATTCCATAGGAGAAAGTCGAGCTGTCTTCTTGCTTGGCTTAGAAGGTTGCTTTATTTATCAGCCCCCTCTTTAGCCTCCTCTAACTTAACAAAATTTTTAACAACTTGGCGCAGTTGGTCGGCCTCAAATGGCTTCGTTAAATATTCTGTAGCGCCGGCCAGCCGCCCTTGCACCTTATCAAATAGGCCATCTCTTGCCGTCAACATAATAATCGGTAACTCCTCAAACTGAGGAATATTGCGTACTGTACGACAAAGCTCCAGGCCGTCAATACCGGGCATAGAAACGTCTAGCAACAAAAGTGAAACTCGTTCGTGGTAAATCACCGACAAGGCATCTACTGCGTTATCTGCCACTATCACCCGATAGTCGCTACCCAATGCCCGCTTAACCATATTTTGCATTACGGTACTATCATCTACCGCTAGAATTGTTGGCATAGCACTCCCACTTACAGACATTTTTACTCCCCACTCTTTCTCAAACGCTATTTGCCATCTTAAATAGAGATTCTTTCCAGGCCAAAGGCTTTTGCGCTTATATGCTCCTGCCCAGGCTTAATAGCACTCTAGTAACACTTTAGCTTATTGCGGTCAACAATAGTAAACATATATTTATACTCAAATACCCCAGCCATCCAAGAGTCCATAATAAGGGTTCCCAGACAAAAGGTCGTAAAGCCAGGGTAAAAGAGTTTCAATTACCAGTAGGATCCCAAGAGCGCCTAGTTCCTCTTTTTGAACTGCACTAATATTTTTAGCGCTTTGTTTAATTACCAAATCTTTACCATATCCTTCGACCAGTTGGAAAAAATTGGGATTGTTTAATCTTTTTTTCCAAATGTGTTTACCCCTTCAAGCAAGCAGAACGTAGATTTTGAACCCAAGCTCTCAGGATGTATGCAGCAGGCCAGGGCTAGGATACCAGGTTCGCCAGATACGCGGCCAAATACGCGGCCAGATACGCGGCCAAATACGCGGCCAGATACGCGGCCAGATACGCGGCCAGATATGCGATATAGCGCTACGCGCAAGTCAAAAGTCATGCATTCACAAGTCAAAGGTATAATCTGACTAAGGAACGAGCATTTATAAATGTCTTAACTCATTTGCGTAGTGCTATATAGGCAATTTTCAGATTCCGGGCTCGTAAAATCCCGTTCTTAGTCAAATAGATAATTGGCAATGGGTAATTAATCGCGCCAGAACGATCGCGCCAGAATATAGCAGTCAGCAATCAGGAGTCAGCAATCGATCGCATTGCATTTTGGCATTTTGGAATTATCCTAACCGATTTACTTAGTGGGCCATAATTATCGCGCCAGTCGCGCCAGTCGCGCCAGAATTATCGATTGGCGATTATCCATTATCCATCGCTGGTAGCTTGCAAATTGCTATCTAATCGATCGCTTATGGCCGGAGCGGGCAACAAGTTATACCTTAGATAGATGCCAGCAGCAACAAATAAGACGATCGCTAAGGTGCCAATACCAATGAAGCTTGGAACCCAGAAGACTACTTCCAAATGGTTGAGCTGTCCGGGCTGGAGAGAAAAAACCAGGGTCCGTCCCTCATCCTCTACTTCTGGAACGAGGGCAATCCAACCTTGTTCTCTTTCCACGGCCGGGGAGGCTTCCGGTTCAACGACCCGGGCACCCCAAGGGGTTGACAAAGCAAACTCAAGATCTACAAGCGCCCCAGGAGCGATCGCCACCTTACCGTCAGCGGCAATAACTCCAAGCGATCGCAAATCCAAATCGTAACTCAAGCGATTGCGCAACAAGAGCAACCAATTATTCTGCGTCACCTTCATAGAAGATGCTATCTCTGGAAGAGAAGACTCCAAAGCAGCATCTCTAGACTTGTTCGACTCTGGCGGATTTAAAAATAGATTAAATTTATCGGCCAATTCCGCCCCATTGTTAAAAGGAATCTTTACTACTATCTCTTGCTCGGAGATCCGCTTGGTTTTGCCTCGCAACCGGCGGGCGCGGCGCTCGATACTATCTAACCAAGCTTCGGAGGTTTCGCTGCTAAACGCACTGAGCCGTTCTCCAATCTGGATATGCTGGACTATCTCGCCGCGAGTCTGACTCTCAAAGCTAACCTGTACGTCGTAGCGAACGCAGCCTGTTAGTAACAGACAGGCTCCTAGCAGTATTGCCCAGACCCCCCGCCATGTCCCCCAAGCGGCAAGGACGCGACGCCTGAAAGTTGCAAGCGATCGCTTTGCTAGCTCTTTTCTCACTCAACTCCCTCCTATTTGGGTAATTTTTTCCTGATTTTTGCGTAATGTTTGCCAAAAAGACTGTATTACCAACAATACCTTCGCCATTTTTCCGCAGGGAGCGATCCCCCCAACCCCCCTTAAAAAGCTTCTTAAGGGGGGCTAAGCTTTGAATCTCTCTGAAGCCCCCCTTTTTAAGGGGGGTTGGGGGGATCGTTCCCTGCGGTGCGGGTGTTGGCCTCCGATCGGGCATTTGTTGGGTTTCGTTCCCGAGTTCAACCTACAAATAAGGTCTTTTTGCATTTTGGCGAAGGTATTGACCAACTTATACCATTGACTGGCGCTGCTAAAAGGCTCACCCTACATACAGATCGACCCCTCCTGTTTGCTCTAGATTGCATAAAACCATAATTGCCAACTTATCCCATTTTACCTAATCTTAACTTCACTCTACAGGAGTACCTTAAGAGAGCGATATGCTCTTGGTCAAGCTGCCAGAGCTGGCGATAATACAAGCTTGAGTTTGGCTGCCAAAGACTGGCGATCGATCTCTACAGAGGCAAAGAGGTAACTACTGTCTATTTTAACCTACAGGGACTAGGTATAGCAAGGCAGCTAACGCTTACGACTTGCAGAGAACTTACAAAGCCATTATATTAGCAAGGCCCTTGATTAACCTTCGTAAAATTTATTTGGCAATTTACTTGACTTTTTCATCAATAGCATCTATAATTGGTATTATAGGGCGTAACTCTCTCAAAATAAACTACCACTAATTCACTCCATTTAGGTTCGGATATCGCCAATTATACATTTGTGAAAAAACCCGGGTAAAAATGGTATATTTATAATAACTAAAAGATCGTAACCTATCGATTTAGTTATTGCCATTATTTTTGCAATTAATAAAACATAAGGCTCGTTCTGTAAGCTCAAACAGTATTTACGCAGTATCTCTCTATTTATATTTTGTGCTATATCGGGCAGGCACGGAGGCACTGGCCTACAGATTGTGTCATTGCGTAAGGTAAGAAAAACTATATAGCAATTTTAAATAGGTAATTTTTGAGCGGAAGTTAGAGAAAAAACTCTGCAAACACAACTAACCGCAAACACCTCTATTACTAAACCAAATCTACATCCTAAAATGCTTAAAGTAAAATTTATTTTTCTGGCCATGTCACTATATTTTTTGGGGAGAAGATCGATGTTTTTGAATCTATCGAAGATTGCAAAGCAAAACTCAAAGCAGCTCTTAGTCGGAGGGTTGCTGCTAGCGACAGGAAGCCTACTGCTCTTAAATTTGCGAACAAAGATACCGCAAAAAAGCAAGCTAGATCCGGAATTGTTCTGCGAGGAAATGGTTCTACCAAAAGCAGAACTATCTGGGGAACAATTGGCAAAATTGCTGACGGTGCCAGAGCCTTCTGCTCGCTCTAAGGTGCAGGAAGTTGTCAAACAGCCTTACTGTCGTCTGCCTTCTTTAAGCGTGCGCGCCGGAGCGATAACTGAAAGGGACGCCTATCCGTTGGCGTTCGATACGCAAACTTGGCTAGTTATTTTATATGAGGGTGAAAACTATGTGGGGTATGGATTTAAACGTTTTTAGCACTGCTGTAACAGCAGTATTAGTGGGGTTGCTAGCCATGTTTGGTTGCGCTCCAGAACCAGTTCTCGAAAAGCCAAGAACGGTGCAACTCCAGCAGAATTGGGAAGCACAACCGGGAGACGATTTGGCTGGCCATCGGATTGTTGGAGGATTGGGCGATATCGCGATCGCCTTGAAGGGAAACAAAACAGTTTACGCTCCCACTGACGGTCGTCTCCAGCCCAATTCCCCAGAATGCGCTATCTTCTCTAGCGAAGAACTCCCCATTTATCTATTCCGTTTTTGCGGTCTCAAAAATCCCCAATGGGGAAAACGGCGCGCTGGGGAAAAGCTGGGACAATCCGATATTCTAAGTTTTGCCGTTCTCAATCGCCGTCCAGATGGCAAATGGGCATTTGTCGAACCCTCCATGTCGATTATAGAAACTATTCTCAATCCACCCAAAGTGGCTTTTGCGAATTAGTTTCTATAAGTTGTGGAGCGACATGGGGAGAGGGGGGGGTGTGGGGAGTGTGGGGAGTGTGGAGGGAGCGGGGGACATGGGGACATGGGGACAGTTTTGAGTTTTAAGCTCTTAGCTTGTGAGTTTTAAATTAAAGAACGGCAACTTACAACCTAAGAACTTAAAATTTAAAACTGTCCCAATGCCCAATGCGAAGCCCAATGCCCAATTCCGCTCTTCCGCTCTTCCGCTCTTCCCAATTTTTAATGATTAAAATACAGCAATGCGCCTAGGATGAGAGCGATCGCTCCTAAAGCCACCCAGATAAATTGATTGTCTTTTGTATTTACTTGACTGAGATCGACGGGTTTTGGTCTGGGTTTAGGGGGTTTGGGGGCGGGACTTTTGGGCTTAGCGGCGGCGCTGACTTGGCGGAACTTCGCGCCACTTTCATCTAGAGCGGCCATATCGGGAATTTCTACTCGCCATTCTGGGTGTATCTTGAGCTTTGGTGCCTCCAAGATACAGAGGAGACGCTTTGCTTGTTTGCGGGTTTCGATATGGGTATGGCGAGTAAGCTGCTGGCATAGAGCGATCGCCTTTTGGTCGAAACCCGCTGCTTCGTAGGCGGTCACTAGCCAAATCTGCGCTTCTCCTCCAAACGAGGAATTGCGATCGATGGAAGAGCTGACGGCTTCTAAATATGTCACCGCTTGCCGGTATTGGCCCCGCTCAAAGGCGGCTCTACCGGCCTTATACTTGCTTTTGATTGACTCTAGCTGTTCTGAATTCACGTTTTGAGATTTGCAACGATCGCTTATCTAGATATAGCAGTAAGCCGATTTTCCTGCGGACAGCCGTTCGCCCCTACTATTGTGGAGCGATTTAGGAGATAAATGAATGAATTCAGGTTCATTGCTATTTAGCCACCCCGGCGAATTTCCCGCCAAAGCTTGTCATACTGCTCGGCGACTTCTGGAGGTAGGGGATAGAGAAATTCGCTTTTTTCTATAACTTTGGCATCGGGTAAGAGCAATGAGTTATTCTGTAAGTCTTTAGGAAACTGCGATCGCTCCATAGTTTCGAGGAGGATGGCAGAAGCACCTTTACTTATCAGGGAGAACTCAGCAGCCAGGGATCTCTGCCAACAGAACTCAATCCACTCGGCCGGAAGTTGATTTTTTGTAGGGCTGCTACCCGGATCGCTAGTTTTCTGGCCAGTAGTTTTATTATCGGTAGTTTTATTATCGGTAGTTTTATTATCAGTATTTTTCTGGCTAGTATTTTCCCGGCGAGTCTTTTTCGGCCGCACCCAGAGGTCGGCCCAGAGAGCGGTTCCAGAAAGAGGAACCACTGCTGCAATTTGGCGATAGCGCTGCATGACCCCTAGAATATCGCTGGACCAGCCCACCGCCAGCCAAGTATCTCCTGTAATTAGAGGTTGTAGGTAGGTGTCGGAGCTGTAAAACTTAACTTGTTGGTTGAGACTTTGCAATTCTTCTTTGAGGCCGCTAATTTTGGCTAGATCTTTGGCGTTATAAGAATAGCCCAGTTTTTTTAAGGTCAGGCCAATAGCTTCTCGGGGCTGGTCGATGATAGAAATGCGATCGCGAATTTCCGGTCGCCAGAGGTCGCTCCAATCCTTGGGCTCCCAGCCAAGAGACTTAAACTTATCCCGACGATAGGCGATCGCGGTGGTGCCCCAGCGATAGGGCGCCCCCCACACTTGGCCCGTTTCATCCAAAGCACCTTTGGCGTCGCGCTTGACCAACTTTCGCCAGCGGTCGGTTAACTGCCCTTCCCAATCGGAAAACTCCTTTGGGTCGAGAGGTTCTATAAGTTCCCGTTCGATAGTCGCAGCTAACCAGTAATCTGCCACCGTCACCAGATCGGCAATAGGGGCATTTTTTTCATCGGAGCGGAAAAACGGCAGGTGCTGCCACCAAGAGAGATTTTCCGTTGGCGGGTTTTTCTTCCAGGCGACCAGGCGATCGAAGAGGTCTTGCAACTGGGCAGCAGCCGTAAAATCCAAAACCACCCCATTCGACTGTGACTGACCAAATTTTTTTAGAAACAGAGCGGGTACAGAGCTTTTCAATAGCCACACTCTGAGGGTTGGTTTGTTCTGACCCCCACATCCTGCTAGCAACTGACCGAGTGCCAGGGCGCTAGCTCCTAAGATAAAAGACCTTCGCTTCACGCTTCTTTGATAACTCTATATATTTATTAAAAACTCCAAAAGGCGAGATAGCGATTGTTGAAGCGCTTTTTGAAGTGCTTCTCAATTTTTAGCTTGCCTTCCCGAGCTAAAGCCATTTTATTCATGGACCTATTTACCCCGCTACACTCTACAGCCTACCCTACAGCCTACAACGCTTACAACGGCTACAACCCAGATCCCATGCCGCAAGGGAGGTTAGTCTTGCAAGATGTAACATAAATTAAAATCTGTTTTTTTTAGATAATAGTTGTTAAAAAAATAAATCATCTCGTAACAATTGTTAAATAAATTAGAAATAATCCACTTGCAAGAGAATCCAAGTTTAAGATGGTATTTAACCAAGCGGTTAAGGCCGCGATCGCCCCACGGCGGTTCCTCCTAGCAAGACAACAGGCAGCCTTGTGCTAAGGTCGCCTGCTGGAAAAGTTGGTGGCAATGTTGCTGCTGGCAAATTGCTGCCAGTTGCTGCGATCGAAGCCGGTCTGCCTCTAACCGCATTAATGGGCTTGGCTTGGGTGTGTAGGGGTGCTCTTGTGTAGGGAAATTACCTGCTAATTTTCCGAATGCGGTCGGGAGCCGGAAAGTCCTACAAGAACGGAGGTTTCGGGTTTAGAGCCGGAACGATTCTCGACGGTTCCCAATTGGCGTGAAAAAGCCGAGGGAGTTAACACCCTAAGAATTGGCCCCTTAATAGCCATAAGGCTTTCTGTCTCAAGCCTCTAATGGCTTATGGACAGCAGGCATATCTTGCAATCTTGGCTCCCGGGCAATGTTGTTTGGGATTCACGGGCAATAGATACCGCCGAAGCAAAGCTTCCGATCTCGCTACTTATTCTCCCAGTCGGGCGGAAAAGAAGAAAGCGGGAGCAACCAAAAAACCATAATAGATGGGAGCCTGTGATGGACTTACTAAAAAACGAAATTAGCGCGTTAGTTTATAAAGTCGATGCGCTTTATGAAACAATAGACCAACTTAACTCGAAGATAGCCATGCTATTGTCGGAGCGGGGGTTGGCAAAAAATGAAATTGTTGAGTCTTCTGGGTACCAGTGGAGACGCGATCGCTCGCTCGGGCAGCGGGAGAGTTTAGAAGCATCTCTAGCCCACAAAGATATCCTGGTAGAGCCGAACTATCTGGATGGGAACGTTCAATATGGAGAAACAGAGATAACCCCAGATATCCAAATCCAGCGGCTCACCGCACAGCTAACTGCTGCCTATAATCGGATTGCAGCTTTAGAAGAGCAGCTACTAGCCCAGAGAATCCAATAATGGAAGAGGCAGCAACCGCTTCAGGATTGTTAGGAAAGCTTAGTTGTTATAGCACTACCCATTAAGGTGTTTGACAGGAATCAAAACGCGCATATATGGCTTTTGATGGCAGGACTTTAGCTGACTGCTCAGCAGTGACAGCTAATAGCTTACTGCTATACTTGTCGATTATCAAGGGTTTATAGGCGAGCGGCGATCGCTTCAATAGCCTGAAGCAGTAAGGTTTGGTTCCAGTCACGATAGAGATGAGCGGCAATCGAAGCGCCTCCTGCTCCCACTCCTTCTTTGACGTAACCCCGCTCGTAAGCCTGCAATTGGGGATAACGAGAGCTAGCAAAACTAAGCTGGGTGGCAAGTAGAGAAACGCTGCCAATCGCTCTAGCCAGACCCACGGTATCGCCGGTAGGGTCTTCTGCCACCCAGCGAGTTGTGCCTACCACAACTCGCTCCGGACGCCACCAGAGATCGTAAGCCTCTGCGATCGCCTTGGTCAAAGCATAAACGGCAAGCATTTGGGTTCCGCCAGCCAGCAGCACGCCATGAGTCCGACTGGCAGCGATCGCCATACCCGCCACCGCCACCTGCATTGGATCCCCAACCGCCGCCACCAGTTCTAGGGGATCGAAGGGAGGATAAAAGGATTCGGGAGAATCGGAAACAGAGCTACCCCTAATACTTTTGACCCATCCCGCACGTTCCAATCCAGTTTTTACTAATGCCAACTTCTGGTCGTGATTGCATTGAGAATGGCTGCTATTAACTTTGCCTATAGCCGGTATGCCCAAGCCGGTACTTACAGCTAATGCCGTTGTAGTTCCGCCGACAACGCATTCGCTAATAATCGCATAACCATCGCTCTGTCCGGCTATTTTTGGCCCCCACTTTAGCCCTTGTTGGAGCAAACCAAATACAGTTTCCCTTTCCATTGCCGATCCTGTGGTCAGGCAACGTGCTGGCGAGCCTCCCAAATCTACGGTGGGTACTGAGGCGGCTTTGGGTAAACCGGCATCAAAGAGAATTATGGGGATGTCTTGATACTCGACAACTGCCCGGGAAATCAAGACTGGGGAGGCACCGGCATGGAGGGGAGGCAAGGGATATTGGGCTCTCCCTTGCCCGCCGCTATATAAAAATTCAGCATCGGCGATCGCAGTGTAACGCCGGTCTTCTGGGGTTGCCCCTGCTGCAGAAATCCCCGGAATCAAACCCGTGTCTGTAAATCCCAAAACGCAGGCGAAGGCAGGTCGGAAACCCCGATATTTTGCCAGCCATTGTTGTCCCCGTTGTAGTTCGGTATAGATACGAATCATTCTTCATCCAGCAAAACTCGAACCCAGCGCGGTGGTGGCGGAATGGGATTTCCCAAGCGTTCTAGCAGTACGGACGCGGCCAGATGCACGGCAAACAGATAAATTAGATTATTCAGAATGACCATAACTACCGCTAGCCCTTGAACTATATACAGATTGGGCTTGGCCAACCAACCCAGTCGCAAAAATATCCAATCAGCTAGCTCTGTCATTTGGGTAGTCAGATAGACCCAGAGATCCTCGCCGAGAAGAATAGAAGCGAGCCAAATCCGAAAAAAGAAGCCAAAGGAACCGATGAGGGTTCCCATCAACATGGAGGTATTCCAACTAGCTCCGCGTCGCCACAGCCAGCCCAGCAATACTCCTAATAGGCCGAAGGGCATGATAAAAAGAATGCTTCTTGTTGGCCCCATAAGCACCGATAGCAACAGCCCGGACGTCAAGGCTGCCATCCAGGCAGAACGGAGATTCCAGCGCATATAGACTAGAGCGATCGGCACCGGAAAAAAAAGCCGCAGCAATGGACCTAGAGGAAAATAGTAATTGATCAGCCATATCAGGCTAGAAGTGCTAGCCAAAAAAGCCGTTTCCACCAAAATAATTGGCCCTTTGGCAGCTATCGGCGGTGCCGACAAAACCGAAGTCCGGCCGGAAATATCCTCCTGGGTCGGGCGATCGCCTTCTGTCGGCGAGGTTGAGTCGATGGGAGATGGATTGGAGAAGTCTTTCTCGTTTGATAAATTATCCTTTGGATGAGTATTGATTTCTTCAGGGGGCTCTATTGTGGACATAGAAATAATTGCTTATTGCCGCTTAGCTCCTTATCCGCATCTTTTGTCTTGCTAGACGATGTATCGTTCTAGAGCATATACGTCTGGAATGTACAAAACATCGCGATCGCGGCGAATCAGAGACTTTTTCTCCAGCTTGCTTAGCACTCGCGTCACAGTCTCTCTTGCTAGTCCGCTAAGGCTGCTCAATTCCCGATGGGGCAGATTGGGAATCTCTATTCCTCCTTTTGCAGATTCTTTCCCTTGTCCTTCTGCCAAGAACAACAATATATCTGCCACTCGCGACATGCTATCGGATTCCCGCAGTCGCAATCTACGGTTTACTTGGCGCAAGCGCCTTCCCATCAACTGAGCCAACCTAATTCCTGCCAGGGGCTCCGTGTTTATCAGGTGGACAAAATCTTGTGCTGGCATATTGCCAATAGTAGTAGAAGCTAGAGTAATTACGTCCGTCGAGCGTGGCGCCTCTTCCAGAGCCGCCATTTCGCCAAACAATTCTCCATGTCCGAGAATATTGAGCGTAACTTCCTTTCCATCTAGGTTGTAGGTACGAATTTTGACCCAACCGTCTAACAAGAAATAAACAGAACTACCCCAGTCATTTTCCAGCAAAATTACCTGATTGGGGGGATGAGTTCGGGTGACAATATGGGCAGTAGCTCTTTCTACAATTTCCTCGGGTAATCCTTTAAAAAAAGGTGTCGAGCGAATTAATTGGTCAACATTAGAGTTGGATTCGCGGGGACTATAGTCCATTGGGGCCATCCTGTGATAAACGCGCTTGGGAAGATAGAATTGTTATAGCGGCCCGCTGAGTTGGGATTGCCGATAGCTATTCAGCGCTAGCACGGATGCTGGGCCTAAACGCTAAAATAGCGCCAACACTCCCTCACCCAACATTAAGATACTACATAAAATGGGTAAGCAAACATTGTTACCCTAAGCCTGCCTGGGTTCAAATCCCGAACCTCAGTAGGGCACAGCCCCATTGGGCAGGATATCCAAAATATCTTAGAGTTTCATTTAGTCAAGGAGGGGTCAAAAGGGGTAAACACCCATTATTATTTAGGGCCGCTTGCTTAAGAAAACGCACAGTAATCATAACTTACAGGAATTCCGACCGGGCAAAGTTAGTGGCCCAATATAAATACTGGGAATTGGGCATAGGGCATAGGGCATAGGGCATAGGGCATAGGGCATAGCAAAAATAATGCAAAATTATTCAAAACTACCTTGACAGACTGAAGCTATTACGCATTTAAATCGGTGACCCATATCGCAACGCGAGGCCCGCAACCAACAAGAGCTAGCACGCCTGGAGAAGGTCCCCTTTTATTCCAATCTAAATGCGCGACAGCTTACTAGATTTCTTCGCTAGCTAGAGAGTAATTGGTCCTCGCCTAAGAAGAGTCAAGCCTACTCTGCAAGAAGCGATCGCGCTCTGCGAAAAGCGCGCAGGTTTCGCTCCGAGCGCACGCTGCGCGCTCTGCGAGGCGGCAGCAATCGCTCCCACACCCCACACCCCACAACCTACAACCTACACCCCACACCCCACACCCCACCCTAGTGCTGCCGATGCACTTGTTAGCGAAGAAGAGCGATCGCTCTCTGGATGAGAATATTAGCAAAGCCTTGTCTAAAATAGTGAATATTGGTGGAAGTCTCAAAACCTTTATAGGCGTAGATTTGGGAGTTTAAATATCAAAAAAATGGACGAGATTCAATCACTAATTACTGACATAGACGGGGTCATGCGCAAAATGAACTCCCGGATGGCTTGGTGGATGTCGGGGGATATTCGTCGAGTTCTAGAGCGAACGCGCAGCTATTTGGTCTCCTTGCAGAAACAGTCGAACGCCTCCTCTGCGCCTTCGGGAGCTAGGAACTCAGACAGAAAAGCTTTGCCATCGGGAACAGTTGAAGATGCGACCTCGGCGGAGTTGGAGCAGAATCGCTTGGCAAGCACAGAAGATCTGCGCATTGCCTTAGATAAAGAAATGACGCTATTGCGAACCAACCTGATGCAACCGTTGCTCTCAGAAATGGAGGGACTGCGACAGGAGCGAGAAAGCCTCGTTTTGGAGGTCAGGGAGTTAGAGCTACAGCGACAAAACGAGCTATCTCTTACCCAACAACAGGCCAGACAGCAGCAATTCATGTCAGAATTTCTCCAGGGGTTTATGGGCCGATTGCAAGAAAGACTGACGGAGCAGGTGGCCCAGGCTATGGTACGTCTAGAAGGCCAGTTGTTGAAGTACGAATCGACGCCTTATACAGGGGCTGCTTATACGGGGGCTGCTCCTTTGTCTGGAAACATGGATGCAGCTAGACAAGATGTAGAGGCGCTCCCTCCCAATCATCCTTTACTGGACCCAGCAGAGCGATTGGAACATCTCAGAATGCTCCAGGCTCAGTCGGATAGGCTCTTAATCTCCCTCGATTCTACCCTGAGAGTCGTGTTTGAAACCATGCAGAGAAATCTTCAAGCTTATGAAGAGTCTTTAACTGAAGGGCTAGAAAAGATGCATCGTCTCGGACAGCAGGGGGAGGTGATGTTCGCAAGTCTAGTCAGTCATTTAGTCCAACAAAGCTTGGGACTGAAAACCAACGCTGAGGAGAAAACAGCATCTTATCTGCAAGGGTCGTTGGAGCCGGAACTGCTAGGTTTAGGAGCGATCGCCTTTGCCGATGCAGGCATTCTAGAAAACAAACTATCTCGCGATACTCCTGGAGAATCTTCGCCAACCGAAGAGGGAAAAAATAGTTTAATCGAAGAAGAAACAAGACAGGTGGCGGAAGCTTCGCAGGAACCTCCTTCACCCCTGCTACAGGAGGAGACAGCACCAGAAGCAAACTATAGTCCCGATGCATTGCCGCCTATCCCAGAGAATGAAGAGTCAGATCTATCTGGGAGCGATTCTCTGTTTCCCTTTGCGGGTACTGAGTTGCGGCGATCGCCTCTGGAGGAAAGCCAGCAAGAGGCTCTCCCTGTCTCAGATGGAGCAATAAGCGATCTAGATCTGGATTTAGATGAAGCTCTACCGGAAAATATAGAAAACTTCCTCAATTCAGATGAAGCTCGACCTACAGAGCCAAGAAGCCAGCAAGAGCCGATTGCAGAATCTGCCCTAGGCGACGAGACAGAATCTGCTGGGCTGCGATCGCGCGATATCTTGGAACAAGAGCTAGAAACCTATACTTTCGGCCAGCAGGAAGAAGGCTTTGGAGATGAAGAGGCTCCAGCTAGCACCCTAGATATTAATGACGAACTCGGAATCTTGGGGTTAGGGTCAGACTTGTTTGGCGAGGAAGCAGAGCTAACTTCAGAATCGGTTCCGACTTCTGAGGTTAGCTCTGTAAACTCAGAATTACCCCGAGAAGCACAGAACCTAGAATTAGAAATAGAAACATCTGATTCAGATGTTCCCGATAGGGCTGGGAGAGATAATGCTCTAGCTCCCAGGCAAGATGAAGGGGATATTGGAGAATTGGGGGAATCAGACGACCTATTTGAGGGACTGCAAGACCCAAGGCAAGAAAGCGATATAGCTGTAGGTTATGACCTAGGAAGTCAGGAAGACATTGGAGCGCCAGAGCAAAGTACCGAGCTATCTTCTTCTTTGGACGGACTTTTGTTTGGCGATCGCAATGCTGTTTTGGAATCGCAAGAAGCAGTCTCTCCCGAGGGGCTGTCTGATTTAGAAGGTGAGAATCCAAGCGAGGATATAAGCGAGAATCCAAGCGAGAATCCAAGCGAGGATCTATTTGGTGACATGGGCAACGCGCAAGCAAACCCGGTCGAAGATACTCCGACAACAGATGACTACAGCCCAGGCTCTAGCCCAGACAATTCCAGCCCAGACTCTAGCCCAGACAATTCCAGCCCAGACTCTAGCCCAGACAATTCCAGCCCAGACTCTAGCCCAGACAATTCCAGGGAGGATCTATTTGGTGAGATGGGCAACGCGCAAGCAAACCCGGTCGAAGATACTCCGACAAAGGACGAGCGCCCGTTATTGATAGATGACCTAGCAATTGACGATCTCGACTTGAGTCCAGATTGGGAAGAAGACAGATTGAAGGTATCTCCTGATGAGGATCTAATCGGTGCCGATGAATCCCAAAATCAAAAGGATTTGGAGATCGAGGATTCTACTGTACAGCAGTTAAACGAGGATCTGTTTGGTTTTGAGGAATCCGTGACTCAGGAGAGTTCGGTGCCTGCTTCAGGGAGCGAAGATTTTGACGATTTATCGCTCTTTACGCTCCAACCGCAAACCATTGCCTCAACACCTCCTGTCTTGTCTGGCCAAGCAGATGGCATTGCGGCCATGTCACCCTCCTCTGTAGAGGAAACAGTAGATGACGATGATATTTTTGCCAATTTGACAGCAGAGTCAAATTCACTGCCTTCAGATAGTTCTGGAGAGGAGCTGACAGCGGATAGCGATCGCAACATTTATCCTGAAAACCCAATGGCTCCCGAAAAAGCCACATCTGAAATTGTAACTATTGATAATATTTTGGCGGATTTAATAGAAGCTAGCCCTACAGCAGACGAGGCTCCTGCTACAGCGGCAAATTCCAAACTCAAGGATGAACTGCCAGAACCAGTCAAGACCATAAAGCCACAAGCACCAGCTCTGCCACAGCCAACAGCTTCCCAAAATACGACAGTAGATGACTTTTTTGATAGCTTTGGAGAGGCACCAGTTTCTAAGCAATCCCCATCTAGCTCGGAGAATATGAGTGGGTTGGATATGTCCGATCTACTTACGGAACCAACGGATACCCTAGGATCTCTATTAGAGGATGAGGGTTCCACAACCTTGGATGATTTCTTTGCCAGCTTGCAGGATGACAAAACCCCAAAAGATTCCTAAGCGATCGCTCGTCGATATGCCACCAGGATAATACCCGGTAAAATGTCATAATGCCCCGTAAAATTCACCGTAAAATGCCCCGTAAAATGCCCCGTAAGCTCCTAGTGCAGCGTGGCAGAAATAATCCACCAGTCCTATCCGGCCTCCCCGCCTGGTACAAAGGCATTATTACCTTGATACTTTTAACTTTTGACTTCCGCGCAGCGCCACCTAGTTATACCAAATTCGGGAAAGCAAAGACAGTTTTTCTCGATCGCCCGCAGAGCTAGTTAGGGAAATTTCTGTATGGCCGCCGAATGCTCGCGGGATGCATGACTGCTGAAACCAGATTATTGCCAAACTATAGATGTAGGGAAGCACCAGCTCTAGTCACTTTGGTTGAATCTGACAAAAAAGCCGAGAAATGTAAAGATTTAGCAAAGACAGCTATTGAGGGTAGGCGGCCAAGGGGAAAATTGTCTATGGTTAAGCAGAGAAAAACAACTACTTGTTGTCAAATCGCTTAGGAACAGACGGAGAGCCGTGATTACAAATTCCGAACTACCCGTGCCTTTTTCCTCTAAGATGGAGAATGTTCGTTCTACAGATGCGAGCCATCCCCAAGTGGAGGAGATTCATCCTTCTGTTAAAAGCTTTGTTAAGCGACTGATGGATATAGTAGGAGCCTCGATTGGTCTGTCTATTGCTGCCATCATTGCTATCCCAGTGGCGATCGCCATGCATTTCGATAGTCCTGGTCCTTTGTTTTACACCCAAATGCGCTGCGGTTACAAAGGCCGTCATTTCCGAATGTGGAAATTTCGGTCAATGGTTGTTAACGCCGATCGCCAAAAGCATCTGGTAAAAAACCAAGCCAACGGCCATATCTTCAAAAGTAACAACGACCCTCGCATTACCCGGGTGGGCCGTTTTTTGCGTCGCACTTCTCTCGACGAATTGCCCCAATTCTGGAATATTCTGATTGGGGACATGAGCTTGGTGGGGACTCGTCCTCCCATAGTAGATGAATACAATAAATACCAGCCCCACCACAAGCGTCGATTAGATGTCAAGCCCGGTTTGACGGGCGAGTGGCAAACTCGCGGCCGCTCGACGATTATAGATTTTGAAAAAATTGTCGAACTGGATCTGTTATATCAACACAAATGGTCGATTTTCTACGATCTAAAACTAATTTTAAAAACGTTTGCGGTGGTTTTTAAGCGCGAGGGCGCTTGGTAATGGGATGAGATATAGCCAAAAAATGCTAAAGTAGGAGCAATCCGTATGGGGTTGCTCTTATTTTTTTGGCAATAGTCAAGTGTCTCTTAATCTACCAAACTGGATATCGTTTTCCCGTCTATTGGCAGTGCCATTTTTGCTTTATGGACTATACAATCCAACCCCAATGGCAAGGTGGATCTGTTTGGGTATTTTTTTGGTAGCAGCGGCTACGGATTGGTTGGATGGCTATCTGGCCAGAAAACTGAACCAAATTACCGATTTGGGAAAATTTCTGGATCCTTTGGTGGATAAGTTGCTGGTACTAGGGCCGTTATTAGCTCTGATTCAACTGGGGCAAGTGCCAGCTTGGGGAGTGTTTCTGATTTTGGCCAGAGAGTTGGCGATCGCCGGTTGGCGAGTTAACCCCAAACTCTCTGGCGGTACTGCTATTCAAGGAGCCAATATCTGGGGCAAGCTCAAAACTGTTATTCAAATTGTCGCGATCGCCCTTTTAATCGCCCCCCTATCAGAGCAGTGGACCCTCGCCACCCTAGTTGTCTTTTGGGTTTCTGTGGCTCTGACCTGGATTTCTGGAGCCATCTACCTTTGGCCTCAGCCCTAATTTAAAATTTTAAGTTTTGAGTTTTAAGTTTTGAGTTAAGGGAATTCCAAGAAATAAATTACCCAATTCGTAGGACGGGCGTCCCGCCTGTCCTACGGGGAAGCGAAGGATAGATATTTACTTGGAAATCTCTAAGACTCAAAACTCAAGATTGGCAAATAGGGAATGTCCCCATTTTAAACTTCAGAACTCCGGGGCGCTCGAACTCAGAACTCCGGGGCGCTCGAACTCAAACCTTTCCCGATTAAGCTTTAAGAATCTCGTCATCCAGGGAGAAATCTACCTCAGCCTTATCCAGATCTTGAGCTAAATAATCATTCTGATAAGAATCTTTGAGCCCCGAAACTAGGTCAAATTCTGGCTTCCAATGCAGCTCGTTGAGTGCTTTGTGAATGTCTGTAAAAAAATGTTGAACTCGCAGGGGGAAGGCTTTGCGCTTGCCAAAATCAAATTGTTTGGGATCGTAATGGACAATCTGGATTTCCTCCGGCGATTTACCCGCCGCTTCCGCACAGGCGCGGGCTAAACCGTCAAAGGTAATATAGCGCTCCCCCGAGATATTATAGATTTGACCTAGAGCTTTAATATTGCCTAGGACGGCTACCATTGCTTTGGCCAAATCTTGGACATGTCCGAGTTGGGTTATGTGGAATCCGTTGCCGGGGATGGGGATGGGGCGATCGCGCGTTATGCGATCGAAAAACCAGGCTTCTAAGGGGTTATAGTTTTGCGGCCCATAAATATAGACCGGACGAATTGAAGTAAAAGGTACTTCTTGTTGTAATAGGTAATCTTCTGTTTCAAACTTGCCCTTGTGACGACTGTTTGGATCCAGAAGGTCCCATTCTACATGGGGCATTTGGTCGGACTTGTGATATACCCCGGCGGAACTTACATAGATAAACTGCTTTATTTTATTTTTAAACAAATCTACCAAAGGCTTGGTGTCGCTTAGTTTGCGACCATTGTTATCAAAAATAACGTCAAAATTTTCGCCGGATAATTTTTCTTTAATTTGCTCTGGGTCAGTGCGATCGCCGCGAATGACCTGTAGTCCTGGCAAGGGAGCAGGCTTATTGCCCCGATTAAACAGCACCACTTCATTCCCTTGTTCCGCTAGTAGCTTAGTGAGATAAACCCCGATAAACCGGGTGCCACCCATAATTAAGATTCGCATTTGACTGGCTCCTCGTTAGATAATAGGTTCCGCTGGTCTTTGCCAAGACGACCTTTAAGAAATTAGATCTTGTCCGGCTCTTGGCTCCATCCCTTGTTAGATAGCAATTGCAATCTTGGCTATTCTACATCCATAGGACTTACGCATAAGTTCCTTATGTAGGTGCTAAAAAGCGCGCATTCTGCTATATATCGCCCTCGATATCACAAGCCACGCTTAAGTCCCGATTCGCTCTCCCTGCAAGAGATAGCGAAGGCGCGATCGCTCCTTGTCAGGGCGCTACCGGAATGCCGCCACAGAGGGCAAAATATCAGTGGAGCATAGTAATTTCCATAAATAGAGGTATTTTGCAAATGGCCACTTGGCAGGATTGGTTTTCGGTCGAGCCCCGACCCTGGGTAAGGAACAAGCAGAAAGTAAGGAGACTTCTGGGAAAGAAAGTACCGCTTCCCCTCCTGGGAGGGGTTGGGGTGGGTTCTTACCCGGTCGCAGTACCCACCCCCAACCCCCTCCCGAGAGGGGGTAAGAAGCTCCGATCTTCTGGTACTTTTATTACCAGAAATCACCTAAAGATACTGATTTGTGCTATTTTACTGTCTCTTTGTTACGGATTGCTAACTCTCCCAGCAGGGGCCTCTTCACTGCCGAGCAAAGAGATGGACATGGCTCCAGTGATGCTTGACGGTCGGGTTTTATTCGAGGTCGGCAAATCCGGAGACTACACTGCGGTGGAAAGAGCCCAGTTCATTAATATGGTCTTGCAACAAGAGGCACAATTTGACCAACCGATTCAGGTGGAAATAATCCAAAAGGAGAAATGGCCGAGCATTCGGGTAAACGATCGCCAAGTTACGATCGTCACCGAGAGAGATATTCGACCGGGCTTTGAATTGCAAGATATCGCCCAAATCTGGCAGCAACAGATAGAAGAAGCTCTCGATCTCGCTCGGGTCGAGCGCAGTCAAAATTATACCCGTCAGGCAATGGTACGGAGTTCGACTGTTCTTGCCAGCGCGATCGTCCTCAGCTGTATCCTTCTCTGGATTTCTCGGAGGCTCTCAAAACGCAGAACCAGAAGGCCAGATAGGCATCGATCTTGGCAGCAATTTTTACCCCTAGGATTCATTTGCCTCGAATTGGCTCTCTGGATAGGTGTCGGCTTTTATATTACCGATTATTTTCCGTCAAGCCGACAGTTGCGCTATCAAATTTTCCAGACTTTTACCGATCCCATTTTTCCTCTGGGTGACAGAGATTATTCGATTGTCCAACTTTTGGAATTATTGGCCTTGACGGTTGCTCTTTGGTTCGCCGTTAGGTGGGCAACTCAGTTATTTAAAAAACGCATTCTAGTCTTAACGGGAGCAGACCCGGGTATCCAAGATATCGCCAGCACCTCGCTCCAATATATCCTGATTTTATTGGGTTTGATTATTATTTTACAAATTTGGGGAATAGATGTCAGCTCTTTGGCAATCTTGGTTAGCGTTCTGGGGGTGGGGATTGGTTTTGGCTTGCAAAATATTGCCAATAATTTTATTAGCGGTTTGATTATTGCTTTCGAGCGGCCTATTAAAATCGGCGATTTGATTAAGCTGGGGGATTTAGTAGGGACAGTAGAAAGAATTGGACCTCGCAGCACTGAGGTTGCGACCTTAGATAGAGTGTCGATTATTGTGCCCAATTCTCGCTTTATCGACAGTGAAGTAATTAACTGGAGCTATGGCAATCCAGTTTCTCGCTTGCGAATTCCTATCGGCGTAGCCTACGGCTCTAACGTACAGCAAGTGCGCAAAGCTCTTTTAGAATGTGTGAAAAATCATCGGGATATTTTGAACTATCCCGCGCCCCAAGTCTGGTTTCAGGAATTTGGGGATAGTTCTCTGAATTTTGATATTTTTGTCTGGATTCGCGAGCCGCACAAACAGTTTAAGCTCAGAAGCGATTTGAATTATAGAATTGAAGCAATACTGCGACGCAATGGTATTGAAATTCCCTTTCCGCAGCGAGATTTGCATTTGAGATCGCCCGAAATAGAAGGAGCGATCGCCTCCTGGCTCGGGAAAGGCAGCTTCGCAGAGGAAAGGCTAGAACCTGAAATCCCTAACCGGGAGCGATCGACCTCAACAGCAGAGGAGCACAGGAGCACAGGAGCACAGGAGCACAGGAGCAGAGATAATATTGGTCAAAGCTTCGGGCAAAGCTTCGGGCAAAGCTTCGGGCAAACTATCGGCCAAAGCTTCGGCCAAACAACAGAGCTAATGCCAATAGAATATGGCGAAGAAGCAGAGGAAATAGATATCGATGCTCTGATAGCGCAGATGCGCGGGCCGGAAGGAGTAGAAATTCAAAATCGTCGCTATGGTTTGAATATTTACCCCAAGTGCTTTCTGGGAACCGAAGCCGTTCAATGGTTGATGTGGACTCAAAAGGCCGAGATAGGAGCCGCGATCGCAATAGGAAAGTTACTCATCGATCGCGGAGCAATTCATCACGTCACTGACGAACATGATTTTAAAAACGAGCGACTCTTCTATCGTTTCTATATAGATGAAGAATAGGAGACTTGGGAGAGGGGAGTGTGGGGAGTGTGGGGAGAGGGGGAAGTGTGGGAAGGAAGGGAGAGAGGTGTGGGAAGGACTAGCTAGTGGATTGGCAAATATAAAATTGTGTGTAAATGTAGGTTGGGGTTGAACGGAGTGTTGGCGGAGCCAACTCGTGCGAGTAACCCAACTATATCAATCGTTGCGCCCTTGTTTCACTCCGTTCAACCCCAACCTACAATTTTATTGCCAGACAATCCACTAGAAGTGAAAATTATCCCATCTTCCCTCTCTCCCCACACACCCCACACTCCCCACACTTCCCCCTCTCTTCCCTACACCACACCCCACACCCCACACCCTAAAGTTGTATTTTAGTAATGGCAATGTTACCAGACAAGCAGGTATCCACATCGGTGCCGGGAGAGCGATCGCGCATTTCATACTTGCCGATGTAATAAAACTCTTCCCCTTCGAGGCGATATTTTACTGGCAAAGGGTCTGTAGAAGGGTTGCAAAAAACTATTTCTGGATTCGCTCCTGGTTCTAGATAAGGAAGGTTTACATTCCAGAAAGCCCCCGGTTCGATTGGACGCGAAAACAACTCATCCAATACAATCTCCGTCCAGCACTTTGCCAGTTCCCAATTCGGCGGCTTTCCTCCGTTGCGATATTGGGAAATGGCGATACCCGGGATGCGGTGAAAGGCTGCTTCCCGAACCGCAGCGACGGTGCCGGAGATATAAGCATCAACTCCCATATTGCCGCCAGCATTGATGCCAGATAAGACCCATTGGATCTCTGAGGAAATCTGGGTAATGGCGATACGAGTGCAGTCAGCGGGGGTGCCGCCAATAGCATATTCTGTTTCCGAGCGGCGATCGACATGAATCGGTCGTTGGGTGCTGATTTGATGGCCGCATCCAGAATGTTGCTCTTTGGGAGCGGCGACAATGATTTTATCGTCAACCTTTTCCTCAATTATTTTTAGAAGGGTCTGAATGCCCGGGGCATCTATTCCGTCGTCGTTAGTCAAAATTAAGGTCATTAGTTTTTTTGAAGAGTGAGTTTAGCTGGGACGAATTATGAGCTTTTTAGGGAATTCCAAGAAATAAATTACCCAACTCGTAGGACGGGCGTCCCGCCCGTCCGGAGCAGATAGACAGGCGAGACGCCCGTCCTACGGAGAAGCTCGGCAGAGATATTTATTTGGAAATCCTTTACTAGACTTCTAAATCCTACAGTCCTACAGTCCATCCCCCAACAAAACTGCCTCAATCTCTTCTAGGGCTCGTTCTAAATCGTCATTTATTATTTGAACATCGAATTCGCTAGCAGCAGCTATTTCCTCGCGAGCCCGTTGCAAGCGTCGGCTTATGGCTGCCTCGGAATCTTGGTCCCGCCCTCGAAGGCGTTTTTCTAACTCTTCCATCGATGGAGGCAAGATAAAGATTTGCAGGGCTTCTGGAAAAGTTTTTCTTACTTGCCGAGCCCCTTCTAGCTCTATTTCTAATACGACTGATTTGCCGCTAGCCAGAAGCTCTTCTACGGGACCTCGGGGCGTGCCATAGCAGTTACCGGCAAACTCGGCCCATTCGAGCAATTCCTCAGCAGCGACCATTTCTGTAAATGTTTGCCGGTCGATAAAATAGTAGTTTTTACCCTCTACTTCCCCGGGACGAGGGGAACGAGTTGTGGCTGAAATAGATAGATGCAGTTCGCTCTGGCGCATAAGCAGCGATCGCAGTAAAGTTCCCTTGCCCACGCCAGAAGGCCCAGTTATAACGATTAATCTGCTGCCCGTCATTGCCCCAGACTCCCAACCCTAAAATTTATTGCCAGTAAATTACCATATGGCATTGGGAATCGGGCATTGGGCATCGGGCATTGGGCATTGGAAAGAATAGAACTTACGCAAATTGTAGGGTCTAACTCTATATCTAGTCTCTGGTGCGCACTGCGCACCCTACATAAAGATTCTATGCGTAAGTATCCCGATTCCCAATTCCCGATTCCCGATTCCCAATTCCCGATTCCCAATTCCCAATGCCCCATGCCCCATGCCCCATGCCCCATTCCCATCATTTTTCTGTATAAAAGCGATTGGCTACGGTTTCCGGGTGAACTGATGTCAGGATGACATGGCTGGAATCGGTAATAATAACCGAGCGGGTTCGGCGACCATAGGTAGCATCTATCAGGCGATTGTCCTCCCGTGCCTCGCTAATGATACGCTTGATGGGGGCAGATTCGGGACTGACGATCGCAATGACTCGGTTAGCAGAGACAATATTGCCAAAACCTATATTAACGAGTTTAATATTCATCGTAACTGAAGTCCTAGCCTATTTTGTCTGAGATAGGACTTACACAAAATATCATCTATATCTGGTATTTGTAGGGGCAATCCCCCCGCGGTTGCCCCATGCCTAGAATCTATGCGTAAGTCCTATGAGATTCTCTTGCCCAAAAGCTGCGCTACCGGAAATTCCGGCTGACAATGCAAAAAAGGCGCGAAAAATGCAACCGAAAAAATGCAACCAGTTGACTTCACTACCCTAACGGCTGCTTGTTGCGAGATCCGCGCATCCTGGCTGCCAGCGAGACTAGAGCAGATTTATCAGCGCGATCGCCACACAATTTCCCTAGCTCTGCGCACCCTAAGCGGGCGCAGTTGGCTTACTGTGTCCTGGCATCCCCAAGCGGCGCGCCTTTGTATAGGCGATCGCCCCCCCCGCACTCCCGACACCTTCACTTTTAGCGACCAATTGCGCCACCAACTCGGAGGCTTTGCCCTAATCGCCATAGAAAAGGTTGCTCCTTGGGAACGCGCCCTGGACCTCCAGTTTGCCAAACGTCCGGGGGAACCAGTATTGTGGCACCTCTATGTAGAAATAATGGGCAAACGCAGCAATGTCATCTTGACCAATCAGGATAACTTAATTGTCACCTGCGCCCATCAAGTTAGCGAAAAGCAATCCAGCCTCCGCCCGGTCCAGACAGGTCAACCCTACGAACTTCCGCCAGCATTACAAGACCCCATCCCCAGTTTCGGCGAAACCCAAGAACGCTGGCAAGAAAGGATCTGCTTAATTCCGGGAAAACTGGGCAAACAGCTCCTCAAAAGCTATCGGGGGCTCAGCAAACCCTTGGTTAGGGGGATGATTCGAGCCGCAGGAGCAGACCCCGAGCAATCGAACCAATCCTTAAGCGACTCCGACTGGGAACGATTATTTCAGCGCTGGCAAGAATGGTTGCAAGCTCTAGATATCTGGCAAAACGGAGACTTATCCGGCCTGACTCCCCGCTGGACCGATAATGGCTATAGCTTATTCGATTGGCTTCCCGGGGAAAAAGCTGCCAGCGTCCAAGAACTGGTCGATCGCTACTATACTGACGAACTCAATCTACAGGAATTCCAACAGTTGCATCACCAACTGAGCCAAAAACTTTCTAACGTTCTCGGCAAATTGCGAGTTAAAGCTCGGGGATTCCAAGAACGCTTGCAGCAATCAGACGAAGCGGCTCGGTATCGGCAAAAAGGGGATTTGCTAATGGCTTATCTCCATCTCTGGGAACCGGGAATGAAGTCAATTGTTTTGGAGGATTTTGAAACCCAGGCTCCGGTGACTATTGCCCTAAATCCAGAAAAAAATGCCGTCCAAAATGCTGGGGCGTTTTACAAGCAGCACCAAAAGCTCAAGCGGGCTCGGGCTGCTGTTGAGCCTTTGCTGGCAGAAGTCCAAGCAGAAATAGATTATTTAGAACAGGTAGAAATGGCGCTGAATCAGATAGATGCTTATCGAGAAGCTGCCGACCTTCGTTCTTTAAAGGAAATACGCGATGAGTTGAGACAGCAGGGCTATCTACCAGATCGAGAACGCCGCAGCCAGAACCAAGAGCCGGCCAGCGATTTTCGCCGCTATGTTTCCCCCGGAGGCTTTGAATTGCTGGTCGGTCGCAACAACCGCCAAAACGACCAGTTGACTTTTCGCCTTGCTGGGGATTATGACTTGTGGTTTCATACTCAGGAAATTGCTGGCAGCCACGCGATTTTGCGCCTCACTCCCGGTGCCGTAGCGGACGATGCGGATTTGCAATTTGCCGCCGATTTGGCTGCTTATTATAGTCGGGCTCGCCAGAGCGAGCAAGTGCCGGTTGTCTATACAAAACCGAAGTATGCTTATAAGCCGAAGGGGGCTAAGCCCGGGATGGTTGTTTATAAGCACGAACGCATTATCTGGGGGCGGCCGAGTAGGGTTCAAAGTTAAAAGTTAAAAGTTAAAAGTTAAAAGCAAGCCCTATATAGGGCTATATAGGGTTTGCGCTCATAAATCTAAAAAGCCGGAGAGTGGGGGGTGTGGGAGGCCGCCTACGAGGTGTGGGAAGTGTGGGAAGAATTAAATAAAATTGTCCTCTCCCCCTCTCCCCACACTCCCCCCTCTCCCCACACTCCCCACAGCCTTTTTCAGCAAGCCCTATATAGCTTTAGAACCTCCCTCGTTAGATATAGGGTCCTGCAATGCTAATGTAAAGTTTTGTAACAAAATCGGCAATTCTCGTAAAAAGCCGCAATTTCAAACCGAGATATAAGCAGAGGGCATTGGGTAAAAAAGCTATCAGCTATCAGTTTTTAGCTTGACTACTCTTCTACTGACCGCTGACCGCTGACCGCTGACCGCTGACCGCTGACCGCTGACCGCTGACCGCTTGACGTTAGGAGCGTCGCCATGAGCCTGTTCGATTTTTTGAAGAAGCCGGGTGACGACAAAACCAAACAGTCAGAATCTTCAGAGGACCAGCATCCCGTTGGTCAACAAACCATTGTTTTGGAACAGATGCTGACTCCAAGCGTGGGCCTGGTAGGGGGAGAGGAGCTAGAGAAACTAGCCCCTACAGAGGCAGAGAATTTGTCTTCTGGGGATTTGAAGTTAGAGTAAACCTAGGGACTGTCATCATTCAATTTAGGAGATTTAATTATGTTGAAACAGATTTATTCAATCGCTGCTGTTAGATTCGTCACAGCTTTATTAGCAACTTCTGGAGCGATCGGTACTTTTAGTTTGACTGCAACCAGCGCTTCAGCTGCATCAATTAAGCTGAATACTTGGACGGCAGAAGGTGGTGGTGACTGGCAAGTCGATCCCACTGGAACCAGTGTTGTACAAACCATTAATGGTTCTCCTACCTTTTTTACCAGTGACTTCGGAGCGAAAGGTTTAGAACTATCAGGTAAGATTAAGGTTGAAACTAGCCGTGATGATGATTTCATTGGTTTTGCCCTGGGGTTTAATCAAGGGGATCTGAGCAATTCTGCCGCAGATTTTCTTTTGATTGATTGGAAACAGGGAAATCAAGGTACTGGTCTGAAAGGACTTGCGGTTTCACGAGTCACCGGTCATTTAAATGTTTCCGAATATTGGAGCCATAGCGATCTTCCGACAACTTCGGGGACAATTACTCAACTCGCTCGCGGGATTAATCTTGGGAATGTAGGATGGAATGATTATCAAGAATATGATATTGAGTTCAATTTGGACGAGACTAATTTGAAGGTTTATATTGACGACGAATTAGAGTTGAATGTCAATGATGACTTTTCTAATATTAATGGTAATTTTGCCTTCTACAACTCTTCACAAAATTTAGTCCGCTACAGTGGATTTCAAGCGGAACCTCTTCCTGCTCAAGACGTTCCCGAACCGGCTTCTAGTTTGGGACTTTTAGCCCTTGGCGCTTTTGGTATGCTTACTCGTTTGAAGAAAAAGCAAACACAAAAGTAGCTCTATTTTAGCGATCGCCCAATGGGTCTCCCATATTTAAGGGAGCCATGAACAACCCAAAAATCGGGTCGTTAAAATAAATTTTATTTCTCCTTGCCAAACCAAGAAACCGGGTTTCTATGAAAATGTTGGCAATCAACCGAAAATTCGGGGAAGAAATCAAACCAAGAAACCGGGTTTCTATGAAAATGTTGGCAATCAACCGAAAATTCGGGGAAGAAACCCGGTTTCTGTCGGAGCGATCGCTCAAAAAAATACCCCGTAGTGACACTGGCGTTACGCCCATGTCCTGAAACCAGAAAACAGGGCATTGCCTTGTCCTAAAACAAGGAATTAAAGGAGGAAAAAATGTTTCGTAAAGATACGGCATTGCCTTGTCCTAAAAGCAGACCATAACATAGGTAACAGTATGACATACCCAACTAATATAGAGCGATACGGACTCATCAAAAGCAGAACTACTAAAGAATTTGAGGTAGCTAATTTTTTTACTCAAGAAAATTTAATAAAATCATGGATAGTCCAAACATCTAATCAAATAACACCGGAGAATATTCCGCAAAGCTTAATTGCATTTATTGAGAATATGGATGCAATAAGTGATGATGGTAAAGGGGATTTTTATAATTTTATTCAGAGAGCAATAAAACATAGATCTCCAATCATATTGCGTCCAAATATCAAACGAAAACCATACTTGACCGCTGCCGGACAAAGTTGCCAGGTAGCACAAGAATTGCGGAGGGTTATCGAGCCAGATTACCGGGGGGAAATTAGGACATTAGTTTATGGCCACAAACAATCTAAAGTGGCTGGATTAGTTATCGTACATATTCCCCATCATCTGAAGGTGGATAACAAGGCAATCCGAGCATTATCAAAAAATTACAACCCAGATATTATTTCATTTTCTCCTAATCAGCTTGATGCTCGTGGGAAACCCGAAACCATGAGATTAAACAACATTCAATATTTAGCGAATGGACTCTTTAACCCCTATGCAATTAATGCGGACAGGATTCGCCGAGTCGTTCATGTATTCGATTCCTCGTTAATGGATATGGAAACTGGGATATGTTCTACCAATGCTTCATCGAGAGCAGTGGGTCAATTTTTCAACCCAAGAAAAATGACACAAAATGCAATAAAAATCTACCAATTACCCAAGTATCATGTAGCAATAATCGCCGATATTGCCCGGTATAATTTATCAGAAACTTAATCTAGATTTTGTTTTTGGTAATTCGGAAGAGCGATAAAAAGTCAAATTTCACGCATTTTAGGGAAACCAGGAATTAAACCAGATATTTTACGCCGCCTCTTATGCGACCGCTGCGGCTTCTTTGGTTTGGGCGGCCAATCCAAATTTGAATTACTTGCAAGTTAAAGAAATATTGCTGCAAACCGCAGACGATTTGGCAGACCCGGGATGGGATGTGGAGACGGGGCAAGGGTTGCTGGATGTAGAGGAAGCGGTGGAACGGGCGAAGCAAACTAAGGGCAAAACCCTAACAGTTTCCGAAAGCCCCATTTTGTCTTTTACCGGCAAAGGTCGGGTGACTCCCTCGGTACGACCGGCTTCCGAGGGCACGGAAACTGCGATCGCAAGGAGGAATAATTTGGCATTTTATGTAAATTATTTATCTTTAGCCCGCTATTTATTATCATCGAATACTACGAAAGATTCCGCAAGCTAGTTTGTGGTAACGAAGCTTGCGTCGCCATCCCCGAGCATTGGCAAATTCCGCTCGAAGCGCACAGACCCCAGCTAGTCTTGCAGCTCGCCGAACCAAAAGAGGATGAAGACGAATTAGGTAAAGCCCAGCACGTCATTACCATCCCTCATTACATAATGTCAATTCTCCAGCCCCAGTTCAATACGTTCAAAAAGGCGAGCATCACGGGATGTTAGTGTTAAAAGATAACTCTAAAATACAAGTCTATTGCAGATAGCGGGCCTCAAATAACTCTACTATCGTAGCAACAATGTACAAACCAATTCTGAATGTCCTGTTCTGAAACTAGATCGAAAGCTTTTTCTGTAGCTTCTTGCAATTCTCGGTATGTTCGAGGTTTCTGATAACGAAGACTTGACTTAACTTTATTCTCTGGCATTGGTTAACAGGTGGTCTGGCACGACAATGGGCGTCGAAGCCGTTAAAAACATTTCTTGAAGCGTTAGAGGCTTTTCGCACAGCCGTTTCTTATCGAGAAAGTGTGTTGGGCGCGGTAATAATGTTGACGTATTTGCTGCGCACAAAGCTAGTTTTGGCTTGGTTTGGGCTTAGATTTTGTCTAAGTCCCGTTAGTTGTCTTATTCCCGATCTATCCGGCAGCGTCCGGGACCCGTCCGGGACTTGGGAGTGCGGGGAGTGTGGGGAGTGTGGGGGAGATGGGGACAAGGGAGACCGGGGGACTGGGGGACCGGGGGACTGGGGGACTGCTGTAGTAGCGTGCGCAAGTAGCAACATATACGACATATAGCGTTATATCTGACGATTTGCTTAAGTCCCGTGCAAGTAAGTTTTTGACAAAACCACATATGTGGTTAAACTAATAAATTAGCTTAGCATTAATTTAGCTTATAACTTTTATATAATGGAGGCTCGTTTTAATGAAGTTAAGCATTTTGGTCAAGATGGGTCTGGCGGCGATCGCGTTCTGCATCGTATCCACCGGGAGCGTCGTTCGAGCGCAGACCGTCCTTCTGGAGGATAATTTCGACGCTGAAAACAACGGAATTCCCAATGCCCAATGCCCAATGCCCAATGCCCCATGCCCTCTTTAAAGATATCCCTGCAAAACCTCTCGGGTCGCCAGTCCGGTTTTTGCCCAGCTAAAATGACTGGCTCTAGCCAAACCCAGTTGCCGCAGCTCTTGGCGAAGCTCGGAATTCTCGGCAACTCGCTTCATGGCTGAGCTTATTGCGGCAATACTATAAGGATTGACGAATAAAGCCGCATCCCCGGCCACCTCTGGCAGAGAGGCTTCTTTGGAAACTATAACTGGGGTTCCACAAGCCATTGCCTCTAAGACTGGCAGGCCAAACCCTTCCCAGAGACTGGGGAAAACCAAAGCGATCGCCCGATTGAGAAGATACGGAAGTTCCTCGTAGCTGACATAATCTAAAAATTTGACCTTGCCCGTTATTCCCCGCTCCGCCACTCTTGCTTTTAATGCCGGGATATAGCGAGGATCTGGGGAACCTGCCAGCCACAGTTCCGATTCTGTCTGCCTTCCCAATCCGGCAAAGGCATCAATCAATCGGTGCAAGTTTTTATAAGGATCTGCTCGACCGACATATAAAAAATAATTGCTTTGGGGCAAATCTAGGAAACGAAAATGGCTAGCATCATACCCTAGGGGAATTGGCGTTATTTTTTCTGCGGAAACCGAGCAAAACTTCACGATATCTCGGGCGGTGGCCTCGGAGTTGCAGACAATATGGGTGGCTTGCTGCAAGACTAAAGGAATATAGTAGCGGTGGTAATAGGTTAGAGGCGATCGCCAGTTTGGAAAGCGCAAGGGGATAAAGTCATGCACCATAACCACAAATCGACATCCGGAAAAGAGCGGCGCTTCAGTGACCGGAGAAAACAGCAAGTTCGCTCCCAGTCGCCGATAAATCCTGGGCAGCTCTAGCTGAGTCCAGAGAATCCGAGCCAAATGTCCCTTGCTCCCATAATCTGGCGTTAAATTATTTGGCACGCTATGGCAGCGATAGTCCGCTATCTCTTGAGATACCAACAAAGTCGGCTCTAGTTCCTTTAGATAGGGCAATATATTTTTGGCATAAGTTGTAATTCCCGTTGGCTTGGGAATCAGAAAAGATAGATTAACTAATAAGTTTTTGTTCATAAATCCATTTTCATTTATAAATGCTACAGATAATCCTTTCTATCCCGTTAATAGACCCACCCCCAACCCCTTACAAGGGTATGTTTTTTAGATTTGATGTTTTCTAGGCGAATCGACGGCGTAGGGGCGACAGCATTCCAGAGACATATTTTTATAAGATAATTTTTTGCAGTGGAATGCTTCGCCCCAGAAAGCTATGAAACCCACCGACAACATCAAAAAAGAGGATTATAAAAAACATACCCTTGTAAGCCCCGAACCCCTCCCAGGAGGGGAAGGAGAATAAGGTGTGGGGAAGGAGAATAAGGTGTGAGGAAGGAGAATAAGGTGTGGGTTCCCCTCCTGGGAGGGGTTCGGGGTGAGTCTCTTACGTCTCTTACATAGCATCTATAGCTACGCCCGTGCGGAGATGAAAGCTAAAAGCTAAAAGCTAAAAGCTCTTCATGTACCTAAATAAACCATCAAGCTTACCTCTAGCTACCGCCGGTTTTGTCAAAAGCAATAATAAAGCGTTCCCGAGAAGTCTCGCAAACCTCCATCCCAGTACCCATTGGCTGGCGTATCTTTGCATAGTTAACAAATAGCTATAAGTGCTGTGGTTGTATTTTTGGTACAAATCTCGATTAATAATTGAAGACGGATAGTGAATTACAGCTAGTCGGTCGGTGACGGCAATTAAATGACCCTCGCGATCGTAGCGCCTACAAAAATCAAAATCTTCATAATAAAGAAAATACTGGCAGTCGAACCTAGGACAGTTTTGGAAGTTGCGCAAATTAATCAATAAACTGCATCCCGTCACCCAATCGCAAGGTACATAAGCAGCAGTCAGGCGATTCTCGCTCAATAAATTTTTTTCCAAGATAGCGCCGGTTGCTGCTAAAAACTGACCTCCGCCAAACCAGAGTTTACCCGTCGGTTCCCAAACAGTTGTGCCCAAAATCGATACTTCTGGATAACTGTCAAAAAAAGCTACGGCACCATCCGGCGTATCTTTTATTACGGTATCTGGGTTAATAAGCCAAACTATTCCTTGGGGGTCTTGCTTGTAAACCCAGTCAATTCCCAAGTTGCAACCGCCACCAAACCCGAGATTCTCGCCCGCGTCAATAATTAATGTCTCATCCCCCGCTAAGTCATAAATTGCCGCATCTTCTGGAGAATTATTAATTACTATAAATTGGTATGGAATATTTGTCGTATTTTTGATTGACTGTAACAACCGGGCTATTTGCTCTGTCGAGTAATAGTTAACCGTAACAAAGTAAATCATAATGCTTGGGCATGGGGCATTGGGCTAAAAATTAGGGTGTAGGGTGTAGGGTGTAGGGTGTGGCAAAGAGAGAGGGAGAAGAGAGGTAGTTAGGGAAGGGTGGGAAGTGTAAAATTAGGGTGTAGGGTGTGGGGTGTAGGAATAAGGCAAAGAGAGAGGGAGAAGAGAGGTAGTTAGGGAAGGGTCGGAAGTATGGGAAACGTGGAAGAACCAAGGCATAAATTTTATCTTTTCTGTTTTCTCTTTTCTCTCCCCACTCTCCCCACCCTCCCCTATCACCCTACACCCTACACCTAGGGTGTTGGGTGTAGGGTGTAGGGTGTAGGGAAACTTCATCCTATTTTCGCGATCGCTTTCGGGAGCCGGAAAGTCTTACATTTAGGTGCTTTCAGGTTTCAAGCGGCAACGATCCCCGGATGTCACCAATTGGCGTGAAAAGTTTCAGAGTCAACACCCTACCCTACACCCTATACCCTAGCTAGGTGACTGGCGGCGAAAACCTCGGCGGCAGTTAGGGATAATTCTGGGAAGGTGGTGCAGAGAATGCGATCGCTGCCGGTAAAGCGTTGAACTCGATATTCTCCGTCAACCAAGCAGTAGATAAAAATCGTCGGCACTTTGGGATTGCCCAAATATTTACGAGAAGCAATAGCTAGATAATCGACTATCCAATATTCGCGAATGCCCAACCGCCGATACTCGTCCAACTTATCTATATAGTCATTTTCCCAGTTAGTAGAAATTATTTCGACCGCCAGTTGAATGGGTTCGGTAAGAGCGCCGTAGGCGAGGACATTGCTATTCCATGTTTCTGCCCTAACCACGCTGACATCTGGATTACGCCCTCGCTCTTCCCCATCTAAAGTCCGAGTTTTGATAACGATATCTTTGTCAACTATGTAATCCAGCCCTAAGCGATCGCTTTCTCTATCAAAAGCTTTCACCAGATAGCGAGCGATATTCTTATGGGCTCTAATCGGTTCCACCTTAACCAGTTCTCCATTGACTAATTCATAGATTCCCGAACCATCTGGGTACTGTTCGAGAAACTCGGCAAATGTTAGTTTTTTTGCTTGTTTTTTTACTTGGCTTGCAGTCATAGTAATAGTAATTGCTGTGGTTTTATGGCTTAATATTTTATTCAAAAAAAACTGTTTTCTGCCTTAAAGCTTTCTGGCTTAAAACTCAAAACTCACAAGAGAAATGTGGGTTAGAAACCCGGGGTTAGAAACCCGGTTTTTTTGAACCCCCGGGTTTCTGGCTTTGAAAGGAGAGATTGCCCAATGCCCAATGCGAACATGCCCAATGCCCAATGCCCCATTCCCATTCCCCATTCCCCATTAAACTAATTCAATTTGGGAATCGTCGCCAATCATAAAGCGCAGAGCTTTCGGGCGTTTGAGAGCAACGGTAAGTTGGGCGCGGCGACCGATGACGCTATCTACAAGACGTTGTTGAATCCTTTCTATTTTCGCCCCTTGTAAAATAACGCTATGTTCTAGGTCTGCATCAATGAGTGTGGCGCGATCGGCGATGCTAGTATAAGGGCCGATAAAGCAATTTTCTAAATAGCAATTTTCGCCGATAATCGCCGGACCTCGTATAGAAGAATTAACGACTTTGCTTCCGGCACCTATTTGCACTCGCCCTATTACTTGACTTTTGTCATCTACCGTTCCCATCACCGACGGAACTATCCGCGTATCCAAAATAATTCGATTGGCTTCGAGGAGGTCGTCTTTTTTGCCCGTATCCAGCCACCAGCCCTCTAGGGTACGGGCTTCTACTGGTTTCTGTTTGTCGATTAGCCATTGAATGGCATCGGTAATTTCTAGCTCGCCCCTAGCAGAAGGTTTTATATTCGCGATCGCTTCGTGAATCCCTCTCGAAAATAAATAAACTCCAACTAAAGCCAAATTGGACGGAGGCTCTTTGGGTTTTTCCACCAGTTGCAATACCCGACCGCTGGCATCCACTTTTGCTACCCCAAAAGCACTGGGATTGGATACCTGGCGCAGCAGGATTAAAGCATCGAGATTTTGGTTTTTGAATCCGGCCAAAAACGATTCGAGCTGACTCTCGATGATATTGTCTCCCAAATACATAATAAAAGGAGAATCTCCCAAAAAGGGTTGGGCAACTTTCACTGCATGGGCCAATCCAGCCGGTTGCTCTTGAAGAATATAGGTAATCTTGGCACCAAAGCGATCGCCATTTCCAGTTACTGCCCGCACCTCTTCCCCAGTTTCGGGACTAATAATAATGCCAATCTCGGTAATTCCAGTGCCAACTATGCTTTTAATTCCGTACCATAAAATAGGTTGATTGGCTACGGGAACCAACTGTTTCGCGCCGGAGTAAGTCAAGGGGCGCAGACGAGTTCCTTTGCCGCCAGAGAGAATTAGTGCTTTCATCTAAATCTATAAATGTAGATCGGCGATCGCGATTTATTTTCCATCCTACTTTACCACATCTCTGGCCAGATAAGTTTTAAGTTTTGAGTTTTGATTTTTTAGTTTTCAGTTAGCAATCTTTAATTTATAACTTATATCAAATCCGTCTAATCGCCCTAAAAACAAATCCAGCTTCCCGTAGGATGGGCGTCCCGCCTGTCCCAACAAGTGGGATATGGACAGGCGGGACGCCCGTCCTACAGTAGGTGACATTTTTTTGTTTGGGTATTTAACCGGACTCGATCTTACACGGTATTTACACAAAGTATCCATATCCTTGTAGGGCGGAACTAATAAAGCGCATCTTCATAAAGAACTGGTCTAAGTCATATTACAATTCAAAACTTAAAATTTAAAATCCTTATCCCCAATGTTCGATTTGCCATTTTTTTTTACAGTAAAAGGAAGAGCAACGGTAAAGGTAGTTCCAATTTTAACTTTACTTTCGACGGCGATCGCGCCCTGGTGTAAATCAACTGCTTTTTTCACAATAGCCAGTCCCAGTCCGTTACCCTGTATCTTCCCTACATTTCCGCACCTATGGAATAGCTCGAATAGTTTTTCTCCTTGTTCTTCTTCAGGAATACCGATGCCGCGATCGCTGACGCGAAAAATGGCTATAGGGGGACTAACAAATGAAAATTGACCTTCCCCATCAGAGCGATCGATTTTAGATTCTAGCCTAACCTCGCCCCCTTCCGGAGAATATTTGATAGCATTAGAAAGCAAATTAGACAAAATCAGCCCCAGCAGAGTTGGATCTAAACAAGCAGTAATATCTGTATTGTCGCTGGCGAAAACGAGTTGGTGACTGTCTTGACAGAGCGATCGCTGCTGTTCCACTATCTGGCTGCAAAATTGTTCCAGATCCACCCTTTCGGGATTAAAGCTTAGTTTGCCACCTTCCGCTTTACCGATAAACAGCATATCCTCAATCAACCTATCCATATTTTCGGCAGCAGATTGAATCCAGTGGAGATATTTTAATTTTGTCTCCTCGTCCCACCGCTCTCTATGCAATCTCAGAGAATCTGCAGATAGCAAAATAGCAGACAGGGGACGGCGCAATTCGTGGGCGGCCATAGAAACATATTGGCTCGTGCGCTGCTCTTTTTCTTGAACAAATTGCCGGAGTTCTTCCGAGCTATCGAGAGCTTGGCTCATTTTTGTTTCTACTTCATGGCGCTGCAGGGAAATCTCGATAGTGGCGTGTAAGTTATTTTGTTTGAAAGGTTTGAGTATATATCCAAACGGTTCGGTTATTTTAGCTCTTTCTAATGTTTCCTTGTCTGCATAAGCGGTCAGATAAACCACCGGGACTCGAAAAAAATTTCTTATATATTGTGCTGCCTCTATCCCGTCCATAGAACCTTTCAAGACAATATCCATTAGCACCAAGTCTGGCCTATTATCTTGGCAAGCTTTAATCGCCCCCTCTCCTGAAGACACAATTTCACTTACAGCATAGCCCAACTTTGTCAGGCGTCCGGCTATATCCTCAGCTACAATCATTTCATCCTCAACAACCAAAATTTTTTTTAGAGTCATGTTACAGTCTCCTGCGGTACTTTAGTTCCGAAAATTTTATTTGAAAATTAGTGCCATTACTGCTACTATTTACCACCAAAATTCCGTCTAATTGACGCACTAACATCCGTACTAATCGCAACCCCAAAGTTTCGGTGGTTTCCAAGTCAAAATCCTCGGGCATACCGACGCCATTATCGGCGATCGCCAACAGTAACTGGGCAGACTTGTCTTGGTCTATTACGGACTCTGCTTTATCGGCATAAAAAATAATCCTAATTCTTCCCTTATTTTTTTGAGGGAAAGCATATTTAAGCGAATTAGAAACAAGTTCGTTAACAATCAAGCCACAGGGAATAGATGTTTCTATATTCACAGGAATAGTTTGCACCTCAAATTGAACTTGAATGCGATCTTCGGGGCAGCCGAAAGATTGCAATAAATTGTTAACTAGAGATTTTAGATATTCTGAGAATTCAATCTTGTCTAGGGTAGGGGATTGATACAATTGCTCGTGGATGAGCGCCATCGAGCGGATGCGATTTTGGCTTTCTTGAAATAAATAGATTGTTTCTGGTTCGTCAATATATTGAGCTTGCAGCTCTAGCATACTGCCGATGACTTGCATATTGTTCTTGACTCGATGGTGAATTTCTTTGAGCAGAAGTTCTTTTTCTCGCAGGGAAGCTCTAATTCTATCTTCGGCTTCTTTGCGATTGCCTATTTCCTCACAAATGCGAGCAACTCTATAGACTTTTCCCAATTCATTTTTAATTGGAAAAGCTCTATCTCCAATCCAACGCACCGTTCCATCGGCTCGCACAATCCGGTATTCTAAGCTAGTGGAATTCCCTTCTAATGTTTGGGCAAAAGATCTAATCACCGCTTTCCGATCTTCTGGATGAACAGTATCTATCCACTTAGAAGGCTGCGAGCAGACAAACTGACGGGGATGACCCCAGATTTTTTCATAAGTAGGGCTCAGATAAAACAATTGATTCATATCCGGAGAAATCAGCCAAAAAACATCTTGAACGTTTTCGGCGAGCTGGCGAAACCGCTCCTCGCTCTCTCGCAGGGCTTCTTCTGCTTTTCGGCGCTCGGTGATGTCTCGCA
This sequence comes from Oscillatoria sp. SIO1A7, assembly GCA_010672965.1. Lineage (GTDB taxonomy): Bacteria > Cyanobacteriota > Cyanobacteriia > Cyanobacteriales > Laspinemataceae > SIO1A7. The sequence goes on from JAAHFN010000001.1 coordinate 170,017, forward strand.
AGGAAAGCAAATAGGCGGGCTCTCCCTCCCAATCTGTAGGCACCACGCACATTTCCCCAGTCCCAACCTCACCTCCAGGACGAATAATTGTTAATTCGCTGGCGTTATCTATGGCGAGCGGCACCCCTAGATTGTAACCTACTAAGTTTTCTGTAGCTCGGCCAAAAAGCTTTCCAGCGGCAGGGTTGGCAAATCGCACCACCCCGGAGCAATCTACAATAGCAATAGCATCGGAAATATTGGTGACTATCGCGTCGAGTTTCCCTTGACTATGGCGCAGAGCTTCTTCTGCTGAGGCGCGATCGCTGATATCCCTATAAGCGCTTAACAACCAAACCCCATCTTGATAACGCACGATAGAAGTCGAAACCAGCAGAGTTTTTGCAGTGCCGTCTTTAGCCCGGATTGTCGTTTCTACATCTCGGCATCCTCCCTGCTGGATAATCTCTTGAATTCCAGAAATAGCCTTTTGATACTCTGCCGGATCGGGATAGATAAAGCCCAAAAAGTTGCCGCTCTTGTTCGCCTCTGCCTTCAAATAGCCAGTAATCTCCTCCATTTTAGAATTGAAAATTTCAAAATATCCAGCTCCATCGCTAAAGGTAATGCCTTCTCCAACCGTTTCGATTACCATCAGCAATCGCTCTTTTCTAGCCTTGAGTTCTAACTCTGCATTCTTGCGCTCGGTGATATCCCGTCCCAAAGCCTGGAACTCGATTGCCTGACGTTCTCCGTTAAAGATGGCTCGCTCTGTCCATTGCTGAGTGCGGACTTCTCCATTGACCGCCACCCGATACTCAACCGTCGCCACTGGGTCGCTGGAGGTTAGAGCAAAGAGAGACTCTCCGTGCTTGACCAATTTTTCCCGGTCTCGGTCGAGAACGAACGAGAAAGCGCTCTGCCCGAGTAACTCCTGACGCTGTTTGCCGAAATAGCGACAGTAAGCTTCATTGACAAAAATCAGGGTGCCATCTGGCGTATAACGACAAATTAATTCCGTTTGGTCTTCGACAATGGCACGATAGCGAGCCTCGCTTTTTTGGAGAGAAGCGATTAGCTGGCTTTTCTCCTCTTCTGCTCGCTGGCTTTCTAATATCTCCAGCCGCAATTGAGCAGTTCGCTCCTCGACTCTTGTTTCTACGTCGTCTTTTGTTTGTTGTTTTATTTTTTCTAGCGAGTTCTCAACTAGCGAGTTCTCAACTGCGGAGTTCTCAACTAGCGAATTCTCAACTGGTGTCAAAACGGCAGATGGCAGGGGAGAAGGAAGGGGGCTTTGCGTTGCGGGCATCCTTATACTAAGCTCGGGGCTTGCCCTTCGGTTTGGCTCGGGGCAAGTAGGGAAAGAGTCTTCTATAGCTTTAATCCCCTGTAGCAAACTGTATGGATCGATTAACCCGACTAATCCGCCCCGATCGTTAACCACGGGTAGATGGGAAACTCGATACCGTTCGTATTGTTTTAGGATGAGAAAGATATCTTGCGCCTTCGATTCTTCCAGGGCGAGAGGGTCGGCGGTCATCACTTCCCCGACGGTGCAGTTTGCTAAGTTAGCCCCAGAGGCGCTTAACCGCACTACATCTCGGTTAGAAAACAAGCCTATTAATTGAGGCGGTTCTTCTGAGTTATCTTGGCAAGCCTCTACTACTAAGAGGCAGTCTCTAGCGCCAATAACTTCGTTCGATATCGTTTGGTCCAGGCATTCGGAGAATTGTTCTTCTGCAAGGGTGGCGATCGCTTCTGCCACTGGGGTCGAAGCTGTGGCGGTCGGAGGGTGGCGATTAATGGCTCGTTGGGCAGAAAAATCCAGCATCAGGGTTGGTCCCCTTGGTGAAAGCGATCGCGATCGAGCCAAAAAAATTTAGCTCCTATTCTCTAGGGTACTCGCCAAAATACTTTTTTCTGTTTTCTAGAAAACAATACTACTTATTTTTTAGGGTTTTGAAGCAAAAACAGGTCGATCTAGGCTATCTATCCCCTAGATCGACCTCGACTTTAGTCAAGATAGGTATATCTGGGGCCATTTGTATAATTATTTATTCTATAGCATTCCTAAACCATTTGCAGCTTAGGTTAATTCTGGGAATAAAAGTACCCGCTCAAGAGGGATAGGAGCGCGATGCCCCCAACCCCTCCCAAAAAAAAGCGGTACTTTCTTTCCCAGAAGTCTCCTTAAAGCCGATCGCTATTGCCAGCCAACAGCCGAGGTACTGACAACAGTTTTTAAATCAGGAGTAATCTCGACAGTATAATCAAAAGGAGAAGAGCCAGATCCTACTTGGGTCATTCGGGTGCCATCGGGGTTGCGAGGAGAAAAGAAAGACTGAGCTTGGACTACCAAATTACCGTTGGCGTTAGTCGAGATATCGGTAACCGTAAGAGTATTGCTTTTGCCGCTACTGAGTAGAGCTGATAAATAGGCTGCCTCGGTCATCTCTCCTGTCGCTGGATTAATCCGAGCTAGGACGGAAACTTTTGCGCCGCCCCCAGATCCGTAACTCTTGAGCCAATTTTGCGTTGCTCCGGTAGTTGCGCGGCGAAAATCTTGGCTGGAAGTGCCCTGAGTTCCATCTATGCTAAATACGCCATAGAGATTGGTGCCATCCCAGAATAAGCCGAAACCTCGACCGTCAGCGCCAGCGGTCTCATAGTCGTTTCGCACCCAATTATTGGCAGGATTGGCACTATCAAAACTAGCGATAATCGGATTTTGGTTATTAGTCGATTTTTGGTCAGTGCCGATATAAATAGTTTGCGTGCCAATAGTAAGTCGTTGCGCTTTGGTAGCAGCGATCGCCGCTTCAGAAGTTAAAGCACTAAAGCCAACAAAAGTAGAATCTATAGCCGCTGGCAGTCCTCCGATCGGATCGTCATCTAATATTGTCAGAGTCGTCATATTCTGGCTACCCAAACTGCCCCCAACCGCATTGCTCAGGGTTATTTCTACCGTTTCATTACTTTCTGCGTCCCCATCGTCGGCAATCGGAATTGAAAAACTCTTGCTGGTTTCTCCATCGGCAAATGTTAAAGTGCCGCTTGCAGTAGTATAATCCGTTCCTGCCGTTGCCGTACCGCTACTGCCAGTAATATAATCTACGGTTACCTCTCCATCGCTACCCCCCGTCCGAGAAATAGCTATTGTTGCTGTCCCTTCTCCTTCATTAACGCTAAAGTTAGCGCTATTAAATTGCAAGCTGCCCGGATTAGCCGCATCATTGTCAACGATTGTCAGAGTAGAGCTAGTTACAGTTCCTAGAGTCGCACCGCCCGTAGCATTGCTCAAAACCAGATTAACTGTCTCGTCGCCCTCAAAGTTAGTATCATCTAAGACTGCGATCGCGAAACTAGCATTGTTCGCTCCATCGGCAAATGTTAAAGTGCCGCTTGCAGTAGCATAATCCGTTCCTGCCATTGCCGTACCGCTACTGCCAGTAATATAATCTACGCTTACCTCTCCATCGCTACCCCCCGTCCTAGAAATAGCGATCGTTGCTGTCCCGTCTCCTTCATTAACGCTAAAGTTACCGCTGCTAAATGCCAAAATACCGGGATTGGTAACGCTATTATTAGAGCCGCTACTATTAGAGCTACTGCTATTGTCGCTACTGTTAGAGCCGCTACTATTAGAGGCGCTACTATTAGAGCTACTACTGTTAGAGCTACTACTATTGTCGGTACTATTGTCGGTACTGCTATTGTTAGAGCTACTGCTATTGTCGGTACTGCTATTGTCGGTACTACTACTGTTAGAGCTACTACTATTGTCGGTACTGCTATTGTTCGAGCTACTAGCGCTGCTGCCGGTATTGTCGGTCTCGCTAATCGAGTCGCTCGCAGCATTATTATTAGAGCCACTATCATTAGAGTCGCTACTATCTGTTGGATTTAGCGGGCTCACCAACGCTGCACTAACTAATTGAGGCCAATTTACAGTAGCGACTGTAGTTTGCTGGGTCTGGGAGTTAATTGAATTGGCTTGCCTATTTGAGACTATTGCTTCCTCTTCTACTTGCTGGGTCTGAGAGTTAATTAAATTGACTTGCGTATCTGGGATTATCGCTTCTTGACCAGTTACATCCCTAACCGAGCGATCTCTATTTACCAAAATATTGCTCGGAGGTCGGTTACTGAGGCGACCTTCCGAGCGACCGGAGCGAAGGTAATGCCCAAAAGCGCTGGCGATCGCCCCACTAACCAGGGCAGCAGCTACATCTGAATTTTGCTCCAGATAATAAATAGTATCAAAACTCTCGCTGGGGTTGCGTCCTTCCGCAGCGCCATATAAAATAAAATGTTCTCGACCCGACTTAAAAGCCCCGCCAGCTAACGCTGCTGCTACATCAGTATTATTTGCCAAATAATAAGATTCGTCGAATAATTCCGCAGCACCGTTGCTAGCGAGTAAATCCACTTCTAGCCTACTACTTAAAGTAATTCCCTCAATTAGACCAGTCAAAGGATCGACGGGAGCGCGACCTTCCTCTCGACCGAAAACAATATAATGGCCAAAAGCGCTACTAATTGCTTCGCTAGCAAGAGCCGCCGCCACATCTTGATTCTCGCTCAGGTAGTAGGCCGTATCAAAACCCGCACTTGGGTTGCGTCCTTCAGCGGCTCCAAAGGCACCAAAATGTTGCCAACCCTGACTGAAAGCGCCGCCAGCTATAGCTTCCCTAACGTCGGGATTGGCGCTTAGATAATAGGTTTCATCGAAAAATAACCTTGCTGCTTCTAATTCTGTTAATACAATCATTTCTTGATCTTTAGATAAAAAATACTGGTACTGCGTGCAATTATGCAAGGATGCAGAAATATGGACTTCTATAAAATACGATTAATTTGTATTAGGACTTACGCAAATTGCCAAATATAACTCTAGATATAGAGTAGGGTGCGCAAGAAGCACCTTAAAAATAGAGCCTGTGCGTAAGTCCTGTTGTATAAAACAATCTAGGGACAATCCCCCTTAAATCGATCGTCTCCGAAGGTTAAACGCCTATCTCAGATCGTTTTTACAGCCTTTTACAGCCCCTACAAACAGGTTGTTTCAACCGTCAAATATTATTTAGTATCGTTGTTATCAAATTATCAAAATCTATATTTCAAAAACCGATTTAAAGACTTAACTAGGGGGTAGCAACGGGTAATGGCGACTGTGGGAAGATTGCTACCCCTCAAAAATTGACAAGCCAAGCGATCGCGACTTAGGCAGTAAGTCCTGGGTAAGTCCTGCTTACAATAAGTATTTCGTCAAAATCGCAGCTTGTCCGGATTTTGCCAAATAGCATTCATTGCATTTTGAGGCAGACAGGACTTACGCAAAATATTTATTTATATCTAGTATTTGTAGGGGCAATCCCCCCGCGATCGCCCCTATGCGTAGAGCCCATGCGTAAGTCCTGGCAGACCATTTTGAGGCGATCGCATTTTGAGCAAAAACCGCCTTGCAAAAAAAAATTATGAAGCGCTAATTCTGAAATATTGCCAATGGCTGCGATCGCACCCATATTGCTATTGTTCGCTATTGTAAAGTCTATTTGCCTTAGCTTTCTGAGTCTCGGGGGTTATCGGGTTGCTCCCCTATTCGCAGTTCTTGCTTAGATTTTTTCAATTGTTTCCAGAGGTCCTTAATCTCGTAATAAGCCTGTTCTGGCGATATCTTCCCACCCGTTTCTAGGCAACAGATATAACTCACTCTCTGAGCAAACTCTTGGAGATTGGCATTAAAGGCCAAGTTCTCTGGCGTAAACTTGCCCCGGTAGCGACTGCGAGGATGAAGAAAATTATCTTTGTCCATCATAGTTTCCTCCAGAATGATAAAATCTGCAACCTTTTACAGCCACTAAAGGATTTGGCCTGAGTTCCCTCAAGTACGAGCAGTCCAGAAAGCGGCTCCAAGAGTCGTCTTCCGGCTAAGGATTCTTACCAATATTTATATATGGTCCCTTAATTAGAGACTGCATTAAATTTTATTTACCTTATCTTAACCTAAGTTTAACCTAAAAATGGGAATGGGGACATGAGAGAATAGGGACCAAGGTGTCAATTTTAAGTTTTGAGTTTTGAGTTAAAAGTCTTTAACAGGACTTACGCAGAGACACTATTTGTAGGGTGACGCACCGCGCACCAAACTCTATATCTATAATTAAATCGAGCAGTTTGCGTATTTAATTTAAAACTTAAAACTCAAAACTCATTCCTTAAATCTCAATGCCCAATTCCCAATTCCCAATTCCCTTGAAATATAAGCTAAACAGTAGGTTTGGTGACTAGCAATGCAAATAAATACCGATCTGGATTTGAAGGAAAATCGACAGGAGAATACGATCGCCGAGCCTGGGTCGCTGACCCCAGAGCAATACCGGCTCAAGATGCAGCGACGCAAGGAGGTGCAGGACCAGCGATTGGCCAAAGCCTCCAAAGAGAAAGGTCTGATTATTGTCAATACTGGTAATGGCAAGGGGAAGACGACTGCAGCTTTGGGGATGGTATTGCGATCGCTCGGTCACGGCTACCGGGTGGCGATCGTCCAATTTATTAAAGGGGCCTGGGAACCGGCGGAGAAAGAAGTCTTAAGCCGATGGGAGACCCAACTAGAATTCCGTGCAATGGGAGAAGGCTTTACCTGGGAAACTCAAGATCGCCAGCGCGATACAGAAAAAGCCCATGAAGCTTGGTCTGTGGCGCTATCGTTTCTGGGCAATCCTGAATTTAAGCTTGTTTTATTAGATGAAATCAACGTCGCTATCAAGCTGGGATATCTATCTGTGGAAGAAGTGCTTGCTGGTTTAGAACAAAAACCAGCAGACAGCCATATTATCCTCACGGGTAGAGGCGCTCCAGCAGCACTAATCGAGCGAGCTGACTTGGTTACAGAAATGAAATTGATTAAACATCCCCTCCGCGAGCAACAGATTAAGGCTCAAGCAGGAATCGAGTTTTAGCTTTTAGCTTTTAGCTTTTAGCTTTTAGCTTTTAGCTTTTAGCTTTTAGCTCTGCTGCATTTAGCTCTGCTGCTCTTCTGCTGCATTTAGCTTTTAGCTCTGCTGCTCTGCTGCATTTAGCGGTTAGCTCCGAGCAATTAGCGATCGCTACAGGACTTACGCAAAGGCTCTATTTGTAGGTGCCGCACAGCGCTCTCTTGCGCTAAATATACTGCTCGATCTGACGCTCAAGCTGACTGCTGATAGCTGAGAGCTTACTGCTATATAGTCCCGTTCGTAACGCCGCCATCACGCTTAGGTTCCAGGCTCTGTTACCTAAGTATGATGGCGGCGTTACAAAACAAAAGATGCTCCCAGCAGTCAGCGACTAGCTGAGAGCTGAGAGCTAAATGCCTTAAGAACCAAAGCAAATAAATTTTCTCTAGCTGGCAAGATATTCGCGCACGTTAGCCCGCTGGCGACGTAGATGTGCTAGAGCTTGGTGTTCGAGCTGGCGCACTCGCTCCCGACTGAGACTTAGCCGTTCGCCGACTTTGGCCAAGGACAGTTCGCGACCATCGTGGAGACCAAAACGCAAACTAATTACATCCCGTTGCTGAGGCGTAAGCTCGGCCAGGAGATTTTCTAGGTCTTCCCGCATCAACTCCTGGGTAATGTAGTTTTCCGGAGATGCCTCTACATCCTCCAGAAGATCTTGCAATTCGGTATCTTGGTTGTCCCCAACCCGCAGATCCAGAGAAATTGGCTGGCGAGCCAGTAATAGATACTCGCGTATCTGAGAAGGTTCTAGCTCTAGTGCTTTGCCGATTTCGGCTGGAGTAGGGGTACGACCGAGTTCCTGGGCGAGTTCCCGCTGTATTTTCTTGATTTTGTTGAGCTTTTCAGTGATGTGAATGGGCAGGCGAATTGTGCGAGCCTGTTGGGCGATCGCCCGGGTAATAGCTTGACGAATCCACCAGTAAGCATAAGTGGAAAACTTATAGCCCCGAGTTGGATCGAATTTTTCTACCCCTCGCTCCAAGCCAAGGGTTCCTTCTTGAATTAGATCCAAAAACTCTAGATTGCGCTTCTGATACTTCTTGGCGATCGCTACCACCAAGCGCAAATTCGCTTCAATCATCTTTTGCTTCGCCCGCCGCCCCAGATGCAACATCTGCTTGAGATCCTTGACGCTTGTTTTGAGGTGGTCGGCCCATTCTCTATCGGTCGGCTCTCGATCTAGTTTTGCGGCCAGTTCTTGCTTAGCTTCTAGCAGTTGCATCATTTGCTGCACCTGCTTCCCATAAACAATCTCTTGTTCGTGGGTTAGCAGCGGTACGCGACCGATTTCATGGAGGTAGGTGCGAATTGTATCAGTAGGGTCGCTCCGTCGTGCGCCCATAAAAGTTTGTTTAGCGGTTTGTGGCTGGGTTTTGATATTGGGCATGGGTAAGCAGTACTCCAAACAAATTAGATGCGTAGCAAGCACCCGCCCAACTCCAAGGGCAACTGCTCCCCTGATTTTCCTAAATGAGAATAGAGGGGATTGTCCTTACGGGCAGGCAATAGCGCAAAGAGCCTTTATGAAGTTGGTAGAAGCTCCCCATCATGGGGCTGGCGCTAGGGTTGGCGTTTTGGGCTACACCGCCCTCCGAGCGCGGATCTATAAATTATAGAAGCTAGCTAAACGAAGTCATTACGAGTTTGTCTTTTCTCTTATTCTATGTCATGGATATGACATTTTCCGAGTAAAGAATCTTAAGCTTTCCTTAAAATTAAGCTTTCCTTAAGAATTGCTTCTTTACTAGAGTGACGTCTCGATCTGCATTCGAGTGCCAGCGAGTGGGTAGCCGATAGCTGGTACGCCTGACGAAGTAGTATTTACTACAGGTTCTGTTAACCTAATTCCGGTTTTCTGCCAAAATACTTTTCAAAATAATTGGTTGGTTCAGTCGTAACTACTCTGGCCCGCTTGCCAATTAGCATACGGGTCCTCTCTAAGTGAGGGGATTGTTTTTGCTGCGATAAACTAACAATATCTATGATGAACTCAGAACTTTTTGGCGTCAGTAGTATTTGAGGGGAAGATCTCCGAACTTTTTGGATCGGCTCCAGAAAAATCTATAACCTCTCAATTCCCTCAGAATCGATAGGGGTTGACTTTTGGCGGCCATAAGGCTCTCTATAGCAGAAACGGCAAACCAAAAAAATAAAATCAATTTAAACCTCCTTATATCAAATACATAACTCTATAAACAACGGCTATTTGGGTAGGTCCTATCTTAAAAGCACCAAGAGAGATTTCCCAATTACCATCTTTTTTATATATTACAATCATACTACAAAACTGTCAATGAGCAAAAATACTTAATTTAATAGCCAAAACTTTCTAGCTAGTAGTCTGTAGTTTTGAAAAGTGAGCGATTTACCTTAATAAATAAAAGCTGTAATGCGCAATATTAATAATTTTATTTTGTAATGAAAAAGTATGCAACCTTATTTGATATCGAGGTGGATGTTCATTTTAGCTGGCAGCGGGGAAGTTTAGGTGGGAGCGCCTTAAAAAGTTATTTCCCGTCAGAAAATAATAGCCTCATTTTTACTTAGTTAGCTAGCTAAAAATGAGGCTTGGCGATCGCGAATCTAATACGAGGGAAGCGCGGGAAGCGCAAATATTATTTTTTTAGCCCAAATTAATGGTTTTACCCAGATAAATTGGAGTATTGTTGCCAATTTGAACAAAAATCGGTTGAACTCCCTTAGCATCCCCGACTTCTACATCAGTGAAAGTAACCGTAGCTAAATCCGTGTTGGGGTCGAAATAAGTAGAGCTGAACTTGCCGCTGGCCGGGGCATTGCCAATAATAAGCTGAAAATCCTCTGGTAATTTATTGCCAACATCTAACCCAACAAGCTGACCGCTAATTTTGCCATTTTGTGGCGCACTAGCCTGAATATCGAGGGAATAAAAGTCATCTCCCGAGAGAACAGCCCCTGGAGTCCAAGGCTCTTGACCAAAGGCGATCGCCCCTTGGCTTATATTAGTTTTGAGTTGGTAGTCGCGGTTAGTCGGATCTGCAAAAATCGAACTAAAGTCAGAAGTTTCCAGATTGTTGACATCTACCACATCGCTGGTATTCAGTACATAGGCATTACCGGAAGAGATATTATTCTCGACTGTAGATCCATCCAGAGTACCTCCTCGAGCATTAAACAATATCTCCCCATCGATAGTATTGTTTCTGAGATTAATGTTTGGCCCACCAAGTAGCGTACTATTGTAGAATTTGAATCCTTCAATGCTGGTGTTGTATATGACATTGTTTTCGACATCATAGCCTTTTGATTTCTCCAGAGTAATTCCAGTAGAGCCCCAATATTGGTTACTTTTATCGGCTAGAGCCTGGATATCGTGAATGCTGTTGTAAGCAATTTGGCTACCGCCTCCGTCACTTTCAAAAGCAGTAATAGCACCAAAATCAACGGCTATTTTACCAGCATCATACAATTCGTTATTCAAAATCTTACTAGCACCATTGACATGTAAGTTAATTAATCGCGAGCCGCTACCAAAGAAAGTATTATTGGTAACTTCGTGTCCTTGACCGTAAAGATCGATTGCTCCAGCAACTACTCCCGAGTAGCCAATGTCGTGAATAACAGAATTGGTTATTTGATGGCTCGTGCCCCTCATAAAAATACCGTTACCGGAGCTGTAGGCAATGCGACTATTTGTTATCAGATTATTACTGCCGTCAGTAATGGCAATACTTTTGCTAGTAGTTTGCCCAGGCTGTCCAGTCTCCCCATTCTCCCATATTTTATCGGCACCCGTGTCGTCGAATAAAGTCTTATGGGCACCATACTGAGAGTCAATTTCGTCCAAAATGACATTATTACTTCGCCAAACCTTGATTCCGGCACCAAACACGTTAATGTTTTCGAGGTTAATGTAATCTTTTTGGATTATTTCCCAAGCCCATTCTCGCCGCTTGGCCTCCACTGTATAATTGCTGGGATCATCGCTATTGGGAGACCACAAGAACAGCTCCCCGTTATCGTAATACCACTCTTTTGCCGTATCTAGAGCTTCATACTTGCCCCACAAATAATAGGGGTTCAACTCTCGGGGTAAGTATTCTACGGAGCCTCCATAAGGAAAGTCAAACTCGATGCTTCCGTTAGAATTGCTGACAACCGTGCCGGTCTTAGGCGTCCAGATCCATCCGGGAATAGTATTAATTTTCGCACCAACCCAGAAATCATCGGCAAAATTGGCATTGTCTAAATCGCTGTCGGTGTAATTGCCTCGCGCGATACTCCCCGCTGGAGCATTTGGGTTATCAATGCCGCCCGTATCGGAGATCGCCAACTCGTTCCGGCTAATTGACGCCAGACTTTTACTATCGGGAATATTCGGCCAGCGAGCCTCAACCATCATCTCTCCGTTCACAAAAATTTGGTTGCTGCCTTCGCCTAAGTCCCAACCCATATTGGCTTTGTAAATCTCGCGATTATTCTGAGTCCAGCCGCTAATCAGTTCCGTCCCGCTTGTCGTCACTTCTTCATTAGCATAAGCCGTGAAAGTAATCGGCGCTCCGGCAGTTCCAGAATTCTGGGGAATGACTTTTTCCCGATAAGTCGCGCCGCGAATATAGACCGCATCTCCCGCCTGAGCTATATCGGCCGCTTTTTGAATCGTTTTGAATGGGTCGTCAAAGGTTCCCGCACCCAAGTTGTTGCCATCAGCGGAGACGTAGTAGGCATTGCCAGTCGTAGTAATACTTTGAGAGGAAACAACGAGATTGTAGTCAGTATCGCTATTGCCCGAGACCCGAACGTAGTAGCTGCCAGCATCTAGGGGAGTAGCAATAACATCTGCTACAGTGCCACCCTGGGCTGAAGATTCCAGAACATTGCCGCTACTGTCGAGGAGTTCTATATCTGCATTGGCAGTCAGATTGTCGATCGCCACGCGGAAATTGCTCTTAGAACTTAGAGCGAATTTGTAGTAATCCTCAGGATCTGTAGCACCTACCGCATCATTAAAAGGTCGATTTCCTTCCAGAGTGCCAATATCCCAGGCTGCAGCCTGGGTGCTGCCTGCTGGCTGGGCATCAATATTAACCGTGCCATCTACGGCAGCATAAGTCGTTCCGTCAAAACCATTCCAGCCGAAACTGGTACTGCCGTTGAAATTAACCAACGGAGTAAAGCTGAGATTATTCAGGTCGGCAACATCAATCTCTTGATTTGCCGTCACGGAGACGCCGCCTAGTTTAAGCATGCCGAAAGTCGGCAGAGAAGTTACTTTAATTTTGGCGAGGCTATCCCCATCAACATCGCTGAAAGCGCTAGTAAAGTCAGCGACATTAAAGGCGATTTCAGTGTTTTGGTTGTTGGACTGGTTTAGATCGGCGATCGTGGGCGCATTGTTGCCTGGATTGCCCGGATTGATGTTCAGAATAACTTTAGCCGCCGTAGCCGCATATTCCGTGCCGTCATGGCCGGTCCAGTCGAAACTGGCGTTACCGTTAAAGTTGGCATCGGGAGTAAAATTCAGATTGCCTAAGTCGCCGAGATTAATTTCTTGGTTGAGGTTAACCGCAGTGCCACTGAGTTTAAGAGTGCCATTCCCTGGCAGGGCAGTAATTTGTATTTTGGCGAGGCGATCGCCGTCAATGTCTGAGAACTGACTGGTAAAGTCCGTGGCACTAAAAGCAATATCGGTGTTTTCGGTTCCCGTGCGGATCAGGGAAGTAACAGTCGGTGCATTGTTGATTGCTGTTGTAGCAGAATTGCCGGTATTGCCCGCAGTATCTGTATTGCCGGTATTGCCCGCAGTATCTGTATTGCCGGTATTGCCCGCAGTATCTGTATTGCCGATATTGCCAGCGCTATCCGTAGCGCCAGTATTGCCAGTATTATCGGGATTGCCAGTATTGCCAGCGCTATCCGTAGCGCCAGTATTGTTATCTCGATTATTAGTAGTTATATTGTTACTGACAAGTTCCGGGAAGTTTCGGTTATCAATACTATCGCCAGCGTTATTGGTGCTGGCAGTGTTGTTAGTATTGCTGGAATTATCGATACTATCAGTACCGATACCGATCGCACTATCGAGATTGTCAAAGTTATTATTGCTTGCAGAGTTATTCGTACTATCTGTACTATCGATGGGCTCTCTATTTTGAGGTGACAAATTGCTGCGGTTTCTAGGCGCTTGAGTTACAGCAGTCTCTGCCAAGAAGTTATCTGCGGAGGCGATCGCGCTAATATCAACTTCTCTAACGATAGCCAAATATTCGCCAGTGACGGCATTTTGGATAATAGCGTGACCTTCGTATTCTTCAGTGCCAGCTAATATATTTAATTGTTGGAATGTCAAACCATCGGTTAATTGGATAAAATCCTGGCCAATGGTAAAGTCCATTATGTAGTCGGCGTCAGAGACATTAGGACCTCCGGTGCCCGAACCGATAGCGAAGCGATCGCTACCGCTGCCGCCTGTTAGCGTATCCGCACCTTTGTCGCCAAATAGGGTGTCATTCCCTTTATCTCCAAAGAGCCAATCATTGTCTTGGCCGCCTCGAACAAGATCGTCGTCCTGACCGCCATATAATGTATCTTCTCCTTGGTTGCCATTCAGAGTATCGTTGCCAATATTGCCAAATAAAAAGTCATCGTCTATACCACCTAATACCTCGTCATTTCCTAAATTGCCCCAAAGGGTATCGCTATCTTTGTCACCGAAGACAAAATCATTTTCTTCTCCGCCCCATGCAATGTCATTTCCCTGGCCGCCCCGAAGGGTATCGTTGCCAAGGTTGCCATTGAGAATATCATCCCCAAGGTTTCCATTAACAAAGTCATCCCCTCCCATACCGATAACCATATCGTCACTTTCTAGAGCAAGAATCATTTCCGATCGCTCTGAAGCTGTGGTGCTATCGGGAAGGTCGCTTAAATAGTAAGCGTAATCAAAGCCAGAGATTGGTTGGCGCAACTCATAGCGACCGTAGAGGCTAAAATGCTCTGTTGCCGAGCTAAATTGCCCGCTTTCTACGGCAGCTTGCACGTCGATATTATTGGTCAAGTAGAAGTCTTCATCTACCAAGACACCAAAGGTATTAGTTTCTAGCAACTCCATAGATAACCAGGATTTAAAAGTACGGCTATTTCTAACTAATTATTCTGAATAATACCTAAGATTCCGGTCTTTATTTGAACAACAAAAATAATTAATTTTGCTTTAATGTCTTTCTCATTTTTTATTTAAAAAGCTATATATAACAGTGCAATTAGTTGCGCTATATACATTAAATAATAAATCCGGTCAACTTAAGAAACCGGAACGATAGCATTTATAGCAGTAAGCGATTAGCTGTCAGCGGTCAGCAGTCAGCTAAAGTCTTGCCATACGCACTCAAGCGCGTTTTGTAACTGTCCTAACTTTAGTCGGTAGTGCTATATTTTTGAAAATTAAATCTAATTGTTAGATTTAATTATATCAAGTCCGGTTAAATACTCATAAATACCGTACCGTAGGGGCAGTCAAGAGCGTGGCTGCCCCGATTGGTCTGGGGCGGGCACGGGGGGAACGGGGGGACTGCCCCTACTATGACTGTTTAACCGGATTTGATATAACAATTAATTTTATGATTTTTATTGCGATTGCTCCCCGGTCAGCCTTACGTCTGCTATTGCTGCCCTATTGAGATATTGCCTATTCTTGATGATATTTCTAAGGTGAAATCCCTACGTTATATCATGTCGGTTTGAATGCCCAAAAAAAGCTTCTGCGTAGGACGGGCGTCCCGCCTGTCCCAAAGATACCAAGCGGACAGGCGGGACGCCCCTCCTACGGTAGATTACAAACTTTTTCTGTGGGTATTTAACCGGACTTTATATTAGTCCTTGATGTACTGCTTATTAATATGGCATTTTTACTGTAGCGAAGGTGCGATCGCGATCGCAATCGAGAAATACATTAGCGTCTAAATTATTCGCGTTCTAGCAATAAAAACGGTAACTAATGCGCGCAACAGGTTTCTGGCTACTCTTACGATCGCAACCGATTTAGACGCCCTATATATGTCTTGAAAAATTATGCTCATAAATGCCGTAACAAGCGCGATCGCTTCATATTTTCTCTTGAGATAGCGTGCTATCTTTTTTTCTATATTCCACCCACTTTTAATTAATATCAACGATCCGGGGCGCTATCCGGAAACCCGAGGGGGATTGATGCCGATTTGATATCAGCGATAATCGCGGATTTGATATAATTACCGACATGCTACAAGTATAGCACTATGCATTAAAGTTAGGATAATTAAAGGCTGGCCAAAGCTAGGAACGGCAGTCGTGCAGAAGAGCTACGCTCTGCCCTCCGCGCATGGGCTGACCGCTGACCGCTGACTGCTATTAAGGTGCTTGCCATACTTGAATAGTTCCGTCGTCGCTGCCGCTGACAATAGTCTGGCCGTCGGCGCTAAAGGCGATAGAGCGAACCCGCCCGCGATGACCTTTAAGGGTGTCTAGCTCTTTGCCGGTAGCTAAATCCCATAATTTGACAGTGCGATCGTCGCTGGCACTAGCTAAGAACTGACCGTCAGGGCTAACAGCAATGGCATTTACTTTGCGAGTATGACCTTTGAGCTGGCGGAGACGATCGCCTGTAGCAACATCCCAAAGTTGAATGCGGCTGGAATTGGTGCTAGCTAGAGTTTGGCCATCGGCACTAAATGCAACAGAGTTTATATATGAAGAGCTGCCTTCGAGGGTTTGCAGGGCTTGGCCGGTGTTAGCATCCCAAATTTTGATAGTTCCGTCTTTTTCGGCACTGCCAGTAGCGATCGCCTTGCTATCGGGACTAAATGCGATCGACAAAACCCGGTCTGTATGGCCCGTCAAGGCTTGCTGCACTTGGCCGCTATTGGCATCCCAGAGCAAAACCCTGAAATCTCCACCAATTCCCCCGGACCCGCTGGCCAGAGTTTGACCGTCAGCACTAAACGCCACTGCATGAACTTGATCTCGATGTTCCGTAAGAGTGCGCCGCAAACGACCATTACTGGCATTCCAAAGCATAATATTGCTATCAGCGCTGCCACTGGCAAGGGTCTGCCCGTCGGGACTAATCGCTACAGACAATACCGGACCCATATGTCGGGAGAGAGAGTTTACCCTGTCTCCGGTACTGGGATTCCAGAGCCTGACATCATTGTCCCCGCTACCACTGGCGATCGCTCCACCATTGCTAGCGATCGCCACAGAATTCACGCGCTTATTATGTGCTTTGATAGTGGCCAGAGAAGACCCGCCAGAAGCAGTCTTAGGGGGCCGCGTCTGCTCCGGTGTAGGCTCGGGCTTCGGCTCGGGCGTCGGCTCGGGCGTTGGCTCGGGCGTCGGCTCTGGCGTTGGCTCGGGCGTCGGCTCTGGCGTTGGCTCGGGCGTCGGCTCTGGCGTTGGCTCGGGCTTCGGCTCTGGCGTTGGCTCGGGCGTCGGCTCGGGCGTCGGCTCGGGCTTCGGCTCGGGCTTCGGCTCGGGCTTCGGCTCGGGCGTCGGCTCGGGCGTCGGCTCGGGCTTCGGCTCGGATGTAGGTTTTGGAATAGGCTGGGATGTCGGCTGGGCAGTGGGGCTGGCTGTGGGCTGTGGCGTTGGGGTGGGAGAAGAAGTAGGCGGCTTTGGCGTTGCGGCAGGAATGGAGGTAGAGGGTTGCTGAACAAGCGGCGATCGCTGAGCATTATAGATTTCAAATCCCGCCCAACCCAGCACTAGGATGACAGCACCCACTACCCATTTTGTATAAGAAGGAAGATCCCCTTGAGCTTGGTTTGCCAAAGTCTGGTTTTGGTTTTTTTGCCCGGGACTGGCTGCAACAGTGCCTACCTGCGAAAGTTCTCCGCTAGAACCGGGCTGAGTACCCGGGCGAGTTGTAAAACCACTATTGAGCTGCGCCAAACGCTGCTGTAAATCTCCGGTACTTTGCGGCCGAGAAGCTGGGAGCAGCCCCATCAGCTCGTCTATAAAATCTGCCAGAGGTGCGGAGACTTGGGGGGCGTTTTCTCGCCACAAAAGTTTACCCGTTTTCGGATCTTCCTTAAACGTAGTAGGTGCTTTGCCGGTAAGCAAATAAACAAATGTGCGACCCAAGGAAAAGAAATCTGATTGGGGTACGGCTTTGCCTGTCGCCTGTTCTGGAGCAGTATAGCCAGCGGAAATAATCCCAGTAACATTTTCTCCACTTTGAACTTTCTCGAAGTAAGTCTGAGTAACCTCCCGCGCCGCGCCAAAGTCAATCAATACCAAGCGACCATTGGGAGCGAGCATAATATTAGAAGGCTTGATATCCCGATGGAAAAAGTTTTGTTGGTGAACCCGATGCAAAATAGCGGCTAATTCCTTGAGCCATTGGATAGCTTGGGATTCCTCGATGGGCTCAAAATCGCGATTTTTGAACCACTGCACTAAATCCTCCCCATCTATATATTCCATAACCAAGCAATGTAGGGGCTCCTTGGCATTTCTGGGCATATAGGTGAAATAGCCCTCGCCTTTGGGAATTCCGGGGCGATTGAACTGGGCGAGTACCCGTGCTTCTTGCTGAAATAGGGAGACAGCTTTGGGGTCGCCCAGCAAGAGCATTTTCAAGACTTTGCGGTTGCCGCCTTCGCTGACCTCGAAAGTTTTGGCAAAACCACCTTTTCCCATTTCTCGGATAGCCCGATAGCGTCCTAAGAAGAGCAACTCGCTACCGCAACTTTGGCAAAACTGGACGCTATCGGGATTTTCTGGGTTTGGGCATTGAGGATTAATGCAGATGCTCATCTGATTTTTTAGTCTTTAGATTTTAGTTTTGGATTGTAAGCCTCGGGTTGCAGGCCGGAACTGGGGGACTGGGGGACTGGGAGACATGGGGACATAGGGACCCAGAAAAATGGGAACCGGGGGACTGGGAGACATGGGGACCGGGGGACATGGGGACAAGGGATAAGGAGAAGCTTTTTGACCAAATTGGTGACAGTCCTTGGGGTTCGTTCCTGTCTCGAAACCTGCAAACCAGCGGCAAACCAGCGGCAAACCAGCGGCAAACCAGCTCTTGATAAGGAGCAAAAGATAGCAGCGTCCGGGTGTATTTCTGTCCAGGTACTCTTATATATTCCATGTCCGTCCCCATGTCCCCATGTCCCCATGTCCCCATGTCCCCCGGTCTCCCAGTCCCCCAGTCCCCCCACTACCCTTGTCTCCTAGTATGAATTTTTGTTTCAAAACTGAATGCCTTCCTAAAAAACTGTATAATTGAATACAGAAAACGCTAGTTGTTTTCAAATCATCACTTTTTACTGGACCAGCTCCAGGCTCTGACCCATAGGAGGACTCTATATGAAACTGACTTATCGCGGCGTTGGCTATGATTGCGATCGCCCAAGCATCGACATGATGGAAGCGGGAATCGGCGGGATGTATCGGGGTTGCTCTTGGCAAACTCGCTATCCCAGACATATCCCCGTACCTCAGCCCGTGCGGGATCTTAAATATCGGGGGGTAGCCTATCGCACGGGAGAAATGACCGAAAGCCGCGTGCCAGGGAGTATGCCAGCGAGCGTACCAGCAAGAGCTAACGCACAGGAATCCATACCAGCCATGTCAGTCCGAGAAGCGCCAATCTATATCCGCGATCGCGCCCTAAAAAACGAGGTAGCCAACGTTCATTTTGCTAACCTTTGCCGCAATTTGGAAATACGCTTGCAAGCGGCGGAATCTCGGGGAGATGATGCCCTCGTCCAATTGTTAGAGAAGGAATCTCAAGAACTAACTTGCTCCCTCGGTTAGTCTCAGTAGGGTAGAGAATGCCAGCCCCAGAATAACAAAAAACCCGGTATCGAGAGAGAGCTACCGGGTCTTTTGTTTTTGGTTTTTTAGCGTTTCGCTCTTTGCTAGAGAAAGCTGGGCGATCGCGTATGGAAATCTGGGAAATATGCCAATCAGCCTTTGACGCAGACTACTTGTTTGAGCGTCGCCACCACTTCTACCAAGTCTGACTGCTGCTTCATCACTTCATCAATAGGCTTGTAGGCTCCAGGTATTTCATCTAAAACTCCTCTATCCTTGCGGCATTCGATGCCATTGGTTTGCTCGATTAAGTCTGCTTCGGTGAATTGCTTCTTAGCTTTAGTACGAGACATCAAGCGACCGGCCCCGTGACTGCAACTGCAATAACTGTGGATATCGCCCTTGCCTTTAACTATGAAAGACTTCGCTCCCATAGAACCGGGGATAATTCCGTAGTCATTCTCCCCAGCTCGCACTGCTCCTTTGCGAGTAACGTAAACATCTTCGCCAAAATGGACTTCTTTTTCGGCGTAGTTGTGATGGCAATTTACCTCCAACAAAGGCTCAGTCGATTTGCCGCCAGCCAGATGCTTCTCTACCACCCGCCGCACCCGAGCCATCATTACATCGCGATTTTTGCGAGCATAATCTTGAGCCCATTGCAAATCTCGCCAGTAAGCTTCAAACTCTGGGGTATTGGCGACAAAGTGGGCTAAATCTGGGTCGGGCAAAGAATTCCCCGCTAGTTTGGCAAGTTCTTTGGCCGTGTCGATATGGCATTGAGCCAGCTTATTGCCGATATGGCGGGAACCGGAATGCAGCATCAGCCAGACTTGGTTATCGAGATCGAGGCAAACTTCAATAAAATGGTTGCCTCCTCCGAGAGAACCCATCTGCTTCATTGCTTTATTTTCTAGGCGCTGCACTCCAGGATGCAGTTCCTGGAAATCGCGCCAAGCCTGCCAGTTTACCGCTGCCTTTTCCACCTCTTTGTTTTCGTTGAAGCCGACGGGGACGTTTGCTTCAATGTCGAGGCGGATTTTTTTCAGTTTGCCATCGAGTTGGTCGGCAGTGAAGGGGGTTTTGACCGCACACATGCCGCAACCAATATCGACCCCAACTGCTGCGGGAATAATAGCTTCTTTTGTAGCCAGCACCGACCCAACTAAGGCCCCTTTGCCCAGATGCACGTCTGGCATTAAAGCAACGTGCTTATACACAAAAGGCAAGGTCGCCATATTTTGGGCCATCTTCGCTTCATTCGGGCCGAGTTCGTGACCCGCCCAGGACAACACCGGCTTGGGCGTTGATAATTCCAGCTCTTGATAGGGCATTGAGTGTATTTTGTTTGAGTTACATTAATACTACAACAATACTACAAGTTTGTCAAATGGGCATTGGGCATTGGGCCCCTACGCCCCGGAGGGCGGGCTACGCCTACGACAGGCTCAGGATAAAATTGGGCATTGGGCCCCTACGCCCCGGAGGGCGGGCTACGCCTACGACAGGCTCAGGATAAAATTGGGCATTGGGACCTTGAGGACAAGCCCAGGCGATGGATTTCTACTTTGGAGCGGTGGCAATCGACGGCTGTTTTATTTCGGGATAGCGATCGCGCAATGGGTCCGGTAATCGACGGCTGTTTTATTTCGGGATAGCGATCGCTCTTCGGCTCAGCAAACGACAGCTATTTTGTTTGGCAATATAGCGTTTCTCAAATTGATGTGATATGAGGTGTCTAGGGCGAAGCATCCCAATATGAGAATCCTCGTTTTACAGCAGAGATGGTCAAGGGGGATGCTGTCGCCCCTACATTTCCCATCCCGATCGTTTATTATACTTATTTGAGAACCGCTATAGCGCGATCGCACAACTATCCGTTACATCCGTTACCCATCTGTTGCCAACCATCCGTTGCGATCGCACAACTATCCGTTACATCCGTTACCCATCTGTTGCCAACCATCCGTTGCGATCGCGCTTCGGTTCAGCAAACGACAGCTATTTTATTTGAGAACAAGAGCGCGATCGCAGACCCAGGCAGACCCAGGCAGAGCCAGAAACCCGGGCTTTTGAAAAACCCGGGTTTCTTAGAACTATTTTATTTGGCAAAGCGCGATCGCCCAATGCCCAATGCCCAATGCCCAATTTTATCCTGAGCCTGTCGTAGGCGTAGCCCGCCCTCCGGGGCGTAGGGGCCCCATGCCCCATGCCCACTTAAAGATCTCGCTCTAGCAAAATGCCTCGCAACCCAGCAGCATTGGCTCCTTCGTAGTCGTCTTGACGGCTATCGCCAATATGCCATGCTTCCTCGGGGATGCAGTTGTGTTTTGCCAGGGCAGTGGCAAAAATTAGAGGATCGGGTTTTGCGGCACCGACTTCGGTGGAAATGGTAACGGAGCTGAAAAAGTCTGCTAGCTCTAGTTCTTTTAAGACCGAGCGAAGTCGCGAGTCAAAGTTGGATAAAACCCCCAGTTCTATATCTAGACTTTGGTAGCGTTCTAGGGTACTGGGAATGTCGGGATAGATAAACCAAGGTTCTGCCGTGGCAAAGCGATCGTAGAGTTCCTTGAAAAACTCAGCCCAGGAATCAAATTGCTCTAAAACTCCAGCGCTCTCGAAGGTGCGGAGGGCGACGGCTTCCCACCACTCAAATTCTAGGGTAGGAATTTTTTTGGGGTCGGCTCCGGGAAAGGTGCATGGGGGAGCAGCCCGAAAGCTTTCTTTGAAGGTTCTATCGAGAACTTCTACAGAAATATTCACCCCAAATTGGCGTGCTGTTTTACTATAGACTTCGCCAACGCTACCCCGCACGCCAAATAAGGTGCCCACGGCATCAAAAAAAATAACATTGGGAATTGGGAATTGGGAATTGGGAATTGGGAATTGGGAATTGGGAGTTGGGCATGGCATTGGGAATTGGGCATGGGGCATGTTCGCATGGGGCATTGGGAAGAGTGAATAGCTGGATTTCTTCACTTTTGACTTATTACCTTGAGACTTTTGACTTTTCCTTGGGCAATGCGAACATGCCCCCCATACCCCATGCCCTTTTTTAATTCGATAGTATTTGGCATGGCATTGGGAATTGGGCATGGGGCATGTTCGCATATTCGCATTGGGAAGAGTGAATAGCTGGATTTCTTCACTTTTGACTTATTACCTTGAGACTTTTGACTTTTCCTTGGGCAATGCGAACATGCCCCATACCCCATGCCCTTTTTTAATTCGATAGTATTTGCCGTAAGGGTTCGGTTATCCAGTTAAAGCCGACTTTTAATTGGTGGTCTAGGGTTGGCATCCTATAGAGATAGATGAGACGCCGAACGAGGTGCGCTAATTGACCGTCTAGTTTTAGACCCAAGCCGCTGAGAGTGGCATTGTCTTGGCCTAGGGTCATCATTTCTCCTAAGTCTTTGTATCGGAAAGGAAGCATTGGCCGATCGCACAGACTTGCCCAAATATTCCAAGCAACATAATCGGCCTGCTGGATAGCAACTTGCGCTGTAGCAGGCATCTGCTGTCCGCTAGCATCCCGGCATTCAGCTAAGTCTCCTAAGGCAAAGATATTTGGATAGTCTATAGCCTGGAGGGTTGGCGTGACTACGAGTTGACCGCGTTGGTTTTGCTTTAAGGGCAGAGAACGAATCAGAGAGGGCACCTGCATTCCCACGGTCCACAGGACTAAATCTACGGGTATATCGTCTGTCTGTTCTTTGTAAAGCAGAGAGATACTATCTGGTTCGATTGATTTGACCTTCGTTTCTAAATCAATCCAGATGCCGCGCTCTTCTAGGGCCCCAGTTGCTGCTTCTCGGTTGAATTCTGCACTATGGCGCAGAATCATATCCCCTTGTTCCACTAAGCGCAAGCGCCCCCTTTCTTTAAGGCGGTCGGCGAGCTTGCAGGCTAATTCGACGCCGCTGTATCCGGCACCAACAATCGCTACCCGAATTTTATCGGCATCGGAGGCTTCTAAGATACGCAGTTTCTCTTCTAGACGATAGGCGTCCGTTATGGTGCGAAAAGGAAAGGCATAGTCTTGGCATCCAGGTACTAAGTCTAAGGGGGTCTCGCCCCCAAGGGCTAAGACTAGGCGATCGTAGCGAACGCTCTCCCCAGAATCTAGTTGAAGTTCTTGCGATTGTGGGTCTATTGCTGCGATCGCTCCATGATGGAAGCGCGTACCAGTATTTTGCAAAAGTTCCGAAAAGGGTGGGGCAATCTCCCAGGCAACCAGTTCCCCGGCTAGCAGTTCGTACAGCAGGGGAGAAAACAAAAAGCGATCGCTGCGATCGACCAGTATAATTTCCGGCTTCTGTGGAGAATGCATCGGCAACTCGCTCAAACGCAGGGCGCTGTAGAGACCGCCAAAGCCTCCACCAAGAATACAGATCCGTTGCGGTTGTTCGGTCATTGTTCTGGGGGCGGGGGTTCGTTATATGATTCTCCCTTCCAAGATAGCAACCTCCACCATCATCTAGCTTTTATCCCGGTCCGTGCTTTTCCCTGGAAGCTTCTCAATATAGTCAGCTTTCAGCCTTCAGCTTTCAGCTTTCAGCTTTCAGCGCTCAGCACTCAGCTTTCAGCGCTCAGCACTCAGCACTCAGCGCTCAGCTTTCAGCGCTCAGCACTCAGCACTCAGCACTCAGCTTTCAGCGCTCAGCTTTCAGCTTTCAGCACTCAGCACTCAGCGCTCAGCTTTCAGCGCTCAGCACTCAGCACTCAGCACTCAGCTTTCAGCGCTCAGCACTCAGCACTCAGCACTCAGCACTCAGCTTTCAGCTTTCAGCGCTCAGCTTTCAGCGCTCAGCTTTCAGCTTTCAGCACTCAGCACTCAGCGCTCAGCTTTCAGCGCTCAGCTTTCAGCTTTCAGCACTCAGCACTCAGCGCTCAGCTTTCAGCGCTCAGCACTCAGCACTCAGCACTCAGCACTCAGCTTTCAGCTTTCAGCGCTCAGCACTCAGCACTCAGCACTCAGCTTTCAGCGCTCAGCACTCAGCGCTCAGCACTCAGCGCTCAGCACTCAGCACTCAGCACTCAGCTTTCAGCACTCAGCTTTCAGCACTCAGCACTCAGCACTCAGCGCTCAGCTTTCAGCACTCAGCTTTCAGCACTCAGCACTCAGCACTCAGCGCTCAGCTTTCAGCACTCAGCTTTCAGCACTCAGCTTTCAGCACTCAGCACTCAGCACTCAGCTTTCAGCACTCAGCTTTCAGCTTTCAGCGCTCAGCACAAGCATTGCTAGGGGGAGGAGCCGGAAAGCCTTTACAGAAAACAACAGTTCCCGGACCGCATTGGGGATTGTTTTTGAGCTTGTAGGGGCGAGCGGACTTTCTGAATATCCGGCAACGGCCTTGGCAGATAACTTATGTCTAGTAGCAAAACACTTGTATCTTTTAGCGAAGTTTTCTCGGATAGGGTATGCGCGCACTAAAAAGATATTTGAGTTGTTTTAGTTTGGGAATGAAGCGAAAAACAAGGGTTGTTAGTTGCAGAAAGTGCGGCAAATCACCGCCGCGTATATAGCATTTCTAAAATATATGGAGTAAGGGAGCGATTTTGGCAAGTCATTTGGTTTCCTTGGGGATGGGCGTTTCTGATTAAACACAGAAGCGCTATAATAGCCTATGTAATTAGTCCGCTAGCCGAAGAGCCTTACGATATTTAGCCTTTGGCTCCTGAAGGATTGTCGATGTGGATAGAAACTACTGGGAGTTAGATCCCCGTCAGATGAGATGATTAAATGTAGAAAAAGCCAGAGAGTTTAGCGCTGGTAAAATCGCTCCAGTGAAACCAATCGATCTGGATCTATTTGGAGGACATATATTTAAAAATACGGTATCGATAAATTTCTTATTGCTTGCGTTAAATTGGGACACAAAGTAAGTTAAGATCGTTTTTGACTGAAGTGAATTTGACTCGTGTTGTAATTATACGCAAGTTTTCAGCAGTCAATTCAAGACTAACAGATAAACTCAATTAGCGTTTCATTCCAGATTGAATTACAAGAAAGAATCGGAGGGGAAGCTTGAGTAGCTTGACAATAGAAGATTTGAATGTGGAAACTGGAGGTAAGCCAATGGAGGGTGCGAGAAGAAAGCACTTCCGCAAGAAAAACGCCAGATTGTACCAATATGTAGGGCCAGAACGCCTTCGACTGGCTGTGGCTGGCTGTCCGATTGGAGTTAGGATTGCGTCTTTAGGGGAAATAGAAAATTGGATGTCTAGCCTGGAGCGGGAGCCCAACGCTGCTGGGCTGATGCCCGCCTCATTTGTCGTGGATTTAAACGGCCATATGCGGGTGGCCGATAGCAACTCGGAGCATATAGCTGTAGCGGGAGGTATGCCCGTCCTAGCTGCAGGAAAAATATTTTTTGGAACTGGCGATCGCTCCTTAGAGGTAGTAGAGATTACCAATCAAGCCACTGGCTTTTGTCCAGAACCAAAATCCTGGGAAGCAGTTGCTAAGGCAATCGAGAAAGTTCCCCTGTCCCATCCGGGTAAGTTTACCTCCGAGTATGTCTATCGCCGCTGCGAGAGCTGCGGCGAACTCAATGTTGTCAAAGGTAATTTATTTATCTGCGATTTTTGCAATGCGAGTCTGCCGAAGGTCTGGAATTGCTCTCGACCTCCCAAATTGGATTAGGAAAAAAGGGGAAAGCATCTCAATTTTGCCAATAACAAAATAGCTGTATTTTTTGTGCGCCGCTATCCCTGGGGGTTTCTTCGACTCCTTTGAGCGGCGCAAGGCTTGCTTGCACCAAATTAAGATACTCTCAAAAAGGGAAGGGCGATCGCTCTTTCTTTTTTTGTATTCAATGCTACCTAGTCTTGTAGGCGCTTTCTGACATTCGCCCATGTCGCGACATAAATCGCCCCTACAGTTGCGCGCCGATCGCTTTTCCTTTTTTTGTATTCAATGCTACCGAGTATCGACGACGATAGGCGATCGCTACAAAATTGCTACAAACTACAAAATTTACACCTTATTCTATAGCGCTACCAGTCTGGTTCGAGCGATC
Source organism: Oscillatoria sp. SIO1A7 (assembly GCA_010672965.1). Classification (GTDB taxonomy): domain Bacteria; phylum Cyanobacteriota; class Cyanobacteriia; order Cyanobacteriales; family Laspinemataceae; genus SIO1A7. The sequence continues at coordinate 195,800 of JAAHFN010000001.1, forward strand.
GTTGGACGACAGTGCGTCAATCTTTCTCTGAAGGAACCAGCAGAACCATCCCCTGTACTTTTCCTGCAATTCCTTCCTCCGCCAATCTTTGCCAGTAACGGTACGGCGGCAATTGGAACTTCCACAATTACACTCTATTACATAGCACTACGCAAATAAGTTAGGACATTTATAAATGCTCGTTCCGTGAGTCCGATTATACTTTTGATTTTGCAGATCCTCATATCAAATCCGGTTAATTACTCATAAATCCCGTAGGGGTTCCCCAGACGCTCCCCGGGCGCTCCCGGGGAACCCCTACAAACTGTGACTGTTTAAGTGGATTTGATATCAGTATTGCAAAAGTGAAATGCATACGGCAATAGACCGATTCTCCTAGGGAGATGCGATCGCGATCGCCTGACTGCTGATAATCGTCTGCGGCTGTCCGCTAGGAAAATCGGCTACTGCTATATTGCACCCACAGATTCCCGAGGGCGTGCAAAACAAAGCAAGTCGTTGTAGAATTTATAGGACTTACGCATTAACTCTATGGACGGCGCGATCGCACCTGCTGGCCTGCGACCCGCCATCGGCAGTTGCCCGTACAAAACAATATGGATGTTTTGCGTAAGTCCTAATTTAGAAAAACCAAGGAGGTTCTCGCCCCAATACAAGCTGCTGCAAATATGCCCATCGCCGCGATCGCACTATCGAGCGCGGAAGCTCCGGCTATCTGCGACTTGGCTAGTACCGCTGCGCGGAATTCAAAATTCTTTCATTCAGAATTGAAAATTCCTTTGGCTCCGGGCTCTGGGCCACAAGGATCGCGCTGTGGATTACTTCTGCCGCGCTATTCGATCGCGCCCGCTCCTACACCCCACACCCTACACCCCACACCCTAGGTGCTCTTGTGTGGGGAAACTTCATACTATTTCCCGACCGCTTTCGGGAGCTGGAAAGTCCTACGGGAACTCTGGATTCGGGTTTCAATTGGGAACGATCCCGGTTGTCAAAAAAAACGGTGACAACCCCTCAGAGCCAACACCCTACCCCTAGGGTGTTGACTCTGTGGGGGAAACGCAAAGGGGGTTTTCATGCAGTTTTTGTCAGCCCTTCAGAGGGGGCTAAAATCCTTGCTGTGATAGGCTTTCGGGACTTTAGAACCGCCGCGATACCCGCAGGTCGTCAATGTGCGGAAAAAACCTCAGAGTCAACACCCTACCCTACCCCCAACCCCTCCCAAGAGGGGAACTAACCGCTGCCGCTAGCTGGTAAGCGATCGGCGAATTTTGGGGTGGGCTATTTTCCCACCCAGGCTAGAGGAGTAAGCCAATGGACTACTACTTGCCCAGAGTCATTGGCTTACCCGACTGCAGCCGGGGTCTTTTGAGTGAGAAGTTTTTTTGAGTGAAAACACCTCCTTACTAAGGTTTACAGGTTGTTTTTTTCGCAGGGTCGCGGCTAGCGGCCCTTATTTTTGCCCCCTTCTAAAGGAGCTATAAACGTATCTTAGCAAGGTTTTGCTCGAACTTCAACATTAAAAACAAAAATTTTTTGAAATTTCTGGAGATTTTGTACCCTTCTGCACTGTTGTATAGCCAGCAAGTTATATCATGTCGGTTTGAATGCGCCAAAAAAAAGTCAAGTTCTCCGTAGGACGGGCGTCCCGCCTGTCCTACGGGGCGGGGGGACAGGCGGGACGCCCGTCCTACGGGAGATTCTAAATTTTTTCTGTGGGTATTTAACCTGACTTGATATTAGACCGATTTTATGGGGCCTTAACGACGGAAGCCCTACTGGGACAGGACTTAGGCAAAGACTCTGTATGTAGGGTGCCGCACCGCGCACCAGAGCGCTAAATATATTCTCGCTATTTCTAGAGCGGACAGGAAAGGGCGATCGCCAAAAGGACGGCGCTTCCGAGGCACCTTCCTCGGGATTTTCTGAGTCATCTGCGATCGCTCCGCAATTATTTTGTTCAATATTATAATCTTGGCGAGCGATCGCCAACCGCAGGGGTGGCCTTCCGTAGGACGAGCGTCCCGCCTGTCCCTATCCGCCAATTTTCTATGCCTTGGCCCCGACCGCAGGGGTGGCCTTCCGTAGGACGGGCGTCCCGCCTGTCCCTATCCGCAGCAGGGAGAGACAGGCGGAAGCCTTTTGCCAATGTCAAATCCGCGTAGCTGTTCCACCTGTTCCACAAATTCTGTAGGGGCAATCCCCCCGTGGTTGCCCCGGTTGGTATGGGGCGCTCCCGGGGGCACCGCCCCTACAGACTTATACCGTGAACGTTTAACCGGATTTGATTTGATGTTACCCAGAGCCATTAATCTGATTAACCACATATTGTGGATCTGTTTCTACCTCCTTTGTCTCGGGATTAAGATCTATATCCGGTTGTAACTCCTTTACCCGACGCAGAATATTCAAGGCCAGTTGCCGGTCCTTCTGGTTCCCGGTTCGAGCCAATTGGATGGCTTCACCCAGGACGCTTTCGTAAACGGGAAGCGCTTCGCAAGTGAGACGATAGTTTGACAGGGGCTCGTTGACGTAGCTTTGCCATTCAAAGGGGCTCAAATTGCGAAACGAACGCCGACAATTTTCTGCCATCAAGGGTTCAATCTGGCGGTGATGGATGCGGGCGGTTCCGTCTGTGCTGGCAGTGACCAGGTACTGGCCGTCGGGGCTGAAGCTCGTAGCTATAACCGAGTTGTCGTGGGAAATGCGGGCGATTTCGGCTCCTGTGTCGGTGCGGCTGATGCGGGCGGTTCCGTCTGTGCTCGCAGTGGCCAGGTACTTGCCGTCGGGGCTGAAGCTCGCAGCTATAACCGAGTTGTCGTGGGAGATGCGGGCGATTTCGGCTCCTGTGTCGGTGCGGCTGATGCGGGCGGTTCCGTCCCTGCTCGCAGTGGCCAGGTACTGGCCGTCGGGGCTGAAGCTCGTAGCTATAACCGAGCTGTAGTAGTTGATACGGGCGATTTCGGCTCCGCTGTCGGTGCGGCTGATACGGGCGGTTCCGTCCTTGCTGGCGGTGGCCAGGTACTGGCCGTCGGAGCTGAAGCTCGTAGCATTAACCCAGTCATCGTGCGTGATGCGGGCGATTTCGGCTCCTGTGTCGGTGCGGCTGATGCGGGCGGTTCCGTCCTTGCTGGCGGTGGCCAGGTACTGGCCGTCGGAGCTGAAGCTGGCAGCTATAACATCGTCATCGTGGGTAATGCGGGCGACTTCCGCTCCGGTGTCCGTGCGGCTGATGCGGGCGGTTTTATCAAGGCTGGCAGTGGCCAGGTACTGGCCGTTGGGGCTGAAGCTGGCAGCTATAACATCGTCGTCGTGGGTAATGCGGGCGACTTCCGCTCCTGTGTCGGTGCGGCTGATGCGGGCTGTTCCGTCCCTGCTGGCGGTGGCCAGGTACTGGCCGTTGGGGCTGAAGCTCGCGGCTATAACATCGTCGTCGTGGGAGATGCGGGCGATTTCGGCTCCTGTGTCGGTGCGGCTGATGCGGGCTGTTCCGTCCCTGCTGGCGGTGGCCAGGTACTGGCCGTCGGGGCTGAAGCTCGCGGCTATAACGTCGTCGTCGTGGGAGATGCGGGCGATTTCGGCTTTGGAGTCGATGCGGCTGATGCGGGCGGTTCCCTTCCAACTGGCGGTGGCCAGGTACTTGCCGTCGGGGCTGAAGCTCGCGGCTATAACATCGTAGTCGTGGGAGATGCGGGCGATTTCGGCTCCGGAGTCGGTGCGGCTGATGCGGGCCGTTTCGTCCTTGCTGGCGGTGGCCAGATACTGGCCGTCGGGGCTGAAGCTGGCGTCCCAAACAATTTCGTCATGGGAGATGCGGGCGATTTCGGCTCCTGTGTCGGTGCGGCTGATGCGGGCTGTTCCGTCCCTGCTGGCGGTAGCCAGGTACTTGCCGTCGGGACTGAAGCTCGTAGCATTAACCCAGTTATCGTGGGAGATGCGGGCGATTTCGGCTCCGGAGTCGGTGCGGCTGATGCGGGCCGTTTCGTCCTTGCTGGCGGTGGCCAGATACTGGCCGTCGGGGCTGAAGCTGGCGTCCCAAACAGTGTCGTCATGGGAGATGCGGGCGATTTCGGCTCCTGTGTCGGTGCGGCTGACGCGGGCGGTATTGTCATAGCTGGCAGTAGCCAGGTACTGGCCGTCGGGGCTGAAGCTCGCGGCTCTAAGCTTCTCGTCGTGGGAGATGCGGGCGATTTCGGCTCCGGAGTCCGTGCGGCTGATACGGGCGGTATTGTCATAGCTGGCGGTGGCCAGGTACTGGCCGTCCGGGCTGAAGCTCGCAGCTATAACAGGGCCGTCGTGGGAGATGCGGGCGATTTCGGCTCCGGAGTCCGTGCGGCTGATACGGGCGGTATTGTCATAGCTGGCGGTGGCCAGGTACTGGCCGTTCGGGCTGAAGCTCGCAGCTACAACACGGCCGTCATGGGAGATGCGGGCGATTTCGGCTCCGGAGTCGGTGCGGCTGATACGGGCAGTATTGTCATAGCTGGCGGTGGCCAGATACTGGCCGTCGGGGCTGAAGCTCGCAGCTATAACCCAGCCGTCGTGAGAGATGCTGGCCACTGGCTCGGCCAAGCGCAGCCCTAAGCTCTCCCGAAGGGCAATATCTGCATCGAGCGGGGATTCCCCCAGTTCCTTAAGTTGTCGCGCCGACTCCACTGCGAGCAAGACACTGGCTTGCTGGTGTTGGATTTGTTGCCGTAACCACCCGGACTTGGCTGCCAATTGCCGCGCTTCCGCTATTTTCCGCGCCTGGGTGGCTCGCTCTGCTTCCCGGTTCGCCCGCACAGCCAACCAGCCACTCAAGCCACTGAACCCCGCAAATAGAAAAGTAGCAGCAATAGCTCCGGCAAGTAGTCGTTGTCGCGAGCGTTGGCTATCTGCTTCTGCCTTTTTCCAGGCCGCCACCATTTCGGCAAATTTTTGCTGGTAGTCGGCATTGTACTTGCGGCGAATCGGCTCTACCAAATAGTCATGTACTAACTTATAGCGCTCTTGAGGCTCTTGCACCACCAACCCGGATCCTACCAATACGGGCAAAATCGCTTTTTCCAATAGTTCCGTGGGAGGATCCCCACCCCTGACCCCTCCCAGGAGGGGAGGCCAATTCCGATTCTGACTCCAATTCCGATTCCCCTCCTGGGAGGGGCTAGGGGTGGGTTCGGAGGGGCTAGGGGTGGGTTGGTAGGTGAGTTCTGCAGCTAGCTCTTGCTTCGTTCTCAAGGGGCGGATTCCTTTTTCGTCTGTCAGGGCCATCAATACCTGCCAGACTGCTTCCTCATATTTTGGCCCGCAATCCCGGACAATGGCAGCAATCCAGCCTTCCGCTAGAGTTTCCTTGGGATTGTCTCCCAAAGAGCGATATGCCTCTAAAGTCTCGATCGTCTCCGCTTCCAACTGCGCCCCCACCACCTGCAATTCGATGGGTCGCACTTCTCCCAGAGGTCTGGCGAGATCGTCAACCAATGCTTCTAGCAAATTCTTGTCGAGTTCCAAGGCCGATCGCTCTGTCAAGTCGGCAATGACATTGCGCGCCACTTCTGGGCTAAAGTTGCCCAAACGGTGCCGCTGCTTTTGTCCTAAAATATCTTCCAATTCCTCTCCCGGCTCTTTGGCACGGTTGAGAAATGCTTCCAACTCCAAGAGGCGATGTAAGTAATCTTCTCGCAGGGACAGCAATATGCTGACGAAGGGGATGGTAGTTCCCTGCAAGCAGTCGGCGAGAAATTGATAAAACTCCCGCCGTTGTTCTTCGCTGCAGGTAAAGAAGAATTCCTCAAATTGGTCGAAAATCAAGACCGTTAGCCGATGGCGACCTACGTTATATATAAGTCTTGCTTTCAGTTCGTCGAGGGGCGGTCGTTCCGGTTGGAAGTCAGGGGACAGATCCCCCCTAACCCCCCTTACCAAGGGGGGGACAGGAGCAGAATTATCCCCCCCAACCTCCCTTGGTAAGGGGGGGATCGGATCGAGATCCCCCCTAGCCCCCCTTGGTAAGGGGGGGATAGATTCTCTACTTGATAAGGGGGCGATCGCAGGATCCGGCTCTGTCCCAGTTAGCCCCCCTTGGAAAGGGGGGTTGGGGGGTTCCATCGCTTCGCATAAATCTTGGAGCCAATTTTTATAAGATCGGATTGTCACGGGAAAGGCGATGCGCGCTTCGACTTCAGAAAAGGAGCGATCGCGCAAGGCCGGAATCAAACCCGCCTGTACCAACGAACTTTTCCCAACCCCAGAATGTCCGTACAATACTGTCAGATTATGGCGCGGTTGGGCAATGCGTTGTCCGATCAAAACCTCGATATCCCTTTCCCGTCCCGAAGCTACAAAATTGGCTTTAGCTTCCCCACTTTCAGAACCCAGCCGACGCGAGGGCTGCAACTGTCCCGCCCCAATAAAAGCTAGCAATCCGAACTCAAACCGCACCTGTTGGCTATGTTGCTTGACTTCAAAGGCACTGAGATACTGGCCGCTGTCGTAGTAGAGGCGATGCAACTGCTGCAACAACTTCACATAATCTTCGGGATTCTCGGCCGGATCGCACTGCGATCGCCCCTTTTCTAACCCCGCGATCGCCTTTTCCGGTTCATTTAGTTTTTCTCTCGCCTCAGCCACCCAGAGAAAATAACGCAAGTCCCCTGTATCTAGGTTTTGGTGCGCGGTGCGCACCCTACTATTAGCCCCTTTGGGCTTTGTTTGTGTAGCCGCGCCTTTAGGCGTCAGGCGGCAGCGTGCAAGATTTTCCCCAGCGATCGCCCGTTCCCCGTACTCGCAGACCGCCTGCCAATTTTGTCGCGCCAAAGCCACCCGAGCCAAAAAGCCCCAATGACGCGCCGAAAGTTTTTGCTCGTCTGTTTCTTGTCTTTCACACCACCGTCGCGCCAATGCTTCTAATTGGTTCCAAGCTTCCAAAGATACCAGCACATTTCCCAAAGCCTCAGAACAGGGAGTCGCTAAATCCGATCGCCCTTCCGCTTCAAAAGTTTCTAAGGCTGCTTGGAACTGCGATAGGGCATTTTCCCATTTTTCTTGGTTTTGGTAACAAGTTCCGATTTGAAATTGGGCGATCGCTGCCTTCAAATTCGCAGGTATAATTTCACCTTTGCATTCATGCCAGCCCTTGGGCTTCGTTTGTGTAGCCGCGCCTTTAGGCGTCAGGCGGTCGCCTACAAACGAGCTGCAAGCTTGCCAAAACTCCAAACTCTGGCCATACAGTTCTAACGCCTTGTCCCAGCTATTCTCCTGCTGTTTTTCCCGTCCCCTATAAAATGCCCATTTCGCCGCCAGTGCCGCATCCGCTTGCAAACCGCGCTTTTGAAAATCCTGCAAAGCCGACAGCAGTTCTCGATGGCTTGCTTCTCCCAACAAGGTTTGACTGTCCACAAAGCGATCGCACTTTGCAGCTTCTTCTAATAACGCTTCCAGTCCCTCCTCCAGAAATGCGGTCAATGCCTCGTCGCTAAAACGAAATTGAAACGAACCCGCCCAACTTCTAAAATCGGGAATCGACCGTGCGAACCGACTAAAAACGCGATCGTCTATCCACAACAACAAAGGAAAATGAAAGTTTTTTCTAAACTCATCTCGACTTTGGTTCGTGGCATTGAGAACTGTTTCTAAATGCTGCAAAGACTCAAAACCTACCACCGACAAAGCTTCGGGAGTCTTTTCGCCCAGGGTTCGCCCGGGAGAATCGCCCATAGTTTGCGAAACAGTTTCATAAATAGTTGTAAATAATGTCGTCACCTCTGGATCGAGATTGAGGCTTTCCACCGCTACCGGAGCATTTTCCAAAGCTGCGACTAGGCGATCGCGCAGGTCTCGCAGTTCGCACCTAACCAAAAATAAGGCAAACTCCCCCGCCTCTAACTCCAGAACGCGCAGTAAATCGTCCCATTCTTCTCGGGAATCTGCATCCAGCCAATTGGGAGCATTTGTTGCTTCATTCATTGCAGTTCCGGTGCCTCTTCTAACAAAGGATTGACATCAAACCAGCGTCCGCCATTGCGATACTCAAAGACAAACAAACTGCGTAACAGGGTTTGCGATTCTTGCTCTCCCGTAACCTTGTGGGTCGATCGCACTTTTCGCAACAGCTCCCACTCATCATCGGTAATCGTTCCGAGCAGGTCGTCCCGTTCTCGACCGATAACCGTTTCTAAGGTTTTTGCCGCGATAGGTAGGGGATTTCTTTTCCGCAAACAGTCATGCAACCATCTTAACAGATTCCGAACGTGACCGCCACTCATGCGACAGAGATAGTCGAGGGTATCGGGACTGTCAAAGAGCGCTGCAATCGAGGCAAGGCGATCGTCGTGAACCAGATTGGGAAAAGCTCGCGCTAATACCATTTCTCGCAACAGTTCCATCCCTTCCTCGCAGATATTTCCATCCTTGTCCCGCACCGGAACCATAGGTAATACGGCGGGTCGATTGCCACCAAAACGATTTTTAATCGCCGCCAGCTCGTTGGAGAAAATCAGCACTAAAGGAATCGTATAAACCAGATGGCAGCGCAATCGAGCTAACTGTTCTCCGCGATCGGCAAAGAGATATTCTGGTAAAGTTTTCCCGGAACTGGTCGGGCGATTATCTACGCGATCTAGGTTATCGACGATCGCCACCAATCCCTCTCCTCCTTTCCGAGCGATCGCCTCCCCTGCGGGAATTAACAATTCTTTGTTCAGCGCGTTAATCAGGCTCTCGGTCTTCGGCTCCAAATATTGCCTCAAGCGGCTGCGGAGTTGCGGGCTCTCCTTCGTTTTCGCCGTCAGTTTCCCAATCCCAAAAGAGACTTCCGCCTCAAGCCCTAATTGAATCGGCGTTTGCAAAAAATCCGCAGCCTCTTGCAAGAGGTTATTAAAATAGCTACCTTTTAAATTAATTCCCACCGCCCCTAAGCTCTCTTGCACTTGTCGGGCGATCGCCAGTAAAATATCGCTGATATCCACATCCCCCATATCCATATCCTGGCTGGACTCGAAATAGACAACATGAAATCCCTGTTGTTCTAAATCCGACTTCAGACGTAAAAGTTCCGTTGATTTGCCGCAGCCAATATGTCCGGTAAAAAGTTGACAAGTTGGATCTGGATGGCTCAGGACGATGTTTTGTCCTAACTCTTCTAAAATCTCGGCACCGCGAACCCCGCTAAAGTCGATATAATACTTTTCGTCTTGCGGGTCGCTGATATTGAGAGTTTTAGCAGGATTGCAGGCCCGAAAAAACCGCTTAAATTCTAATTTGTCCATCTGTCTGTAGAAATTGCTGTGGATCTATCAACCGGCGCTTTTAAATAATTGTACAGCAATTCCGATCTCTTGGAATTATGGCGGCAAGCAATTTTCCTACGGAGAGGCGGGGATAGGGGCCAAAAGGGCTATATATTGTAGGGTTCCCCGTGCCCCCCGGGAGCGCCCCAGTTCCCCTCCTGCGGGCGGGCGGTGTGGGTGGGTTGGGCGGCCGGGGCGGGCAGGGGGACCCTACAAACTGTGACTGTTTAGCCGGATTTGATATTAAATATGACAATTGGCGTAAGTCCTGTCTCCCCGCTCCCCTGCCCTCCTGCCCTCCTGCCCTCCTGCCCCCCGATTCCCCTGCCAGTGCTAAAAAAAAAGGCGAATTTCTCTCAAGGAAACCCACCCCCCTGCAGCGATCTGCTGTGCGATCGCTGCAGGGTCTTTGAGTGGGGTATCTTCCCACCCGAGCTAGCTTTGGAGTAAGCCAATTTCCGACTTTCCCTAGTCCATTGGCTTACTCCGTTCCAGTCCGGTTAAGAGAGAAGTTTTTTTTCCTCGATTGACAACGCCTCTTTACTAGGTTTAGCGTCTTTTGCATTCTAAAGGGTCGCGCTAAGCGGCCCTTTTTTTTGCTCCCTCATGGAAGCATTAAAAGTATCATAGCACGGTTTTTAGAAAAAAACAACATTGACTGCAAAAATTTTTTGCATCTTCTGCAGATTTTGTAGCTTTTCCACTATCCTATAGCCTAATGTTACAGAGAGCGATCGTCATTGCCCCATTCCCGGCTAACAGATTGTCTGGCATTACAAGTATTCGCGGGATCCAAGAGAGAGGGGGTATGTTTTTTAGATTTGATGTTGTCTGGCCACGATCGACCCTCGAAATAAAACGTAGGGGCGACAGCATTCCCGAGATAACCTTTGCTTTCAAGTAAAATTATGAAATGGAATGCTTCGCCCCAGACATTTATGCCGCTCGCTGGCAACTCCAAAAAGGGGAATTATAAAAAACATACGACCCTCGAAATAAAACGTAGGGGCGACAGCATTCCCGAGATAACCTTTGCTTT
>JAAHFN010000001.1:206117-436358 GCA_010672965.1 Oscillatoria sp. SIO1A7
AATGGAATGCTTCGCCCCAGACATTTATGCCGCTCGCTGGCAACTCCAAAAAGGGGAATTATAAAAAACATACGACCCTCGAAATAAAACGTAGGGGCGACAGCATTCCCGAGATAACCTTTGCTTTAAAATAAAATTATGAAATGGAATGCTTCGCCCCAGATATTTATGCCGCTCGCTGGCAACTCCAAAAAGGGGAATTATAATCTTCCTGTCGCCCCTACGCCCTGGGTCGATACTCGATAGCTCTGCTGAAAAATTCTCCCCCCTCTGCCCACACTCCCCACACTCCCCACACTCCCCAATGAGCGCGGGGGTTGGGGGGATCGATCGGACATTGGTAAAAATGGCGAAGGTATCGATCTAATTAAGCGGATTGCAGATCGACAGATGCGCTTCCGCTTTCAAAAACCAGGCGGATTACTTCTTCAATCGGCGGGTCGGTGACTGTCAAGTCTAGCACTTCTAACTCCGCCAGAATCTTGGCGATCGCAGCGGTTAGCTCTTCGCGCCGTACCAAAAACCGCACCGACTGACCCTCGACAGATTCTATTTTCCCGTAGGACTCCAGGGAAATAGCGCTTTCTTTTTCTCCATCTAGTTCTGCTAGAGGGCGCGCTAATTCTATTTGAACCTCGCGATAAGGAGAAAAGCGCTCTAGCAAACCATCTAGACTGCCGTCATATATTAGTTGCCCTTCGTGAATGACAATAACGCGATCGCACAATTCCGTAATATCGGCCATATAGTGACTGGTCAGCAGAATAGTCGCCCCAGCGCGATCGTTATATTGCCGCAAAAAATCCCGCACCGCGACCTGAGCGTTAACATCTAAACCCAAAGTCGGCTCGTCCAAAAAAAGAACTTGGGGTTGGTGTAGCAGCGCTGCCATCAATTCTGCCTTCATCCGCTCCCCAAGAGACAGCTTGCGCACGGGTTGAGTCAGCTTGTCTTCCAGGGAAAGCATCTCGCTGAGTTCGGCAATGCGGCGGCGGCTTTCTTTCTCGGGAATCCCATACACGGCACCGTTGATTTTTAAAGAATCCAGAGCGGGTAAATCCCAAATTAATTGCTGTTTTTGCCCCATGACCAGAGTGATTTTTTGCAAAAAAGACTCTTGCCGCATAAAAGGAACGCGATCGACTACCTTGACCACTCCGCTAGTCGGATGAATCAAACCCGTCAGCATTTTCAGAGTAGTAGTCTTGCCCGCTCCATTCGGGCCTAAAAATCCCACGACTTCTCCCGGCTCAATCTGAAAAGAAACTTCCTTAACTGCCTCCACTAATTTATAGGTGCGGCGCAGAAAATGGCGCAGGGTTCCTTTTAGTCCCGGTTCTTTCACCGCCACAGGATAGGATTTTGTCAGTTTGTCTGCAAATATTATAGACATTGAGTTCTTAGCTTGAGAGTTTTGATTTTTGAGTTGAGCAACATAAATATATAGCGGTTCTCAAATGTAACAAAAGAAACGTAGGGGCGACAGCATCGCGAGCGACGATCTCGGCTGTGGAACGGTAATTCCCGTATTAATTCAAAAAATCGGCTTGCTGGCTCCCAATATATCATATCTTATTTAAGGTTGGCGCGCCCGACGATACTCCGCTAGAGGAAGTCAAGGCCAGCTTAAGGCGATCGCACCCCCGCGATTCTCCTACCGAAAGCCAAGCTTCTTAGGCAATTCTCAAAAAAAAATAAAAATAATTGCAAAAAGAGTTGACAATTTAAAAAATACTGCTATAGTAAAGATAAGACAGAAAAAAGGGAGCTAAATGCTCCCCCATTAACCTATAAACACTGTATAATTTATGAAGAGCTTTCCCTCGTCGTTGGACAACCTGATAATCGACAGTGACAGCAATCCCGAAGGCCGCCGCCGCCTAACCCGTGAAGAAATCTTAGTGTTTGGCTGGCTCGCCCGTACCTTGAAAGGGCGCACCTACAGCGACATGGCTCGGGACTGCAAGCTAACTATCGAACAATGTATCAAAGCGGTCCAAGGACTCCTCGCTTTAGGTCTCCTGCGCGTCCGCTAAGGAATGACCTGTAATCCATCCGGGCTCCCCGAGGAGTCCCTTGCATCCGGGCTCCCCGAGGAGTCCGGTTTTTTTTGCCCGTCACACTATTATTATATAGTGTTTCTCAAATATAGCGTTTCTCAAATTGATGTAAGGTATCTGGGGCGAAGCATCCAGTACGGAAATTACCGTTATACAGCCGAGATGGTTCCGGGGATGCTGTCGCCCCTACGTTTTCGTTCATTACACTAATTTGAGAAACGCTATAGGTGTAATGAACGATCGGGTTGGGGGCGTAGGGGGGCGTAGGGGCGACAGCATCCCCAAGACAATCCCGGCCGTAGAAAGGGAATTCCCATAGTGGGATACTTCGCCCAGGTAACCATTTTGCTTTTTGGCTGCTACAGTTCCTATCCCCCCAACCCCAAAACTCAAAACTCAAAACTCAAAATTCCTAAAAACGCGCCCAGCCTTAACCGAGAGAATTTGAGAAGAGTCTATCCACTCGCGGGCAAAGAAATCTATATGAGTAGTAGTAATCAGGGTTTGAAAGCGATCTTGGATAGCATCCAGGAGTTGCCTTTGGCGATTGGGGTCGAGTTCTGCCAGCACGTCATCCAGCAGCAGGATCGGAGGTTCTCCCACCACCTCTTCGATTAACTTTAATTCTGCCAGCTTGAGAGCAAGGACGAGAGTGCGCTGCTGTCCGTGGGAGCCGTATTCTCGAACCGGCTGTTGGTTGAGGAAAAAAGCTATTTCATCTCGGTGCGGACCGACTAGACTCGTCCCTTGGTATTTTTCGGCGATCGCTTTTTCCTGGATTTTCTCTAAAAATGCCTTCGTCCTTCGCTCCGGGTCGTTCTGGACTGCCAAATCTTGCATCGCTTCTACATTGGGCAGATACTTTATTTCTAGCACTTCAGTTTCGCCGCTAATAGCCGAATGCCAAGCAACTGCTATTGGTGTCAGTAGCTCTAGAGCGCGCGATCGCCTTACCGTTACCTTAGCACCAACAGCCGCTAGCTGAGCATCCCATAGAGCCAGTTCGGAAATCTTTGAGTCCCGAGCTTGGTATTTTGAATTAGCAGAATTTGGAACTACCCCTTCCGAGCTTTCTTTTCTCAATTCCTTCAATAAAGCATTGCGCTGTCGCATCACCTTATTATATTGTTGCAAAATATGAGCATAGACTGGTTCTAGCTGAACTAAGAGACTATCTAACCAACTCCGCCGCTTTTCTGGACCAAAGCGCACTAATTCCAAATCCAGACTGGAGAACTGTACGCAATTCAGGGTGCCCAAAAAATCTATTTGTTTGCGACAATTATCCCCATTGACCTTGCAGGTACGCCGTCCGTTGCTGCGCAGAGAAATTGCCAGCTCCACTCCCGTACCGTTCCGCTCCAAATAGCCGGTAATTCGCCCAGAATTTTTGCCATCCAGAATTAAATTGCGATCGCGCCGAACTCGGTGGCTTTTCAGGGTAGAAAGCAACCCCACTGCTTCGATTAAATTAGTTTTACCTTGAGCATTGTCTCCTACCAAAATCGTCTTTGGAGCCAAAAACTCCACTTGCTGTTCCTGGTAATTGCGAAATTGAATCAGCTCCAGACTTTTCAAATACATGGATGGAATTGGCCCTTCGACAGGCTCAGGATGGGAATTGGGAATTGGGCATGGGAAGAGCTGTGAATTTTAAGTTTTAAATTTTAAATTAGTTTGTAACTCAAAACTCAAAACTCAAAACTTTTAAGGTCCCTCTGCGTCCGTGGGTGGCAGCAAGCCTTATGCTATCTATAGAATAGATATGGCAATTTGCCAGAGTCTTGGTAATGATATAGAAAAATTGCCATAAACGACGAATGGGATAATAAAGATGGCTGGAAAGAAAACGCGACGGAATTTTTTGGCAGCTAGCGCCGCTATAGCCGGAGGGATTATCGGCAGTGCAGCGCTAAAGGACTCTGTGACCTCGGCAAGGACGCCCAAAGCGGGAACTATGCCAGAGAGAATCTTGGGCAAAACCGGAGTATCGATTCCCATCCTGGGCTTGGGCGGTGCCGGATATCCCTTGGGCTCCCGAGGGGATAACAAAAATGAGGCCAAAGCATTGGCAATTATAGAACGGGCAGTAGAGCTTGGCATTCGCTATTTCGATACGGCATCTAGCTATGGACCCAACGAAGTCTATTTGGCGGTCAGCCGTCAGCGGTCAGCAGTCAGCGGTCAGGCACAGAGCACAGAGCACAGAGCACAGAGCACAGAGCTTTCTTGGGCGTGAAAGCCGCACCGCATCGGTATGGCAAGACAACACTTTCTTTCGTGCTTGGACGTAAGAATTGGGGAATAGGGAATAGGGAATTGGGGATTCATAGCGGTCAGCCGTCAGCGGTCAGCAGTCAGCGGTCAGGCACAGAGCACAGAGCACAGAGCACAGAGCACAGAGCACAGAGCTTTCTTGGGCGTGAAAGCCGCACCGCATCGGTATGGCAAGACAACACTTTCTTTCGTGCTTGGACGTAAGAATTGGGGAATAGGGAATTGGGCATTCATAGCGGTCAGCCGTCAGCGGTCAGCAGTCAGCGGTCAGGCACAGATCTGGGAGCTCTCAGCTCAGAGCTGAGAGCTTTCTTGGGCGTGAAAGCCGCACCGCATCGGTATGGCAAGACAACACTTTCTTTCGTGCTTGGACGTAAGAATTGGGGAATAGGGAATTGGGCATTCATAGCGGTCAGCCGTCAGCGGTCAGCAGTCAGCGGTCAGGCACAGATCTGGGAGCTCTCAGCTCAGAGCTCAGAGCTGAGAGCTGCGCGATCGCAATGTTGGAGTAGTAGCTATGAAAGTACCCGCCTACGGACGCTTATTTAAACCCGGAGTTCTCGATGGAATGCACCAAGCATGGCATTCATAGCGGTCAGCCGTCAGCGGTCAGCAGTCAGCGGTCAGGCACAGATCTCGGAGCACAGAGCTGAGAGCTGAGAGCTGAGAGCTTTCTTGGGCGTGAAAGCCGCACCGCATCGGTATGGCAAGACAACACTTTCTTTCGTGCTTGGACGTAAGAATTGGGGAATAGGGAATTGGGGATTCATAGCGGTCAGCCGTCAGCGGTCAGCAGTCAGCTAAAGGCACAGATCTCGGAGCACAGAGCTGAGAGCTGAGAGCTGAGAGCTTTCTTGGGCGGGCATTGGGACAGGCGAGACGCTTGTCCTACAATATTATTTCACAAATTGAGGAGGTCATAAAAGAAGAAATGAAGATTGATAGCTATAAAGGAACCGACAATAAAAGCGATGCTTATACGGAGATAGTTCGCGACCTAATGCGGACAAAACAGACCGCTATTTTATTTTCTTGTTTCTCTCTAATGACCATAATGGCGATCGCGACAATTGCTTCATCTCGCGCCGCCAACCCCGACCCCTTGCAAAAGTTACTCGATACAAAAATATGCCCTGGATGTCAGTTAATCGGAGCTGACCTTAGTGCAGTGGATTTAAGCGGAGCGAACCTAGCAAATGCCGAACTCAGGGGAGCTTCCCTGACAGGTGCCGACCTCCGAGAAGCCAATCTCAGCGGTGCCAATCTCAGCAGTGCCGACCTCAATAATGCCGACTTGCTTAGAGCCAACCTCAGCGGAGCAGACTTGAGCGGAGTAGATTTGGGCAATGCTTATTTGGCCGATACAGATTTCAGCGGAGCCAACCTCAGCGGCGCAGAAATACACCATGCGGACGCCCGTCAAGCCAACTTTAATCGCGCCAATCTCAGCGGTGCTAATCTCAATCGAACTTTGCTAAATAGCGCCAATCTCAGCGATGCCAACCTCAATCGTGCCAGTCTCAGAGATGCCAGCCTAAATCGCGCCAATCTAGATCGAGCGAATCTCGCAGATGCAAATCTCTGTGGCGCTTATCTCAGAAAAATTAGTCAGAACGAAGCGAACTTCAGCGGTGCAAATTTGAGAGATACTCACACCAGCCGAAGCGACCCCGAATGGTCAACTCCAGAAAAATGTACTGAGTGAAATAACGCTATATTTCACTAGGGATTAATATCAAATCCGCTTCCGCTGTTCCATAAGTCCCGTAGGGGCGGTGCCCCCGGGAGCGCCCCGGTTGGTCTAAGGCGGCCGGGGCGATCGCGAAGCGTCTCCGCCCCTGAGAATCGCTCTTGGGATTGCCCCTACAAATATTGTGACTGTTTAACCGGATTTGATATAAGGTCTTTGACAGGAATCAAAACGCGCCTTTTGCTTAAAATTGCAAGACTTTGACTAAAACAGGACTTACGCATTAACGCTATTGACGGGGCGATTCTCGCATTGGGAGATGCTATGCGCTGTCGCGCAGGCTCCGCACAAGAGCGAACGCTCGCTTGGGAATTGCCCCTACAAAACACGACACCTGGATATTTTGCGTAAGTCCTATAAAAGCTGAGAGCTGACCGCTGAGAGCTGACCGCTGAGAGCTATATTTCACAAATCCTCTACTAGCGCCACCGCCCCCCAAAGAGGTGCAATATCTCCTAGTTCGGCAGGGACAATCTCAAATTCTACTTCTGGCAAAGCAGTCTGCTTTGCGGCGCGGCGTACTCCTTCCCAGAATAGCTCCCCTGCCTTGGTAACTCCCCCGCCCAAAACAAATAGCTCGGGATTGATAAAGTTAGCCGCATTGCCAATGCCGACGCCGAGAGCCCGGCTTCCTCGTTCCAGCACTTCCCGCGCCAAGTCGTCTCCTTGGCTTGCAGCTTCGCTGACGAGCTGACCAGTAATATTGGCCAAGTTATTCTCGGCCAGCCGGCGCAACAACTGTCCTGCTTGAGGTTGCGATTGTAACCGCGATCGCGCCTCTTGAGCCATGTACGGTCCAGACGCCAAGCGCTCGACGCATCCTCGCTTGCCGCACAAGCACATAGGTCCATTTGGATCCACTACTGTATGACCGATTTCTCCTGCCATACCATTGGCTCCGCGCCAGGGACGACCGTCGAGTATCCAGCCTCCGCCCACCCCGGTGCTAACAGTTATATAAAAAATACTCCGACATCCCCGACCGGCACCAAAGCGATATTCCCCCAAAGCCGCAACATTAGCATCATTATCTACTCGGGTTGGAGCGTTTAACTCTGCTTCTAGCCACTGGCGCAAAGGGACATTTTCCCAACCAGAAACGTGATGGGACAATCGCACGGTGCCGGTGGTGGCATCCACTGGTCCGCCAAAACTAACCCCGATCGCCGTTGCTTGGCTCCCGTCAAGTACCTCCCGAGCCAGAGAGAGCATAATTTCTAAGTCGGTCTTGGCATCGCCATTTTCCGGCGATAAAACTCGACGATAAGATTGGAACTGGCGGCTATTTCCTTTTTCTGCTACTGCCGCCGCCAGCTTTGTCCCGCCAAAGTCAAGGGCTAAATACCTAAACATTGAGTCTTTAATTTAAAATTTTTAACCTATGCAGAAAAATTATAGTCGGTTTGAATGCCCCAAAAAAAGTCAAGTCCTGCGCGTAGGACGGGCGTCCCGCCTGTCCGTTTGGGCTCTTTAGGACAGGCGGGACGCCCGTCCTAAGGGAGATTCCAATTTTTTGGTGTAACAACTACGCGGACTTGATATAGCATTTCTCGCTCTTGATGTGAATTGTCTGGGGCGAAGCATCCCAATACGGGAATTGCCGTTCCACAGCGGATATAGTCCAAGGGATGCTGTCGCCCCTACGTTTGCTTTATTACACTTATTTGAGAAACGCTATATAACTGCTGAATGCTATATTTCACATCTTAGCTTCAAAGTCATCCTCACGCAATTTTGCCGTGCCATCTGACTGCAATACCCAAAGCTCTTTATGAATAACTCCCCCAGCCTTATTCATTTTCCAACTCGATGTTAATATTGCGCTTGTCTCGTCGATCGCTTCTATTTTTGGCTCTATGTACTCAACATCGCAGAAGCCATCATCAATTATTTTTTGCCAGAATCCTTCAATCTCTCTTGTTCCTGTAAAAGTTCCGAAAGGTCTTGCATGCATAACAGCATTTTCTTCGTAGTAGCTAGCACAAGCCTCTGCATCGCCAGAATTAAACGCTATTTGCCAATTGTTACTTGCTGTATGTACGGCATCTAAAATAGCCGCTTTTTGTCTATCGTCGGTCATATTTATTACTCCTTAATTAAATCAGGACTTATATCAAGTCCGCGTAGTTGTTCCACAAAAAAAATTGGAATCTCCCGTAGGACGGGCGTCCCGCCTGTCCTAAAGAGCCGAAGCTCCCAGGCGGGACGCCCGTCCTACGCAGGACTTGACTTTTTTTGGGGCATTCAACCCGACATGATATTACGCCCAAATGTAGGGGCCATTTCGGGCGAAATGACCCCTACATTTGGCGCAGTGCGCATATGCTTACTACCTATATTATATAGATATAGCGTTTCTCGAATAAGTGTAAGTTTGTCTCGGGCGAAGCATCCCAATACAGAGATTACCCGTCCTAGAGCGGAGATTCTTGCAGGGATGCTATCGCCCCTACGATCCCTACGACGACCCCTACGACCCCTGCGACCCCAAGGCGATCGTTCATTGCACCTATTTGAGAACTGCTATGTAGCACTACCGATTAAGGTGTTTGACAGGAATCAAAACGCTGATGTGTGCGCTTGTTGGCAGGACTTTAGCTGACTGCTGACTGCTAATAGCTTACTGCTATATCTGCAAAAATTAGGCTGCAGATAATTGGCACTGCGTTGGCGCGATCGCCACTCGTCGCCCGACTGCTGCAGCCACCGGGCGCAAGCTGCGGACTAGCTCGACCATTTCTGGGAGAGAAAGGGCCTGACGAGCATCGGACATCGATCGCGAAGGTTCTGGGTGGCATTCTATCGCCAATCCATCAGCCCCAGCAGCGATCGCCGCCCGTGCCAGAGATGCCACCAACTCCCGCTTGCCCGCTGCATGAGATGGATCGACAATAACAGGCAAATGAGTCATTTGCTTGCACGCCACAACAGCTCCCAAATCCAGCACGTTGCGGGTATAGGTATCGAAACTGCGAATTCCCCGCTCGCAGAGAATCACCTGGGGATTCCCTTGGCTGAGAATATATTCGGCAGCGAAGACAAACTCTTCAATCGTGGCCGCTAAACCCCGCTTGAGAATAATCGGCTTCCGGGTTTTGCCCACTGCTTTGAGCAACTCGAAGTTATGCATATTGCGGCTGCCAATCTGAAGCAAATCCGCATGAGCGACAACTGCCTCGATCTGGGGAATGGACATAACCTCGGTTACTGTGGGAATCCCGTAGCGCTGGCTAGTCTGAGCCAAAATTTTTAACCCCGCATCTCCCAAGCCCTGGAAAGAGTATGGGGAGGTGCGGGGTTTGTAGGCACCGCCACGCAAAACTTGGACTGGGGCAAGAGCGAGGTGACTGGCCACTTGCTCCATTTGCTCCAAACTTTCTACGGAGCAAGGTCCGCCAATAATTAAAATTTCTTCGCTACCAACGGCGATTTGTTCTGAAATGCGAATCTTTGTTTTATGGTCGGCGCGAGATTTGGCTGCCAGTTTGGCCTCTATCATAGATCGGTACTCCTTATTATTCTATAGAGCCGCCTTTGAGGCGGCTTTTTTCTGTAGGACTTACGCAAAATATCCAAAGAGCGTGTTTTGTAGGGGCGATCGCTCTTGGGATTGCCCCTACCCGCATCTACGCTACGGACGGGGCGATCGCTCTTGGGATTGCCCCTACCCGCATCTACGCTACGGACGGGGCGATCGCTCTTGGGATTGCCCTACAACGCTCGGATATGGACAGCGTTGGTATTGACTAAAAAACCCGGAACCTTCGAGAGAGTTCCGGGTTAAGGTCAACAGCGACATGACAATACCTACCCAGAACTCTCCCTGAGCCAATGATAAAACCCAAAAAAGTAGCTAGATAGGTAGGTAGTCATTGTTTTTTTCGCGTTACGTCTTTTTGCGTTACTGGGTGGGGAATTGGGGGGCAATTGGGGGCGATCGCCATTTAAAGCGGTCAGCAGCAAGGAAGCGGTTGGAACAATACTTATGGGCCGTTTGCTCGCCTCTGGATACGACAATCTAGCTCCTGCTGACCGGCGAGGGTGCTTTTCTAAAAGAGCCCTTGCTTATCGTGGCTCTTAACCCTTGCGATTATAGCTGAGCGTTTGTGCCAATGTCAACAGCCTGCCCCCGAGGAGCGCTTGTCTAAAAAACGTTAAAATGCTATAGAGCTGAGGGCTCCAAGCCAAAAGCTCAAACTAAATCTATTCATAGGGAGAGGAACCCATGTCTGAAACACTAACACTGACAAGGGAAAACGTCGAGACCGTTTTGGACGAACTGCGGCCCTTTTTGAACGCCGATGGCGGTGATGTCTCCTTGGTGGACATAGAAGGACCAATCGTGAAGTTGCAGCTCCAAGGAGCCTGCGGGTCTTGCCCCAGCTCGACGATGACTCTAAAAATGGGTATCGAGCGCAAGCTACAGGAAAAAATTCCCGAAATCGCTGAGGTCGAACAAGTAGCCTAGGCGAATTGGGAATTGGGCATTGGGCATTGGGCATTGGGCATTGGCCCCCCTGCTCCCTGCTCCCCTGCCCTTTCAAGGGTATGTTTTTTATAATCCTCTTTTTTGAAGAGATCGGTAGGCGGCATACATTTATGGGGCGAAGCATTCCAATACAATAATTTTTTTGAAGAACAAAGTCTGTCTCGGGAATGCGATCGCCCCTACACCCCCCTACACCCTCAAAAATGCCAAATCTAAAAAACATACCCGAGGTAAGGCCCCCCTGCTCCCTGCTCCCCTGCTCCCTGCCCCCCTGCTCCCTGCCCCCTGCACCTCATACCCCCCATACCCCAAACCCCACAAAAACTTGGGTACAGGAAACAATTTATTGGGGCAAAGCGTCTCGGGAGGCCAGTTTAGCCCCCTTCTGCAATTCCAAATTCAAATTAATAAGACAATCGGGAAAAGAGTAAAAAAAAGCGATGCCTATATGCGATGGTTCATATCGTATTGCGGCAAAGCAAGATATGATTTGCTAAAATTTTCTAGAAAAAAAATTTAGCGATCGCCGTTGAATTCGCAGAAATATAGAGTAAGGGGCGCGATAGTAAACCCGCTTTCATCCCAAATTCAGCAGGACTTAGGCAAGGATTCTACCTATAGCGGCAGTGCCCCGGCACCTGCCCGGATTTTACGCCAAATATTGCGTAAGTACCACCTGTAGGGGCAGTGCCCCCGTGCCTGCCCCCATACCTGCCCAGATTTTTAGGCCAAATTTGGAACGGATTGACTATCGAACTTAGGGACTTGCAAGTTAATAATGTACCGGCTATGCCCTCCTTGGGCAGGCTTTCGCCTACGACAGGCTTTCGCCCGAACGGTGGCGGTCAAAGAACGTTCTTGGACTGGTACTAAATTTGCTGCGCAAGTCCCTTACAACAGGGGCATCTGTAAATCAACAGATTACAGAGGAGCAAAATGGCGACAATAATTGGAACGGATAGCGGCGAGGCGCTACAAGCCACGCTCGCCGATCCTATGGTCATTGCCCTATCGGGAAACGATACGGCACTCGGAAGCACGGGCGATGACAATATTAATGGCAACCAAGGAGATGACTTAATCTTTGGTGGCACTGGCAATGACAGCTTGCGCGGAGGCCAGGGCAACGACCAGATTTTGGGCGAAGATGGAGAAGATACGCTCTGGGGCGACAAAGGCAACGACAATATCTGGGGCGGCAACGGAAACGACCAAATTCTTGGCAACGTTGGAACAGATTTCATCAATGGCAACCAGGGTAACGATACTCTCTGGGGAGGCGAGGATAACGACACGGTGCGCGGGGGCCAAGGTAACGACAGCATCTTGGGGGATGACGGCAACGATTCCCTTTATGGCGATAAAGGTGCGGATACTCTGGCCGGTGGCGCTGGCAGCGACAATTTTGTCATAGGCAACGGAACTGGCGGAGCCAACCTAACCGATGCAGACTTTTTTAGCGACTATACCGACGGCACGGATCGAATTACTTTGCTGGACGGCCTGAACTTCGCTAATTTGACTGTTGCTCAGGGCACTGGGGCAAATGCCAACAATACGACTATCCGCAATACTGCTACTGGGGAATGGTTGGCTGTTGTGGCGGGAGTCAACGCTACCAATATTACGGCGTCGGATTTCGGAGAGGCAGATACGACAGCGTCTCCAACCCCCCAAGGTACAGATCAGCTACCGGCTTTCCCGCCACCGGAATTGGCGGTAATTCCAGCCGTACCGCCACCAGCACCACCAGCGCCACCACCGCCACCAGTCGCCACCATTGCAGCAGGCACTGCGCCGACTGAGGCTGGCCCAGTCAACGGAACCTTCACCGTGACTCTAGATACGGCACCAACGGCAGATGTGGCGATCGGCTATTCGTTCAATGGCAGTACGGCTACGGGCGGTGGCATTGACTATACCGATCCTGGCAACGGCAGCATTACCATTGCGGCCGGTCAAACCACTGGCACGATTACCACGAATATCGTCGATGATAGCCTGGTAGATCCCGACGAGACGATAATAGCAACTTTGAATGCTGGTAATGGCTACACTGTGGGTGGAACCAACACCGCTACCTTGACCATCGCCGACAACGATCCATCTACGATCTCAATCGTTCAGGGCGTAACTCCCCAAGAAGACGATCCCACCACAACTGCATCGGATCCAGTTAATGGCACGTTTGTTCTGACCCGCGTTGGTTCCCCAGCTCAGATATCCCAGGCTCTAACTGTAAATTATACAGTTGCTGGTGGTGGCGGAGCCGTTGCTGGCACCGATTTTAATGACTTGGGCAGTGGCAGCGTTACATTCAATGCTGGAGACGCGGAGGCGATTATCCAGATACAACCTATTGACGACAGCGACACTGACCCGGGCGAAACAGTAACTGCTACTATAACTGCTCCCACTGGCTATAGCATAGACGGAGCGGCTGCCCAAACTCTGACCATCTTGGATGATGACGTTCCGTCCGTGAGCATCAATGCTGCTCCAGGCAATGCCAGGGAATGGGATGCGACCTTGGCTCCTCCTGCTCCCGTTAACGGTACTTTTAACTTGATTCGCACGGGAGCTAATACTAGCGCTCTGACTGTTCCGATTACCGTTGGCGGTACGGCCACGGGTGGTGGAACTGACTACAACCTTACTGCTGGTAGTGGCGCTACCTTTAATGCAGGATTCACGGAGATTACAATCCCAGCGAACGTGTCTTCCGTCCCGATTACAGTTGCCCCCGTAAGGGATGCTGTTAGCGAGACAGCCAACGAGACGGTGGACATTACTATCCAGGCTGCTACCGCTACCCCAGTTAACTACTTTGTTCAGGGTCCTCCCACTGCTTCGCTGACAATTGAGGACGAACCCTTAACAGTAGCAATAGCTGCTGGAACGACGACCCCAACAGAGGACGGCACCACCAACGGCACCTTTACTTTTACTCGCACCGGGAGTCCCGATGCTGCTCTGACTGCGACTTACACGATCGCTACTGGGACCGGTCAAGCTACTGCCGGAACGGATTACTCGATCGCTGCAGGCACTGGCGCTACCGCTGCTAACACGACTAGCGTGACCTTTGCGGCGGGTTCCTCGACTGCTGATATCACGATCGCCGGACTGCAGGATACGTTTGTTGACCCTAACGAAACAGTTCAGATAACTCTAGACAGTACGCCTGCTGCGGGCTTCACCGTGGCTGGTTCCAACCCAGCTTCGCTGACAATTTTGGACGACGAACCGTTCGTCCAGGTGAGCATCACGGCCGGTGCGGGAGCAACTGAGGCAAATACAGCACCAGGTTCGGGCGGCACTTTTACTCTGACGCGAGCAGGAGACTTAACGAACGCCCTCAACGTAACTTATACCCTCCCTGCTGCTGCTCCCGGTATTGCCACCGAAGGCGCGGCCAATGATTTCACTCTTAGCAGCCTCGCTGCCAATCCGGCTGGTACTACAGTCACGAATACTGGGGCTACAATCCCCGCCGGTGCCAGCAGTATCACAATTGAGGTGCTTCCAGTCGATGATGGTGTCGGTGAGGGAGCTGAAACAGTAACCCTAACCGTGACGGATAACGCTCAGACTTACGCCATCGGAATAAACACTGCTACCATACAACTTGCAGATAACGATGGAACTCCTGGGCCTGACGTTCTGGCGGGGGGAGCTACTTCTGGTATCCTTGCAGGGGGAGCTGGCGACGACCAGATAACTGCTGGTACTGCCGGCGATCTACTTATTGGCGGTCTTGGCAATGATACCCTGACGGGTGGCGCTGGCAATGACCAGTTCCGGTTTAATGCCACAAACGAAGGGCAAGACACTATCAACAACTTCACCGTTGGTGCCGATACGATCCAAGTGGCCACGGGTTCCTTCGGCGGTCTAGCTATAGGAACCAATCCAATCAACGCTACCCAGTTTATCAGTGGCGCAGGGACTGTGGCGGCCAACGGTGCTGGAGCGCCCCAGTTCATTTATGATGCGACCAGTGGCCAGTTGCGCTACGATGCAGACGGTGTTGCGGGTGGAGAGATATTGCTGGCGACTCTAGCCGGGACACCTGCTCTGGTCAACACTAGCATTGTTTACGTCTAACCCAAGACAAAAGCTTTCGAGCTAAAAGCCTGACAATTTGCAAATAGTAAATTAAGGGGAGGTCATTAATATGGCCTCCCTTTTTTGAGTTTTGAGTTTTGAATTTTGAGTTTTGAGTTTTGAGGACTAATACAACAGAGGCGATCGCATGTTATATCAAATCCGGTTAAATGCCCATAAACCCCTACAAACTGTGACTGTTTAAGCGGACTCGATCGGGACTTACGCATGCCCGGAAAGCCAATACCATCCGTAGGTGTCAACGGCCGTTAACCCCTACTAAGTATAGAGTTAATGCGTAAGTCATATCTAAAAAAAATTAAAATGCTATAAAGCTGAGGGCTCCAAGCCAAAAGCTCAAACTAAATTTATTCATAGGGAAGAAGAATCGTATGTCTGAAACACTGACACTGACACCGGAAAACGTCGAAACCGTCTTGGAGAAATGCGGCCCTATTTAATGGCCGATGGCGGTAATGTCTCCTTGGAGGAAATAGAAGGACCAATAGTGAAGTTGAAACTCCAAGGAGCCTGCGGGTCTTGCCCCAGTTCGACGATGACTCTGAAAATGGGTATAGAGCGCAAGCTACAGGAAAAAATTACCGAAATCGCTGAGGTCGAACAAGTAGTTTAGTAAAAAAAGCGATGCCTATATGCGATCGTTCATATCGTATTGCGGAAAAAAAAGATATGATATGCTAAAATTTCAGAGAAAAATAATTTAGCGATCGCGGCGGAGTTCGCAAAACTATCTATAGAATAAAGGGAGGCGATAGTAAACCCGCTTTCATCCCAAGTGTAGGAATGAAGGCGATCTTTCCTACAAGATATAGGGGGAATGCGTAAGTCCGATGGAACTTACAACAGAGACAGGATCTGTAAATCAAGAGATGACAGAGGAGCAAAATGGCAATTGGAACGAACAACGCAGAGGCCCTGCAAGCGACCCTCGTCGATCCTGAAATCATTGCCCTATCGGGAAACGATACGGCACTCGGAAGCACCGGCGATGACAATATCAATGGCAACCAAGGAGATGACTTAATCTTTGGTTCCACTGGCAATGACAGCTTGCGCGGAGGCCAGGGCAACGACCAGATTTTCGGCGAAGATGGCGAAGATACCGTCTGGGGCGACAAGGGGAATGACAATCTCTCCGGCGGTAACGGAAACGACCAAATCTTTGGCGGCGAAGGAAACGACCAAGTCTTTGGCAATGCCGGAGCAGATTTCATCAATGGCAACCAGGGTAACGATACTCTCCGGGGAGGCGAGGATAACGACACGGTACGCGGGGGCCAAGGTAACGACAGCATTTTTGGCGATAAAGGCAACGATTCCCTTTATGGGGATAAAGGTGCAGATACCCTCGTCGGTGGCGCTGGCAGCGATTGCTTTGTTATTGGCAATGGCACCGGCGGACCCAATTTAGCCGATGCGGACTTGATTAGCGACTATACCGACGGTACGGATCGAATTGCCTTACTGGACGGTCTGACTTTTGCGGATTTGACTATTGCCAACGGAACTGGGGCCTTCGCTACCGATACGACTATCCGCGTTACTGCTACCGGGGAATGGTTGGCTCGTATCGCCGGAGTGAACGCTGCCAGTATTACGGCGTCGGATTTCAAAGGAGACACGCCAGCCCCGCCAGCCCCGACACCGCCGCCACCTCCAGCACCATCCCCAGTAGCCCCGCCACCACCGCCACCTGCAGCCCAAAATATAGGAGGCCCGCCACCGGACTTGGCGGTAATTCCAGCAGTACCGCCACCGGCACCACCAGCGCCACCACCGCCGCCACCGCCGCCAGTTGCCAGCATTGCAGCAGGCACTACGCCGACTGAGGCTGGCCCAACAAACGGAACCTTCACGGTCACTCTAGACACGGCACCAACGGCAGATGTGGCGATCGGCTATTCCTTCAATGGCAGTACGGCTACGGGCGGTGGCGTTGACTATAGCGATCCTGGCGACGGCAGCATTACCATTGCGGCCGGTCAAACCACTGGCACGATTACCACTAATATCGTCGATGATAGCCTGGTAGATCCCGACGAGACGATAATAGCGACTTTGAGTCCTGGAAGCGGCTACACTGTGGGTAGCACCAACACCGCTACCTTGACCATAGCCGACAACGATCCATCTACGATCTCAATCGTTCAGGGCGTAACTCCCCAAGAAGACGATCCCACCACAACTGCATCGGATCCAGTTAATGGCACGTTTGTTCTGACCCGCGTTGGTTCCCCAGCTCAGATATCCCAGGCTCTAACTGTAAATTACACAATTGGTGGTACAGCCACTGCTGGCACTGACTTTAATGACCTGGGCAATGAAAGCGTTACATTCAATCCTGGAGACGCGGAGGCTATTATCCAGATACGGCCTATTAACGACAGCGATACTGACCCGGGCGAAACAGTAACTGCTACTATAACTGCTCCCACTGGCTATAGCATAGACGGAGCGGCTGCCCAAACTTTGACCATCTTGGATGATGACGTTCCGTCCGTGAGCATCAATGCCGCTCCAGGCAATGCCAGGGAATGGGATGCGACCTTGGCTCCTCCTGCTCCCGTTAACGGTACTTTTAACTTGATTCGCACGGGCGCAAACACTAGCGCTCTGACTGTTCCGATCTCTATTGGTGGTACGGCAAGTACAACCGATGGCACCGACTATACCATTACTGATGGTAATGGCAATAACCTTGCAGGGGCTACGGAGATTACAATCCCAGCGAACGTATCTTCGGTTCCAATTACAGTGACCCCCGTAAGGGATGCCGATATAACCGAGACGGGCAATGAGACGGTGGACATTACCATCCAGGCTGCTACCGCTACTCCGGTTAACTACTTTGTTCAGGGTTCTCCCACTGCTTCGCTGACAATTGAGGACGAAGCCTTGACAGTAGCAATAGCTGCTGGAACGACGACCCCAACGGAAGCGGGTTCAACAGCAGGCACATTTACTCTCACCCGTACTGGAAGCCCCACCAACGAGCTAAGGGGTGTTGCTTATACAGTCGGCGGTACAGCGACCAATGGCACAGACTACGCCGCCTTGCTTGGTACTGTTGACTTTGCGGCGGGTTCGGCCACTGCTACGATTACGGTCACTCCCACTGGTGACGACGGTTTCGTCGATCCCAATGAAACAGTGGATATAACCCTAGACAGTCCGCCCGTTGCGGGTTTCACTGCCCTAGCCGGTTCCAACAATGCTTCGCTGACAATTTTGGACGCGCAACCGTTCGTTCAGGTGAACATCACGGCAGGTGCGGGAGCAACTGAGGCGAATACAGCAGCAGGTTCAGGCGGCACTTTTACTCTGACGCGAGCGGGAGACACCACGAACGCCGTCAACGTAACTTATGACATCACCGGCACTGCCACAGAAGGCGCGGCCAATGATTATACTCTTAACAGCCTCGCTGCCAATCCGGCTGGTACTACAGTCACGAATACTGGGGCTACAATCCCCGCCGGTGCCAGCAGTATCACAATTGAGGTGATTCCAGTCGATGATGGTGTCGGTGAGGGTGCTGAAAACGTAACTTTAAACGTGACGGATAACGCTCAGACTTACGCTATAGGAATCAGCTCTGCTACTATACAAATTGCAGATAACGACGGAACTCCTGGACCTGACGTGCTTACTGGAACTGGCATTCTGGCAGGGGGCGATGGCGATGACAACATCACAGCGACCGCCGCTGGTGCGACTTTAATTGGCGGTCTTGGCAATGACACCCTAACGGGTGGCGCTGGCAACGACCAGTTCCGGTTTAATGCCACAAATGAAGGGCAAGACACTATCAACAACTTTAACGCTGCTGGTACCGATACGATTCAAGTGGCCTCGGGTTCCTTTGGCGGCCTAGCTCCAACGAGCAATCCAGCGCCCACTACCCAGTTTATCAGTGGTGCAGGTACTGTGGCGGCCAATGGTGCTGGAGCGCCCCAGTTTATCTATGATACGACCAGTGGTCAGTTGCGCTACGATGCAGACGGTGTTGCGGGTGGAGAGATATTGCTGGCGACTCTAGCAGGGGCACCTGCTCTGGGCAACGCTAACATTGTTTACGTCTAACCCAAGGCAAAAGCTTTCGAGCTAAAAGCCTGACAATTTGCAAATAGTAAATTAAGAGGAGGTCATTAATATGGCCTCCCTTTTTTGAGTTTTGAGTTTTGAATTTTGAATTTTGAGTTTTGAAGACTAATATAACAGAGCCGATCGCATCTTATATCAAATCCAGTTAATCGCCCATGAGCCCCTACAAACTGTGACTGTTTAAGCGGATTTGATATTAGTTTGGTTTCTCAAACAATACCTTCGTCAAATACGGGGCCATTCAGAGGGTTGGCCGCGAATACTTGTAGTGCCAAACAATCTGTTGGCCGGGGATGGAGTAATGGCGATCGCTCTCTGTAACATTAGGCTATACGACAGTGGAGAAGCTACAGAAGCTGCAGAAAATGCAAAAAATTTTTGCAGCCAGTGTTGTTTTTCTCGAAAAACCGTGCTATGATACTTTTATAGCTTCCTTCCATGAGGGGGCAAAAAACAGGGCCACTAACCGTGACCCTTTGACAGTAAACGAACGTCAACCCTAGTAAAGAGGCGTTTTCAATCAAGGAAAAAAACTTCTCTCTTAACCGGACTGGCACGGAGTAAGCCAATGGACTAGGGAAAGTCAGAGATTGGCATACTCCAAAGCTAGCCCGGGTGGGAAGACAGCCCACCCAAAAACCCGCAGCTATCTCACAACAGATCGCCGCAGGGGGTGGGTTTCCTTGGGAGAAATTCGCCTTTTTTTTTTGCACTGGCAGGGAGACCGGGGGACCTTCGGGGCAGGGGCGTTGGCAGCGGATTGGTAACAGATGTAGCAGATGTTGGCAGCGGATAGGTAACGGATGTTGGCAGCGGATGTTGGCAGCGGATGTTGGCAGCGGATGTTGGTAGCGGATGTTGCCTATCCGTTGCCACCATAAGCTACCTATCCGTTGCCACCATAAGCTACCTATCCGTTGCCACCATAAGCTACCTATCCGTTGCCACCATAAGCTACCTATCCGTTGCCACCATCAGCTACCTATCCGTTGCCACCATAAGCTACCTATCCGTTGCCACCATAAGCTACCTATCCGTTGCCACCATCAGCTACCTATCCGTTGCCACCATAAGCTACCTATCCGTTGCCACCATAAGCTACCTATCCGTTGCCACCTATCCGTTGCCAGATTGCTATATTTCGTCCGGGTTAACTCCCATTTCTAGCAACCGCTGGGCAAGCCTTTCGGCCCGTTGGCGTTCGGTTTCAGCCCGTTCTTCTAGCGTTTTGATTTTGGCTTTTTCTTCCTTAATTAGTCCTTCGACTAGGGGAGGATCTAGCAGTTCTTTTACCGATAAAACTAGCCCCTCGAACTGACCGGAACTAATTGAAGCATCCTCGGTAAAATCCACAAAACTATATCCTTCCTCTTGGCTGGGGTTCGCAAACACCCGAACCAGTTTCTTTTTCGGATCTACTATCCAATATTCTGGTACTTCTGCCACCTCATATTCGTGACGCTTGCTTACATAATCGTCCCGGCGATCGCTGCTGACAATTTCCACCACCACAATGGGTTTTTCGTCAAAATCCAAAACTCCAGCACCCGGGCGGTTGCCGACTCCCTCCCAAAGACTTTGAGAGCAAACGAGCGCATCGGGAATTCGAGCTGAATTATCCTCAGTTCTAACACCGACAGTCTTTTTCGCCACCAAGGATAAATTTTTATCGGCAAAGTAACGCTGTAAGTTGTAAATTAAGAATTCACATATTTTTATCTGCTCTATAGTTAGTGCAGACATCGGTATTAGTTTTCCCCTGACTAACTCATAGATAACATCCGGTTCTCCTTCATACTCTAGATATTCTGGGAAGGTTAACAGATCTTCCTTTTCTTGAGGAGAGCGGATAGCCACTTCCGCTTCGGGGACGACAGCTTGCGTCATATTCGACCTCCAAGAGCGATCGCATTTTACGACTATTATATCTTATGGTAGGGTGTGGCGGTAGGGTGTGGCGGTAGGGTGTGGCGGTAGGGAAAATGCTATTTTCGCCGATCGCTCCGGAATGTTAGCAGCGGATAGGTAACGGAGAACGCGGATAATATCATGTCGGTTTGAATGCCCCAAAAAAAGCTTCTGCGTAGGACGGGCTTCCGAAAAGTCCCTAGTGCTTGGTGGGACAGGCGGGACGCCCGTCCTACGGGAGATTTCAAATTTTTTCTAGGGTATTTAACCGGAGCAGATTGGTAACGGATTAGCGGATAGGCTCCCTAGCAGAAAAATTATCCGTTACATCTGCTACTTATCCGTTGCCAGCATTCGAGCGCGCATTGGGTAGGGTGTGGGGTGTGGGGTGTGGGGTGTAGGGAAAATGCTATTTTCCCGATCGCTCCGGAATGTTAGCAGCGGATTGGTAACGGAGAACGCGGATAGGCTCATGAGCAGAAAAATTATCCGTTACATCAGCAACTATCCGTTGCCAGCATTCGATCGCGCGATCGCTCCGTACCCTTGTAGGGAGTGTAGGGAATTAATAATTACTCCCAAATCTTCCCCTTTTCCCAAGTCTTCCCCTACACCCTACACCCTACACCCTAATTCTTAGCCCAATGCCCCCCATCTTAACTTTCTAATTCCTCAGCAATACGCAGTAAAGCAGCAGTTGGATCTGGGGAAGCAGTAATCGGCCGTCCAATAACTAAATAATTAGCACCCGCTTTTATCGCCTGCCGAGGAGTAAGCGATCGCTTTTGATCGCCCTTTTCCGACCATTTCGGGCGCACCCCGGGACAAACCAGCACAAAGTCTTTTCCGCAGACATCCCGAATCTGCGCCGCTTCTTGGGGAGAACAAACCGCACCGGCCAAGCCGCAGTCGCGAGCCAGCAGAGCCATATTAAGTGCGTACTCGGGCAATTCTATGGATACATTCAAATCAAAAGCCAAATCCCGGGAATTCAAACTGGTCAGTAGAGTAATAGCAATTAATTGAGGAATTTTTCTGGTAGGGCGGGCGTCCTCCGCTGCCTCAGAATTTTCTCCAACTTCTTCGGCAAGTTCTTCGGCAAGTTCTTCGGCGGAAATCTGCAAAGCTGCTTGAGCTGCTTTTAATGCTGCGCGACCGCAAGTACCGTGAATTGTGAGCAAATCGACATTGTAGCGAGCCGCCGAGCGACAGGCTCCAGCGACAGTATTGGGGATATCGTGAAATTTTAAATCCAGGAAAATGCGCTTTTGCCGCTGTTTGAGGGCGGTTAAAATAGCTGGGCCGCTGCTAACGAATAGCTCTAAGCCCACTTTCCAGAAAGTAACTTGGGGCAAGGCATCGATAAGCGCGATCGCCTCTGCCTCTGTCGATACGTCTAGGGGAACAATAATCCGCTCTATTCCTGTTGGCATTATTAATAGTAATTAAAATAGGGCATTGGGCATTGGGCATTGGGCAACCTCCTTCCCCTCCACCCACCCCTAATTCCCCTCCTGGGAGGGGTTAGGGGTGGGTGGAGGGGAATTAGGGGTGGGTTGCATTGGGCATCGATCGTTGGGCATCTAATACTGGTAAAGTATGACCTAGCTGTAAGCCCAAAACAATCCACTCTTCCAAGGATTCTCTTAGCTCTTCTCAGCAAGCTTCAAGAGTCTTGGCATTGGCGTATAGTCCTTGGAGACCGGGAATTTCTGCATAAAAGCTACCATTCTTCAATATCTCGTAGGTTGCCCGCTTCAAAGCAGCTTCAATGTATTCACTAAGCATTTTCACGAATTACAAAACCATATAAACCATATAAACCATCTAGGGGTCTGTCTGGCTTAAAATTGTAGGGAGCGGCCCGGGAACGAAACCCAACGCAACGATTGGTATAGTTGGGTTTCGTTGATGGCGGACCCAACCTACAGTTATGCACAATTTTAGATTTGCCAATCCACTGCTCCCGAAAGCAGTCGGGAAATAGCATGAAGTTTCCCTACACCCCACACCCCACACCCCACACCCTAGGTCTGCTGCTTTACTGAACCAAGCGGATAAACTTCTTTTTGCCGACTTGGAGAACCTTGCCATATAGGTCGTCTGGGGTTTCAAAAGCGAGATTGACGTCCTGCAAGCGATCGCCATCCAGCCGCACCGCCCCACCTTCTATTTGACGGCGGCCTTCCCCGCTGCTTTTGCACAAACCGCTAGCGCCGAGGATATAGAAAATTTTAGCTGGAAACTGCACCTGAGCCAAAGAGAACTCTGGAACTGAAGCGGCTTGCTTGGCATTTCCTCCAACCAACTTTTCTGCTGCTTCCCGAGCCTCCAGGGCTGCTGACTGGCCGTGGTACTGGCTGACTATATCGACTGCGAGCTGTTTTTGGCGATCGCGGGGATTTTCTGGCATTGCCGACAGGGGCAAAGCAGTCAGCAGCTCCCAATAATTCTCCAACAGAGCATCCGGCGTTTTCTCCAACTTGGAATACATAGTCAAGGGGTCTTCCCGAAGTCCCACATAATTGTTTAGAGACTTTGACATTTTCTGGCTGCCATCAGTGCCAATTAAAATTGGCATCAGCAGGCCGAACTGGGGCTCTTGGCCAAAATGCCGTTGCAAATCCCGTCCCACGGCAATATTAAACTTTTGGTCGGTTCCGCCCAACTCCACATCAGCTTTTACCGCCACAGAGTCATAGCCCTGCATCAAAGGATAGAGAAATTCGTGGAGATAAATCGGGTTACCCTGTTCGTAGCGCAGGGCAAATCCCTCCTTGGCCAGCATCTGTCCCACTGTCATTGTGGCGAGCAGTTCTATAATTTTCGCCAAATCCAGGTCGGACAACCACTCGGAGTTGTAGCGAATTTCCAGTCGTCCGGGAGTATCGAAATCTAAAATAGATCTAACTTGGTTGAGATAGGTCTGGGCATTTTGCTTGACCTCATCGGGGCTAAGCTGCTTGCGTACCTCTGATTTACCAGTTGGATCGCCGATCCGACCAGTAAAATCGCCAATAATCAAAACTGCTGTGTGGCCTGCATCCTGAAATGCTCGCAGCTTTCGTACTGGAATGCTATGGCCCAGATGGATGTCGGCACCTGTAGGATCGATCCCCAACTTAACCCGTAAAGGTCTCTCTGTGCCGAGCAGGCGCGAAACCAAATTCTCGTTTGGGTCTTCTGAGTCTGATTGGTTGGGGAAAATCTCGCTGACACCACGATGCAGCCAGGAGAACTGAGATTCTGAGGGAGATGAGGGCATGCTATGCTTTTGGCCTGGGTTGATTCGTTAGAGTGGGAATATAGGCGATCGCCTCCCCGACCGCCAGAATACTATAATAATCGAAAATTCCATCGTCAAATTAATCAATTTTTTATCCTACTTCCCCCCATGCTAGACCTCAAAAGCACTAAAATCCCACCAAGGCTGGCCTAAGCTTGTCCGGATCCGAGCCTCCTCTAATAGTCGATCTATTTTATAAGATGCCCCCCTGTAGAGGGCAGAGGGGCAGGGGGAGACAAGGGGACAAGGGGACAAGGGGAACCGGAGAATGAGACCGCGAAATAGAGAAACTTGTAAGCCCGTAAGTTGGAGAAAGCACGTCCCCATGTCCCCTTGTCTCCCGGCCCCCTTGTCCCTCCCTCTCCCCCTGCTCCCTCTCCCCCTCCCCCTACCCCCAAGCCCCTGCTTTTTTAGTGAGGAAGTGAAATCCCGTGTCAACAAACACTATTAGACAAAATCCACCGCGAGACGCAGCACCGATTTTCAACTTTTTTCAGGACATCAGCAAAATTACCGCTGGGACTATCCTTGGTATTGCTATGCTGACCAGTTCTGCGATCGCTGGGGGGCTTGTCGGTCTGGCGCTTAGCTTCCGCAACCTCCCAGACGTTAGAGTCCTGCGCAGCTACGTTCCTACGGAAACGACCCATATATACGATATAAATGGGACTCTGCTGACCAGCCTCCACGACGAAGCCAACCGAGAAGTAGTACCTCTGGATAAAATATCCCCTCACCTCAAGCGAGCGGTTCTGGCTATCGAAGATAGCCACTTCTACCAGCACTACGGTATTAATCCCGGGGGGATAGCGCGAGCTATGGCGGTCAACCTAGAACGGGGAGAGACCGTCGAAGGTGCTTCGACCCTAACGATGCAGTTGGTCAAAAACCTGTTTTTGTCTCCCAATCGTACCCTCAGCCGCAAAGCAGCAGAAGCGGTTTTGTCCATTCGTTTGGAGCAAATCTTCAGCAAAGACGATATCTTCGAGCTGTACCTGAACCAGGTTTATTGGGGTCACAACTTATATGGCGTCCAGACAGCAGCTAAAAGCTTTTTTAATAAGTCATCAGAAGATTTGACCTTGGCTGAAGCGGCTTTAATGGCCGGGATTATCCAAGCCCCAGAAGAATATAGCCCCTTTGTGGACTACAAGGTGGCCAAACATCGGCAGGCAGTGGTTTTGAAGCGGATGCGCGATCTCAAGTGGATTACCCCGCAAGAAGAAGCCGAAGCACGCAAGCAACCCCTGCTGGTTGGTAGAGTAACCTCTTTTCCGGGCAGCCAATTACCTTATGTCACTGAAGCGGTGATTCAAGAGTTAAACCGCCGCTTTGGTCGAGATGCGGTCCTGAAAGGAGGGATGCGCGTTCAAACCACCATTGATATGAACTTCCAACGCATGGCAGAAAAAACCGTGCGGCAATGGCGGGATATCTTGTACAGCTACGGTACTTTTTATAGCTACAAAAACGGTCAAATCGCCTTGGTAGCAGTCGATCCTCGCACCCACTTTGTCAAGGCAATGGTGGGAGGTGCCGACTTCGAGCAAAGCCAGTTTAACCGAGCTATCCAAGCAAGACGCCAGCCCGGTTCGTCTTTTAAGCCATTTGTTTATTATGTTGCTTTTGCAACGGGTAAGTTTTGGCCGTCTTCAGGCATCAGCGACACCCCCGTAAGCTATCGAGATGGCACCTCATATTATTCTCCTAAAAACTATGGTGGGGGCTTCTCGGGAACTGTTTCCATTCGCCAAGCTGTCGAGTCCTCTCTCAACATACCCGCTGTTAAAATAGGACAGTGGGTGGGGCTCAATAAAGTGATTGAGGTCTGCCGCCTTCTGGGTATCAAAAGTCCTATGCAACCAGTGATTTCCCTACCTTTGGGGGCAGTAGATTTGACGCCAATGGAGATGGCAGGAGCTTTTGCTACTTTTGCTAATGATGGCTGGCATTCCGACCCGACTTTTATCGTCCAAGTGACAGACAGCAGCGGCAACTTGATGCTAGACAATACTCCCAAACCTAGATTAATTCTGGATCCTTGGGCTGTTGCTAGCCTCAATAGTGTCTTGCAAGGGGTCGTTAATAATGGAACGGCAACTAGAGCTAGAATTGGACGCCCTGCAGCAGGCAAAACCGGGACGACTTCTTCAGAACGGGATGTTTGGTTTGTGGGGTATGTGCCCCAGTTGTCTGTTGCCGTATGGGTTGGCAATGATGACTACACTCCCCTAGCCCGAGGCTCCACCGGCGGTACTACCGTGGCACCTATTTGGCGAGATTTTATGCACCAAGCCATGCAAGGGCAGCCAGTGGAATATTTCACGCCTGCCTCTAATTTCGATCGCCCCAGATAGCACTAGCAGTAAGCTTTCAGCTTTCAGCAGTCAGCTATCAGTAGGGGCGTAGGCGGAGCCTGCCCGCAAGGGCATATGGCATTCGCCCAAGAGGGGTTTGCATAAGGGGTTTGCAGATAAATCCCTTATGCCAAATCGATAGGGAAAAAGAGGCGATCGCCTAATATTCACAGGCGATCGCCTCTTTTTTTTTAGCAAGAAAGTTATATCAAATCCGGTTAAACAGTCACAGTATCTGTAGGGGTTCCCCGTGCCCGCCCCGAGAGCGCCCCATACAACCGGGGCGATTCTCCTTACGGAGACGCTTCGCGAACGCGCTATCGCGTCTTTGCCTCCCTTGAATCGCTGCAAGGGAATTGCCCCTACGGGATTTATGGGTAATCAACCGGATTTGATATTACCTACCGTAGGACAGGCGTCTCGCCTGTCCTACGGTAGATTTTTTTTTGAGAGATTAAATGAATTTGATATTAATATCAAATCCGGTTATATTACACATAAATCCCGTAGGGGCGGTGCCCCCGTGCCCGCCCCAGAGGCTCCCGGGGCGGCCGGAGCGGGCACGGGGGCACCGCCCCTACAAACTGTGACTGTTTAAACGGATTTGATATTAAGACATTATTTGCCATTCCCCATCACTTACATCTGCTTTTCCCTATCGAGGGTTTAGTTAGAGCGATCGCCCTTACCGTTAGCCTTCCGAAATGCTCCTTCCTCCCTAATGGTTCGCCGCTACTGCTCCACCTCAGATTTCATTCGCTCTAAAGTACGATTCATTTG
Organism: Oscillatoria sp. SIO1A7; assembly: GCA_010672965.1. GTDB lineage: Bacteria > Cyanobacteriota > Cyanobacteriia > Cyanobacteriales > Laspinemataceae > SIO1A7. The sequence goes on from JAAHFN010000001.1 coordinate 233,257, forward strand.
ATCGAACATCATCTGCGGCGTCATGCCAAATTGTTCTAGCTGCGTCTTGAGCTGCTCCACGGTCATCTGCGCTGCAAAGTCTTCCGAGAGTTCAAAGCGCTTCATAAAAATACGATAGCGCTCCATCATCTCTTCCATTTGCTCGATATAGATTTTTTTCCCTTCCCTATCAAATTGGCCGTATTTGCTGCCAAGCTGTATGAGGGATTGATAATCTTCAAATAGCTTTTTGGCTTCTTGCTGGACAATTTCAGAATCAAAAAAACCCATTGCTAACACCCACTCTCCATTTACTGTTTTCCCCGCTTGGTGGGAAATACCCCACCGCCCTTATTTATATTTTAGTCCAGTTTTATGATGTCTTTTCAGACTATAGAGGACTTGACAGGTGGAAGCGGCGGGAATTTGGAATCGCATTTTAGAGAAAACCGATCCGATTGAGGGGCCAAAAACGAAACATGGCACGGCCAATGACATTCTCTACGGGCAAGAAGCCCCAGATATGGGAGTCATTGCTATTGTTGCGATTGTCCCCCATTACCAAGAGTTCTTCCGGAGGAACTATATACGGTCCCCATTGGTATTCCGGGGGTTGAGCAATGTAGTCTTCCTGGAGCGTTTTGTTATCTCTATATACATGACCATTGCCGACGCCAATAACTTGGCCGGGCTCGCCAATGACTCTTTTGATGAAAGCTTGGTCTTTAGCGTATCCCCTCCTTTGCAGTTGGGGAGGGGGGTTGAAAACGACAATCTCTTCAGTCCCGGGGGGCCGAAATCGATAAGATACTTTCTCTATTACTAGGCGATCGCCCTTTTGCAAAGTAGGCACCATCGAGTCTGAGGGAATATAGCGGGGTTCGGCGACAAAGGTCCGTAGCAATACCGCCAGTCCTAGGGCAATTACCAAAATCTGGATATTGTCCTTATATTGCCGCCACAACCGCAATAAAAGTGGTGCTGTTTCTAAATCCTTTGGCTCTGATGTCATCTGTTCCATCTTGTAGTTTTAAGTTTTAAGTTTTGAGTTGGGAATTGGCCGACAAACGGGCAGAGGAGGTAGAGGTAGCTTGTCCCCAAGTCCACAAGTCCCCAAGTCCCCAAGTTTCCCGGTCCCCTAGTACCCTTGTCCTTTTCGGCTCCAGAGTAGCGAACGGACGAGAATAGCTCTTGCATTGTATAGCAATCCCAATAGAGTGCTGGGTATTGGGAATGGGAGAAAGTTTTAAGTCTTGAATATTTAATTATAAAAAAGTTAATTGCAAATAAATAGTCAAGAGTCCTCCTTTTTAAACGAGGGCTCCCAAAATTTTAAATATTACTTAACCTCAATTTCCCCTCTGCCCTGCTAAACTTGACTATATATTCAACACAAGTCGATGTCAGCTTGAATGTCATCCCACTTACTGTCAGACAGAATGTAGCATGCGCTCTACTTGCCCTAAAGCATTGTAAGATAAGGGCTTTAGCATTAAGAAGTATAATTGCATACTACAATATTTTGGGCTCATTGGATGCCGCGATCGCGCTTAGGTTGTAATTAATGTAGTATGCTTGTAGTGCGGAATATTGGGTTGAACGGTTGAAACCAGATTCTAGCTCGTTTGTAGTTTGTAACTAGAAACCGCAGAGCCTTTACTATGGAGAATCCTTGGTAATGGTCCTGCAGCCGGAGGAAAAAATGGAGTTTAATTGTAGTGGAAGCGTTGGTGCTAGTTGGTGCAGCCCGCGCGCGACGCCCATAGAGCGTTTCCTACAAATCGCCTAGAGGAGGGAGGGAAAATGTAAGCCAAGAATCAATTGATATTTGCCCGAACCTGACGGAGCAAAAATAACTAAGTAATTAGCGCTACTCTGTAGATTTTTAAGAGTAGCGATAGGGTTTTTATATGCTTTTTAAACTGCACTGGTAAAACCCTCAATAAAAAACCCTCAAGATTGACAAAATAGAGAAATTTGAGGGTAAGATAGAAACAAGGCCAGCAGGAAGAATGTTGAATAGTTTGTAGGATCCTGTAGGCTTGTTAGTTACCTACAACGGGTGCATCTTCATATCGGGAGAAAACGCTACCAAGCCTAAATAGGATGGCAGCGCGAGAAATAAAGGACTGTTTGGGATTTGTAGGGGCAATCCATGCTTAAGTCCCAATAAAAACAAGAGGATTGGGGACTGCTATCTCTGTCCCCAAGCCAGAAAAAAAGCCCTGGGTATTTTGGTAGTTATTACCTATATATACCTGACGTTTACAATGCGTCAACCAATCTAGGTAGTAGGTAAAATTATCTAGATTGGTAGGGGGTTGCATTACCAAGGAGATGGATAATGACAGCGATCGTAGAATTTAATCAAGGCAACTACCGAATCGTCGAAGACGGTACAGTATTGGGTTTAGAAGTCACCCTCGTTCGTAGCGGGGATACCACCGGCACCTCTGATGTAACTGTAGATTTAATCGAGAGCAGCGCTAGCGGGACGGATTTTAATAACACCCCAATTACGATTAGCTTTGCCGCTAGCGAAACCAGTAAAACCGTCACTATCCCCATTATTGACGACTTCGATCCTGAAGGTATCGAAAAGCTCGTTCTACTTCTCTCCAATCCCAGTTGGGGAACTGAGATTGGAACTCAAAGCGCTGCCACTCTAGAAATTATCGATAACGATGGCTCGCCGATTGTAGAGTTCGACGCCGCCAGCTATTCGGTTAACGAAAACGACGGATCCGTTACTATTAGCCTGACCCGACTCGGCGACACTAGCAGTTCCTCTGATGTGCAGGTGTACTGGGGCGATGGCAGCGCTATTAATGGTTCTGATTTTAATTTGCTTCCCAGCACCTTCGTAAATTTTGCTGCCAATCAAAGCAGTGCTACGGTCAATATTCCCATTACCGACGATGGAGATACCGAGGGCACGGAAATCTTTTTTGCTAACTTAGATCCTTATAGCTCAGTAGTAACGATTGGCAGCCAAGCCCAGGCTAGCATAGAGATTGTTGATAATGACGGGCCGGCGATCGCGGAGTTTTCCTCCGGGAGCTACTCGGTTAGCGAAAATGCCGGTATGGCAACCGTTACCCTCACTCGCACGGGAGATACTAGCGGTTCCTCTAGCGTAGAGATTGCTTTATACGACGGTACGGCAGCGAGCGGCTTTGACTTCAATTCGCCAGGGAGTAGCTTGGTGAATTTTGCTGCCAATCAAACCAGCGCTACGGTCGATATTCCCATTACCGATGATTTCGATCTGGAAGAGCAGGAAAATCTCTTCTTGAGTTTGGTCAATCCCAGCGGGGGAAGCTATATCGGCTCCCAAGACACCGCTACCCTGGATATTATTGACAATGACGGTCAACCAATTTTAGAGCTTGACTCCAATAGCTATTCAGTTAGCGAGGCTGATGGGCTGGCAGTTGCTACTATTAATCGCAGCGGCGAGATCGGTAGTTCATCCAGTGTTGAGATCCTTTTAACCGATGGCAGCGCCACCAACTGGGCAGATTTTATTACGCCTGCCAGCACTACTGTAAACTTTGCAGCCAATCAAAGCAGCGCCACTGTTTTGATTCCCATTATAGAGGACTACTATACCGAACCTACGGAAGACTTTACCTTAAGTTTGGTTAATCCCAGTAATGGAATTATAGGACTTCAGGGTGCAGCCACTGTGGAAATTGTGGATAGTGACGGGTATTCAGGGTATCCAATAATAGAGTTTGACTCTGCGAGCTATTCGGGTAGCGAACAAGATGGGGTAGCTCTCGTTACCCTTAAGCGGAGCGGTGGGTATCCTATCGGTACGTTCAGCGTAGATGTGCAGTTAGTTGATGGCACGGCTAGCGCCAGTTCCGATACAGGTTTGCCTCCCATCACTACCATCAACTTTGCCGATAATCAAAGCAGCGTTACTTTCGGCATTCCTATTAATGACGATTTCGATCCTGAAATAACCGAAAACCTAACCCTGGTTTTAACGAATCCCAGCAGTGGAACGTATTTGGGTGCCCAAAGTACCGCCAATCTGGATATTATCGATAATGATGGTTTTGCGACAGTAGAGTTTGACGCTGCCAGCTACTCGGTTGGGGAAAATGGTGGAATAGCAACTGTTCGGGTCGAGCGAACGGGAGATACTAGCGCTAGCTCTAGCGTGGAAGTTCTTTTATCGGATCGCTCCGCTACAAATGGCAGCGACTTTAGCAACCCCACCAGCAATATCGTTAACTTCGCTCCGAGTCAAACCAGCGCTACGGTTGTGATTCCTATTGCCGAAGATCTGGATATTGAAGGCACTGAGGAGCTGGCTCTGAATTTGGCCAATCCCGATGCGGGAACTAATATCGGCAGCCAAAGCAGCGCTACTCTGGAAATTGTCGATAACGACGGTCCGGCTATAGTTGAGTTTGATTCTGCAAGCTACTCGGGCAGCGAACAAGACGAGGTAGCAACTGTCCTGGTAACGCGCTCTGGGGACACCAGCAACCCATCCACGATAGGGCTGCTCTTATCCGACGGCTCGGCTGAGGCTACTTTTGACGTTTACTTTCCTCTGCCTACCTCTACCATCGATTTTGCCGCCAACCAAACTAGCGCTGCGGTTACTATTCCCGTTATTAACGATTTCGACAGTGAAGATACTGAGAATTTATTCTTGAGTTTGGTCGATCCGAGCCCGGGCAGCTACATCGGCTCTCAAAGTAACGCGACCCTGGACATTATCGATAATGACAGTTCGCCGATTGTTGAGTTTGATTCTTTAAGCCACTCGGTTCGCGAAAATGATGGCTATGCCGTTCTCAATTTGACGCGAACTGGGGATGTCAGCTTCTCATCCAGTGCAGATGTTTATTTATGGGATGGTAGTGCAAGGGGCTATTCTGATTTTGACAATCTTTCCGGTCCAATCTTCATCAACTTTAACCCCTATCAGACCAGTGCTTCAGTTGTAGTTCCCATTTACGACGATGCTGACATTGAAGGAACCGAAAGCTTCTTTGCAGATGTGGTAAACCAAGGCGGTGGAATCACTTACGCGACTACCGCAACGGTAGAAATTGTCGATAATGACGGTCCTGAAGTTGTCGAATTTGCCTCCGGGAGCTATTTGGCTAGCGAAGGCGACGGAGCGGCAACTATCGAACTCAAGCGCAGCGGCGATACTAGCAATTCTTCTGGGGTTGAGCTATTTTTATATGACGGTACAGCGCTAGCTAATTTTGATGTCAATACGCCGCCGAGTATATTCGTTAACTTTGCTCCGAATCAAACCAGCGCTACGGCTACAATTCAGATTACCGACGATGGAGAGATTGAAGGGACGGAAAATCTCTTATTGAGTTTGGCCAATCCCGCTGCCGGAACTAACATTGGTTCCCAAAGCACCGCTATTCTGGATATTATCGATCGTTCCGGCGGGCCAGTTGTAGAGCTGGATTCTGTCAGCTACTCGGTTAATGAAGGGGATGGAGTGGCAGTTGCTACCCTAACTCGCAGCGGCGACATTAGCAGCGAATCTACCGTTAATCTGCTCTTGTCCGATGGCTCTGCCACTAACGGCGACGATTTTCATCCACCCTGGAGCAGTTCGATTAACTTTGGTGCCAATCAAAGCAGCGCCACGGTATTGATTCCCATTACTGATGATGGAAGTATCGAAAGCACGGAAAACTTCCTGTTGAGTTTGGAGAGTCCCAGTACGGGAACTATCGGCTCCCAAAATACCGCCAGTGTGGAAATCGTCGATAATGATGCGCTGCCTGTTGTTGAGTTCTCCTCTGCCAGCTATTCGGTGAATGAAAACGGCGGAGCAGCACTCGTTACCCTCAAGCGCACAGGGGATACTAGCTTCACAACTGACGTAGAGGTATGGCTAATTCAGGGCACTGCCGATCTTTTACATGATGTTCGTTCGACGTACAGTCCGATTTACATCAGCTTTTCTCCCGGTCAGAACAGCTTAACTTTCCCTATAGAAATCTATGACGACTACAATCTTGAAGAGACAGAACATCTGTCTCTTGGGTTAGCAAATCCATCTTATGGGTCAGCAAGCCTGGGAGACCAAAGCATAGCGAACCTGGAGATTATCGATGACGACGGTCCGGCAACTGTCGAGTTTGATGCTGCTTCTTACTCGATCGCAGAAAATGGCGGCGCGGCAACTATCCAAGTTAAGCGCAGTGGAGATATTAGCTTCGGATCTAGCGTCGAACTACTTTTAAGCGATCGCTCTGCCACGAACTTCAGCGATTTCAATAATCCCATTAGCAATATTATCGATTTTGCTGCCAACCAAGCCAGCGCGACGGTTCTCATTCCCATTACCGACGATTTCGAGCTGGAAGGCACGGAAGACTTTGCTTTAGAATTGGTCAATCCAGATCCGTCAACCAGTATCGGCATTCAGGGCACGGCGATTCTGGAAATTGCCGATAATGACGGTCCGTCAGTAGTAGAGCTTGCTGCTGCCAGCTATTCTTTTGCCGAAAATGGCGGCTTTGCAACCATCAACCTGACCCGCGAAGGAAATACGAACAATCCATCTACGGTGGAATTGCTTCTATCTAATGGCAGCGCTACAAACGGCAGCGATTTCAATAATCCCGCCAGCAATATTGTAGAATTTGCGGCCAAGCAAACCAGCGCTACGATTTACATTCCCATCCTCGAAGATGTCGATGTTGAAGGTAAGGAAGACCTAACCCTGGAACTGGTCAATCCTAGCGGAGGAACTAATATCGGCAGCCAGAGCGCGGCAAGTCTGGAAATAGTCGATAATGACGGTCCGGCGATTGTCGAGTTTGCCGCCGCCAGCTACGAGGCGAACGAAAATGGCGGTACGGCAATGATTAACGTAATGCGAAGCGGGGATGTTAGCATTCCTTCCAGCGTAGAGATTGCCGTATCTGGTGGCAGCGCTACTGGCAGCGTTGATTTCGACGATCTGCCCGCCCCTTATCATTTTGACTTTGCGCCGAATCAAACTAGCGTCACGGCGATTGTCACGATCTTTGACGATGCGGATAGCGAAGGGCTAGAAGACATAATCCTAGAATTGGTCAATCCGTACAGTGCAAATATCGGCACTCAGAGTACGACGATTCTGGAAATCCTGGATGACGAGAATGCTCTGCCGGCGATCGCTTTGCCGGGAACTCCTCTGGATTATATAGAGAATAGCGCACCAGCAGCTATTGACAGTAGCGCTACGGTGGCAGATGCCAACTCTAGCGATTTTGACGGAGGCACTCTGACGGTTTCTTTGAGTAGCGGGGGTACTGCTGACGATCGCCTCTCTATCCAAGACCAAGGCATTAGCCCCGGTCAAATCGGCTTGTCCGGCAGCGATGTAACCTACGAAGGCACGACTATTGGCAGCTTTAGCGGCGGCATCGGCTCGGCAGATTTAGTGGTGACATTTAATGCCAATTCCACTCCGGCGGCGGCTCAGGCATTGGTGGGCAATATCGCCTACGAGAACGTTTCCGAAAACCCGGCGATCGCCAACCGCATCGTGGAATTTATCCTGACTGATGGGGATGGGGGAACCAGCAGCGCCGTTACCCAAACTGTTCGGGTACAAGCAGTTAACGATGCCCCCGCCATTAGCCCGGTGAATCTCTCGGGAGATGAAGATACCGATATTGCCTTTACGGCGGCGGACTTTACCAATGCTTTCAGCGATATTGAAGGGGACAGCCTCGTCCAAGTTAAAATTACTTCTCTGTCTGCTGATGGAACTCTGAAACTAAATGGCACGGCGATCGTTGCCAACCAAGAAATCGCGGCTGCGGACTTGGGCAATCTGACCTTTACTCCGGCAACCAATTTCAACGGCAGCACCAGTTTCGACTGGAATGCTTCCGATGGCAGCAGCTATGGGGCGGCTGTAGCAGCGGTTAATCTGACAGTTAATCCCGTCAACGATGCCCCAACAGTTAGTACGGTCAGTTTATCGGCAGCCGAGAATACCGATGTTATCGCTTTTACCGCCGCTGACTTTAGCAATGGATTCAGCGACCCAGAGAGCGATAGCTTAGCCAAAATTAAAATAACTTCTCTGCCGGATAGCGGAACTCTGGCTCTGAGCGGTACTGAGGTAACGGCCAACCAAGAAATCGATGCTGCGGATTTGGGCAATTTGGTCTTTACTGCGGCGGCCAATTTCAGCGGCACTACCAGTTTTGCCTGGAATGGCTCCGATGGCAGTAGCTATGGGGCGGCGGATGCAGAAGTTATTTTGGCGATCGCTTTTAATAACGATTCGCCAGGGGTAAGTAATGTCAGCCTGTCCCAAGACGAAGATACCGATCTTGCTTTGACGGCGGCAGACTTTACCAATGCCTTCAGCGATTCGGACGGCGATAGCTTGGTCAAAATTAAAATAACCTCTCTGGCCGACAGTGGGACTCTGGCTTTAAGCGGCACTGCGGTAACGGCGAACCAGGAAATCGACGCTGCGGACTTGGGCAATCTGGTCTTTACTCCGACGGCCAATTTCAACGGCAGCACCAGTTTCGGCTGGAATGGTTTTGACGGAATTGCTTATGCTGCGGACGAGGCGACAGTTAGCGTAACTGTTAATCCCATTAACGATGCGCCGGTTTTGGGACTTGTCGCGATTTCGGGAGACGAAGATGCGGAAATTGGCTTGAGCAGCGAGAATTTCAGCTCTCATTTCAGCGATGCTGAGGGAGATAGCTTAGCCAAAGTTCAAATAAGCTCTCTGCCAGCGGACGGAACTCTGACTTTAGAGGGAACCGCCATTAGCGAGAACCAAGAAATCGAGCTTTCGGAGTTAAGCAATCTGGTCTTTACTCCCGCTGCCAATTTCAACGGCACCGCCAGTTTTGGTTGGAACGGCTCGGACGGGATTGCTTATGCTGCCGCAGAGGGAACGGTTAGCATAACTGTTAATCCCTTGGCAGACCTACCGACTGTTAGCAATTTCGACGTTTCGGGAGATGAGGATACTAATATCCCTCTTAGCAGCGAAGACTTTAGCTCTAGTTTCAGCGACCCCGATGGCGAGAGCTTAGCGAAAATTAAAATAGCCTCTCTGCCGGAGAACGGCTCGCTAAAACTGGATGGCACTGCGGTAACCGCGAACTTAGAAATTGATGCTGCCGATTTAGACAATCTAGTTTTTGCTCCTGCGGCCAATTTCAACGGCAGCACCAGTTTTGGCTGGAATGGTTCGGACGGAACTGGCTACGCGGAGACGGAAGCGACGGCTAGTCTGACGGTAAATGCGGTTAACGATGCACCTATAGCAGGGGCGATCGCTTCCCAATCCGCCATCTTTGACCAATCCTTCCAGTTCCAATTTGCCGAGAATATTTTCAGCGATCGCGACGGCGACTCCCTGAGCTACTCTGCCGCGACTCCGGCTTGGCTGAGCTTAGACCCCAGCAGCCGCACTTTCAGCGGGACTCCCAGCAGCAGCGATGCAGGCACCCAGGTTATAGAAGTGACCGCCAGCGACGGTCAAGATACTGCTAGCACCAGCTTTGAACTGACGGTTAAAGCCAGTAACCCGCCAGTGGTGGCAAATTCGGTCTTTTCTCAGAACCTTGGCTACCACAACAACGGCCAGTTTAGCTTTGCTGCCGATACCTACGTCGATCCAGACCCGGGCGACACTATTACTTACTCTATTGCCTTAGCAAATACTCTATCTTCTTCTTGGTTCGACTGGGCAACGGCAACGAATGGCCGAGGTTATCGCAAGGCAAAAGAAGGAATTGTTTTCCCAGAAGTGGAAATCCCTTCATGGCTGAGCTTCGATCCGGAAACTCGTACTGTTACGATAGATGAAGCAAACCGACCCACAAGCTTCCGCTACGGGGTTAAGGTCACGGGAACCGATCGCTCCGGCGAGAGCGTTAGCGAGTTTATTTGGTTCAAGAGTTCTGCCCTGGGCGGCTTCATCATTGACAATTACATTGCTGGGGCTACGGTTTTCTGGGATGCTAATAAGAATGGCATCCAGGATGCCGGGGAGCCTTCTACGACTTCCGACCAAACTGGCGAGTTTGACCTGGATGTTGCGATAGAAGACTACGACGCCAATAATAATGGCATTCTGGATCCAGAAGAAGGGCAGATTGTGGCTTTCGGCGGTATCGATACGGCGACGGGCTTGCCTCTGGAAACTCCGGTAACGGCTACTCCAGAATCTACGGTGGTGACTCTGCTAACTACTTTGGTTACGGATTTGGTAGATAAGGGGCTGACTGTTAATGAAGCTAACGAACGAGTAGCCGCTGCTCTGTCGCTTCCGTCTGGGGTTGATATCAATAGCCTCGATCCGATCGCCGCTACTGAGAATAACGAAGTTGGCGGAACGGAAACTTTGGCGGCTATGGTCAAGGTGCAGAATGTTATAACTCAAACTGCTGGCTTGATTGATGGCGCGTCTAATGCGGACTTTAATGCGATCGTCGAAAACGTCGTCGGGGCGATAACCAGTCAAATTCAGACCGGGGTAACTCTGGATGTCAGCGAGCCTCAAGTGCTGGAGACGATTATTAAGGATGCTGCCGGGGCAACTCAGCAGGATGATGCCAATATCGATTTGGTGCAGGTGGAGGCGATCGCAACTCAAGTAGCCCAGGTGATGGCTTCTTCCAACCAACAAATCGATGCAACAGTTGCTAGCGGGGCAAGCGGTACAAATCTAACGGCCAGCATCGCCAACGTCCAAAAAATCACTCTCGATAGTGTCGTGCAAGACCTAGAGGATGCTGCCGAAGGTACGAAGGAAATAGCCCAAGTAGTGGCGGAGAATACTGGCAGCGCTCTGGAAGCAAAAATTGCCTCTCTAAGTCCTTCCAGTACGCCATCGCTACCGAGCGTGCCAACCCTCGGTGCCAATATCGAGCTGGTTCGGAATGATGCTACTGAAGGAACAGACAGCGACGATACTTATATAGGAGACGATCGCGATAATTCCTATTTGGCCTATTCCGGCAACGATGTTTTATTTGGGAATAGCGGCAATGACTGGATGAATGGCAATCGCGGCGATGATTCCCTAGATGGCGGCGAGGGAGACGATACCCTTTATGGGGGTAAAAATAATGACAGTCTCTCGGGAAATAATGGCGCTGATGTTATCTTTGGCAACCGGGGTAACGATACCTTGTTTGGCAATGATGGCGATGACTTCCTGAATGGCAACCAAGCAGAAGATATTCTGTTTGGGGGCGATGGCAACGATATGTTGTACGGAGGCAAGCAAAATGATTCGCTGACTGGGGGCGATGGCAGCGATACTCTCAGCGGCGACTTTGGGAACGATATCCTCACGGGCGGCGACGGTTCGGATTGGTTTGTTGTGAAACAAGGCTACGGCAGCGATATCTTGACTGATTTTGAAGATGGGCAAGATTTCTTGGCTTTGGCCAATGGCCTGACTTTCGAGCAGCTCGCTATAACGAGCGAAAACGGCGCAACTTTAATCCGCGTCGAAGGCGAACTTCTGGCGACTTTGGAAAATGTCGATGCTAGCTTGATTGATTCGAGCGATTTCTTGACGTTTAGCTAGTCTTAAGCTAAAAGTAGGGTGCTAGGCTAGCACCCTACTTTTAGCTTGATTATCGTGTAGTAGCCCGCATTCCGCAGGTTGTAAGGAAAGGTTTTTCCTGCCTGCGGTATGTGGGCTACAATATTAGCGAAGAGTCGAATAAATCGCCGCCATAGGTTAGGGCGATCGCCAGGGATAGTTGCTCTCTACCCAAAGACGGTCCTCTACGGGCGATATTGCAGACCTGGCGGGTAATGGGAAGTGGCAAATATAGCGTTTCTCAAATAAGTGCAATGAACGAAGCGTAGGGGCGACAGCATCCCCGAGACTATCTAGGCGCTCCGAACGGAAATTATCGTACTGGGATGCTTCGCCCCAGATGACTTCACATCAGTTTGAGAAACGCTATATAAAGAGATAGGAGCGGTTTTCGTTTGGTAAATTTCAGGAGGTAAAGCGCGATGGCAAATGAGAAACATCTGGCTGCGTTGCTACAGGGGGTTGAGGCTTGGAATAACTGGAGGCTAAATAATCCGTCAGAAAAGCCAAACCTCAGTCAAGCAGATCTGAGTAAGGCAGATCTCCGAGGAGCAAACCTAACAGGGGCGGACTTGAGCAATGCCGATCTGAGTAATGCAGACCTAGGCAGAACGGACCTGAGTAATGCAGACCTGAGCAATGCAGACCTCAAGCAAACTAACCTTGTCAGAACGGATTTATTAGACGCGCAGCTTACAGGGGCAAATCTGACTGGTGCTTGCATAGAAGATTGGCATATAAATAACGGTACTAAGTTTGAGGGCATTGCTTGCGATTACATCTATTTAAAAGCTGGGGGACAAGAACGACGCCCCCACGACCAAAACCAATATTTTGAATCGGGGGAGTTTGCCAAGCTGGTAGAACAATTGCAAGAAACGGTTGACCTGATTTTCACCGATGGCATAGACTGGAAGGCATTTTTTGGCTCTTTTGTAGAACTGCAAGGCAAAACAGCCGGAGAGGTATCGATTCGGGCGATCGAGAAAAAATCCGGTGGAGTTTTTGCGCTCGTGGTTGAAGTGCCGACTCCAGCAGACAAGGCCGAGATAGAGCGATCGCTTCGGGAAAAATACGATCGCGAGCTAGCTATGCTAGAAGCGCAATACAAAGATCGGCTGCAAGAACAGATCGATAAGCATCAAAAGCAAAACACAGATTTAATGGAACTTGTTCGGGTTTTGGCTGAAAAACCAAACAACCTTCTTCGGGAAGCCTCCAAAAACGAGAGCGATACCAGACGAGAAATTGAAAATAGATATAAGGCGCAACTCCTGGCAAAGGACGAGCATATTGATTTTCTTAAGCAAGAATTAGAAACTCTAAGAAAACACAATCTGGAGCTAATTGGAACCCTCTAATCGTCGGATGGATAATGCTTCCCAGATTATGGCCGGCCAAGTGAATTTTTGGAGTATCCTTTAAATGGATGAAGAATCTCTTAAATTAATTATAAGCAGTTACGATAATAAAGTTAAATTAATTAGAGATGGTTACGAACGAACAATAACCGCTTTAGAGCAAGGATATAAGGCAGAGTTACAAGTTAAAGACGAGTTAATTGAGGCTTTACGCAAGCAGGTTGAGTATAGCGAGCAATTAGTAGAAGCTTACAAGCAAAAGAGTATCGATTTAATGGAGATGGCCAGAATAATGGCTCCTTCAACAGGGCCGCCCGGGAGTCGCGTTGACGTTCGAGTTACGGGAGTCAAGGATATTGCATTTGCGGGAGGTAAGCGCAACTATAGAAACCAAGCCGATCGCCTGCAACCTGCCACATCCAGGACTAAGGGTAATAATATACTATACCGGGCTCTTGGGCTTCGACTCCGCGAGCGCCCGAACGGTAACGCTCTTAGACTGGTACTTTATTTCTGCGCAAGTCCCTAAAATTGCGATAATAAATACGATCGCAATTCCCAAACAGAAAGCGATCGCCCACAACCCGCCCAACCCGCTACATCCAAGGCCAAAACACCGATAATAATAAATACAATACGCCATTTTGCCCCAGAGAACGATCGCCCCAACCCCCCTTAAAAAGCCTTAAAAAGGGGGGCTATTGAGGCAGGGGACAGCGAAACGCCCCTACCTCAAATTGCAAAATTGAAATGCTCCGATGGCAACGACCTTAAGATTCCTGTTAATCGCTTTTAGGGAAGCTGGCCAGTTCCGCTTTGACCGCAACTAAATTGCTCTCTAACTCGGCAAACAAATCCTTGGCACCGGAAAGCCTTTCCTCCCGAGCCATATTTTCTAATTGCGACGCCAGAGAATCTATCGAATATGCTCCGACATTACCGCTAGCGCCTTTAAGCTGATGGGCTTGTTGGCGAACTCCTTCGCAATCTTCAGTCTCGATAGCTAGCTGCATCCCGGCTATAATCTTGGTAGCATCTTCTAGAAAAGCTTCTAGAAGTTCTATTACAAACTTCTTATCATTGTCGCAAATTGCGTAGAGGCGCTCATAGTCTAGCAGTGGCTTTGCTGGAAGATTGGGTTTTTGTTTTGGCTCTGGATCTGTTACTGGGGTTAGCTTTGGGGCTTGTGGGGCTGGTCGATCGCTGCTCGGGGCATCTGCTGTAAAATCTGTAAAGCGATCGCTATTGCCAATCAGGTTGCCCCAGACTTCTAGCAGAGCTTTTAAGTCTTCCATTTTTATCGGTTTGCTAGCATAGTCATCCATACCAGCGGCGATACATTTTTCGCGATCGCCCTTCATCGCATGAGCAGTCATGGCGATCGTTGTCGTTTTCCGAGCCCAGGGAGAGTTGGAGCCCTTGCGAATAGCCTCCGCTTCCCGGCGACGAATTTCTCGGGTTGCCTCATAGCCATCTAGCACGGGCATCTGACAATCCATAAAGACAATATCGTATTCGAGCTGAGCCAGCATGGCCAGAGCTTCTTGGCCGTTGGAAGCGCAATCCGCTTGATAGCCCAAAACTCTGAGCTGATTGAGGAAAACCTTTTGGTTTATCGGATTATCTTCTGCCACCAGAATTCGCAGCTTAGAGACCGGCTTATTAGCATCATTATTAGCAAGATACGCTTCTCGATTAATGGCCGGCGCTTTCTCATCTTTAATCAGTTGTTTCTCAAGGGCAACTTTTAGAGTTTGCTGCTTTGTATTAACTCCTTTCTCGGGGGTAACAGTTGGGGCTTGAGTATTGTCCAAATGGCGCTGCCAGAGCTTCTGGGCAGTAGAATCGTCTTTTTTCACGGCTAGCAAGCATTCAAACAACTCCTCTGCGGCGATCGGCTTGTTGAGATAGCCGGAAAAACCTTCTTCTAGCAGTAGCTCTATTTCATCTTGCTGCTTGCCGTCGGTCATGGCAATTAAGCGAGTTTGTGCCCAAGCTGGATTAACGCGGATAACTCGACTGAGAGTTTGGCCATCGAGCTTGGGCATATCCAGATTGAGAATAGCAACATCGTAAGGGCGATTATCCTCCCAAGAGGCTGCGCTGTTCTCCTGGCCAGGGGCTGCGGCACCGGCCACGGCTTCCTGCAAAGCATTCAGGGCTTCTACGCTTTCTCGAACTTCCCGAGCTTCCATGCCCCAATTGCGAACATAATTGGCGATCGCTTGGCTATTTTCCTCATCAAAATCTACGATTAAAAGCCGCTCCCCTAAAAAAGTATTGCTAACTGCTTTCTCCAGAGGCACGACGAACCAGAAAGTAGAGCCAACTCCCTCCTCGCTCTCGACGCCCATTTTACCGCCCATCAATGCTACCAACTGCTTGCAAATCGCCAAGCCCAAGCCGGTGCCGCCATATTCGCGAGTCATGGAGGCATCCACTTGAGAAAAAGATTGAAATATCTTTTGCAGACCTTCTGGCGGAATGCCAATGCCGGTATCGGTCACCGCAAATCGAATCGGGACGGGAGCGAGACTATTTTTAGGAGTATTCCCCTCCTGGGCGGCGTCGGTGGGTTTGTAGCTAGTCGGAGTACCCACCCCCAACTCCCTCCCGAGAGGGGGCATCGAGCTGACAGATACTTCTACAGTAATTTGGCCGTTGCTCGTAAACTTAATCGCATTGCCGATCAGATTAATGAGAATCTGCCGCAGCCGACCGACATCGCCCAGCAATTCTTGGGGCATATCTGACCCTAGGGACTTTACGAGTCTTAGACCTTTACCCTCTGCCTGTGCGGATAGCAACTTAATAGCGTCATCCAAACAGCTATTTAAATCTAGGTCTAGAGTTTCCAGCTCCATTTTTCCGGCTTCGAGCTTGGAGAAGTCGAGAATATCATTAATAATAGTCAGCAGATTATCGGCGCTAGTTTTTATAGTATCGACAAAATCTTGCTGCTGGACATTGAGTTCCGTTGTGACTAGCATTCCAGCCATACCCATAATGCCATTCATGGGAGTGCGGATTTCGTGACTCATGTTCGCCAGGAATTCGCTCTTGGCCTGGTTGGCCGCTTCCGCCATTAGCTTGGCTTTTTGGAGTTCTTTCTCAGCTCGCTTGCGCTCGGTGATATCGATGTGGGTGCCGACCATGCGCAAGGGTTTTCCGCTAAGATCTAGCTCCACAACTTTACCGCGATTGAGAACCCAGAACCATTCGCCAGACTTCTTGCGCAAGCGATGCTCTAGCTCATAAGTCGGGCTTTTGTTTTCCAGGTGAAGTTTGAGGGCACTGGCAACCCGGTCTTTATCTTTTGGGTGGATTGGCTCTTGCCAAGAAGAAATATCAGGGGCTAGCTCCCCGGGCTGATAGCCCAGCATCTCTACGAAGCGGGGACTAAAATAACATTCCCCAGTGACGATATTCCAGTCCCAAAGACCGTCCTCGGTACTATCCAGAGCGAGTTGCAGGCGCTCGCTGGCTACCCGCAGAGCTTCGGTACGCTCCCGAACCCGTTGTTCTAAAGTTTGTTTGGCCTTTTGAAGTTCCTGAAATTTTCGCTCTAGGGTGCCAGACATAAACTGGAAGTTGCCAACCAAAGAGTCTATCTCGGCGATTGAGGAATGCGGCCAGTCAATAGTTGTATGCTCTAGGAGTTTTTCCGGCAGGTTGGTGGTGACGAGGGCTAATCGGGATAGAGGAGTCACTAATCGGCGGCTGAGAATTGCAGCTAGGATTAAGGCGAAGACTGCGATCGCCATCATAACCGCAAGGTTTTTAATATAAATTTTTTGCAGATTGTCTATATAAGGAGCAGTGGGAATTTCCACAAAAAGCTGCCAAGGGACATTCTCGCCGATCGCAACTTCTTCTATATATAAGGACTGTTGCCAGCGTACCATCACGGGTTTGCCTTCAGCGAAGGGCAGCCAATGATATGAAGTAGCTCTATCTGATATTTCAAGAGCTATCTGCTTCGATAATAGACGTCTGGTTCCCCGTTCGTAAGCATCGAATTCTGCCATTGCCACCCGCTCCGGTACGGTGCTGGCAACAATAAGGTTACGGGAGTCAACTAGGGAGAGCTGTAGCCGACCCTCCGCCGTATTCGCCCCTAGCAATATGCCGACCTTGCTTGAGTCTGCCGCTCCATAAACCCAGCCGCTAACTTTATTGTTTTCGATGATGGGTATGCTGAAAATAAGCTCGGGAAGTCCCGATCGCTCGTTCGTATATAATTCGCTACGAGGCTTGGGTTCGCTACTGCGTTCGCTACTGTCAATGCGATCGAACATTAAACTAGCCGCTTTGCTAGCGCCGAGAACGGAATTTTCCCGGGAATCGATATCCGGTTCTGCAGCGATAATTTTTCCCTCCGCATCGGCTATATATATTTTCTCAAAAGCTGGAAATGCCTGCTTCATCTGAGCTGTGCTGGCTTGCAGGCTCGGACTAGGTTGTACCCGAGCAATGGAGGCTATCTGAGCCAGTTGCTCGACAGCGCGAAGATGCTGTTGATACCACAAGCGCACCTCAACCACTACTCCTGTGGCAGTAGCGCTTAGCACCTCGCTAATATCAGTTTCTATTTTTTGAAAGAAATCGCGACCGTTCAATACGGTCAGCAGCAGAGCCGGAAAGAATACAAAGGCAACTAAGAGATTGAATAAAGTATCTTGCAGAGAGAGGGTACTTTGTCGCTCTTGACGTCCCGCCCATTTGTCCAAAGGCAGGTTTGCGATCGCCAGACTGGCAACTAGGGCATTAAATATACCGTTAACCGCCTGCTTGAAAACAATCGTTCCTGCTTGAATGGGGGCCATATTCAGAGAGCCGGAATAAAAGATCCAGACCAGAGGCATTCCGACAAGCACCCAGTAAATCCCATCTAAAAGCACTATATTTTGTCTCTTGCGCCGCAACAGAGTGCCGACAAATAAGGCTTCGCAGGTAAAGATAACGATCGCATAAGGATGTCCCCAAATTAAGTAAGTAAAACTACTAGCTACTATTGCTGCTATAGTTCCCCAGATGACTCCATACAGATAAACTACGAGCCAAACCGCAATGCTGCCAAACAAAAAATCAACCCCAAAAAATAGGGACAATTTGAAGTAATTCCCTGCATATCCAGCTACCATCAACCCAGCCAGTCCTAATAAGTAGCGTATATATAGTTGCCAATTTGATTTACTGAGTAATTTACGACTCAATTGTAGTTTCATTTTTTTGCAGCATAAAGTTTGATGTTAGCAATTTCGATATTAGAACCGCTGTTATACCAAGTCTAAATGATTTATGTACCCATATGGGAAAACCACCCGGTTGCCCCTACGAGTTTTTGCGCGAGCGATTTAGAGGCGCTATATTTATTATATCGTCAGTCTTAAATCGGTATTTGCTGCCATCAATCGGTCTGGCTGCTTATTAAGTTTTAAGTTTTGAGCTTGGAGTTTTAAGTTTTACCGTGGGTAAGTTTAATATAAATACGACTAATTACCATTACATAGGACTTACGCAAATTGTAGAGATGCAAACCGAAATGTAGGAGCGATCGTGCGATCGCTCCTACCAGATATAGGGCTAATGCGTAAGTCAAAAGTTACAAGTCAAAAGTTACAAGTCAAAAGTCAAAAGTCAAAAGTTACAAGTCAAAAGTTACAAGTCAAAAGTCAAAAGTCAAAAGTCAAAAGTCAAAAGTTACAAGTCAAAAGTCAAAAGTCAAAAGTCAAAAGCAAAAAGTCAAAAGTTAAATCTCAAAGCTCAAAACTCTCAAGCTAAGAACTTAAAACTCTCAAGCTAAGAACTTAAAACTTAAAACTACTAAGGGGCGGATTTTTCTAGGGCGATCGCGCTAAGGTCTGCAGTTTCCTCGGCGACCTGCTTGCCTTCATTGAGCAAATACTCAAAAAATGCCCGAGCAACTACAGAAAGTTGTTTGCTAGAGGGATAGATGACATACCAATTACGCGGAATAGGGAACCCCTGCACGTCGAGGATAGTTATTTTGCTAGAAGCTCCCAGGAGGGCGAGGACATGGCGAGAGAGTACGGATATTCCCAAACCGCCGGCGATCGCTTGCTTAATTGCCTCATTGCTGCCCAACTCCAGCCTCACCTTAACTTTTACATTATGCTCGTCAAACAGTTTTTGTACTGCTTTGCGCGTTCCCGAGCCCGGTTCTCGCATAATAAAAGGCTCGCCGTTGAGGCGTTCTATCGGGATATTCTTTTGCCCAGCCAAAGGATGGCCTACTGGAGCCAAAACCACCAAAGGATTTTCCAAAAACGGATGGCTGATGACATCGGGAGATTCTGGAGGAAGGCTTAGAATATACAAATCGTCGAGATTCTTATTCAACCGCTCCTGCATCCCTTCGTGGTTGGTCACTTGGAGCGAAAATTCAATTCCCGGGTAGCGCTGGCAAAATGGCCCTAGTAACCGGGGTACAATATATTTAGCCGTAGTAATGACCGTCAGGCGCAAGTTACCCTGCTTGAGACCCTTGAGATCCGCGACGGTTATCTCAAACTGATTCAGACGAGCGAAGATCTCCTGACAGGCGAGCAATAGTTCTTGTCCCGCTTCCGTGAGATACAAGCGCTTGCCCACTTGCTCGAACAGGGGCATCCCCACTGTCTTAGCCAACTGCTTTACCTGCATGGAAACGGAGGGTTGGGTCAGAAACAGTTCTTCTGCCGCCCTGGTAAAGCTGCCATGTCGAGCCGCCGCTTCAAAAACCTTGAGCTGATGGAGCGTTGCCTGTTTCAATGCCCCTTCTCCTAGCGAGTGTTGTTTATACGTTATTATAATATAGGAGGGAACGATGGGGTGTGGGGTGTGGGGTGTAGGGAATTGGGAATTGGGAATTGGGAATTGGGAATTGTCCCCTTGTCCCCTTGTCCCCTTGTCCCCTTGTCCCCTTGTCCCCTTGTCCCCTTGTCCCCTTGTCCCCCCTTGTCCCCTTGTCCCCTTGTCCCCTTGTCCCCTTGTCTTCCCCCACACCCCACACCCCACACCCCACACCCCCACACCCCCACACACCCACACTGTGGACCTACTAGCGCTTCCACCCTTGGGTCAGCTATCCTAAAAAAAAACATTCGTTCAATATGAGCAATCCAGAAATCATAGCCTTGAAGCGTCCCAAACCAGCTCCGCCTGCTGCTGCAAAAGACTCGACTCCGGCTCCAGCTCCGGCTCCAGCAGAAGCTCCGGCTCCTGCTGCATCTAAACCAACCCGCAAACCGATTCCCAAACCAAGCAAGCCCATACCGGCAAAAGTCATCACCTCTGCCGAGAACGAGCAAGGGCAAACATTTAGAGTCGGCGACTCCATCGAAATCTTCACCGGCGCTAAGGCTGTTATCTCCGGATTTTCTACTGGAGCTGGCGGCCATTTATACGCCTTGTATGTAGTGCCCGACGACCCGAACATCGAGCGCGGAGTCAGTCGGGTCGAGTGTTTGAAAAGCTAAGACTAGGGTGTGGGGTGTAGGGTGTAGGCTGTAGGGAAAAGTTTTAAGTTTGAAGTTTTAAATTTTAAATTTTAAATTAAAGACTTGCAACTCAAACTCAAAACTCAAAACTCCATCCCCCCCACACCCCACACCCCACACCCCCCCACACCCCACACCCTAAACCCTACACCCTTCCCCTTATTCCGCTGCCGAGAGAGAGGCAGGCGGGACGCCCGTCCTACGGGGAAGCGAGGGAGAAATATTTATATTATTTGGAAATCCCCTACTGGCCGGGGATGAAATATCTGACCTTTTGGAAAAATAATGAGAACTAAACATATTGCTATGTGGGCCTGTCCGAGAACTCGTTCAACTGCAATAACAAGAGCATTCGAGCAAATTGATGATTGCATGGTCTATGATGAACCTTTTATTCATCTTTCCTTTATTGATAAGATTAATTACCATAATATTATTAAAATGTCAAAGCATTTACCCAATGCTGACAAGAGTTATGCAAATATCGTTAAAAAACTAATTGGCGATCTTCCAGCAGGAAAATCTTTTTCATTCCAAAAACACATGTCATTTCATCTTCTTCCAGGATTTGACAAAAGTTGGCTATCTAAAGTCAAAAACTGCTTCCTAATTAGGAATCCACGAGAAACAGTTGTTTCATATTGGAAGGCTAGAAAATATGCTGGTTTTAGCTGGGAAAATTCGGAACATTTTGTGGGCTGGGAAGAACATTATCGACTATTCAAAGAGATTGAAGATTTAACGGCAGAAAAGCCGATTGTAATTGACTCTGAAGAGTTAGTAAAAGATCCTAGGGGTTATTTTAAAAAAATTTGCTGCCAATTAGGAATTGATTTTTCAGAAAAAATGCTTTCTTGGACACCAGAAGAAACGAATGTACTATCATGGAAAAATTCAATTTTTGAAGCGTTTCGTAAAGACGTTATTAATTCTAGTGGATTTTTTCACGAATCTAAAAAAATTCATATTCCAGATATATTAGTACCCTGTATTAATAAATGTATGCCACTTTATGAAGAAATGTACAAACATCGCTTGCAATAATAACCCTCTTCTGTCGGGCATAGGGCATAGGGCATGGGGTAGGGTGTGGGGTGTAGGGTGTGGGGTGTAGGGAAACTTCATGCTATTATCCCAATCTCTCTCAGCCGGGAAAGTCCTACGGGAACGAAGGTTTCGGGTTTCTAGAGGTAACGAGACACGAATGTCACCAATGTGGTGAAAAAGCCTCAGAGTCAACACCCCTAGGCATGGGGCATCGGGCATCGGGCATAGTGGGCAAGGAGGGGGAAGGCGATATTCTCTCCCTATCTCTCCCCATCCCTCCCCATCCCCCCACCCCCTACACCCTACACCCTTCCCTTTACTCCGCTCCCTCAATAGGAGCAAAGCCTTGGCGTTGGATATTCTCGGTCACCGTGCGGGGTTCTAGAAATTGGAGCAGGTAATCTGGGCCGCCTGCTTTGGAACCAACCCCAGACATCTTAAAGCCGCCAAAGGGTTGCCGCCGAACGATCGCCCCAGTAATATTGCGATTTATATAGAGATTGCCCACCTCAAACTCATCCGCCGCTCGGTCGATATGAGAAGGAGTGCGCGAATATAGCCCGCCGGTCAGAGCGTAATCGGTGCTGTTAGCCAATTCGAGGGCTTCTGAAAAACTCTTCGCCCGCATGACAGCTAAAACTGGACCGAAGATTTCCTCCCGAGCAATAACAGCAGTAGGCTTAACCTCGCTAAAAATCGTCGGGCCGATAAAATAGCCCTTATCTGGGGCGGGCATCTCCAGAGCCAGCTCGGCTTCCATTTTGCCTTTCTCTATATATTGGCGAATGCGCTCTTGTGCCTTGGCATCGATGACGGGACCGACTTGAGTACCGGGCAGCTCTGCAAGGCCGACGTTAAGGCTGTTCGTGGCCTCGACCAAGCGCCGCAGGAAATTCTCATAGACGGGTTCGAGAACGATCGCCCGGGAACAAGCAGAACATTTTTGGCCGCTGTAGCCAAACGCCGAACTGACGACGCCAGCTACTGCTGCATCCAAGTCCGCACTTTCATCGACAATAATTGCATTTTTGCCGCCCATCTCCGCTATCACCCGCTTGAGATGCTTCTGCCCCGATCGCACAATCGCTGCATCTGCATAAATCTGACAGCCTACTTCTTGAGAACCAGTGAAGGCGATCGCATGGATGTCGGGATGCTTGACTAAACGATCTCCAACGATCGAGCCTTTTCCGGGAACGTATTGCAATACCCCCGCTGGCATTCCCGCTTCTACTAAAATTTCTACTATCTTGGCGGCGATGGTGCTGGAAACAGTAGCCGGTTTGAGCAGGGCGCAATTCCCAGTTACTAGAGAAGCTACCGTCATGCCCGTGGCGATCGCAAAAGGAAAATTCCAGGGAGAAATTACTACGCATATGCCCCGAGGCTCGTAGCGATAGCGGTCTGTTTCTCCCGCCACATCATATATATAGCCCTCCGAGAGCCGCTCCATTTCTGCCGCGTAATACCGGCAAAAGTCAATTCCCTCGGAAACTTCCGCATCGCATTGCTCTAAAGCTTTGCCCGCTTCCAAAACTATCCAAGCAGACAATTCATGTCGCCGCCGTTCCATCAAATCTGCAGCTTTGCGCAGAATATTCGCTCGCTCCCGGGCGGGAGTGCGACGCCAACTGGGGAAAGCTGCCTTCGCCGCCAGGATAGCTTCTTCCGCTTGTTCTACAGAAATCAGCCCAATTTTGCCAACGACTTCGCTGGGATTGGAAGGATTCACAGAATCTACAATTTCTGCAGTATTTCGATATTCGCCATCGATTAAGGGCAAATAGGTTTGTCCCAATTGTTGGCGCACCGATCGCAACCCTTGCTCCGCGCGATCGCGCAACTCCTTATCCGCATAATCGGTATTGGCTGCGTTGACAAAGCTGGCAGCAGATTCGCTCTTGGCTTTATTAGATGAATTAGACGCGCCATTAGACCCATCTGGCGATAGCGCCGAGCCTTCGACCCCTTCGACTCCGCTCCGGGCGAACGGGGAGGAGCCGTTTGTTATTTCGCTAGCTACTGGCGGCGCGATTAGTTCTGCAATCGGACGGTCTTCTAAGCTTTGGCGCAAGAAAGAACTGTTAGCAGTGTTTTCTAGCAAGCGGCGAATTAGATAAGCCATTCCCGGTAGAAGTTTGCCATAAGGGCAGTAAACCCGGACGCGATGGCCTCGTTGCGCCATAGCTTTGGCTAGTTTGTCTCCCATGCCGTAGAGGACTTGCAGCTCGAAACGGCGGCGGGGAATTTTGAGGGTTTCGGCGATCGCGATCGCTAGGGCTTGGGAGCGGGCATTATGGCTGCCAATTGCTCCATATAAATATTCGTGATTTTCCAGCAACAGTTCGGTTAGTCGCTCGAAATTCGCATCCGTAGCTGCCTTCTGGTTATAAACGGGTTGAGGCCAATGGTTCTGAAGGGCTTTAATAGTTTCCTGGTCCCAATATGCCCCTTTAACCAAGCGTACTGTGATGGGATTGCCCCGCTGTTTTGCCCAGTCTATTAAATCCAGCAGGTCTTTTTCGCTGTCCCGGAGATAGCCTTGGAGAGTTACGCCAATATCGGTGCGGCTGCGGAATTCTTCTTCTAGAAGCAGTTTTTTGAGGATAACGAAAGTTAAATCTTTGTACTGGTATTGTTCTAGGTCGAAGTGGATGGCAGCTCCCACCTCTTTGGCGCGGCGCAGGAGAGTGCGGATGCGATCGCTAACTCGTTCCTCGCTTCCTTTAGCATCCAAAGGGTCGAACTGGGAATAAAACGCCGTTAGCTTTACCGAAAGCTGGACTCGCGGCAGAGATTCTCCATCTGCTTCGTCAATCTGCGGCACCGGCGACCATTTTTTAGCCACCTCGGTCAGATTGCTCATTAATTCTAGATAGCGATTCAGATAGGAGAGAGCTTCTGTCTCGGCAATTACCGCTTCCCCCAATAAGTCTAGGGTAAATGCCATTTTTTCTTTACGCAGGCGCTCGATAGTCTTGGTCGTTTGTTTGATATTTTCGCCCGCTATATATTTCTGCGCTAGCGCCTCCACTGCAGTCGCAACGGTTTTGGCGGCTATTTGTCCGGGAACCGAGTCGCGATCGCTAAAGCTAATTAGTTTTTTGAGCGCCTCGGGCAGCTCCACCTCTTCCGCAGTTAGATATTCCTGCAAGTGCCTAGCAATTTCAGAAGAACTCTGCAAAGCCGGGAGGCAGTCGATAAAGCGAAAGAGCTGCACCCGCAAACCCGGATTGCTCATTGCCCAGGCCAGCAACTTATCGTCCCAGCGCATTTGTTCTTGCAATTTGGCAAAAAAGTTGCCCTTTTCTTTCGTTGCCTCTAGCAACTGCCCAGCAATTTCCCGCGTCTTCTCTTCGTAAGTATTTTTGCTTATTGCTACCATGACCCTGGATTTCCCAACATAACGGCTCGCAGTCTAGCGACGCTCTGCGATCGCAGACTGCACAAACAGACCATTATAGCATGGGGGGCATGGGGAATAGGGAATGGGGGAATGGGGAATTGGGCATGGGCAATGGGGTACTAGGGCTTGCTGAATAAATCTAAAAAGCCCGGAGTGTGGGGGGTGTGGGGAGAGAGGGGGGTATGGGGAGAGGGGGAGAGGACAATTTTATTTAATTCTTCCCACACCTCCCACACTCCCCACACTCTGCCTTTTTCAGCAAGCCCTAACTACTGCCCATGCCCAATGCTTGTGGGTCCAATGCCCTTTCCCGCTCTAGCATAAAAAACCCCGGTTTCTGGGAGAAACCGGGGTTTTGGTTTGTCAGTCAAACAGGACTTTACGCATTACTCTTATATCTCGTAAGGGGCGATCGCGATTCGCCCCTACATTTAGGTTTGCATCTCTACAACTTGAGTAAGTCCTATTAAAGCAATCCATCCTGGGAAATAGCCAATTGGTTGGCTATTTCCCATTACTGACTAGGCCAGGTTAAATACAAAATCTGTTGGCGCTAGAGGAACGTCATGGGAGATAATCAGGGAATTGCCATTGCCGAAGTCGAGGGTAGTCAATATCGCATCCGAGCCGATCGCCGGGGTAAAGGAGAGCGGCGCAGAAGCCAACTGGATCGTATCCTCGCCGCCGACAAAATCAGTAATCGTATCCTGTCCGTTTTCGGTTCCAATAACAAACGTATCCATGCCCGCGCCGCCGGTTAGGATATCGTTTCCTGAACCGCCGGTTAGGATATCGTTGCCCGCCTTGCCGATAATCTCGTCGTCGCCATCAGTTCCCGTTAATTCGTCAGCCTCACCAGTACCTTCGATTGGGTTAAGAGTCGGAGCCGGTGCCGGAATTGGATCTGGTGCTGGTGCCGGAATTGGATCGGGAGCCGGTGCCGGAATTGGATCGGGAGCCGGTGCCGGAATTGGATCTGGTGCTGGTGCCGGAATTGGATCGGGAGCCGGTGCCGGAATTGGATCTGGTGCTGGTGCCGGAATTGGATCGGGAGCCGGTGCCGGAATTGGATCTGGTGCTGGTGCCGGAATTGGATCTGGTGCTGGTGCCGGAATTGGATCTGGTGCTGGTGCCGGAATTGGATCGGGAGCCGGTGCCGGAATTGGATCTGGTGCTGGTGCCGGAATTGGATCTGGTGCTGGTGCCGGAATTGGATCTGGTGCTGGTGCCGGAATTGGATCTGGTGCTGGTGGCACGGGTGCTGCTGGTGGAGGCGTCGGCACCGCTGGCGTTACTGGCAGTTCGGGAAAGGGCACTGGCACAGTTGGCGGCACTGGCACAGTTGGCGGCACTGGCACAGTTGGCGGCACTGGCACAGTTGGCGGACTTGGCGGCACCACAACCAAAGGATCTACTGCTAGTGCGGGAAAAGCGGCGAGCATCTCCTCCATAGACATAGGCGGAGTTGGAACCATTGGTGCGGGTGGAACCGTTGGTGGCATCGGTGGCACCATCGGCGGCGCGGGTGGGACCGTTGGCGGCATCGGTGGCACCATAACCATCGGTTCTATTGGCTGCTCGGCAAGAGGCATGGGCTCGGACATCCCTGGCATCCCTGGCATCCCTAGCATCCCTGGCATCCCCGGTTCGATCGCCGAGACCATTGACATGAGATTAGGAAGCTCCTCCATCGAGAGCATGGGCATCGACATATCGCCCATTGGCATTTCTGGAGAGCCGTGGACTTTGGGAATTGTAATTTTGACAGCAAATCCTCCTTTCGGGAAATCAAGCACGGAGTTCAATAACTTCCGGAGCATTCCCATGCCAGTTTCCATTGCTGGAGCTTGGAAGTTGCCTTGGAAGTTGCCAAAGAAATCTACCCCGCTGGAAAAATAATCCCAGACAGAAGAGCCATGACCGCCACCATGCTTGCCACCATGACTAAAACTGCGACCGCCACCTAAGCTGAAACTATGACTGCCACCTAAGCTGAAACTATGACCGCCACCTAAGCTGAAACTATGACCGCGATCGCCATCTTTATGTCCGTGGCCGCCACTGAAACCATGACTGAAACCACCGCCACCATTACTGCGATCGCTACCACGGCTGTGGCCATGACCGCGATCGCCGAACATTTGGTCCCTACGATTGTAAAAAGTCATACTACTTGCCTATTTAGTGTGAGAAGCAAACAAACAAATTCTCTCCTTGCAGAGATTAGTTAACTCCGGGAAAAGGAGAAGAAATCTTGGTTATGCGAGCCTTCTCCCTTCCCTTTCGCGAAATAAAATACTAAGACGGTTTCTGGGTTTTTCAGTTCCCGATTTTAGCCTTCCATAGCCTCAATTGACTTGGGCACCTCTTGAGTTAATACCTCATGGCCATCGGCGGTCACCAAAATATCGTCTTCAATGCGAACGCCGATGCCGCGCCATCGGTCCGGTATCTCTGGTTGTTCCTCGGCGGGCTTGGTCTCTAAACCAATATATATCCCCGGCTCTACAGTGACAATATTTCCCGCTTGAAAATTCTGCGGTTCTTCCCCGCGCTGATAGAGTCCGACATCGTGAACGTCGAGTCCGAGCCAGTGACCCGTGCGGTGCATATAGAAGGGTTTGTATTTTTCTTCTTTCAGGATTTCGTCGATATCCCCAGCGAGCAAACCCAGTTCCATCAAGCCTTCGACGATAACTCGCACGGCCGTATCGTGGATCTCTTTGTAGGGCTTGCCCGGTTGGACTTTGGCGATCGCTTGTTTCTGCGCTTCGAGGACTATTTCATAAATTATCTTCTGCTCGGGAGTGAATTTACCGCCGACTGGAAAAGTGCGAGTAATATCGGCGTTATAGTATCCATAAGAACAGCCCGCATCGATTAGCAGCAAATCTTTTTCTTGCAGTTGCCGGTTATTTTCGACGTAGTGCAGGATACAACTGTTAGGGCCGGATGCGATAATAGAAGGATAGGCTGGGCCCAAAGCACCATACTTGCGAAAGATATATTCCATCTCCGCTTGGATTTCATGTTCGTAGCGTCCCGGTCGCGCAAATTCCCGAGCGTGGTTATGGGCTTCGACGGAGATGGCGACGGCTTTGCGCATCAATTCTAATTCCGCCCAACTCTTGACCAAGCGCAGGGAATCGATAATGGTATTAGAGTCTTGAATTGCAATCGGCCCGGTGCCAGTTTTGGGATAAACGCGCATCAGCCTTTGCCAATGTTTGAGGATAGTATCGTTTAAAGCGCGATCGCGACCAAAATGGTAATAAATTCGGTCTGCT
This sequence comes from Oscillatoria sp. SIO1A7, assembly GCA_010672965.1. GTDB lineage: Bacteria > Cyanobacteriota > Cyanobacteriia > Cyanobacteriales > Laspinemataceae > SIO1A7. Next base: position 261,426 of record JAAHFN010000001.1, read on the forward strand.
TTTTGCAAATACTGAGGCAGTTTATCATTGAGTTCCGCAATTGGATATACCTCGTCTGCCCCATAGCGTTCTTTTGCTCCTTCGACGCCAGTGCGAATGCCACTCCAAACTTCTTTTTCTGGCTCTTTCGGCCGCACGAACAACACGAATTTATGTTCTTCGTGGTGCGGCGCTAGGACGGCGACGGCTTCCGTTTCGTTAAACCCGGTCAGATAGAAAAAGCTGCTATCTTGTCGGAAATTGTATTCCACATCGTGATGCATTACGGCGGAAGGCGCGCTACCAAAAATAGCAGTGCCGCTGCCAATCTTTTCCATCAATTTTTGCCGACGCTGACGATATTCTGCTTGCATAGCTCCTCTTGGCGATCGTAAACGAGATCGGAAATTACGCATAAACCTATTTGTAGCCTGCTAAAGATACACAAGAAACTACTGATAGAGTTTTTAGATCGAATCCGATTAAGTATTTGTAGGGGCAGTCCTCCCTGTGGCTGCCGCGATTGGCCTGGGACAACCACTAGGGGGACTTGCCCCTACGGGATTTATGGGTATTTAGCCGGATTCTATCTTAGTTGTGATTTGCGTAAATACCGAACATCTATAAAAAAGGGGATAGTGCAGGGCTACAACCTATAAATAGCAGCCCTGCCAAAAAATCCCAGTTGCCCACCATAGCAAATAATAGCTTATCTGTCAAGGATCGCGATCGTCAGTTTTTGTGCATAAAATCCCCTAGTTACAAGATTTATGTCAATACATAAGCCGCCCTAATAGTGCATTATTTAAACATAGAGACTTTTTAGAAAACTAGGGATGCAAGTACCGTTATGATTCGCACTCTTGTAAATTCGGCTTTAAAAACGGGTTGTCTCAGCGTTGAGTCAGAAGGATTAATGCGCCAAGTCTTGAAAATGAAAGCTTATCGCTCCTCGGATTTAGACGAGCTGGGCAAACTCTATCAAGCAGTGAAAGCCGGAGTAATTCAAAGAGAAGCTTCCGGCATACTGCAAATGCCATTGCCTATAGCTCTGAGCAGTCAGCTCTGAGCAATCAGCTTAAGATAAAAGCTTAAATCTTGAAGGCTGAAAGCTAATAGCTTATAGCTGAGAGCTGACCGCTGAAAACTTTAATTCTGCTAATCCCAAATAGCGCAAGCCCTGGGGAGTGACTTCAAAGCGACAGGGAAGGATTTGAACCCCCCGATCGCGCGCTTCCCCGAGCAACTCTGCGTAAACAGGATCGGCGCGATCGCCCGCTGCAAAAAATTCGCAATCGCTCCGGTTGATAAAAAATAACAGAACTGCTCTAGCCCCTAAAGAAGCTATAGCATCCATTAGTTCTCGCAAGTGCTTTTGGCCGCGATCGGTAACCGCATCGGGAAACAGCGCGGTTCGCCCCTCCGCCCAAGTAACGTTTTTGACTTCTAAATAAATTGGCGGCTCTGCCCCGGTTCCCTCTAACAAAAAATCTACGCGACTCTTATTCTCCCGCCCGTAGCGAACTTCGGGTCGGATAGAGTCGTATTCTCCCAATTCGGGAAATAATCGCCGTTCCAAACAGGACTTAATCGCCCGGTTGGGCAGAGCAGTATTCACCCCCACCCAGGTCGGTTCGTTGTCGCGAGCTTCCACCAACTCCAAACTATAAGGTAATTTGCGCTTGGGATTGTCGCTGAGGGAAACCATCACCCGACTGCCCGGAGCCGACAAGCCCAGCATTTTGCCCGGATTGGCACAATGGGCGGTAATTTTTTCGCCGCTATCCAGTTCTAAATCTGCCAAAAATCGCTTATAGCGTTTAATCAGAGTCCCGGGATACAAAGGGGGAAATTCGTAAATAAAATCGGTCATAGTTGTAACTAGGGTGTGGGGTGTGGTGTGGGGTTTGGGGTGTGGGGTTTGGGAAGGGTGTAGGGTGTAGGGTGTAGGGGAAGACAAGGGGGACAAGGGGACCCTTCGACCGGCTCAGGACGGACAAGGAGACAATACCCAATTCCCAATACCCAATTCCCAATACCCAATTCCCAATTCCCTACACCCCAGATCCGCCAGAATGTCTTCTGGGTCGAAGTTCAGTTCGGCGTATCTGCTACAACTGTAGTTTTCCTCTAGGTTCAGGATCGGCGGTCGAGTCATGGCTCAATTCTTTAGCACAGTACAATCTTGAATTATACTCTTGTTGTGCCGCTGTTGAAGCTCGGCATCAATGAGTTCTTTGGCTTTTTCAAAAATAGAGACTTCTGGCTCTTCCATGTCGGTGACCTTGTCGTAAAAATAGCGATCGCTTATCCATTCCTCAAAGCCAATCTCCAACAAGCCATTGGCATTTAGCTTAAATCGCCAATACTGAGAAATTCTATTATCCACCACTTCAAACAACGGCGCTGGATTGTGAATCGGGAAATAGGTGTAGCTTTCGTCGCAGATATAGTACCAAACCATTCCCTGCAATTCATATAGAGCATATACTGTATATTCTTTCCCCACTATCAGTTGAAATTCCATCTCTTTTTTGTAGCAGAGGTGCGGCAAGAAGTAGCGCTCTGGAAGATCTGCTCCGGTTTTGGCTATACAACGAATTTTCATCGGCTGACCTCACTGGTTTTTTGGTGCTTGGCAAAGTAAGCTAATACCAAATCCGGTATAGATAGGATGCTATAGATCGCTGCCGCCTAACGCCTATAGGCGTAAGCCCCGCCTCCGAAAAGCGGCTGGCGCGGCTACACAAAACTTAGCCCAAGGGGCTCTCTTGGAAGAAAACATCTTTTATAAACCGGATTTGGTATAAGATAAAGATAGACAGAAAATAACCAACAATCTCAAACATTATGACTTCTGCATCCCACAAGCAACCGGCCATTATTCGCACGGAACGGGGACTGACTATCTCCGGCAAGAAGCGCATAACTCTCTACGACTTGATGGACTATGTAACGGAAGGGTATCCAGCCGAGTTTATCCGAAACTTATTTTCTCTTACCCAGAATGAAATAGATGGTGCCTTAGCTTATATTGAAGCAAATCGAGCGGAGGTAGAAGCTGAGTATCGGCAAGTCCTCAAGGAAGCGGAGGAACTGCGTCAGTATTGGGAAGAGGAAAATCGCGAGCTATTTGCTAAAATTGCTGCCATGCCCCCTAAACCGGGCACGGAAGCTGCTTGGGAAAAGCTGCGAGCAATTAAGGCCGAACAAGCTAGAAGAGAAAGAGAGCTACAGGAATGATTTTTTTGGTTGACCATAACATTGAAGGCCAGGCTATGGCTCTTTATGGCAGTATTGCCAGCCAAGGTTGGCTGGATATACTGCCTATTCAGTTCGTTACTTTTCAAGAAGTCGGATTATCTATTGATAGCAACGATAGAGTGGTTTGGCGACTTGCACAGTCCAACCACTCTATCCTGCTGACAGCTAATCGCAGCATGAAGGGCGAAGATTCTCTAGAACAAACGCTCCGAGAAGAAAATACGCTTTTTTCGTTGCCCGTTGTTACAATTGGAAATACCGATCGCATTATGAAGGACTTCAAGTATCGCGATCGCTGCGTTAATAGTCTAGTTGAGATTGTCCTTGAAATCGATAACTATAGAGGAGCTAGGAGAATTTTTATTCCCTGATGATTTGAGCAAGGAATAACTACTCGCGATCGCCATTACTCTGTTTGACTTATTTTTTCCTTACTTGCAGCGCAATCCTTATAGCAACGCTTCCAAAATTAGCCGGATTATTGCCAACAAAATCCCTAAGTGTTTGAACCCGCCATTGGCCAGGATTCCGCCGAGAAATGGTGGATTGCGATCGCAGGTCAGCTCGCCGTAAGAGCTAAGGGTCAGGTAGCTAACCCGTCCTTCGGGAACTCGATAGTAAACCCTAAAGCCAGCATCAGTTTCTCGGTAGCAGAGATACTCGGAGCGGGGGTGACGCTTGCGGATTTCTTGCCGGAAGGTGCGATCGAGCAGGTTTTGTGTAGAAGACATATTTTGATTTTCCTTAATTACCATATAGCGTTTTTCAAATGTATGTAATCAACGAAAACGTAGGGGCGACAGCATCCCCGAGACTATCTCGGCCGTAGAACGGTAACCTCCGTAATGGGATGCTTCGCCCAGACACCTCACATACATTTGAGAACCGCTATATCTCGATCTTGAAGCAAAAATATTGTAATGCCAAGAGATTTTAGAGGAACTTTGGCAAGAACTTAAGCGCTTGTTCCAGCCGCTGTTAACTTCGCTAAAAACAAGAAAAAATCTCAAGTAAGATCGGGCTAAGATACCTTAACTTCGCTTAAGTTCGGGGAGAGAACTTATTATCTTCGTTAAAATTCGCTAATATCTTGGCCTGAAATTCGCTACAATATCGGCAAGCCAGCGCTCGGGGAGCCATGTGAATGGGGGAAAAACAAGGAAAGCGCGATCGCGGTCGCATACTGACTGAGGCCGGATTGCAAAAAATAAACAAAGCCATAGCCGAGGAATACCGGAAGCAGGGAACCAAGCGAAGCTACGAGAAAATCGCCGAAAAGTCCCAGCTAAATATCAATACGGTCGAAAAAATTTTGAAGCGCACGGGAGCAGCCGATCGCAGATCCATCCAGGATCTTTTCGAGGCTTTTGGGGTTCATCTGGAGGAGGCCGACCATATTTCTGCGAAAGACCGAGAGCTGCAAATCCAGCAGCCGTCACCTCTCGTACCTATTGGTGACGAGATTCGCTGGGTCGGTCGCCAAGCCCAGATAGCAGAACTAATCCAGCGATTGCGAGGGGATTGCCGAGTTTTATCGATATTGGGAATTACCGGAATTGGCAAAACATCCTTGGCCGCAAGACTGATTGCAGATGCGGAAATCCGGCAGCAATTGCCCGAGTTGAGGTACGTCGATTTTTACCAAGATTCGCCCCAATTTGAGGTGGTGGCGCGTCGGCTTCTGGCAGAAAACCCTGCCAGCAATCCGCAGTTGCCCCAAGATGAAAGGGCTCTGGTCGAGGCAATGGTAGCTAAGTTACAGTCTCGTCCCTACTTGCTGGTTATCGATATGCTTGAGGAAGTCTTGGAGGCGGACGGCGAGGGAGGGCATCGGTTTCGGGAGCAGGTTTTTGCGAAGTTTCTGGAACGGGCGCTGTTGGCAGAATCCATGCCCAGCCGAATCGTCCTTACTTCTCAAGATCGGCTGCCGGTTCTGGCGGAAGGGCGCTTTCCACAACGCTGTTGCCCCGTCCCCCTGGGCGGTCTGGAGGAGTCGGAGGTGCGATCGCTGTTTGAAGAATGGGAAGTGAGAGTCGAAGATGGGGAGGATTGGCAGCATTTGCAGAGCATGGCTCGCGCCTACGAAGGTCATCCTCTGGCTTTAAAGGTGATTGCTGGCGAAATCCGAGAAGATTATCGAGGGAATATCCGAGCTTATTGGCACGACTACGGAAACGAAATTGAAGAAGTGGAACGGCTCAGAGCGGATTCTGTTGAGCGCTCTCGGGAGGACAAACCCCGCATAGACCGCCATAGCTTCCGCCTGAAAGACTTGGTGAAAAAACGAGTTGAAAAAACTTTGGCGCGATTGCAACGAGCCTATCCCTTAGCTTGTTTGATGCTCTGCATGGGGGCGACCTACCGGCGGCCGGTGGAGCGACGGGCTTGGCTGCTTCAACTGGCAGATTATTCCCAGGAAGAGCAAGAGTTAGCTTTTGAGATTTTGCAGCGGCGCTTTTTTCTAGAAGCGGAACAACCGGGAGATAAAAATCTCTATCGCCCGCACAACCTGATTAGAAGAGCGGCGCTGGATCTTTTGCCCCAGATTGAGGAGGAGGTATTGCCACAGTGAATAAGGACTATAAAGTGCTAGAACTGCAAGCGCTCTCCGAGGCAGAACTGCCCAAGGTCTGCTATGACGCAGCGGGTCAGTTGGTGCTGCCACTATTTGAGGAAACTGCTAAAGAGCTGACCAATCCCGAGCCTGCCAGAAAATTAACCGTTCGAGAAAAAGCCCACTTGCGATCGGCATTTTACTGGTTAAACCTGTACGAACCGGAGCCAGACGCCTCCAACCTGGAACGAGTGCGGGGCTACCTGGAAGCGTTTCATCATCTCTGCGAGCTAGAGGAGTGGAAAAGAGCCAGCGACATACTTTTCAGCCGCCTTAACCCCAGTAATGAGGAATTGCACAAGCAACTAGAAATATGGGGTTTCTATCGAGAACAGTCTGAACTGTACCATCGAGTCTTGGGCAAAGTAAGTCGTAGTCGAGACGTGGTATTTCTGAGAGGCTTGGGCAATACTTGCTACTTTCGGTCACAGTATCCCCAGGCCATTGAGTATTATCAACAGAGCTTGGCTATTGCTCGGGAAATTGGCGATGGCTCTGGAGAATCAGGGGCTCTGGGCAATTTGGGCGTAGTCTATTATTCCCTAGGAGAGTACCGCAGCGCCATTGAATATCATCAGCAGAATTTGGCTATTGCCCGGGAAATTGGCGCTCGCAGAGGAGAAGGAAATGCTCTGGGCAATATGGGCAATGCCTACTATTCCCTAGGAGAATACCGCCGCGCTATTGAATATCACCAACAGGATTTGGCTATTGCCCGGGATATCGGCAATCGCCAAGGAGAAGGAGCGGCTCTGGGCAGTCTGGGCAATGCCTACGATTCTCTAGGAGAGTACCGCCGCGCTATTGAATTCCACGAACAGCAGTTAGCTATTGCTCGGGAAATTGGCGATAGCCAAGGAGAAAGAGTAGCTCTGGGTAATCTGGGCAATGCTTACCATTCCCTAGGAAAGTATCGCAGCGCTATTGAATTCCATCAGCAGGATTTGGCTATTGCTCGGGAAATTGGCGCTCGCCAAGGAGAAGGAGCGGCTCTGAACAATCTGGGCAATGCCTACGATTGCCTAGGAGAGTACCGCCGCGCCATTAAATGCCATCAGAAGCATTTGGCTATTGCTCGGGAAATTGGCGCTCGCCAAGGAGAAGGAAATGCTCTGGGCAATCTGGGCAATGCCTACTATTCCCTAGGAGAATACCGCCGCGCCATTGAATTCCACGAACAGCAGTTAGCTATTGCCCGGGAAATTGGCGATCGCAAAGGAGAAGGAATAGCTCTGGGCAATTTGGGAGAGACTCTCCTCAAATTCGAGCGGTATTCAGAAGCTCTAGAAAACTTGCAGGCAGCTTTGGAGATTGCCAGAATAATTGCCGTTCCCGAGCTTGAGGCTGAAGTTATCAAAAACATGGCCAAACTCCATCAGCAGTTAGGGGATCTGGATTTGGCGCTGGAGTGTTGCGATGAGGCTTTAGGGATTGCTACGGAGTTAGGCATTCCCATAGCAAAGGAATGTCAGGAGTTGAAAGAGGAACTGCTGTCAGAGAAGGTTGGTGGCGGATGGTGGCAACGGATGGTAGCTGATGTAGCGGATGGTGGCAGCAGATGGTAGCGGATGGTGGCAGCGGATTGATAACGGATGTAGCGGATGGTGGCAGCGGATGTTGGCAGCGGATGTTGGCAGCGGATGTAGCGGATGGTGGCAACGGATGGTAGCGGATGGTGGCAACGGATTGGTAACTGATGTAGCGGATGGTGGCAACGGATTGGTAACTGATGTAGCGGATGGTGGCAGCGGATTGGTAGCGGATGGTGGCAACGGATTGGTAACTGATGTAGCGGATGGTGGCAACGGATTGGTAACTGATGTAGCGGATGGTGGCAGCGGATTGGTAGCGGATGTAACGGATGGTGGCAGCGGATTGATAACGGATGTAGCGGATGGTGGCAGCGGATGGTAGCTGATGTAGCGGATGGTGGCAGCGGATTGATAACGGATGTAGCGGATGGTGGCAGCGGATGGTAGCTGATGTAGCGGATGGTGGCAGCGGATGGTAGCTGATGTAGCGGATGGTGGCAACGGATGGTAGCTGATGTAGCGGATGGTGGCAACGGATGGTAGCTGATGTAGCTGCAACCATCCGCTACATCAGTTACTTATCAGTTGCCACCATCCGCTACATCCGTTACTTATAGCGTTTCTCGCTCTTGATGTGAGATGCCACCGGCGTTGCATCCCAATACAGAGATTGCCGTTCGGAGCGCGCGAGATAGTAGCGGGGATGCTGTCGCCCCTACGTTTCTAGGGTCCGATCGTTTATTACACTTATTTGAGAAACGCTATATCCGTTGCCACCATCAGCTACAAATCCGCGCTCCAACACCATCCGCTACATCCGTTACTTATCCGTTGCCACCATCAGTTACTTATCCGCGCTCCACCATCCGCTGCCACCTCGCTTTCATCGCCTTGGCCGCTAGGGCATAGCCGCCATCGGCACCATCGACAAAATGCACTTGACGCCCCGCACGCTCGAAAACCAAACAAGTCATTAGAGCCCGATCGCTAACCTGCAAGCCATAGACCAAATTTCCTTTTTGATATTGCTCTTCCAGATAGCGGCTCAACTGTTCTCGCTTGGCCGCATCGCTGGAGATAATCATCCGCAGCATATCGTCAAACTTGCGGTAATCGCTGGCCGATCGCGTTTCTTCCTTTAACTCTCCCCAATTCATTGCGCCGACTGTAATTTGAGCATTACACAAAAAAGAACTCAGGGCGTTTTCTACTGTTATCTTCCATAAATAGAGCTGCTTTTGCAACCTACTGCCGAAAGCAGCCCTAACCTTGGTTTCGTTGTTCAACTTCTGGGCATCGAAAGTCAGGTTGAGATTCTCGGTAAAAATTGGATTGAGATTATCATCGCTGCCATAGATGCGATAGATATGCTCTAAAACTTCTTTATAAATAGCTTGTTCCCCAGCGGCTTCCCGAGCCATAACCAGCAAGCTGACTATCTCCCCATGTTTGCTGGGGATATCTTGCCAGCGACATTCCAAACCAGAAAAATCGGCGCTTTCGGCGATCGCCCCGCCCTGGATATTATAGCGATCGCTCGTAGCAGGGTCTTTAACCAAATCCGTGGCATAGGTCAGTCCGCCGCCGATAAAGACTGCTTGAGAATAATTGCGATCGACCCGCACTTTAGCAACTTTTACTTCATAGCGATCGCCGCAAACGTCGGCAACGGGCACCGCTCCGATTCGCAAACCGAGGTTAAATTCTTTTTTAGCAATAGCTTGGGTCGCGAGCAAAGCTGGCTTGGCTGCCTCCAACAAGCAAGGCGGAATTAAAATAGAAGCTCCATCGCCTCCAAAAACAAAAGGTATTTCCAGCTCCCCAGCAATATTCAAGAGCGCCACAATCGAGCTAGCTCCCAAAAAATTCACCTCTTTATAGCGTCCGGCTTCGATAGCTTTGGTGGAACCGACAATATCGGTGACGATAACGTACCAGTCATCGGGAATGCCGACAAAGTGACTGTGGTCGGCGATATCCAGAAAATTGTCTAAAGCTGGCAAATCCCAATAAAAGTTTTCTGTGGAAAGCATTAGCTGCATTGTTTGCATCCTTGATTTAGAGTTGTTTTCTTCTATAGCAGTCAGCTATCAGCAGTCAGCTATCAGCACGAGCCTTGCCGTGAAAAGCCAGGAGCGAGATTTGAATTGTCCCTTCCCCGTAGGACAGGCGACACGAGCAGTCCCTAGCTGCTCTGACTGACATGGCGCTGAACGCTGAACGCTGAACGCTGAACGCTGAACGCTGAACGCTGAACGCTGAACGCTGAACGCTGAACGCTGAACGCTGAACGCTGAACGCTTGCCAAAAAAGGGCCAAAACGCCGATGAGGGGTTAGGGGTCGGTCCCCACCTAGGGTGATTATCTTGTGGGCTTTTTCACCACAAGGCGTGAAATATGGGTATTGTTAGCTCTCTTAATCCCGAAACCAGAGTCCCTGTAGAACTTTCGAGCCCTCGACAGCGGTCGGGAAATAGCATGAAGCTTCCCTACACAAGAGCACCCCACACCCCACACCCTAGTTCCCACCGCAAGATCTGGCCTTACCTTAAGATCTTTCAGCCGGTGCAAAGGCCAAACAGAAAACCCAATCGACTCGGAGCAGAAAATTTGAAGTGCAAAACCCGAGCGATTGACGTTATATAATATAGAGTCTGTCTAAAATTTAATTTTTTCCAACTACAGAGGAAGCTGTATGTCAAGATACAGAGGCCCGCGCCTCAGAATAGTCCGTCGCCTCGGCGAATTACCGGGCTTAAGCCGCAAAAACCCCAAACGCTCCTACCCACCCGGCCAACACGGCCAGAGCCGCAAGAAGCGCTCCGAATATGCAATTCGCTTGGAAGAGAAGCAGAAACTGCGCTTCAACTACGGTCTCTCAGAAAAACAACTACTCCGCTATGTGCGCAAAGCTCGTCGCCTCCCGGGTTCGACGGGCCAAGTTCTGCTGCAACTGCTGGAAATGCGCCTGGATAATACTGTCTTCCGTCTGGGAATGGCACCGACAATTCCTGGCGCTCGGCAGTTGGTGAATCACGGCCATGTCACTGTTAACGGCCGTAGGGTCGATATTGCTAGCTATAATTGTCGTCCTGGAGATGTCATCGGTGTTAGAGACCTAGACAAATCCAAGAAATTAGTAGAAGCCAACTTGCAGTCTCCTGGTTTGGCTCACATCCCGAGCCATCTAGAGTTCGACAAAAATACTCTCGTTGGCAAGGTGAATGGCAACATCGAGCGCGACTGGGTTGCCCTGCAAATAAACGAACTGCTCGTGGTTGAGTATTATTCGCGTCAAGCGTAATTTTGGTATTTGTATCTGTGGGTAAATTAGGGTGTGGGGTGTAGGGTGTAGGGTGTAGGGAAGGACGAAATGAATTATTTCGTCTTCCTTATTCCGCCCTCCTCCCATACCCACACCCAATTCAAAACTCAGAGGATTCCAAGAAATAAATTATCCTGCTTCGTAGGACGGGCGTCCCGCCTGTCCCAGACCCAATTCGTAGGACGACCGTCCTACAGGGAAATGATGGAGAAATATTTATTTGGAAATCCCTCAGAACTCAAAATTTAAAACTCAAAATTCAAAACTCAAAACTCAAAATTCAAAACTCAGCCGCCAATTTGCGACATGGTTCGGGAATAGTTGCCGACAAGAGTTCCCGAATCGCGTTCTTTGAAGTTAATTTCTGGCTTGATGGCCAAAAGCGATCGCACTTTTTCCTGCAAAGATTCTGGAGCAACCCCATTGCGAAGAGCAGTTTTCAGGTCGATTTGACCAGTCTCGTTGAGCAGGCAGGGACGCAACCAGCCATCTGCAGAAAGGCGCATTCGATTGCAGCGATCGCAGAAACATTCTGACATCTGAGAAATAAAGCCCAAAGTCCCCAATGCGCCGGGAATTTGGAATACATCTGCAGGGCCGTTGCCTGTAACTCTGGATTCTTCCAAACCCCAGCGATCGCGAATTCTCTGTCTCAATTCCGCCGACGGCACCCAACCCATATCGCCAAAAAGCTCGTTATTGCCAATCGGCATAAACTCAATAAATCTGACGTGCCAGTTGCGATCGATGGTGAGACTGGCCAAATCGAGAATTTCGCTGTCATTGACCCCGGGAATAACCACCACATTTAGCTTGAGAGGGTCGAAGCCAACTCTATGGGCCTCTACAATACCATCCCAGACTCGCTGCCACCTGCTCCGTCCTTTAGTGCCAGCGAGCAGATCGAAAGTGTCGGGATTGAGCGAGTCGAGGCTAATATTAATGCGCCGCAATCCAGCATCGTAGAGTTCTGCAGCTATTGGGGCGAGCAAAAACCCATTGGTGGTTATGGCTAAGTCCCGGACTCCTGGGGTAGAGGCGATCGCCCGCACCAGATCCACGATACCCGGACGAATCAGGGGTTCCCCACCCGTAAGGCGAAACCGCGAAAAACCCACGGGCATAAACACCTCGCGAATTAAGGTTAGCAGTTCGTTGTAGCTCAATAAATTCTGCTGCAAAATGTAATCCAGCTCTGCCCCTTCCGGCATGCAATACTGGCAGCGAAAGTTACAGCGATCTATCAGACTTATGCGGAGGTAATCTACGACGTTCATGCTCTCCCTCACTGGGCGTACCGCGAATTAAAGACTGTTGGCTACATACTGTAACCAAAACAATTGACAATTGGGCTGTTGGCTGGCTGTTGACTTTGGGGCGAGGGCGATAGAGCGCCTATATGACTTTCCCCGGCGATCGTTACCGGCTTGAAATACCGAAACCCCCTAGTAGCCTGTCAAGGTAGTTTTTTCTGATGCCCAATGCGAACATGCCCCATGCCCCATGCCCCATGCCCCCATACTCATGCCCAACTATATTTTAAGAAAAATTTAGGATTTCTATAGAATTTTTTTATCAAAAAAACTTATAGCTTTCATAATGTAGATACAGAGAAAGGATTGGCCTTCAAGTTCCCAGGAGCGATCGCCATTACCGCCTCCGGAAGGTATCTTGCCTCTCATAGCTAACCAAATCTTGCCTTTATGCAAAATAGGCTCGATTTTAGCCTTTGAGAATATGTTAATCTAGCTTGAATACCTCTTGACTTGTCTGAAAGAGGCAATTTGGCTGCGGTTGCAGACTTGCCCTTTGAAACTGAATGGTAAATGAGGTGTCTGAAAAACCCGAGTTTTTTGGACAATACCTTCGCCAAAATCAAAAATGTCTCGAACGTAGGGAGCGGTCCTGGGACAAAAGCGAACAAATAACTGTTTCTTTCCCAGCGCCGGATCCCCCCAACCCCCCTTAAAAAGGGGGGCTTAAGATTCGTTCGACTATTGCCCCCCTTTTTAAGGGGGGTTGGGGGGATCGTTCCCTGCGGAAAATAGGCGTTAGTATTGTTCGATAAACCCGGTTTCTGGCTCCCATTCGCTAAGCAATTCTAATCTACAAAGAGGTATTGACAAGACTTGCGCAAATTGTAGGCTGGAAAGCTAGATATAGCGTCCAACAGTGCTACATAGTTCCAAAGACATTTGGGCGTGGGAGATTGCCAATATAGGCTGGAAAGCTACATATAGCGTCCGAAACGCGCTGTGATACCTACATAAAGAGTATGCGTAAGTCACGATTTAGTTATTTGGGAAAGCGGTAAGGGGTCGCGAGTTAAGTTTCAATGGGTAAGTAACCTTTATTGCCAACTAGCAACAATATCTGCCATTATGGAAAATGCATTATCCCTGACGGAGCGATCGCCGCTCGCAGTGGAAGAAAAAGAATCGCCTCTCCAGGGAGCGCCTTTAGAAAGTAGAAAACAAAATACAGAAATAGCTACGTTTGCCAATCGTCAGACGATCGCAATCCTAGACTTTGGCTCCCAATATTCCGAACTAATAGCCCGCCGGATTCGAGAAACTCAAGTCTATTCGGAAGTGCTATCCTATCGCACCACTATCGAGCAGTTGCGCAACTTGAGTCCTCAAGGCATAATTCTCTCGGGCGGACCAAATTCGGTGTACGATGATTGGGCTCCAAAATGCGACCCGGCTATTTGGGAACTTGGCATACCCGTCTTGGGGGTTTGCTACGGAATGCAGCTTATGGTCAAACAGCTTGGCGGTCAAGTAGAACGCGCCAAGCTAGCCGAATATGGGAAAGCCTCCTTGTGGATAGACAATGCTGGGGATTTGTTCGGCAATGTAGAAAATGGCACGACCATGTGGATGAGCCACGGGGACTCTTGCACGGAATTGCCAGAAGGTTTTGAGGTACTGGCGCACACGGACAATACTGTTTGTGGAGCGATCGCCAATCCAGCCAAAAAACTCTATGGCGTCCAATTCCATCCAGAAGTGGTTCATTCCATTGGCGGCATGGCTTTAATTCGCAACTTTGTTTATAACATCTGCAAGTGCGACCCAACCTGGACAACAGAAGCCTTCATCGAACAATCAATTCGGGAAATCCGAGCCAAAGTCGGAGAAAAGCGGGTGCTGCTCGCTCTTTCTGGCGGCGTAGATTCCAGCACTCTGGCATTCTTGCTACACCGGGCGATTGGCAACCAGCTCACTTGCATGTTTATAGACCAGGGCTTTATGCGCAAGAGAGAGCCGGAACGGTTGCTAAAACTTTTCAGCGAGCAGTTTCATATCCAAGTTGACTATGTTAATGCCCGCGAGCGCTTCTTAGCCAGAATGGAAGGAGTCACCGATCCCGAGGAAAAACGCAAGCGCATCGGCCACGAATTCATCCAAGTATTTGAAGAAGAATCGAAACGTCTCGGACCCTTTGATTACCTGGCTCAAGGCACCCTCTATCCAGATGTAATCGAGTCTGCCGATACTAATGTCGATCCGCAAACCGGCGAACGAGTGGCAGTAAAAATCAAAAGCCATCACAATGTTGGCGGTCTGCCAAAAGACCTGCGCTTTAAACTTATCGAACCCTTGCGCAAGCTCTTTAAAGATGAAGTGCGCAAACTCGGGCGCTGCGTCGGCTTGCCAGAAGAAATAGTCAACCGCCATCCCTTTCCCGGCCCGGGACTGGCGATTCGCATCTTGGGCGAAATCACTCCAGAACGATTGAAAATCTTGCGGGATGCAGACTACATCGTTCGCCAAGAGATTAACCGACAGGGGATGTACAGCCAGTTTTGGCAAGCTTTTGCCGTTTTGCTGCCGGTTCGCAGCGTCGGAGTTATGGGCGATCGCCGGACTTATGCTTATCCCATCGTTTTGCGCTTAGTTTCCAGCGAAGACGGCATGACCGCCGACTGGTCTCGGGTGCCTTACGATTTCTTGGAAATAGTTTCTAACCGGATTGTCAACGAAGTTGAAGGAGTAAATCGCGTGGTGTATGACATCACCTCGAAGCCTCCGGGAACTATAGAATGGGAGTAATTGGCTAGTGCAGCGGGCGCAGAAATAATTCACGCCCGGCGATCGGGTCAAAGAGCCAGGGGACAAAGGCGTTATTACCTTGAGACTTCTGACCTTTGACTTCCGCGCAGCGGCACTAGGTAAGCTCGCTCCCGTTTGCAATACCTTGTCTAGTCTTGATAATTTTTATTTTTTCCAGAGCCCGCCCAAAGCGGGCTTTATTTGTATGGGCAAGACGGGCAAGACTTGACTTTTTCCAGGCTTTGGTCTAATCTAAGAAATGTAACATAGCTAACATGTGGAAAAAATCCCAAAAGTCTGTGGAAAATTTTCCTTCTTTGTGGAAAACTAAGCCTACAAAGCCCGATCGCGAAAATAGCAGCAGGAATTTTCCCTATAATTTTCCCTACAACCTACACCCAACACCCAACACCCAACACCCAACACCCTAGCCCTTGTATTCCCGCCAGCGGGCAATCAAACCGGAGTTAAACTCAATAAAAATAGCATTGTCAGCGCAACGATCGCGACCTGTCGCTAAACTGCGATCGCACCAACGCCATTCCACGGCAGCTTGCTCTCCCTCCACCACTATGCGACGTATCTCGATCTTCACCTCCGCCAAAACTGCCAGATAATTGACAGTCGCCTTTTGGATGGCCGCTTTGCCAGCAAGGCGATTCTCCCGCATAGTGCCAGAAGCGCTATTCTCCTGCTTCTCCTGCTTCTCCTGCAAAGGGCGCGTTTCGCCGGATAAAATAATTTCTCCTGTCTCCGCAAAAAGCCCTGCAAAACTTTCTGCATCTCGGGCAGAACAGGCATCCGCCGCTCGTCGGATTATTGCTCTAATCTCTTCTGGGTTCATCAATATACCAACCTTTTCTGGGGAGTGTGGGGAGAGGGGAGAGAGGGAGAGAGGGGGGAGAGAGGGGGCTTACCTCGGGGTATGTTTTTTAGATTTGGCATTCAAGAGTATCGACCCTGGGCGTAGGGGCGACAGCATTCCCGAGATAGCTTTTGCTATACACAAAAATTATTGGATTGGAATGCGCGGGCCCTAGAAACCCATGCAGCCCACCGACCGCGCTCATTTAGGAGATTATAAAAAACATACCCCCTCTCTCCCTCTCCCCCTCCCGATCCGGCGGGCCAAGACCAACCGGCAAAAACTCAAAATTGTCTTCATATTTAAACCCTTGCTACCTTGCTACCTTTGTTTAAGTGAATCTGTCAACTCTCTAAGCGAACTAAGGTGCTAGATACTGCTATTGAGACCATAAAGGCCCGAGAAATTCTCGACTCTCGCGGACGGCCGACCATCGAAGCCGAGGTATATCTGTCTAATGGGGTCTATGGCATCGCTCAGGTGCCCAGTGGTGCCTCTACCGGCACCTTTGAAGCCCACGAACTCCGAGATGGGGACAAGGAACGCTACGGTGGCAAAGGCGTTTTGACCGCAGTGCGCAATGTAGTCGAAAAAATTGCTCCGGAATTGCAAGGAATGGATGCTCTCGACCAAGCATCCCTAGACTATAAGGCGATCGCCCGCGACGGTTCTGCCAATAAATCCAACTTGGGAGCCAACGCAATATTGGCCGTTTCTCTGGCGATCGCCAAGGCAGGGGCTGCAGCGCTGAACATTCCCCTCTATCGCTATCTGGGGGGA
This sequence comes from Oscillatoria sp. SIO1A7, assembly GCA_010672965.1. GTDB lineage: Bacteria > Cyanobacteriota > Cyanobacteriia > Cyanobacteriales > Laspinemataceae > SIO1A7. The sequence goes on from JAAHFN010000001.1 coordinate 277,843, forward strand.
CCGCTATCAAACTTGCTGCCCGTGCCCCTAATGAACGTGATTAACGGGGGCTCTCATGCAGCTAATAACGTCGAATTTCAAGAATTTATGATAGTCCCCGTTGGAGCATCCTCTTTTCGGGAAGCTCTGCGCTGGGGGGCAGAAGTCTTTGCCTCTCTGAGCAAAGTCCTCGACGAGAAGGGTTTGCTAACGGGGGTTGGCGATGAAGGCGGCTTTGCTCCAAACCTCGACTCCAACCAGCAGGCTCTGGAGTTGCTGGTTGGAGCCATCGAGAAGGCTGGCTACAAGCCCGGGGAGCAAGTAGCTTTTGCCCTGGACGTGGCGGCTAGCGAATTTTATAAAGATGGCAAATATCTGTATGAAGGCAGCGAACATTCCCCAGCAGAGCTAATCGATTATTTGGCCAAGCTGGCGACGGACTACCCGATTGTCTCCATTGAAGATGGCTTGCACGAAGAAGATTGGGAAAACTGGAGTTTGCTAACCCAGAAGTTGGGCAGCAAAGTCCAATTGGTGGGAGACGATTTGTTTGTGACTAATCCCACGCGCTTGCAAAGGGGAATCGACGAAAGCGCCAGCAATGCGATTCTGATTAAACTCAATCAAATTGGTTCTCTCACGGAAACCTTAGAGACAATCGATTTGGCAACTCGCAATGGTTTCCGGTCGGTGATTAGCCACCGTTCGGGGGAAACCGAGGATACTACAATTGCCGATTTGGCTGTTGGTACTCGCGCCGGTCAGATTAAGACTGGTTCTCTCTGTCGCAGCGAGCGAGTGGCAAAATACAATCGACTCCTGCGGATAGAAGATGAGTTAGGCGATCGCGCGGTTTATGCCAGCACTGTCGGCTTAGGCCCCTTGTAGCTAGCTCTTTCCTTAACCCAAGTCGCGCCATTAAACACCATTATAGCGCTACGCACAAGTCAAAAGTCAAAGGTAGTATCTGACTACTTTTGACTTTTGACTTTTAACTTTTGACTTTTAACTTTTGACTTTTAACTGGCGATCGCACCGCCCGCGCTCTTTGCTCTCGGCTGCCCTGGAAAACCGTCAGTTGTACCAGGCTCGCGAAGAAATAGAAAAATTTAAATTCTTTTTAAGCCTTATGTGGCAAGGGTTTGAGGCGTATTTTTCCGGCTTGCACCCGTTTGAAGTGCGGCTCAAACTCGCCAAAACAATCACAAATCGCTGCTGGCGATCGTCTTAATCGTAGAAGAACGAAAAACAATACCTCAAAGCCGGGGTTTTCTACTTGGGCTTTAGGTCACATTAGGTCACACGCTATGCAAAATTATAGTCAGCTATTGAAAGCATTTCAGCCTCTCTTTAACCTAATTACCCAAGGCGAAGGAGGTCTTGACGCGATGAACCAGGGTACTATGGGCGGCCGAATTGTAGGCAGTACCCTCGATTCTCAAACAATCATTGGCGTTAAGTTAACGTCCCTGACACTTAAACAACTCATTGAGCGTCAGGATTACGAAATGGACACGAACAATCCGCAGCAAAACAATTACGGGCTTTTTGCTGCAGGAAAGTTTCAGTTTATCCCCGGCACCCTTAAAAGCCTGGTTCATTCGTCAGGCATAGACGAGAGCAAGTTGTTTGATGAAAACACCCAGGATCTTTTGTGTCTGGAGCTAATTCGTACCAGTGCCCCTGCTGCTTATAGCTATGCGCAAGGGCAGTCTAACGATTTGGATAAGGCCATAAATGAGTTAGCAAGCCAGTGGGCTTCTTTGCCGACAACCTCTGGTGGAACTGCCTATGCCGGGACGGGGAATGCTGCTTCTCACAGTATTGATAGCGTTAAGCAGGTTTTGAACGACGTTCGTCGTAATTTAGGCTAATCTGGAAAGTCCTCCAAGACAACGGCCGAGCAGTCATCTGCTGGTGGCGGAAGTAGTGATTCAAAGGTATATGCTATCCAACCAGGCGACACCCTTTCTGGGATTGCCAGTCGCCTTGGAGTATCGCTCCTGAAAATTAGAGGCAGCCAATCCTAAACTCAGGAATCCTAATGCGATCGCTCCTGGTGAATCTGTGCATATCCCGGAATCATAACTGGGATTGAAATCGCCGTAGCGATTGTCTTAAACGTCAAAATTGCGGACAAATTCGTCTGACTCTCTCAAGATACAAGGTGGGTAGCGATAGCGTAAGCCATCGCTCCCACATCTTTGCCTGCTTAACAATTCTCTTCCAGGGGTTAAATTTTGCCGATCGCTTGTGTCAAATGTCGCTTGTTTCGATCGCTTGCCTCAAATTTACAGGAATATAATAAGTTCAAAACGACCTACAAGCATTGCTTAACAAGGGGTGCAGCTTTTACGCCAATGCAAGGCAGCAGTCAAACTAACTGAAAGACAGCTCATGCTGGAGAAGGAAAACAATGAATCCAAAAGCAAAACGATCTCCATATAAGCAGCCTCGAAAAACTAAAGCAAAAGCATCTTCAGGGCACCGTAAAAATCGACTTAGCAAGAGCAATGCCAATGCTGACAGCAGCAAGCTTGCCTTACAAGCAGCAACAGTCGCTCACGCGGTTAAAACTATAGCTCAACAATATTATCAGCTAGAACAAACTCCACAAAATCCTACCGATATTAGTCACCATTTTATTAGCGGTAGCGCCTTAACCTTCATGCACGTTTGTTTGCTATTTGCAATTCACTACTTAATAGAGCATTTTAAAGCGCGACCGGGTCTAGGAAAAAAACATCCAGAAGCATATCGAGAACTTCAACATTTTTCCCGTCAGGAAAGAGAGCTTTCAGCGCAATTGAAAAACTCAGCAGGTAAGCGCTGATTGTTGGTTATAGATGCCTTGTCTTTTTGTAAGACAATCTCTAAATTGCCTGTTAATTTAAATCTCTTGCTTAGCATCTTTGCCTTGCACACAAAGGAGCTTAAATTATGCGAGTCAGTCCAGAAACTCTGAATGCTATTAAGGACTACTATACCAAACTTAAAGTTCTTGACCTAAGCCAACCCAATGCCTACGCTTGCCAGAGTATCTGTATTGCTATGGCTGTTGATGAAAAAAATATTGAAAATATTCGTCAGCGCTTGAAAGCCAAAGGCGATCCTAGCTTTCCCCATGTAATGGCCGAAGTGATTTGTGAATTTCCTGTTAATTATCAATTGCATCTAGATGCCTCTCTCGATGAAGTGAAAAGCTGGCTCGAAGAGGGAGATTTTCTGATTACCCAAGGTTGGTTTACCTCTGAAGGCCATGCGATTTGCCTCGCAGGGGTGCAACCCGATCCTGAAAACAATAGTTATCGCTTTAATGTCAAAGACCCTTGGAGCAAATTCGATGCGGGTGTGTGGAAGTACAGTAATCCGAATGAGAAGTTCTACGATGGCCATTATTCCAGCTATTGTATCTATGCGGCCTGTGTTGCCAGCACCAGTTGTGCAGATGCTGCAAATATCTACACAAATAAGGAGCTAGACTCTAGTTACAAAAAGATGTGGGTGCATCGATTTATGGCCAAATCTGCGGCAAGTTCTTCCCAGTATGCCTCCGCCAGTTCTATTCCATTTAATTTCGCCAGTTCCTCTAATTCAAAGGGGAGCATTTCAATTTTGTACGGAGCCGCCTGACGGCTCCGCTCGCGGTTGGCGCGGCTACACAAACTCTCTACACAAATGAGTTAAGACATTTATATAGCGTTTCTCAAATGAGTGTAATAAAAGAAACGTAGGGGCGACAGCATCGCGAGCGACTTTTCGAGGCTGTAGAACGGTAATTCCCGTACTGGGATATTGCACCCCCCCCAGGGAGTTATTGTTGGGGGGGGCTGTGCCCCGGAGGGCAGCTGCGCTAACGACTCCGCGATCGCCCGAACGGGGGATTTGTTCCAGCTTCATAAATAATTGGTCTTAGCTTCTACCTTTCTTTGAAGCGATCGCCAGATCCCCCCAACCCTCCTGAGGCTTCTGGGCAAATTGCTAACTTCTGCCAAATCGAGCTAACAATTCTTGGCGCTCTATCTGGGAGAACTGTAGCAGCAATTCGGTAAACTCCGGTTGCGGCAACGTCATTATTGGCGGTATCGCCGCTGCCAGTTCTTCGTCTATAGAGCCAAAGCGCGATCGCAGCAAGTTTTCAATAATAGCCTGGTTGCCTTGCTGAATTCCTTGGCGAATAGCTTGTTCGCGGTCTTGTTGATACAGTGGTTTTAAGCGCATAATTAAGTTCCTGTCCGTAGTGTTTATTTTGGCGTTTGCTTCTAAATTTTTGCGCAAGTTATACAGTAGTTTCAGAGCGATCGCCCGGTTCGGATTGTCTGGGGGTAGTGCTTCGAGTTCGTCTATAGCAGTAGATTGCACTGTTCCTCTTCCGAGAAGAGCCAGAGCCTAATTTGCTGCGCCAGTCCTGAACCTAAAAAATATGATAAGTTAAAACCCAAAAAAAAATTAGTCGGTTTCCAATCAAAGTTTAGGTACTAACTGCCTTACTGCTATGGTTTTTCGCTCCCCTTTCTCCCCTCTCTCCCCACAGTCTTCACCCTTCCCACAGTCCCTAAAGTTCCGTCGGGCCGTTATGCCTCCGTCGGATGCAAAACAAAGCAAGTCGTTGTAGGATTTACGAAAAGCTTGGAGGTGCTACGCCTAGTTTCCTCCCTGGTACAAATAGCCGCGTTGGCGCTTCGCGCAATCGTTTGCCGCAGCGCCAACAAAAGAGCGATCGCCCGCAGCGCAATCGCCCGCAGCGCGATCGCCCGCAGCGCGATCGCCCGGCAGCGAGTGCGGAAGCTCGGGTTGGCTCGCGACGATCGCTCTTTAGGTCGTCACGTTTCCCGACTTTCCAGGCTAATTAAGTCCAGTGGTGAAAACTAGGGTGAATTTCTCCCAATGGGAAGCCCACCCGCTTGACGCAGCCCCGTCAGCGGCAGGGTGGGTTGTCTTCCCACCAGGCGGCGCTATTGGAGGCGTGCCAATAGACTACTTGCCCAGAGTCATTGGCTTACCCCTAAAAGCCTGGGTTTTTCAGGGAGAAATTGTTTGAGTGAAAACACCTCCTCGTTTGGATTTACGTCTTTCTATGACACCGGGTCGCGGCTAAACGCGGCCCTTCCCTTATGCCCCCTCTAGAGAGGCATAAATCCATATTAGCACTGTTTGGCTCGAATTTCAACATTGGATGCAGAAATTTTTTGAGATTTCTGCGCTTTTTGCAGTTTCCCCAATTTTATATATATAGCCAAGGTAACGGCCAAGGTAGCCTCGGGGTCCACCCTAACCTCGCAAGAGGCCCCAAGAGGCAGGAATTATTCGTTCTCCGGCCAAGGCGGACAGGCGAGACGCCCGTCCTACGGGATTCTTAAAACTTAAATCTTTTGCGCGATCGCCCGGTGCAAAGAAACCCGGTTTTTTGGACAATACCTTCGCCAAAATCAAAAATCATAGCGATCGCATCCCGATTCCTTATATTAAGCCTTTTGCCTCAGAAACCCGGTTTTTTGGAAAAACCGGGTTTCTTTGGTTAAGGTTTTTCCAAAAAACCGGGTTTCAGCCAAGGTGTCTCCCTGTGCAAAGAAACCCGTTTTTTCCAAAAAACCGGGTTTCTGAGGTTTCTGAGGTTTCTGAGGTTTCTGAGGTTTCTGAACTTAAAACTTAAACTTTTTGCGTTTGCGGTTGGCGAGAATGAAAGCGATCGCAGCTAAGCCAACTATCGCGCCCGGTTCCGGGGTACTCGCCCTCAAGCCGGATTGTTGCTTGAGTTCTAGGCCATCTTCTACCTCGCGACCGAAGCGATCTTTTTGGGCTTCGGCGCGTTTGAGGGCTTCTCGCTGTTCGTCATTGACCAGAACGATCGCCGAGGAATAGGGGCTGACTATATTGTAGGTTTTGGCAAGAGCGTGAATCGCATCCATTTCCGCGAGTTGCTGCAAGTCTTTTTCGCGAGCGAGCTTATCGATTAACTGTCGCGCCGCTAGTTGCTCGAAACCAACGCTGGCGATATTTTGGCCGGTTGTTTTTTCGGCGAACCAGGCGTAGCCATCGATAACAGATATGGCATCTTCATCCAAATTATCCAAATCTGCTTTGGCGGCCAAGCGTTGCAATGCTTCGGGAATATTCCGGGCTATGCCTCCATCGCTATCTTGAATTACCTGCAAAGTCGCATCGTCATAAGCGTTCGGCATTTTCCCCAAATGCACCAGCCATAATGGCGCGGATTTTTCTGGTAAATCTTTGCGATTCGCCGCCAGTTCGTAGCTGCCTTCGTCAGTTAGCAATAAAATACCGTCGTAAGTGCTATTCCCTTGCAACTGGGCGAACTGGCGCAGCATATCCTGGAATTGAACCGTGCCATAAAAAATAATTTGGCTTGGGTCGAGCTGGGAGATATCGTCGATGCGCTGGGGTTGGCTTCCTTTGGCAGCACTTATATAGATATCGACATTATTTTTAGGAGCGAAAACTTCCCTGAGCCAGCGCAGGGATTCGTTTACAGCTTGGCTTTGCTCCTTCATGCTGCGCGAGGTATCGAGAACTACGGCAAATCGCTTGCCTCGGGGTAAGGCATAATCCGTTGCTAGGGGTTTGGCGGATATGCGGTAGCCTCCCGATAAATTAATTTGGTGCAAGGCAGGTTGATATTTTTCAGTTGCAGGCAAGAATGCCGGCAGCCAATTGTCTTCGGGGAACTTGAGCGCTTCTCCGTTGTAGGCGCGCTTCGTGTCGCGATTCCAAAAAATATTGCGCTTTTCTCCTAGTTCCGGCAGCGGCCAACCTTTCTCCTGGCGCATTACTTTATAAGTCAGCCAGAGGTGCATCTCGCTGGGACGTTCGCTCCCTTCTTCTCGCTCGCGATCGCTTAACCTTGGAGGAACCGGAAATGCTTTTAAACGATATTGTCTCGGTCCGACTTGTTCTAGGAGCGCCGGATCTATGGGTCGCACCCGGCGCACTTGGGAGTTATAGACTTGTTGCGCCGCACCTCGCGGAGAAATTCTAAAAGTAAAGCGGCGATCGCGGTCTGCGCTGTCTCCCAACCAAAGACCCGTAATTACCGCGCTTTCGGGCAAGGAAAAATAGTAGAGAACTTCTTCGACATCGGTGGTTTTGTTTTCATAAACTTCGTAGAGTTCCACTTCCGCCCAGTCTCCGTGAGGCTCTAGGGCGACTTCCTGTTCTCTGAGCCAGACTTTCTTTTGGTCGATGTTCAGAACTCCGGCTTTGGCATCGTCCAATTCCCCAGCCGCTGCCAAGGCGCGTTGAATCCGAGTTCGTTCTGCTTTTTGCAGGGGCGTATCGAAAAACTCGGCATAAAGTTTTTCTGCTAATTCGATGTCGCGATCGCTCCCATTATATAAGAACGGGGACATCAAGCTATTGTAGCTATGCTGTAAAAATTGATATCCGACAAAAACCCCATAAATATCGCGGATGTGGGTATTGTTTTCCCAAGTTCCGACATAGCGATAGGGGTGCAAGTAGGCGTTGACAAGTCCGTCCCGAATTCGCTCCGATTTGGCGATAAGCTCTTGCTTGGCGCTCTCGGTTTGCGGCGGCGTCGCCAGCAGCTCGAATGCTTCTAGCTGCGGCTGAGTCAACGACAGATACAAAACCATCCAGGCAGTTACTGCTGCCAGAGATCCAACCCAAGTCCGGCTGCGTCCGTATTGCTGGGCAAAGGCGCTAAAGACGCGATATCCAGATTTAATATAAAACTGGGCTAGCAACCAGGGCATTAGGGGGAAAAGCAAGGCGCTAAAAGAAAATAGAATAGCACCAAGAGATGTCCACCAAGGCTGCGAAGCCAGCGTATAAAGGAAGCCAAAGACCCAGACGAAGCTGAAGAAAGCGGGGATAATAGCTATGGCAGTAGGTATGGCATAGAATAGGAGTATTAATCCTAAATAGACGCCAACTCCCGGCACTAGGCTGTGGGCGAGGAGTTGCCCCCAAGCCAAGGCGCGATTTTTTTCAACGCTGCCGTGGAACAGTTCGATGCTAAATGCCAGTATTGATAGGAGAACAGTTCCCAGAATTAGAGCGCTAGCGGGATTGTTGAGCAAAATCGAGAGGCTGGCAGAATTAATCTCTAATGCTAGGAACAAGGAAAGGAGAAAGAAGAAAAACAGGGGCGCTTCTATGCCGTAGAGCAGTCGCATCAACTTAATCGGCTGCTGGCGCAAGTGCCATCCCAGGCCAGTAGAGACTGTTCCGATCGCAATCCAACAGATAATAGTAATGAGAAATTGGCGATCGCTCCACCAAGAAATATCAATTTTTGGCGGTACTGTTCTCCAAAGAGCGAGATTGCATAACCAAAAAAAAATGCTTAAGGCGGCAGCCAGCTTGGCATAACTATAACTTGCCAAATTTACTTTATATGGCGATCGCTCTCGTTGCCCGCCTAATTCATCAGAATCTTCATGGCCACTTTGCTGCGGATATGACGCTTCATATCTAGTTGTAGTTTTAAACGAAGCAAAAATAACCCGCCAGACCAATAGGATAGCGATCGCTGCTCCTGCAATTAGGGTGCCACCGCCTAAGAGCAATTCTTTGGATATCGAAGACCCGACTATCGGCAGCTTGGTTACGGCGATCGCTAGGAAAAAAACCAAATTGCAAATCCAGACTATTTCCTGGAAGAAAAGCGATCGAGGTATGGCTTGCGGCTGGGCTTCCGGGCGCAGCAGCCGCCACAATCCCATTCCCATGCTAGCGGTAGATGCGACAGTCAGAGCGATAAGCACCGAGTAAAATGTTTCGAGGCCGTCTTTCCAACCGAGAATTGCTGGCAGGATTCCCAAGCAGGAGACGAGCAAGAAGCTCAGATTGCAGAACCAGAAGATAGCCTGGAATGCAAAATAAAGTCGCTGTTTATTTTTTTTCTTTTTATTATCTTGGTTGTTATCTTCGAGATTATCGTTCGGCTTGCCAAATAATTTTCTCATTTTTGCTCCATATGTAGAACGGGCATCTTGCCTGTTCCTAGGCGGTTATTGCTATTTAATAGATGCCCCTATCTACCGTAGAACGGGCCTCTGGCCTGTTCCTGTAGGACGGACGAGACGCCCGTCCAGGTGGTTATTCTTATTGAATTTAATAGATGCCCTTATCTACCGTAGAACGGGCGTCTCGCCTGTTCCGAGGTGGTTATTGCTATTTAATAGATGCCCCTATCTACCGTAGAACGGGCGTCTCGCCTGTTCCGTAGGCTTTGTTCGATCGCGGTTTCCCGACAGGCGAGACGCCCGTCCTACGCGGGAAACGAAATGGGACGGACAGCGGTTTCCCGACAGGCGAGACGCCCGTCCTACGCGGGAAACGAAATGGGATGGACAGGCGGGACGCCCGTCCTACGCGGGAAACGAAATGGGACGGACAGGCGGGACGCCCGTCCTACGCGGGAAACGAAATGGGACGGACAGGCGAGACGCCCGTCCTACGGAATACCCCACACCCCACACCCCACACCCCACACCCCACACCCCACACCCTACACCCTAAAACTACCCCACACCCTACACCCGGACTTTCTGGGCTTTGCGCAACATCGTCCAGCGCTTCCAACCTAAGAATAGCCCAAACATCAGGGTGGCCAAGAAGAAACTCGGCTCCGGCACGCCAGCGTGGTTGCCCGTGCCTTGAGGAGCGAGGTTAGCAACTTTTTGTTTTTGGCTGAGACTGTTTGGATTGACGCGGGGGTCGTCGCTGACCGCAACAAAAGCCGTGTATTTAGACATCAAGCGATAGGCTAGGGCAATATCCGTTACTGCTGCTATGCCCTCGGGAGTTTCAAAGCTCGCCATTTGGGTCATTAATTCTTTGATTTTGGCGCGACCCCAGAGCTGAGCGATCGCACTGTTGCCTTTATCCTCATCAAACTCCAGATAAAAAGTTTTCTCATAGCGCTTGCCTCCCGCCGCAATTCCGGTAACGCGCAGATTGCCGCTAAGGCGGTCTTGCTTGCGACCGAATAAAACTAAGGGCTGTTCGGCAAACAAATCCGGCGATCGCTCGGGATAAATTTCCGGCGCTTCTCCCAAACCTTCCCAGACAACTTCAATATTAGTCAGCACCGGATTGTTAATCTGGCTGAAAAACTTAGCAGTCACTTCGTCGATGGGTTCGTCGTGGCGCACCACATAAGAGATTCCCCGTCCTACCTCGCCCAGGCGATCGAGCAAGAAGCGATTTGGAGACGAGCCGACGCCAAAGCTATAGAGGCGATTGCCCGGTTGCAGCCCTTCTTGAATTCGGGCAATAATTTGGTTTTCATTGCTAATATAGCCATCCGTCAGCAGCACGATACTGCGCAGGCGATCGCTCTGTGCCGCCGGAAATTGCAAAACAGAGTTAAAGCCGTTAAGCAGCTTGGTGCCGCCGTTGGCTTGGAGGCCATTGATATAGTCTATCGCCTTTTGCCGGTTTTTTGGCGTATTGGCCAGAGGCTTGCGGGATAGCATCCGGGAAGTATTGGCAAAGTCGATAATCGTAAAAGTATCTTCGGGATTCAAGCCATTTACGAACCGGCGCATCAGAGCTTTAGATTGTTCTAAGGGCGCGCCAGCTTGCGAGCCAGAAGTATCCATTAAAAAGACCACATCTTTGGGGACAATCTGGTTGCTTTGGTACTCTACTGCCGGAACTAAGTAAGTGGCAAAATGTCCGCCTCGGTTGTCCGCGTGGCTCAGCACCGTTGACTGAGTTTGCGCCCCAGCGACCCGATAGCGCAAAATTAAATCTTTGTTGGGAATAGTGTCCGAAGGGCTGAGCTGCAATTGGGCGATTCCAGGCCGACCGGGGGCGTCAAGCTTTTGCACTTCCAGTTGGTGAGACGGAGAGCGAACATCCCAAATCGGCACCCCGGCATCGATTTCTACGGTGACGCCGATATCCCTTGCGGAACGAACTTCCGGCGGCAGCATTGGCGAGTTGACCGCGCTATCTGTTGCCCGAGCTTGTGCCTGAGCCGTTGGATTAACCGTCGTTTCAGAATCAGAACCGGGAACGTAGCGCGGGCCGATGGTCATGGGGAAGACAAACTCGTAATCCCCTGCCTCGAATTTGAGGGATTCGGTGTAGCGAATTACGACTTCAATAGTCTCCCCCGGTCTGATGTTTGCCAGAGATTGGGTAAAGATATTCGGTCGCTCTTGTTCTAATAAAGCCGTGGTTTTGCCCTGCTGCTTGGCTTGCTGATAGATTTGTTTGGCTTCTTCTCGCTTTTTGATATCGCCTCGGATGATGCGATCGCCAATCCTAATTTCCATATCGTCCACCGCCGCTTCATCCGGCAGGGGAAATTTATAAACCGCTTCTAAAGGCGTATTGTAAGGATTGCTAAAAGTCTGGACGACCTCCACCCGAGAGAGATTGCCAGTTATCTTTGCCGTCACCTCCGTATGCTGGAGGGTAAAAGATTCTACCTCTCCCTCTTCCGACTGAAAGTATAATCCGCCGTAATCCCGCGTTTGCCCTGTAGGTGGCGGCGCTTCTTCGGGAACGTATTTAAAAGCAGGCTCCGACGGTGGAGTTTGCGGCAGGGGCGATCGCACGGGAGCTGGCTGTATCGCAACCGGAGCTGGCGGCGCTGCCGATCGCCGGAAGGAAACAGAACCAAATAAAGCAAGGGGAGAGAAGATAAGAATCGTGCCCGCGACCCCGCCCGCCAGCCATTTTTTAGAGACGGGTATTCTGGCGAAGGGGTTGGGTTTTTTATGCAAAGCATTGCTAACTTCCAGCGCCGATTGATAGCGCTCTTTGGTAGCGGTGCGGAGCATTTTGCCGAGAATTTGCTCCAGTTCGCGGCTCACGGGCGCTTTCAAATAATGCCGCCAAATCCAAACCGCTTCGTTGCTGTCGAACAAGTCAAACGGCGGCACCATTGTCATTAGATGGATGCAGGTGACAGCCAGACTATATAAGTCGCTGGCAAAAACTGCTTTGCCCCGCATTTGTTCGGGAGCGGTGTAGGCAGCAGAGCCGATAATAGTTCCGGTTTTGCCCAGAGTCGCTTGAGTGGCAAACTTGGCAGCGCCAAAATCGACTAAGACTAAGTGGTTATTTTTCTGGCTGCGAATTATGTTTTCGGGCTTGATGTCGCGGTGGATTACCTGGCGATCGTGAATAAACTGCAAAACGGGCAACAAGTCTTGGAGCAATTGGCGAATTTTGGTTTCGTCAAAGGCACCTTCTTCGGCGAGTTCTTCCGCCAGGTTCCGCCCTTCTATATATTCTTGCACCAGATACTGGGAGCCGTCTTCCTCAAAAGAACCCAGCAATTGGGGAATCTGGGGATGAGAGCCTAGCTCTTCCAGGCGAATGGCTTCTTGGCGAAAAAGTTCGGCAGCTCGATGGCGATCGCTCGTATTTTGGGGCAAAAACTGTTTGATGACGCATTGGGGCTTGAACGCCTGGGATTCGTCCGTTGCCAGGAAAGTGCGGCCCATACCCCCGGCTCCAATGGGCCGAATAGCGTGGTAATGGCCGCCCAGTAGCAACGGGGAGCCGCAGCTTGCGCAAATGTCCGCGTCGGCGGCGTTTTCGGGATTCTGGCAACTCGGGTTTAGGCAATAGCGGCGATCGCTCATGGGATTCCTCTGCTCTATTCGCTATCTCTATCAAATACGGCGGCTCCCCGAGATGGCACCGGACTTATTCGAGAACTCATCGACTTCTCATTGAGTTTGGAGCGAAGAGCTTTCAGCGGTCAGCGGTCAGCGGTCAGCGGTCAGCTTTCCGCTTTCAGCTTTCAGCTTTTCGCCGACCGCCGATCGCTCTCTCTAGTGGACTGTCTGCCTTAAAATTGTAGGGAGCGGTTGAACGGAGTGTTGGCGGAGCCAACTCGTGCGAGTAACCCAACTATACCAATCGTTGCGCCCTTGTTTCACTCCGTTCAACCGCTCCCTACAATTACAAATAATTTTAGCTTTGCCAAAGCACTAGCTATATATATAATAGCTCTCAGCTATTAGCTAATCTTGCTGAGAGCTGAGAGCTGATAGCTGAAAGCTGAGAGCTGAGAGCTGAGAGCTGAGAGCTGAGAGCTGACCGCTCAAAAGCCAAAATTAATCTATGGTAAAGGCCGGTGGTTGTCTGCCGTCTATATCGGTAAATCCATATTCTCGCGCCAGCTTTCCCACTGTAAGGATGCTTCCTGATTTCTCTAATATATTCGGATCGGCGGCGAGGGCAACCACAGCGCGCCCGATATATTCTGTCGATTCGCTTCTACTCAGTTCGTCAATCTCTTGCCAATTTAGAGCCCTTGCATTGAAGCGAGCTATAACTCGCTCCGTGCGCATGAATCCAGGAGATAGTGCTATAGCAGCAATATTATATGTACTCAGGTCTTTGGCCATCCCAAATGCCATGCGGTTCATGGTATTCTTGGCCAAATCGTAAAACATATGACCTATGTATTTGTCTCGATCCCAAAAACTGGTGTTGATAATTAATCCGCGACGATGGGGTAGCATTAAGGGCACGGCAAAATAACTGGCTGTGAAATGCGATCGCACCCCCACCACAAACATATTCCGCCAATGTTCTAGGGATATTTCCCAAAAGGGTTTGCTCTCGATCGCTAACTCATTGCCACCCCAGGCATTATTGACCAAAATATCGAGTCGCCCTTGTTCCTGTTTTACGCGATCGAAAAGTTCTTCGACCTCGGCATCTACTGCGTGGTCGCAGGGCACGGCAATCCCTATGCCGCCCCGCTTTGCAACCATCTCTGCAGTCTCGTCAATGGTTTCGGTTGGCCGATTGCTAGTTTGTTCCCTCACGCTTCTTCCGGTAACATAGACAGTCGCCCCTGCTGCCCCCAGAGCCAGAGCAATCCCCCGCCCGCAACCGCGACTAGCTCCGGTTACCACGGCCACCTTCTCTTTTAAATTTAGCATATTTTATATTTCCTCTATCGCTGCTAGAATCTTTTTAAAAAAATCTCATTCCATAGCTGCTACCTTTCCCTACAACAGCATCGGCACCTGAAGTATAATAGCTTTTTAGCAGGAGAGCGATCGGCTATTAACCGATCGCTCTTCGCTGACTGCTGACCGCTGACCGCTAATCGCTAATCCCTAATCGCTAATTTTGACCAAACCAAGCGATCGGTTCTTCCCGGGACAACTGCAAAAGTAGCGGAGCCGACTCTTCTGGGGGCTTGGCCAACAAAGTCTCGATAATTGCAGTATCAACCGGCTCCAAGGAACCAAAACGGGCGCGCAGCAAATTTTCTAACAGCAACCTTTGGCCCTGCTGCATACCCTGCTGCTCTCCCTCGCGGAAAGCTTCGCGGAAGTTTTGTTCGCGTTCCTGTTCGTAAAGAGGTGTTAGTCGCATAATTAACTCCTTATCGCTTGTGTCTCTATCTTTCCTGGCTTTCAAATGTTTCTGGAGGTTGTACAGCAACAGGACTTATATCATTTCGGTTTGAATGCGCCAAAAAAAGTCAAGTTCTCCGTTCTCTTTTGCGCAAAATCCAGACAAGACTTTGGCGCTAGCAGTGGGGGTGAGAATCCACATTTTCGGTAACTGCTCTTCAGTCACTGGCTTTCCATCCACTCGATTGCTAGCCCGCAACTCATCTTGACGTTTGTCTAGCAGCTTGTTGACGCAACTACAGATTTCATTCACTCCAACTGGGTTGCGAAACGGCTCGAACAAAGAAGGGTATTCCCCTCCCAAAGCCAAGCGCCCCAGCAATCCCAAATCTTCAATCCTTAGTCCCTTTAAATTTCCCGGTATAAAGCACAAGTCAATTTCTTTTACCTCGGGGCTCACTGCGAATGGGGCAGTTACCTTTCCATAACCTGAGAGCAGTTTTTCGATATAATCCTTCGAGAACTGGTCGTGAATCAATCTTGTCATTGTTTTTCTGCGCGGAGCGGCAACTGAGGTTTAGTATAGCAGCTATCTTGCCTTTAAGTTCATTTCTTAAAATATAGATTTTCTCAAATAAATGTAATTCACATCCCGTAGGGGCGACAGCATCCCTTCGACCATCTCTTAGCTCCGAACGGCAACCCTCATGCTGGGATGCTTCGCCCTCACATCAATTTGACAAAGGCATAATTAACTCTTTATCGCTTGTATCTCTATTTACCCTGGCTTTTAAATATTTCTAGAGGTTCTTATAGTAGTTTTTTAGCCAGTCCTCCAATACATCGTCCAGCCCTTTAATATCTTTGATACCTATTCCCATCTCTTCCTTATTCGCCCAAAAAAAGATCGCCCCCATCAGTTCCCTCCTACACTTGTAATCTATGCGGGAAACGGTACTTTTATTCTTGCCAATCTTTTTCGCTATCTTTGAGCCGCTTGTATCCAGCCCATAGCGGAGCTGTAGAATCTCCTTTTGTTCCGCCGAAAATTCTTCTAGTTTACTAACGATCGCCTCGTTTATTGCTGGTATTTTATCCCTTATATTGGCCTCAAACTCTTGGTTAGCTAAGTTATCTAGAGGATTCTCGGCTCTACCATCTCCGCTGCTATTTAGCATTTCTAGCTCTTGGCTATTATACCCTTCATCAAGATAGCATAATTTATGAGATGGTTGCAAGGCTTGCGCACAAATTTCTATAGCTTGCTGCAACCATTCCTCATTGACCCGATCGCTATTGGGGCATTTATCGGCATAGTGGCATTTCAGGTAATCCGCTGCCTCTTGGTATTTTTTCCGCGTCGGTTCCCGCCATCGGTTATCCTTTTTAGAATAAACCTGGAATAAAGCATCCCTAGCAAAAATGTAGGAAATAGCCTCTCTTTCGGAAACCCCTACGACTTCTACGAGACCCTCCTTAAGTTTTTTCTTGCTTGCTACCTTTAGCTTGTACCAAAGAGAATACTTGCCTTCGGTGGTTTCTTTATTTGAAATTTCTTTCATGATACTTTGCAATTCAAAATCCCAAAAAGTTTCCAACTTCGATTTGGCTGGGTTATACCTTGGCAAAAGAGCCAAGACCTTTTCCGGGTTTAAGGTAACATCCCCGGCGATAGCCAGATAATAGTCCCAGCTTTGCTCTGGGTTTTCAAAATCGCGGAAGGCATGGAAGCGAGTCAGAGCGGCTCGGTAGCGGGGTTCTTCTAAATAGGCAAAAATGCAATTACCAAACAAGGACTTTTGTCTATCGCTGCTAGCAGATTGCCAAAGCTGGAGCAAATTCTCCAGCAAAGAGCGATCGTCTCGTTCCTCCAACATTTGCTTGAGGTCGGGATTTTGTTGGACAATATTCTTGAATCTGCGTTCTAACTTGCGATCGCGTTGCCAACGAAAGCTCATCTTGCTACGACCCTTGCGATCGAATATGCCAAAACTGACAAATTTAGCTAGGAACTCCCTGCGCGGAGGAACGTTCGGGGGCAGAAAATCGCTCAGCATCTTGGCCTCGGCTATGGTCCAAATTCTATATTTGACCTTCAGTGGCAGAAAATTAGACATTGACTTGCAAAAGCATGGGAATATAGAACAAAAAAACTGGAAAACTTGGCATTATTCAGGCAAGCCCGACTAATAGCTAAGTTTTCCAGTTTTCTGTCAAGGCGATCTATAGCGTTTCTCAAATAAGTGTAATAAACGATTGAGGTGGGAAATGTAGGGGCGACAGCATGCCCCAAGACTATCTCTGCTGTAAAACGGGGACGATCGTATTGGGATGCAACGCCGGTGGTACCTCACATTAATTTGAGAAACGCTATATCTGGCAGCTTTCGAGCGGACTGACGGGGTATGGGAGCATTTCAATGAACCAGGACTTACGCATTACCTCTGTATCTGGTAGGGGCGATTTCACCATTTGCCCTACATTTAGGGTTGAACAAGACAATTTGCGTAAGTCCTGTGAATGCAACAGACCTCTTTCGGGTACTGCTCCGCCAACGAATAAGGTGCCTTAAGACCGCTAGCTATTTTTAGTTTAGGCTGACCGACCTCTCCAAGCTGTTCGGTTTATTCGCTATATTGCCTTTGGCTTACGAGAGATTGCCAGCCCGCTTCTGAAATAGCGACGCGCGATCGCGAGGAGCTTATTTTAATCAAACTCCCTCGCCTCGATGCTCGCTCCGCTCCTTCTCTGGCACCGCAAGCTTGGCTTCAGCTTAAAATTCGCCTTTTTGCTGCGACTTTTTGTCTATTGGTGGTTCTGGTCATTAACCTGGTAAGCGGTTATCAAATAGCCAGTGGTTCCCGAGACAATCGTTAACAGTCCTGGAACCATAAAACCAGAACAAGACGTGAGAATTCCGAGGGCTACACAAGAGCAAGTTCCCAAGACGCAAAGAAGGCCCACGGGTTTGACATTTTCAGTGTTTTCTTTTACCATGACTAAGTGAGCCCATACGGAAGTAAGGGCAATAAAGGATAAAAAGGTTAGAGCAATAAAGGCTCAGGGCACTGGTCCTGCTCTGAGTCCTGCTCTATCCAATAATTATAATCACAATTTCTAAAAATAAGCAGGCCAAAATGCTCCGACGATTTTTGGTAACAGATTACCTTTACTCAATCATCAGAGTTTAATTAGGCCCTGGTATGTGTAGAATGGTTCTTGGGTCAGTCACAGTAATTTTGGCCCCAAGCAAAGTTTCCATAGCCTTCTATATATACTTTGGGGTGCGTACATATAAGGTGTTGCACGCAATGGAATGAGGTTGCGACTGTAGAAATGCCTGAAACCTTTATAGGACAAGAGCTACAGCTATTTTAGAAAAATATTGGCTCTGGGTCGAGAGAGAGCAATTGGACCATGATTGGGGAGATAGCGAGAGGCATAGATTTCTGGGGCGAAGCATTCCAGGATATAAGTTTAGTTTATAGCACAAGCTGTCTCGGGAATGCTATCGCCCCTACGCCTTATTTCGAGGGTTGGTCGTGGGCCAAAAAACATCAAATCTCTTGAAAGCTCCCCACCCCTCCCACACTTCCCAATTCCCAATTCCCCAGTCCTAAAGACTGCTGTTCTTATAAGGTTCGGCCAGATAGCCCGCTACATCGGCGACTTTTTCAATCAGAGCCTCGCCCTGGGATTCGTCCATTGCCACGAAAGACTGCGCTAGAGCAATTTTTTCCTTTATCTGAGTCGCGTTTTCGGCCCCAGTAATTAAAACGGATATTGGTAAAGACCAGACAAAATGAAGCGCCTCGGCGAGACTAACCATATTGGGAATAATTGTCGGGCTCGTCCCATACTCTACATGCTTGGAACCGCCGAAAAAACTGCTATTGGCCAAAGTCTTCATGGCCAAAGTGCCTATATCCCGTTCGACCAGAGTCGGCAGCACGCTCTTGATGAAGCTTCCATCCCTTCCATAACTGGGATCGGCCAAATTGATCGGCATTTGACAGGTATCGAAAATGTCGGATCTTTCCAGAACTCTTTGGTGGGAGTGGGGCCAGCTATGGCCGGTGAAGCCAATATGGCGAACTTTGCCGGATTCTTTCGCTTCTATCATTACGTCGAAGACGCCTTTCTCGATGCGACTGTCCACATCTTTGGCACTTAGCAAGGTATGGACTTGCCACAAATCTAGATAGTCAGTTCGCAACCGGCGCAAGGAACCTTCTAGATGTTCTCTAGCAGTGTCGCCGTCGCGAGAAAATGTTTTGCTCATTAGATAGATGTCGTCCCGGTATTTGGGAGTTAGGAATCGGCCAAAGCGGCTTTCGCTAGCCCCCTGCTGGTATGACTCGGCGGTGTCGAAGAATCGCACGCCTCCTTCTAGGGCCGCTTCTATGGTTTCCTGGGCATCGCGATCGCTACTTATATCGCCAATATGCCATCCCCCTAGCCCGAGCATGGTCACTGCTTCCCCAGTACGTCCTAACCGGCGCTTCGGTAGGGTCTCTCCCAACCGATCGCGATCGCTTAAACCAGCGGCTTTGCTTTCTTTGGTCTGACCGGAAACCAAGATTCCGGCGGTCAAAGCAGTCATCCAAGTTAGGAATTGACGCCGTTCTATTTTTTTCATAATTTTTTTTGATTGGCTATAAATTAGGGTGTGGGGTGTGGCGGTAGGGGAAGAGAGAGGGAAGACAAGGGAGAAGGGAAGACAAGGGAGAAATTATTCTATAGGGAGCATTTCAATTTCGTATCTAGCCGCCTTACGCCTAAAGGCGCGGCTACACAAACAAAGCCCTCCGGGCTGTCCCGTTACAAAAGTGAAATGCTCCCATTCTATAGACCCTAATTTCGCCTACACCCTACACAAGCGGGTGTGGGGTTCTCTTGTGTAGGGAAACTTCATGCTATTTCCCGACCGCTTTCGGGAGCTGGAAAGTCCTACGGGAACTCTGGATTCGGGTTTCAATTGGGAACGATCCCGGTTGTCACCGTTTTTGGCGACAACCCCGAGCGAGTCAACACCCTACACCCTACACCCTACCCCACACCCTACACTCTACACCCTACACCCTACACCCCACACTCTACACCCTACACCCCACACCCCACACCCCACACCCCACACCCCACACTCCCCACACCCTACACCCTACACCCCACACCCCACACCCTACACCCCACACCCTATTCCAAATCGCTTGGAGCAATATCGATGGTCGGTGGAGACGATAAATTGCGCGGGGAAGAGTTGGCCAATGTGGAAGAAACTAAGGCATAGCCGAGAAAAGCGGGTAGCGTAATAGCAGCGATCGCCGCTATTCCCAAGAAAAGCTGACTTATTTCTAGGGAAGATCCGTAATGAGAGCGATAGGGATCGAAGGAGAGAGATTCTGGGTCGATGGTTCTGCGCAATTCGATTGGGCGCTTGAATCGCACTCGGCGATCGTCGAGTTTTTCTAGCAATCTCCAACCCGCCCGAGCTTCCTCTTCGCACAATTGCAGAAAGATTTCTGAGTCGCGAAAGATATCCGAGCTAGCTCTGACAATTTTATATTCCAACTCTTCTGGTAAGTTCCCTAGAGAGCGAGGCAAACCCTTTAGGGTCGTCTCCTTTAATTTAAGCGGTGGCACCTGCTTTCTGCTTCCATTGTTTTTGCCCTGATAATCCGTCAAAGTTTCCTCCTCCTCCCGTTCTTTTTCCCCGATCGCAATATCTCTCCAGCGCAGCCATCCACTTGCCATTACTGCCTCAATCCCGAGAGTACCGACAAAAAGGCTCCAAACAAACATTTCCAGCATATCCCAGCAGACATAAAATTATGAACTCTCAAGGATAAAAAGCGAGTAGTGCAGTTTTCACTTGCGAGCCAGAGCCAATCTTTTCTTTGTCTCGCTAGCACTGCACGGTTCACTTTAAATACCCTTCAAATGAGAAGTCCGAACCCACCATTTTCCACTGCACTCTTTCCAGGGTTAGAGCATCGGTCATGTAAGGTAATCCCAAGTCTCCCACTGGGGAAGGGGCTGACTCTCCGCCGATAATTTTCGGAGCAATAAAAGCCAGAACTTTCTGCACTGCTCCCTCGGCGATCGCTCTTGCAGCTAAAATCCCCCCACATTCCCACAGCACCGAAGATAATTGGCGATCGTAGAGATACTCCATTACCCGGGCAGGAGCGAGCGGACTGAGTTCCACTACCTCGACACCTTTTTTCAACAGCTTCTCTTGCAGATCGGGACTAGCTCCAGATTCAGTCAGCACCAGGGTTGGTGCTTCTGACGTATCCCAAAGCTGGACGGGGGATTCCAAACCCTGGAAATGGGGATTTAGCGAACCCAGAGGAGCCGATATTCCCGGCAAATTTAGAGTTCGACTCATTACCACCCGCAAGGGATTGTGCGAATCGGCGCTATGACTCGTCAAGCGGGGATTATCGTGGCGCACCGTGCCTCCGCCTACAATCACTGCATCGCAGGCAGCTCGCAATAAATGAACTTCATGGCGAGCTGGCTTGCCCGTGACCCAGTTGCTGTGGCCTGTCGAGGCAGCTATCTTGCCATCTAAAGTCATAGCATATTTCAAAATCCCAAAAGGCCGCCGATGCAAAATGCGATGGACGAATGCTTCATTTAGCAGGCGGCAGGCTTCCTCCTCCACCCCCACCACTACTTCTACTCCGGCAGAACGCAACCGCTCGATGCCCCCTCCTGAGACCCTAGGGTCGGGATCTACCATTCCCACTACCACCTTTGCGACCCCTGCGGCAATTAATGCTTCCGAACAAGGAGGAGTCCGCCCGTAGTGATTGCAAGGCTCCAGACTCACATAGACAGTCGCTCCCAAAGCTCGCTCTCCCGCTTCCCGCAGGGCAAATACTTCTGCATGGGGCTGGCCCGCTCCGGGATGAAAGCCTCGCCCGACAACCTCCCCGTCTTTGACTACAACTGCGCCAACAAGGGGATTGGGAGTCGTTCTTCCTAGAGCGCGTCTCGCCAGCTCCAGGCATTCTCGCATCATCGCGCGATCGAACTCGCTGGCCTCGGTTTTGCTTTTCTGCGAATGTCCGTCATCCATAGTTCCTCCCAATCCTATCCGGCGTCCTGAGGACAATTTGCCATGATTCTATCCTTATTGGGGGTTTGGGGTGTGGGGTGTAGGGGGGCCGGGAGACAAGTCAAAAGTCAAAAGTCAAAAGTCAAAAGTCAAAAGTCAAAAGTCAAAAGTCAAAAGTCAAAATTCAAAAGTCAAAAGTCAAAAGTCAAAAGTCAAAAGTCAAAAGTCAAAAGTCAAAGGTCAAAAGTCAAAAGTCAAAAGTCAAAAGTCAAAGGTCAAAAGTCAAAGGTCAAAAGTCAAAAGTCAAAAGTCAAAGGTCAAAAGTCAAAAGTCAAAGGTCAAAAGTCAAAGGTCAAAAGTCAAAAGTCAAAATTAAAAAGTCCTTCCAATTCCGCTCTTCCGCTCTTCCCCATATCATTGGCTTATATCTCTCAAAGATGTCATAATAAGTTGAGCCAGGCTAAAAGCCTGATTTACTCGATTCTGTAGCCGAACTATCATATCGTCGTAGTCGGCTGTGTTTCTAATCCGTCTCAATCTTGCTAAGTCTCTCCCTATATCTTGCATTTTCTTTGACTTAGAGGGATGGCGTGTAAACTCATCGGCTACATACCTATGCTCGTTAAAGTCAAAAGTCTTATTTCTGGAAAGTCGCGGATTTTTTTCGACATCTCGCAAGTAGTTGCGGGCGATACAAAATACGGAATAGTAAGCTCTACTAATTGCCGATCGCAGTTTTGCTTCTTGGCTGGCAGGGCTCTCCCCAGATATGGCCGCCAACTCTTGGGCTAGTTTGAAATACTCAGACCAATCGAATTTCATTCCCATCCTAGATCTATGTTCAATTTATTGCCGATCGCATAGCCAGCATCCAGCCACCAATTATAGTCAAGAGTTTTTAGCTTTTCAAAGGCTTCATCGGAATCGAGCTGGGAGTAAATCATAATCCAGAGCGATCGCCAGCCCGGAATCTCTGGATCTCTTTCGACCTCTAGAGCCAATTTAGCTTCTGCAAACAGCTCTCTAATTTTGTCATAAGCTTCGATGACCAAAGGCAACATTGCCTCATGGCCGAGCAAGAGCTGCTGCGTTTCCGCCGGTTCCTCGATCCAGTAGAGACTGTTTATTTTCTCAAAAGTGCTAGCATCCAGCGCCGGGGTATTCTGCTGGGCTTGCTGAAACCTTTTGTCGGCGGCTTTGATAATTGCGATCGCCTGACTGATGATGCTCGCTTCGTTTTCGGCGGCGCTATTCTTCTCCAAGGTTCCGACCAACTTGCTGCGCTCTTGTCCCGAGTTCAGCTTTCTTAAGCGCAGGCGTTCGGCTCGATAGAGTTCTGCCAGCGGCGGATGCAGCTCGCCGAAATCTTCCACGAAATCTTCCAGGTCGGATATGGCAGCGATCGGGTCTGTCTCTAATTTGGACTCCAATTGGGAACTAATTTGCCTCAGCCCAGGGGCTAGCTCCGGCGGCAGAGAGTCGAGCTGCCCCAGAGCATTTAAAAAAGCACGCAATCTAAGAGTTTCGCTGATTTTCATCTTGGTGGCAGAGCGGCAATAGTAAAACCCGCCCAATAATAAGGATGATTATAAGGACAATAGTTCTCCTCCATCTTAGCGGCATCTTCCGCAATCTCCGCTTCGTCTTCCAAATCTCTTACTGCATTCTTCCGCTCCCTAGTCCAGGGCAAATCCGAGTCGCGGATCTCCGCCGCCCGAAGCCGATACCACTGAGCCAGGTCGCCGTAGGTGAGATTCTGTAGCCAGCCCTGGGCTTTTTTAAGGGCCAGTGCGGGCGGGACTTCTTTGCGAACTAAGCGATAAAACTCCATCATTATTAAAGCGCTAGAAACCGACTCGGCCATCCAGAGAGAACTGACGACATTGGCGACGCCGACCCCCATCAAAGCGCTGGCCAATCCTACATATTCAGTAGTAATAGTTTGGTTCCCGGTAATGGCGATTTCGCAAGCAGAAACACTGGCAATTTCGCAGCCGGTCAGGTCTAGCTCGCAAATATCCTCTACCGTCAATAGCTCTTTTCCTTGCAAAGCCAAAGCCGATAGTTTGGGGTTCTGGAATTCGTAGATGCCGTGCCCGGTAAAATGGAAATAGCGATGCCGCTCTTTCAGGGCAGTTTTGAGTTGCTCTTTGCTGGCTTGCTCTCCAGGAATGCAAGTCGGGTTGGCGAACATTTGGGCAATTACTGCAGATTCTAGTTCTGCGTGTAGCAGTTCTGGCAAGCCGTGGTGGTGCGGATTTTCGACTACCAATCCGCTGCCACCATCCGCTACCAATCCGCTGCCACCCAATCCGCTGCCCAACAAATTCAATCCTACTTGGGCGCTGGGCAGGCGCACTAGAAGGAAGTCGGGAAATAAAAGTTCTAGGGGAAAGCGGTGCAAGTCTCGGTGGGGAATTAAGATTAGCTCGCCGATGCCCTGCAGTTCTGCCAAAATCGCCTCAATATGGAGAATTTCGCCGAGGCGCTGGATTTTGCTTTCCAACTCTAGCCGCCAGGGATGGTTCCTTTTATCCTCCTGTTTCTCCTTCTGGCTGTTTGGCTCTCCTTCCTTGTCCTTGTCTTCGCGATAATCCGCATATTGTTTGTCCCAATCCGCCATCCAGGTTTCCCATTGCCGCAGTTGGGCGTCCTCGATACCGATCGCTATCGGCTCCTCAGCGCCGTCCTTAATAATAAAAGTAGTAAGGGCTGCAGGGCTGAGGTGCCAATAGACGATAGCCCGATTGGGATCGAGCAGTTCTCGAACTTGGCCATAACTCGGAGTTAGGAAATCATCGCTCCAGCCGGATAGCAGCCAGGTAAGACAGGCATTTTTGCTTTCCTCTGCTACCTCTAAAGCCGCCACTAAGTCTCCATGCTTTATTAATCGGTCAACGCTAAACTGTGTAAAGCGCGCAAATTCTCGCCGTAGTTCTTTTTTGTTGCGATCGGAGCGGTTCGGCTCGGCCAGCAAGCGCTGTAGCAGATCCGATCCTTCCCGCAAGCACAAGCGACCTTTGGTAGGATCTCCCAAGTAGACATAGCAAAAGTAGAGGCGCTGTAACGTTTCCAGTCGTTGTCGAAAAAAGCGTTCGGGCGTAAAGGCTTCAATAGCCTTCTCATAAGCCTCGGCAGCTTTCTGCCAATAAGGGCGGGGGTTTAGCATAGCCAGGTTGTTATTTGCCCAATCGCGGTGCATGTCACCCATCGCTTGGTGCAATTCTCCGCAACCTTCGGGGTGGGTGTCTGGAGGACAGTGCTGTAACCCTTCTTCTAGGCAGGTAATAGCCTCATCGTAGCGATTTAAGAAGTAGCAGAGCAAAAGGCCGCGATTCCTCCAGGGCTTGTGATAGTCTGGTTTAAGTTCTATGGCCTTTAGATAATCCCGCATCGCCTCCTCATATAGGTTTAGCCTTCGGAACGCTAAACCGCGATAGTTCCAGGTTTCGTGGTCGTCTGGTTTAAATTCCAGAGCTTTATCGTAAGATGCGATCGCTTCGGAGTAGCGGCCTAAGCTAAACAGAGCAGAGCCCCGGCTGTTCCAGGCAAGATGGTAATCTGGTTTAAATTCCAGAGCTTTATCGTAAGATGCGATCGCCTCAGAGTAGCGGCCTAATTCATTCAGAGCGTAGCCCTGGCTGTTCCAGGCAACATGGTAATCTGATTTAATTTCCAGAGCTTTGTCTAAAGATGCGATCGCTTCGGAGTAGCGGCCTAATTCATTCAGAGCATAGCCCCGGTTGTTCCAGGCAAGATGGTAATCTGGTTTAAATTCCAGAGCTTTATCGTAAGATGCGATCGCCTCAGAGTAGCGGCCTAATTCATTCAGAGCGTAGCCCTGGCTGTTCCAGGCAACATGGTAATCTGATTTAATTTCCAGAGCTTTGTCTAAAGATGCGATCGCTTCGGAGTAGCGGCCTAATTCATTCAGAGCATAGCCCCGGTTGTTCCAGGCAAGATGGTCATCTGGTTTAATTTCCAGAGCTTTATCGTAAGATGCGATCGCTTCGGAGTAGCGTCCTAAATTCAACAGAGCATAGCCCCGGTTGTTCCAGGCAAGATGGTCATCTGGTTTAATTTCCAGAGCTTTATCGTAAGATGCGATCGCCTCAGAGTAGCGGCCTAATTCATTCAGAGCATAGCCCCGGCTGTTCCAGGCAACATGGTAATCTGATTTAATTTCCAGAGCTTTGTCTAAAGATGCGATCGCCTCAGAGTAGCGGCCTAATTCATTCAGAGCATAGCCCCGGTTGTTCCAGGCAACATGGTAATCTGATTTAATTTCCAGAGCTTTGTCTAAAGATGCGATCGCCTCAGAGTAGCGGCCTAATTCATTCAGCGCAATGCATCGATTGTACCAGGCAACATAATGTGGTTTAATTTCCAGAGCCTTGTCACAAGATGCGATCGCCTCAGAGTAGCGACCTAGATCGTACAGAGCAGCTCCTCGGTTGTTCCAGAGTACAGGCATACCGGGCTTAATTTCCAGAGCTTTGTCGAAAGATGCCAAAGCCTCTTGGTAGCGGCCTAATTTATTCAGAAAATTGCCTCGGTTGAACCATAACATCAGGTCGTCTGGCTTAACTTCTAAATCCTTGCCTTCTAGCTTATCGATCGCCTCTTTCCGTAAGTTCCATGCCAAATAATCTGGTCTAATGGCAAGGGCGCGATCGCAACTAGCTACGGCTCCCTCAAAATCTCCGTTCCAATATTGCTCTAGCCCCTGACTGTACAACTCGTCTGCGTTCATTTTGCGTCAATTGACTGACAGTAACCAGGCATGAACCTAGCGTTGCCGCGTCCTCACCTGGGCTACGACAAGTCTAGCAAAAAAAAGGTTATCGCCTCGCTTCGGGTCGGATGCTGGCGATCGCGGCGGGCGGGACAGGCGGATCCAAAAGAATTTTGAATTTTGAATTCAGCCCAAGTCTGCGGGCCGGAGATGGGGTAACGGCGATCGCTCTTTGTAAGATTAGGCTATAGGACAGTGAAGGGGGTACGGCAAGTGCAGAAGCAGGAAAAAAATTTTTGCATTTGATGTTGTTTTTCGAGCAAACGGTGCTAATATAGTTTTTAAGCCCCGAAGAGGGGCAAAAAAAAGGACCACGCCTAACCGTGGCCTTTACACTAACTAGACCTAAGTAAACCTAGTAAGGAGGTTCTTATCAATCAAGAAAAAAAACTTCTCCCTTAAAGACCGAGCTGGCATCGGGTAAGCCTTGGACTTTGGGAAAGTTGCCCAAGGCATATTCCAATAGCTAGCTCGGATGGGAAGATGACCCACCCCAAGCCCCCCGCAGATCGTGGAGCAGATTGCGGCAGCGGGTGGGTTTTCCCTTGGGAGAAATTAGTTTTCTTTTTTAGCAGTGGCCAGAGGGAGAGAGGGGGAAGTGTGGGGAGCGTGGGAGGCCGCCTACGAGGCCGCCTACGAGGTGTGGGAAGGACTGCTGAAAGTTCTCCCCTCTGTCCCCCCTCTCCCCACACTCCCCCCTCTCCCCTGGTCCCCCGGTTTCCCCTAGGTTGTAGAAAGAATTGTAGCAGTAAGAAGGTTCCTGCCCGGTCGATAGAGCGCTGCTCTGCGATCGCGCTCTGTCGCGTTCTATCGCTATTAATTGGCGATCGCGCTGCTAACAATTACTGACTTTCAACCCTTTAATTTGAGTGGAAGCTTACCAATTTTTTTTCAGCGCTTAAGTAACGAGGTTTTGTAGATTGTATCGGGGCGCGATCCGCTCTTAGCACCCATCGCGCTCCGATACCAGTTCATTACCTTTGCCTGTGGGTCAGAAACCGGGTTTTTCCAAAAAACCGGGTTTCTAAAGCAGCAAAGAGCGTGGTCTAAGCTTTTCTGCCGATTCCGTTTTCCGCCGATTCCGGCTGGCGCTGAGAATCGAGCAATCTTTTTGCCCTTTCCAGTCGGCGAATATATAGAGGGCTACTCCGATTAATAGCATCCATTTGGGCTATAGCGTCATCTAGAACTAGGTTCAGGGCGTCGAGCTTTCGGCAAACTTCGCGGAAACATTCGGCGCTGCGCTCAAACATTTCGGGGTCGGGGATTCGCTTTGATTTTGTCATGGTAAGTTTAAGTTTCTTTTGGCTTCTTGGAGGCTAGCCTCTACAGCAGCAATTGTACCTTCACTGCTTTCGATTGTAGCAGCTAGCAAGTTCAAGGTAGCGGAATCAGCCATTGGCTGAGACTCAGCTACCCTCAACATGAGAGTGTACAGGCGAGAGAGAGAAGAATTTAGCCGTTCTCTAGAGTTATCAACTTCGCCTAGAGCAGAGAGACTTATCTCTGTTTCCCCATACTCCTCTAAAATTACCCAGGCTACTGCTGTCACCTCATCGATCGTTTCCCACAGCCTGCGCTGCAAGCTGAAAGCCTTGTTTACTGTTTCCTCTGGTAGTTTTGCCATGCAATGGTTAATGGCCTCTCCTGCGTTTATAACCTATTGTCTTATATTATATCACTGTGGGGCAGAAACCCGGGGGTTTCCAAAAACCCGGGTTTCTAAATCGGCAATAAAATAGCGATCTCATTCGGCAACTTTTTGAGATTCGCGCTGGTATTTTTTCTCCAAGCGCTCTCGGCGTTGGCGGCATAGCTCGACTTCTGCCATTGCTAGCAGCTCGTCTAGCGCTACACCGAGAATATCTAACTGCCGACTACTTTCGCGCAAGCGATGGACACTTCGCCTTCTGGTCTGCGCATCGGTAATTTTAAATGGCTCGCTCATAGTAAGTTCCAATTCCTCTTCACTTCTCGGACGCTGGCAGAGGAAACGGAGCGCGATCGCACCGCCAGAGTTGGATGGTCTGTGCTAGCAAGTCTAGTAGCAGGATCGACAGGCCTGTATGCGGTTATTATTAAGAACTAACCCTAAACACATGATAATTTTAAGTTTAAAACAAGGCACTTTCTTTGTAAAAAGTCAAACTTATTTAAGATGCGTTTGCCCTGCATTCGCCACCGACTTCAAGCTGGTAGCGATACTTTGTTCGTTTACATGAGCGAATACAGCGACCTAAACCGTATCAAACTAGAATTTTTGAAAACCTTGGCCTATAGCCTCAAACGCAAGGGCAGCCAAGGTGTAATGCAGTGGCAAGAGCTAGCAACTGCATTGGTCAATGAAGCAGAGGGGCAAAACCTGACCACAAAAGAGCTAGTCGAGACTTTTCCCGCAAGGCTTGCTGCGGATTCCAACGCGATTGAAGAGCTGACCGATCGCGTTCTAGGAGTCAGGCAAGAGTTTGAAAACCCCGACCTAGTGCTGGCTATTTTATGGACTTTATCCAAAAAACACTCTCCCTACGCAATTAAATGGCTAGCTGGCCAAAGCCTGCCCCAGTCAAGGGCTGAGGCCATGCAATTGCCTAACTCCAGCGAGGATGACAGAGAAGCGGAAACCTTCGATACGATTCGCGAACTTCTAGACATCATCGGTTGTTACGCGACCATAGCAATCTGCTTTGACGAGCTAGATGTCCCGGAATGTAATGACGCCGGTTTTACTAGAGCCCAAGTGGCCGCTGGTTTGGCCAAGGATTTATACAATAGCGTGAAACGGGGGGTGCTGCTGATGTCTGTATTTCCCGAAACATGGTCGCAGCAAATCAAAGCTTTGCCCTATGCCGAAGCAGTAGTAGATCGCATTGGCGAGAGAGCCGTTGATTTAAGACCGCTCAATGAAGAGAATATATTAGAGCTAGTCTCTCTGCGGTTGCGAGAGTTTTACGAGCAAAAGGGGCTAATTCCTTCTCACCCCGTTTATCCATTCGATCCAGAACAACTGAAGGAAAAAGGCAGGCAAAGAGCCACGGCGCGAGATGTCCTGCAATGGTGCAAAAACTGGTGCAAAGATCTAAACAACCTTAAGGTAAATGGCACACAGCCGCCAGTTTCTCCCCCTCCTGTTGTTGATATTCCCACTCCCGACCCCTTGGCTCCAGTTGATGCGGCTCTAAAGCAGGAGATAGCCCAGCTAGACGATGAGGAGTTGCTCGAAGACGAAACTAAAATTGCTTTGGCTCTCATTTTTGGTTTTAATCGGCTGATTGGATACGAGCTGGAAGGGGTAAAGATAGAAGATATTCAAGCCCCCGTGAAGCCGAGAAACCGATACATATATTTTAAGGTAGTTGGCCAAGAGAGCGGTCAACCTGTCAAAATTGGGGTAGCAATATTGCAAGCGTCTGGGGGCAACAGCGTGGGGGCTGGATTGACTCATTTAGCCAATTATCAAAAATACGATTTGACTCGCGGATGCTTGGTTCGCTCTAAAAAAATTAGCCAAAGCGCCAAAAAGGCACAAGATAAGCTAAATCATCTTTTACAGGAGCAAGGAGGAGAATGGGTTTATCTGAAAAGCGAGGAAGTAAAGCCGATAGTCGCCATTAAAGCAGTTTATGACAAGCGAGAAGACTACGAGCTGAGCCAGGAGCAGATTTGGGATTTCATTTCCAGTAATAAGCTGGCCGCAGAGAATCCTCTATTGCTGGAAATTTTAAGCGATCCATCGGGGCAAGTTCCTGAAGATGCAGTAGATGAGGAGGCGATGGAATGATAGATAGGCTAGCACCGAGAAATGTAGCACTACGCATTAAGGTTAGGGCAATTAAAGGCGCGGGTAGGGGCGAACGGCCGTTCGCCCCTACAACTTACAGCCGTTCGCTAGGGGGTGCCGAAAATTAATGACGAATCAATCTCCGATCGCAACAACGGCTCTATGTCTGCCCGCTCCCGACATAGAAGCCTTAATTCAAGGGCGGGCGATCGCTGCTCTGCCTCGGTTCTTTATCCACCGGGAGCGAATATTTGCTTTGTATCCAGGGAAAGCCTCGGTTAACCCCGTGCCAGCTCAGTCGTATTACCGCCCCAGTTTTTTGGCTGCTGCCCAGACTAGCGCCGCTCCAGATTCCGAAACCGTCTTAATTAAAGCTTGGGCGAGATGCGAACAATGCCAAATCGTAAGCGAGTCGGAATCTTTAGAGACCTTATCGGCTTTAACGGTCTGGACTGCAGAGGGATTGGAGCAAATCCGGCAGAGGCAACAGATGTTTTTAACCTACTTGCGCGTTTATCTGCTGCCGGAGCCGACTGAGATTAGCGCGCATCCCCAAGAATCAGAGAAAAACGGCAAATTTATTTCTTTGCCCGATCGCCTGACAGTGACAGAATCTTTGCCGGTGCTGAGCGATCGCCTTTTTGCCCAGCAGCGAAAGCGGCTCTTTAACCGACAGCCGCCGCCGCATCCAGAACTAGAAAAATTGCAAGGAGCGATCGCGCCCTTAGTCGCCGCCAGCTCGGACGCTCTACAGCTCGACCGAGATATCCGACAATTTCTCGGCTGGTCGGATTTAGAACCAGATTTAGAAACCAATTTAGAAACCCTAGCGCCCGCCGACCCGGATTTGGCTTGGATTGAGACTATTGCCGAAACGGGCAACTCCAGCGACGGCCACGGCTTTGAAAAATTAGTGCGCCGCAGTTTTATCGAGCTGGGCTTTAGCAACTCGAACCGCAATCCGAAAGCCAGCCTCGACCCAGAAGCAACCGGAGGCGCTGCCGGTATAGACCTTTATTGCGAAGCTCCCTATCCCGTAGTAGGAGAATGCAAAGCCAGCAAACAGAAAAAAGTGCCCAATAGCGTAACCAGCCAGCTTATCCACTTGGGGGTTACTCAGTTGGGTCAAACAGAATTTGACCGTTGTATAAAACTGCTCGTCGCAGCAGGTCAGTTAACCAAAGAAGCTCTTAAGGCGGCGATCGAAAATAAAATGAATGCTATGCGACCGGAAACCTTACAAAAGCTCGTCGAACTCAAAGCCAAGTATCGAGGCTCTATCGACCTCTGGGAATTGAAAAAATGCCTGGAAGCGGAGCCCTTTGGCGTAGTTGACGATAAAATAAGCGCTTATATCGATCGCGTGCAACAAAATATAGAGCTGCGATCGCTCGTCATCCGCTTGGTGAAAACTTATCAAGAAAACAGCGGAGATAAGGAGGTTGGTGTCGAGGCCATCTATGGCTCTTATAACATAAGCCCCAATCGACCCCAGCGTTTGGAGAAATCAGACTTGCACGAAATTTTGATAGAGCTTTCCTCTCCCTTAACCGGCTACTTGGGTCGAACTAAGGGCAGCGAATGGCAAGGCGATCGCTTTTATTTCCTGCGCGAAATTAGGGTGTAGGGTGTGGGGTGTAGGGTTTAGGGTGTGGGGTGTGGGGAGGGTGGGAGGTGTGGGGAGAGGGGGGAGAGAGAAAATTTTCAGCAGTCCTTCCCACCCTTCCCACAGTCCCCAAGTCCCCCAAGTCCCCAAGTCCCCAAGTCCCCCAAACCCCAAACCCCAAACCCCACACCGATGGCGGCCCCAAACCCCAAACCCCACACCCCACACCCCACACCCTAAACCCCACACCGATGGCGGCCCCACACCCCACACCCTACACCCCACACCCCACACCCTAAACCCCACACCCTAAACCAAAGCGCCCGAACAAATCTGGCACAGGGGAATCTCGATCGCAAATTCAGTTCCATTGCCCGGGGTTGAATCGCAGGTCAGCTTGCCTCGATGTTTTTCAGTAATAATAGAGTAGGAAATAGCCAAACCGAGGCCGGTGCCTTTGCCCATCGGTTTAGTAGTAAAGAAAGGATCGAAAATATGCTTCAAAGTTTCCTCCTTTATACCCGGACCGTTGTCGGCTATTCTAATCGCAACCCAATCTCTATCCACCGCAGTGCTAACAAAAATCTTTCTCGGTTTGCCCTTATCTGCGACTCCCGTAAAACTCTCGCTATCTTCTTCAATAGCATCAATGGCGTTAGCGAGCAAATTCATAAATACTTGGTTGAGCTGGCCGGGGTAGCATTCCACCGGAGGCAGCTCGCCATAATTTTTAACGACCTGAATAGCCGGACGGTTTGGTTTTGCTTTGAGGCGGTTTTGCAAAATCATTAGGGTACTCTCGATGCCATCGTGGATATCCACCTCTTTCATCTGAGCTTCGTCCACCCGCGAGAAGTTGCGCAAGGATTGGACAATTTCCCTAATGCGATCGGCTCCCACTTGTATCGAACCCAGAACATTCGGTAAGTCTTCTCTGACAAAATCCAGCTCTGCTGCTTCTATTTCTTCTTGTATTTCCGGTGCCGGGTTTGGGCAATGCTCCTGGTACAGTTGCAAGACTCTATCTAAAATCTCCCCATAATCCTTAATATGGCAGATATTGCCGTAGATAAAATTAACCGGATTATTGATTTCATGGGCGACCCCGGCCACCAACTGTCCGAGGCTAGAGAGTTTCTCGCTTTGAATCAACTGAGCTTGGGTTTCCGTGAGTTCGCGCATGGCCGTCTTTAGCTCGGCGTTTTTGTCTCTGAGCTTGATAGAAGTTGCTTCCAAAGTTGCTACTGTTTCTAGCATCGCTACTTCGGCGTGCTGGCGATCGCTAATTTCCTGGTGCAACTTCTGGTTGGCTTTGCTCAACTCAAGAGTGCGCTGCTCGACTCTTGCTTCTAGCTCTTCGTTGGCAACCTTGAGAGCGACTTCTGCGCGATCGCGCTGTTTGTCGAGCGCGCCTATTTCCCGGGCATTCCACCAAATTAGAATTGCAAAAACAACAATATTGACAACCGTCAAAAGAGATATTCCGGTCTCCGGGTCGTAGGCATGCCAGCGGTAGCCGACCAAAATCGACCAGCCCAAAATTGGCGGAATAGCTACTGCTGCTGGGGAGAGGCGTCGAGCCATAATACTTCCGGCATGGTTCTTGACGACAACAGCCATCAAGCCTCGGTCGGGGCTGGCGAGCAGCATCCCCAGACTTTGCAATACAAAAGCGATCGCCGTATGCAAAGCCATCTGAGTATAAGAGCCAATGCCATAAAAAGAGGTAATCCCATAGGCATAGCCCAGAAATCCCAAAAAGGCAACTAAGAAAGCCGCTAAAGTCAGAACCTGGGCTAATATATAGTTTCTGCGCCGCCTAGAAAGTAATAGCAATTGCGCCCAGCCCAGAAAGAAAAAATTCAGAGCGCTATTGGGTGCCATTCTATTCGGCGCATATGTGCCTACGGCATCCGTTGCTTCTTTAAATATAAGTTCGTCTATGCCGAGATTCCAGCCAAAGCAATACTCGACCAGGGTCAGCGCACCAATAAGCAGAACCAGGCCAGAAGATGTATAAATGATAGAGTATAAATGTTTTCCACTCGGTCTCGGAGCTTGGCCGTCCCTGCTTTGGATCGAAGTCCACAGCCAGAGGGACAATCCTCCCAGGACAAAGCCCAAGGCCGTATTGGTTTTCATGGTGACCAGCCCGGGCAAGACGCTCTTGAGCATACCCACATCAAACAGCCAACCAACCATAACCAGGCCGCCAATGGCCGTCACGGCAATCCCCGCATTCCGAGATAAGGATTGCAGCATTTTAAGCAGAGTTGAATTCTGTCGGACGGCCTTCGCGCAATGTCTCCTGCGGAAAATCCCCTGTTGAAATATTGCCATTTTTACAACCTCCCAAGTTCGAGCCGCACCAACAAGCCACCTTCCCGGTCAACCGTTTTACCCTATTCGCACCAACAGGCCACCTTCCCGGTCAACCGTTTTACCTTATTTCTATTGGCACCGGCTTTTTATTTAGGACTTACGCATAGGGGCAACTACGGAGGGATTGCCCCTACAGATACTAAATACGGACATTTTGCGTAAGTCCTATTATTGACGGGCTTCCACATTCTGTTATCCTGGCTAGACAAACCCTTGCTTTTTTACCGCCCACCGCTCGGACCCTATAGTATTTTTTCTTCTATGCCGATTATAGCCTACTGTTTTTAGTTACTGTCAATACGGAAATTGCCTATTTTTTACCTCAATGTTTTGGTAGCGCTTTTTGACAGCACTGCCTGTTTTTATCCTAGAGAGCAACGACTGCCTGCGGGCTACCGAAATGCTACCTAAATTGTCAATTTCAAAAAAAAGAGATTTTTCGCAGGATTCCGGGAGATGAGTTGTTAGATAGAATCCGCTTAATTACCCACAAAAAAAATTAAACCTACCGCAGGACAGGCGGGACGCCCGTTCTACGGGAAAAGCTTGCGAGCTATTAAACGGATCTGATATTATAAGAAACAATAAAAAAAATGCGATCGCCGTTCCCTCCCACCCTTCCCACACCTCCCACACTTCCGACACTTCCCACACTTCCCATACCCTCTCTCCCACACTTCCCACCCTTCCCACACCTCCCACACCTCCCACACTTCCCACACTTCCCAGCCTCCAGGACTTGGCGGAGCGATCGCTTAGTATAGCTGTAAGTGCTTTGGCAACAATCTTGGCAACAATCCTACGGTGACAGATGGCAGCAGAACATAATTTTATTTTAGATTTGGCAACAGTTTTAGGAGCTTCTGCTCTAGGAGGATACGTCGCGAACCGGCTGCGCCAGCCCGTACTACTAGGCTACTTGGTCAGCGGTTTGCTCGTCGGCCCAAAAGGTCTCGGGCTCTTAACCAATATCAGCGAGATTAAATCCTTGGCGGAAATTGGCATTGTTTTGCTCTTATTCGACCTCGGGATAGAATTCTCATTAAAAGAGATAAAAAGATTTAAAGACCTAATCTTAAAAGGAAGTTTCTTGCAAATCGGCCTGACCATCGCCCTAGTAGCTTTTATTGCAACCATCTTGGGCTGGGTCAGGGAACCGAGTCAGGGGATATTTTTAGGAGCGGTTCTCTCTCTATCCTCCACTGCTGTAGTTATCAAAACCTTGATGGAACGAGGAGAAACCAATACCTCCCACGGGCAAGTAATGAGAGCTATGTTGATTGCCCAAGATTTATCAGTAGGTTTGATGCTAGCAGTTCTCCCCGCCCTGAAGAGTCCAGAAGACATCGGCTTGGCATTGCTCGGTGCCGTCCTCAAAGCTCTGGTATTTATTGCCTTTGCTGCTGTCGCCGGTCGCTGGCTGGTTCCGCCGCTAATTAAGAATATTGCCCGGACTGAGAGTAGCGAGCTATTTTTGCTTACGGTCATCGCCCTGTGCTTGGGAGTAGCATTGATTAGCGATCGCTTCGGTATTTCCATCGAGCTGGGCGCTTTTATTGCGGGCTTAATGATTTCCGAAATTGACTATGCAGACCAAGCTTTAGCGAAATTGCTGCCCCTGCGAGACACTTTTGCCAGCCTCTTCTTTGCTTCCATCGGGATGCTGATTGCTCCAGAAATTATCATCCAGAACTTTGGCACTATCCTGGGCTTAGTGGCCCTGGCGATGCTGGGCAAAGCAGCTATTATTTTACCTATAGTTATCAAATTTGGCTATTCCTTTAAGACTGCTTTTATCGTCAGCTTTGGCCTCAATCAGATTGGAGAATTTTCCTTTGTCCTAGCGGGGTTGGGTTTAGAGCTGGGTTTTATAGGCGAAGAAAAATACCTGCTGCTTTTGGGAACGATCGCGATCGCCCTAGTGCTAACCCCCATCTGGATGAGATGGTCTCCCCGTCTCGCAGACGAGCTGGCGAAACTTCCCTTTCTAGCCAAATATCTGCGCCAATTTCGCAAAAGTAAAGCCATATCCGTTCCCGAGACCATTCGCAATCATGTAGTAGTTGCCGGATACGGAAGAGTCGGCCAAGTTATTGTCAACATTCTGCAAAACCAAGGACATAATGTGCTGGTGATGGAAAATAGCGAAGCTGCCATCCAAGAGCTAAGACAACGGGAGATTCCTTATATTTTTGGCGATGCCCACTCGGAGCTAGTCTTGGAAAACGCACATCTGGAAAAAGCCAAAGCCTTGGCGATCGCCCTGCCAGA
Organism: Oscillatoria sp. SIO1A7; assembly: GCA_010672965.1. GTDB lineage: Bacteria > Cyanobacteriota > Cyanobacteriia > Cyanobacteriales > Laspinemataceae > SIO1A7. The sequence continues at coordinate 314,047 of JAAHFN010000001.1, forward strand.
CCCTGCCAGTACCCGATTGTTACTAAAACGCGCCCTAGAGTTTGCACCAGAACTAGATATTGTTGCCCGTTCCCACAAGAATAGCGAAATTGATTTGTTAACTCAGTTGGGCGCTAGAGAAGTAGTGCAACCGGAATTTGAAGCGGCTCTGGAAATAGGGGCGCACCTGCTCGGAACCCTGGGCGAAACAGAATGGCAAATTCAGTCGGCGGTTAATGCTATTAGGACAAATCGCTATCTGAGCATCCGACCGGAAGGAAATCTCCGGGAGCAGCAGCAAGATTTGCGAGATGTCGAAGTGGAACTGCATGGCGAATGGGTAACCCTAGCCGATGAATCGCCATTATATGGGATGAGCTTGGCAGTGGCAGATATTAGAAATTTAACTGGGACAACTATAATGACAATTCAGCAGGGTTCCCAGACCATCCATTATCCTAAAGGTAAGATAGCCTTGAATTCCCAAGACCGATTGCTGGCGATCGGCTCTCCCGAGGAACTGGGAGCTTTTCGAGACTTAATCGCCGGTCGCTGTATAGTTGGGGAAGGCGATCGCCATTGGGTGACCTTAGCAGAAAGTTCAATACTTATCGATACCAAACCCGAGCAGTTGGAGAATCAATATAATGTGACGATTCAGGCAGTGCGCAGACATGGCAAACTCTATTCGGCGGCGCAGGGTTCTATGAAACTCAAGCCCGAAGATCGTCTGCTTTTACAAGGAAATAGCGATCGTCTGGAGCAAGTCACCAAACTCGCCGACCCTAGTTAGAGAGTGTTGAGTCTTGAGTTTTGAGTTTTGAGTTATTAGAATTGCTCAAATAAGTGTAATGAACGAAGCGTAGGGGCGATAGCATCCCTCTTGACTATCTCTTAGCTCCGAACGGTAATTCCCATACTGGGATGCTTCGCCCCAGACAGTCTCGGCTATAAATGAGAATCTCTGTATAACCTACAGTTCTCTCGGGAATGCTATCGCCCCTACGCCCTTTTTGATGTTGTCGGTGGGTTCCCGAGCTTTCTGGGGCGAAGCATTCCAGTATAATACATTTCTTTTATAAACTACAGTTATCTCGGGAATGCTGTCGCCCCTACGCCTTGCCTTGTTTCGAGGGTTGGTCGTGACCTTACAACATCAAATCTAAAAAACATACCCACCCTTCCCCATCTGTCCCAATGCGAACATGCGAACATGCGAACATGCGAACATGCCCGATGCCACCCACCCCCAACCCCTCTCCTCCTGGGAGTGCCCGATGCCCAATGCCCGTAGTATAATCAAATATTGTTCTATAAATATCGCGAACGACTATGGGGTATGGCTTGTATCTCTATGGGATTTTCCCAGCGCCTGGACCGCAAAAATTGCACCTGCAAGGCTTGGACAAGCAACCCGTGCAGATAAAAATTATTGATGAATTTGCCTTTTTGTATTCCGAAGCGCAGCAAGAACGATATCTGGCGAGCCGTCGCAATTTGCTCGGTCACGAAAAAGTGCTAGAGGCAGCAATGGAAAAAGGCTATCGTACTCTGCTACCTTTGCAATTTGGATCTATTGTCTCGGAGTGGGAGTCCGCAGCGGATAGCCTGACAATTCCCTACGGCGCTAATTTGAAAGAGCTATTTGCTAAATTAGAAGGAAGGCGGGAGGTGGGAGTAAAGATTTTTTGGGAAACTTCAGCGGAACTGCAGTTGCTGCTGGAGGAGAACCAAGAATTAAAGGCAAAACGCGATCGCCTAGAAGGAACGCCCTTGAGTATGGAGCAGACAATCGCGATCGGCCAAGAACTCGAAGGAGCCCTCCAGAACCGACAAGAAAAAATTATCGAGGAATTTCAAGCTGCTCTCAACCCTTTAGCCTTAGAAATTGTAGAAAACGATTTGCTAACGGATACCATGATTTACAACGCTGCTTATCTGATTCCTTGGCAAGAGGAAACGGATTTTGGCGAGCGAGTAGAATCCCTCGATCGCAAATTTAACGGTCGCCTCCGCATTCGTTACAACAACTTCACCGCCCCTTTCAACTTCGCTACTCTCAATCCCGATTAATTCCTGCTTTGCCTTTTCACCCACCATTAGCCCGGATAGAAAAATTATGATTCTGCGTCTGCTAACCTTACCTATCTCTGGTCCGATTCAAGGCATCACCTGGATTGGCGAACAAATCCTAGAGCGAGCTAATGCCGAATTGGACGACAAAGAGAATTTACAGAAAAAGCTCTTGGCCTTACAATTAGCCTTTGACTTAGGCGAAATGTCTGAAGAAGAGTTTGAAGAGCAAGAAGAAGAGTTATTGCTCGCGATTGAGGAAATGGAAAAGAATAGTCAGGAATAGGAATTTGGGCATGGGGCATTGGGCATTGGGCATGGGGAGGGGAAGACCCGGGGACCGGGGGACAAGGGGACTCGGAGGATGTTCACCTTGTGAGGGTGGAAAATTCCGCTATTTTCCCGATCGCGCTTCTGGAGCTGGAAAAGCCTAAGGGAATGGAGGTTTCCAAGGGTTGTAACCAATTGGAGTGAAAAAAGCCTCAGAGTCAACACCGTTATATTACCTCTCTCCCCTTGTCTCCTTGTCTCCTTGTCTCCTTGTCTCCTTGTCCCCTTGTCCCCTTGTCCCCGGGTCTCCCCAATGCCCAATGCCCAATGCCCAATGCCCAATGCCCAATGCCCAATGCCCAAATTTAATATTCCAACACCACTGTTTCAAAATTGTTCTCGGGTGGGTTTGCTGCATCCTTCTGGAGTTGCGATCGCGCCCCTTCCGCTAGAGCTGGCGTTTGCTGGTTAGATGGGGTATTTGTCCGCAATTGACGAGCTACATCTTCTGCCTCAGCAATGTCCTTGTCCAAAACATCCAGGCGCTGACAAATCTGTTGGCGTCTGCTTTCGATGGTTTGCAGTTCTTGCTGGAGGCGTTGCTTTTCTACCACTAGCTGATAGACTCTCAGATAGGCCGTGGCCTCCGACTGCTGGCGGGGCATAGCGGTGAGCTTGGGACGAATGGTCTTGCGAGGGAAAGGCGATCGCATAAATCTCTCCTAGCAATTTTCTATTCTTATATTCTACAGGATTGAGGGGTTTAGGGTGTGGGGTGTGGGGTGTGGGGTGTCGGGTGTGGGGTGTAGGCGGAAATTAGGGTGTAGGGTGTGGGGTGTGGGGTGTGGGGTGTAGGCGGAAATTAGGGTGTAGGGTGTAGGGTGTAGGGTGTGGGGTGTGGGGTGTGGGGAATTGGGAATTGGAAATTGGGAATTGGAAAAGTAAATAGTGAATAGTTAGATAAATAATTAGGTTTCTTGACTTTTGACTTTTGAATTTTGACTTTTGACTTTTGTCTTCCCCCTCTCCCTTGTCTTCCCCCCACACCCCACACCCTACACCCCACACCCTACACCTAGGGTGTTGATTTTGAGGCTTTTTCACGCTAATTAGTGAAGGAGCGGGAGCGTTAGCTATAGAAACCAGAAACCTCCCTCCCTTTAGGATTTTCCGGCTCCCGAAAGCGGTCGTAAAAAAGCATGAATTTTCCCCACACCCTACACCCGACACCCGACACCCGACACCCTACACCCTACACCCTACACCCCACACCCCACACCCCACACCCCACACCCCACACCCCACACCCTACACCCCACACCCTACACCCTACAACCTATTCCCTAAAAATCTTATTTAGCAAATCATTGTTAGCCTGAGATTGATAGACTTTAGCAATCAAAGCCCTTGCGTCGGAGCTGTTGAGGGGTTTGGCGAAAAAGTAACCTTGAGCGTTGTCGCATCCGATCGCCTTCAGCTCGGCCAATTGCTCGGCGGTTTCTACTCCTTCGGCAATGACATCCATATCTAAGGTATGAGCTAGGGTGACTATGGCTTGGACAATCTTAGTATTTTTACTTTCCGTGCCAATGCGGTTGATGAAAGAGCGATCGATTTTCAAAGTATTGCATGGAAACTGGTGCAAGTAGCTAAAAGAAGAATAACCAGTGCCGAAGTCATCTAGAGACAGACTAACTCCCCGTTCTCTGACAGAAAAAAGCTTTTCCATCGCGGACTCGGTATTCTCGATTAACACGCTTTCGGTAATTTCCAGCTTCAAACTGCTTGGATCGAGACCCGTTTCCTCTAGAGCCAGATCTATTTCTTCTAGCAAATCCGGCTGTAAAAACTGTTTGCCAGACAAATTCACGCTCATGGTCAAGGGTTCTTGGCTAGCAAAGTCCTGCCCCATTGAGGCTTTGCCCCGGTAAACCACTAGAAACAACTGCCACTGGCGCAGTTGGCGGCAAGCTTCTTGAAGAATCCAATTGCCTAGGGGGACGATTAGGCCGCTTTCTTCTGCAATCGGGATGAATTCTGCCGGTGAAATAGGGCCGCGAGTGGGGTGATTCCAGCGTACTAGAGCCTCGAAACCGACTAGAGAGCCAGTAGCCAGGGAGAAAATCGGCTGGTAAGCTAGCCAAAGAGCCGAAGATGAAGATTTTGCCGATGAAGCTTTTGCCGATGAAGATTTTGCCGATGAAGGTTTTAGCGATGAAGATTTTGCCGATGAAGGTTGTGACTTTAGTTTCACGATCGCCCCAGGACTATGTTCCCAATCGCCCACCACTTCTTCTATAGCTCGGCGCAGGTCGTTTTCCAACTGCAAGAGAGCTACAGCGCGATCGCGCATGGCCTTATCAAAAACAACGGACCGAGCCCGACCCATCTCCTTAGCTCGGTACATGGCCAAGTCTGCATCTCGCAGCAGGTCTGCGGGTCGGAGATAATCGCTAGAACTAAGAGCAATACCAATACTGGCGGTGACATGCAGTTCGTTCCCGTGAAGGGCGAACGGCTCTTTAAGATTATTGTGGATTTTATCTGCTATCTCTATAGCCTCGCTAGGGTCTTTGATATTTTCCAGCAGAACGACGTAATGGTCTCCTCCCAACCGCGCTAAGGTATCTCCAGAACGCATACAAGCCTGTAGCCGCAGGGAAATGACAATCAGCAGCATATCTCCCACAGTATGGCCGAGGCTGTCGTTTACGACCTTGAACCTGTCTAGGTCAATAAACAAAATTGCCAACAAACCATCCTGTTGGTATCTAATTTTGGCGGCTCCGAGTCGTAGGCGTTCCATAAATAGCCCCCGATTCGCCAATCCCGTCAGGGAATCGTGATAGGCTTGGTGGGTTAATTGCTCTTCAGCGGCTTTGCGATGGCTAATGTCGCTCTGCACGCCGATAAAATTAGTCAGCTCCCCTCGCTCGTTATAAACTGGCGAAACATGCAGCTCGTTCCAGAAAAGAGTGCCATCCTTGCGGTAATTTCGCAATTCCACCGTACAGTCGCGCCCTTCTTTTATAGCTGCGCGCAGCTCCTCTAATTCAGATTGATTGCGGTCTTTGCCAAGTAAAAACCGGCTATTGCGTCCGATACATTCGGCAGCGGAATAGCCCGTAATCTCCTCGTAACTGGGATTTACATACACTAATACATTATCTTTGGTAGCATCGGTAATAACAATACCATCGCTACTGGCTGCGATCGCCCTTTCCAACAGGCGCAAGCGTTCCTCTTGTTGCTTGCGTTCTGTCACATCCCGCGAATTCACCACCAACCCTCTGATGCTAGCATCCTCCAACCTGTTGCTACCCACCGCCTCCAAATAAACCCACCTCGTCTCGCCTTCGCTTTCTGCTTCAGCTCGACCAAAACGAAACTCTATTTCCACCGTCCGTTGGGCATCTAGGAGCGCTAATGCTAATGTCTCCATTACCCTTTCTCGGTCTTCTGGGTGAATGTAGTCGAAAGCATTTTGTCCCACTAATTCTGCCGGATTGTAACCGAGAATACGCTCTGCAGAGGGACTTTGATAGAAGATAGTTCCGTTAGGTTCTAGAATCGTAATTAGGTCGGAAGAGTTCTGCACTAAGGAACGGAAGCGCTCTTCGCTTTTGGCCAGGGCATCTACTGCCAAATGGCGATCGTTAATATCCAAAGCACTGAAACATACTCCGATTACCTCGTCGCCATCGTCAAAAACTGGATGATACCTGAATTCAAACCATTTTTCTCCGGCTTGGCTCTCTATCTTTTTTTGAAAGTGAATATCCCGTCCTTGAAGTGCCCCTTGAAAATCTAGATCGAATTTTTCTAATATTGCTTGGTTTATATAATCGTGAATTGAATTCCCTTCCTCTAGTTCCTTGCCCCAAATGCTTGGTGCCGTTTCTCTAGCTAGTTTATTAAATGCTTGAATCTTATAATCGCGGTCTATCAGTACAATAGATTGCACTGATGAATTAAAAATAGCCTTTAACTTGGCCTCTGATTCTGTCAGGGCAGCCTCTGTTTGTTTGCGATCGGTTACATCCATAAATGTTCCAGTTAAACGCAAGCTCTCGGTCGTGGCATCCCAGGTAACATTTCCTCGGACTGCAATCCAGCGCGTGCAACCGTCCGGTAGCAATATACGGTGTTCGATTTTTAACACCCCTCTATCTTTAACCGTGCTGGCGATCGCTTCTTTGACCCCAGTCAACTCCTCGGGATGGATAACTTGCCAATAATCTTCGGCAGTATCCGAACCGGCAGGCAATCCCAAAATCAACTTTGCTTCATAAGACCAAACGATAGTTTCCGCATCTAGATCCCAATCCCACCTTGCTAAATTGGCCCCATTGAGTACCATTTGTAGCCTGGATTCGCTTTCTTCCAGAGCCTTATCGGAACGCAAGCGCTCCAGTTCTGCTGAGGCCCGCGCTGCCAAAAACCTCAGACTCAATATGGCTTGCTCTTCAAGGCATAACGGTTTGTCGTCTAAAACGTAGATAGCGCCTAGAGTTTTTCCCTTGCGATCGCGCATAGCAATACCCAGATAACTCTCGGCACCGAGGGCAGCCAAATCCTTATTTTTGGGAAAGCGCTGCTGAATTCCGGAGGATTGCAAGCATATTCCTTCTTGGACTGCTATCTTCCAGGGCGCAAGCGTCAGATCCAGTTTGCAATTCGACTGAATTTGGCCGTCGGCGCAGAACGCCAATACCTTCAGTCGATCTTGTCTTGCTCCGACTAATTCTGAGAGTAATACATAGCGCGTCCCCAATACCGACGCCACCGATCGCGCCCATCCTGGAAAAAACTTGTCCCCAGAAAACTCTGTCGTACCTTCGACTAGCTTTTGCATCAATGCGGTCTCTGTCAGAGACGAAGGCGGGCAACCCCTATTGCTTGTCCTGACGGGTTTTGCTCCTGCCTGCTGCGGGGCGATCGCTTCACTAGCCTGACTATTGGCAGAGTAACTTAGGCCCCCATAATCCGCCCTGTTTTCTAGCGTTGGCTTTTTTCTTTCTTGCCCCGTATTTTTTTCGTTCTTTGTAGGCTCAACTAACATATACGCTACTTTTCTCGCCCGAGGTTAATCTACATCCCAATAAACTCCGAAGCACCTCCGAAATTATTGTAATATTTTTAGTGACAATATGAAAAAAATCTTAATTTAACTTTTTTTAAACTTCATCAAACTTAACAAAAATTTTCCCCAAACATTGCTGCGGTATCTTAGAAGACATTATGATTTGCCTACATAACTGTCTATGCGGCTAAATATATCTTATGCGAGCTAGCACTTTTGCAAGTTTTAAGTTTTCAAGTTTAAGGTTTAATTGTTTATATGCATAAAACAAGTTACAGACAAGTTATTAATGTCAAAAGCTCAAAACTTAAAACTCAACGCGAAACAGCCAAAACTGCTATGCAATGGGGGTAGTGAGTTTCTTATGCTAGAAAAAGCAAAATTGGGACTTACAGAACGGCGCTTTTTGTAGCGTGCTGAATTAGTATAAGACACTATATGTAGATTTAGTTCCTATAATTTGCGTAAGTCCTCAAAATATTGCCGATGTCGTTAGCGAAAAAAAATCTGAAATGCTAAAATCTTATCGCCAACAAGTTACAGAGAGAGGAGCTTTGGGCATTCCCGCCCTGCCCTTAACAGCGGAGCAAACTGCGGATTTGTGCGAGTTGCTTAAAAAACCACCGGCTGGGGAAGAAGAAGCCTTATTAGAGCTGTTGCGCGATCGCGTTCCTCCTGGAGTGGATGGAGCTGCATATGTCAAAGCGTCTTTTTTAACGGCGATCGCCAAAAGCGAAGTTAGCTCTCCCCTAATTTCTCCCCTAAAAGCCATAGAACTACTGGGCACAATGGTCGGAGGCTACAACGTGCAATCCCTAGTAGATATGCTCCAGCATTCTCAGACAGACCCAAAAAACGAGGACCTAGGGAAAGCAGCGGTAGAAGCTCTCAGCAAAATCCTGCTAGTTTACGACGCCTTCCACGACGTTCTAGAGCTATCGAAAAGCAACCCTTACGCCAAGCAGGTCATCGACTCTTGGGCAGAAGGAGAGTGGTTCGCATCTCGATCGCCCCTCCCAGAAGCCATTACCGTCACGGTCTTCAAAGTTCCTGGAGAAACCAACACCGACGACCTCTCTCCTGCTCCCCATGCCACCACTCGGCCCGATATTCCCCTCCATGCCCTAGTAATGCTAGAGTCTCGGATGCCTGGTGCCCTGGAAACCATTGCCCAGCTCAAAGAAAAAGGGCATCCGGTGGCGTATGTCGGAGATGTAGTGGGTACGGGCTCTTCCCGCAAGTCCGCCATCAATTCTCTTTTGTGGCATATCGGCGAAGATATTCCCTTCGTGCCCAACAAGCGAGCCGGGGGATATATTCTCGGTGGAGCGATCGCCCCTATCTTCTTCAATACTGCCGAAGACTCCGGAGCCTTGCCCATCGAATGCGACGTTACCAAGATGGAAACTGGCGAGACAATTACCATCCATCCTTATAAAGGAGAAATTACCAACGAAGCCGGGGAAGTAATCTCCAGTTTTACTCTGAAACCAGAAACTATTTTTGATGAAGTCCGCGCTGGTGGTCGGATTCCCTTGCTGATTGGCCGCAGCCTCACGGACAAAACTCGGGAAGCTCTTGGTCTAGAACCGAGCGATCGCTTCATCCGACCGACAATACCCGCCGAAAGCAACAAAGGCTTCACCCTAGCTCAAAAAATGGTTGGCAAAGCCTGCGGTGTAGCCGGCGTGCGTCCGGGCACCTCCTGCGAACCCGTAATGAGTGCCGTCGGTTCCCAGGACACCACCGGACCGATGACCCGCGACGAACTCAAAGAACTCGCCTGTCTCGGCTTCTCCGCCGACATGGTGATGCAGAGCTTTTGCCATACTGCTGCCTATCCCAAGCCAGTTGATATCAAAACTCACCAAGAAATGCCGGATTTCTTTGCCTCGCGAGGTGGCGTAGCCCTGCGTCCGGGAGATGGCATCATCCATTCCTGGCTCAATCGGATGCTACTTCCCGATACCGTAGGCACTGGCGGCGACTCCCACACCCGCTTCCCCTTGGGCATTTCCTTCCCCGCCGGTTCTGGATTAGTCGCCTTTGCTGCGGCCTTGGGAGTTATGCCCCTGGATATGCCGGAATCTGTATTGGTGCGCTTCACTGGAAAGCTTCAGCCCGGAGTGACCCTGCGGGATATTGTCAATGCTATTCCCTATGTGGCCATCCAGAAAGGTCTGCTCACCGTGCCCAAGAAGAACAAAAAGAATGTCTTCGGCGGACGGATTATGGAGATGGAAGGTTTGCCGGACTTGAAGCTAGAGCAAGCCTTTGAGCTAACCGATGCTACGGCAGAGCGCTCTTGTTCCGGCTCTACTATTAAGCTCGGGGTGGAGACGATTGCCGAATATCTGCGATCGAATATTGCCTTACTTAAAAATATGGTGGCGCGAGGGTATAAAGACGAGCGCACCATCATGCGTCGCGTAGCCAAGATGGAGCAGTGGTTGGCCAATCCCGAACTCATGTCCGCCGATGCCGATGCCGAATATGCCGAGACCGTCGAAGTTGACCTAAATCAAATAACCGAACCAATCGTCGCCGCTCCGAACGATCCGGATAATGTCAAGTTAATGTCCGAATGTACCGGGGATAAAATTGACGAGGTATTCATCGGATCTTGCATGACCAATATCGGTCACTATCGCGCTGCCGCCAAAGTGCTAGAAGGTGCCGGCCCGGTAAAGGTGCGGCTCTGGATTTGTCCCCCCACTCGCATGGATGAAAAGCAATTGCGAGAAGAAGGAATGTATGGCATTTTTGCCGCTGCTGGCGCTCGCACGGAAATGCCCGGGTGCAGTCTCTGTATGGGCAACCAGGCTCGGGTTGGCGATGGCACTACTGTCTTCTCGACTTCTACTCGCAATTTCAATAACCGCATGGGCAAAGGAGCCCGCGTTTATCTCGGTTCCGCAGAACTAGCAGCGGTCTGCGCCCTATTGGGTCGGATTCCTTCTCCAGAGGAATATTTAGAGATTGTCTCTAAGAAAATCGATCCCTTTGCGGCGGATTTGTATCGCTATCTCAATTTCAATGAGATGGTTGGTTTTGAGGATGAAGGTCGCGTCATTCCTGTTGAGGAAATGCCCAAAATAGAAGAGTTTCGCGAGCTAACTGCAGGGGCTGTATAGCACTAAGCTATAGAGTTTCTAAAATAAGTGTAACCCGCAAAACGTAGGGGCGACAGCATCCCCGAGACAATCTCAGCTCTCCGAACGGGAACTTGCCTTTTTGGGATGCTTCGCCCCAGAAACGTCACATCAATTTGAGAACCGCTATATCAGCAGTCAGCAGTCAGCAGTCAGCAGTCAGCTAAAGTTCTGCCATCTTATATTACGCATATATGCGCGTTTTGATTCCTGTCCACATTGGCAGCTTACTCAGCCCCTTCGAGCTTCTCCCTCAAAATCGCTTCTACCTCAGCTTCGGGATTTGCGAGTTCAAAAGGATAGCGGGCGATCGCAATGGAGTTGGCAGGGAAATCATATCGTTTTTAAATTTTGGATAATGAATTGGTACAAAAAGCGGGACTTGTCACCGGGCAGACGGGGGCAGGCGGGACGCCCGCCCTACGGAATATTTTATATTCTAGTCATTTCCAATAAAAACGAGACAAGATGTAGGGGCGATTCGCGAATCGCCCCTACATTTAGGAAGACCGTAAATGTCTCATCCTTAATTGAAATGACTATACTATTTTAATTCCCAATGCCCAATTCCCCATGCCCAATTACCCATGCCCAATTCCCCATTTATTCCATCTCAATCAGCTTTTGCCAATCGCTAATAGCCGAGGTTGGCCACATCCAATTTTGGCCTAAAGTATTCGGTTCAAAATAAACGGCATTGGTAGCCATAACCCATTTACGATTCTTAATCGCTTTACTGAGCAGCATCCTTTGCTCTGCGGCGGGCTTATCTTCTGCAGACTGTTTTAAAACCAGCGCCAGTCCGGCATAGGCGGCGAGAGAATCGGGACTATCCTGAAATTCTGTAGCTTCCAGCAAAGCTACCACCTCCAACCACATATGCTTGGCACGAGCCAGATTCCCTTCCGCATAATAGGCAAAACCCAGAGCATTATGATAGAGAGGGGATTTTGGTTGGGCTTTATTCACTGCAGCTTCCCAGAAGCGCCTCGCATCATCGACGCTATAATCCTTATTGCCGGTACGAGCGAACTGCCAAGCCAAGCGACCGTAGAGAAAATTAATATCGGGGCGATCGCGTCTATTATTAGGTATTGTTTGCAAAGCGCCCCGAGCTTGAGGCAGAGCCCCGCGATCTAGCAGAGCCGTTACCGCCATAAACCCAGCGCTATGCCTTTCGCCAGCAAAATTTTGAATTGCGATCGCCGTTAGTTCCCCAGTGGCTATTTTCCGCAACTCTTCGAGATATTTGCTCTGGACTTGCCGATATATCTTTTGAAAAGACAATTCAGACTTTTGCTCCTGGGACGCTCTATCCAAAACAGTTAGAGCAGATCCCAAGTCATTGCGATAGAGCAATAGCTTAACCGCTTGGACTCCAGCCTTGTGTCGTCCTTGAGAAAACTGTTCCGTTGCAAAAGCCGCCACTTTTTTATTAGGTTGAGTTCCCAAATCCTTCGGGAAGCCCGGGATAGATTTAAACTCTTCCATTGTAAACTCCGTTGCCGTTTTCAGAGGTTCCGAAGTCAAATATCCCTTATTTCTCGACCCCTGCCAGTTCCATAGCCCCATACCTAAAATAGCGATCGCCATAATACCCACCGCGCCGCTCAACCAAACTTTTAAACTCTGCGGTTGTAAGCTCTGAGAACCCCGAGTATTTCTCTCCTTCAGAAGCCGCTTGGCATCTAATTGCTCTGACTTTGCCTGCGATGCTATTGCCGTCGGACGCTCTCCTGCTGTCACTCGGCCATTGCCCTTATCTTGCGAGGGCTTCCTATATTGGGCTGGGCTTTTCGGCATTGCCGCCGCGCCCATAGGGGTTTGGCTCGCTCCTGCATCTCCCTTTGGTAGCGTTCTAAAAATATCGCCAACTAGCGCTGCTGCATCATCTTCCTCCCAGTCTTGCTCCTGTTGCTCCTGTTGTCGGGGGGAGCGATCGCTCAAGGGCAGAGTTCTAAAAATATCGCTAACAAGAGCTGCTGCATCATCTTCCTCCCAGTCTTGCTCCTGTTGCTCCTGTTGTCGGGGGGAGCGATCGCTCAAGGGCAGAGTTCTAAAAATATCGCTAACAAGAGCTGCTGCATCATCATCATCTAGATCTAAATCGTTGTAGGCGGTATTTTCATATCTGCGATCGTCGTAGGCTGGATTTTCGTAGGCTTGATTCTCGTATTCCTCGTCGTCGAGCCAATCCAAATCCTCGTCTAATTCTTCTTCAGTTGGGGCAACCATCGCTCCCATTCTGGAAAAGTTATGAGGTAGCCTTGGAGCATCGCCTTCCATTTGCTCGTATTGGCCGTAAGCTTTTTCGTAGGGAGGATTGGCAGAATTGATTTTCGTTCTGCGGGCAATTGGAGTAGCAGTTTGAGAAATCTGCCCTTGAGGAGCTATTAAATAACCATCAAATTCCTGATGCAGATAGAGAACCGGCAAAGCCCAGTAAAGTTGATTAGAACTGTAACTAGAAATCAACCCCTGTCTGGCTCGATTCAGACTCATATCTACGGGGTAACCCTGTTTGAGGTTGTAATAAAAAAGCCTGGTTAGAGTCAGGGCTACCTCATCGGGAATCCGTTCTGCCATTGCCAAAACTCCGGGAACGCCGCGCTTGACCAGAACTTCTGCGAGGTTGCGCCGACTTAAAGCATCGGTTAGGTCTGATGTAGCGGTGTAGGCTCCTTTGCAGGAGTTGAATACAGCCAAGCGAATGCCATTGTTGACTAACAATCCAGCCAGGTCGTCTCCAGTTAATACCTCGCTTAAGCCAGTTTTTTGATTTACCAAATACAGCTCCCCTCCAGAAGCGCCCAAATCGCTGTGACCGGCATAGTGGAGGACCTGGTAGTGGTTTTGTTCTAGGGCTTGGGTTAGGGTTTCTCTATCCGGGCGATCCAGGATTTCCAGCTCTATTTCTGGAGAGCTTTCTGTTGCTGAATTGACAGGCGATCGCCTTTCCAGTTCTTCGCTCAGTCGTTGCGCTTCCTCTCTGAGAGCCAGGTGTTCTCTATCCGCCGGTGCCGCCAATACCATCAATATTTTTAGCGGACCATTGGGCTGGGATGGCAGGGACACTGGCGCTAAAGTCGGCTGATAGCGGGAAAAGACTACATCAAAACCCGTAGCAATCGGGCGAGTTTCTTCGTGGAGTACCTCCCAGGGAAGGCGGGGCAAAAGCGCATCTTTGAGCCCCAAGCGCAGTCGCAATACACTATCTTGGTTATGAGCGATCGCTTGGGCTCGGTTGAGGCGATCGCCTACGCTACCTTGAAACAGCGCATTGTATAGCTGCTGGCCTAAAGCAACTAGGGTTCTTGCTCTCTCGGGATTTTCGTTACCGGGTAAAAAACCTTGCTCCCCTGCTTGGGCGGAATTTTCCCAATCTGGATTTTCCCAATTTTCTTCATATAAATAGGAGTCATCCAAATAGAAATCCTCCCTGGCCAGATTTTCGCCATTTCCCCGCAGCAAACCAAGCAGAGGATCGTCCATTAGCTGACGGGCTTGGCGCAACCAATCTTCCACGGGCCAGCTCACCTGCTCCTCCGCAGGCAACACGCCTTTTGGTGCCTGTTCGGTTCGCACCAGATATTCATTATCCCCTATGGGAGTTACAGAAATGTGCAATTCCTCAAATTTCTGGGTCACAGCTTAATCGCACTCCTGCTCGGTGTCTGGGTCCTCTATATGCACCACCTCTGGCTATATATGGCGCTAAATGCCCAATGCATTCCAGCTACGGCTCTGTCCGCAAGCTTTGGAGATCGCCACAATAAATTTTTATTTTTTGAAAGCGACTGGAAATTTTGATAACGCCAACTAAGCGATCGGACGAAGGCAGTACCTAAAAAGTTACCTACCGCGAATTATTCTTATGGTCCGCGAAATTAGGGTGTAGGGGGTGGGGTGTAGGGTGTGGGGGGTGGGGTGTAGGGGGTGGGGTGTAGGGAGTGGGGAGTGGGGTGTGGGTTTAGGCAAAGAGAGTGTGGGAAGAGTGGGAAGAGTGGGAAGCGTGGGAAGAACTACGCAAAATTTTCTCTTTCCTCTCCCCACTCTCTCCCCACTCCCCAAACCCCACTCCCCACACCCTACACCCCACCTCTCCCGAGCGCCCTCCTGAGAGATCTCTTCTCTTACACCCCTACACCACCCCTACACCCTACACCCTACACCCTACACCCTACACCCTACACCCTACTAGCCCAATGCCAATTTTTAATTCCGTCCGGAGCGGCAATGTATTTTAGGAAAAATAGAGTGGTAGATGCACCCCGATTGAACCTCTCCCGGCTTTAAGCAGTCGGGATTTTTTTTTGGAAGATAGGCCAAAATATTACCTCTAATACTGAATTAGGTGGAAAGCAAGAAAAAATCAACAGGTCTGGTAATGCGATCGCCCCGCCCGGAACAAAAAAAATAGAAAAATTTCCCGATGACCTTGCAGTCAGATAGTATAAGGGAATGCTTGAGTCTCTACATTAGAATGGTTCTGAATTTATGGAGTCGGTATTTTTATTTTTTTAAAATTTCGCTCTTTTTAAGACAATCTATACAATTGCAAAAAATCCCGATGCGATCGCCGATACAATGAAAAATTAAATGGTAGATGCACCTCGATCTAAAACTTCCCGGCTATTGCAACTGGGAAGTTTTTTATTTGGTTGCTAAGGCTTTGAGAACTTGAAAAATAAATAAGGCAATCGCTTTTCACTTTTTCCTGATGGGCGTACTCAGACAAAGAATAAGGGAATGGTAGATGCACCCCGATTGACGCCTCCCGGCTTTCACAAGCCGGGAATTTTTTTGTCTTGCTGTCAAGGTATTGGCCAGATATAGCGCTACGCGCAAGTCAAAAGTCTCAAGGTAAGAAGTCAAAAGTAGAATCTGACTAACAAGACCTTCGCCATTTTCCCGTAGGTTGGGTTTCACTTCGTTCAACCCAATCTACGAATCAAGACATTTTTTGATTTTGGCGAAAGTCTTGGACTAAGGAACGAGCATTTATAAATGTCCTAATTTATTTGCGTAGTGCTATATTTTTCTTGGCGATACGATTGGGAAATCAAAACTCTCAAGCTAAGAACTTAAAACTTAAAACTCTCAAGCTAAGAACTCAAAACTTAAAACTTATATCAAATACGGTTAAATGCCCATTGCATTGGATATCGAAGATTCCGTAGGACGGTATCGGCGAAAAGTCCCTTGGAGCGGGAGGGACAGGCGGGACAGGCGGGACGCCCGTCCTACGGATTTGATATCAAAACTCTCAAGCTAAGAACTCTCAAGCTAAGAACTTAAAACTTAAAACTTAAAACTTAAAACTTTAAAAAGACAAAAGGGGACGCATTGCGTCCCCTTTTATCTTTTTCTAAGGCTTAACCGATCGCCTCAAAGCTTAACACTTCTAAAACTGGCCCAATCATAGCCATTGTCATCACGTCATCCCGAACCCGACCTTCTACTTTAACCATCATTCCCGCTTGTAACAGCGGCTGAGGTGGTTCGTAGAGTTCGTAGGACATACCTTCTTCGCTCTCTAGAGCCCAGGTTCCGGTGCCGATATCGACATATTTAATCGTGCCAGTTACCGCAATACTCATGCAACCCTTGCCTCATCTTTCATTGCTAAACGAGCTAGCCCTATGCAGAGCAAAGCATTGACTAGGAGGAAGGCACGGGCAAAAATGCCGCTGCCAAACCATACCAGAGTAGGCGATGCGATCGCGCTAACAATCAAGCAGCTCGCTACCCCAATGCTAGTCCCTATAGCGAACCATTTCCATTGAGGATGTCCTAGGAACAGCACTATCAAAACAGCGGGAACGATGATGCTGGCAAAAATAGGATTGAGAGCGCTACTGCCGCTAATAGCAGTACCCAATTCCGGAATCGAGCTGCCCAGCACCCGGAAAGGCGCTTGGGGCAAATCGAATATATAGAGACCGCGCAGGAAGAACAGGCCGCTACTACCGGCAACCAAACCAGCGCCCATACCCCAACTCCAGTTGAACGGGAAGTATTTCCGCAAGAACCAGGCCAGCAGATAGGAGCCGATTACCATTAGCAGCTTGGGCAGCAGTGCATAGACGCCGCCATCAATCCAGAAGCGAGGATTCAGATAGCCATTGTCTCGCAACCAACGGAAGAAGTCGCGGAAGCTGATTTGACCGTTCCCCGCCATTTCAACAGCAGTTTTGGCATCCAGATAACCAGCGCCATAGTAGTTTTGGGGGTCGTCTTGCTCAACCTTCCGAGCGCTTTGCAGCAGAATGGCGGTAACTTCATCGGGGTTTTTGACCCCAGTAGCGTTAATCAGAGCGGCAACCCCAGCCACATGGGGCGATGCCATACTGGTGCCTTGCAAATAAGCAAAAATGGGTTGGCCGGTTTTGGGATCGATGGTATGTTGCAGAATGCCATCGGCTTCGTTTTGGGACTTATCACCACCCGGTGCGGAGATATCCACCCCAGCACCATAGTTGGTGTAGAATGCTGGTTTTCCAGATGGCCCAGTAGAAGATACGCCTATTACCCGAGCATAGCGAGCGGGATAGGAAGCACCATTCCGCTTCTCATTACCTGCTGCGGCGATAATCGTGACGCCTTTACTGTGGGCGTATTCGATTGCCTCTTTCATCGCAGCGCTTTCGCCACCACCACCGAGGCTCATGTTAATCACAGTGGCCCCATTGTCCGCAGCAAATTTGATGGCTTCGGCAATATCCGCCACGGTGCCGCCACCGCTAGCACTCAATACTTTTAAAGGCATGAGCTGGGCTTCGTAGGCGATGCCTGCTACCCCGAAGTTGTTATTGGTGCTTTGGGCAACGGTGCCAGCAACGTGGGTGCCATGCCCGTTATCATCGGCAGCGTTTTCGCGATCGTTCACGAAATCATAGCCTTTGACGAATTTGGTATCTTTTAAGTCGGGAACCGGACTGATGCCCGTGTCGATTACCGCCACCGTCGCGCCGCTACCTTTGGTTTCCTCCCAAGCCGCCTCTGCATTTATAGCTTTGAGGTTCCACTGCTTGCTATAGTCGGGGTCATTGGGCATCCCCAAGGCCCGATATTGATAGTCTGGCTCTATATACTCCGTATATTTGGAGAGTTCCGAGCGCTTGAGACTGTCGAGCATTTCCCGGTTGCCCCTAACAATGTAGAGATTGTCCGTAGTGGAAAATATACTGTTTAGGCGAGGGGTTACTTTGTATGTTTCAGCTATTTCTCCGACCTGGTTCCGGATCTCGGCGGCTGGGATATCCTCCCGGAAGTCCAGGACAATAGAGTTATAGGTTCCTTGGCTAGCTAGGCCGTCGAAGCTGGCGATCGCCCAAATCAGTCCAACTACAAACAAACCTAGCAACAGTAGTTTTTTCATAACAGTTGCTTTCCTAGCGCTAGCTTCTTCCCACGATAGCTTATGTTTCTCCAATCGTGGGGCTGACTGTTTCCGGACATTTGACTAAGTATTTTTGCTTAAGAATGTTTTCAAGCTATTAGCTCTCAGCTCTCAGCTCTCAGCTCTCAGCTAAAGTCTTGCCATCTTACACATACATACGCGATTTGATTCCTGTCCGTCCCCTAGAGAAATAGCAGGAATCTTCCCCACACCCCACAGCCCACACCCCACACCCCAATAGCAAGGGGGACCTGCATAGGTGCCCCCGCCAGGGTGATTTATACCATTTTGATTTATAAATGCTACAGATAATCCCTTGTCTCCCGCCAACTTCCATGCATTGGTGATTTATTCCCCGAGCCGAGTAGCGTTTGCAAGGGGTTGGGGCGACAGCTCATAATATGTAGCAATCTTTTTTTTAAATGGTATTATTTGAAACCAACCGCTGCTTGCCAAACAAAAGCTAGCAAGAGGAAAAACAGGGGTATAAGTGGCAAAACATCTACCAAGGGGTCAAAGATAGAATAGGCTTCTGGCAGTTTCGCCAACAGCATTGCGGCTTCCATTTACTTATTACCTCTCCAAGAGAACTTTCATAATTGATACGAATTTTAACATCATTGGTTTTTTCTTTAATTTTTTCTTTAAATTTGCTCTTTTGGCTATAATAAAAACGAAAATATCACTCTGGGAGTAGTCAAAGTAGGGGAGCGTCCTGTGGGTCGCGTGGGGAGGAGTATCGAGAGGACTGTCAATATTGTGGGACCTTACAAAAGTATTTTTTCTAGCTCAAGGGGAATACTTTAGACAAATCGAGAGATAAGTCAGGAAAACAGGGCAGGGCGACTGACCCGTCTGGTAAAAAGATTAACTTGCGTTTTTCCTCCTGAAAATAGCACTCCTATTAGTCTGTCAAGTTAGTTTTGAAAGTTAAGCATTCCAATGCGAACATGCCCAATGCGAACATGCCCAAGGAAGCTGTCAGCTCTCAGCTGTCAGCTCTCAGCTCTGCCGCTCTATGCCTTTAGGGACTTGCGCAGAAATAAAGTACCAGCGTTCGGGCGATCGCGTTACTGGGCTATGCCGGCTATGCCCCAGAGGGTAGGCTGCTCCGGGCATAGACTAGGAGCAGCCTACGGATTGGTACATTATTAACTTGCAAGTCCCTTAGCTGACCGCTGACCGCTGACCGCTATGAATGCGAACATGCCCAATGCGAACATGCCCAATGCCCAACTAAAAGAATATTTTTGAGCTAAATGTCTATTACTATTAGTTTTATTGCCTTTCTACTGCTTTTTACAGGAGTCGGTATTTACTCCGCGACTCGCAAGCAAAATACTACAGCAGATTATCTCTTGGCCAGTCGCAGCGTAAATTTCTGGCTGACAGCCCTATCCGCCTTTGCCACAGCTCACAGCGGTTTCATGTTCGTGGGAATGATTGGCTATACCTACAAAGTAGGCATTTCGGCAGCCTGGTTGCCCATAGGTTGGGTTATTGGAGATTCTATGGCTTGGTTCTTCGTTTACAAGCGATTGCGCGTCGCTTCCGAGGAAAGTTCCTCTGAAACCATTGGTGCTTTTCTCGCCAATAACCAAAAAAACAACCGCTCGATCGCGATCGTATCGGCACTCGTAACTCTAGTTTTCCTAGGCACCTACGCCGCCGCTCAACTGGTGGCAGGCAGCAAAGCACTACATGTCCTCTTTGGCTGGGACTACAGTTGGGGCATCATTCTCGGTGCGGCTATTGTCGTTTTCTATTGTTTTTCCGGCGGCATCCGCGCCTCCATCTGGACTGATGCCGTACAGTCGCTAGTTATGGTCTTGGCAATGATAGGACTGTTAGTCGCATCCATTGTTGCTTGTGGGGGAATCGGCGAACTCTGGAGCCAGCTCGAAAGTATCGATCCGCTTCTGGTCGATCCAAATCCATCCAATTTCAAATTGGGCACGATCGCCTTTGCTTTGGGCTGGCTGGTTTCGGGCTTGGCCGTGGTGGGTCAACCTCATATTGTCGTCCGGGCAATGGCAATCGACTCCGCTGAAAATATAGCCATGTCTCGCAACCTTTACTTGCTCTCTTACATTATTTTCTCAGCAGCAGCGATTGGTGTAGGACTGACCTCAAGGGTGTTGCTGCCGGAACTGATGGCAGCCGGCAGCGATCCTGAATTGGCACTGCCCATACTATCAGTAAAACTATTGCCAGGAGCGTTTGTAGGGACAATTTTAGCGGGAATTTTTGCTGCGGTCATTTCCACGGCAGACTCCCAAATTCTCTCCTGTTCTGCGGCCTTGACCCAAGATCTGTTTCCTCAAGCTTCCAAATCGTACAATATGGCGAAAATCGGCACTCTAACAGTGACAGCCATAATTTTGGCGATCGCTTTGTTAGGCAGTAAAAATGTCTTTACTTTAGCGAACTTGGGCTGGTCTGCCCTCGGCTCCAGTCTCGGACCAGTTTTGGTAGTGCGGGCTTTTCGCTTGCCTCTCAATCCTGTGACAGCGATCGCCATGATAGTTGTCGGGGTTGCTACGACTTTAATCTGGCGATTTGGACTCAACTTGTCTGATAGCGTTATCGAAACCCTTCCAGCAATGGCAGCTACAACTCTGGTTTACGGGATTTATTGGCTATATAGCGATCGTCAAAAATGACCGAGACTGGGGTGTGGGGTGTGGGGTGTGGGGTGTGGGGTGTGGGGACCCGAATGGTGCTGGTCAAAGAGTTAAGGGGCTACGGAAACTTTTATGGGCCATGAGAGCTAATTTGATAGACTATCTGCAGGACTTATATATCATGTCGGTTTGCCCCAAAATTCTGCGTAGGACGGGCGTCCCGCCTGTCCCTGACCGATCTGGCGGACAGGCGGGACGCCCGTCCTACGGGAGACCTTAGATTAGATATAAAGTTCGATATAATTCGCTAGGACTTACACAAATTGTCTGGTGTACCCTAAGTGTAGGGGTACTCCGGCCGTTGACCCCTACCAGATTAGCGAGGTAATGCGTAAGTCCTGTTTGCGTAAGTCCTAGTAGCCCGTCAAGGTAGTTTTGAATAGTTGAGCAATTTTTTCCGACGCCCAATGCCCAATGCCCCATGCCCAATGCCCCATGCCCCATGCCTAAGTCCTATTGAAATGACTATAGAGTCCCCTCGGACGAGAAAGCGTAAGTCCTGACAGAGCAAGAGGAATTGCGAGGCGGCCATGCAAAAGCGCCAGATGACAGCGAAGGAAATATTGCAACTATACGCGGAAGGCCGCAGGAATTTCCGTGACATCAGCGTTCGCGGTCAATCTTTCAAGGGCAAAAATTTGTCTGGGGCTGACTTCAACGGGGCGGATATAAGAGGTGCTAATTTTACTAATGCTTGTTTGCGAGGGGCCAAGTTTGTCGGAGCAAAAGCTGGATTGCAAAGGCGATCGGCTGTTGGTTTAGTAATATCGTCCTGGTTGCTGTCAGGTGTTTCTGGCTTGATGTCGCTTTGGATAGCATATTTAATATCACTTATTTCTAGCGGCCCAATAGAGAACATAATCGCTGGTTGGGTTGCCTTAGCGGTTCTAGCTGTTTTCTGTGCGGTTGCGATGAAAAAAGGAACGTTAACGGCATTTGGAGCCCTCGCCGGAGCCGGAGTCCTCGCCGTCGCCGGAGCCGGATACGTCGCCCTCGCCGGAGCCGTCGCCGGAGCCGTCGCCGTAGCCCTCGCCGGAGCCCTCGCCGGAGCCGGGGCCGGAGCCCTCGCCGGAGCCGGGACTCTCGCCCTCGCCGGAACCGGAACTCTCGCCCTCGCCGGAGCCGGGACTCTCGCCCTCGCCGTCGCGGTCGCCCTCGCCGGAGCCCTCGCCGGAGCCCTCGCCCTCCCCGGAACCGGAACCGGAGCCCTCGCCGGAGCCGTCGCCGTCTCTTTCATTTTCACCTTATTTTTCTTATACATTAGCTGGCGCGCTATGAAGGGGGACCCGAGAGATGCCTGGATTAGGTCTGCGGCCGTAGCCTTTGCAGCAATAGGAGGCACCAGTTTCCGAGGGGCGGATTTAACCGATGCGGATTTTAGCGATGCTACTCTGAAAAGTACCGACCTGAGACGAGCGAACTTAACTCGCACTCGCTGGAAAAATACTATAAAACTCGATTTCGCTCGTCTCGGCAACAGCTATTTAGACAATCCGCTAATCCGAGAATTGGTAAGAACGGGGGAAGGGCAAGATATAGATTGCGATCGCCTCAATCTCCAGGGGGCAAATCTCCAGGGGGCGAACCTCCAGGGGGCGAGCTTTATTGAGGCCAACCTCAATCAGGCGAATTTGCAGGATGCAGATTTAACGGACGCGAGGCTGGTTCACGCCCAACTGGATGGAGCGGATTTAACGGGAGCGACTCTCACCGGCGCTTATATAGAAGAGTGGAATCTTACCGCTACTACCGAGCTGAAGGGGATTAGATGCGAGTGGATTTTTATGAGACTGCCGCCAGAGAAGCGACCGGCGTTTATTGCCCTGCCGCCGGAGGAAAGTCGCGACCAGAACCCGCACCGCAAGCCCGAGGATTGGAAGAAGAATTTTGAGGATGGGGAGTTTGCCGACTTTATTGGCACGGTTCGCTTGACTCTAGACCTATTCCACAACCAACCCGTCGATCCTCGATTGGTTGCTCTTGCTTTTGAGCAACTCAAGGATGGCAACCCAGAGGTGGAGCTAGAGATTGTTTCGATAGAAAAGAAGGGTAAGAATAAGGACAAGTTGCTGGTGAAGGCCGAGACTTCGCCGCAAGCGAACCATGCAGAAATGCACTCGCAATATTTTACTAATTTAGAATACTTGAAGTCTCTATCGCCGGAGGCAAAAACGGCGGTGCTGGTAGATAGAGGAGTGATTATGGCTAAGTTGCTCGATACAAAGCAAGGAAGCCCAAGTATTTCTATTGAAAATTCTTCAAGTGCAGATAATACGCAAGTTCAAGGAGACAATACGACATCGGAGGGAGATATGACGGTAAATGAACGTGGCAGCGTAAGGACGGGAGACGTAACTGGCGGCATTGTGGCCGGTGGGGATGTGAGTGGCGGCGTGGCAGGCCAGGGTGCGGCGGGCGGAGATATCAGCGGTACGGTGTCTGTGGCTATCAACCAATTGCCGGATTCGCCGGAAGCGGATAAGCCGGGAATTAAGGAATTGTTGGCTCAACTGGAGGAGGCGATAGTACGGGAGGCGGCCCTGGAAGAGTACGATCGCGAAGACGCGATGGAGGAGCTAAAGAAGCTGGCGGAAGCGGGCAAGAATCCGAGGGATGGCGGGATGAAAAAGATGGCCGAGAAAGCTATGCGATCGCTCTCCCGCATATTTGCCGGATTTGCCGGATTGCCTGCTTTGGCCAAACTGGCAGAGACGGGCAAGGAGGTCCTGCCCGCGTTGGCGGAGTTTTTCGACTCCTAGCTGGCAGAAACTGGGGCAGGCATTGACTCTACCTGTAAGTCTCGTCCAACGACCGGCTCAGGACGAACGGTGTCCAATTGGTCGAATTGGCTATAGCGATCGGTCTTGTCCAACGACCGGCTCAGGACGAACGGTGTCCAATTGGTCGAATTGGCTATAGCGATCGGTCTTGTCCAACGACCGGCTCAGGACGAACGGTATCGAATTGGTCCAACGACCGGCTCAGGACGAACGGTGTCGAATTGGCCTCAGAATCCCGGTTTTTCCAAAAAACCGGGATTCTCTGCAAGGAGCGATCGCATATTGGGGATAACGGCGATCGCCCTTCACCTACGCTCCTGGAGCCAACTAGACATTTCTTCCAAACTTTTAAAACTCAAAAATACTTTCACTAGATTCTCTAAGTCCTCCAGGTTTAAATCCTGTATCTGGCTGGCGATCGCTTGAGGAATGTCCCCAAAACTTTGCCGAACCAAAACCATAACCAGAGAAAGCGCCTCAGTTCGGCGTCCTTCCTTTTTCCCCTCTTCTTTCCCTTGTTCCTTTCCTTGTTCCCTGGCATAATCTATCCGACCCTTCTCATCCTGGAGCGCTATGCTTCGGCGGTCTGCTATCTCCAGCTCCTCCTCAGTCATGCCGGCTTGATTTGCAATAGTTAAAGCTCGCTCTATCTCTTCTATTTCCCCCAAATTCTCCGGTATTGTCTCCAAACTAGGGGCGTCTTTCAGGAAATAAATCCATTTATCGCTCAAGCTGCTTAGCTCTGCCAAGTCTTTCTTAAACTTCGGTAACTCCACAAAAAATAACTGCAGTTCTTCATCGGGATATTTCAGGGGTTGTTCTTGTTCTTGTTCATCCTGCTGAAAATTAAATTTTGTTATAACTTTTTTACTCTCTTTGAACAAAACAAAATCGACAATTGTTACTGATATAGCTGGTTTTAGCTTCAGACAATCCTCTACGGTCTTCACCTGATTTGCATAAGCTTTCGCGAGGTTGTACATTATCAGTTTGGGAACCCCATTCATGCGGCCTATCTGCACTTCTATGACTACAATAGACTCGTCAGCTAAGGTTGCTTTTACGTCCAGATAAGTTTCCTTGAAATCGCTAATTTGGCCTGGATTGTAGGGATTGATTATTTTCAAGGACTTAATTGTATCTTCCCCTCCATAGATTATAGCATTCAGGAAGCTAATTAAAATTGGTTCGCTTGTTTCAGAACCGAATATCTTTTTAAAGGTGAAATCGATTTTGGGACTGACAAATCTCATGGTGCGTCTCTCCATAGCCAGCGTTATAAAATAGTTTATCGCGGACTGGACGCGGAAGCTAGGCATGGGCGATCGCGTCTATAGGAGCCTCAGAATCCCGGTTTTTTGGAAAAACCGGGATTCTCTGCAGCAAGGGGCGATCGCGGTGATTGGGATCTCAGAATCCCGGTTTTTCTAAAAAACCGGGATTCTCTGCAGCAAGGGGCGATCGCGGCGATCGGGATCTCAGAATCCCGGTTTTTCTAAAAAACCGGGATTCTCTGCAAGGAGCGATCGCGCGGAAGCTATACAAGCGCCCCCCTAGCTCAACTCGCAGCAAAGTCAGTAAACTTTCGTTTATACGGAGCTTTAAAAGCCAAAACGATATCCTGTTTAGGGACTCCAGCTTCTACTAATTCATTAGCCACTCCGATTTCCGTACCATCCCGTTCGATCCAAATTTTACCCTTTTTAATTTCTATGTAAATAATACAACCAAATACTCGGGTTAGGTCTTGCCAACCGATATTAATTACTTGATAGCGATCGCGATCTGTATCGAATAAAAATTTAACTTCTGTGTGGCTATTGGAGCAAGTTTTAGTATGATTTTCTAGAATGTTTTGTACGATTTCTGGATAATTTAGTTTTTCCATAGACTTAGGAATTGGGCATTGGGCACTGGGAGCATTTCACTTTTGTAAGTAGTAGGTTGGGCCCGGGAACGGGTCCAACCTACATTGCTATGTATCCCTTGCAAAATTGAAATGCTCCCTTGGGCACTCCCGTTTCCCCTCCTGGGAGGGGCTAGGGGTGGGTTGAGGGGTTGGGGCTGGGTGGCATTGGGCACCGGACATCAGAAAAAGTTGCCAACTTATTCAAAACTACCTTGACAGACTACTAGGTGAAATTCAGTGACATCTGAGGACGCTATCGTTGGGTTTCGTTCCTCTTTTATCTTAGCAAGTCAATTTTTAGCCAACACCCGCAAGACTCGACCCACTTCTTCTACTTCTAAATTCTGCTGCTTCAACCTAGCCTTGATTTGCTCTATTTTTCTCAGAGTCTTGCTGTCGTAGTATCTTTCTCCGCAATCTAGACAAGCCAACACATTAACGGGAACTAGCACAATATCCTTTCCGAATTTTATTTTTTCTTCAACTTCTCTCTTTTGTAGATTTTCGCTATTGCAAATAACACATTTCATTCACTCTTCATACCTTGAAAATTCAAAATTCAAAACTCAAAACTCTCCCCATGCCCAATGCCCAATGCCCAATGCCCAATGCCCAATGCCCAATGCCCAACTCAAAATTTTAACTGAGCCAATGGCCAAATTCGGCGACAAAGCGATCTCTTAGAATTGCTTCCCGGATTTGGCGAGTAAAGCGCATCAGTTCGGTAATATTATGAATCGAAAGCAAAGTGTAAACTAAGACTTCCCGGGCTCGCCACAAATGATTGAGATAGGCGCGAGAGAAATTCTGACAAGTATAGCAAGGACAAGTTTCGTCCAGGGGTCGAAAGTCTTCCCGAAACTGAGAATTTTTAATATTCCAGCGTTCTCCTTTTACCATCGCAGCCCCATGACGAGCCCAGCGGGTCGGAATCACGCAATCAAATAAATCCATTCCAGCGGCTATGGATACAGCCATTTCCCGATAAGTTCCGATTCCCATCAAATAGCGAGGTTTTTCCTCCGGCAGTAGCGGAGCCGTTGCTTTCACTATTTTAGCGATCGCCTCTGCAGGTTCCCCTACGCTTACCCCTCCAATAGCGTAGCCGGGTAAATCCAATTGCACCAATGATTCTGCAGCGGATTGGCGCAAATCTTCATAAACCCCCCCTTGGACGATGCCAAACAAAGCTTGGTCGGGCCTTTGGTGAGCCTCGATACAGCGCAAGAGCCAGCGATAAGTGCGATCGGTAGCTTCCACTACCGCTTCCCGAGAGGCAGGATAAGGCGGACATTCGTCAAACGCCATAATGACATCGGCACCAAGTTCGTTCTGAATCTGGATAGATAGCTCTGGTGTCATCTCAATGATGCGTCCGTCTCGGGGAGAGCGGAAAGTTACCCCTTTTTCGGCAATAACCCGCAACTGGCTCAAGCTAAAAACCTGAAAGCCCCCGGAGTCGGTTAATATTGGGCCATCCCAAGCCATGAAGCGGTGCAACCCACCAGCCTTGGCGATAATTTTTTCTCCAGGTTGCAGGTGCAGGTGATAGGTATTCGCTAAAATCATCTGAGCTAAAGCCGCCTGCAACTGAGCCGGGGTTACCGTTTTTACAGTGGCCAAGGTTCCCACGGGCATAAAGCATGGGGTCTCTATCGATCCGTGTGGCGTCGCGAAAACACCCGCCCGCGCCCCTGTCTGGCTGCATTGGCCCTGGCGTTGGAAAGTAAATGAGGGATTCAATATCAATTCTCCCGTTCAACTAAGGCATAGTGCTGTCATCCAAGTCAATTTCAGCATCAAACTTGGCCGAGAGAACTTCGGCGATCGCTGCTTCGATAGCAACAGGGTCCAAACTCGGAGCCGGTTGCTGTTGTAAAGGATTGGACAGGGGAATCAAGCGCAGCTTGCGTCCCTCTTGAATTAAGTCAAAGCAAGACTCGGTTTTGCTAGGCCGTTTTAGTTCTAGGCAATCAAAACTATAAACATTTAAATAGATAGCGTGGTTGGCGATCGTGGTCGATCGCTCGTGGTCTGCAAAGACCTCTATCACATATCCCTCGTCATCGCCCATCAACTCGCCATCCTGCCAGTAGAGGTAGCGGACGCGGCCCACATCCCGTAGCAGACAGAGGATGTCGCGCTTGTTGACGAGTATGCCCCTGTCAACAATACAGGGAGCAGGCATTCTTGTCTGAGATTTGTCTTCAATCATGGAGAAACTGCCCTTATTTTTACGATAAACTCTTTGCCAAAAAGTACCAACATCCGAGGAGCAAGAGCTTTCCTTGGCAGATAGAGAAAGCCCTGTGGGGTAGATGCCGTCTTCTGGCGCTTCCTATTGAGTTGTCTAGATCCAATTCTGGCACAGGCAGATCGACCTGGATCGATCGCCATCGCTAATCTCTTTTTTAATTTTTGCATTAATTGAATCAATCATTGCAAGTTATGGACAATCCCACGGAGGCAAAAAAGGCGCTTCAGTTTGTGCGGACCGTTGCGGCAGCGATCGCCGCCGCCATCGCCTTCTATACCTGTCTGCCAGTTCCCATCTCTTGGACATTAGAATTTCGGGGGATGGCCCGCTATGCTCCCTTGGTCGGAGTCGGCATCGGGACAATCCTCGGACTAATTGACTTTGGTTTGGCCGGCCTAGGAGTACCGGTCCTCACTCGTAGCGCCTTAGTCGTAGTGGCCTGGCTTGGCATTACCGGAGGACTTCATCTCGATGGTGTTATGGATACCGCTGATGGGCTGGCAGTAACGGACCCGCAACGGCGTTTAGAAGTAATGGCCGATAGCGTTACTGGTGCTTTTGGGGCAATGGCAGCGATCGCGGTACTTCTTTTAAAAACAGCAGCTCTTAGCGACCTAGAAGCCTATCGATGGACCGCCTTGATGGCCGCAGGGGGATGGGGTCGGTGGGGACAGCTTGTGGCGATCGCTCGCTATCCTTACCTAAAAGCCACTGGCAAAGGTGCCATACACAAAGACTTATTTCAATCTCCCATAGCCCTCGTCCCGGGATTGGTATTGCTTCTTGGCCTCAGCGGATTGCAACTTTGGCTCGAAAGCAGTAACTGGATTGTAGCTGTGGCTATGGCTACGGGTGGTAGCGCGATCGCAATTCTTACCGGCGCTTGGCTCAATCGCAAATTAGGCGGTCAGACCGGCGACACCTATGGCGCGATCGTGGAATGGACAGAAGCTCTATTGCTCTGCGTACTTGCCAGTTTGTAAATAGACATGGGGCATGGGGCATTGGGCATGGGCATTGGGAGAGATCGGGAAGGGTGGGAGGGGTGGAAGGTGTGGGAAGGACTGCTGAAAATTTTTCCCACACTCCCCACACTCCCCACACTCCCCACACTCCCCACACTCCCCACACTCCCCCAATGCCCCATGCCCAATGCCCCATGCCCAATGCCCAATTAATTATTTTTCTTGAACCCAAACTCGGATTCCCTCAATTCTTAGGCCGCTGCCTCGGGTGCCGCAGAAATCGCCGTTGGATGTGGGGGGTACGTCGCCAACATTCTGGACGTGAGCGGTATAAAAGAGATCGTACTTAGTCCGGGACTCGCCAGTAAGCTCGATCGCAAATCCCTCCAAGCGCTTTCCAGATTCCCGAGAGCCAATCCATTCCCCCTCGGTCACCCAAGGAGTATCGCCGCTGCCTTCGATGTGGGCCATGTAGCGGAGGGACAAACCGGGAATCGGCGGTTCTATATTAATGGCAAGAGCTTCTATACGCAGGGCTTGACCGCGAGTGCCAGCAAATTCGTTTTGACCAAAGCTGCGATCGCCAATCCTTTCGATATGAACCATAACTTGCAATCCAACTGCTCCAGTCTGGGATGAAGTCCCCTGAGAAGACAAGGGCACGGAACCAAATACCAAACGCTTCGACCCAGAAACTGGTTTTTCTGGTTCGTCATAGCTGGGCAGAATAATTACATCCCGATCCTTAGCCTTTGGGGAGGGCGGGCGCAAAATTTCTCTATCGGCCTGAGACTCGGCAGGAGTCGGCGGAGCATTGCCGCTAGCTGAAATAACTACAACTTCGGGAAAATCCTGCCGGCTTTGAGTGCCAGCATCCAGGACTTCGGGAATCTCTTGAGTGCCAGGATATTCTGCGATTGGCGCGGCGATCGCTCCCCCAGCCGCCGGTTCCCGAAGCACCAATTTTCCTCTAGCTGCAGCGACAGTCAGCGATTTGTTAAAAGCTCGGGTAACTCCTTCCACTAGCTTTTCCCAGCGATCGTCGTCCAACTCCACCGGCGGGTCGATTAGATTCAGCAACCCGCAGAAAGCATGACGGCCCGTTGCCAGGGCAGCGACCTCTTCGGGAAAGCTATCTGGCGATGCTTGGGCGATTTTTTGCCGCAGTTGACCAGCGAGGCTCTGAGCCGCCTGCAAAGGAGGAAATTCTTTTTGCTCCGCGTGGAAGATTGCTAAAACGCGATCGAGTACCTGCAAGGCGGCTTCCCGGTTTTTGTCAACTGGAGCCGATGCCCCTGGGGAGGATAGCAACCGTTCTATATCTTTAAGGGACAAAACCTGAGAGGGTAGGGGCGCGTTGGGTAAGGATTTGGCACTGGCGATCGCCAGTTCTCGCAGGCTGGCAAAGTCCTGTCGATAGGCTCGCAACTGCTCCAAAAGGATTTCTGCCGGCGGCACCCCCGCCTCTTTCAGCTCAATCGCTGCTTGAGCGAGGCGGCTGCCCAATCCGGGCATGCGTTCCTGCAGCGCCGCCAACTGTTCCTTTAAATTTGCATTTTGGTTCATCAAAGCTCTCTCGAATTCGTTCCCGTTCCTAATTTTGCCAAAAAAAGGGTCGGCGATCGGCTCGGGATGCGTTATATCATGTCGGTTGAATGCCTACTCGTAGTGTAGATGCCTAAGTCCTAGAATAATTTGGCAATTTTTTGTGTCCGATGCCCAATGCGAATATGCGAACATGCCCCATCCGCAATGATTTCTTGACAGACCACTAGCTAGCTAGTAGTCTGTCAAGGTATATAGTTTTGAATAATTTGGCAATTTTTTCCGATGCCCGATGCCCAATACGCTCCTGAGCCTGTCGTAGGACCCAATTCAATGAATTGGAAAATTGCCGATTTTAACGCTCAAAGGCGAAAACAATTTATTAGCTTGGTTATGAAAAGAGTCCGGCCTGGGACTGGTAGCGGGCTCGATTTTATCAAAAAACGTACTTGGACTTATCCCGTGACAGATATCAAAGCGATCGTCAATCGGACGTCTTTTGTTGTGGTGGGTGGTATTGCTACAAGACTCTATATGCCAGAACGGATGACTTTGGATCTGGATATTTTAGTTTTAGCTCGGGATGCTCGCTCCCTCTATGCCGAACTGGAAAAAGCAGGCAGTAGAAAGATTGGAGAATTAGGAATACCAGGGAGTCAGTGGGAATTACCCGATCTCACTTCCCTCGACGTACTGGAATCTAATGCGGATTGGGCAAGAGCTGCGATCGCGACTCCCAATACTTCCCCCAATGGCTTGCCAATTATCGCCTTGCCATATCTAGTCTTAATGAAATTACAATCGGCTCGAACCCAAGATTTAAGCGATGTGAGTCGGATGATGGGAGTTGCAACCTCCACTGAAATTGCTAAGGTAAAAGAAATCGTATCTCAATATTTGCCCGGAGCCTTAGAAGATTTGGAAAGTCTAATTGTCTTAGGTAAGCTAGAACTAAAATAATAACTAGGGTGTAGGGCTGAAATTTGCGTTTTGGTTCATCAAAGCTCTCTCTAATTCTTTCCGGTTCCCTAATTTTGCCAAAAAAAGGGTCGGCGATCGCTGCCGGTAAAGTTACCTATCGTTGGGAAGCCAGGGGGCCAATTTATATTAAATCCCGTTAAACAGTTACAGCTTGTAGGGGCGCGGCCCCCGTGCCCGCCCCGGCGATCGCGCCATGAGTGACTTAGAATCGTTAAGCAGTGGCAGATGCTGGAATTTGCTTGCTACGATAGCGAGCAGTTTGGTTAGGCTAGTTCGATAGCTGCTTAACAGCTAAATTTTAAAGTTGCGATCGCCGCCCTGGATTGGCATAATACTAATACCCAGTCAAATTACGGAAATTATAATTAACCAGAATCTATCGTGGAAACTACAAACACTTTTCAAAATATTGCTGCCGAGATTCAGTTTTTTTCTAATGTCGATCAAAAGCAAAAATTTGTATTTGCTGTCGGTTCTTTGGTTCTTAGGGCAATTAGCTTGCAAAAAGCAGCCGAAATAATGGAGTTAGAAACCGACTTTTTTTTGCAACTGCTCGATCTAATAGGAATTGAGTTTTCTTATCTTTCAGAGGAAGATGTTTCAATAGAAAACAATTGGTAATATTTATGCTTGTTGTATTTAATTCTTCTCCCTTGATTTTCTTGGCTAAGCTAAGATTATTAGATGTTTTTTTGAGCGAATACCAATATGATTTTTACGCCCCAAGAGCTGTATTCGATGAAATAGAGGCTAAAGAAGACGAGGCTAGCCAATATATTAAGCAAATAGTTGCGGATAAAAAACTGGCGGTTAGAGCAACTAATTTAACTTTTTTAGCAAACAGTCTCGGCGATCGCCTTGGCAAGGGGGAAGCGGAAGCTATTTCTCTGGGAACAGAGTTAAAGACCGATATCATTATCCTAGATGACTTTGCAGCTCGCAAGGAAGCCTTAAGGCTGGGGTTAAATGTCAAGGGGACTTTGGCTGTTATTAAAAAGTTACACCAAGATGCTAAAGCGAACATCGATAGTAAGGATGACCTCTACGAACGATTGCGAAAAATAAATTTTAGAGTTAAGCGTTCTCTGTTTGACCAAATTTTTTTATAAGAGCGGTTGAGATGGCAGCCTAGAAGAAAAGGGCAGAGCAGGTGGGAGTGTATCTATTTTTTCGCTTTTAGCGATCGCTACCATCTAAGCAATATCTGAAATCAAATCTGGCTGGAGATAAGTGGCGATCGCGCTTTTGCCCTTAAATGCTGGTTGAAAATACTGATAGCTAATGGGTTGTCAGGGATATTACTGGAAAAAATACTGATAAAACCACGGAAGCCCGGTATAGACTGTTAAGGCTCTCCAGGGGCTCTCCAGGTTAGAGCCAATAGTAAATTGAGAACAAAACTGGCAGGCAAGCGAGCCGCTCGGATCCAAGCCAAGAGCCACCATTTTGGTTGGCTAAAGAATGATTTCAATTCAGGTAAAACATCTAAAAAAATATATATGCCAAATGGCGGAACGCTCTGCACCTATGAAATAGGGTATAATAGATATGTATTTGCCATGAGAAATTAGGTTTGTCGAACTCCGGGGATGTGAGTGCATCGTTGTATCTAAGCCATTTTAGCGAGGAAACTTAAGATGGGGTGGATCCAAACCAAGACAGATTGCCTGCGCGATCGCCCGTGGGAACGGATAACTAAGGCCATGAACCGATTGCGAAAATTTCTTTTTAAGCGGATTATCCTTGTCCTAACCATTTTATTTTGCCTGGGATTAGGTATAGCCCTTTCGAGTATGTCTCGCCTATCGTCTAACCTAATTGAATCGCAGGCCCTTCAAAATGCAACCTTATCTGCGAAAGCGGTAAACCAAGCGCGATTTCTCTATAGTGCTGACGTGGTGAATCGCGTTCGTTCGGTGGAGGGAATTACTGTCACCCACGATTATATGGGTCAAGAAGGGGCCATACCAAATCCGGCCACCTATACCATCGAACTTGGTTCCCGCCTTACCAGCAAAGAAAGCGGGAGCGTGATTCGTCTCTATAGCGACTATCCTTTTCCCCATCGCCAAAAAGATGGCAAGCCTCAAGACAAGTTTGAGCGGGAAGCCCTCGAATACTTAAATAAAAATCCCACAGAGCCATTCTTTCGTCAAGAAACCTTTGGCGGGCGGCCCTCATTTCGATATGCAGAAGCGGTGGTGATGGAACCGAGCTGCATTGGCTGTCACAATACTCACCCAGAGAGTCCCAAAAGAGACTGGAAAGTGGGGGATGTCAGAGGGATTTTACAAATAACTCAGCCTGTGGACGGCTTGATAAAGGAGGCGCGATCGCAGATGAGAGATACATTTATAGCCCTAGGAGGAATATCTCTATTAAGCCTTGCCGGATTAACATTGGTTTTAGGCAGGCTGCGCAACATTGCCAAAGAACTAGAGATCCGCGTTAGGGAACGCACTTGGGATTTAAATGCGGCCAACCAAGATTTGGAAAAAAGGAATCAACTCATCAGCCAGATATTCGGTCGCTATCTGAGTGCTGAAGTGGTCGAGACGCTGCTGGAACAACCGGAAAACTTTAAAATTGGCGGCGATCGCAAGACTATTACCATCCTGACCTCCGATCTCAGAGGCTTTACCGCCTTCTCGGAAAATTTGGCTCCTGAAGAGGTAGTGCGGATTCTCAACTTATATCTAGAATATATGTCCGATATCATCGGCCAATACCAAGGAACCATTGATAAGTTCATGGGAGATGGGATTTTGGTTCTGTTTGGGGCGCCCACTACTCGGGAAGATGACACGGAACGGGCGGTGGCTTGTGCAGTGGCCATGCAATTGGCTCTGGTAAAAGTAAACCAACAAGTTAAGGAATGGGGTTATCAGCCCTTACAAATGGGCATCGGCATTAACACTGGGGATGTCGTGGTCGGCAATATAGGTTCCGAAAAGCGCACGGACTATAGTGTCGTTGGCAACCAAGTCAATCTAGCATACCGAATAGAATCTTATACAATAGGCGGTCAAATATTGATTTCAGAATCCACTTTTGAAAAAGTCAAGTCCATAGTAAAAATCGACGACAAGAAGCAAGTAAAAGCTAAAGGGGTAGTTGGAACAATACCCATATATCAAGTTTGCGGTATTGGCGGGGAATACAACCTCTTTCTGCCCCGAGAAGAAGAAGAGTTTTTTCCCCTAGCAGAAGCCATACCCCTTCAATACACAATTTTAGAAGGTAAGCATATTGGTGCCGACGTATTCCCTGGCAGTTTAGCTAAACTTTCACCCTGGGGAGCCCTCATTTGTTCTGACCAAAGGCGAAAAGAAGACTTGCCTACCGAGCTGAGCAATATCAAGCTCAACTTATTATTCAGTGGCAGTCAGACATACAGCGAAGATATTTATGCCAAAGTTACCTTAACCGAAACAGACGATCGCTATTTTTACATTCGTTTCACCGCACAACCCCCAGATGTAGAGGCAAGACTCAACGATATGTACGAGTCTGCAAGCAGTACAAAATCCGATTTATATAAACCGGAGCCCTCGATCTGTAAAAACAGTATGGGGCCTGAGTGCTTAGTGCTATAAAAATCAATAATGACAGATTATTGCAGATAGTTTAGTTTTTACTTTAATGGTCAAAAGCTCCACAGTCTATAATAATATCAAATCCGGTTAATCGCCCTAAAATAAGTCCTGCGTAGGACGGGCGTCCCGTCTGTCCGCCATACCAGTCCAAGCGGACAGGCGGGACGCCCGTCCTACGGGAGATTACAAATTTTTCTGTGCGTATTTGATACAAGTTATAGTTGCAAGACCCAAACGTTTTTAGCAGAAAGTGAAGAGGAGGAAATGGTGGAGAAAGTTTTTGCGTTCTCAAACATGTGACTCGCCTATCCAGTACCTATTATGAAGTTAATTAGGGATTAATTTGATTATCCATAATACTAGGGAGCGACGCAGCGAAGTAGTTGAGACAAGAAGCAACTAGCTGAAAGATCGCTTGCTGGTTCCTTATAGTTCTGAAGTAATATCAAATCCGGTTAATTGCCCATGAACCCCTACAAACTGTGACTGTTTAAGCGGATTTGATATAAGTTTGGTTTCTCAAACAATACCTTCGTCAAATAGGGGGCCATTCATAAGGTTTGCCGCGAATACTTGTGGTGCCAGACAATCTGTTGGCCGGGGATGGGGCAATGGCGATCGCTATCTGTAACATTAGGCTATACGACAGTGGAAAAGCTACAGAAGCTGCAGAAAATGCAAAAAATTTTTGCAGCCAATGTTGTTTTTCTCGAAAAACAGTGCTATGATACTTTTAATGCTTCCTTCCATGAAGGAGCAAAAAAAAGGGCCGCTAAGCGCGACCCTTTGATATGTAAACGAGCGTCAACCCTAGTAAAGAGGCGTTTTCAATCAAGGAAAAAAAACTTCTCTCTTAACCGGACTGGCACGGAGTAAGCCAATGGACTAGGGAAAGTCGGACATTGGCTTACTCCAAAGCTAGCCCGGGTGGGAAGATAGCCCACCCAAAAACCCTGCGGCGATCTCACAGCAGATCGCCGCAGGGGGTGGATTTCCTTGGGAGAAATTCGTCTTTTTTTTAGCACTGGCAGGGAGACCGGGGGACCTTCGGGGCAGGGAGCAGGGGAGCAGGGGAGCAGGAGGAGGCGCCTACGAGGCCGCCTACGAGGTGTGGGAGGACTAGAAGTAATATCAAATCCGGTTACTCGTTTTCCTCGATCGGATACTCCACGCTGCTTTTGCTGCTCTGCTTATGCTTGTCTAGCTTGCCAGAAATGTCTGACTGCTTCCGAAAATACTAATTCTTCTATCTTATACATCTCCATCTACTCTCCAAAATCTATTGTAAGTTGAACGTTATTAGAACCTTCAAGCCTATCTCTGGCTATATCAAAGTATCGGGGCTCAATTTCGCAACCAATACTGTGACGACCCCAAGATTGGGCAGCCAAGTTCGTGGTTCCAGTGCCCATAAAAGGATCGATAACAGTATCGCCAACAAACGAAAACATCCGAATTAGGCGCTCGGGAATGGCTAAAGGATATGGAGCGGGATGGCGCCTTGTCGATTCTCCGCCGACTTTCCAGATTTGTTGGAAGTAATCCCGGTGGTTTTGTTCGGGAATAACTGACAAAAGCCGCTGAGCTAATGTGGGCTGGCGGTAGCCTCCCGGTTTTCTCTCTTTGCAGGATATATTCGATATCGTTCTTAATAATTGCATTCGGCTCGTAGGGCTTGCCCAAGAATTGGGTGGAGCGCTTTGCTTCCAAAGTAATATTGGCAATTTTGTGCCAAACAATAGGAGCGAGATTGTCAAAGCCAATCCGGCGGCAGCGCTCTTGAATGCTGGCATGGAGAGGGAAAACTAGATGGCGACCGAAGCTGCGGCGGGGCACGCAGACATCGCCTACGACTACAACCAGACGCCCCCCCGGGACTAGAACTCGAAAGATATGCTCCCAGACTTTATCCAGTTCGTCGAGAAATGTTTCGTAGTCAGCGATCGCCCCAAGCTGTCCTTCGCGATCTGGATATTTTTTTAGCGTCCAATACGGTGGTGATGTCACCGCCAAATGGATGCTGCGATCGGGAATCTCCGCCAGATAGCGGCTGTCTCCTTGGAAAAGCTTGTGGCGAACGGGCACTTTTTGTATTGCTCGCTCCAATCGAGCGATCGCCACCGCGTTCTTGGCGATCGCCGGTATAGCTCTTTGCATATCTTGGCGGGCTAACGACAAAATATAGCACTACCGGTTAAGGTTAGGACAGTTACAAACGCTCTATTGCAATGATTGCAGGACTTTTGCTGACTGCTGACTGCTGATAGCTGATAGCTTACTGCTATATCGGCGGGAATCAAAGCTTCTATATCTGTTTCGGAATTTTCTGCTTGTTCGGGAATATTTACCAAGCTGTCAAACATTTAATTTATTTTGAGGACAACAAAGAGACGGCGCTGCCATACAATATAATACCGCCATCTTTGTTTAAAACTAGAGATGGCGGTGTTACTTTCACAAGCTGCGATCGCGATCGCGCTGTTAAGTTTTACTAAAGCGCCCCCAGATAGCGCCATTACGGGAAGATTGGCCAAAAATTAGGCAGGACTTACGCAAATTGTAGAGATCTATGCCTTTATGTAGGGGCGAGAGCGCGAAATCGCCCCTACCAGATATAGGGTTAATGCGTAAGTCCTGTTAGGAATGAATTTCGCCATCTGGCATGGTAGCGCCAGTCAAGATAGCTTCGCTCAAGTCAGCACCAATCAAAGCCGCATCGCGCAGACTGGCTCCACGCAGGTCTGCACCGCGCAAGCAGGCACCATCCAAATCGGCCCCCCATAGATAAGCTCCTTGCAGATTGGCTCCTGTCAAATCGGCTCCATTCAATTGAGCCAAGTTAAGATTAGTGCCACTTAGATCTGCCTTCCTCAAATCTGCTTCCCGCAAGTCGGTTTTCATCAAATTAGCTTGAACAAAAGAACCGCCTCTTAGGTTACTACCATTCAAGTTCGCCTGTTTTAGATTGGCCTCTTGCATATTTACATTGCGCATTTGAGAATCGCTGAGGTTAGAGCCAGTCAAATTAGAGCTTGGCAATTTAGCGCCGCTCATTTTAACTGCACTTAGATCCATAGTGCTGAAGTCAACTGCCCCCAAATCCAGCCCATTTAAAAATGCCCCGCTCAGTTTCACTCCATTTAAACTTGCCCCCTTGAGAATAGCACCGCTTAATCGGGCTCCACTGAGATTAGTCCAGTTCAAATTGGCTCCCGTAAGATTTGCACAACGCAGGTTAATCCCATTCAGGTTGGCACCGCAAAGATTGACATGGGGTAAATTCGCCCGATAAAAGCTAACCCAATTGAGGATAGCGCCGCTGAGTTTGGCTCCAGCCAGATCCGTATTGGGAAGTTGAGCCCCTCTAAGATTGGCTTTAGTCATATCCGCTTCGATAAGTTTGCCCCCTTTGAGCTTGACAAAACTCATATCAGTGCCGTACAGGAAGGCTCCATTTAAATTTGCCTCCAGGAGATAACAGCGACTTAAGTGGGCTCTGGCTATCGATGCCTCCATCAAGTTGGAACCGGATAGGTTAGCCCGGGTTAGATTGGCTCCGATTAAGTTCGCAGAAACTAGATTAGCTCCTCGGAAATCTCTCTCTCCGCTGTTATATCTTTTAAAGATTTCATTTGCATCCATACTGCATCCCTCTCGATTGACTTCAATTAATGCTTAAATTTTACTTGCTATAGTAAAATACTATATGTTAACAATGTGTTATCTTTATATTGCTAATAAAAACAATTTTTAGGTACGGCAAGGGATGGTACTATGAGACTGAATTTTTCTTGGGGAAAATAGCGGAAAACTGATGAAAACAACGTGGGAACTAGATTTCTACTCGCGACCAGTTGTGGACGAGAACGGGAAAAAGGTCTGGGAAGTGCTGATTTGCTCTAGTCCGTTAGATATCCGCTCCGCAGGACCCCAGCTTCGCTTTAGCAAATTCTGTCCGAGTACCAAAGTCAATTCGGCGTGGCTGCGCGAGGCCATAGAAGAAGCGATCGCCCAATCGTCGGCCCCTCCAGCTAAAATTCGCTTTTTCCGACGGCAGATGAACAATATGATTGTCAAAACCTGCAAGGATATGGGAATAGATCCGGTTCCCTCGCGGCGGACAGTTGTCCTTTCAGGGTGGCTGCAAGAGCGCATGGAGCAAGTTTATCCCCAAGAACCGGGCTATCAGCCTTCGCCTGCTGGGGCCTCTTTGCGCTTTGAGGCACCCATACCGGAACCCCTACCCGATGCCCTAGAAGGGGAGCAATGGGCCTTTGTCAGCCTGTCAGCAGGGGACTTTGACGAGATGAACGAATGGGCAATAGATTTTAGCGAAGCTTTCCCAATTATAGGAGAAAATGGTTTAGCACCATCCCTCACCCCTGACGATCGGATTCCGGGAGTAATTATTTTTTCCCGCAGAGCCTTGGCCTTAGCTGCCTGGATATCCGGGCTGGATTTGGCTTTCCTGAAAGTAGAAACAGAATCGAACCCGAGATTGCTCTTGGAGACAGGGGTAAACCAAAGCTGGATTTTGGCTCCG
Organism: Oscillatoria sp. SIO1A7; assembly: GCA_010672965.1. GTDB lineage: Bacteria > Cyanobacteriota > Cyanobacteriia > Cyanobacteriales > Laspinemataceae > SIO1A7. The sequence goes on from JAAHFN010000001.1 coordinate 353,266, forward strand.
GTTACTGGCTCGCAAACCCTAAAGGAAGCGAAAGGATTTGCCGAGGCCAAGAAAAAAGCCGAGCAAGTGCATTTTTTAGCAGTACAGTCCGATCCAAGCTCGGAATCTTTTGCGGGATTTTGGCTGCTCAAAGAACTGAATATACAGTAATATAGGAGTCAGCTGTCAGCAGTCAGCAGTCAGCTCGAACGTCAAAGTCTTGCCATTTTAAGAGCAAAAGGTGCGTTTTGTAACTGTCCTAATCTTAATCAGTAGTGCTATACAGTAAAACAACCTCTAGTAAAAGAATCTGTAGTAAAAGAATTGCCCTGCGCGACTCCCGCAACCAAGTGTTAATTAATCTCGATTAGGTTTGGCTTCGCGCTTATCGTTTATTTTTTGAGATAGCTTTATTTTAAGCTCAATTTTTGACTAATGTTATGGTGTCTGCTGTGCATTCAGAGGAAGAGCTTCCCAGAGAAGAGTTCGTAGAACCAGAAAAACTCTTAGAATTAGCAAAACAGTCTGGAGCTGAGGCGGCTGAGGTGTTGAAGTCGCAATCGCGATCGCGCCCCGTATTTTTTGAAGCCAACCGTCTCAAGGAATTACAAAGTGCCGAATCAGAGGGAACGGCGCTGCGAGTATGGCGAAATGGTCGTCCGGGCATTGCTGTTGCCTATGGAGCGGCAGCACCGCAAGCTTTAGTGGAGCGGGCTTTGGCTCTGAGCGAACTCAACGAGCCAGAAACTATAGAACTAGCAGGAGCATCTCGAACCTCCTACCCCGATGTGGGGGAAGCAGTGGGGGTAGAGCAGTTGGTTCTCTGGGGAAAAGAGGCGATCGCTTCGATTAGAGACCGCTACCCAGAATTGCTCTGTGCCGTAGAGTTAGACTGCGAGACAGAAACCACCCGCTTGGTCAATTCTCAGGGATTAGATTGTAGCTACCAAGATACAACTCTGAGTTTTTATATCTCCGCTGAATGGGTGCGATCGGATGACTTCTTGATGGTGAGCGACGGTCAAATGCAACGGGGATATCTAGAACCGCAGATTGTGGCCAAGCAAATCTTGCAGCGATTGGATTGGGCAAAAGAAAATATAGAACCCCCCACAGGTCGGGTGCCAATTTTATTTACGGCCAAAGCTGCAGATATGCTCTGGGGCACCCTGCAAGCGGCGCTCAATGGCAAACGAGTTTTAGAGGGGGCATCGCCCTGGAGCGATCGCTCCGGTCAAAAGGTCACCTCCTCCGCCATAACCATCTCCCAACAGCCGCATATTGGCCCATTTAGCTGCCCCTTTGACGATGAAGGCACCCCTACTCAGGAAATTGTCTTCATCCAAGACGGAGTATTGCAGCAGTTTTACAGCTCCCGCGCTACCGCTCGATCGCTGGGAACGCCCCCGACAGGTAATGGCTTTCGCCCTAGTTTGGGCAGCTATCCCGCTCCCGGTTTATATAACTGGCTGATTCAGCCGGGAAGCAGGTCTTTACTAGAGCTAATTGCCAGTCTAGAAAATGGCATTGTAGTTGACCAAATGCTGGGGGGCGGTGCGGGTATCTCCGGCGATTTCTCGATTAATCTGGATTTGGCATATCGAGTCCTCGACGGCGAAATAGTCGGCAGAGTCAAAGATACAATGGTGGCGGGCAATGCCTACAGCGCTCTGAAACAGTTAGTAGAACTGGGGGGCGATGCAGAATGGAATGGCTCTTGCTACAGTCCCTCTCTGATTGTAGAAGGATTATCGGTAACCGGCAAAGAACAATAAACCTTATGCGCCCCTTTCTTTTTTAAGGAGTTAGGAGGCTTATTTCTCCAGCGCTTATTAGTTTGAGACTTTAACGTTTAGTTAATAAATCAGCCCTGAGAAGCGCGTTTTTGCATAATTCCTGAACCAAATAGACAGCAGGTGTAGATAGAAAAAATCGATCTAGCAATTCCTTGATTATTTGATATGTTTGAGAAACATCATAAACCCGGTTTCTCAAACAATACCTTCGCCATTTTTACCGCCGGCACGATCCCCCCAACCCCCCTTAAAAAGGGGGGCAATCGTCGAACGGGTCTTAAGCCCCCCATTTTATCGGGGGGTTTGGGGGGATCCGGCATTGGTTAGGGACTTGCGCAAAAATAAAGTACCAGTCCAAAAGACCACTACCGTTCGGGCTGAGCTTGGTCGTTGCCCCTTGAATTGGTACATTATTAACTTGCAAGTCCCTTAACGATCGGGTATTTGTTGGGTTTCGTTCCCGAGTCGCTCCCTACAAACAAGGTATTTTTGCGTTTTGGCGAAGGTATTGTCAAAGAAACCGGGTTTCTATAGATGAACTCGTAAAAAAATTGAGCGCCGATTATGAGGCTAATCTCGCCAACCAGATATTTTCAAAGTACAGCTAGGGCGATCGCCTCTTTCTTCCAGCCCAAACGCCTCGCTATTCTGGAAGCTTGTTTAATTGGTTTGACCTCCGGACTGGCAGCAGTTTTGCTCAAACTAGGGGTGGGATGGCTGGGTTCCTGGCGAGTCCATACCGCCCACAATGGCCCAGTTTTGTTATGGCTCCCAGCAGTAGGACTTTTAGGTGGATTGCTCGCCGGTACTTTAGTAGAACGCTTTGCACCAGAAACTTCTGGGAGCGGCATTCCTCAAGTAAAAGCAGCTCTAGCAGGGGTTGGCAGCAGCCTTAATGGGCGGATAGCTTTTGTTAAATTAGCTAACAGCATTTTAGTGGTTGCCTCTGGATTGACTTTAGGAAGACAAGGGCCGACAGTACAAATTGGAGCTGCGATCGCCGCTCAGCTAAGCCGCTGGTTTCCTACTTCCCCCGACCACCGCCGCCAGCTCATTGCCGCCGGAGCTGCAGCCGGATTGGCAGCGGGTTTTAACGCTCCCATCGCTGGCGTTCTCTTTGTAGTCGAAGATTTAATTTACGACTTATCCAGCATCACCCTCGGCCCAGCCATCATGGCTTCTTTCATTGGTGCCGTGGTATCTCGAATTCTCGGGGGTCAGAACCTAAACCTCCATCTGAATCTCAATGAGTCTCATATAACCTTTTCCTTGACGGAACTTCCCTTCTATCTCATGTTGGGAATTCTCGCTGGAGCATTTGGCGCGCTTTTTCATAAAGGAATTGTTGGCGCTACCATTTTCAATCGTAAAGTTCTGCGCGCCAGTATGCCCTTGCGAGTAGGACTGGCTGGATTAATTTGCGGTCTTGTGGTGGCCATTTTGCCGGAACATTTCCGCAATAATAGCGGTTTGCGCGAGTTTCTCTTAACTGGAGAGGCGGGGTTGGTCACAACGGCGATCGCCTTTATAACCCACTTTATACTTACAGTCGTCGCGGCAGGGTCTGGTGCCCCCGGCGGCTTATTTGCTCCTTCACTAATTCTCGGCTCTTCCCTGGGCTACTTGGTTGGCTTGTGGCAGTGGGACATAGTAGCGATCGGCGAACCCAGCAGCTATGCTCTTGCCGGAATGGGGGCTTTTTTTTGCGCCGTATCCAGAGCGCCAATTACTGCAGTAGTTATTATTTTCGAGATTGCCACCGATTTTAATCTCGTTCTTCCTCTGATGATTGCCACCGTAGTTTCCTACCTGGTTTCCGAAAGCATCTCTAGCGGTTCTCTCTATGACGAGCTACTTTCTTTAAATGGAATTAATCTAAAAAAAACAAAAGCCACTGGGGATATTTTAAATGAACTAAAAGCCAATCAAGTTATGCAGAGCAAGGTGGAGTCTCTTGATGCGGGTATTAGTCTGGACGAAGCGGTGCAAGTATTTTCTGCTTCTCGTCATCGAGGTTTTCCCGTAACGAGTAAAGGACAATTAGTGGGGATTGTCAGCCAGACAGATTTGGCCAAAATAGACAGTCTCCAGCTTCAAGGAGATATGCCTTTGAAGGATATTATGACCCACCACCCCCTGACCGTATCCCCGTTAGATACTTTAAGCCAAGTTCTTTATCTGTTGAATCGCTATCAGTTGAGCCGGTTGCCGGTGGTGGAAGGACGCAAGCTAGTGGGTATTATTACTCGCAGCGATATTATTCGGGCAGAGAGCGCTCGTTTGCTCGATGAAACTCAGGCGAATTCCCCTAGCGTTCCTTCTTATGTAGTGTATCAAACGCGATCGCCGCAGTTAGGTAGCGGTCGCTTGTTGGTGCCTCTGGCCAATCTCGAAACGGCTCCTTTGCTGCTAAAAGTAGCTCTGGCGATCGCCAAACATAAAAACTACGAAGTAGAATGCATCCAAGTAATTCAGGTGCCCCGTCACAATTCTCCTTCCCAAACTGCAGTGAGAACTGCTAAAGCTCGTCGCCTGCTACAAAAAGCAACCCAGATGGGAGAGGAAAACCAAGTCCAGGTTCATACTCAGATTAGGGTATCCCACGATATTGTCCACAGTATTCTAGAAACTATTAAAGAGCGGCATATTGACTTAATTTTAATGGGCTGGAAGGGCAGCCATTCTACCCCTGGCGGTATTTTTGGCGATATCGTAGATTCTGTAATACGCGAAGCTCCTTGCGGAGTAATGTTGGTGAAATGGGCAAATCGAGAACCTATAGAGAATTATTGCCCCATCCCTCTATTCAACCGCTGGCTAGTTCCCGTTGCTGGCGGACCGAATTCTCAAGAGGCAGTGAAACTCCTTCCCGCTCTGCTGACCCTGGGGATTCAACCGGAAATTCGCCTTTGTCAAATCTTCTCTCCATCCCAATCTACTCTGGATGCAACGGCTCTGAAAGAAAGCAAGGAATTTCTAGAAGGCGAGGTGGATTGTTCTATAGACGCGACTCCTGTTTATGGCAGCTCTGTCTCGGAGACGACTATCGAGATTGCCAATCAATCTAATTATGATATAGTCATTGTCGGCGTCACTCGGGGAGGGCTGTTGCAACAAGCAATTCAGGGCAATATTCCCGAAGCGATCGCCCGGGGCTGTAATGGCACGGTTATTCTGGTGCGCGGCGACAATCGCTCTTAGAGAGTTCTTAGCTTGAGAGTTTTCAGGTTTAAATTAAATAAGACTTGCGAATATTTATGGGCGCGTTGTTAATTATCTTTAACAAACAGGAAAAGCGCTTGGGGTATTTTGCAGCGGGAACCCTGGTAGCTCAAGACGAACAACCGATTGCTACAGCAAGTTTTCCTATATCCGATGCCTTGGCCGAACGACTATTGGAAAAAGTTGATTTTTCTCTTATGCTGCCGGATGACTTTGCAGTATAGCACTACCAACCAAAGTTAGGACAGTTACAAAGCGCCAATAGCCTTAACTGGCAAGACTTTGACTAAAGGCCGATCGCTCTCTTGCTGACTGCTTACTGCTATAATTCGCGAATATTTGCAGCGGCGCGGGGAAATGAACGTCCAAGCCAAAGAGCAGTTAAGCCAGAAGTTATCCCGACGTATAGAACAATGGTTTTAGATGAAAAACTCGGAGTTACCGTTTATGCTGAAGTCTTTTTATAATCGGTGTATCTGGCCTATCAAAAACAGAAAAAGAGCGTTTAAGTTTTGAGTTCTTAGCTTGTGAATTTTCAATTAAGGAAAAGCAGAGTTTCAAGCTAACAACTCAAACCTCAAAACTCTAACTCCTAAGCTCAAGCTAAGAACTCAAAACTTAAAACTTTCAAGCTAAAAACTCAAAACTCTCAAGCTAAGAACTCAAAACTCAAAACTAACTTCTACCCGGAATGAGGCCGCTGCTCAGGCGTTTTAGGGCACTGTTTACGACTTCGCTGTAACGCAGTTCGCCACAGAGAATCTGAGCCATTTTTTGGGTGGCAACGGGTCTTTTGACTCCGACTTTGTAGCCGATGCCAGGGAAGCGATAGAATGCTTGCGCTAACCGTTGCGCCCAGACCATATCCGAGCCCCATTCTTCGCTCATTACTTGGGTATATTTTTCCAAAGCGTCGCCGCCGCCTCCCAAAGCCTCGTCAATGGCGATCGCAGCTTTCATGCCACTAAAAATAGATGGGCGAATCCCTTCGGCTGTGAAAGGATCTACGACACAAGCAGCTTCCCCAGCTAAAACGGCATTTTGCGTATGCAACTTATGGTCGCCATCCCACAAAGCCAAACCATGTCCGTATTGTTCGCCGTTCTTCACGTCCAATCCAAACAGTTGGCCGTATTTTGCCAAAATACCTTTGAGGTCTTGAGTGCCGCCGCCGACAAAAGTACCAATACCAATCGAATAGCCGTCTGCTTTGGGAAAGTTCCAGATATAGCCATTTTTGACTAAGCCAAAATCAAAATTGACTCTAGTATCGATTTTAGCGGACTCGGGCAATTCCACCTCTAAGGCTCCAGCCATTCTACGCTTGCGTTCTTTGAAGCCCAGAAACTTTGCCATCGGGCCTTTGGAACCATCAGCAGCAATCAAATAGCGACCTTCTAAGGGTTCTTGCTTGGTTTTTATTTGCCAGCGATCGCTTTTAAATTCTACGCCAGTCACTTCCGTATTGTCTCTCAGTTCCGCTCCTTGAGCCACCGCTTGTTTAACCAAAAAATCATCGAAAACCTCTCGCCGTACCATCCAGATTGGTTCTGTAGTGTCGATGGTCACTTCCACTGGGTCTTCCATTTTCAAAGTGTAACGCAGTTGCTTGACTCGCAGGGAAATCGCCGGACTAAAGTCAAAATCAAACCACTCGGCGATCGCTGGCGACACCCCACCCCCACAAGGCTTATATCGCGGCAGGGCTTCTTTTTCCAGAACCAGAACAGAACGCCCTCGCTTTGCTAAATGATAGGCTGCTGTTCCTCCGGCTGGACCGGCTCCCACAATAATACAATCGAACATAATACTTGAATTTAACTACTAAATGGTATGGGGCATCGGGCATTGGGCATCGGGCATTGGGCATCGGGCGAGACCCGGAGACCGGGAGACAAGGGGACTGGGGGACAAGGGGAACCATAATAGTGAAAAGCGAATAAGTTTTCTTAACTTTTCACTCTTCACTTTTCACTCCTCCCAATGCCCAATTTCCCATGCCCAATTCCCCATGCCCGATGCCCGATGCCCCATGCCCAATTCCCATTCCTAGATGGTATTGATATCCTTTTCTTTCTCTGCGAGCAATTTGTCTATTTTGCCAATGTACTTATCGGTTAGCTTTTGAACCTTGTCTTGAATATCGCGAGATTCATCCTTAGAAATTTCCCCTTTTTTCTCCTGCTTGCGCGTCGAATCTATGGCGTCGCGGCGCATATTTCTAACTGAGACTCTCTGTTCTTCAGCAAATTTGGCCGCCATTTTCACGAATTCTTGCCGCCGCTCGCTGGTCAGCGGGGGAATGTTTAAGCGGATAACCGAGCCATCATTGTTAGGGGTTAATCCCACATCGGAGGTAGAAATGGCTTTTTCTATCGCGTTCAAGTTCTTGCTATCATAGGGTTGAATTGCAATAGTGCTTGCGTCTGGCGTGTTAATGCTAGCCACGGATTTCAGGGGTGTTTGAGCCCCATAGCAATCTACCATTATCCTATCCAGCAACGATGTACTTGCGCGACCCGTGCGAATAGTATTAAAAGAGCGTTGAGCTGCCTCAACTGCTTTTTGCATATGGCCTTCAGCGTCATCTAATTTCACATAAACCTCCCACAATGGTTCCGACTTCTTCTCCATTTACTGCTCGGCGGATATTCCTTGGCACCGAGAGATTGAATACAATAATCGGGATATTGTTTTCTTTGCACAGGGCGATCGCCGTGCTATCCATCACCTTCAACTCTTTGGTCAATACATGAGCATAAGTCAGGCTTTGATAGCGTCGGGCATCTGGGTTGACATGAGGATCGCTATCATATACCCCATCTACTTTCGTCCCCTTAAATATCACCTCCGCATTAATTTCCGCACCTCGCAGGGCCGCCGTTGTATCTGTAGTAAAGAAGGGATTGCCAGAACCCGCCCCGAAGATGACCACTCGCTTTTTTTCTAAGTGGCGAATGGCCCTACGTCTGATGTATGGTTCGGCTACTTCCTGCATTGCGATCGCTGTCTGCAGTCTAGTAGGTACCCCCAGTTGTTCCAGAGAATCCTGTAAGGTTATGGCATTCATTACGGTTGCCAGCATTCCCACATAGTCTGCCGTCGCCCGTTCCATCCCTGCTGATGCTGCTTTCACTCCCCTAAATATATTGCCACCGCCTACGACGATGGCCATTTCCACCCCCGTTGCGGCAACTTCTGCTACTTCTTGAGCGATGCCGCTAACTACCTCTGGGTCGATTCCGTAGCCCAGATCGCCCATAAGGGCTTCACCGCTCAGCTTCAGCAAAACCCGTTGGTAAGGCTTGTGCCGCAAAACCTGTTGGTAAGTGCCCATTGAGTGACTATTATCTTAATTCTAATTGCCTCCACCTCAAGATAGCAGCACAAAAGCATTTTGCCACGATCTCCTTGCCTTTGTCATTTGTCTTCTTATTTATTGCCATTTGTCTCCGACTTAAGATCGATCTTTATAGCTAGTAGCGGTCAGCAGTCAGCGGTCAGCAGCTAGCTGAAACCTACAATTTCAAAACTGAAAGCTGATAGCTGATAGCTGATAGCTTTTGTGCCCAATTCCCAATTCCCAATTCCCTACCACTAACTTTGATCGTCAATACCAGGCAATTCAAAATCCGGAGCGTGGCTGCCGACGGGAGTGCTGGTTTTTTCCATAAGATCGATTTTTGAGATACTATATGCTTTATACAATCGCGGCTTTAGTGGAACCGCTGCTGCCACTATCGCCCCTACTACCCTAGCGGACTGTCAAATTTTTAGTTGCAATTTTCCCAATGCTTGTGGGTCCAATGCCCAATGCCAACGAATAGCTAGGGTGTGGGGTGTGGGGTGTGGGGTGTGGGGTAGGGTGTTGATTCTGAGGCTTTTTCACAGCACAGTTTTACTGACATATGGGTATCGTTAGCTCTCTTAATCCCGAAACCTCCGTCCCTGTAGGACTTTCCGACTCCCGAAGCGCTTCGCGAAAAATAGCTGCGGGAATTTTCAAGAGCGCCCTACACCCCACACCCCACACCCTAGAGGTGCCCTTCGGCCCAATGCCCGCAAACGATTCAGGAATTGCTATGAATCTTTCTACTGATAACCAAACTTCCCCAAGCCTTATCAACTCTTCTGCTCTAACTTGGACTTGGCAAGGTTGGCAAATCTGTTACCAAGCCCAAGGAAACACTGGGCCAGCAGTTGTCCTCGTACATGGTTTTGGTGCCTCTTGGGGACATTGGCGCAAAAATATCCCCGCTCTTGCTACCAGTTGCCGGGTTTATGCGATCGACTTGATTGGCTTCGGCGGCTCTGCCAAACCAACTCCCGGTGCGGAGATTTCTTATACTTTTGAAACTTGGAGCCAACAAATAGCCGATTTTTGTCGAGAAGTGGTCGGCGGCTCGGCTTTTCTAGTCGGCAATTCCATCGGTTGCGTGGCAGTCATGCAAGCTGCTGTCAGCTATCCCGATATCGCCTTGGGCATCATCTCGATTAATTGCTCCCTGCGGCTGCTCCACGATCGCAAGCGCTCGGAAATGCCCGCTTATAAAAGCTTAGGAGCCGCGATCGCCCAAAAAGTTCTTTCTATCAAATGGATAAGCCAGCTTTTCTTCAAGCAACTGGCTACTCGGAAAACAGTACGCAAAATTTTGCTCGAAGCCTATCAGCGCCCAGAAGCGGTCAGTGACGAACTGATAGATATTATTCTCGCTCCTGCATCCGACCCGAATGCTGTAGATGTCTTTGTCGCTTTTATCAGTTATTCTCAAGGACCATTGCCAGAAGACCTCTTACCCATTCTTCCCTGTCCGGCTCTTCTCCTTTGGGGAACCGACGACCCTTGGGAACCAATTGCCTTGGGACGAGAATTGGCTGAGTTTCCCGCAGTAGAAAAATTTATTCCCTTAGAAGGATTAGGCCACTGTCCTCACGATGAAGCACCAGAATTGGTCAATCCTATTGTGCAAGAGTGGGTTTTGGAACGCTGGGCAGGATAAATAATAATTTGGCATTGGGCATTGGGCATTGGGCATTGGTAAATTATTCAAAACTACCTTGAAAAACTACTAGGTTTCTTTGCTCGGGAAAAGTCTAACTCGCTATCCCCGGCTACTCCCGGAATCAGACATCCTAAAACTCTATATCCCCAAGGGTAGGTATTTCCATAAAAACGCCGCAATCCCGGGCGGCTTCAGCTAGCCTATTGTCTATGGTTGCTAGAGGCAATTCTTCTCTTAGCGCCAATTCCAGATAGGCAGCATCATAAGCCGCTAAACGGTACTGACGAGCTAGCTCTAAAGTCGCTCCCGTCGATTGTTGCACTGTATTGGCATCTACCAAAATTCTTAAAGCACTTAACATTGCTAGGGCTTCAGTAACATCCTCTTCTCCGATCCTATTCCTTCGCTCTGCTACTAGCAAAACGTTAACAATTTCTAACCAAAATATACTCGGTACGATCGCTTCCGAACCCTCTCCTAAAAACGCTAAAATAGCTTCTGCATCATCATTGGTTTCGTCCGGCATAAACCAACTAATTCCTACGGAGCAGTCTAGTACAAAGCGACTCAAAACCTACGTCCCTCCTCTCTCATTTCTCGTATAGACATTTCGTTATTAGAAATCTTCTGTCTGAATGCCCTAAAGCCAGCGATCGCTGCGGCTGCATCCAACTTGCTTTCTACTGGCTTTTGTTCTATATTGCTCGCTTCCCACTTAGCGGCAATTTGCTGGCGTATTAAAGCTGCCTTTTTTCGAGCTATTTCTATTGCATTGTCGTCCAAGCTGCTCGTAGGAGCTGCTAACTCCAGGATTTGCTTCAGCTCTTCCTGGAGAGAACGACCGTGCCGGTCAGCAAGAACCTCCAGCCTCTCTACCAACTCTGGACTTATATCTTCGATCGTTATTATAGCCATCCTCTTCCTTCCAGGTTTCTGTTTTACTAATTTTAGCACCTCTTACAGCAAATAGCAATAGCAGAGACTAATACTTAAACAATCCCTACGGAGCAATTCAGTACAAAAGGCATTAAAATCTCCTTCCCTCTTCTCTCATTTCTCTAATAGACATCCCTTCCAACGATATTTTCTTGAGTGCTTTCAAGCGTTCGAGCCCAGTTGCAATGCTGTCTCTGTCTAGTGGTTTCAGCGTAGCAACGTCAATTCCAGCATTATGCGCTAACTGCTCACGCATCCCCTCTGCCATTTTGACGATTTTCTCAATCTGTTCTGGTGTGGCATTCCACTCTATGCGCGCTGGGGGCGGGGTTGGAGCTGCTACCTCCAGGATTTGCCTCAACTCTTCTTGGAGAGAACGACCGTGCCGGTCAGCAAGAACCTCCAGCCTCTCTATCAACTCTGGACTTATATCCTCAATCGTTATTGTGGCCATTTTTCCTTCCTCTTTCCAGGTTTCTGTTGTACTCTTAGCACCTCTTAGAGGGGGTACTATGCTAAAATTAAACTAATCCGCAATGAGTTCCGATTCTCACCGGAGCCAAAAACCCGTTTTTTTAAACCCCCGGGTTTCTCAGAAGCTCTCATTCTATTTAAACTATACTAAAATACCAGTCAGGACGAGAATCTTTTTTAACCAGACTTGCGTCTGTATTACCCGTGAAACAGCGATCGCCATAAAAAGCGATGCCGAGATGAGGAACGGACGGGGATATCGCAAGCAACAAGCGAAAACTTAGGGAGACTTCTATGCTCTTACCAAAATTATCTTTTCGTAATATTTTAGCCTCAACACCAACGCGGGGTAGCGCATCCCTTGGCGCATCCCTTAGCGCATCCCTTGGCCTAGCGATTATATTCGCTGCTGGCGCTGCCACTGCTGCGGGGGATGGCCAAACAACGGTCAAAACTGGGTCTCAAAAAATGGGAATACAACTGGCACAAAGGTCGAACGTGCGCATTCCTCCCGAACAAGAACCTCAAGAAGCCGAAGCCCCTTCCGAAGAAGTGCCAGAAACAGAAACCGCAGCAAGTCAGCGTCGGTTTGCCTGCGAAGCCATGAATGGGGAATACATAGTCATGTATCGCCCGGAAGGTCAGGAGGGCCAAAATTACGAATGGGCCAAGCCTAGCGCTTTAGGAGGGGGATGGACTCCCGAACGGCGCTGTGGAGAAATTTCTCGCCGATTGGAATCTTATCGTCCCGACGGATTGGACGAATTGCGCGTTGGCATAGAAAATAACTACGACGTTCTCTGCGTAACGACCCAAGCCAACTCTGATTGTCGGATTGTGCTGACGGTGCCTCCGGGTCAAGACCCAGTAGCTATTCGCGATAGCGTTTTCGAGAACTTAACCGTTGCCGATAGCGGCGAGCAAACTGATGCCGTCAACGCAATTGTAGATAATGGGCGCGGTGGCAATATCCTTGGGGAAATTGAGGATGCTATTGGAGTGACATTGCCGACCGGAAGTCCCAATAATAACTCGGCGATCGGACGAAGCGGTATTAATTTGCGTCCTTTCCTCCATCCTTCTGATGGCGGAACTGGTCTGCGACTGCAAGAAGTTCTCTCTCCCTCTTCCAACCGCCAACTGAATCCTGAGAATTTCCGCTAATATCAAATCCAGGGGTGTAGGGGCGTAGGGGCGACAGCATCCCCAAGACAATCTCGCGCGCTCCGAACGACAATCCCCGTACTGGGATGCTTCGCCCCAGTGCAATAACTATAGTCATTTCAATTAAGTTCGATACAGCTACGATCGCCTAATGTAGGGGCGAGAGCGCGAAATCGCCTCTACATTTTGTCTCATTTTTTAAAAAATGACAATAATAATAATGAGTAAGGTTCTAGAAGCGTACCTTACTCATTACTTATAGTCATTTCAATTAAGTTTGATGATTTCTACAATCTAGGCTAAATTTCCCTGCGCGGCCTGCACGTCATTAGGTAGGGATAGCGAAGCTATTGCCCCATACCCCCTACATTTTACCGATCTTCTATATCTCTATATTCTAGCTCTTCGGATTCAAACTCTTGAGATTCTAGTTCTTGAGATTCTAAATCCGATTCATACTCTTCTGGTTTTGTAAGCCGATCGCGCCAATCTTTTCCCAGTTGAATGGTTACGTCCGATCGCAAGCTGCCAGTGCTTTCCACCAAAACCTCTCCAAAGCCTAGAGCATCGCGAATGGCCTGGGCGCTTTTAACATCGCCTTTTTGGGCGACAATGCGAGTCACCTCTAAAGGTTTTACCCAAGACTCAGAATCATAGACTCCCCAGTAGCCATTATCGTTGAGAGTTCTTTTCAATTCATCTACCGCTTCCCAATCTTCGGTACTATCTTGAATTGCCACTTTCAGATAAGTGGGATCGACCTCTCTATAGCCCCTACTATGCTGGTCAAAGCCGAAATGTTCTGCCATCATGGCATCTATAGCTTTGAGGTCTGGCAACCAGTAGCTGGCTTTATATTTTTTGGGATCGCTAAACTCTCCTGGTATTAAAAGCATTTCTGCATCTTGGCGATCCAGAGGTGCGGCAAAACCTACCAATGCCATTAGCTCCTCAATCGTCAAATTAGTATCTATATGCTCTTTGATAGTCGAGAGAATTTTGGGCACTCGGGGAATCGTATCCAAAGAAAGAGCCCGTTCCATCAGCGATCGCATTAGCAACTGCTGCCGCTGGATGCGACCGATATCCCCCAACTTGCGATCGCGATAGCGCAGAAACTGCAATGCCTTCGAGCCATCAAGATGCTGCTCGCCCTTTTTCAGATTAATGTACAAATGCTGGCTATCATCTTGATACTTCATATCCATAGGCACATAGATATGAACTCCGCCCAAAGCATCCACTAATTTTTCCACACCCAAGACATTGATGCGGACATAACGATCGATGCGAACTCCACCCGCTAGCTGACTAACTGCTTTAGCTCCTAATGCTGGCCCCCCATAAAGATTGGCATCATTAATCTTCCTGTAGCCGTACCCTTCTAGCAAAGTTCGGGTATCTCTGGGAATAGAAAGTGCAATTAACTTTTGAGTCTCCGGATTGAACCGCACTAGCAACATCACATCCGAGAGACCCTCCAAAGAATTGAGAGTAGCGTGATATCCCAAATCGACTTCGGGTGTCTCGTCAACATCTGAAGTCAAGACCTTAGTGCCGAGAATTAAAATATTAACTGGTCTAGTTAGTTTTGGCAGTTGCAGACTGGTATGAGCCATATCTTCTTGGGAAAACATGGCTGCCTCTTCTTCTGTAAACTGGCTCTGCATCAAAGGCGTCGTAGAAAGAGACATAGCCAGCAATGCTCCTGCTGTAGCTGAGAGCATTGCCACGCCAGTCAACCCAAAACACAACCACAAGAAACCTCCCCTTTTTTTTGGATGTTTTTTACCCATATTTTTCGTTTGTGGCTGCAGGAGTTTTTGCTTGGATAAATTATCAGCGGTCACGGGGAAACCTCACGCGCAACAAAAAAAATTATTTTAAAATGATTGTCTAGCATATAATGCTTCAAGTTCGGTCTCCTGCCCATATTCTATTTTGTGCCTTGTCCTTTGTGCCCTTATTCCTTATATATTCTTATTTTTTTATCCAGGACTTTTGACAGAAGCTATTTTCTCTGACCCTTGCCAGCAACTTGCTCTGCCTTACTCAGCCCAGGTACTTTTAACGATTTCCCTTGAAAAAGCCGTATCATTAGCCAAAGATTGACTAAAAAATAACTCGAAGTCAGCAAGCTGCTAGCTAATAACAAAGGCAAAGTCAGAAATTCCGCAGTTTTTGCACCAGTTTCTAGTAAAACGTAACCCGAACACCAAACAAAAGCCAGGGTAACGGCCAATCTACCGATCGCTATTTGCTCTGAGCTACCTTTTCTCCTGTATATGGTCCAGAGAGAGGGAACCAAACCTACAACTGGAATCAGATAATAGAATAGCTTTATACGTTCTAGAGTTTTGTTTTCAAAAGTATCCTGAATCCCCTCGACTTCGGGGACTTGCTCTTCTCCCAAACCCCAGGCAATATAGCGGGCTCGCACCCTAGCATCTTCCTTGGAAAGAGGTTCGGTTTTGCTGGTTTTAGATTTACGGAACTTCTGAAACATAGCCTATCTCAACGCGCCGGTACTGTCCACCAAGCGATCGCATAAGGTTGAGTTTCCTCATTAACGCGCTTTTTATACTTAACTCGGATTTTATAGCGACCCGTCTTGGGTATGCGGTAAAAAATATGTTCGCTGCTGTCAATTTTACTTACAGAGGACCAGACACTTTGCTCTGTGTCATCTTCATCCGCAGGCATCAGATATACATCCAAGTCATTCAAGCCGCGATCTACAAAGTTTTCACCAGCATCATACCGTTCGTTGTCGTTATCGTCATCAAGTTCCACTAATCGATCCCAAGCCAGGGTAATCGCCACAAAGCTTCCTTCTTTTAAGGGTTGCTCTAATATATAGTCTAGCTCCGACTTCTCAGAGACAGTCCGATAATCCCAACCTACAGAGGGCACCGGTGCATCTGGACCCCACTGGCCGGCACTGAACTGTTGATAAGCGCGATAGGCATTAAGATGGCCGCTGCCGAGTTCTCCATCTAGGGGCAATTCCCGGTCCTGATATGCTTTGGAATTCAGCCAATTGCGACTGCCCGGAGCGAGCAGGTCGCGAGTCATCCCCAAGCGCAACCCATCGCCGGTATCTTTGATTTTGTCCGCTGAATTAATCAAAACGGCTTTCATTACTTCGTGACGGCGGGCATCTAGGGTCCATTTAGATAATTTCTGGCGAATTTGGCGATCGCCGAACTCTTGCAATAGAGCCACCGTTGCAGTCACATGAGGCGTAGCAAAACTGGTCCCGCTCGTCCTGGTCGTGCGACCATCCATTGTCATCAACTCCAAATTGCTTCCTGGAGCCACAAGAGCAACCAAGCGCCGTCCATCTATATTTGATTCCTTCCCTATCAGGCGTCTAAACACCCCAGAAAAGATGGTGCCCACATTCGCCAAATCGACCTTGCTAAAGGATCCTTTGTCGTCTTGGGTACTAAACGCCACATTAACCCCATTAAAGTTATCCGTCGGGATGGGAATTCCGCCGCCCCCCTGATTGCCCGCGATCGCATAAAGCACATCATGGGTGCGAGCCGACCAATCTACGCATAAGGTCAGCAAAGCCAAACCGTCCAGCACCGCATCAGCTCTAGGATCTTGCCGCAGGGATTCCCCAAAGCTGAAGTTTATCGCTCGCAGATCTCCCCCATTTTGCTCAGCCAAATTCTGAGCCGCCAGACATTCTTCTCGCTGACCGCCCGCCCCCGACTGACCAACTCCAGCCGCATATAGCTTTGCCCCTGGTGCAACCCCAGTTAAAGCTTTATCTGTCCCGACCATCACCGAAGCCACTTGCTCTGCATGTTGCTCGGCGCGCTTTTCTGAAGACTCGCTATCGGAATCGATAACTGGCGGTCCATCCTGAAAAAATACCCTTGCTATGGGTATTTTGCTAAGTCCCGGAATTTTTTTATCTAAACCAAACTGTCTCGGACGGCCAATATCCACAGCACCAATCGCAATTTTCCGGCCAATCAAATCGTAAGGGGGGGCATGGAGCCGACGGGCATCGATTCCCGCTTCTCCTACCGAAGTTTGCAAACAATGGGCCGGTATGCCCAACATGGCAACGCCAATGCCTCCAATCGTCCACGCTAGTTTTTTGAGGATTTTTTGCCGAACCACTCCTAGACTGCTCCCAAAACTTTCCAACAATTATGGACTTTTTTCAAACAATGTTAAAATTTAATAAATTAAGCTCCCGCATCAAAAGAGAACTCACTTGCCATGATACAAACCAAATCCCGTAAGCCTGTTATTGCTCCATCTATTTTATCGGCGGACTTCAGCCGCCTAGGAGATGAAATCCGGGCAGTAGATGAGGCTGGGGCTGATTGGATTCACGTTGACGTAATGGACGGTCGCTTTGTACCCAACATTACAATTGGCCCATTAATCGTACAGGCTATTCGCCCGACGACCACCAAGCCCCTAGACGTCCACCTTATGATTGTGGAGCCAGAAAAATATGTAGCGGATTTTGCCAAAGCCGGAGCAGACATTATTTCGGTTCACGCCGAACACAATGCCTCTCCCCACTTACACCGTACTCTTTGCCAGATTAAGGAATTGGGCAAACAAGCTGGTGTAGTTCTCAATCCATCCACCCCCCTGGAACTAATCGAGTACGTTATTGATATCTGCGATTTGGTACTGATTATGAGCGTCAATCCGGGTTTCGGCGGTCAAAGCTTTATCCCGGGAGTGGTTTCCAAGATCCGGAAGCTACGCTCGCTATGCGACGATCGCGGTCTAGATCCCTGGATCGAGGTGGATGGCGGTCTCAAGGTCAACAACACTTGGCAGGTCCTGGAAGCCGGAGCTAATGCGATTGTCGCTGGTAGCGCCGTCTTTAAGGCTCCGGATTATAAAGAAGCAATTGAAGGAATTCGCAATAGCTCTCGACCCTCTCAACCCTCTCAACCCCAACGAGAATTAGTAACTGCCTAAAGATTAATAGGTCCCATTGTGGATGAGAAAGTAAAGAGGTAAGATGCGCAACGCGCATCTTACCTCCTTATATATACTTATTACTCATCATTGCTTTGCAAAACCTTCTGGAGAGCCTCCTCCATTTGGGATAATTCTATAGCTCCAGAAAGGGCTTCGCCATTGAGGAGGAAGAAGGGAGTGCCATTAATTCGCAAACTGCGAGCCACCTTGATATCTTCCTGAAGTGCTTCTATCGCTGCGTCGCTCTGGCGATCGCTATTAAATTTCTCTACATTTAGATCCAAGTCGCGAGCTATTTTATTGTAGAGTTCTTCTCCGAGCATTCTCTGCTGCTCGAACAAAGCATTGTGATATTCCCAGAATTTGCCTTGGCGTCCGGCGGCCCAGGCAGCCTTAGCCGCAGGAAGGGCTTGGGGGTGAATGCTAGTCAAGGGCAAATGCTTATAGGCTAAGGTGACGCGATCGCCATGCTTCTCCATAAACTGCTTCACAGTTTCGTGAGCCCGGGCACAAAAAGGACATTGAAAATCCGAGAACTCCAGCAGAACAATCTTTTGTTCGGGAGAACCTGTCGTCGGTGAGTTACCAATAACAGAGCTAGGGTCGGCAATCATCTGCGCTAAAAATCCTTGCCTCGCCTCTCGAATGCTCTGCTCCTGTCGCTCCTTAGCAGCTAACTCCACCACCTCAAGCACTACCTCTGGGTTGTCTCGAATAATTTGCAAAACTTGCTGTTCGAGTTCTGGACTAGCCTCAGCATTTGAGGAACTCGTACAACCACTCGCAATGCTACAGAAAAATAAGCTAGCAACCAAAAGGACTAGAAGGCGAAACCGACGCATTGGCTAACCTCACATAATAATATTTTAGCAATAGATTAAATTTTACAATAAGGAGCGATCGCGCACAAGGAAGTATCGTTTTTCATTTCTAGCCTGGGGAGCATTTCAATCAATGGTATAGCAGTAAGCTATTAGCTGTCACTGCTCAGCAGTCAGCTAAATTCCTGCCATACGCATAGATGCGCGATTTGTAACGGCAGCCAAGGGTTCGGTCCCGGCATAGGGGATTTTATATCGGACAAACCATAAAAATCGGTAAGGGGGAGGTCTCCCTACAGCAACTCCCCCTTAAATATATAGATCTATCCGCTTACTGGACGCAAGCTGAAGTCAAGAGCAATCAATTAGTAAGTTTCAACGTGCCAGCGATGCGCTTTTTTCATCTGCGATCGATACTCCGACCAATCCACGCCCTGCTTCGAGGTCACCGCTGACATACCTGCATCGATGCCACCTTCCATACCTTTCAATCCGCAGATATAGGTATGAGTGTTTGGCTTTTGAATCAGGGGCCATAGTTCTTCGGCATACTCTGCAATCCGGTCTTGGATATACATCTTGCCGCCTTCGGAATTCTGTTGTTCCCGGCTGATGGCATAGGTCATGCGGAAGTTATCGGGGAACTTCTCCTGCAACTCTTCGAGTTCCTGCTTATACAAAATATTGGCAGTATAGGGGATGCCAAAGAACAGCCACGCCAAACCCTTGAATTTATAGTCGGAGTGTTGCTCCTTAAACATCCGCCACAAATAAGCCCGGAAGGGAGCAATGCCAGTTCCCGTTGCCATCATAATAATTGTGGATTCCTCATCCTCGGGCAACAGCATCTCCTTACCTACAGGCCCAGTAATAGCCACATCTGCCCCTACTTCCAGGTTGCATAGATGAGTGGAGCAGACCCCATAGACCTTTTCCCCAGTTTCCGGGTGATTGTATTCCAATTGGCGGACGCATAGAGATACAGTCTTGTCGTCAACATCGTCCCCGTGGCGAGTTGAGGCAATAGAATACAGGCGTAACTTGTGAGGCTTGCCCTTCTCGTTGGTTCCAGGCGGGATAATACCTATACTCTGACCTTCTATATAGCGCAGGTCCCCACCAGAAATATCGAATTTCAGGTGACGAACCGTACCCGAGCCGCCTTCCGCAACGAGTTCTTCATTGCTGAGGCACTTGCCAATATAAGGATTTTTTGGCTTGTAGATGTTAACGGGTATCTCAGGTTTTGGCTTTTTTTCCATTGGCTTGCTTTTTTCTGCCGATATGTCAGGACCCTCAGAGCCCAGAGGCCGGATGCTGACAATTTGGCCCCCCATGCTGCTAATCCGTCGCATCTCTTGGTTCATGCGGTTATAGGGCACCGTAATGGAAACCTTGCCGCTGCGACGAATGGGGGCATCCGTTGGGTCGATTTGTTGGCTCTGATTCAAGCCCACCACTTCATAAACAAATAACCGACTACCCCATTGGGTATTGTTGGCGCCACCAGCGCCGCTTGGATTGTACATCGCTCTACATCATCTTAAGAGAACCTTATCATTGTGCCCCAATTTGGTCCAGGTCAACCGAAGAAATTCTGCGATATAGCACTACAGACCAAGGTTAGGACAGTTAGAAAGCGCCAATAGCCTAAGCTGGCAAGACTTTGACGCTCAAGCTGACCGCTCTCTTGCTGACTGCTTACTGCTATACAGTTTTTTCTTTTCGTTCGGAGAACCGGGTAGAAACCAGGATTGGGTCCTTTAAAAGTCGTGGCAGACCTCGGGGATCGAAGGCAAAAGCTCTTTAGCAATCGGTTGCCTAAAAGCCAACCTCCTGAGACAATACCAATATAAAACCAATCTAATTGTGTCTAAATACTCATTTCGCCTTAGCATAAGTACAAAGAGAAAGATAGAGGAAATCTATGACCAGTAAGCCGGATCGCGTGGTTTTAATTGGGGTTGCCGGAGACTCTGGATGCGGCAAATCCACATTTCTGCGCCGCTTGACAGACCTGTTTGGAGAAGAACTGATGACGGTTATCTGCCTGGATGACTATCATAGTTTGGACCGCAAGCAGCGTAAAGAGAAGGGAGTGACGGCGCTAGATCCCAGAGCGAACAACTTTGACCTGATGTACGAGCAAATCAAAGCGCTCAAGAACACTCAGGCAGTGGACAAACCAATATACAACCACGAAACCGGCGAGATCGATCCACCCGAGCGGGTTGAGCCGAATCATATTATCGTGGTTGAGGGCCTTCATCCATTGTATGACGAGCGCGTTCGCTCCTTGTTGGACTTCAGCGTCTATCTGGATATCAGCGATGAAGTCAAGATTGCCTGGAAAATCCAGCGAGATATGGCAGAGCGGGGGCACCGCTATGAAGACGTATTGGCTTCCATCAATGCTCGGCGTCCTGATTTTACTGCCTACATCGAGCCCCAGAAAGCTCATGCGGATATTGTGATTCAAGTATTGCCCACCCAATTGATTCCCGATGATAAAGAGCGCAAGATTCTCCGGGTGCGGATGATCCAGCGTTACGGGATTCCAGGGATGGAGCCAACCTATCTGTTTGACGAAGGCTCTACTATTAACTGGATTCCTTGCGGGCGCAAGCTGACCTGTTCCTATCCCGGTATTAAGATGTACTACGGGCCAGATGCCTATGAAGGTAACGAAGTATCTATCTTGGAAGTTGACGGGCAGTTCGACAACCTAGAGGAGATGATCTATATTGAGAGTCACCTAAGCAATACTTCTAGTAAGTTTTATGGCGAGCTGACGGAACTGCTGCTCCAGCATCGCGATTATCCGGGCTCTAACAATGGCACTGGGCTGTTTCAAGTCCTAGCGGGTCTAAAAATGCGGGCTACTTACAACCGTTTAATGTCCAGCGAGACTGTTTTGGCTACTGCGTAAATCCTGCGGGAGTTGTGGTTGGCATACAGCTCGTCACGCAGTTTGGATTGACCCCGAAGCGCGAGGGGTGCCAACCTCTCGCGCCCTTTTTTGCATTTGGCATTAGGGAAAGTTTTAAGTTTTAAGTTTTAAGTTTTAAGTTTTAAGTTTTAAGTTTTAAGTTTTAAGTTTTAAGTTGCCCATTGAGGACTTGCAACGAAAAACCTAGTATAAACAGAAGCTAAGCAAACTGTAAAAACGATCTCTATATATATAGCGTTTCTCAAATAAGTGTAATAAACGATCGGACCCTAGAAACGTAGGGGCGACAGCATCCCCGCTCTGGATCTCGGCTGTAAAACGAGGGTTCTCATATTGGGATGCGCGGGCCTCAGACAACTCACATCAATTTGAGAGTCGCTATATTGCTTAAGCTGCATATTGCTTGACGGTCCATTATATCCCCCGATCCCTTGCTTCTTTGCTCCCCTTAGGGAATTGCAAGTTAATAATGTACCGGTTCTTGGGGCTATGCCCCGAAGGGGAGGCAACGCCATATGCGCTCCCGTTGGGCGATCGCCCGAACGGTGACGGACGCTCTTGGACTGGTACTAAATTTGCTGCGATCGTCCCTTACTGTTGCGATCGCCCCTACTGGATTGGTTTGGTCCTACGGTAAACCCACCCCAGCCCCTCCCAGGAGGGGAAGCTTTTTTTAGGGCAATTAACCGGATTCGATCTAACTTTTTTAAGACGAACTATCAAAAATCAGTGAAATTGCAATAACAAACAGGTTTACAGTCAATAGGCTTAAACCACCGGACAGGCGGGACGCCCGTCCTACGAATTGGGTAATTTATTTCTTGGAATTCCCTAAAGCCAGCGATCGCTTTCTAACGTAAATTTTTCCAAAGGAAACCCACCCGCTGCCGCAATTCCGACTTTCGTCAGCGGGGGTCTTGGGGTGGGCTGTCTTCCCCCACCCGGGCAAGCTATTGGAGTATGGCAAAGGACTTCTTGCCCTAAATCCTCGAAGTCCAAAGGGCTACCCCTCTAGCAACCAGGGTTTTTGAGGGTGTTTTGACTGAAAAATACCTCCCTGCGAAAGGTTTACATGGTCGTTTGTGCGGGTCGCGGCTAGCCGCGATCCTTATTTTTGCCCCTTCTAAGGAGCTATAAAGATAGTTTAGCAGGATTTGGCGAGAATTCCAACGTTGGAAGCAGAAATTTTCTGGAATTTCCGCATTTTCTGCACCCTCTGCATTTTTGTATAGCCTCATGTTACAGCAGGTCACTCGCCAAGCCTGTGGGTATGATTTGCGGGTCTGACTGCTTACTGCTATAGCCCAAGGCGATCGCAGTAAGCAGTCAGGCGAACGGTAGTCAGCTTTTAGCACAAGCCTTGCCGTTACTAGCAAGGATAGGACTTACGCATTGACTCTATTAATAGGGGCTATCGCGGGTTGATTGCCCCTACAAATACTAGATGTGGATAGTTTGCGTAAGTCCTGAAGGAGCGAGATTTGTCCGTTCCCTGAGTGCGTAGTGCTTTTCCCTACACCTACGGTGTAGCCGCCCCGTAGGCGTAGCCCGCCCTCCGGGGCGTAGGGACTTGGCAGCCCCACACCCCACACCCTAGGCATAACTGGTACTTTATTTTTGCGCAAGTCCCTTACCCCTAGCTAGAGGAACATCTAAGGAGGTGTTGGCGTCGGGGCAGACCAATATAGCCTACCTCGTGATTGCTGTTTGCATTCATAGAAATTTCTAGAGTAGTTAGGTAGGGGATCTATCTGTAGGGTGCGCCCCATTGTAAGTAAGAAACCCACGAGAGCCTCTCTATAGGAGAATCGCAGCTTGGGAAAAAATACTGTTATACTTAACCGATAGCGTGCGGGCAGCTAGCTCCGAACGCTGATTTTGAACGCGAAAAGCGGGATTCTCGCTCCGGAGACGCGAGCGCCCTATCGGCCGCCATTAAATACCGGGGTCTTCACCCCCACGCGGGCAGAAGCCGCAAGTATAGCTAAATTGATAGCACCCAAATTGATGGTTGCAGGAGCTAGGATGGTGGCTATCTTGTATTCTGGGAATCTACGCTTAAAAGACCGTTGGATACTCACAATTAGATAGTATCCTATTTTCGATAGCGATATTACCGGAATATTACCGGATAGAACCAAAAAACTAATGAAGAAAGGAGCCACAGACCCTAAGTACGTCCGTTTCGACGGGCTGGCACCAGTTAGGTCTTATGTAGCAGCTACAGAATGCTCCCGAACTTACTGGAGAAACTATTTTGCCAGATGGGGAGCCTCTTTTTTTAGCATCGATGCGTGGGCTCAACCATTGGCAACGATGCAAAGTGCCAGGGTGTCAATTCCTTATCAATCAATTATTGGATGGGGTATTTAGACCGATCGCAAATGAAATTTGAAGATATCTATCAATTCTTTCAAGACCCCCCGCCGATTTATCTGAACAAGGAACTGACCGTATGTTATGTTCTTTCAATCTTGTTGCAGGGAGACTCCTACGGCACAGAACTGATTCAGATACTCGAACGCGAATATTCAGCTTATCGACTCTCCGATACCGTGCTGTATAGTGCCCTCAGATTTCTGGAATCCCAAGAAACTGTTCAGGGATATTGGAGAAAAGTCGAGGGACGCGGACGACCGAGGAGGATGTATAAAGTCCGTAATGAGTGGCAGTCTCGGGCCGAAGAATTGGCTCGACTTTGGCATGAATATATCAAAAGAGGCCACGCCCCTCCGTCCACAGTGGGAAATACAGACAGGCAAAAACAGCAAGAAAGATCTAGCTGAGCCTGAAAAAGCATTTAGTTTGCACCTGAATGTTTTACTCTGTAGGACTCGAATAGGAACGATGAATAATTTTCGCTCCGGAAGGCTGGAGCTAGGTTGCTTTTATCCGAAGGAGCGAAAATTATTCAAAAAAAGCAGCTCGATAGAAAGCCCAAATAAGGCAAGTTAAGGGATTTTCAAATAAATATTTAACCTGTCGCCGTAGGACTTTCCTTGCGAAAAGCCTCCGACCTAGGACAGGGGGGACGCCTAGGGTGCTCTTGTGTAGGGTGTAGGGTGCTCTTGTGTAGGGAAACTTCATGCTATTATCCCGTTCGCGCTCATAGCGTCTTTGCTTCCCTTGAATCTCTCTGAGCCGGAAAGTCCGTTCGCGTTCGGAGGTTTCGGGTTTCTAGAGGTAACGATCTCCGTATGTCACAAAAACGGTGAAAAAGCCCCAGAGTTAACACCCTAGGGGACGCCGGTCCTAGAAATTGGGTAATTTATTTATTGGAATCCCCTAAATAGAAAATACTTTACAAAATTTGTGAAGCAAAATTTGTGAAGCTGACAGGGCAGATACTGCGATCGCTTCTGTCAAATAAGTTTTCTATGGTTTGCAGATCTGTTAGCTCCCTGGGGCAATGGCGTTATTATTATCAGTCCCCAGGCGATCGCTCTCTCTAGAAGGCCCTCTTATATATCCCTACCAATAGCGCTGTGACAAATAGACTCTTCGCGCAAGTGTAGTGCTTTGGCAAACCTAAAATTATGTGTAACTGTAGGTTGGGTTGAACGGAGTGTTGGCGAACGCGCCCCGCCTGCCCAAGGAGGGCTAACGCCAACTCGTGCGAGTAACCCAACTATACCAATCGTTGTGTTGGGTTACTCGCACGAGTTGGCTTCGCCAACACTCCGTTCAACCGCTCCCTACAATTTTAAGCCAGACAATCCAGTAGGGGCGATCGCGCGAAATCGCCCCTACTGCTGTTGGTGCAGCTTTGAGTGGAGCCGATAAGCCGAGCGCACATATCGCAGATAAGATATTGGCAGCGTTCGGTTAGCTCAGATGAAGCGAATAGCATACCTCAGTCCATATCCTTATCAAAAAGCGCGTTCTCTAACGGCGAGCAAAAAATTCTATATTGTAACGCCGACACCCCAGACCGCGCGATCGCTCCGGGTGCCTCACCATTCTTTAGAAGCTCTTGCCATCCAAACTCTAGGCAAAAATGGCTTGGCAGTTGCGCCAGCACTTATCGCTTCTCGTATATTGCGGGGCGCTGCGGCCGAAGTTATTTCTACCGCAGATATTGAAGGAACTAGCCGCGTTTTCGAGCCTACCCTTAAAGAACTTTTACAAGCAGGGAACTGGCAACAGGAAAGAAATAGCTCTTCACCTTATACTGACTCCAGTTACCCCTTAACTCCCATCTCTATACCATTAGAATCCTCTTCGAGAAAGCGTTTCGAGCAGTTGGCTCGTTTGGCTACAACCTATCGGGAGAGGCTTCGCCAAAGAAATTCGATCGACCCTGCAGAAATATTCTGGCAGGCGGCTGCTGTTTTGCCAGAAAGGCGATCGCAAAGCTTGTCCGTAGGAGAATCGCTCCTTCTCTACGGCTATCATTTTCCACGGGCAGACGAGCTTGCTTTTGTTGATGCTCTGGCAGGGGACGAGAGCATATTGCTATTGGCAGGAATAGACCATCCTCTTTTTGTCGAAAACCAAAAGGGATTACAGTGGCTCAAACAAAAAGGTTGGCAAGTAGAAGTATCGGATGCCACGCCCCAAAGCCTCGGCGAACGGGCAGCCGATATGTTTCTGGATAGCTCCTCAGTTGCCCAGTTATCTTCGGGAGAGGAGGTTAGTCTTCAAAAAGCTAATCCTCAAGATAATCCTCAAGATAATCTTCAAGATCTTCCCCTTGCCCATACTTATCCCCATCTAGAAGCTGAAGTAAGGGGAGTCTTGGCTCAAGTTAAGACTTTGCTGAGCGAACAGATTGCCCCGAATGATATTGCGATCGTAGCTCGGGACGAGAATTTATATGGCCCGACTATTCTTGATATCGCTTGGGAATACGAGGTGCCAGTTAGAGCGCTCTATGCTATTCCCCTGAAAACCACTCGATTCGGAGCTTGGGTGCAAGCCTTGGCAGAAACCATTCTGGCCGGTTTGCCTTTCGAGCAGACTCTCAAAGTATTAGCGCATCCTCTATGCGGGGGATTGGCTCCAGAAATTTGGCCGCAAGTTCGCAAGCTTCATCCCTCCAGTCTCCAAGCTTGGCAAGATATGGGAGTTGATTTGTCTATCTTGTCTTGGCCGCAAAAAGATACCCGGGCAAATTGGGTAAAGCGGCTCCAAGATGTGCTTAGTTTTTGGAATCTGCGACGACGAGCATCCCGTTGGGCTAGAGAAGCGGTTGCCTATTATAAATTCCTGGAAGGGTTGGTTTCTCTGTCAGAGCCAGCAGTAGAAATCCTCAGTTTGGTTCAGTTTGTAGAGGAGATAAGCCAACTTCTGTCATTGTCGAGAGTTCCCGCTGCCCCAGGACGGGGTGGGGTGGAATTACACGCGCCAATTTCTTTGACCGGGGCGTGCTATCGTCATGTTTTTGTGCTGGGAGTCGCCGAGGGACTGCTGCCAGCGCCAGTACGACAAGATCCAGTTTTGGATTTTCGAGATCGCCAAGTTCTTTCAGAATTCGGTATCCCCTTAGCCGGCGTCAATACCGCTGGTCAAGAAGCCCTTTCCTTCTGGGCAGTCTGCCTCGCAGCATCGGAAAGCCTCACTCTTTCTTATCCTCGATTGATAGAGCGAAGCGAAACTCTGGCAAGTCCTTACTTAAGCCAATTAGGATTAAAACCCGCAGCCGCTCCCCCTTTACCCGTTGCTAGCATAGAATCCGCTCGCAAGCTTTCTTTGAGAACTAGCCCGGGCAATAAAGAGAACAAAAATAATAAACAGGCAAAAGTTGTCAGCGCTCCCTTGTGGCAAGTTCGGGAAAATAAACCAACCAGAGTAGGTAGTTATTTGGCCGATTCTGCCGCCAATATTGCTCCCTGGTCGGGAAACAAAGAAATTGCCCCTCGGTCGGGGAAAAAAGGAGCGGACGGAATGCCCTTAGATTTTGCAGACTGCCAAGACAAGCCAGATTTGCAAGATAAAGTTTTGCAAGATAAAGTTTTGCCCCATGCCTACCACGCCTGGGAGGTAGAGCAGGGGCGAGAGAGTTCCGATTTACCGGATGAATACGATGGCATAATTGGCATTCCCTTAGATCCGTCGGAACGAGAATTTAGTGCTTCTCAACTGGTGAACTTAGGACAATGTCCTTTTAAATGGTTTGCCGATAAGATTTTGAGTCTGGGGGAGCTAGAAGAGGCAGAAGAAGAACTGAGCCCTAGCTTGCGAGGTCGCCTTTATCATAAAACTCTGGAGCTGGCTTTGAAATGGGCGATCGGAGAAAAACACTCTGAAGGTCAGTTATCTGAAGCTAATTTAGAGCGAGATAATTTAGAGGTTAATTTAGCGGCGGAAAGTCAAATGGCGATCGCCGGTTATAGCAACTATACAGACTGGGGCGATAATAACGATACTGCCCTAACAACGCAAGACTTACGGGAAAAGGTTTTGGCTAATCTGGAAAATGCTTTTTTGGCAGCAGAGAAAATGGAGAAGCTGCCAGCCCTACCGGCTTGGGAAGGGAGCAGAGAGGAGCATCTGACGGTCTTGCGCCGGACGGTATTGGCGTCTGATTTTCTCCAAGAGGAAGCCCAAGTGTTGAGTACCGAGAAAAAATTTCAGGGCGAGTGGTATGGCCTTAAAGTGAGGGGTTTTGTAGATAGGATCGATCGCACTGAAGAAGGTTTGGCGATCGTTGATTATAAAACCAGTTCGACGGCACCGAAAGGGGCTAAGGACATGGATGGCAAAGCTAAGCTGGATATCCAGTTACCTTTGTACGTCCAGGTAGCGGCCAAAGAATTCATCTCTGGTGGAGAACAAATCGCTAATGCTTATTATTATTCCCTGACTAAGAGCAAAATTTTGAAAAAAGCTGATATCGACGAGGAGGCTTTGGCTCAGTTCGCCGAGCGGGTAAAGTTGCAATTGGAGACAGGCCATTTTCCCGTAGAGCCAGATATCGATCGCGTAGCTTGTCGCTATTGTCCTTACGATTTGGTTTGCCGCCAGGGAACCCGATTGAGTCGGAAGTAAGGATTTGGGCATTGGGCAAAAAAGCTATCAGCAATAAGCTATCAGCAATAAGCTTTTAGCCCGCTGACCGCTCTTCTGGGCATTGGGCATTTGGCAAAAAAGTTCTGCTGCTTATGCGCGGAGCGCGCAGGCTGCGCCAACAGCTCTGCTGCTTTCAGCAAATTTGCTGACCGCTGACCGCTGACCGCTGACCGCTTCTTTGGGCATTGGTAAAGTTGGGCATGTTCGCATTGGGTGCGATCGCTTTTGACAAAAAGCTTGAGGTTTGTCTTAATTGAACTATTTATAGTTGATTTAAATAACAGTGAGACATTTATGTAGGGGCGATTCGCGAATCGCCCCTACATCTTCCGACGTTGTAGATAGATGTTAGTGTCTCATCCTTATTGGAAATGACTATAGTTTTGTAAGTCCCGAGTAGGATTTTTCCGCAGGCAGTTCGGAAGCATTTTACGATCTTCGGCGAGTAAAAAAAAATTTCATGCGTTGGAAATGCGGCTTTCTGGTATGCTCCACTATTGACTATACTCCTTGCTACTTCTTCTCCAAAGCAATCGATGCTTTCCAGACCATAGTTCTGGGGTAAAGACGAGAGCATTGGGGGGAATGGTGGCGATCGCAGAGTAGATAGGGCCAAAATTGGCTCGGAGCATTCCAACTGCAAAAATTAGCGATTAGGAAGCTAATGTTTAACGTCAGACTACTTATTGCTGGAGCATTATTAGCTCCATTATCATTAGCGGAACCCGTTCGAGGGGAAACTGGCTTAGCGGGTCCAGGATTGCCAGCTCCAGCTCCCGGTGCATCTTGTCAGTTGAACGAAGTCTTGACTGTCCCAGAAGTCGAGGCGAACTCCCTCGCACCAGCGCCGCAAGGTCGAGACTGTTTTGAGTTAACTCAAGGACGCGATCTAGAGGATCGAGCGACTGAAGTTTTATTGGAAGCCTTAGAGATTGCCGAGAGTATCGCCGAACCGGCCAAAAAGGTTCGTTTTTTGAGCAATATTGCTGTTAAATATGCGAACCTCGGTCTAGAGTCAGAAGCTAATGCAATCTTATTGCAAGCCATAGAAGTGGCTGAGGCGATTGAAACCCTTGGGGATAGAGGGAGCGTTTTGGCAGCGATCGCCATGTCTGCGGCCAAAAGCGGACAACCCTCGCGGGCTATGGATATATTGTCTGGAGCAATAGATACGGCCAATGCGATCGAAGACCCGCAAGCAAAGGAGATTTTGCTAGCAGAGATTGCCCTAGGATATGCCGAACTTGAGGAATACGCAATTTCTTCAGATCTCTTGGCCGAAGCCCGGGTCTTAGCATCGGCTCCGCCGCCCCCGCCGCCACCACCTGAAGAACCTATTTTCTTTCCTTTGGAGCCAACTCCTTGGACTGGAAGCGTGGCACTATACGGCCAACTTTTTTCCGGTCGCAAATCCGCAGGCTTTGCGACCTTGGCCACTGCCTTGGCTCGACAATGGTCAACCAATGAAATAGATATTGGGGCGTTCGTAACCAATAGCTTTGATAATAGTCGCGTCGCCCCCGAGGACGAGAATCAATTGATAGGTCAGTTCGACGCCAATTACCGGCACCATATTTCGGAAAGATGGCTTTATTTCGTTAATTCTCATGCGAGAAGAGACGAAGTAGAAGGTATCAATATCCGAACCAGTCTCTATACGGGACCTGGATTAACCTTGTGGAGAAAAGGCCCCGAGCGCAGCCTGAATATGGAGTTGGGTTTTGGCATTCGCTATGAAGAAACAATCGATGACAGTGACTTCGAGTTTACTGTTGCCCACTACAAACTCAATTACCAAAATATCTTGTTCGAGAATTTGAGGTTCGGTCAGTTGTTAGCTTTCACAATTCCTATAGAAGATTCGGATGACTATTTTGCCGAATCTATAACTACCATAGGAGTCCCCCTGAGCGAGCGCTGGTCTTTCAACAATGGGCTGTCTTTCCGATATGACGCCCGACCAGTTTCGGGAAATCCGAATTTGCAAGTAACTGTAGATACGGGAATTAAATACGAATTTTAATCCCAATATCGCCTACTGCGTATAGCTATTTTTTTCGTAACTGTTCGAGAAAAAGAAATATCTGTTTTAACCCGTCTTCCTAGGCTAGTTCCTTGGAGGCGGGTTTTTTGCGCTATAGTTCGGCCAATAAAAATTTGGTCTCAAATTGATATAGCATTACCGACGCTCGGGCGCGGACAGGAATCAAAGTGCCAATAGCTCGAACGTGGCAAGGCTTTGGCGCTCAAGCTGACTGTCGATAGCTGACCGCTTACTGCTATAATTTCTCGATAAGCTGCAAATTGCATTGCTCAAACCCGTAGAATCTTCCCTCGCCCTTATGGGAACTTAGGACTTGATTATAAATTAAATCTTAAGACAGCTCGGATGCCAGATTCGAGGGCGATCGCTCTCCCAAACCAAGACGGATTTTGCTTAAGGTTTTTTTTAGAAATAGACTCTAATATATTGATACGATGCAAGAGTGGCGCTCTTTGGCTATTGGCTGGGATCTATGGGCGATATAGCATTATGTATGTTTGCTTAGAGCAACTTGAAGTTTGCCAAAGCTACGCTTCGGCAATTGCTTGTGCTTGTGCTGACCGCTGACCGCTGACCGCTTACTGCTATACAGTAAATATATTATGGAGTTACATATAGACAATATATGGTGCAATTAAACTAATAATTACGCTACATATAGAGTGCCATCTTTGACGCTCCCTTCAGTTTTTATGGTTGGCGAGAAAATTAGCAGAAAAGTCAATTGGAGGTCTCCCTTATGCTGTAGTCTAGATCGAGTCACTGTATTTGCAAGGCGATCTGCTGATGACCTCTACCGTTGCTAACCCCCCCCGCACCGTGCGTATCGGTTCCCGCAAGAGCCAGCTCGCTATGATTCAGAGCGAATGGGTGCAAGCAGAACTCGAAAAGCGTCACCCCGAGAGAAAATTTGAAATTTATAGCATGAGTACCAAGGGCGACAAGATTCTGGATGTCGCTCTGGCTAAAATCGGGGATAAAGCACTTTTTACCAAAGAGCTGGAAATCGGGATGCTCCAGAATGAGACTGATTTCGCAGTTCACTCTCTCAAGGATCTCCCTACGAATTTGCCAGAAAAATTGATACTGGGCTGCATTACCGAGAGGGAAGATCCCGGCGATGCCTTGGTGGTTCACGAAAAGCATGGGGACAAGCATCTGGAAGATCTGCCGGCAGGGGCGATTATTGGTACTTCTTCCCTGCGCCGTCAAGCTCAGTTGCGCCACCATTTCCCCAATCTAGTTTTTAAGGATGTTCGAGGAAATCTCAATACGCGCCTTGACAAACTGAATGCCGGGGAATACGATGCCTTGGTGCTGGCGGTGGCTGGGTTGCACCGCTTGGGAGTGACTAACGATGCCGAAACTAAGGACAAGAAAGCGATTATCGTCAAACACAAGATTTCGCCGATTTCTCCAGAAATTTGCCTCCATGCGGTGGGTCAAGGGGCTCTGGGTATTGAATGTCGCGAGGGAGACGAGGAAATTATCAAGATTATTAAAGAACTCGAACACAAGCCCACGGCTCAGCGCTGCTATGCAGAACGGGCTTTTCTGCGTACTCTCGAAGGCGGCTGTCAAGTTCCTATTGGCGTGAATACAAAAGTAGAAGGCGATCGCCTGGAGTTGAAGGGAATTGTGGCCAGTCTAGACGGTCAGCGTTTGATTAAAGGGACGGTCGCGGGAGAAGCCAGCAATGCGGAGGCACTCGGCATCCAACTGGCAGAGCAATTGCGCAAGGAAGGGGCGCAGGAAATTTTGGATGAGATTTTGGCTGAAGTCGATCGCAGCGAAACAAAAGCTGGGTCTGAAGATAGTAGTAAGAGTTGATAGAACTCACAGGTGCAACTAGAGCAGAGGCCGCAAACCGGGGTTGGTTAAAACCGCCCGGTTTATATCCTTTGTTTCATTGGTTTCTGGCCACCAATGTAAGCCAATCCCCATTTATGCTAATATAAAATTATGAAGAAATAAAGACAATAAGGGTATTCCTACTTTGGTACAAACATCAGAAGCGCCGCAGCGACTGCAGTTCGACAGTCCCCAGGAATGGGACTTATCAGATTTATACAGCGGATTCGACGATCCCCAACTAGCTGCAGACTTGGAAGCTTTGCAGCAAAAAGCCGATCGGTTTCGGGAGCAATATCGCGGTAAAGTTGCCGAACTAAATCCAGAAGCGATCGCCACTTGCTTGCAAGAGTTAGAAGCAATTGGCCAAAAATCCGGCTACCTCTATGCTTATCCTGCCCTGGTCTTCGCTGCCGATACCCGCAATAGCGAAGCCAAGCAATTTCTGGATAAAGTGATGGAGGCGATCGCTGGCATCGAGAACCAGATTTTATTCTTCGATTTAGAACTCCAACAGCTAGACCCGGAAAAATTGGCTTCAGTGCAGGCATCCCCAGCCCTGGCTGAGTACCGCCACTACCTGCAACGCATTGCCGAGCTGCGACCCTACAAGCTCTCGGAA
The DNA here is from genome assembly GCA_010672965.1 of Oscillatoria sp. SIO1A7. Lineage (GTDB taxonomy): Bacteria > Cyanobacteriota > Cyanobacteriia > Cyanobacteriales > Laspinemataceae > SIO1A7. The sequence goes on from JAAHFN010000001.1 coordinate 386,107, forward strand.
GAAGTAGAACAAACTCGCAACCAAGATAGTCTCACGGGTCGGCAAGCTTTCATCCAACTGCGATCGGTTCATTTGGGCGAGCAAGAATACGAGCCGGTTATCGGGTCAGATGGCAAAACTGCCACCACCGACCCAGAGCTGAGCGCCCTGCTGTTTCGCCCCGGAGCCGAACCGCGCTTAAAAGCCTATCGCTCCGTGCGACAGGTACTCGAACGCCACAACTCTCTCTACGCCTACATTATCAATGCCATTGCCCGAGACCATCGCATCGAGAACCAAATGCGAGGCTACCAATCCACCTTGCACAAACAACTCGTAGCCGATGAAGTTTCCGAGCCCGTCTTCCGCGCCATAATGGACGGCACTAGCAGCAGGTTTGATTTATTCCAGCGATACTACCACCTCAAAGGAAAAGCCCTAGGTCATAAAATCCGTATCTGCGACATCTACGCCCCTTGGACAAAAGAAGAAGACGAACCCCTGCCGGCGATCGATTACGCCGCTGGGGCGAACCTTCTTCTCAAAGCTCTAGAGCAATTTGACATTAACTATGCCCGTCGTGCCGAAGAGTTCTTTCTCAAAAATTGGATAGATGCCAAAGTCCGTCCGGGCAAGCGAGGCGGAGCTTTCTGCGCTTACTCTCACGGCAAGCATAGTTATCTATTACTCTCCTACACCGAGGACTACAGTTCCGTCTTTACCCTCGCACATGAAATGGGGCATGCCCTCCATTTTGTCTGGATCGATAAAGCGCAATCCTATTTCAATAGCAATCCGCCCCTGGTTCTGGCCGAAGTTGCTTCCACCTTCAACGAGCTGCTGCTCCTGGATTATCTACTCGAAAACGCGGCCAACAACAAAACTCTGCGCCAATCTATACTGACTCGCCAGTTAGAAGATTGGTTCAGCCTCCTTTTCCGCCAAAGCACCATTAGCCGCTTGGAGCTGGCCATTCACGATCGCGCAGCCTCTGGCAGTTTCGATCGCGAGTTTGTCAACCAAAAATGGATGGAACTCTACCAAAACCTCTGCGGCGATGCAGTAGAACTCTTATCAGAACACCAATACGATTGGGCGCGGATTGGCCATATTTTCTTTAAGCCTTTTTACTGCTATCAGTACGCCGCCTCTCACATTGTCAGCCTTGCCTGCTATGAGAAATACCGCCAAACTGGCAAAGACTTTATCCCCGGTTATATGGATTTGCTAGCGGCTGGCAGCAGCATCAACCAAGTAGAAGCATTGCGCCAGTATGTTGACGTAGATCTAGAAGATACTGCAACTATTCGCAGCGCTCTCGATTATATAGAGAGGCTCCTAGACCAGTTGGAGGCGACTATTTAATAGGAATAGAGAGCATCTTTTTAGGCATTTGGCATCCTACTATAGCGGTTCTCAAATAAGTGTAATAAACGATCCAGTTGGGAAATGTAGGGGCGACAGCATCCCCACTCTGGATCTCTGTTGTAAAACGGGGATTCTCATATTGGGATGCGCGGGCCCCAGGCACCTCACATCAATTTGAGAACCGCTATAGCCCTATAAAAATCTTAAATTGAGGGCAACAATTTTAATCTGAACTAGCACCAGACTGCAAATATAGAGTTAGCTTCTAGTCCTATAGCGTTTCTCAAATAAGTGTAATAAACGATAGGACCCTAGAAACGTAGGGGCGACAGCATCCCCAAGACCATCTTTGCTGTATAACAGTAATTTCCCTAGTGGGATGCTTCGCCCCAGAAACCTTACATCAATTTGAGAACCGCTATAGCAAAGCAAACCGGGTTTTCGCTCGAATCTATGCGTATAGCATTAAGCTGTCGCGCATTTAAATTAAATTGGGTTTGGCTATAAACTCTATTATATTCCAAAAGTATAGACGGACTTCTGGGAAGCCCGTTCTAAGGAATATTCTGATTTTCATTGTATTTAAAACAAATTGTTGAACCGATATCTATCTATCTATATGTATGTATGTAGAGTTATCTCTGCCTCAGCGCCTCCTACATATAGTTAACCTGAGTAAGTCTTGCTTATTTCTAAGCCTTTTTTAGTTTGCGCCTAACGGATAGCGTCCCGCCCACAGCCATCAAACCTAATACTGCCGAGGGTTCGGGTACTCTTTCAACCGGATCTTCATTGGGGTCTCCCTGAATATCGACTTGGTAGTTATAGCTTGCAGGGGATACGGCTTCCGCCAGAATCAGCCCATCATTATTAGTAGAGTAGAGGTTAGAAATGATTTCAGTTTTGCCATCGTAGGCCACCTTGAGCAAGCCGCTTAGCTGAATTTCTGGTGGTAACAGAGACAAATCCGCTTCCCCCGTCCCATTACAGCTCGTTTCCAGACAGTAAGCTTGCAACCACCTGGAGAGGGAATCTGGGATAGACTTTTCAAGATCGTTGGCTATGCCGACTTTGATAACGCCATCGTCATCTTGGTTGACGTAGGAAACCGTACCCCCCGTACCCGCTATAAAATCTAATTGAAACAAGTGTTCTTTTAGTTGCGTCTTGGCTGCCTCGTCCAAACCATTAGCATCGGTGACTGCCTCGAAGTTTAAATCCGATAAGATAGCTGCTTGTCTCTGAGCCATAAAGCTCGATGAATCATCGTACAAGGGGTCGAAAAAGCCGGTATCGAAGGGGCTGCTATGCGGATCGTAGATGTTAGCTAAGACTGCCTGGACGGCACTTTCTCCATACAAGTCGGCAGAAGTCACGCTACTAATGGTAATTTCTTTGCCGTTGTTGAGGATGCCGCTTAAGCTGGTGGAACCTCTATCGAGGAACATAACCTCGTATGTGCTTTTAATATCGTTTAGGTCTTGTTGGTCGCCGCCGTAGTTTATATATTCATTTACCAAGCTAGATAGACTTTGGTGCAAAGACTCTTCATAAGGAGCCATCAGCTTGACGTTCCCACCCGGATTGCAGGTGGCGGCTGTTTCGCAGCTTCCTTGTAAAATCTCCTCCAAAGTCGCTCCCCCGGTGAGGGCATAGTCTGCCTGTCTGCCCGTAATGGTAGGGCTAGTTAAAGATCCTGCTAAGGCTGGAGCAGTAGCGCTAAGGCAAGCTAGAACCGACGCTCCTATAAAAATATGCCGAAAAGTTTTGAACATATTGGGTACTCCACAAATAATGCTTTAGGGTCGCGTTCCTATCTTGGGTTGCCAGGACTTTCTGTCGATCGCCTCTTACAACCGATAAGACTGACGAGAACGATGAGTTTGCCCTTTTCCGCTTGTTGTGATATACCACCCTGAAAAAATTTTGTTAAAACTGTCTTGCTATATTTCTATTTTTGCATAAGATAGCCAAGTAGTCTTGACAATCTCTCTACCAAAAGGCTTCTATTACATTATTGAATGCTTTTTAGAGTAGCGTCATCGGTAATTTTCCCTATTTTTTTACTGCCTGGGCCTTTGCAGCAACCGATAAAGTAAATTTGACTACCATAAGGCTCTTTTTATTTGCTAACAAAACTGTTTTATGGCCCGCTATTTTTGCCAAAATACCGAGCTATATCGACTGCATTCTATTTGTCGATATGTAATTACACAGAAGCAGCGCTGCTATGGGCTACAGTTCTTGAGAGCCATAGGAAATTAATCTCTTACACATTTAACTTGCCTAATAAACTTAGAATCCATTAAAGACTGTAATTATTGTCATATCTAAGTTTTGGCTAATTGCTAGCGAGCGAGATTATATGCAATAAAAAATGGGGAATGGGGAATTGGGGAATGGGGAATGGGGGAATTGGGGAATTGGGAATGGGGGAATTGGGAATTGCGAATTGGGAACTGCAAATTGGGAAGGGAGAACCTACTGACTATAGCGTTTTTCAATATACTAAGCGTGAGGTTGTCTGGGGGATGCAATATCCCAATACAGAGATTCCGGTTCTAGAGCGGAGATATGTGCTGGGATGCGCTTCGCCCCTACGACCCCAAGGCGATCGTTCATTACACTTATTTGAGAATATATTAGAGTCCAGAGTGCTAAGTCCTAGCAGGGAGGCGACCTGCGTCCCTGCTAGGTTTGAAGCGAGAGACGATCTTAGGGACGAGGCTTTTGGCGGCGGCTCATGCTTTTTAAACCAGTCCAGCCAATGGTAATGTAGCAACTTGCCAACAGCAAGCTAGTGAGCCCGACCCGAATGCTAGACTTCAAGGTGCCAGTTTTGGAACGTTTTTCGGACTCTTGCCTCTGTTCCTCAATGCGTTTTTTAGCGCGATCGCGAAGAGCGTTAATTTGCTGCTGTAGGGCTTCGGGGTCGTCCTTAAATTCCTGGAGGCGTTCTAGCTGTTCGGGAGTAAATTGATCGGTGCTGATAAATGATTCTAGACTTTGGCGGTCTCCGAGTATAGCCTTAAATTGTGTTTCCTGTTCTTGCAAGCGAATTTCAAGCTGCTGCTCTGCTTGCTCTGCCACGGTCTTGAAACCAGCGATCGCCTGCTTGTTGGCAGCCAAAGCATTGCTGATATGCAGGGGAACCAACAATAGGAAAATAAACCCCAAACCGCTAGAGATTAAAAAGATCCACAAATTTAAGTCTTGGATTTTCTTGCGCTCGATTCGGGTATTGCCAGAGATATTTTCAAAGGCATAACCACTGAAAACTAAGGCCATACCCAGCATGGGAACAATGCCGCGCTGAACTAAATTAGTAGTCAAGTCCAGACGCCAGCGCGGATCCCCCAGCTCTAGAGGAATGGGCAGCAAGGCTAAGTCAAGTAGAGAGACCAAAATTAAAACCGTCCCGGTCAGCTTGACAAACCGGGCTGCTTGTAGAGAAAGTTGACTGCTATTCGTGGCTTTCATAAGAAATTTACACCGAAGGCTTTGTCCTTTAAGGTCAGATTAATTGATGTTGGGGCGAGGATATTGAGAAGACAGCTTGAGAAGACAGCCGGGGAAGAATGACTTGGGTTTTGCACTACGCATATTTGGTTAGGATAGTTCTTCGCAAAAGCTAGGAACGGGAACGCTTGTGCTCTCCTGCTGACCGCTGACCGCTGACAGCTTACTGCTATATTTTGCTGCGATCGCGCTTTCTATGCTTTTGACACCTCGCGCTTGCTTTCGACTTGCTTTCCAAGAAAGTAACGAGGCCGCCATAATGCTGTAAGGTCCGAGTTTAGCCTATTATGTCTTGGCCTATTATGCCTTAGCTTTTATGCCTTGGCTTTTATGTCTTGCTCTCTTAGGTACAAGAGAGCAAAGGACGATCGTTGGATAGGACTGGAGTTGCGATCGCCCCAATCGCAACTCTTTACCAAAACTTTACACAAAAAACCTGGTTTAAGGGGGATTTTGGACCTATTTCCCATTGACGCTGCCTTTGACCTCGGCTAATATAAGAGTATAAATAGGCGCTCTATGGCTTCAATGCTCTGGGCTCCTACTCTAATTGTTGGGATAAAAATCTCTCGATAACTCCCTAGGGCAATGCTTTCAGGCTATATAAACGGGTTTTCCAGCCCTCCTCATAGTCTTTGCAAGTCCAAGACCATTGACCGAGAGCGACCTAGACTCGCTCTCGGCCAACGGCCAGAAGCTCCGCTGTTAAGTTTAATATTTTAGGGATTTATCGCAATATATGGCCATGAAAAAGATTCTCACAGCGATCGCCTCTGCGGCGATTTTGACTGCGATCGGTGCCGGAGCCGCCTCCGCCCAAGACATTATTCCTATAGGAAACAGCACCAATACAGACACCAGCCTGATTTACAACAGTTTGGACGACAACCAAGCTGAATTAGCTGAGAAACTCTCCGATGCCTTAAACCAAACGTTAAGTATAAGCATTTCGGCCCAGGAGCTTCTCGACGACCCAAGCCAACTGGATAAATTGTATGCCGATGCTTCGGATCCTGGTAAGATGGGTTTGTTGGGAACGTTCACGAAAAACGGCTGTTCTGTAAATGCCGATTGCGCCTTCGATGCGATTGGATTGGGTCTTGTCTTCGCATGCGCTGGCTCCGGAAAAGATCCACAAGCTTGGGCTAAATGCGTCAGGGACAAGGATGAAGACGCCTATTTGAAGGCTGTCAATTGTACTTGGGGCAGTTGTCCTGATTTTGCCAACTTACCCGGGCAAAAAACTTACGCTTGTAATAACTCTCCCGAACAAATGCTGGCGGGCAATCTTTGGCTGGCTCTCCCTAAAAGTCTGAATCAAGGCAAAACCGAATATCTCTCTGTCGATGTGCTATCGCAAGGTTAAGCGCGTGAATTTTTTCAATAAAAAAGCCCTCCCGACGGGGAGGGCTTTTTATTTAATGGGGAATGGGGAATGGGGAATGGGGAAGAGTGAAAAGTGAATAGTGAATAGTGAATAGTGAATAGTAAGAAAACCAACTTTTCACTTTTCACTTTTCACTTTTCACTCAAAAACGCCCCTATTTTCTCCACAGCCGCTGCCAAAATTTGGGGCTCGCGGACTAAGGCAAATCGCACATATCCTTCGCCAGCTTTACCAAAACCGGCACCGGGGGCTATAGCTACGCCAGTGTTTAGCACTAGATTAGTACAGAATCCTATAGAATCTTGCTGCCAAGGTGGAGGCAATTTTGCCCAAACATACATGCTTGCTTCGGGGAGCGGAACTTGCCAACCGATGCGATTGAGCGCCGAGACCAAGGCATCCCGGCGCTTCCGAAAGGTTTCTACGGTGGATTTTACGCAGTCTTGGGAACCCGATAGAGCTGCGATCGCTCCATTAACAATCCCTCGATACTGATTAAAATCAATCGTTGCTTTTACTTGCCTCAGAGCCAGAATCAGCTCTGGATTGCCAATAGCAAAACCAACCCGGAAGCCGCCTAGATTATATGACTTGGACATAGAGAAAAACTCAATCGAGACAGTTTTCTCCCTGTCGGCCATCAGCACTGAGGGCGCAACGCTCCTGTCCCCAAATACCAAGTCTGCGTAGGGAAAATCGTGAGCCAGCACCAAATCGTGACTCTGGCAAAACTGCACGGCTTTTTGGAAAAATGACAGGGGTGCAGTAGCGCTCGTTGGGTTATGAGGATAGCTCAACACCATCATCCGCGCTTGTTCTAGCACTGCGGATGGTATATCCTCAAACACGGGCAAAAAACCATTTTCTGCCCGGAGCGGCATGGGATAAATCTGGCCTCCGGCCAAATAGACGCCACCCATATGGGAAGGGTAGCCCGGATCCATCAAAAGAGCAAAGTCACCCGGATTTAAAATAGCCAGGGGTAGATGAGCGGTGCCTTCTTGAGAACCAATTAGTTGCAGAACCTCTGTTTCTGGATCTACCGGAATGCCATATCTTTTCTCATACCAGTCGGCGGCGGTTTGCCGAAATTCCCTGGTGCCGTGAAAGAGCAGATAACCGTGGGTTTGGGTATCCTGCAAAGATTCGGCGATCGCTTCTATGACGTGGCTTGGAGAAGGCAAATCGGACGACCCTAGGAACAGATTTATCGAATCCAGCCCTTTTGCTTTTGCCTTTGCCAAGGCATTATCCATGTCGGCAAAGATATTAGAGCGCAGGGGTTCTAAACGTTGGGCAAATTGCATATTCTTTTTATTTTAGCCTAATGCTAGGGTGTTGATTTTGTAGGAGACTGACTGGTTTTAAATTTTAGGTTATATCAAATCCGCTTAGCTGCCGCACAAATCCCGTAGGGTCAATCCCCGAAAGCGTTGCGATCGCCTCTACAGCTTGGGGCAGCTACGGGCGGACTGCCCCTACAAATACTGGAATTGCTGGAATTGTTTAAACGAATTTGATATTAATTTCAAAAACTAAACCCAAAGCAATTGTTTCGTTGGCTTGAGGAACGAAAAGCGATCTAGGGGAGCGACCCGGGAACGTAACCCAAAACCTCGCTATGGTTGGGTTACGTTCCCGGGTCGCTCCCTACTATGAAAAGAAAGGTCAAAATTGAAATGCTCCCGAGTTTTTCAGATGCTCGGGACTATCGATTTTTTCATGGGTTTTTCCCACAGCCCAAACCGATGATAGCCTCACATCCTAGTGCAGCGCGGCAGAAATAATCTTTCTTCGCCCTCTTATGGCCGGGAGCCCCGGGAGCCTGACTCCAAAGGAATGCGCGAATTTTGAATTCTGAATTGCGTGAATTCCAGGCAGCGGCACTAGGGAATGAGCATTTTAGATATGCTGCTCTATCATTTCGACAAGCAGGTTTTTAGTAATGGCACCTTCATGGCTGGTAAGTACCTCTTGGTTCTCGATCACTCTCAGGGCTGGCACCCCTTGTACTTTGTATTGGTCGATCGCTTTAAATTCCTCCCTATTATCGACTTGCATTTTAATTACCTTGAGGCGATCGCTATAATTATTAGCTACCCATTCTACCGACGGCGACACCAATTTGCAAGGACCGCACCAGGTTGCCCAAAAGTAAAGTAACAAAGGCGTCTGCGCCTTTTCTACTTCTGTACTTAACTCGTCATCTGTTACTACGATCGTGATACTCATCGGACTCCAATATTTCGTCTATAAGCTTTTAACCAATTCGGCAAAGTGCCGCATATTTTAGCTTGCCTCCGCAAAGGCTGTAGATAAGGCGCTTTCCTGGGGATGTTCTGCCTTATATAGCACTAAGCACTAAGGTTAGGATAATTCAAAATTCGCTCCCTAGCTAGTAACGGCAACGCTTGTGCTAAAAGCTGACTGCCGTTGCAAGAGCGTCTGTGCAGGAGAATCGCATGACTGTTTACTGCTATATCTGCCAACACATTATTGCGACGGGCCTTCGAGGGCGGTGGCTAGCCCATAGGCAGCCGCCCATTGTTATAAAATACTAATGCACCAGCATTCGAGTGCCAGTGCATATGGATTATTGGGGCGCCGGCGCATCCCGGGGCTCCGGCACCAATAGGAAATCCCCAGACCTTTAGCCTACATCTGATTGAGCTGGGAGCGCAGCTCTTCCAATTCCGCGTCAACGGCTTTTTTAGAGGAATTGGAACTGGAACTGGAACTGGTTTCCCCTGCCCCGGGCAGTTCGCCTTGGGAGATAGAACCCCCTGTCAACTGGGCTTTCATCGCTTCAAGCTCGTCATCCACATTGCTACCCGCCTCTAGCTGGGCAAACTGCTGTTCCAAACCGGCACCAGCCAATTCTGCTGCAGCTTGGGAGCGCGCTTCCATTTGCAAGACCTTTTCTTCCATCCGCTCAAAAGCTGCCATAGAACTGGTAGCATTGAGTGAATTCAAGCTGCTTTGCAATTGCTCGTTAGCTTTGGCGGCGTTAGCCCGCGCCTTGAGCATATTCTTTTTAGTCTTGGCCTCAGAAATTTTTCCTTCGAGGGCCACAAGGTTTTTCTTGAGGGTATCGACCTGGGCAGTTTGAGCCTCTAGCTGAGTTTTAAGAGTTCCTGCAGTTTCCGAGTGAGTTTTCTTGCGAACTAGGGCCTCCCGAGCCAGACTTTCATCGCCTTTTTGTAGAGCGAGCTGGGCGCGTTGTTGCCAGGTGTTGCTCTCGCTTGTCGCCTGGTTGAACTGTTTTTGGGTTCTTTTTTGAGTAGCAATGGCAGTAGCAACAGCCTGACGCAATTGTACCAGGTCCTCTTGCATATCTACAATCGATTGCTCTAAAATTTTTTCTGGATCTTCAGCTTTGCTAACCAAGTCGTTAATATTAGCTTTGATAAGGCGACCAATGCGATCGAATAATCCCATAACTGTGTTTTTCCTTTTGGGGTGGTTTGCGGTGGCGGTCGTTCCTGGTTTTGTCTGCCCTAGAGCCACGTTTAAAGGGGCCTAAAAGCAAGAGCCTCGCGATTGGTGTCAAGGAATATGGTGGTGGGTAAGGGGATCCATAAAACACCATCCGCCGTTTGACACCAGTGGAGCCTTTGATTGCCTGGGGCTTAGGGTAACTTCAGTCCCCAGGCTCAGAACTCCCGAAGCCAATTTCAATCCCCTAGCTTATTCAGCAATGCAGAGAGGATCGACCTAATATTTAGTTTAAAAACTTCAGCCAGGAATCGCCCCTACCATGAAGATATTGCCAGTTGCTCGTTCTGGCTGCATTTTCTGGCTGCATTCTCTGGGGGCATTTTCCGGCTGCATCTCTGGCGGCATTCTCTATGTGCCTTCGTACAAGGGATACGCAAGGTATGCGCTCCTCAAGACTTATCTAATTGGGAGCGCAGCTTTTCTAATTCCCCTTCAATCGGATCCATTGCCCGAGAAGGGCTAGATAATTTAGCTTTCCCTTTGTTGCCCCCTTGCATTGTTGGGCTCTGTTGCATAGGGTTGCTTGTATCTCTGTCGGGACCTGGGACTTGCCCCTCAGATTCTAAAGAGGCAAATTTTTCCTCTAAGTCATCTCCGGCTATATAGGCGATCGCTTCGGAGCGAGCCTCCAGTTCTATCACCCGATCCTCAATTTTTTCAAAAGCCGAGCCTCCATTGATAGCTTCGAGCATATGATTGAGCTTTTCCGAGGCAACAGCAGAGCGGGCCCGAGCTATATAAATATCTTTTTTCGTTTTAGCATCAGCAATTTTAATTTCCAGAGCCCGAGTATTTTTCTTAAAATCGTTAACTACCAGAGCCTGCTGTTTGAGCTGTATCTCTATCGCGCTAGCTGTCTCTTGATAGCTCATGCACCTGCTCAAAGCTTCCCGCGCTAATCGTTCGTCCCCTTTTTGCAGGGCCAGCATAGCTCGCCTCTTCCACTCATCCGCCGTAGATTTGGCTTGCTCGTATTCTCGCTCCGTGCGTTTTTGGCTTGCGATCGCAGAGGCCACAGACTGCCGCAGTTGAATTAGCTCCTCGTTCATTTCCATTAAAGTCATTTCCAGGAGCTTTTCTGGATCTTCGCTTTTCCCCACCAGGCTATCTATCTGGGAGCGAATTATCCGCACAATCCGGTCAATCAATCCCATAACGGACTCCGTATCATTGCTTGCTATGAGGATTTTGGGCTATGAGGGTTTTGGGCTATAAGGGTTTTAGGCTATAAGGGTTTTGGGCTATAAGAGTTTGGCGGCCAATCTCTCCAATATCTTATATTATTCTATCGGACCCTCATGCCTGCCAAGCAGGCTAATTTAGTTTCCCAATGCTAATACAAGCTTTAGGGTTTATACAAGACAGCCGGTAGCCCCCCTAATTTCGTTAGTTCCTCCAGAGTCTCCTTGGCCGACACCTCATTCTCAAGAGCGGCCAGTTGTATGCGTACCCCTATGGGAAACTCCCGCACATAAGCATCTGGAATCCATTTTCTTGCTTCCCTGAGACTATTATCGTTTTTGTATTCCATAACAATATAATAAAAATCTGGAAGATAGTCCCCCAGAGGCTCCACATATTCGTATTCCGGGATTGCTGGCAGCGGTGTAGTCTCTGGAACGGTTGAAGAGGACCCCTCCTCATCAGGCGGTTTGGTTGCAGCCTCTGTAGTGCCTGTATTGCTTTCTGTGGTGGTTGCTGTATTGCTTTCTGTGGTGGTTGCTGTATTGCTTTCTGTGGTTGGTTTTGCGATCGCAGTAGGCTCTGCGATCGCTTGATTTTTTTTCTGTACCGACTCCGGCAACAAAACCGAATCAATTTTCTCCAAGCCCGAGGAAGCTGTCGAGTTGGAATTGACAACAGCAGTAGGAGTTGGTTTCCCTATAGGTTTCTCTGGTAGAGGGCTAGAGGAGTTGGACTTCTTTGGCTCCAAAGTTCCTAAAGTTTCTAAATCTACAGAGCCAAATTCTTTTTGTACTAAATTCGGCGATTTGGGCACTGATGTCGCGGAGGACTTAGCCTCAGCAGTCTTAGCATCTTCCTTGGATTCGGTTTTGCTATCTGTAGATTTTTCAGATAAAACTCGCCCTCGGCCAAAACCATTCGGATTGGCCAGCACATACAGCAAGGTGGCACTAGCTGCCACAAATAGGAGCATAGAGCCCAGTCCCAAAGGAGTCAAGAGGCTCTTAGGAAAGCGAAATTTTTTCTGGGTTGACTTCGGAATGACCTCGGGAATAACCTCGGTCCCATCTTCATCCAGGCTTTTAAGGAGTTCTTCCGAGGATTCGAGATAGTCATCTGGTCCGTCCGTGCTGGGTTCCGATTCCAAATTCGCTTCTACTGAGGAGATATCCTTAGATTCGAGCTTCGCTTCTTGGCTATATGTCAAAGGCAGACCCGGAGGATTTTGGCTGGAGTCTGGGAGTTTTTGGGGCATTGGTTCTGCTTCTAACAAAGCTGAATGCCCTTTGCTCTCTCGCTGAGCCTGCTCTGGATTGGCCGCACTACTATTATCTACGGAAGGCAGTTCGATACCGCTCCAGCTAGAAGCGGTCCCAGGTACGGAAAACGGATCCGCTTGTTCCACTCGTTTTTGACGGCGATACCGGGCAAGTTCTGCATCTAGATTGACATCCAAACTCCCCAGTACCGCTTTCAAGGCTGGTTTTAATCCAGGAGTTGGGGCAGTTTTTCTGGGGGATTCAACTGAGGACAGTTGACTCATGGCAGCACTCCTTAGAAGTTGAGAAAAGCTAATCCTATAGTAATCTTCCAATCCAGCAAGGGAATTTCCTAGCTCCTTGGAGCAGCGAGTGTGGCGAGCGAAGATCGCGATCGCCCTATTGCCAGCAATGCTAGCTTCGCAGCGGCGCGAATCACAAGGCTAGATCTGCGCAGGGAGTCACCGTCGATTCGATCGCATTGCAGGGGCGATCGCACTGGGTGTTAAGATGCTCTACAAGTTGCTGCTGGCTGAATTCAAGCTCTAGCAGTTTAGGCCCACCATACGATGGGTTTCTAGTTTGTTATATCAAATCCGGTGAAATAGTATTTGTAGGGGAGCCCCCCGTGGCTGCCCCGGGCTTGGGCGGGCACGGGGAACCCTACGGGATTTATGGAACAGCTACGCGGATTTGATATTATTTGTGGTCTGTGAGGTAAAGATTAACTTATAGCCTCGATCTTGAAACAATCCCTCTAGGAATCCAGGACTTGCGAAAAAGTCAAGCGCCGGAGGGCTGCCAGCAGAAAGCGATAAATTGTACAATTGTTGACATGCGTTAGACAAAAGGTACGATTTAATAGAAATATGTCTAAGTTTAACTGCAGCATTATGAGGCAGTGGAGTTTTAGGAGTATCTACTCAGGCCATTCGTCTAAATGAAATACAATAAGTTTTAATAAAAAAGAAATTACCAAAGATTGAGAGCGCAAAACATCAGCCAAATTGAATGAAGGCATTTAAGACAGAGCTGAAACTCAATAACAGCCAGCGCACCATGATGGCCAAGCACGCGGGCGTAGCGCGTCATGCCTACAACTGGGGATTGGCTGCTTGCATCGAAGCCCATAAGAACGGAGAGAAGCGCCCCACCGCGATTGACCTGCATAAATGCCTGGTGGCCGAGGTGAAGTCGGCAAATCCTTGGTATTACGAGGTGTCCAAATGCTCGCCCCAGCAGGCTTTGAGAGATTTGGACAAGGCATTTAAAAATTTCTTCACCGTCCAGGGTCGGGGATTTCCTCGCTTTAAGAAGAAAGGCCGTAACGATAGCTTCTATCTGGAAGGAAGCATTAAAATCTCGGGCAACAGAATTAAATTGCCCAGAATTGGTTGGGTGAAAACTTACGAGAAACACCTGCCGCCAATACTGGTTAAGAAGACTAGCAACGTAACAATTAGCCTAAAAGCCGGTCGGTGGTTCATTTCCTTAAAGGTTGATGTTGACCCTCGGCCCATTGAACATCCTCACGGGTGTGTCGGCGTCGATTTGGGGGTCAAAACCCTAGCAACCCTAAGCGACGGCAAGACTTTCCCAGCAGTCAAAGCGTACCGCAAAGCAAAACGAAAGATAGCTCGATTACAACGCTCGGTTAGCCGGAAGGTCAAGGGTTCCAACAACCGCAAAAAAGCGGTAAGAAAGTTGCAAAAGGCGCACCACCGGGTTGCTTGTATCAGAAACGACGCCACCCACAAGTTAACTACCTACCTCGCCAAAAACCACAGCGAGGTGGTAATTGAAGACTTGAATGTTAGCGGCATGATGAAGAATCACCGTTTGGCACAGGCTATAGCGGATGGTGGCTTTTATGAATTTCGGCGTCAGCTAGAGTACAAGTGCCAGTGGTACGGTAGCTTATTAACGGTAGTTGACAGGTTCTATCCGTCATCTAAAACCTGTTCCCATTGCGGTCATATCCATAAAGAATTGAAGTTGCGAGATAGAACATTTATCTGTCCCAACTGCGGATTCTTATTAGACCGCGATTGGAACGCAGCAATTAATTTACAGAAGGCGGGAAGCTCTCCCGTGTCGGCCTGTGGAGCATCAAAGAGCGCGATCTGCCTCGGTGGGTCGGATGCGCAGAAGCAGGAAAAGAACGCTCCCTTGAGGACCGTCCAGCTTGGCCTGGATTTGTCCAATTTTGGGTAAGTTTTTTAGAGCGGTTGGTTATTTATGCTTATTGCCGAGTCCTTTTGGGAAGCACGTGGACTTATATCAAATCTTTAAAACCGCTAATCCAATTGTTGGTGTTGTACATTTGCAGCCCTTACCGACATCTCCCCGGTGGGGCGGTAGCTTGAAGGCTGCGATCGAGCGAGCTGAGCGAGAAGCCACTGCTCTAGCATCTGGGGGGGTCGATGGGATTATCGTCGAGAATTTTTTTGATTCTCCTTTTAGCAAGGGGCTAGTGGATCCGGCGGTAGTCAGTGCCATGACGATAATCGTGCAGCAGTTGAAGAACTTGGTTACCAAGCCGATTGGGATTAATGTATTGCGCAATGACGCCCACAGCAGTATGGCGATCGCCTCTTGTACCGGAGCCCAGTTCATCCGCGTTAACGTTCTGACTGGGGTTATGGCTACAGATCAAGGAATTATTGAAGGTATTGCGCATCAACTTCTGCGCTACCGGCGAGAACTAAGCTCGGATGTCAAAATCTTCGCTGACGTTCTAGTCAAACACGCTCTGCCTCTAGGGACCCAAAATTTAACCGTAGCAGTGCAAGAAACAATAGAGCGCGGCTTAGCCGATGCAGTAATTCTCTCTGGGTGGGCGACGGGCTCACCTCCCAGCCTGGAGGATCTCGAACTAGCCACCGCTGCCGCTAATGGCACTCCCGTTTTTATTGGCAGCGGTGCCAACTGGGAAAATATCTCCACCCTGATGCAAGCTGCAGATGGGGCAATTGTGGCCAGTTCTCTAAAACGACACGGCCGCATAGAACAACCTATCGATCCGATTCGGGTCAGTCAATTTGTGGAAGCCGCCCGACGCAGTTTTATCCCCAAAACCCAGTCCCAGGCGCGTGCCTCCGCAAAGGTACCTTCTTAAACTGCCCTATCTAAATTTTTATAACAGGCAATGGCTGGCCACCTAGCCATTGCCTGTTATACGATTCTTCTACAGTAGGGGCGTTGGCTCCTTCCGGAGGGCATACGGCCGGAAAGCCCCTAAACTTGCGATGCGAACATGCCCTATGCGCTCCACGGCGCGCAGGCGTTAGCCCTCCTCCGGGCAGGCTACGCCTATGCCTACGGCTCAATGCGCTCCTGAGCCGGTCGTTGGACCCAATGCCCGTCTATACATAGGGCTTGCGCTCATAAATCCAAAAAGTTTGGAGTGTGGGGGGTGTGGGAAGCCGCCAACGGGGTGTGGGAAGCGTGGGAAGAATTAAATAAAATTGTCCTCTCCCCCTCTCCCCACACTCCCCCTCTCCCCACACTCTGCCTTTTTCAGCAAACCCTACATAAAATAAATAAATATTCCAAGTCGATGACACCGAGACCTTCTACTCCTTGGATTTATCGCTGGTCCCGGCATGCGATCGGGGCTGTAGCCAGTATTGGCCTGGTGGAAACTGCCTTTCTCACTGCAGTCGAGTTTGCCGGTTCGGCGGCCGATGTTTGCCCGACCAGCAGCTGCAAGGAAGTTCTGGAGAGCCCCTATGCTACAGTTTTTGGGCTTCCACTGACACTTTTTGGGTTTATCGCCTATGCCAGTATGGCCTTACTGGCCCTTGCTCCTCTGGCGATCGCTCCCGAGAGAAACCAGCAACTGCGCTCTACTCTGGAAAAAAACACTTGGCTGCCCATGTTCGCTCTGGGCACTGCCATGCTGGTATTCAGCATCAATCTGATGTATCTGATGCTGTTTAAAATCGATGCTTTGTGCCCTTACTGCATTGTCTCCGCTCTGCTATCCGTCACCCTTTTTGTCTTGACCCTAATTTGCCGGGATTGGGAAGATGTGGGCCAGCTTTTCTTAACCGGCACTTTGGTGGTAATGGCAACCGCGATTGCTGTCTTAGGAGTCTATGCTAATGTTGATGATAGTGTTGCTTCGCCGCTACGCACAGCCACAGGCGAAACTACCCTGCGATCGCCAAAATCTGAAACAAAGGGCGGTGAAACGGGGCCGCCAATAATCAATATTTCGGGTGCATCTGAAATTGCTTTAGCTCAACATCTAAATGACATAGGAACTAAGGAGTATGGCGCTTATTGGTGCCCCCATTGCCACGAGCAAAAAGAACTATTTGGTAAAGAAGCATTTAGCCTCATCAATTACGTTGAATGCGATGCCAAAGGTAACAATGCTCGACCTCAAATGTGCAAAGCTGCTGGCATAAGCGGCTTTCCTACTTGGGAAATAAAAGGCAAATTATATGCAGGGGTTCAGTCCTTAGAAAAACTAGCCGAAATATCGGGCTATAGTGGGCCGAGTGACTTTCATTATCCATTCCCCTATCGTTAAGCTAGGCTTTATTGCTCTTGTTGGTAGTATTGTCGGCTGGATATAGCAGTTATTTTATAGGCTCTAATTTTGCCTATAACTGAAAAGCTCTTATCCGCGTTCTGTTAGCAAATTGGCTTGGCCGCAAGAGCGCTAATTTTTTTGACAAATGCTATAGCATCTCGGATAGGGAGCGGACATCCAGAAAATTGATAGATTGATTGTGAAATGATAACGCAGCCGGAAAAAGGCAAAAAAAATCTATGGGCAACTGTCAAAAAAAATATTGCAGAGAAGCGCAATCTGTTTCTCTCATCCTTGGGAGTTTCCGGTTGTGTTTTGCTACTGCGCTTTGGGGGATTGTTACAGTCTTGGGAATGGGGGGCTTTAGACCAATTGTTTCGCTTGCGATCGCTAGAAACTCCAGATAACCGCATCCTAGTTGTAGCAATCGACGAGGAGGACGTTAGCAATATTGGCAAATGGCCGATTAACGATAAAGTAATGGCGGATTTGCTGCGAAAATTAGATGCCAAAAAACCTCGCGTTATTGGCTTAGATATTTATCGTAATTTAGCGATAGAGCCCGGTAATGCCGAGCTAATGGAGTTGTTCCGTACAATCCCTAACTTAATCGGAATAGAAACCCTGGCCGATCCAAATAGTTCGGCGGTACCGCCTCCTCCCATCCTAGATGAGAAAAAGCGAGTGGGTTTCAACAATGTAATAATTGATGCAGATGGTAAAGCGCGGAGAAATTTACTTTATTGGCGCACCAGCTACGATCGCAAGTTGCATAAAAGTTTTGCGCTTAAACTGGCGCTGCTTTATCTCAAGGCAGAAAAAATAACGCCAAAAGTTTTACCTGAAAATCGCCAGTATGTTAGGTTGGGTAAGAGCATTTTGCGACCTTTTGATTCCTATGATGGAGGATATATCAGAGCCGATAGTAGGGCTTATCAGGTTTTAGCAAATTTTCGCCAAAACCAGGAGAGTTTTACTAAGGTATCAATGAGAGATGTGCTGGAGGAGCGCATAGAAGAAGATCTGGTGCGCGATCGCATCGTTCTTATTGGTTCTACAGCCAGAAGCGTCAAAGATTTTTTCGAGACTCCTTACAGCGGGAAACTTTTTCAGTCTCCAGAAATGATTGCTGGCGTCGAGCTGCACGCCAATTTTGTCAGCCAGCTTGTAAGTGCTGCAATGGAGGGACGCAGTCCTTTGCTCCGGGTTTGGTCGGAGCCGGTGGAATGGTTGTGGATTTTTATCTGGTCTGGACTTGGCTTCTATTTAAGTTGGCGATCGCACTCCCCCAGTCGGTCGGCTTTAGGTATTCTCTTCCTCGAAATAAGTCTTATTGCTATTTGTTACATAGCTTTTTTCATAGATTTGTGGTTGCCCCTAGTACCCTCCTCTCTTGCTTTAATAGGAACGGCAGTAACTATTTTCATTTATAGGGCTCATCGTCAAGAAGAATTGAAAAGAAGCAAAGAATTTTTGCATGGTATTATTGATAATATTCCCGATCCTATTTTTGTAAAAGATAGAAACCATTGTTGGATTGTAGTGAACGATGCTTATGCTCAATTCATAGGCTATCCAGTAGAAAATTTACTCAATAAATCGGTGGCAGATTTTAAGCCTAAATACCCAGCAGAAATTTTTGGTTGTAGGGAAGATGACTTGGTGTTTGAGACGGGGTTAGCCAGAGAACATGAAGAAGAATTCAAGGACAGTCGCGGCCGGATTCATTATATTGCTACCAAACGGTCTCTTCATAAAGATGCGGCAGGCAATTTATTTTTAGTAGGCGCTATCCGAGACCTCACAGAACGTAAGAAAATGGAAGAACAGCTGCGCAGCACTGCAGCAGAGCTAGCTCGTTATAATCAACAATTACAGAATTCAGAGGTTCGACTGCGCTATGAGGCTTATCACGACTATCTCACCGGCTTGCCAAATCGCAAGCTGTTCTTAGAAAGACTCGCTCAGGCTATAGAATGGGCAGGGATTAATAACCAATCTTTAGCCCTGATGTTTGTTGACTTAGACGGTTTTAAGCAAATTAATGACAATCAGGGACATGAAATGGGGGACCTGCTGCTAAAGGCTGTTGCCAAGAGGCTCTTGGGCTGTTTGCGGGGAACCGATACTGTTTCTCGCCTTGGGGGCGATGAGTTTACGGTTATTTTGCCCGGTATTTCAGAGGTAAAAAATGTCGAAAGAGTCGCCCAGAAAATTGTCTCTACAATTACACAATCTTTCCCAATTTCGGGAAAAGATATTTGGATAACCGCTAGTATCGGCGTTAGCTTGTACCCAATTGATGGCAAAGATACCGACACTTTAATTAAAAATGCCGATACTGCTATGTATCGTGCCAAAGAAGCGGGTAAAAATCAATATAAATTCTCTTAGTTACATGTAATTAACCTGTAATATTGAATAAGTTCGAGCTTTACAAAAATAAATATTAAGATTTATTAGAGTGCGAGTCTAAAGAAGGCGATCGCGACCAATAGTTTTGTTTGCATCGGGAATATATTCTTTGGATGGCTGGGAGCTGCCAAAACCTTGACAGTTAAAGGTTTTGCTTTAGTTTGTGTCAAAAATATCTCAACTCTAACAAAAGCAACTGCGTATTATCTCGTAATTTATGTACGAAAAAATACGAATTTAGCGTCTGTATTTCTTCCTAATAATTTTTTAATCATTTTCTGCCGTATCAAAGAGGAGCGTAAGTCCGAATATCTAATTCGGTAATTTTACTGATATAATAGGAATAAAGGTGCTATATCTACTAGAAGATTTGTTATGGAGAGATGGGTGTTATGGATAGGACTCTTAAACTTGGCAGTATGGCAGTTTTATTAATTGGGCTACAGGCGATCGCTCTAGGGATACCTCCTGCAAGGGCCGAGGTAGAGAGACAACCTCAGTTCCAATCGGCCAGTCAATGGCCTGCGATTTCTAGAATTATCTTCAATAAGGAGGAAGAACCAGATGTCGATGCAGAGGATCCCAAAACTGATGCAGCAGGAGGACGTTACGTCGATTTTTGATTGGAGCAGTAGAACCACAAAGCCATTTAGCCAAGGAGCCAAAACTCAATTTTAAAAAAAGTAAATCTGGTTTGTCGTGCGGATCTAGGTTAAATATCGATTGGGTAATTGAGTTCCTTTAGTCAAGCATTGTTATTAAGAATTTGCCGTGCTGGAGCGCTTCTGGAAATCTGTAAGGTAGCGAAGAGACCCACATCGAGCCACATAGAGGGAGATTTTGTACCCAAGGGTCAGCATCGATACAAGCAATATAGAGTTATGAATATTTATATATTGGTTTATTTATAATTGGTTTTTGACGAGATGATTAGAAAACCAACATTATTCCTTCGGCCAGATACTCCATCTCGATTGCCAGCTTTGCCTCAATCGCAATTGCGATCGCTGTATCCGACCCGATCCAGCATAAACAATGCAGGACATACGCAGAGAAATTATTTGTAGGTGCCCGCATAGCAGCATATATAACGCTATATATAATCAGATCGTGCAGTTTGCCTAAGTCCTAACAATAGTAACTAAGCAAAATTTTATGGAAAAGCATTGGTTTGAAAGACTGAGTTTGATGGGTTCAGTATTGCTCTGTATCGCGGGATTGGTTTTGGTATCTTGCAATCGCCAGCTTTCCGATGGAGCGATACCTTCGCCATCCTCGCAGGTCGCTCCGGTAAAAGTTGCAGCTAATAATTCAACAGAGATTAGTCCGCAATCGCTCGCAGCTAATTCCCGGTTTGCCTTTAAGCTGTTCGAGCAAATCCAAAAGCAGAAGCCTGACGAGAACCTGTTTATTTCTTCTCCTAGCATTGCTGCAGCTTTGTCCATTGTTTATAATGGGTCAAAAGAGGAGACTCGCGCAGCGATCGCTGAAACATTGCAAGTCCAAGGAATAAGTATAGAGGAAGTAAACCAAGCCAATGCAGCGCTAAAAGCTTCTTTAGAAAAAGGCGATACAAAGGTAGAAGTTGCCATTGCTAACTCTCTCTGGTTGAACCAAAACTCATCCTTTCAGCCGGACTTTATCCATAAAATTGGGGAATACTATGGAGCCAAATTGAGCAAAATAGATTTTAGCGATAGGGGCGCTATCTCCACAATTAACAACTGGGTTAGACAAAATACTAACAGCAAGATACAGCAAATTGTTAAAGACCTCGACCCTCAGACTATACTGATAATTGTCAATGCCATTTATTTTAAAGGAAGCTGGAGCCAAGAATTTGATAAATCTGCGACCCAAGACCGTCCTTTTATCCTACTCGATGGCACGCAAAAGCAGCAGCCCCTGATGTCCCAATCTGGCGATTATCCCTATTACGAGCAGGAACAGTTTCAAGCCATTAGCCTGCCTTACGGTGAGGGTCGCTGGAGTTTTTATGTCTTTCTGCCCAAAAAAGGTACGAGTTTGGAAAGCTTTTATGAAAATCTCACTGTAGAAAACTGGGATAACTGGATGAAGGAGTTTCGTTCTCTGCCCGGGTCGATTGTCCTGCCTCGATTTAAATTAGAGTACGATCTAACCCTGAACGATACTCTCAAAGCTTTGGGTATGGAGGTAGCTTTTGACCCAAACCGGGCAGATTTTTCCGGGATGACATCGGAACGGACGTTCGTAAATGAAGTAAAGCATAAAACTTTTTTGGAAGTGAACGAGGAAGGAACTGAGGCGGCGGCAGCTACTTCTGTAGGTATTGTGGCGACTAGCGTGCCGCCGCCGCCTTTCCAGATGAAGGTCGATCGCCCCTTTTTCTGCGCCATTCGAGATAACAAAACTGGCACTATCTTGTTTATGGGTTCAATTGTCGATCCCCAATAAATTGGGAATCGGACGACAGGGAGACAGGGGGACTAGGAGACCGGGAGACCCGGGGAAGGGGAGACATGGAGACCGGGAGACCGGGAGACCCGGGGAAGGGGATACATGGAGACCGGGAGACATGGAGACCGGGGGAGGTTGGAGAAAGCACATCCCCATGTCCCCATGTCCCCATGTCCCCATATCCCCATGTCTCCATGTCCCTTGTGCATATAGCAATTTTCTTGCAATGCGTCAAGCAATGCGAGCTTCTTGCTTAAAAGCGGTATTTTCTAGCAGGTAGGTGACATCGGCAGGGGATAAAGGAGGACTGAATAGATTGCCTTGCATTTGCTGGCAATGGAGACCGCGCAAGAGTCCCTGGCGAGCCTCGGTTTCGACCCCTTTGGCGACAACCCTGAGATGCCGCTGTTTGCCGAAGGCAACCAGGGCAGCAATCGTGGCAGATTCATAAGAATGAGGAGTCAAAGATTGAACCATCGTTTTAGGGAGCTTCAGGGTATGAATAGGAAACTTTTGCAGAGAATTTAGGGAACCATAAGCAGTGCCGAAATCATCAATAGCGATCGCCACTCCCATGCGATCGAATTCACTCAGTATAGCTTGGGTAAAATTAACATCTTCCATCGCCGTTTTTTCGGTAATTTCCAATTCTAATAATCTAGGCTCCAGACCAGTTTCATTTAAGATTCGCGCAATCCAGGAAACTAAATCTGGCTGCTGCAATTCCCTTTTAGAAATATTCGCAGTTACGGCAAATGTGTAACCTGCATCTTGCCAAGCTTTATTTTGGCGACAGGCTGTCTGTAGCACCCACCTACCAATGGGGATTATCGAGCCATTTTCTTCGGCATAAGGAAGAAACTGTTGGGGTAGAAGCAATCCCAATTCTGGATGCTGCCAGCGCACCAGAGACTCTATTTGAACTATTTCCCCAGTATCTATGCGGACTATAGGCTGATAGTATAGAACAAACTCTTCTCGCTCTAAGGCTAGGTAAAGATTATTGCCCAATAAAAGCTCCTGAGATGCTGTCGGAGAATGTGGGTTTCGATAGTGGATTTGGTAGTTATTGCGACCGGCATCTTTAGCTCGGTATAAAGCAGTATCGGCATTCTTCATTAGAGTTTCGGCAGTTGTGCCGTCGGTCGGATAGATAGCGATGCCAACGCTAGCCGTAATCGAGATTTCGTGCCCTTCTATATCAAAATTGGACTGTAAAGCTAAAAGAAGTCTTTTGGCAACCATACCCGCATCTTCAGCCGAGCTAATTTGGGGTAAAAGGAGGATGAATTCATCGCCACCCCAGCGAGCTAAGATGTCCCCTTTGCTAAGACAGCCTTTGAGCCGCTCGCTAGCGCGCTGCAATAGTTGGTCTCCTACCCTATGACCGAGGGTGTCGTTGACTATTTTAAATCGGTCTAAATCTACAAAACATACGGCGAGCATCTCTGTAGATCGCTTAGCCCTAGCCAAGGCAACTTCGAGATGTTCGTCAAATAGCAGTCGATTTGGCAAGCCAGTTAAGAGGTCGTGAGAGGCGCGATACTGAATCATTTCCTCCGTTTTCTGCTGCTGGATTGCACCGCCAATACTGGCAGCGATCGCCAAGAGAATAGAGATTTCGCTCTCCGACCATTGGCGATCGCCCTGGCAATCTTCAAAGCCAACGCACCCCCAGAACTGGTCGCTGACTAAAATCGGTACTATTAAAAATGAGACAATCCCCTCCTTCTCCAACAACTGGCGCTCTACCGTTGGAGACTCCCGAGTTAGACCCCGAATCGAGTTACCTGCCGAAAGGAGTTCATACCACCGAGAAGCCCCGAAGGATTGGTAGGTGAGATTTTGCCAGTGAGGTTTGGATAATTTTGGTTCGACTAAAGTGCTGACCCATTCAGAACGCAAGCTCAGAGCTAGTTCGCCAATTTGAGGATGGAGATGGTTCTCGTATAGGCAGATTCTATCGACTTCAGTGGTCTGTCCCAGAATTGCTAAAGCTTTTTCAATCGCCTCCGAGTGGTTGTTGTTGGTCAGCAAATGTTGCATTGCTTCCGCAGTGCCCTGGAGCAGGCGATCGCGTTGGTACAGGTCTAGTTCTGCTTGCTTGCGCTGGGTAATATCCTCTACCGTTCCTTCATAGCCTACAATCCGACCGTTAGGATCTCGCACCGCCCGAGCCCTTTCAGAAATCCAGATAATGCTACCATCTTTTCTATAGACCCTAGTCTCAAAACCGCAGACGCTATCTCTTTCCCGAACTAGGTTTTGAAAATCAGCCCTGCTTTTGATATCTACATAAAGATCTCTATCTATATCTGTTAGCATCGCCATCATTTCTTCGGGGGAATCGTACCCATATATGCGTGCTAGCATGGGGTTAACCGTAAGATAGCGTCCTTCTGGGCTGGTTTGAAACATACCCGTTAAGGCGTTTTCAAATAAATGGCGATATTTTTTGTGGTGCATTACCACACCGAGTTGCACGGTGATGGCGGAAATGACTTCAATTAGTCTTCTGTCAGCGCCGCTGGGGGCAGCCATGAAAAATACCAGCACTGCTAGAACTTCACCTCCGGCCAGGAGTGGCATACTCAGACCGGCTTTGAAACCGCGAGCGATCGCTTCCTCTACCCGCAGCAGGCTTTTGTCTCCAGGGCTGACATCCGGCGCCCATTCTGTGGAATGTAAAGACCAGACCTGTCCGAATACACCCGTTTCCAAAGGAAAGGTTAATTCTTCGCTCAATCGTCTGAATTGTCTGTATTTACTGGCTCCATACCAGGCAGGACTGCGCTCCAGACGATCGCGAGTTGGATCGGGAACCCAACCTTCTCCATAATCCCAGCCTGCTACTTCGCAAATTTTTCTCAGGGCAACGCCTAATGCAGCATGAAAATTTTGGGACTCGGCGATCGCCAGAGTTAGAGTTTGCAGGAGCCTTGCCTCCTTGAGGACTCGCCGCCGCTCCGTGACATCCTGACAGACGCCAACAATCTGCGAAATAGTGCCATCGTTTCTCCAAACTGGCGATAGGGTTGTCAGGAGCGTTCGCGACTGTCCTCCCAGCTCAAAAGTGGCTTCGTAAGAGATTGACTCTCCTTGCTTCGCGCAGCAGCCAAGGCTTAGGTTAGTTGCCCTAGCCCAACCTTCTGGCAAGCTATCCTGGATTCTTAAGCCGCTTACATTTTTGGTATTTAGCGACATAATTCGCATATAGGCGCTATTGGCGGCCACCAAGCGAAAGTCAACTGGATCTGCCCCAAGATCTACTGGCAGTACATCCACCATGAAAATGCCATCTGATGTATTTTCTAATACAGCTTGCAGGCTGGCTTCGGTTTCGCTAACTGCGGCATATTTACGAACCGACTTCCGTTTTGCCTCTGACTGGTTTGCATTCATAGACTTGTCTCTATGGGACATTAGGGCTTTGCCCCGGTTTTAACCCTAATTATTATCAGATTTTTGAACTAGGACGTAAATAAATACTTTTTCCTGTTTTTTGGTTATGAGGCTCCACTCGCTAGTTTGAAGCCTCTCAATTTTGCCTGGAAGCTAACCTTGGTGATTTTTGTAACCATATTAGCGTTTATTATACCTATAACATATCATATTTTATTATTTTTTAGGTTTTTGATTTAACAAACTGAACAATTTTCCTGGATTACAGCAGAAAAAAGCTTTATAGATCGCCAAAAAATTTAAGCATTTGTTAGCTAATTGGCAGGTTTGCTTTGTATAGGACGCTTTATATGGGACGGCTCCTTGCCTTCTTTGCTCCTCTCCCCGGATACCTGCTGCAAGAGCATCCTCAAGCAGATAGTCAATTCTACCTTAGCCGAAGCTATAGGCGCATCCTATAAATTCGCCTAACCACCAAATTTTATATAGCAGTAAGCTGTCAGCTATCAGCTCGATCGCAGCATTGCCGTTACTAGCCCGGAGCGCAAAACATTAAATTGCCCTAACCAAACATGGGTATTGCTATACTTAAAATCTTATACTTACTTAGTTTAGTATTGTAAGTTACAACAGCGATCGCTTAATAACCAAAGCGGTATCCTTTACCATAGACCGTGTGAATTAGAGGCAGCTCGCCCTCGGCTTCTATCTTGCGTCGCAGGAGACGAATTTGGGCGGCGAGGACGTTACTGGTAGGTTGGTCGTTAGCACCCCATAAATGGTGCTGAATTTCTTGGCGAGTTAGCAGTTGATTCGGGTGATTCATAAAATACTCCAGCAATTGGCTTTCTTTTTCTGACAGCTCAATCGTTCGTTCTCCCCGGTAAGCAAGCTGGTTAGAACAGTCTAATTCCAAGTCTTCCACTCGCACTTTAGCGGCGCATTCGCTCCTGTTGCTCGCAGCGCCAGCCTCCCGACGCCTGAGCAGCGCCCTCGTCCGCGCCAGTAGTTCTCGCAGCTCAAAAGGTTTGACCAAATAATCGTCAGCACCGGCATCGAGCCCTTCTACTCTATTATCTAAAGTATCCTTAGCGGTCAGAAAGAGTACGGGGGTCATGTCTCCCCTATCTCGCAGTTGCTGGCAAATCTCTAGCCCCGAGAGTAGGGGTAGCATCCAATCCAGAATCAGCAAATCGTAGCCCCCCCGAGATGCCCGGTCGTTGCCCTCCGCCCCATCCGATGCTACCTCAACCCTGTACCCCTCGCGAGTCAGCGCCCTGCTCAGGGGCTCGGTCAGTTCGATTTCATCGTCAACCAGGAGAATTCGCATAGGGTATTGGGCATTGAGTATTGGGCATTGGGCAATCCCCCCTTTCAAAGGGGGAATGGCATCGAAAAAAATTGCAAAATTATTCAAAACTACCTTGATGGGCTACTAGAAACCGCAACCTATATACTATTAGCAATTACTTATCATCATATAAATGCTAACCGTCGCACTTCCCAAAGGTTCCCTGTTAAAAGATAGTATCCGGCTCCTACAATCGGTTGGATTAGATTTCAGCGCTTTTCTCGATTCTAGCAACCGCCAATTAACAATTCAAGAACCCACCGGCACCGCCAAAGGATTGCTTGTGCGGGCCACTGACGTGCCGGTTTATGTGGAATACGGCCAAGCTCAGTTGGGAATTGTCGGTTACGATATTCTCCGGGAAAAAACTCCCCAAGTGGCTCATCTGCTCGACCTCGGATTTGGCCACTGTCGGCTGTCAGTGGCGGTGAAGGGGTCTAGCAATTATCGACGTGGGGTCGAACTACCGCCTCATTGTCGAGTTGCGTCTAAGTTTGTCCATTGCGCTCGGGAATACTTTCATAGTATAGACCTTCCGGTAGAGATTATACCCCTGTACGGTTCTGTAGAACTCGGGCCAATTACGGGAATGTCGGAGGCAATTGTAGATTTAGTTTCCACTGGTCGTACCCTCAAAGAAAACGGCTTAATTGAAATCGAGCTTTTGTTTGAAAGTACGGCGCGACTGGTTGCCCATCCTTTGAGTTATCGCCTTAATGCTGATGGTTTGGATGGGGTTATTTCTCAGTTGCGAGAGACAGTATTGTCTGCGGTCTAGGGCAAAGGCGATCGCTCGTATATTTTGCGATCGCCCAAACTAAAAATCTACCGCTCGCAAAATATACGAGCAATCTTCGGGTTTATATGCTTGCCTCGATATAGCATAGTAGGTTAGGTTGCGATTGTAATAACGAGAAGCAACTTGTTTCTCATACTTCATCCCGACCTTCTCCATCACCCGAAGAGAAGCAAGGTTTTCGGTATCGGCAAAGGCAACAATTCGCTCCAGCTTTAGGGTCTCAAAGCCATACCTTAGACTGGCTTTTGCCCCTTCTGTAGCTAGACCTTTGCCCCAGTAAGGCTTGGCAAACATATAACTCAATAATATACTGTCTGGCGTAGTTTCTGGCGGTTGCTTGAAGAACTGAAGCCCGCAGTAGCCAGTCAATTGTGAATTATGCTTATAAATTACAGCCCACAAACCAAAGTGACGATCTCGATAGTGCTGAATAATGCGAGCCAAGTTTTCGCTAACTTGTTCTCTGGATAGGGGTTTTCCATCTCCCATATACCTCATCACATTTGGATCGCTCCTGATGAGGAATAGATCTTCTAGGTCATCGGGTTTAAAAAGCCTTAAATAAAGCCGCTTTGTTTCAATTTCGTCCACGATCGCTTCTCAATGATTTAGCTATTGTCTTACTGATGATTTAGATCGGGTTATTTCTCAGTTGCGAGAGGCGGTATTTTCTGAGGTCTAGCACAAAGGCGATCGCCCAAACTAAAAATCTACCGTTCGCAAAATATACGAGCAATCTTCGGGTTTATATGCTTGCTTCGATCTAGCATAGTAGGCTACGTTGCGGTTGTAGTAACGAGCTTCTTTCTCGTATTTCATGCCGACCTTCTCCATCACCCGACGAGAAGCAAGGTTTTCGGGATAAGCAACGGCAACAATTCGCTCTAGCTTTAGGGTTTCAAAGCCATACTTTAGGCTGGCTTTTGCCCCTTCTGTAGCTAAACCTTTGCCCCAGTAAGCTTTAGCCAGCATATAACCCAATTCAATTTCCGGCGTTTGTTCCAAAAACTGAAGACCGCAGTAGCCAATCAATTGCGAATCCTGTTTGTAAATGACAGCCCACAAACCGAAGCGATGCTCTCGATAGTGCTGGATAATGCGAGCCAAGTTTTCGCTAACTTCTTCTCTGGATAGCGGGTTTCCATCTCGCATATACCTCATCACATCTGGATCGCTCCTGATGAGGGATAGGGCTTCTAGGTCATCGGGGTTAAAAAGCCTTAAATAGAGTCGCTCTGTCTCAAGTTCGTCCATGATGAATTCTCAATCAAGATGTCAAATTTTAATTTCGCAGATCTGCCGCCAGTTCCTTGGGCTTAGCCGCTTCTAAAAGGCAGCCTGGCGCGGCTCACAAATAAAGCCCAAAAGGGCAAATGGATTGCAAAAGTGAAATGCTCCCAACCCTACCGCTACACCCTACCGCTACACCCTACCGCTACAGTCTAATTTTTTGCCCAATGCCTGACTTTCTCAAAGTAAAAAAAACCCCGACCAAAAGGTCGGGGGCACCAAGAGGTGCATATCTTAGTTTCGTGTTTGCTAATACGAAAAGGGGCAGTCTAAGCTGCTTGCCCAACGAGACGCGATGAGGTAGTTTTGAGTTCCTACCTCAAAATTGGGAATGGAATTGGGTCAAATGAGAAGGGTGGGAGGCCGCCATAGAGGTGTGGGATGGTGTGGTGTGGGAGGTATCGGAGGTGTGGTGCGGGAGGTGGGAGGCGTGGTAAGGGTCCTCAGAACTCCTGAAAGTTCTCCCATCTCTCCCCACAGTCCCATCTCTCCCCCCTCTTCCCAAAGTCTCCCCTCTTCCCACAGCGTAAGCTTAAACTTCCTTATTCAGCCAGCCATCTAATTGTGATAGGGCCGCTTTTCCGATCCAGAAAGCTACCCAACCTCCTAACAGAAGGAGCGGTGCTAGGACGATTAGCAGACGTAAGTCCATATATATTTCCCCCTTTTAAGTTTTATCAAGGATTCTCATCTTTAATTATATTGTGTAACGAAGTGGCTCTATTTGCCAGACTTTAGCTTAAATTTTTAGGTTTAAATTGAATGGTCCTCTAGTTGGGTTGGGCAAATCCCAGGTCTGTACTTTTGCCAGCATGAGTTAAAGCCAATTTCTGATAGCGTTCGGCATGTTCTATTAGATTGGCGGCTTCGGAGTCGGGGACTTCGCGCAGGCGCTTGGCAGGAATGCCGACAACGAGCGATCGCGCCGGTACGTCTTTGGTTACCACGGCACCGGCCCCAACAATACTGCCTTCCCCAACTCGAACGCCATCCATAACTACAGCGCCAATGCCAATCAGACAGCCTCTCTCAATATGGGCGGAATGAACGACGGCTCTATGACCGACGGTTACATGGTCTTCTAATATAGTGGGCTGGCCGGGATCTCCATGTAAGATAGCGCCATCTTGAATATTGGTACTTGCTCCGATCGCAATCTTTTCTATATCGCCGCGCACTATTGCCCCATACCAGATGCTCGCACCGGAACCCACTTCCACCCAGCCAATGACTGTAGCATTTGCAGCGACGAAGGCCGCCTCAGTTAGATCGGGAGCGGGCCAAGGTTTCCCAGTTGTCATAGATTCGTCTCGATCGATCGCCATTTTTACTATCTAATTAAGGAACTAACAGGAGAATGAGAATTTCGAGAATAGCCATGTCTAGCTATAATAAAACCACCATAACTGGTACATAGAGAGGATTTTGGTCCCTAAATGTCCACGATCGATCTAGCCTTACAATATCCAATATTCGGTCCAGAAATTAGTTGTCCTCATTGCCGTCAGCCTATTGCCGCTCTAACTTTGACGGATACCTATCTGTGTCCCAGGCATGGTGCTTTTGAGGCCGACCCTAACACTGGCGAACTCAAGCATCTCCAGTCGGGCCGATATTGGCGTCAGTGGAATGACGAGTGGTATCGGCAGCATACCCACCCCGATGGCATTCGCTTTGAAATCCACGAAGCATTAGATAGGCTCTACACTCAGGGCTATCGCGCTACCCGCGTGATTATTGCCCAACGCTATCAAGAATTAATCTCCGGTTACTTGGAGCGCAGTACCCCTTGGCAGGGACAGAAGCAAACAGACAATTCTCTGCTGCTAAAACTGTACGGTCTGCCCGTAGAGTTTGGACCCGACCCCAAAGAGGAACCCTGCTGGGAAGTGATTAATTTTACTCTGGAAAAGGAGCCTGGAGTGCCGATGCGATATCCCTATTTCAAATTATTTGAATAATTGGAATAATTTGAATTGGCGATCGCAGCCGGAATCAATCCCGAAAAAGAAACAAAAGGATAAGAAAGATTAGCTGCCAGTTTTTGCTGCGAGCCTTAGCTGCGAGCCCATACTATGCACCATGCCTCTATTCGCACTGCAAACATTCACCGAGCTATAGCTTTTTACGAGCAGCTCGGTTTCGCAGTTAGCGAGCGTTTTACTGCCGGAATTACCCTGGCTTGTTGGATGGAAGGTCCTCTAGGACGAATCGAACTGATCCAAATTCCCGAGCCGCGACCGGCAGCAGATGCTTTTGGAGACGAGCATTATACCGGCTACTATCACTTATCCTTTGACATTACCGAGGCAACTCCAGACCTACCGACCTGGTTGGATAACTTGCAAAAATGCTTTGCCCAAGCCGCCGAGTCTGAGTCTAGCGAGCTGCAACCTCTAAAGGTTCTCTTGAAACCGACCCAACAGATAATCGGCGATCGCGCCTACGAAGTCGCCTTTATTGCCGATGCCGATGGCTTGCCCCTAGAGTTTATCCGAGTCTTGGGTTAGGGTGTGGGTTGTGGGGTGTGGGGTGTAGGGGGAAGTGTGAAAAGTGTGGGAAGGGTGGGAAGTGTGGGAAGTGTGGGAAGCCGCCACCCTTGGTGTGGGAAGAAGGCACAGAATATTCTTCTCCCCATCTTCCCAATCTTCCCCATCTCTCTCCCCTACACCCCACACCCTACACCCTAATTCGCGAGCCCAATGCCCAATGCCCAATGCCTCATGCCAAATTCTTTTACAGTAAATACCATAACTTACTCATCTAGTACATGAACATTTTTTCTAATCTGCTTGCCCAACCCGCCCAAAAGACCCGTACCAACAAAAGACCGCGACGAACTATAGAGCTAAAATCAAAACGAGAAATCGAAATAATGCGTCGCTCGTCCGAGATTGTCGCTACGGTTCTAAAAGAAATTGCCGAAATGGTCGAGCCCGGAATGACAACTGCTGACTTGGATGCCCATGCAGAAAAGCGGATTAGGGAAATGGGGGCAGTGCCCAGCTTCAAAGGCTACCACGGTTTTCCGGCCTCGATTTGTTCCAGCATTAACAATGAAGTAGTGCATGGCATTCCTAACAAAAAGAAAACGATTTACCCTGGCGACGTCCTGAAAGTGGATACCGGCGCTTACCAACAAGGTTTCCACGGTGACTCCTGCATTACAATAGCTGTGGGAGAAGTAACCCCAGAAGCGGCCAAGTTGATTCGAGTCGCAGAAGAAGCTTTATATAAAGGTATAGAACAAGTTAAAGCCGGCAGCTATTTGATGGATCTGGCTGGAGCAATTGAAGACCATGTAAAATCTAATGGCTTTAGCGTCGTCGAAGACTTTACGGGTCATGGAGTTGGCCGCAATCTCCATGAAGAGCCTTCGGTGTTTAATTTCCGCACTCGCGAGATGCCAAATGTCAAGCTTCGTGCGGGCATGACTTTGGCCATAGAGCCGATTGTCAATCAGGGCACTAAAATAACAAAGATTTTAGCGGATAAATGGACTGCAGTTACGGCGGATAATTCCTTGTCAGCTCAGTTCGAGCATACGGTTTTAGTTACTGAAAGCGGTTATGAGATTTTAACCGATAGAACTAATCTTTAATAGCTATCAGCTATCAGCAGTCAGCTTTTTAAATGAGAGCAGCAGAGCTGAGAGCTGAGAGCTTTCTTGGGCATTAATAGCTATCAGCTATCAGCTCTCAGCTTTTTAAATGAGAGCTGATAGCTCAGAGCTGATAGCTTTCTTGGGCATTAATAGCTATCAGCTATCAGCTCTCAGCTTTTTAAATGAGAGCAGCAGAGCTGAGAGCTGAGAGCTTTCTTGGGCATTAATAGCTATCAGCTATCAGCTCTCAGCTTTTTAAATGAGAGCTGATAGCTCAGAGCTGAGAGCTTTCTTGGGCATTAATAGCTATCAGCTATCAGCTCTCAGCTTTTTAAATGAGAGCTGATAGCTCAGAGCTGAGAGCTTTCTTGGGCATTAATAGCTATCAGCTATCAGCTCTCAGCTTTTTAAATGAGAGCTGATAGCTCAGAGCTGAGAGCTTTCTTGGGCATTAATAGCTATCAGCTATCAGCTCTCAGCTTTTTAAATGAGAGCTGATAGCTCAGAGCTGAGAGCTTTCTTGGGCATTAATAGCTATCAGCTATCAGCAGTCAGCTTTTTAAATGAGAGCTGATAGCTGATAGCTGATAGCTTTCTTGGGCATTAATAGCTATCAGCTATCAGCAGTCAGCTTTTTAAATGAGAGCTGATAACTGATAGCTGATAGCTGATAGCTTTTTTTAACATCGATGGAAGTTTCTCTCATTCAACCGGAGCAAAATTTTGCTATTTGGGCGATTCTCCTCTCGGCGGCGGCTATTGGCTTTTGGTCGGAAGAGAAAAAGTGGGGGGCAAAGATATCCGGTGCCGTCGTCACTATGCTGGTGACATTCGTTCTCTCTAATTTAAGAATTATCCCCGTTGACGCTCCGGCTTATAGCGCGATTTGGTCTTTTTTAGTTCCCTTCTCGATTCCGCTGTTATTGTTCAAAGCCAATCTCTTGCGAATCGTGCGAGAATCTGGGCGATTGTTAGTGGCTTATTTGTTGGGTGCTTTGGGGACGGTCTTGGGGACGGCGATCGCATATTATCTAATTCCCGTCGGCGAGGTAAGCTGGAAATTAGCGGCGGTCTTCTCTGCTACTTACATTGGTGGCTCGGTCAATTTCTTCGCAACTGCTAAAACTGTCGGCTTGGATTTAGATTCCGGCGACCTGCTGGCAGCCGGCACCGCAGCCGATAATTTGGTGATGGTATTGTTCTTTTTGCTATTGTTTGCCTTGCCTTCTCTGAAATGGACGAAGGAAGTTTTTCCCAGTCATTCTTTCAGTGGAGATGCTAAGGCCGGAGAAAAGACGAATGGTTCTAGAGCGCCGCAAGCAGAATTGTCCCTGCTGGAAATGAGTCAAGCGTTAGCGATCGCCAGTATAGTCGGTGCTATAGGCGTTGGAGTTTCTAGCTTGTTGGGGATTCCCAAAGCAGCTATTTTAGCGACAACTATTATAATCGTCGGTTTGGCTACCCTATTTCCTCAGTATTTAGGCAGACTAACGGTAGCGGATAAGATTGGTACTTTATTAATGCAGATATTTTTCGCGGCGATCGGGGCAAGCGCTAATATTTGGAAAGTTTTGGAGTTTGGGCCAATTCTATTTCTGTTTGCTGCGGCAATTCTGACAACACATTTACTTTTTCTGCTAGTAGCTGGCTTGCTATTGCGCTTGGATATTGCCGAGCTGGTGGTAGCTTCTAATGCCAACTTGGGAGGGCCGACGACCGCCGCCGCTATGGCAAAAGCCAAAAATTGGGATAAGTTAGTGACTCCCTCGATTCTTTGCGGTACTTTTGGCTATGCTATTGCTACTTTTATTGGAGTTGCTTTGGGGAATTTGTTGCAGTAACAAGACTTAGGTGATTTCTGATAATAAAGATACCCGATCGCCGCCGATCGTTTTTTTTGAGTAAACCATTCGCTGATTTAACGGATTGTTGGCAACGGATGGGTAACGGATGTAACAGATGTAACTAGCAGTAACAGGACTTAGGTGATTTCTGATAATAAAGATACCCGATCGCCGCCGATCTTTTTTTTGAGTAAACCATTCGCTGATTTAACGGATTGTTGGCAACGGATGGGTAACGGATGTAACAGATGTAACCGATGCAAAGTGCGGACAGGCAGAATATTGCAGTCTTTTTGTTCGTGCGATCGCGTAAATTTTTCAGTCTCCTTGCGGGGATTCATTTAATTGAAAGAATCAGCGGGCTGATTTTCGGAGACAGATTTGCTCAGCCTTTTCAGTCCTCTTGCGGGGATTCGTTTAATTTAAAGCTTCTGTCATGGTCCGAGAAATAGGCTGGCGTTATGGAAAGCGATAGGCCCCATGCCCTATTCCTATTTGCTTGTAAAATAATTCCTTACGGTTGAGAGAGGGGGGAATATTTTTTGCAAAAACTTTTAGCTATATCCAGAATTATCGACGCCTTCAACGATCGCATCGGTCGTTTCGCGAGCTGGCTGGTGCTGCTAATGGCTGTTGTCGGCGTCTGGAACGTTGTCGGTCGCTATCTTGGCAGGGCTGTCGGTCAAAACCTCACTTCTAATGCCCTAATAGAGGCCCAGTGGCAAATATTTGACATTATTTTCCTTTTAGGAGCTGGCTACGCCCTATCGAAAGACGCCCACGTTAGGGTGGATGTTTTCTATAGCAACTGGTCGAAAAAGTGGAAAGCCTTAGTAAACCTAGTGGGAACATTGTTTCTGATTATTTTTTCTATCCTAACGCTCTGGTATTCCTGGGGTTTTGTAGTAGCATCTTGGCGGATTTGGGAAGTCTCCAGCAACGCGAACGGGTTGCCTTTGTATCCGATTAAAACTGTAATTTTAGTTGGCTTTGCCCTGCTAATCCTCCAGGGAATATCGGAAGGAATTAAAAATTGGGCAATTTTCACCGGCCAGTTTCAATCCCGGGAGGAAACAGACAATGCCTAGTTATGACTGGTTGGGACCGGCCATGTTTGCCGGAGCCTTAGTGCTGCTGTCCTTTGGCTATCCGGTCGCCTTCTCCTTGGGTGGAGTGGCGATTTTGTTTAGTCTTCTGGGCAGTGCCTTGGGAGTCTTCGACGCCAATAGTTTCAACGGGCTGCCCCTGCAGATTTTCAAAATAATGAAAAACTCCACCCTCCTGGCAGTCCCTTACTTTATTTTAATGGGGGCAATTCTGGAGAAATCGGGCATTGCCGAGAAACTCCTAGAAACAATGGGAATTTTGTTTGGCAGGATGCGGGGGGGATTGGCTTTGGCGGTGGTGGTGGTGGGAGCGCTCCTGGCAGCAACCACCGGAGTCGTGGCAGCAACGGTGGTGGCAATGGGCTTGATTTCTCTGCCGATTATGCTGCGCTACGGCTATAACAAAGAATTGGCAACGGGAGCGATCGCAGCCTCGGGAACTCTGGGACAAATTATCCCTCCTTCTGTAGTATTAGTGGTTCTGGGCGACCAACTTGGCGTATCCGTCGGCGATTTATTTATAGGCTCCCTGATTCCCGGACTATTAATGGCCGCCGCGTTTGCCATCCATGTTTTAATTGTTGCTTTTTTGCGACCGGACATGGCACCGGCATTGCCCAGGGAAGTGCGCGATATCGGCGCTAAAGCTTTGGGGCAGCGGGTGCTGACAGTAATGGCACCGCCTCTATTGCTGATTTTGATGGTACTTGGCAGTATCTTTTTTGGCATTGCCACGCCGACGGAAGCCGGAGCAGTTGGAGCAATTGGCGCTTTAGCTTTGGCCGCTGCCAATCGGAAACTAGGCTGGAGTTCCCTGCAAAAAGCCTGCGACGCGACGGCACGCACCACAACGATGGTGATGTTTATCTTGCTCGGTTCCACGGCATTTAGTTTAGTCTTTCGGGAATTGGGAGGCGATCGCTTTATGTCCGACTTGCTCGCCAACCTCCCCGGCGGCAAAACCGGATTCCTCGTCGTCAGTATGTTGACGGTTTTTATTCTCGGTTTCTTTATCGATTTTTTTGAAATAGCTTTTATAGTCCTGCCCCTGTTTGAACCAGTAGCCGAACAGTTGGGAATAAATATGGTTTGGTATGGAGTGGTATTGGGCGCTAACCTGCAAACCTCATTTCTGACGCCGCCCTTTGGATTTGCCTTATTTTACCTGAGAGGCGTCGCTCCCCCAGAAGTAACGACTGGTCATATATATCGCGGAGCCATCCAATTCGTATTGCTACAACTTTTAGTGCTGGTGGCGATTATTGGCTTTCCCGGTATCGTCAGTTTCTTGCCATCGCTGATGTCGTCTTAAGAGATAAAATTGTGGCGTTTCTCAAATTGTAATGAACGAAACCGTAGGGGCGGCAGCAACAAGAGCAACTATCTCAGGCGTAGAACGGTAATTCCCGTATTGGGATGCTTCGCCCTAGATAACCTCACATCAATTTGAGAAACGCATTAAAAGGGAAATTACCCAACTCGTAGGACGGGCGTGCCGCTTGTTCTTGGACTTCGGACAGGCGGGACGCCCGTCCTACGGCGAAGCGCGATCGCTCTTCTATGGCTCGCAATGGCCTTGGTCTAGCCCATTCCCAAGCGATCGGGTAGCCAGCCAAAAACAAAATCATGGTTTTTAGGTCATAAAAATTATGGTTATAATGGAGTCAGGAGTCCAGGTCAACATCTCCTTGTTCGTTCCTGGCTCCTTCTAAGGTGAGGCAACTATGAAGATCGGCAATTTTTTAAGGACCGCAGCAGTTGTTCTAGGGACTATTTTGAGCTTGAGCCCCCCCAGCAACTCTCAACAACGGGCTCCCAGAACATTCTTTTGCGGTAGCTATAACGGTCAACCAGCGACGATGATAAACAATCCCAGTCGAGGAAATGCAGCATTTATTGTCTGGGGGTCAGACAATTTCAGCAGTTCTGGCTTAACGCCGCAAAAACGCTGCCGGGAAGTCTCCCAGAGATTCCAAAGATATCAAGAACAAGGACTCTTAAATTATATTATTCCCGAGACAATCAACGGTTATCCAGTATTGTGTGCTTCTAGAAGTGCAAATGGTTCGTGTGACGGGGTATTATTCGTGCTTCGACCAGGGGACGATCCCCAAGCTGTCGTTGAACATATTGTAAATATAAACCTTAGAATTACGGCAGCTCCAATACATGAATAAAAAAAGTTTTAAAAAATCAAATTTTAATTAGTTATTGATACAGAAATTCCGTTCCGAGTAGCCGTCAGAAACGCAGTTTAGTCTGCGGTCACTTCTACGGGTTACTCTGCTATTACTCATTAATTTTTTGACATACTTTTACTTTTTCGGGATGAATTGCCCGGTAATCTTTGAGCCAGTCACAGCCGCTAGCCAGCAGTTCGTCCAGGGTTAAAACCGGCCAAATCCTCACGGTACTTTCCAGTCCGCCGCTGGCTGTAACCAAAAGCTGGCCATCGGGACTGAAACTAAGGCTCGTAAGGCTAGCCTGTCCGCTGTCGAATTCAGCCAGCAAATTCCCCTCTACCGTGCGTATCTGTACCATGCCGTTGGCTACTGCGACGGCAATGCGTTGGCCGTCTGGGCTAAAACTCAGGCTGGCGATCGCAGCTTGACTCGGAATCCATTGAGTAGCTGATTCACTTGATAATTGCCAAACTTCGACTGTACCATTGGCTGAGGCGATAGCAATTTGTTTTCCATCGGGACCAAAGCTCAGATCGACTAGATCTCTGAGATCGCTTTTAAATCTCCCAAGCTGCTTACCCGACAAATCCCAGATTTGAACAGTGCCATCGTCGGCCACCGCACCAACCTGCTGGCGATCGGAACTAAAACTTACGCTTTTGATTTTGCCTCTATGGCTCTTAAGTTCTGCAAGTTGCTTGCCAGACAAGTCCCACAATTGCACTTTATTATCCACTGAGACTGTGGCAATTTTCTCTCCGTCGAGACTAAAGCTGATGTTATTTAACGCCTCTGGAGGGACATTAATTTTTTTCAGCTCTTTACCCGATAAATCCCACAGTCGGATAGTCCCGTCCGAGCCAGCCGTAGCCAAGTGCCCTCCATCTGGACTAAAATCAAAACTGTGGATCCTGCCCTGTTCGCTATTAAATTCTTTGATATATCGTTCGGAAAGTTCCCATAGTTGAACTATGCCGCTCTCTCCGGCAGTAGCCAAGTTACTTTCGTCCAAGGTAAAAATAACGCTATGAACTCTACCATCTCCCTTGAATCGCTCGATCTCATTTAATCGCTCTCTCTGATTCTCTAAGAAATTCCATATCCGCACCGTGCCATTTTCTCCTGCTGTAGCTAGGCGTCGTAAGTTTGGGGCAAAAGCCGCGCTCCAAACTATTGTTCCCTTCTCTTGCAGTCGCTGCACTTGCCGAGCTGCCAAATCCGAGCGCAAATTCAAGACATGGACTGTTTCGTCTTCTGCTGCGATCGTTATATAGGAGCCATTCGGGCTAAAACTAATATTCGTGAGCGCGCCTCCTTGCCCCTGCCATAGTGCTTGTCGATCTCCAGACAGATTCCAGACTCCCAGAGATCCATCCCAAGCTGCCGTTGCTAGAAGCTCTCCATCCGGGCTAAAGCTGACATTCGCAATCCCATTTTGGTCAGCCTTGAATTCCTCGATTTGCCCTCCCCCATAATTCCAAATTGTCACCATGTCGTCCGAGTCCGTCGTAGCTAAAAGCTCTCGGTCTGGGCTCAAACTCAGGCTTAATATTTGGTCTTTTTGGGTATTGACTTCGCTAATTTTTTGGCCGGACAAATCCCAGATTGTCACGGTGCCGTCTTTTCCTGCTGCGGCTAAGCGTTCTCCATCCGCTCGAAAGCTTAAACGCTCTATACCGCCGC
The DNA here is from genome assembly GCA_010672965.1 of Oscillatoria sp. SIO1A7. GTDB lineage: Bacteria > Cyanobacteriota > Cyanobacteriia > Cyanobacteriales > Laspinemataceae > SIO1A7. Next base: position 424,961 of record JAAHFN010000001.1, read on the forward strand.
GAGCGATAGCGCCAGCGATATCAAACTCGCTAATTTTTTGCCCGGACAAGCCCCATATAATGACCGAGCCGTCCGCTCCGGCAGTGGCTAGGCTCTGAGTTTGGGGGTTAAAGCTCAAACCCTTAATCTGGCCTTGGTGGCCTTGCCATTGATTCCGCTCGCTGATGTTGTGCAGAATATAATGTAAGGCATATAGAGGAGTAATGGCCGGATATTCTTGCAAAGGTCTTCCGTCCTTAACCAACTCTTGCAAATATTGTCCGGCTTGCATTGCTAAGAGGAGAGCTGCGATTTCCTCTGACTCAAATTTTTCCAGGGCATTTTTGCCAGCCTCCTCCAGTCTGAGTCCTGCCCTGAGTCCTGCTCGTGCCTCATTTAATTGCTGCTGAATTGAGCTGCCAGCCAGCACCGATACAAGCAAAAACAAGGCACATACTATAGCCACTATGCTCCCTATACTTGCAATGCGTTTTGCCCTCCGCTTCGCCCGATCCAAAATCTCGTTAGCGCGTTTTTCTCCATCTAAAGCTGTTTGGGTATTTTTGTTTTCTAATTCTTGACTAGCGGCTAAAAACTGATAGTCTTCCTCGCTCAAGCTTTTACCCTGCCCCCAAGCCCGTGCCTCTTGTAGTTGCCGTTCGCGCAATAGCCAGGATTCGTCTTGACAGTTGGAAGCGAGCCAAGCGGATATCGCTTCAGCATAGGGCCTTAGTCGCTCTAATTGATTCTCAACCCAATCCTGGTTAAAAATTTCCGCGCAAACGCGGTTGTAAACTCTTAATTGACCCTCTTCCTCGACTGCTATGCCCGATAGCCGCAGTTCGGTTTGCTCTCGACTGCCATCGACTGCCACTTTTCCCAATTGCAACGTTTTCTGGTAGATACCTAAAATTCGCACGACTTTTCCTTCGTCTTTCAGGAGCCGATCGCGAATTGTTTTCAAATGCTCCGGCGCATCCCGATGTTCCCAATTATTAATAACCTGCGATCGCACCATGTTCTCAATCCAGCTTTCTGCGCCACCCAAAGGAATGGAATCTTCGCAGGCGATCGCTAAATGACAAAGCTTTTGAGTCAGAAACGGCTGGCCGCCGCTCCAGTCTAAAATTGCCTTGAGTACCGCTTCGGGTTCGTCAAATTTACCCTGCAAACCTCCAAGGAGGGGCTGAGCTTCCTCGAACTTAAAGCCATTCAGTTCAATTGCGCGACCTATGTTAAAGGGAGTGCGGCTTTGATCTCTCATTAAATCTGCGGGCAAGGCCACTCCAAATAGAGCAAAAGTCAGGCGCTTGTATTTGGGGCGATCGGCGCGGTTGTTATAACAAGCTCGGAGCAGGGCAAAAAAATCATCCACTGGAAATTTCAAGCTAATAACGCTATCAATTTCATCCAGAAAAACAACGACATTTTCACTAATACTATCTATTAGCTCTTCCAGCAACTCGCCTAACAGTTGCTGAGCTGCCAGAAATTCCTGGTCTTGCCAGCGGGTTCGCCAGTTAACTTTGCCTTGTGGTTGAAAATTTTTAAAAATACGGTAGGCAATTCCCTTGTACCACTGCTCTTGAGAGACATGGCCACCAATTGCTGACAGGTCAATAGGCAGGCAGGTAACGCCTTCTGCTTGCAACCTTTGCATCGTTCGTGCTTTCAAGCTGGACTTACCCGTTTGCCGGGAATTGAAGACATAGCAAAACTCTCCAGCCTTCAGCGCTTCATAGAGATCCCGATCTGCTTGCCGTTCCACATAAGTCGGGGCATCAGGCGGCAAGGTTCCTCCAAATTGATATTTGCCATGAAAGCCTTGTTCTTTAATCATCAGATATCTTTTAAGTGTTCTTGAAAATATAAGCGATACAACTTGCAGCGGGGCTCCACATCATTTTCTTTCAGCCGCAATAGCCCCATACTGTCCAGCTTAAACAGTTTTTGCCAATCTAACCGCACTGGTTCAGTTGCATCAACAACCTCTTTCATTGCTGCAGCCAATTCTTTGTCTTGCTCTAGAATCAATAAGTGTTCTCGAAGAACGTCGTCGTACAATCCGGCTTCTGTCGGAGCTTCTTGCAAAAATTCATCCAGTTTATCCAGTTTATTATCCAGTCCAGCATTTGGATAATTCTTCATATAAATAAGAGCTTTGTGAACCAGATAAGGATGGCCTCCTACCATATCCATTAGTTTTGTGATCTTAGCTTCCTCCCAGTCAAGCCCGCGCCGTTTTGACAAATCCTTTATCTGTTCGGTGGTAAACTCTGGTAGCTCTGTCGGCAGACCGACATTAAAGGGAGATTGGTTTAAGTTCAACGGCATGTAAACTTCGGTGGAGTAGGCGAGTACCAATCGAAGCTTTTTCCAAGGTTCTATATTTTTTGCTTGCTCGTGCCAAGAGCGCAGCAGGCTAAAAAAATTTACTCTTACCTCTTCGGGGTATTCAAAAACTCGATCCACATTGTCCAGAGCCAAGACCAGCGGACAGTCGATTTTAGGCAGCAAGTGTTCTTCAAAATAAAACGTGCATTTATCGTTGCTGCTGAAAGTGCTACTAAAACTATCGTTCCAATAATCTTCCGGGTTAGAATCTTGCTGCAAGCGCCTACCGACATTGGTACAAAACCAAAGTAAAAAATTATCTAAATCTTTTAAACTACCTTCCTTTGCTTGCAAAAAATTGAAAAGAACAGTTTGGTAACCTTGCTGGTCTGCACAGGCCAAAATTTTGCCTATTAGTGAGGTTTTGCCCATCTTTGCGGGGGCCTTAATGCGAATCAAAGCTCCTGGCCGCTTAATCTCCTCGCAACAATTATGTTCAATAGGAGGACGCTCCACATAAAAGTCCTGGTCTGGTTTTTCGGTTCCTAGAGCCTCCGCCGACTGGACTGACTCGGCTCCTGCTACAGAAAACCGCCCTTTTGCTCTCTCCAGAGCAGCCTGAAAATTCCTCTTGCCCACCTGTTCGCCCAAGGCTTTTGATAGAAGCTTCCAGAACTTATGGCCCGCATCTCCCTTGAGATAATTTACCCCATACCCAGACTTTTGGGCCATCTCGTCGTAGGTCAAGCCCTCGCAAGAACCTCGCAGCACCATTAGCTCGACATCGTTCAAATGTCTCCCTGCCTCGGCCCTAACTGCTTTATCTACGATCTCAAATGCTTCTTCAAATTTCATGTATTAGTGCAGCTCCCAACCTCTTGAACCTTCAAAACCTTGACTATATTGTAACACCTCCCGGAGCATTTCAGGCGATCGCTCCCACAGGCCCCCAGCAAAGTTAAGTATTTTTGCTGGTTTTTCCTTCGCGAGAGGCTGCCTCAAATCCGCAAAGTCATTTTAAGTAGCTAAGTCATAATGATTTTAGAGGCCAAAAGCCTCGATCTGCTCTAGCCAAACCATTACCTGTTTAGCACTACCTATTAAAATATGCATGGTTTAGTAACAAAGGGTCTGTTAAGCAGCTAGGCGTGATTTTTTAGCAGGACTTACGCAAATTGGTCGATAGAACCTAAATGTAGGGGCAATTTGCGAATCGCTCCTACCATATATGGCGGTAATGCGTAAGTCCTGTTTAGAAAAAAATTACCCTTGACAATGCTTTCAAAGTCATGTTATAATCATGTTTAAGTAGCCAAGTCCTGTGCAAGGAGGCTCTAATATAGCGTTCTCTTTCAGCAGGACCCGACAATTCTGACAAAGGAGGATTAGGATTTTATGAATAATAACGATGACTTACGTCAAATGGTAGAGAGACTCGTTCGCGAAGAGGTGAGAAGACGATATCTCTTGAAGCGGCAGGAGGAGGAGGAGTTTTATGCCGAACTGCGATCGCTCAAATCTCAGATGACCGCTTTTGAGACAAGGCAAAAGATCGACAAGAAGATAAGTCTGTTTAGGTCGATTGCGTCGATTGCCCAAGTTTTGGTTCCTTTATTAGCACCGATATTGTTAGATGGTGGCCTGCCCGTCAGGACAATCGAACATTTGCCAATTAAGGAATTCAAGACGCTAATAGAAGAACATTTGCCAATTCTGGACATCCTCTTCGAGATAGAGGAGGTGCCCAAGCAGGAACCGGATTTGGAAAAACCTCCAAATTAGACCTTTAGACTGAATATGCGGCGATCGCCCTCTCATCAGCAGAAACCAGATAGCTGCTAATTAGAGGGCGATCGCTTTTTGTTTCGGTTGTAATGCGCTTTTGCAGGGCGCTGAATAATTTCTAACAAAGGAGCGATCGCCCTTCGAGAACTATCTCAGCGAACTATCTCAGCCGCCATTACTTCCAGAATCTGGGTTTTCGACGCGATTGAGACTCAGCCAATTTAGCAAATCCTCTTCAGCGCCAAAATCCAATAACGCCTGACCTAACTCTTGCAACTGCTCGACTGAAAGAGCGCGAATCTGCTCCTCTAAATTCGGCTCGACGCTACCCAGACGCCGATTGAGCTGAGACCAAAGTAGGGTTTCCATACCTCGTTCCATGCCTCGTTCGATACCTCGTTCGATACCTCGTTCGATACCTCGCTCGATACCTTGCTCGATACCTCGTTCCATCCAACTGGTGACAATTTGCATGACTTCTTCCTTCTCCTCTAAGTCTATTTTATTGAGTTCCGCCTTGAAGGCAGCCTCTTCGGTCTTGTTTAAGCGCAGATAGGTATCTACAAATCCAGAAATCAAGTCGTTTCGCGCCGGATCCATCTGCAACCGAGCTAGCAACCGCAGGCATTCCAACTTCACTTTTGCCCTGTCCTCGGGGGCTATTTTCATTTTAGCCATCAGAGCCGCTGCTACTGGATTGCGTTGCTTGACAAAATCCCGCCAGTTGAGGCGATTTAGCTGAATGGTAGCAAAATTAAAGTCGAGAACTTTAAAATCTGGAAACTCCACTTTGTAACTGCTGGGTTCCTCTCGCATTGGCGCATCAAAAGAAAATACCGCTACTGGGTAAATGGGCAGATCGTATATCTGGTCCAAGCGGGCAAAGTAATGGAACATCCGCCGCTCGAATCGCGCTTGGCTGTACGACTGAAGCTCGGTATGGATTAAAAAACAGGTTTCGCGACCCCGAAACCGCATTTTTGCTACCAAATCGACTTCCCGGCGATCGCCTGCGGTGACATCTACAAATATCTCCTGGCTTAAAAATACAATCGAACTTTTATCGACATATTCGGCCACCTGGGGCAGAAATAGTTCCAGAAATTCCCAGAAAAATGTGGATAGCAGCTCTTTGAATAGGCGATCGTGGTCTATGTTTTGCTTTTTGTTACTCATGCACACTCTAAAAATTTTTTGCCGATATTTATACTAATTATTTTAACACGACAGAGAGCTTAAGGTAACAAATAAAATAATAAAAATTTTTATGGAGTTGCAACAAATAACTACCTTTATCCTATCCGCCGTTCGGGCTGAGCCCTTCGACAGGCTCAGCCCGAACGGATTTATTGCATCTTTATACAGGAATTTTATAAGATTAAGAGCGATACTAAACCTGGCGTTCTGCTTGCGATATAAATTGCTCTATTTCGTCTTTAGACCAATTCCAAATCTGGGCTACTTTTTCGACCATTTCTCGCTCTAGAGCTACAAAAGAGCCGTCAGCATAGGCCATATGCAAGACTTTTTCCATAGTTTCTAGGCGCTGCTCTTCTGGAACTCCTCGGGCTACCTCTTCTAAAGTCAGCCCTGCGGAATCTCGCTCCAAGATTTTCTCCATTTGGTCGGTGGTACGATCGCCTACTCCTATTTCTCTAGCCAGTTGGCGTAGGGCTCTCGTCTCTTCGCTGCGAACCTGGCGATCGGCATAAATCATATAGGCAACCAATAGAAAACAATAGTCTAATGGTTCGTTCTCTCTTGTATTTTGTTTAGACATATCGAGTTACAAATTTGACAAAGAACTGAGCCATGCTTCCGCTTCGTTATATTGCGCGAACTTTAGCTCGTCGCGGCGAAAACTTTTGGTATGAACGGCGCGCCGCCCGCCCTGCCATTGTTCGCCATGCTTTTTGTGCAGCAACTCGTGATAGAGGACATACTCTACTACAAACTCCGGCACGCGACTGTCGTCGAGGGTCTGGCTGATGACTACCCGATCGCGCGATCGCTCGTAGTAGCCAAAACAGCGTTTAGTAAAAGCACGATTCCAGGTCAGGCGCGGTTTGGCCATCTCTCCTTGAAAATATTCTCTATTTACCTTGGCAAATAATAGCTCCAAATCGTAGCAGCGACCTTGGGAAGTTTCGGTCTCGATGTTGGCGATCGCATCTAGTCGAAACAAGATTTCCCTGCAAGGCTCCGATACAGAAAACTGTTTTATTTTTTGATTTGCTGCCTTAGTCTTCCCAGAGACAGCAGTAGCCGCGATCGCCTCTAGGATATCGTCCTCCGCCGCAATAAATCCCTCATTAATTTGCAGTTCTAGCGCCTTGTCTGTTTTCTTCCACTTATATAAACTGGCGATATTGCTAAACTCCACCGCCAGCTCCAGTGTCTCTGGCAATTCTGGCATAGTTTCCAAGATTTGCCGAATGCGGCGAGTAGCCTCGATATGCAGATCGAGATAGGGATCTTCGGTCAAAAATTTCATCCAAGCATAGGTGTTGCGGGCGGCATCGGTTAAAGCGCCTGGGGTGGCTTGGCGCGCCCCGCATATCCGCTCTATCTCCCTAACATTTTGCGCCAGTTTCTGGGCAATAAGCTCTTGCCGAGAAATGTCTGAACTTGGAGTTTTTGCCAAATCGGCAATTCTCTCCAAAATCGCTTGCTGTTGCCTGCGGATATTATCGATCCGGATAGCTTGGGCTGGGGCAGTGGCTGGGGCAGTGTTAGACCCCTCGTCCGCTACCGGCAAATTATTTAAGTCCAGTTTTTTGAGAAAATAGTAGGCTTTGCGCGATGGAGTTGGCAGTTTCTCTGGGGTGACCTCAGCCTGGGTGCAAATTTGCTCGACTTGTGCTAAGGTACCGGTCACGAATTCCTGGAAAGATGTCACCTCAGAAGCCGGTATTCCTGCCTGCAAGCGGTTTCTAGCCACTTGAGCCGCTTTAACAATTCCCGCAATCCGAATCAAGGCTTGATGTCTCCTCTGCCATAGTTATGGCCCCATAATACCAAGGCAGTTGGGATTGTAGAGCAGGGTTTCTTGGGCGGTTTCTTGCGCCGATGGGGAGCGATCGCTGTACTATGGGGGGCTGGAACCCTCTCGGGGTGGGGTATTTGCCCCTGCGCAATCTCAAATCTAAACATATTCTTAAGATTTGCAAAAGCTATGTTATGAAATGTTAAGATTATGAAAGATGCGCAACAGCGATCCTTTAATAGAACTCTATTATATAAACAGGACCAAGACGATGGCTCAAATCCTAGACCCCCTACCCGCAGATTTTTCCAATTACATTCTTTGCTGCTATGTCAATGCCAGTAGCAAGATGCAGATTGCCCGCATTACTAATGTTCCCAATTGGTACTTCGAGCGGGTGGTGTTTCCCGGACAACGCCTCGTCTTTGAAGCACCTCCAGAAGCTTTGCTGGAAATTCATAAGGGGTCGATGGCTAGTGCTATTCTCGGCGATACCATTTCCTGCGATCGCCTCCAGATTGCCTATGTCGCCGAAGAAACCGCCAAGGAAGTTGCCACAAATACTGAGCCAGAGCCAGCTCCAGCTCCAGGGATATCTCAAGAGTTGGCCTTGAGCTACTAACTCTGCTAGAGCAACAATGATTTTCTAGCGAGCATTGCCTCCGATTCTCTCTGGCGGGAATGCTCGTTTTTTGTAGAACAAGCGTCCTTTGTATTCGTAGGGGGTGTAGGGAATACGGAATACGGAAGGAATTGTCCCGAAAGTCCCGAAAGTCCCGAAAGTCCCCTTGTCTTCCCCCACACCCCAAACCCTAGGGATTGACTGACGGCGCGATCGCCCCTAAAATTGTTCTAGCAAAGTTAATATTGCCGGACTCAGGCGATAAAGCAGAACAGGAGAAAAATTTTGCGAAATCCTTACTCTCAGAGCATACCCACTTTAATCGCTGGAATTATTACCGCTTTAATCGTTCTTGTCGGTCTTAGTTCCTTCGTGATTATCAATCCCGGTCAAGCGGGAGTGATTAGTATCTTGGGGAAAGCTCAAGATGGTCCCTTGTTGGAAGGTATTCATATCAAACCCCCTTTGATTTCCAACGTCGATGTCTATGATGTCACCGTGCAAAAGTTTGAGGTGCCGGGCCAGAGTTCTACCAAAGACCTTCAAGAACTCAGCGCTAGCTTCGCTATCAACTTCCGCCTCGACCCTACCCAAGTGGTTGATATTCGGAGGAAGCAAGGTACTTTACAAAATATTGTTTCCAAAATTGTTGCTCCTCAAACCCAGGAATCATTTAAAATAGCTGCTGCCCTGCGGACTGCCGAAGAATCGATTACCCAACGTAGCAAACTCAAGGAAGATTTTGACCTTGCCTTGAGCGAGAGGTTGGATAAATATGGGATTATCGTGCTGGATACCAGCGTTATAGACCTGAGCTTCTCAAGAGATTTTGCCCGAGCCGTCGAGGAAAAACAAATCGCCGAACAGAAGGCGCAAAGAGCAGTCTATGTCGCTCGCGAAGCGGAGCAAGAAGCCCAGGCAGAAGTCAACCGAGCTAAGGGTAAAGCCGAAGCGCAAAGACTTTTGGCAGAAACTCTGAAAGCTCAGGGCGGCGAATTGGTTCTGCAAAAAGAAGCGATCGCCGCTTGGCGCGAAGGCGGGGCGCAAATGCCGAAAGTTCTGGTTATGGGCGACAAGTCTAGCGGCGTGCCTTTTATCTTTAGTATGGCCGACGTTAAGGAGTAGAGTTTTGACTTTTGACTTTTGACTTTTGAGTTAAAATTACTTCAACTTAAAACTTAAAAGTCAAAACTCTTTCGGCTCCCTGCTAGACTTCTATTGATTAAAGGAAGCGATCGCTCTGGGTCATAGAGCGATCGCTTCTTGTAATTCGCACCTGATTGCTTAACTGAAAGTCAAGATAGGCTATAAAACTACTCTCCCGATAATTCGATAACATTATTCAAGCATTCTCTAGATCTGACAATAGCTCTTCTTCGGTCAAGTCGATCGTAGGCACTCCGTAGCGATGCAATTGGAGTAAGAAAGAGACGCGATCGGTTCCCGCTAAGGCAGCGGCCATACCAGAGGATAGCCGTTTCATTTCAAATAGCTTAACTGCCATCGCCCCGGCACGCTTCCCGCTCGAATTCCTCTGGCGTTAGCTCCCTTGGTATTGGGTAGGCTTTCTGGATAGTCGATTTTAAGTTGTAGTGACATTGGCGATCGCTCTCTTGCTCGCGTATGGCCTTTTTATTATATTGCACTAACGACAGGCTCAGGACGAGCGGGGGGCGCACCGCTGTTGGGGAATTTATTTCCTTGAATTCCCTTTGGCTGCGGAGGCTGCGTTCGTTCTGAGCCTGGACAAGCGCATTTCTCCCCACACCCCCCACACCCCACACCCCACACCCTACACCCTAACTAAGAATCCCCTTTCAGCTTGGCAAATAGACTCTGCCAATCCGCCGGCACTTGGCCATTATTGCTTTCCTTCACTTCAAAAGTAATATCTTTTGCTTCGGCAGACTCTAACGCCCGGATGCAGAGTTCGGCAATATCTTCGCGACTGACCTTGCCCGTAATATTGTCTCCTTGCTCGAATAGCAAATCTTTACCGCCGGTTTCCTCTGTTAAAGCGCAAGGTCTGATAATTGTATAAGGCAAACCGCTGGCGCGAATCGCATCTTCGCCGCGCAACTTCCAAGTTAGGATTCCTCCGAGTTGGTCGTTTAGACGAACGGCTGGCGGCTCTTTGTCCAAATCCAGTCCGGGACGACCGGGACGAGTAACCCCGGCGGAGCTGATGTGAATGAATCGGGGCAATTGGCTGCGGCCATAGCCTTTGATAGATTCTAATTCGAGTTGAAAAAGACCCGGAGCAAATTTGGGATTTAGCTCTCCGTCGTATTCAAATTTGCTCAGCATTAATTGGAAGGAGCAAATCTGGCTGGGGTCGAAGGGAGCGGCATCTTTGACAGTTTTGGCGCGAAAAATCGGAATCAAATCTGAGAAAGGAATGCGGGCGGTGAAGGGAATGTTAGAAACCGTGTCGAAAGAATAGCAATAGGCAATGCTGTCCCAGCCCGGGTTGGTGCGGATAATAAATTTATAGCGCTTGCCGTCGCCCTTGACTCGCAAGTCGATGCCCTCGCAGTCCGATAAGTCTAGGGGAGGCTTGAGGTTGCGGGTGCGAACCGATGCGAAACCGCCGGAGTTGGCAGTGGAGACATTGCCCGAAAAGATAGCGCTGTTATTCGCGAGTCGGATAGCGCTCTCGCTGACGCCGCCCATAACAATGTCGTCTAATGCGCCCCAGGTTTCTTTCAAGTCTTGGCTGGGTTGGCTAAAGTCAAAGATTACTTTTTCTCTGGCGGCGGCGCTAACCGCTTGGACTAAGTTTTTGACGCCCATGTATTCGACGGTTTCGGGAACGTCAACGACTTTGGGCATATAAAATTTAATGCCCTGATAGTATTTTTCCCGGGTCGGCGTGTCTCCTTCTACGGGTTCGACGCGGGTGCCGGTACAACAGATGACGGCTCCGATGTCTTTAACAACTTCGGCGGTTAGGGTTTGGGGGATAGTGATGTTGGCTTCTACCAATTCGACCGAGTTGCCCAAAATTGTTCTCGCTCTTTTGGCATCGCGGACGAGCGATCGCGTTTGATAGCCCCGCTCTTGGAGTCGCCGCACCACTCGCTTGCCGACACCACCAGTGGCCCCAGCAACCAACACCCGAGGTTTCTGGCTGCTATTGGCTTTGTTCTTTTTCTTGCTATCCTTGCCCAGTCCGTCCAGGCTGCCAATAAAAGGAATCACCCGGAAATAGGCTAGGGTTCGGAAAAATCTACCTAGGTCCCAGCTTGATTTCGATTGCTCTTCTTGGGTCACGATCTTTTCCTATCTTGTCTGCCTTTTTCCTATTGTGGATCGATTTAGTTAGGGTGTGGCGGTAGGGTGTGGGGTGTGGCGGTAGGGTTTGGCGGTAGGGTTTGGCGGTAGGGTTTGGGGTGTGGGGTGTGGGGTGGGCGAAATTAGGGTGTAGAAGAAATTAATAGTTTCTCCCAAGTCTTTCCCTTCTCCCAAGTCTTTCCCTTCTCCCAAGTCTTTCTCTACACCCTACACCTAGGGTGTTGACTCTGAAACTTTTCACGCCAATTGGTGACATCCGGGGATCGTTGCCGCTTGAAACCTGAAAGCACCTAAATGTAAGACTTTCCGGCTCCCGAAAGCGATCGCGAAAATAGGATGAAGTTTCCCTACACCCTACACCCTACACCCAACACCCTACCCTACACCCCACACCCCAC
>JAAHFN010000010.1 GCA_010672965.1 Oscillatoria sp. SIO1A7
TTTTAATTGTATTAGCAATATGTTTAATATCTTCTAAATACAAGATAATCAAACTCACTCCTAATACAATTAAAAATATAGCTGAAAGAGATCTATTCTCTATATTCAGAATGTTGGCTGAGTTTAAAAAAGGCCCTTTTAAAAACCAGATCAATTTACCAGTTATAAAAGATGGATCGAAGATAAATCTCAGAACACGAGGATCGTAGGTAGGGATAAACTTATCATAAGACAAAATCAATATGAAAGCTTTTAAAATAGAAAAATAGACGAGATTTGAAACTAAAAATATACTTCCAAATACAGCCGTCATAAATCGTAAAGACGCCACTCCTATTTCCTTGCGTTTAAGAATATAGATGGCAGCAAAACATGTAAAAAAGCCAGCAGAAGGTTGATAGGTTGAAAGAGTTAGTATGTAGAGAACAATAGAGAGTATGTAAAACAATCTGAATCTTTTATTGCCTAACAATTTTATTGTCTCGATTAATTTTAAGTGTTTTTCTTTGTTCTCTATGGATTCTATTAATTTTATAGCCAGAAAAATTGATAATATTGAGAAAATAATTCCACTTGGTATATAGGCTGCCATAATCCAAGAATTATAAACTTGAAAAGAAAAACTCGTAACAATTATCAAGGGGATAAAATAAGAAAAAATTATCTTGAATTTTAGATGTATTAAAAATCTATTGATGACAAAGAAAGTAATGGCAGTCAAGAGGACAGCTACTAAGCGAGCAAGATTAGCGCTTTCCAAGCTGTCAACCATAGACCAAAGGGGACAAAGAAAAATATTAGCTATAGGACGACCAATACTGAAAATAAATAGATATTCTGGATGTGTATAGCAAACCCCTTTCTGCCAAATCCATAAGTAATAGTCGTCGTTAAATACATAATGCGACCTTATAACAGGACTATAAGTTAGCAAAATCAAGAAGGATGCAGAAATAAAAGTCTTAATACTATCTTTATATCTATTTTTGTTTTTTAATAATTTCTGGTATATCCAAATCAGAGATGATGCTACTACTAAACAAATTAATAAACAAGAACTGACAGTTAAAGAATACTTCAGAATACCTTTGAATAATGTAAATATCATGTTTTTTTCGATCTCAATATTTGGTCGAGTTGCGATCGCTTAAATTGCATAGGACGAGCAAAAAGGAAGATTATCCTTTAATCTTCCTGGATAAAACTCAAGAGAATTATAGGTATATGCACCACTGAGTCGAACCCTAGGAGGACGGATATCGACTAAAAAATCCAGGTTTACGGCTTTAATCAAAGATACATCTAACGCAAACACTTCCGCGACTTCACAGGCATATTGATATCGCGACAATGCTTCTGAACCCACACAATGGAAAATTCCGCGATCGCCACGAAGAATGATTTTATTCAACATGGCAAAGAGATCGCCAATCCAGGTTGGGCAATTTACCAAATTCGCAAATGCTATAAACTCTTGACGAGCAGTTAGGGCATCGCAAACCAAACTCACGAAATCTCCAGAAAAACCGTAGAGTTGGGCTGTGCGCACGATCGCATAGTTAGATAGAGAATCTCTAATCAGAGACTCCGAAGCTGCCTTATCCATGCCATACTGGGTCGTCGGGCAAGGGATATCTTCCTCTTGCCAGACGCGATCGTACTTGCCAAAAACGTAATCTGAAGACAAAAATAGCAAGCGGATTTCGGATTCTGAACAAGCTCTAGCCAGCACTTCTGTAATGCCATAGTTCGTTGCATGGGATGCTTCTTTGTTTTCCTCGCAGAAGCTTAGGTTCGTAAGCGCTGCTAAGTGCAGTATCAGATCGGGAGCGTACATCTTAACAAGGTGAAATACAGTCGCTTCGTCTCGTAAATCAGCGCAAATCATATTCTCATGCTTTACAAAAGCTACAGGTATGACTTGATGACCCACTTGACAGAGGTATCTAATGAGATGCTTTCCTACCATTCCTGCAGCACCAGTTACAAGGATCCGCATAGGTAAATATGGTCATAGTCTTCATTGAAATTTACAAATTACCCGATTCACCGAGGTCTTCAAAACTCAAGACCTTTACTTCAGGGACAGGAACAATGAATTTGCCACCATTGATAAGATAGGTTTTATATTTGCTAATTAAATAATCTAAAAAATTCCAGGAGAGGACAAGATAATAGTCAGGTTGCTCGGGTAATAACTTTTCGTCAACTATGGGAATATGGGTGCCAGGGGTGAGCCGGCCAATTTTGAATTTATTGACTTCTGTGGCACATTCGACTAAATCCGAACCAATATTACAGTAGTTTAGGAGTGTATTTCCCTTAACAGGGGCTCCTAAAGCAAAAACACGTTTGTTCTCCTCTTTCAAATGCTTGAGTAAGGTTACTAAGTCCTTGGCATTTTTCTTAACCCTATCTGCAAACTTTATATAGGTACTTATCGATAGAAGCCCCATTTCTCCTTCTGCATCTAAGGCATGCTGAATACTCTCGTTGGTTGTCGAAGGGTGAGAATCCAAGCCAACATATAGGATGAAAGATCCCCCGTGGATATCCACATATTCTAGGTCTAGGAGACGCATTCCAGAGCTTGTGAAGAGGCGCTGCAGAGCGGTAATCGAATGAATACAGCTATGCTCGTGATAGAAATGGTCAAACTGATTTTTCCCGATTAAGTCGCCAAGGTTAACGCATTGCACCATAAAAACACTATTGTCGTGCATGACCTGCTTCAGACCTTGGATAAAGCTATGGAGATCTGGTAAATGGTAGAAGACGGCAGTTGCAGTTATGAGGTCAGGCTGAAGACCTAATTGCTGCATGGCTTTACCTGCTTCTAGATTCCAAAAACTTCGACAAACTTCGATCCCTTGAGACTTGGCTAATTCTCCGCACCGAAGACCAGGATCGACTCCTAAAACACGCATGCCATGAGATTGAAAAATCTTTAAAAGACTACCGTCATTGCAACCAATGTCCAGCACGAGTGAGTTGGGGGGTAGATCGAGCTTCTTGATAGTTTTCTGGACTAGATGTTTGAAATGCCGAACAATAGGAATATTAACACCAGTAATGTAAGGATGATTTGAAAAAAGAAAGTCCTGTGAAGGGAATTCCGCAATTTGAACTTGCCAACAGTCTTCGCATACCATCATTGAAAGGGGGAATAACGGTTCGCTATCTTTTGTCTCTGTCGTTGGAAAGTTATTACCATTGGGCTGAATCCCAAGATCGAGAAACTCATGCAGTTGATGGGAGCTACAGTTTATACATATTTTGCGCTTCATAATAAAAATCTAACAATAGGGCTATGATACCCGCTATATTATATTGCCCATCGATCGCGATCTTTAAGCAATTATGCCCAATCTTTGCTAGTATCGCAGATAGTTTTATCTGCGATCGCTTCTTCAAACTCGTATGGACATTGTTCTGGAAAAGTTCTCAATGGCAAATTTGTTTCTCGTAATGCCAAATCAACTCCTGCTTCAAATCCATCTTCTAAGGCGTCAACTATACGAGACTTTAAACTAGGATTGCGATAAAGATGGCGATTAATTGCACGACGTTGTTCTCTAATAGTCAAAAACCAACTTCGAGAACGGTTTTC
Organism: Oscillatoria sp. SIO1A7; assembly: GCA_010672965.1. Classification (GTDB taxonomy): domain Bacteria; phylum Cyanobacteriota; class Cyanobacteriia; order Cyanobacteriales; family Laspinemataceae; genus SIO1A7. Next base: position 3,611 of record JAAHFN010000010.1, read on the forward strand.
TGGCTGATATTCCCATTTGAGGAGATGTCCTAACAAGACAGTAAGACGACTGACTAATTCTCGGTATTCTTGTCTCCCCAATGCTTGTAGTTCCTCCTGTAAGTTTTGCCAATCTAATTGCGATACTTTTCTTGTTGCGAGTACCTCAATTTGCCACTGAGTCCAGCCATAAAAATCTCGTTCGTATTGTGATTCCATTTCATAATTTATCGATATTTAGCTTGACTATTGAGATGGTTTACTATAGCGGTCAGCCCTCGGTGGGGAAACGGTCAGCGGGCGAGCTAAAAAGCTTTGGGCGCCAGCCCTTTCCGCAGAACGAATTTGCCCAATGCTTGTGAGCCCAATTGCCCATACCTCATCCTCGCTCTCCCGCAAAGCCAACTCGGCGACTCAAATAAATCTCTCCTAATATTATACCCGCCACCACTCCAGCTAAACCGAGCCAAGCACCCAAAGCTCCCCAAACCAGAATACTCAGGGCAACTCCTACGGTAACGCCAATATAAGTGCTGGCGACTTGGGCGTGAGTCCAGCGGGATTGCTGCAATCTTTGATATAAATGGCTGCGATGAGCTTGGAAGATGTTTTCTCTATTGATCAGACGACGGATGAGGGTATAGATAGCGTCAGCAATGAGGGGAAGAGTAATTGCCAGAGCTGTCCAGGCTTGCACGGGGTTATCTGTGTTGAGCAGAGCGATCGCGACTGTAGCGCCTAAAACCGTACTGCCTACATCGCCCATAAAAATTTTGGCCGGAGACCAGTTCCACCAAAGGAATCCCAAAAGTGCCGCAAACAGAAGCCACCAAATCGGCTCGTTGAGGTAAATCGCCAAGAAGCCAACCTGCACTGCAGTGACTCCGGCAACTATACCGTCTAGACCGTCCATGAAATTGTAGAAGTTAATCAGGGCGGTAATGGCAATGAGGGTGAGGGATATAGCAGCGATCGCTCCGGCTATCCCGAAGCCAGTCAGCCAAGGTTGAGGAAAGGAGCCAAAGCAGGCAACGGCTATACCCGCAGCAGCCAACTGGATGAGGTAGCGGATAGCTGCTGGGACGTTGTGGCGATCGTCGATAATGCCAGCGATCGCTAGGGGAGTGAGGATAATGCCAGTTTGCAGCAAAAATGGTTGTAGAAAGGTTATCTGTAACCTCTCGACTGGGACAATTTGGGGAAAGTAGCGGGAGACAATAGCAGTTAGCAGGGTACTGCTAGCAAAGGCGATGATAAAGCCCAAGCCGCCGCCGCGTGGGGTGGGTTGGCTGTGGGAACTTCGATCGTTCGGTATGTCCAGGAGGTTTTGGCTGAATCGCTGTTTGAGCCAGCCCGTGGCGAGCAGGCTCAGTAGGAAAGTGGCGATCGATAGAATTAGGAGTTGCATGGAGGCAAAGTTTGTTGGAGACCCTCATCTATCGTAAATGGCGATCGCCAGTTTGGGTTATTGCAGATTTTGCTGCTATCGACGACCAGAGGGGCGAATGGCATATGCCCTCCGGAGGGCAGGCGGAGCCTTTCATGTCGCAACAGCGAAACGCCCTCTCCCTAGCAGTTAGCTCTGTGCCGATCGCAAAAGCAACGATGAAGCCCAAGCCGCCCCCGTGGGGCAGCTTTTCTGTGGGGCCTGCAATCGTTGGGGATGTCCAGGAGGTTTTAACTGGAAATGATACTTAGGCTACGCATTAACGCTACCTCCTGTTGCAGGCCAACTTCCAAGGATCGCGGAAAAAAGTCTAAATCCTTTTGGGCCGCATCGTGAGGATAGGCTTTGTCTTCTTGTAGGCGGAGGATTTGTTCCCGGCGTACAGGCGATCGCTCTTTTAAAATATTTTCTAGAATCGTAGCCGACCAAATTCCTGCGTTTAGCGGTAAAGAAATCTGGCGGACTGGTTTGCCCAGCAGTTTTCCGACTAACGTTAGCAGTTCCCGGAAGCTGACAACAGTACCCCCGGACAGATCGTATGCACCTTGGATATTTGGTTTTTGCAATGCGGTCAAAATGGCTTGGGCTAAGTCGTCGGCGTGAACGGGTTGTATCAGGTTGTCGCCGGAACCAAATACGGGAAAGAAGCCGTAGCGATCGCAAAACTTTAGGAGCTTATGCAAATTCTTATCTCGGTGCGAGCCGTATATCATGGTTGGTCTTAGCAAACAATAAGACCCTTGATATGTTTTTAGTTGACCTTCTGCTGTTTTATAGTCTTGTGAATATTCATTATACTGAGAATAAATCCCAGTCGTTCCAATAACAATTAAACGCGGGATCTTTTTGATTTTTTTTAAGCAGTTAAGAATAGTGGCTATCTGTCTTAGCTGGGCTATGTGAATGATAGTATCGGGAATAACCTCGCTAAAAATACGATCCCAAGTTTCAGCAGTTGAACTGTCGCCAACACAGTAATTCAATTTCAATTTGAGGTGACTGAGGCTACTGCGATCGCTATTAGGTCGAACCAGACAATTTAATTCTCGTTCTGGAAACAGTTGGGCAAAATAATTTAAAAATAAACCTCCAGTTAGCCCAGTACATCCAGTCATTAATATACTCATAATAGGCGATCGCTTATGTTAAGTGTTAATTACTTTAGAGTATGATTTTATTGCATCATCGTAAGTTTCCATAGTACGTTGATACATCGTTTCAAAAGTATATTCTCTTTCATATCTTTGACGAGCTAATTGACCCATTTTGACGCGGAGTTCTGGGTCACCGGCTAGAGTCCTCAGACGACTTCGTAAAGTTTCTACGTCTCCTTGCGGAATACAGTAACCTGTTTCCCCTTCAATAATTGCTTCAGAGCAACCATTAACATCAGAAACAACTGTAGGCAACCCCGCTCTCATCGCTTCCAGAGTCGAAATAGGAAATCCTTCCCAATTGGTAATCAGTGCAAAAATTTGATATTGAGCAAGTCGCTCGCTGACATTACTACAAAAACCTAAAAAATTGACGCGATCGGCAATCCCTAATTCTCTTGCCATTGTTTTGTAGGCTTCCATATAAGGGCCATCTCCAAGTAAATCTAATTCAACTTCTTTTAATCCTTGGAGTGCCATGAACATAGTTTTGTGGTCTTTTTGGGGTTCAAAGCGAGCCACCATAACAATCCTAACTGGATTCCTATGACTGGTATTAGGGATGAGTTCTGGAGAAATATCGCTAATCCCATAGTGAATTTTAACTAAGCGATTAGATTCAATGCCTGCTTTAATGCCTAGTTGGCGATCGTACTCTGAAACGCAGATAATGCGATCTGTAAATTTAGCCGCCCACTGCTCCAATAGTTGGTAAATGGTGCGCTTCGGTTCTGGAATTCCTTCAGTGAAAGACCATCCGTGAGCAGTGAAAATACAAGGAACTTTACTTTGCTTGCTAGCCAAGCGTCCTAAAATTCCAGCTTTACTCGAATGAGTAGCTACTAAATCCGGTTTAAATTGGTTAATTGTTTGCTTGATAAAACTGAGGGTTTGCCAATCTTCTACAGGGTTAATATTATTTTTAAATGTTGGGCAGGCAATATTCTTAATTCCACTTTTTTCCAAGCAATCGTTATACTTTCCTCTAACACCCGTGAGAACGATAACCTCATGTTCGTCCCTCAGAAGTTTTATTGCTAAATCTCTGACATGGAGTTGCGCTCCCCCTACTGCGTCCGCTCTGGTAATAATCAATAAAATTTTCATCTACTCATAGTAACTCAAAGTCAACCGGCTTTAAAATAGCAACAAACTCAGCCACCATTAATTCTTCATCGGTCATGTTTTTAAATGGTAATGCTAAATTTCCGCGTGCAGTTGGTAATTTTTCCCATCTTTTTGTTTCAATAGATTGAATTTGAAAATTTGCTTTTTGAAATAAATCGAGCATTTCAGAATAACGAATTCTATTGGTATAGAATCCCGATCTCACCATAAAATCAGACTCCCAAATTCCTTCCGTAAATCTCAGATTATTTAGATTTCCCCCAAGATGATCTTTTAGGTCAATCGTATGAGAGCAATATCCAGTATTTTTAATAATTCGGCGTAACTCTTTCATCATATCGAGAAATTCATTTTTTCTGATATGCTCTAAAACTGCTTGGGAAAAAACAAAATCAACTGAGTTATCGGGAATAGATTTTAAAGAAGATAAACCAGATGTTAGATAATGGGCAGAACAACTGTCAAGAACATCTGATACTGACTGCCAGTTAGTCCATGTAGGATCGACTGCTAATCCTTTGTCCTGGAGAAAACCAATCATTACTTTGTAGGATTCGACATCCTTAGTAGCATAGTTTCCCGTATCAACAAGATAGGATGAAGAACCTCCAAAAGCTTTTGTAATTATAGCAGAAAACAGGGAGTCCCCCGGCCCAAGTTCTAAGCTAGTAAATCCCGCCGGGGGTTGAATGCGATCGAAGTGCTGCTTAAAAATTGAATAAGCATAGGCAGGTCTCTGCATCGAACCATGTTCAAACAAAGAAAGTTTTTTCCATAAATAATAACTAGCCGGTAGCCGAGATAGAACTACTTTACTAGCAATTTTAACCCACCAAGGTATATAATCTGTTATTTTCATCGACAAAATTTTTATCCTAAGATTCGCGTGCCTTTTTCAAAGCATCAATATAAGGTTGTGGCATTTGCCCTTTCCACCATCCAATTGATTCAGACCATATCCAAACATAGCGATCGCTATGTTTTAATGCTAATTTTACTGAAGATTCAAAATCTTTAGGAGTAAAATAGTTTTTATTGAAATCGTTTCGGTCGAAACTGTGGCGGTAATCTACCCATAAACCAAAACTTGCTCGATAATGTTTTATAAAAGATTCTCTAACTTTTGTTATATCTAAAAAATTAATCTTTATAGATTTACGAGCTTCTTCAAATTCTTTTTCTGTCTTATATCCATAAGAATATTCCCAACCATCGAAAATCATACTATTTGCTGCTGCTTCTAGCATTCCATCTAAAAAAGCTGGAAGTAAACCGTAAACAGAAGCTTCTAAGCTTTGATTTTGATAGTTACTAATTTGATAGCCAAATGTTAGCAATATATCAATCTCTTTACTGACTTTATTAATTGCTTTCATAAACTCTCTACCCCTTGCTCTTACCTTTTTCTGGTAATCCTCAAAATCCTGTCGATCCGAGTGAAGTTGAGAAGCATAAGAAAAAGGAGGTAGTGCAGCGCGATAGTGTTCTACATCTAATAATATTCCTTTAAGATGGCAATCTTTGACAATTTCGGCGGCAAGCTTTACATTGGCAATAACAGATTTAAAATCGTCGTCATACCAGTCCACTATTCCTGGCATCACATGGAAAATCAAAAAATTATCTGTGAATTTGTTAAATTGAGTATTTTTTAGAGCTTCTATGGACTCAGAATAATCTTCAGGATTTAAAGCTTTTCTACCCCACACATTCCAAGAAAATAAATAATTCCATCCTGAATTATAAGGATGGATACTTCCTTGATTTACCTTTAATTCAATTCCCAATCCATCGAAAGGCAATTGTTCCAGTTCTTCGATATGTTCTTTTATATAAGTTGGACTCGGAGTTGACCAACCCCATTCGATAATTTTTTTTCCTTCTAATTCCTCTGTATTAGCTCTAGTATTTGGCAATATTGCCAAGGCTAAAAAAGCTATCAAAACTACAAAAAATGCTATGATCTTTTGTAATAATTGTCTTTGAACTCGCCTATCTTTTTTTGGCACTAATAAACTTAGCATAATCTCTATTGATTATCTATTTTGTTCTAACCATGATTGAAACATTAGTATATCCCACAGATAATATTGCCAATTCCTTTGTCCAGCTAGATGCTCTTGCCATTTTTGGCGAATGGGTTCGGGACTAAAAAATCCTTCTTGCTGTAGGCGTTTTTCATCTAGTAACGATTCTGCCCAGTCTTTCAACATTCCGCGCAACCACGAATCAAGTGGAATACCAAATCCCATTTTGGGTCTTTCAAGTAAATTTTTCGGTACATATTTATATAGGACTTGTCGCAAAATCCATTTTCCTTGCCCATTCCTAATTTTCATAGATAAGGGAATTCGCCATGCAAATTCTACTAATTGCGTATCTAACAAAGGAACTCTACTTTCTAGGCTAACTCCCATGCTTGCCCTATCTACTTTAACCAGGATATCATCGGGCAGATAAGCAGCCGAATCTAAATACATCATGCGATCGCTACCTAGGGGAAATTTTGACAAGGCTTCCCGATCGCAAAAGGCTGTAGAAAGTTCTTTTCCCCCCAACACCAATGATTCTGGTTCTTTCCAGTGAGACATCAGATGTTTGTATAACTCGTCAAAATCCGATAATTCCAACAACTTGGCAATCGTATGAATCTTATGGCCGATGTCATTTTCTTTGAAATTTGCAGGTAATAATCCATGAAATATGCTTAAAGTGCTATTCCACATTCCAGGAGACATCCCGCGCAGAGTCTTGGCCATCCCCATGCGGATCGGAAAAGGTAGCGTATTTATTTTTTGCCAAATATTGTTTGCTAAAAAGTATCGATTGTAGCCATGAAATAATTCATCTCCGGCATCCCCAGAAAGACTAACCGTAACGTACCTTCGGGCAAGCTGCGAAACTAAAAAAGTGGGAATCTGGGAAAAGTCCGAGAAGGGCTCATCGTACAAGAACGGTAGTTTGGGGATAACTTCGATCGCCTCCTTAGGAGTAACGTAGAGTTCTGTATGGTCTGTTCCCAAGTGTCTTGCTACTGCCTTAGCATAAGGAGCTTCGTTGTAGCCTTCTTCATAGAAACCAATTGAAAATGTTTTTACAGGTAGGGTGCTTTGAGCCTGCATGATGGCAACAACGGTTGAAGAGTCTATTCCACCGGATAAGAATGCTCCCAAGGGAACATCAGCGATCGTTCGCAAGCTGATGGATTGCCTCAATAGAGCATCTAGCTGTTCTATAGCATCTTGGTCTGAGCCTTTAAAAGGTTCGTCAATTCCCGCTTTTGCTACCGAGCTAAGCGACCAGTACGAGACAGGTTTAGCTACACCTGGATTTGAAGAGATTGTTAAAACTGAAGCAGGTTTTAGCTTATAAACCCCTTGGTAAATCGAATAAGGAGCGGGAATATAATTATGACGCAGATATAGAGCAACCGCATTGCGATCGATATCGGGAGAAAAAGTAGGATGAGCTTTCAATGCTTTGAGTTCGGAGCCAAATAAAAAATTTTTCCCAAACCAAGCATAGTAGAGAGGTTTTTCTCCAAATCTGTCTCGCCCCAAATGTAAAACTCTTTCTTTTCTATCCCATAGGGCAAAAGCAAACATTCCATTAAAGCGATTGACTGAAACATCTACTCCCCATTCGCTAAATGCGGCAAGCATTACCTCAGTATCAGAATGCCCTCGAAACCCATGCCCTAGTTGTTCTAACTCGCGTCGAATCTCTAAAAAGTTATAAATCTCGCCATTGAACGCGATCGCATAGCGGCCATTGGCAGAAACCATTGGCTGATGTCCTTCTGGAGAGAGATCTACAATGGCTAACCTCCTATGTCCCAGAGCAATTCCTATTTCTGCATCGACCCAAGTACCTCCATCGTCAGGGCCGCGATGCAGTAGGCTGGATGACATTTGTTGCGCGATCGCCTCTAAACTTTCATAACTGCTTTCCCTTGATGTATCCCACAAACCCGCTATTCCACACATATTTTATTTATTTCTCAAGAATCAAAAAAGTTCCTGATATGCTTAAATCTCTACTATCTACATTTGTAAACTCAGCAGCAAAGTTTTTCCGGTATTTCTCCACAAAATCAACAGCTTGACTGCGCTTTTGTTCGTCTATGGCATCAAATTTGACGTGAGGAACAACAGCCTTGGCACTCACTAACTGGGTTACTAGCAATAAATAATCTCTAATTAGATTATTCTCCTTCATCTCTTGTAGTAAAGTACGGTAATTATGTACCAAAATTCGGTTGGGGCGTCCTGAATGTCTCACTAAAGAAGGATAAAGCCAACTAGGAACTTCTAGAAAAGTTAGTTCGTGATGTTTGAGACTATACATACCATGATCCCGAAAATCAATTTTATGGTACATTCGACCTCCGGGCTTTAGACAATCAACCATATATCCCACTGCAGAAATAGGATTGTATAGATGTTCTAAAACCGATCGAGAGACAATAAAATCGTATGTTTCTCCTCGCTCTTCAGCTAATTTTTGAAAATAATCTTCGGCTGAGAAACCTATTTTCCAGTCAATTCCAGATAACAGTCTTTCATCCCATTGTCCCCCAGTTTTCAAGGCATCAAGACCGTATTTCTCTGCCAAAGCAGCGTATATTTTGGCCTGCTGTTCTTCATTTCTACTGCTATAGTAGCGATCGATTAAATCAACGCGATCGCACCCATCCCGTCTCATTAACAGCGCTACCCCAGCATTATCACCTGGGCTTATTTCCGCTGCCACTCCATGAAACTTATCAATGCCTCCATACCGCTTATAGTCTGTAAAAACTTCTTCTATATATTGAATTGACTGCTCTAAATCAAGGCTTTGATGCTTGGAACCAGTTATGGTTTCGATTTTCCCTTCTGCCAGCCGTCTCCCTGCCAAAAAATCGTCTATAACATAGCCAAATGTTGTTAACCACGGTACGGCATTTAATACAGTCTTAACCCGTTTCCTTAGCATTATTAAATATCGCCAATATCCTCTAGTCTTAACTTTTTTATTCTTTTAAGGGATTTTTCAAATAAATCAGAACTTACGCAAAGACGCTATATATGTTAGGGGCGAACGGCCGTATGCCCCGGAGGGCAGGCTCCGCCAACGCCCCTACATCTAGGGTTGTATAAGACAATTTGCGTAAGTCCTATAAATATTTCTCCTCTTTTCTCTGTAGGACGGGCGTCCCGCCTGTCTCGGATCCAGGACAGGCGGGACGCCCGTCCTACCGTGGTAATTTATTTCTTGGAATACCCTAAAACCTTTTCATACAAAGACTCGTATTGCTTAACTACCGATTCCAGAGAAAAAAGTTTTTGCACTCTCTCGCGACCTGCCTGACCCAAAGATTTTCTTTCCAGGACAGGCAAATTTATCAAATTGTTCCAAGCATCCGCTAGAGCCTGTGGTTGGCGAGGTTCCACGACCCTACCCGTATTGCCTACTATCCAACCACAATCACCTACATCTGTCACCGCGCAAGGTACGCCGCCAGCCATTGCCTCGGCAACCACCAGGGGAAAGGCTTCGCCGTAAGCCGAAGATAAAGTGGCAATGTCTAAAGCCGCAATTAATCTAGCAATATCTGCACGTTCTCCGAGTAACGATACCTTCTTTGACAAACCAAGGCGATCGACTAACTCTTGCAAAGCAGTATTTTCGCTATTAACTCCAGTTCCACAGAGTAAAAAGCGAACATTTTGATATTGTTCGCAAAGTAGTTTGGCAGCTTCGAGAAAGTTTTTATGATCTTTTTGCGGGTGGAAGCGAGCTATCTTGCCAATAATAATGCAGCGTTCGGATATGCCCAGCTCGGAACGGACGCTAATTCTGGCATTTGGGTCTGGCTTAAACTTGAAAATATCTACGCCATTGGGAACTACTACCGCATTTTTGTCGGAGTAACCCAACTCTTGATGCTGCGACTTACTGACTTGAGAAACAAAAATTGTAAATCTCGATCGATAGGAAAGATAACCCGATAATTTTATGACCCCAGCCGTGAGTTTTTTTGTATTGTTTATAGAATAAATTGTATTGTGAATCCCTAAAATAATTGGAATGTTTTTATCGACAAAATTATACATTTGAGACGCGAGATTGCCATGATACATCCAACCCTGAATTAGATCTGGTTTTATTTTCTGAATTAGTTTTACTAAACTATATGGCCCTAGAGGTGCAGACAATCCTAATTTAAAATTAAGAGTTTCTACAGGAATATCCAAAGCTTCAATGCGATCGCCAAAAGTCCCGCGATCGCCTAAAGAAATTACTGATGGCTGGAACTTAGAACGATTTATTCTCGAAAGTATCTGATGGAGCATCATTTCTGCTCCGCCCGTTCTCAGTCCGCTGATTATAAATAAAACCTTTATCATTCGCTATAATAATTATTTAATTTTCACTTTGCTATCTTGCATTTATTCGTTCTAATTGCATCTGTCTTCGTTGTGCCTTATAGCGAATTCTCAGCCCTACAGCCACTCCTAAAAAAGCAAAGTAATATCCTGAAGCTACTGGGGCAGTGATTCCTTCTACAAAAATAGCTCCTAGCATTGTTTGGACTGTTGTTAAAATCAAAAATATTCTTAAAGCATCATAGCTATTTTTGATTTTTTTAGGAATCCCGATAAATAAAATTGCTGCCACAATTAATCCATAAAAAAACAAAGTAAAAAATAACCCATAGTGAGTTAAAAATGTCACCACATCGCTATCGGTGACTCTAGGAGCATAACCAGGACCAAAAACAAAGCTTAAAGGATCTGCAAAAAGAGTGGATAAATTTTCTGTATTTTGATCCGCTCTTTGGTTAAAACTTACATCTTTTTTCGAGAAGCCAAAGAGAATTGAAAATACTTGTAGTCCCCTACTAATGTAAAATTCATAAAACCTTGCAGGAATCAGCAGCCATCCCAGCCCGAGCGCAATTAACAAATAAAGTAAACGTTTTTTTATTTGTTTTCTATAAAAAAATTGATATACTGCACCCGTCACCAACAATAAGCCAAACGAACTTCTATTTCCTGTTAGCAAGACCAGAATAATACCGATCGCTAAAAATAACAAATTCCAATTCTTCTTTTCTGTGCAAAATAAGATATAATTAATCAGTATTATTAAAAAAGGTCCTAAGCTTAAGGGATTGACTAAAATTCCCGAAACTCGGCCAAAAGCAAATTCTTCATAACCCAAAAATAAAACTTCTATGCCTAAAATTCCTATTATCACTAAGTAATGAAGAATTGCATAGCCTATAACGCAAGCAGAAAAAACAAAAAGAGAAGTTCCTAAATATTTAGTTTCTTTCGGGTGCCGCAACAGCACAATGGGAGCCAACACTACTATTGTTGCTCCCACAAACAACATATAAACCCCTTCTGGATCGCCAAATAATATATTTCTGATACTGAGAAAAAACCAAAAAAACATGAATATGCCTAAAAGCAAGGCAATAGAATATCTTATTTTGCTTTTAAGTCCTAAAACAAAGTGAACAAAAAAAGGCAGACTCATTGCCATAGCAAAGAGTCTTAATAAGGGATATTCTCTATCGACTAAAGTACCTAGGGACAAGCAGTAAAAAAATATAAAAACAGGATATAGATATTTAATTAAAAAATGTCGCTCAAGAACAATCATTGAATGACCTAAAGATATTTCTGGGAAAGAAAGTACGGAGATCGCTCGACGAGGTTATTCCAGTTCCCCTCCCAGGAGCGGTTAGGGGTGGGTTTCCCTCCTGCGGGCGGCGTGGGTGGTTCCCTTCTGTATGGGACTACAAGATCAACTCATTCTCTAGCTCAAAATTCTAACGCTTCTTCAGAAGCACTAACCAAATGACTAATAGTAAACTTTTCTAAAATTCGCTCTCTTGCTTGACCGCCTAGCTCATTTCTATCTCGATTCAAGCATGACAGCCAAGCTTCGAGTAATGCTTCTGGGGTTTCAGGCCGAACAACAAAGCCAGTATCCCCAACAATCAAAGCCGAATCGCCTACATCCGTAACAACACAAGGTACGCCGCAAGCCATTGCCTCTCCAATTGCATTAGAAAAACCCTCACCATAAGAAGAAGCCGAAGTTGCTATATCTAGAGCATTGTAAACGGCAGGCATATTTGCAATAGCCCCCGTCCAAACTACTCGATCGCCAATTCCTAGAGCGTCAGCCAAGCGATCGAGTTCCTTAGCATACTCTTCAGAACCGTTACCGACACAGATAAACCGTACATCTTCCCTTGTAGGAGTCAGCAATGCCGCCGCCCTTAAAAAGGTCTTATGGTCTTTCATGGGATCTAATCTTGCCACCAAACCAATTAGGACAGTATTGGGCGATATTCCCCATTCCGCACGAAACCCCAGCCTAGATTCCGGGTCTGGTTTAAACCTCTCAGTATCAATTCCATTGGGAATGACAATCATTTTCTGTCCTGGAAATCCCTTTTTAATAAGATCTGCCAAGCCTGCATGGGAATTGACGATAATTAAATCCGCAAATCTAGATAACAAACTTTCTAACTCAACGCTCAACTGTCGCAACCAGTCATAGCGCTTTAGATCCATTTGAGAATTGCGCAGTCCCCAGACCATCCGACAAGAAGGAAAAAATGGCTTCAGAAAAATTGTCAGTATATTGGGCACGCCCAAATAGCCATGAATAATATTTGGTTGTAAAGACCCGATCTCAGACAATAGAGTTGCCCAAAAGCCAAATAAATCCCACCTTCCTCCTTTGTTTAGACTTACCATCCGCACATTACTGTTTTTCAGGTCTTTTTCCAGGGGTTGCCCAGAATAAAAGCAGGCAACAGTAACATCAAACTTTTTTTTAGAGAGAGCTGTAACCAAAGTTACAACTTGCCTTTGTGCCCCGCCGTAATCAAGAGAACGAACTAGAAAAACAACTTTTTTCATATCTTCGCAAACACAAACTCGTTGCAACCGTGCCCGCCCGCACAAGTCCTTAGCTGTTCTAGTCTATATCCGCGCTGACGATAAAAATCAAATATTTCTTCTGGCTTGGCTACCTCAAAGGGATAGCCGCCGACCCAATCCACGACATCCCACCAAGGAGACATTCCACGGGAAGCAACATAATTTTTCCAAGTATGAAAGGGTTTGCCTGTAATAAAATCGCGAATTGTAGAAGGTAACCAAAGACGAATAAAAGAAGGATATAATACGAGATATTTTAACAAGCTGGGCAAGACATTATAAAGTTTTTTTATCGATTTCCATCCGTTACTCGCTCTTCCTTGATTGTTGTATATCGATATAAATAACTTGCCGTTTTCAGCAGGCAAAGTATTGATATTTTCTAATGCCTTCCACATAGCACCAGTGTGGTGCAGCACTCCCCAAGAATAGACTATATCAAACTTTCCCAGAGATTGGAGATAACTTAAATTCAAAACAGAACCTTCTTCAACAGTCCAGTCAGAATCATCGACAAAATATAGTCTTTTCAGTTCTTGGGTACAGGCTACGGAATCGGTATCGTAATCGAAGGAATACACTTTTGCTCCCAGGCGACGAGCAGCGAGGGAAAATAAACCGCTGCCAGAACCAATGTCGAGGAAGCTTTTTCCTTGTAAATCTTCGACTTCCAGCATTTGCTTGAGAGACTTTTCTGCTTCGGCAATGCGGTTTTCATTTAGAACTGACAAAAAGCGCTGCCAGTTTTTGCCGAACTCAAAGCGCTCTCTCTGTTCTATCTCTTTCTCAAAAGTGTCTATCATTGCTTGTCCTTAACAACCTGCCTTAACAGGTCTTCCCACATACCCATTATTTTTTCCAAGCTAAAGCGATCGGTTACTTCTACCGCTCTATTTGCTAGGCACTGACATTCCTCTTCATCAGACATCAGTCGTTCCATTGCTGCGCTCAAAGCTGACACATCTTCGTTCGCAACTAGGATGCCATCTATACCATCCCGTATAATTTCTTTTGGTCCAGTGGGGCAATCTGTAGATACTACTGGTAATCCACAAGCCATTGCCTCGCACAGTGCGTTTGGGAAGCCTTCATAACGAGAAGACAAAACAAATAAGTTTGCTTGTCTCAGATGGGCGTAAGGATTTTTCACTTTTCCCAAAAACGAAACCCTATGTTTAATGCTTAAACTTTCGCTAAGGACTTCAAGTTCCGAACGCAATGAACCCTCACCCAAAATAAATAGTTTCCACTGAGTATGCTTGTCTTTTAATTTAGCAAATGCTTTAAGTAGAATGTCAAATCCTTTTTGAAAGGTTAGTCTGCCCATAGCTACAATACAAGGATTTTGCAAATCAAGTACGGGCAAATCCTTATCTTCTGGCTGAAGAAATGCAGGATTAGGGATTGTAAAAATCTTATCTTTATGCAAATTATCAAAATATTCAACAGATTGCTTGGAAACTACGCCAACTTGTTCCGCTTTTTGATATGTTAAAAATCTCAATATTTCCCATAACCAGCCTATAGAATATTGAGAAGGATCGACTTGTTCCATAACTACTACAGGTTTCTTTAAACCTGTAGTAGCCAATAAGGTTATGACATTAACCTTGTCCATAAAGCTAATCACAACATCAGACTTGCTTTTGGCAATTGCATCGCGAAGCACTAAGGCGCGCCTGACGTTGTTGCTAATTGCCATTAAAACATTTTCAGACTTTTTAGCAATACCCAAGGGAATATAATTAACTCTAGAATCAAGAGAATAAAAGGGCGATTCGCTGGAAAATGTTAACAATGTAATTTCCCTACCCCTTTCGACCCAGTAATTTGCCATAGAAGACATCACTCTTTCTGCACCTCCGCAGCCGAGAGATGAAATTACCAGTGTTAGACGCATTTTTTGACCCCTTTCCCTACAAAATCATTCCTTGGTAACGCAAAAAATATAATTACCAGAACCACGGATGCCAAAAATATGTAAAATTAGTTTCCTTCCCTACTCCACAATACTGTTTCCCCATTCCAACCATTGTTAATGGAGCGAACTGATTCTGAAATCATTGTCTGTGCATCTAAGAAATAATCCAATTCTTGTTTTTTGATAGATTTTTCAAAAAAGCTGCGATCGTGTTCGTAGATTTGACTGTAGTTACCGAGGGAAGCAATTACAAGGGAAGAATGTGACAGAAACGACACGATTAAACCTACTTGTAAAAACAATACTATAAGCTCTATTGGATAATATGATATTCTTTCATCTATTAATATTGGTTCGTAATTATTTGATAATCTATTCGATAAAGCTACATTTTCTACAGTGCTACAGCGAGGATGAGGCTTAATTATAACCTTTCCTCCCGAAGGACAGTGTTTCTTTACAAGTTCTAAATATCCCGATACTTTTTGTTCAAACTCTACAGTTCCTTCTTTTATTGGACCCGATGATGTAGTTAACAGCATCATGTCAATCCGAGACCCGTCCAGATCGCACTTACTCTGTAAATAACCTAAAACCTCTGGTTTGATAAACTCAGAAGCAGCCTTTATGATTTCCTTGAAGAGGGATAAAGAAACAAAACTATGCTTAATATTTTTTAGATACGCTCCTGAGTAATCAATCGGAATGGTAAGAACTGCTTCATCAAATTTTAAAAGAGGTATTTCTTGCTTAGTCTTTTTTATTAAAGCAGTTTTAATATTTGTGTAAATACGTCTTTTTAAACTAGGCTTCCAAGGATTGATTTTTTTAAAAAACTTGGGGTCGTACACCAATCCATAACCGTCTCCATAAGTTATTTTGTAAGCGTCTGAATAAGCATACATTAGAAGATTGCTAAGCGGGCCAAAGTTTTCTCTTAATAAATAAACTTCATCAACTCGCTCTACTCCAATTAATTGTTTTAAGTTGCTAGCTTTTTTTTTCAGGCTACCTAAGTTTCTGACGAGTGAGGTTGCTGTTTTTGTTTCTATAAATATTTTGTGCTGCCACTGCCAAAACTTTGATAGTTCCAGAATAGCATTAGCGAACTCGTACTCGCGATGGTAAGAGTAAAATAAGTCTGCTACTACTAATACATATTGCGTTTCTTTGTCTGGGAATAAAGATTCTCTTGACTTAGCAGCGCATAGAGCAGCTAAAAGTTGAGTCGTACCGCAAACGCAAAGCAAAGAAACTCTTTGTTTTGTTGCAGGTTTTGTTTCAGGGTTCATATAGCTAAAAATATACTGCCAAAATCTCGTTCTCTTGTAGCCAGAGATAGTTTTCCCAATACATGTAAAAGTAACTTTATTTATAAATTAATTCTCTAACTGATTTGTTTCCTGATTTGGCTTGTTCTATAGATTCTTATAGGTGTTTGGCATTGGCTGGATTGGATAATAAATAGAGCGTTTCTTGCCAAGAGTTAAATTCATCTAAAGGCATTAAAACGGCTTGCGTGCCTCGAACGCTACATAAGATAGTTGGCTCGACATCAAGGCTAACTCTATCGATTATTTCATCTAGTTCTTGCTTGGCTTGTTTACTTGTAATTGCCTTCATTGTTAAATGTCAAGTTATTTACATCAGCAGGCTGAGAGTCTTTTATAACTCACTTTAATAACTCGAAAGTCAAAGGGGTTCCTGCTTGAATATCTTGCTTAACGGCTAACCCCAGCAATGAGTCTAGATACTTCGGAGGCAAGCCCGACCCCGGACGAATTGCCCTGACATTCTCGGTAGTCAACCTATCCCCAGCTTTCATATTTTCAGCCACATACAAGCTGCGCCTAAATACTGTAGATTTTTGCTCCGACTCAGTCGGGCCGTACTGAACCCGACCTAAAGCCCGCCAAGCTCGTTCGGACTCTACCACCAGTTGCGCCATTTCTTCGGGTTCCATAGAAAACGCCGAATCGACGCCACCATCAGCACGACGCAAGGTAAAGTGTTTTTCAACTACCGTCGCACCCAGGGCAACACTGGCGACTGCCGCACCAATGCCCATTGTGTGGTCGGAGAGACCCACTTGTACGTCAAACAGTTCCCGCAGATGAGGAATAGTTAACAGGTTGCTGTTTTCTGGAGTGGCGGGATAGGTGCTGGTGCATTTGAGTAAAATGAGATCCTGACAGCCTGCTTCTCTTGCGGCTCGGACGGTTTCATCCAGTTCGGCTACTGTGGCCATACCCGTAGAGATTATTATCGGCTTGCCCGTGCTGGCGACTTTGCGAATTAGGGGCAAGTCGGTATTTTCAAAGGAGGCGATTTTGTAGCAGGGGACATCCAAGGATTCGAGAAAATCAACGGCGGTGGCATCAAAGGGAGTGCTAAAACCAATCATGCCCAGTTCTTTGCAGCGTTTGAGAATGGGTTCGTGCCATTGCCAAGGGGTATGAGCTTGCTGGTATAGTTCGTAGAGAGAATGACCGTACCATAAACTGTTGGGGTCGTCAATGAAAAATTCTCCCTCCTTAATATCTAAGGTCATGGTGTCGGCAGTGTAGGTTTGCAGCTTGAGACCATGCGCTCCTGCTTTGGCTGCCGCTTCTACGATTTCTAAGGCTCTTTCTAAGGACTGATTGTGATTGCCAGACATTTCGGCAATGATAAAGGGGGGATGATTTTGTCCTGTTTTGCAGTTGGCTATTTTAATTTCTTGCATAAATAATTTTGCATTAATTTAGCTAATTATATTTCTACCTAAAACAAATGCTTCAGCCGCTTCCACACCAATCATAGAACCTCGCCACTTGGCTAAATACTCTAAAGCAGTCAACGAACGAGGATGAGGCCAAGGACGGATTTCAGATTGGTATGTTTCTAGTGCTTTAAGCTTGAGCGTCAAGGTATCTGAAATATCAACAAACCAATTTGGAGTAAAGGCTGGGGCAGAATTGGGTGTTTGCCACTCCGTACTAGAAGCCACTTCAAAGAATAGTAAGGTTTTGACCTGACTACCAGGTAGAGGGCGGCAGGCTGTGACTACCGCTTCGTGAATGCGACGGTGATCGATATTAACATCACCTGGATGATGAGTGTAGATGATGTCTGGATTGTGTTGGTTAATGGCTTTCTCGATAATTTTAATGATGTCGAGTAAATCACAACTATCCATCCGATTGTCGGGAAAGTTGTGCAAAGATAAAGAGGTTGCTCCTAAAATTTCTCTGGCTTGATTGGCCATTTTAGCTAAAGCAGATAATTCAGATTTTCGCTCTTCTGGATTGCGTTGAGCATCTCTGCTTGTCACTCCTTCTGCCAAAATCACCACATGAACCGAGTCTCCTTGTTGGGAGTGTTTGGCGATAGTTCCACCACATCCTAAAACTTCATCATCGGGATGAGCCGCTACAACCAATACATTCATTTTGGTTTTTCCTCAATCGGCGCGATCGTGACATCAGCTACAATACGACCATCATACAAGGCAGAGCGACTGAATTCATAGCGAAACCCTTGATGTTCGATAAAGGCCTTTGGGTATCCTTCGGCGTCTAACATCCGAATGAAGTCATGCAGGTTTGACAGAGAAGATAGTTCGGGAATTGCGCTTTCTGCTGGTTTCCGTCTTTTAAAGATTGTCGCTTCGCCAGTCTGGGGGATAGGTGTTGGTTCTTCTGCAACAATTTTCTCGATCATTTTGGCTGCTAGGGTGGTGGATCGGATATAAATTTCTTCAGCATTTCCTCCCAAGCCCAGGTCTTCTTTCAGGTAAACTGGCCCAGCATCAAATTCTTGAGTCATGCGTAGGGCAGTTAATTTAGTCTGCTGATGCCCGCGAATGATTAAGTTTTGCAATGGACTTCCCCCTCTGCCGTAAGGAACATCAGTCATGTGAAAGCAGACACATTCGTAGTTGGCTATAATTTCTTCAGGAACTTTCCAAGACCAGTGGAGAAAAAATATATACCGAGGATCTACACCTTGGATTGTCTGTAAATTTAGTCGTTCGAGAGATTTAATCAAATACCACCGAGAGGAAATGCTACCCTTTTTTTGTTGAAAAATTGCTTCATTCCAAGGCTTACTGCCAACTAAAATATATTTTTTATTCATGTAATAGGCGCAATATGTAGTGATATGCTAGATTACTATTTACCATTATAGCTTCAAAAAAATCAAAATTACTTTTTTCAAAACCGCGAATTGAAGCCTTGTTTTCTACTTTAATAAAAGAATGAACTAACTCTATAGAAACCTCTTTTGATAAATACAATATTCCTTTGCTAATAATCGCACTGGCTAGTCCTTTACCTCTATTTTTCTTTTCTATACTGATATCTATTTCAGCCTCTTTATTTCCAATAAGTTCAAACCTAACTTGCCCGATGGGATTATTGTTAATATCTTCAACAATAAAAATAAAGCAGGTTTTGCTAGTCAGCTTACTCTCGAACCATTTAACGTGGGTTTCCCAGTTAATATATTCTGAATAAAAGGCAGAGTCTCGTACTTCTGGATCGTTTGCCCAGTGCCAAAGAAGTTCGCAATCTTCTTCTCTTACGGATCTTAATTGTATGGAATTTGCTTCTAAACTTTTTACGATTCTGGATACTCCTTCACCATCTACTATTTGCTGGCTAACTTCAATCGCCTTCGTTCGTTGTTCTGTGCATTGCAAAAATGTAGAAAATGTATCGGCCATGTTCTGGGCCTTGACATTTTGATGCCAGCCTAGATTAACTGCCTGGTTAAGAGTTGCTAGTTTTTCGGCGATCGCTCTCTGATTCTCGGCCAAGACCAGCAAAAGACTCGGCAAGCCCATAAAAGCCAACTCCCAGCAAGTGCTACCCCCAGCGGAAATTGCCACATCTGCCCAAGCCATCAACTGTGGCATATTTGTCACATTGCGTTGCAAGCGGATGGGAAACCGCGAATCTTGTACCGCCATTTCCAGAGTTTCATAATGGGGGTTACTTCCTCCCACCACGACTACTGCCTCTAGTTCTTCCACCTCCACAAGCTGCAAAGCCCGAATCACTTTTAGCGTCACATTATCTGGGTCTGCCCCACCCAAGGTGACTAAAACTTTTTTAGCGATCGCAGGCACTGTTCTCTGCCATCCCTGCCATTGCCAAAACTCCCGCCGCAAAAGAGTGTAACGAGTGCCCAGCAATAGCTGAGTACAAGGTTCTCGATTCCGATACCATTGCTCCTCAGCAGAGATATTTTGATTCAGAACCAGATCGGCATAATAATGTTCTGCATGTCCGCAGTCATCTATGAATAACAGACGCAATCCAGAATCTTTGATGGTTTTCTGATATTCCCCCCCGAAGCGATACCCATCTACCACAACCCAACTCGCCTGTAACTCGCGAGCGACTGCGGCAGTTTCCCTTGCATCTGCCGCACTCCCTGGCTCTGTTGTCAAACAGACAACTTGCATTCCCTCTGACTCGATCCGTTTTTCTAAGGCAGGGACGGGATTGGCCATTGCAAAAATTGGCTCTCCTTTAGCACCTTGCCATGCCTGAGCGAGAGCCAAGCAGCGCATGACGTGACCCGTGCCTATCTTGGCAGAAGCATCTGCGCGTATTAATAGCTTCATTTTATAACTTGAAAAGTGAAAAGTTAAAAGTGAAGAGTTAAAAGTTAATTCAATCGCTTAAATCCACTGTGACAAACAGGACTCTTGAGCAAGGTTTTCACATCTCGACCTGCTTCACATTCTGCAATTAAGCCAAATACGGGGTCGAGAGCATCAAAATAAGCATCTACCACCTGCTGTGTATGTTCTGTACAGACATAAACACTGGTAGCTGCCAAGTAACCTTGGACTAACATTTCTTGTGTAATCAGTGTTTTATATTCCAACATTCTCGGACTATAAAAACTAAACCCAATTAATGCGGGCATACCTGAAATTTTAATATTTAGATTATACTTATCAGCTAATTTTATCCACCCCTCTCCAATCTTTTTACCTGTCTCAGCGATTTGTTTCCAAGACTGGATGCGTTCCATCACTTCCAAAGTTTTTAGACCAGCAGTTGGCCCAATGCGTTCGGTCCAGAAGGTGCTACTAATAAATGTACTTTGAGCCGCTTCCATCACCTCACGCCGTCCAATTGTGGCAGTAATCGCATAACCATTGCCTAGTGCTTTGCCAAACATGGCCATATCTGGCTCTACGTTATACAGCTTATGGAGTCCACCAAAGGTTTGCCGAAACCCAGAGGTACATTCATCAAAAATCAGAACAATTCCTTTGTCCGTGGCCAGTTGTCTAACCTTTTCTAAAAAACCAGGTTGGGGACTTTCGCTACGGGCAACCTCCATTTTGATTACACCAATATCATGGTTCTTAACTAAATATTCTAATTCATCAAACCGATTGTAATTAAAAGGATAGATAGTATCGCTAAGAACTCCAGGAACCCCATTCGGTTCTAACCCAGGTAAAAGATGTCCAGTTAAGTTTTGCTCATTTTCTAAATTGGCAGCTAAATACCAATCATGCCAACCATGATAGCCACAAATAGCAACTTGATCTCGACCGGAAGCCGCACGAGCAATCCGAATGGCAATGGCATTAGCTTCACCCCCTGTCCGAGCAAACCGCACCATATTAGCCCAAGGATGTAGTTCTACCAAACGCTCTGCTAGATAAACTTCTTCAGGACAGTTAAATGTGGACATATTTCCTAAAGCAACTGTTTGATTTACTGCTTCATCAACTTCGGGATGTCCATAGCCCAAGATATTTGTCCCAATGCCCATAATAGACATATCAATATATTCTCTATCGTCGAGATCCCAAACGTGACAGCCCTTAGCTTTGCTGAAATAAGCAGGCCACTGTTCGGGCAAAAACATCTCTGCTCGTTTGGATAGCAACATATTTCCCCCTGGAATTATCCGCTTGGCGCGTTTCCAGAGTTTTTGTCCCTTGCCTAGGTTAGCCCCTTCATTGCGGATGAGGTGTTGATTGGCAGTAAAAAATTCAGGGTGTTGCCTTTCTAGTTCCAGAACTTCTAGCCAGCTAAAGTCACAACAGGGTGCAAAATGCTCAAAAATGTTTTTAATTACTTCAAAGTCTTCCGGTTCATCGACTGTCCAACGTTTGCTAGAACAATCTTCAGTATGGTGAATATTGAGTAAGCGAAATTTTCCTGACTCCCGAATATAAGGGGTGACATGCTCTCTTTCATAGGGTTGACGGGCTTCCCGCCAAGCTTCAGCTAAGGCACTAAAACAAAAAACCTCAACATCTAAACCATCAGGATAAGTCGGTGGATTGGTATTACTGAGATAGTCTATATTAGAATTTTGAAAGATTGAGATGGCTCTATCTACTAATTCAGCATCAACTAGCGGACAATCTCCAGTAATACGAATGACTGTTTCGGGTTTGTAAGCAGCAGCAACTTGATAGTAGCGATCGAGTACGTCGTCTTCACTTCCTTTATAGACTTCATAACCCAAGCCTCGAACGCAATCAACTAAAGGTTGGTTACGGGTATCTTGGGATGTTGCTACAATAATGCGATCGACAAGCTTAGACCGGGATAGTCGTCTTAATAGCAACTCAATCATTGGAGTTCCTAAAATTGGGCGCATCACCTTGTTAGGTAGGCGAGTTGAACCCATACGCGCTTGAATGATTGCCAAAGTTTTCATCTTAATTTCCATCGAGCAGGGTTAATTAAATCAGAGTCGTCAGAACACAAATCATCGGGTAGTATTAAGAGTTTCTCTGTTGTGGTTGCTATAATTTCTTGCAGTTGTATTAAAGAATCAACGCCAACGACTACTCGATCTATCTCAGGATTTGATATAACACAGCCCAAACAACCCTGCAACGGAGTTAAACTGTTATCTGCTAACCAATTTTCCCATCTTTGCCACAAAGACTGCCAACGTTGAAAGTAAGTTGGTCTAGTCAAGGGATTCATTAGCAGTAACCCTTGTAAAAATACTGAACGCACATGAATTTCTACTCCTAAGCCTTTGAGTCGAGATAACCAACCCGAGCTTTCTAATGTACGATCTAAAACATTAAATGGAGCTTGGATTAAATCCCAAGAAAATTCATTAAACAAAGTTTCTATTTCAGTCTGGTTGTAAATAGATATCCCAATCTTATCTACTAAACCTTGAGCTTTGATTAAGTTGAGAGACTGGTAAATGGCTTGTCCTTCAGGACTTAATAACTGTTGAGGACGATGCAGTAGTAGTCCATATAGTTGAGAAATTTTAAGGCGTTGCAGAGAGTTATCAACTGACTGCTTAACCCAATAGTCAATATTGGTTGTTCCTACAGGAATTTCAGGAAGTTTTGAGACAACGTTCCAAGATGATACGCCAATTTCTCCGAGACATTGTTCGCTATCTCCATAGGCGATCGCTGTATCCAATGTGTCTATTCCCGATGATTGAGCATATTCTAAAATATCAGCGGCTACCCCTGAACCGATTTTCCCTTTTTGATTAGCAATGCCATAATCAAGGCCGAATTGAGCAGTACCTAGTGCTAGTTTTTTATTGAAGTTAACAGACTTCATTTGGTAATATACCTAAATAAAAAGTTCCCATACGGCGTTCTTCAAAAATCACATGACTTCGGAAAAAACCTTCTACTTGATAACCTACTTTGAGAAAAGCCCGAAGAGAACCAAAATTTTCTTGGTAACATCCAGCTTCTATTTTAGCTAAAGCCAAAGATGTAAATCCCCACCTAGTAACTTCTCGTATCGCCTCAGTAGCGAAACCTTTACCCCAGTATTTAATCTCTCCAATAAATAAGCTCAATTGGGCTCTACTATGATATTTATTAAGAAATCCGAGTTTGATATTTCCAATATGTTTTTCTTCAGATTTAATAAAAATTCCTAATAAATGTTGATCTTGACTCTCATTCATTTGAGTTACAAAATCACGACAGCTTTGTAAAGTGTGAACATTATTTCTGATTTCTAAATAGCGATTAATTTGCGGGTCATTCAGCCAATCTACATAAGTTTTAGTTATATCAGCATCTGATAATGTTCTATAATACAAGCGATTGCTTTGGAATTGAATCATAATTTTGAACTTATTTATTGATTATTTAACTCTGCATAAGTTATATTATTTCATCATTAGATTCTGTAAGATCATCCAGCAATCAATAACGACGTTAGGCATTCTCAATGTCCGATTCTAAATCTTCCACTAATACACTAAAAACTGAAACATTTTAATTCCCGATCGCTTCAATAAATTCTCTCTTACTTAAGCCTGTTAATTCGGCAGCTTGTCCTGATGTCAACGTGCCATTTTCATATAATTTAGCGGCAATAAGTAAACGTAACTCTTCGTCGCTTTGTTCAATTGTGTTAGGAAAATTTAGTTTTCAAGTTCGCAGATTCATTTCTGTATTTTCCTATCTTATATTTATTCATCAGGATCTGGCCAAGGAAGCGGGTAAAAGTCACTATAGCAGTAAGCGGTCAGCTTTCAGCTTTCAGCTTATTGTTTTGGTATTTTGTAATTGCCCTAAGTAATTCGCGTTGTGCTATATTGCCTGAATAATATCTCTCAGAGCAGCCACAACTCGCTCTTGGTTTTCCTCCGTTAAGTCGTAGTACAAAGGAATGCTAATCGCTTCTTGATAATATTGTTCTGCTTCGGGAAAATCTCCCCATTTAAAACCTAGGGTTTGATAATACGGTTGAGTATGAACGGGAATATAGTGCAAGTTGACCCCTATGCCAGCCTGCCGCAATTCCTCAAATACTTGTCGATGAGTTTTAGCAATTTTATCCAGTTTCAGCCGAATTACATAAAGATGCCAACTCGACTCAGTATCGGGATGCTGCCAAGGCAAAGTCAGGGGTAAATCTTGTAAAAGGCGATCGTAACGCGCCGCTAAAAGACGACGACGACTGACAAACTCATCTAAGCGCTGCATTTGACTCGCACCCAAAGCCGCCTGAATATCTGTCATGCGGTAGTTAAACCCCAACTCTAGCTGCTGGTAGTACCACAACCCGTGAGATTCTCCTTGCATTAACTTGGGATTGCGGGTAATGCCGTGAGTCCGCAAGCGAATCAGCTTCTCATATAAATACTCCCGATTCGTCACCACCACGCCCCCTTCCCCCGTGGTTATAATCTTCACGGGATGAAAGCTAAATACAGCCATGTCCGAAAACTGACAATTTCCTACAGGACTGCCCTGATATTTTGCACCAATGGCATGAGAGGCATCCTCAAGAACGGTAAACCCATATTTTCTCGACAAAGAAGCAATCCGGTCCATAAGGCAAGACTGCCCCGCCAGATGAACGGGTAAAACGACCTTTGGCAGCTTTCCCTCTCGTTCCGCTTCAATAAGTTTCTGCTCTAATGCCTCCACGCTCAGATTGTAAGTATGGGGGTCAATATCTACAAAATCGACATCTGCACCACAGTACAATCCACAATTTGCCGAGGCGACAAAAGTATTGGGAGAAGTCCACAGCATATCCCCCGCACCTAACCCTGCTGCCAAACAAGCAATATGTAGTGCTGCAGTCGCGCTAGAAACAGCCACAGCGTACTTGACCCCACAATACTCGGCTACAGCCCTCTCAAATCGTTCTATTGTTGGCCCTTGAGTCAGCCAATCGGAGCGCAGGACTGCAAGCACAGCATCAATATCCTGCTGGTTTATATTTTGGCGTCCGTAGGGTATAAAACCGTTCATTTTTATTAGTTAAGCATTTCAAGAAGCTGCACGGGGGATAGCCATTCTGTGTTTTTATCGGAGCTGTATTCAAATTCTTCTGGCACGGAAACCCCTTTTTCTCCCAAAGCATTAGATGTAAAATCCATCTTTTTTGCAAATTGGATAGTCGGAGTTATGACATAAAAGTCGGAGAATTCCAAAGTTAAATGATAGTCATCTTTCGGACACATAACTTCATGGAGTTTTTCTCCGGGACGGATGCCGATAATTTTGGTGGTAATTCCTGGGGCTAGGGCTTCTGCCAAGTCCGTAATTCTCATGGAAGGAATTTTAGGAACGAATATTTCTCCTCCCTGCATCCGATCGAGACTCTTAATCACAAAATCGACCCCTTGTTGCAGGGTAATCCAAAATCGAGTCATGCGCGGATCGGTAATGGGTATTTCCGTTGCACCTTCCCGAACCAAGTTCTGAAAGAATGGCACGACCGAACCTCTAGAACCAACCACGTTACCATAGCGGACTACCGCAAATCGAGTTTTCAGTTTGCCAACGACGTTATTCGCCGCCACAAATAATTTGTCAGAGGCAAGCTTGGTAGCGCCATAAAGATTAATGGGATTTGCTGCTTTATCGGTGGAAAGAGCAATGACTTTTTCTACACCACAAGCGATCGCTGCATCAATTACATTACTCGCTCCATTAATATTGGTTTTAATACATTCCATCGGGTTGTATTCGGCGATGGGAACGTGCTTTAAGGCAGCCGCATGAATCACATAATCGACATTTCGCATGGCGAGGGTGAGGCGATCGCGATCGCGCACGTCCCCAATAAAAAAGCGCATACAGTCTTGGGGAAAAGCCCTAGCCATTTCATACTGCTTTAGCTCATCCCGCGAATAGACAATAATTTTTTTCGGCTGATAGTTAGCCAGTAAGGTGGAGACACAGTGCTTGCCAAACGAGCCAGTTCCGCCTGTAATTAAGATAGCTTTGCCGTTAAACATTTGCTGCTAAGTTTTCTAATAGATAATTTTTTTGATTTAAAAGTGGAAAAGTTAGAGTTTAATGGGGGCTTGGAGCTTGTAAAGTGTATATTAGCATAGCGATGAGTTCTTGAATTCACTTTTCACTCTTCACTTTTCACTTTTCACTCTTCACTTTTCACTTTTCACTCTTCACTTTTCACTCTTCACTTTTCACTTTTCACTTCTGGATACCAGCTATCGTCCAATAGCCGATCGAAGGAGTAGGGACAGTTTTCAGGAATAGTATCCTTAGATAAGCCTGTTTTTTGTAGAACAATTTTCAAAGCAGTCTGATAAATCGATGCTAAATCTTCATTTAATTTATTCTTTAAGGTCGTCGTTAAACTATCGGATAAGTCCGATCTGAAAGCCGTAATTTCACCTTTCCAGTGACGATAATTCCTGTCCCCTTCTTCTTGCCAATATTCCAAAAATAAAAGATGAATAATAATTTGTCTTAAAAGACTTTTGACTCTGTTTAAATCTCTTTTTCCTAAACTTTCCAATTCCTCGATTAAATTTTCTAAATCTAATTCTTCTAAGCGATTTTTTCTTAAAATTTTAATCGTTTCTTCTAACCAAAGATACTCATCAAGATCATAAATTTCTTTAAGATTGGTTTTTGTTAAATTTGACATAAGTTCAAGGTTTTCACTAAGCTGGGAGTATTTCACTTTTGCAAAAATATATCGCCTTGAGTAATGAGGATGAAAAAATTCAGCGATCGCGCCGTGCCGCTTCTTATTGGTTTCTAAAAATAAATTCTCTTTTCTCGTCTTGCAGGTATTGAGATAAGCGAAAATCCTAATTGCTTTCCCGATAGCTTTTATCTTTTAGCGGACTATCTTTCATAACTTTTCACTCTTCACTCCTCACTTTTCACTCTATCGGTCATTGCAATTTCACCAGAGCCTTAGAGCCAATTGAAGAATCGGGTAAATAGGCAATGACATCTAAATACCACCACCAACGCTGAGGGGGAATCTCTTGGGACTGACGTCTGGCTCTTAAATCCACAAACCGCAACAGCTCCCTATAAAACTCAGGTGCGCGAGCGATTAACTGGCGATCTGCTACAGCGAGGATTTGTTTTTCTTCTGCTGTTAGTCCCGATTCAACTTCAAAAAGGCGATCGCGCATCTGCATCATTTCTAAATGCTCTGCACCGCTAGCCTCGGCAAATTCAACACCAATAGAGTAATTCTTTAATAAATCATTCATTTATGCTTCTAAATCCTTGAGTAAACCCAGGTAAATAAAAGAGTCATCTGCCAGATAACTCTCGGGATCTTCAGGGGGAAATCCAGTTTCTAAAACACCATCCAAACCCAACATCGCTAACCATATCCGACCTTCCACCAGGGCGATCGCGGTTGGATAGATGGAACTGCCATAAACAAATAAATATAGTCCGGCATCTGGCTGATTCAGAACGGCAGCGATCGTTTCTTCATACTTTTCCAGAGTAGCATCCTCAGGCAAATGTCCCAACCTGACTCTTTTCGCCAAATGTGGTGCGGCTTTTCCAGGCTTCCAACGAATTTTAGACCGCGCCCGCTCGATAGACTCCAAGATGGCTTTAAGCTGTGAAGATTCGACTTGCATTTTTAAAACAGATGCGATAGAGTCTTTTCGCCACCAATTTCTGCGGAGTTATTATTCATCTTTATTTCCTTGAAAAAAATTATCATCGACTAATTCTTCCCAAGTATAGGGACAAGACTCAGGGAAAATATTTATCTCCAGAAAAGTCTCCTTACTGGCTCCCTTTCTTCCATACTTATACCCCTTACTAACGGCCTCTTCGATTCTACTTTGCAATCCAGGATTATCCTCAAGTATTTGTTCTATTTTAATCCTTTGTTTATCAACATAATTTCGCCAACTTGGAGAGCGATACTCTTTTTGATACTGCCACTTCAGCAAATGCAAAGTTAGCTGTTCTATCGCGGATACTAGAGCGCGATATTCACTGCGTCCCAAATCTTCAATCTCCTCAATCACATTAGTCCAATCCACTTGCTCAAATTTCTTTTCCCGCAGTAATTGAGCCTGTTGACAAGACCAACTATAAAAATCGCGATCGTAAAGCTTTTCCCGCAATTTTATTCTCCGTTCCTTCCAAACTCTTCACTCTTCACTTCAATAGCATTTGCCTTTTGATAAGCTTCTCTCGAACCTATATCAATAAATACATTCTCAGTCTCATAAGTATAAATTTTATTCAAAAATAAAGGCAAAATCTCGCTACTAAAATCGTGAAATTGCCCTTTCTTATCCTGCATCCATTCCAAAAATTCCTTAGATAGAATACAAATTGCTCCACTTGCTAAATTACCGGGGGGGTCGGCAACTTTTTCGTGAAAGCCAACAACAATATTCTGGGAATCTAGTTCGACAATGCCACAGGTAGAAGGAGTCTCGGTGCGAAAAGTCATTAGGGTTAAGAGACATTCTGGGAGGCGCTGGCGGTGAGCCGCGACAAAGGCTCGGAAATCTGCTAGGCAGTAGTTGTCGGCATGGATGAGCAACCCGTCTTCCCCTTCAAAAAAATCCAGATTAGCCATGAGCGTCCCTGCTGTCCCTAGGAGGACTGGCTCGCTCACCAGGGTAACCCTGTCTCGGTAAGGACTTTCGGCAATAAAAGCATTGACCTTATCGGCCAAATAGTGGGTATTGATCAGGAAAGGACCAATTCCAGCCTCGGTAAGTCGTTCCAGCCAAATCTCCAGTAAAGGCTTACCTTTGATAGGCACTAAGCATTTGGGAATAGTATTTGTCAACGGTCGCAGGCGGGTGCCGTATCCCGCCGCCATTAATATGGCTTTCATTAAGTTAACTCCTGCATTAATTCATCTCGCTGGACGGGAGTGTTGCCAACTCGCCCCACTTGAATCGCAGCGGCCAAAGAACCGAGAATTGCTGCCTCCCAAATGGTGCCGCCACTGGCTAGGGTGAGGGCGCTGGCGATGAGTAGAGAATCCCCCGCACCTGCGACGTCTTTGGGGGCGGAGTTTAGAGCCCCGACTCGATCGGTGAGCCAGCTCTCGTCGGTCCCATTGCCCGCATGAATTAGCAATCCTTCTTCGCCCAAGGTTAGGAGAATGTTGCGAGCTTTCGCCTGTTGTCTCAACTCCTCCGCTAGCACCACTAGGCCATCTTCGCTATTGCGGGTACTGATGCGGGCCTCTCGCTCCGTAGGGGTAATCAGATCCATACCCTGAAAGCGGCTGATATCCCCCACCTGAGAGGAAGATTGGCTATCGGCAGCCATCATTACCCCTTGCTCTTTGACCAAGGCTACGATGCGATCGACTGCGGGTTGGGGCAAACAACCATAGTTGAAATCGGAAAAAACCAGCAGGTCTGCGGTAGCCAGTGCTGCTGCCAACCGATCTAACAGTTGAGTTTGCAATTTTGCGTCAATAGCCCTCTGGTGTAGATGGCTGACCCGCAGGAGAGTTTTACCTTTACTGCGATAGCGCTGTTTCAGGGTAGTGGGGCGACTTTCATCAATCAAAAGGTTAGTCTTGACCCCAGCGGCATCCAAACCTTCTTTAGCAAACTCTCGGGCAGCATCGACCCCAGTAACCGAGAAAAACTGGACTTCGGCTCCCATACCAGCAGCATGAGCCGCCACTATACCCGCCCCGCCGATAAAGCGAGTGGAATCTATTGGGGTAACGACAATGGTGGGATCTTCCTGGGACATTCCCAAAGGTTGGCAGGTGATGTATTCGTCAATAATAAGGTCGCCGACGACGCAGACTTTGAGGGCAGAAAACTGCTCCACCAGGGCTGCCAATCTGGATTGAGCAATACTATGGCGGCCTAAAAAGTCGTGGGGTATCTGGATGGACTGTAGGTTTGTTTCGGTGAACTCCTTGCGCAGCAAATCCACGGAAGAGAAAGTAGTTTCGCCAGAGCCAAACAGCAGTTCTCCGCCATATTTTTCTAAGACGGCAATCTCGGGGTTAAAGCGGGCTTCGTGTTCTTTGCCTTTGACGACGATATCCGGGCGCAATCTATCGATTACTTCTGTTACGGGTTCGTCAATGATAAAAGCTTCGTCAACCCAACTGTTGCTTTTGAGACCTTCGAGGCGGTAATGCTCGGGGATATGGGCTCCATTGGCAGCTAGGCGATCGCTCTGCACCGCTACTATTAAATAATCCCCACATTCCTTGGCGAACCTTAACAGCCGCAAATGCCCCGGGTGGAGTACGTTAAAATTCCCCGAAACAAAAACAGTCCGGGCTATAGATTTAGTATTGGTCATTTTATATGGACAAGCGAATCAAACAGGACTTACGCAAATTGTCTTATGCAAAGCTAACTGTAGGGGCGATTCGCGAATCGCCCCTACCAGATATATATAGGACTTACGCAAATTGTAAAGATGCGCGCCTTTGTGTAGGGGTCAACGGCCGTTGACCCCTACCAGATATAGAGGTAATGCGTAAGTCCCGATATATAGGGGTAATGCGTAGGAAGTGAAAAGTGAATAGTTGCCTCTTCCCAATTCCCCACACCCTACACCCCACACCCCACACCCTAGTTGTCGCACCGCCTTGGCCCAACTGGTTTCCCCCATAGACTGAGCCTCAAGCAACCAGCGATCGATATCTTCGGAGTTCAAACTGGGCAGAGCTAGGGATTGGCTCCGTTCGACATATCTTCCTTGCACTAGCTGCAACAGCTTTATCTGCTTGCCATTCCATTGCCAAATCTCAGGAACTCCCAGGGCAGCATAGATGGGCAGTCGCGGTAAAGAAGGACTGCTGATATCAACTTCAATAGCCAAGTCTGGAGGTGGATCTACGGTCAAATCAATTTGCATCTTTCCCCGAATGCGAGACTCATTCTGGATGTAGTAGCATTTGTCTGCTTCCAGTCCCTTTTGCAAGTCTTCCCGACTCCAAGTACAGGAGCCCAGGCTACAAATTTCTATCTCTAGCTCTTCGGTGGCGATTTCTATGATTCGTCGCAACCAGCTTTTGAAGCGTTCGTGAGGAGGAAGTGGCATAGAAATTTCTAGGGTGCCGCGATCGTAGGTAAGATGCTTGCCCGATTGGGATTCTAGCTCTAATACCAGTGCTTGGTAGGTTGACCAGCTAATGTCTCGCAATACCACCCTATCGGAGCGAGTTTCAGGAACCTTGGGGGGGACGAGTAGGGGCGTCATAAGCAGGTGGGATAGTTTTCTGAGATTTTAGCTTAGAATTTACGGCAGCTTTCTAGGCCAAAAACTCATCATCCAGAAATTGCCCTCCTATGCCCTTCTAAGTATTATCTGACCATCGTGAAATGGAATCAGAGCAGTCTGCCATTCAGATTCAGATAAACTCTTAATTTTTTCAAGACAGGCCAGCACTCCAACTCCTTTAGCTGTTTGTTGTTGCGGATTCAGTACGTCACCGTGACAAGTAACATTATCAATGATAATAATTCCACGCTCCGACAATAGATTTCTGTCTTTGTCTGTCGCCAACTCTAGATAATCAGCATAACGCTCTTTATTGCCATCGATAAATATGACATCGAAGGCTGAATTGATTTTTTCACTTGCAAGGACTGAATAGGCGTCCCCAAGAATCAGTTCTATTTTTTGTTCTAACTTATTTGCTACAAAATTAGCGCGAGCAATCTCAGCAAAGTCTTGAAATTTTTCTATGGTGACAACGAAACCATCAGGCTGCACGGCTTCAGCAAAATACATAGTTGAAAGCCCAATGAACGTTCCAATCTCTAATACTTTTTTTGCCCCAATTGAACGAATTATAAATTGAATAAGTTCGAGTGCTAATGGACTTGATGCCATCTGGTTGATGGTAAATAGGCTTGACTCTTGCAAAACAAACTTGCTCTGGGGAGCCTTAACATTTAATATCGATTCTAGGATATCGTGAAATTTTTGTTCGTAACTTTCAGCCCCCTCATAACACTTGTTATTTGGTCTTTGGGTAGGCAAAAAGCGCTCCCAATCAAGTTCCCAATCAACCTGAATTGCATTGCCATCTGGTGCTGTCATAATTATTAGTTTCTAAGGTATAGTCATTTCAATTAAGTTGGATACAGTTACGAACGCCCTTACTGTAGGGGCGATTCGCGCGAAATCGCCCCTACCTCTTGTCTCATTTTTAATCCAAATAAATATCTCTTTTAGGACCGGCGTCCCGCCTATCCCAGACAGCGGACAGGGCGGACATAACTCAGTAGATTAGCGTATTTCCAAAAAATTATCGCCCATATTACGAAGCCATGTTGCTCCCACTCTAGACTCTGGGTGTATCCAGCCGTGATACTCGGAGAAGTCAGGCTGTGACTTTAATATTTTCCATAACTCTTGCTGCCGCTTCAGATTGTCTTCTGTATATACCCAAGTCCCTTGGATACGTTGCCATCGCTCCTGTACTGCAGCTAGGATTTCTTCTGGGGTCAGGTCGATAATCTTAATGCCAGCTTGGGGGTAGTCGTTTGTATGGTGGTAGCTGTGGTCTAGATACTCTCGCCAAGTGAGCGGGATGCCCGACGATTGCCAGACTAGGGTTTTGGACAGGCTTATGGAATTGCTCCAAGAAAGAAGGTTGTACAGGGGGACGAAGTTCAGAAATAAAAGAGGTCTGCGATAAATGTCACCGACCATATCCGGTCCGCTGCCTGTAGTAATACATAAACTACAATGAGCAAACAACCAAATATCCAAAAAGTCGCTTTTCTCGGGGTGGAAAGCATAATCGATGATGCGGGTATGGCTGCTGGGCATGGGTTTAGCCATAGTTTTGCCCATGCGCAGCACCCAAACTCCTTGCTCTGCTAACCATTCGGCGGCGGGGACATAAGTGGCGATGTCCGAGTCACGGTAGTTGTGGTAGTTCCAATCCCCTTTTTCGTGTAGGGGGTCTGTATTCAAATAGGCGCTGTCTCGAACCAAGAGGCAGACAAAAGGTTCTCCATCCTGCCAACCTTGACCGCGCAACCAAGCTTTGGCTCGCTCGTCTTCTTCGGGGAGAAAGGGCAGCTTGGCTTGGGTCTTTTCTAGCCAACCATTAATGTCGCGAGAAGCTGTAGTGCTAGTTGGGCGATGGTGAATGGCTCCACCAGGTAATATTCGATTCCAGATATCTAGGGGCTTGACCCAAGGACGGACGGTAAAGTTTCGCCTTACCACCTCTGCCCAGAATGAATTGCAGGTTTTGGATGGCAACCAATACAGATCTAGATAGTTGGATTGCTCCTGCGATCGCATTGCCCACTGCTGGCCAGCATCGGCGGCAAAATGACCAATGCGATCGCTACGGAGAGTTCCTAAGCGAATAGTCCGCCAAGGTCGAATGCAACGGATTAGGATAACTCCGGGGATAGCCCAAGGAGCTTGGAGGAGAAGCAGGAGTAAGGTTTTAAGGTAATATTTCGGAAGTAGATAATATAAATTCCCTAGCTTTCTTCTGAAGACAGGCCAGCCACCGGAACGGATTTCATAGAGCTGTTTGCTTAAGGGTTTCATAGACGAGCAATAGGCTATATTTGGGAATTTCACTATAGCGGTTCTAAATTCAGAAAACACGCGACATACGCCCCAAAGCGTTAGGGTTTCCGCAATTGACTATACTTCGTTAACTCCCCTTAGCACGCAGTAGCAGTCAAAGCGAAAGCGTTCGATATCCTCATTTATAGTTTGAACCTCCGCCTAATCAAATTCACTATATCCTTAGAGAGTGGAAGGATAGCATTTTTAAGTAACTCCGCATTAGGAGCCAAAATGTCTTTTTCAAATAAAATATGCCCCACTCTGCTCAAATCTTCATCAAGATAACACCTAATTTTATCGCGTTCGAGATTTCCAGTCAGCCAGGTAGCGCCAATGGAGGTTCCAAAAATGTTAATTGGAGACAATTTCGAATGCTCTATAGCTTCACTTAAAATCCGATCTAAATACATTAATGAAGATTCGACTAATTGTTCGCTTGTATTTTTCGGCACAACCCCACTATTTACTATTGCCTTTTTGCATACCGCTGTTATCTCCTTATGAATAACAGAACTTGTGATTTGAACCACTTCAAAACCAGCATTCTTTAGAGTGAATGTTAGAGTTTCAATGGAAAAAAAACAGCCATGATCGTATACCGTCAAGTCAAATGGATGCAGTTCGTAAGAAGGAACTTGAATAAGAAGTAATCCATCGTCATGCAAGCATTGCTTTAACGCCAAAAGCTCCTCAATGGGTTTATCCAAATGTTCGAAAACATGAATAAGAGATATTACCTGAAAATCTTTATTGATGTTGCTTAAGTTAGAAAAAAAGCTTGTTTTTTCGTTTTCAACTATGCTCTTATTGTGATATGAGACATCAAAACCACTTAGCCGAAAACCTCTAGCCAGACTAGAAAGCATACGCAGGAAGCTCCCATCGCCACAACCATAATCTAGCCATTCTCCTTCATAGATATTAAATTCGGACAAGAAGTACTTTAATAACTTACTGGAGCGACTCTCAGCCAACCCTCGACTGTCAAAAGTTTTTGGCTCCTCCCTTGCTCCTTGTCTGTAAGGCTCGTAGTCAGAATATATCTTGATACATTCCTCACGCCATTCGGCAGTTCTCGGACGCTGTACTAATCCACAACTATTGCAATAAGCTAGTTGAGCGCGCTTATACCATATCCTGCAATCAGAAGTAACGAGATTAAAGTCATAATTATGTTTAATCTGGTTTAAACTACTATCGCAAACAACGCAATCAGACATTATTCTCTAGCCTTCTAAGGAGCTGTACTTACAATACTTGAAATCCAATTTTGCATCTACCCCTTCAATCAGCGATAAGTCAACTCCCATCGATTTTCCTTAATTTAGGGCATAGTCGTAGTAACTCAAAGTCTTTGCCCGAATGCGCGTGGTAACACCAGTTCTTTTTTCTCGAACCATTAAATCGATTGTGTTTACAACAACATCCAACTTGAATTGGAGAAAAGTAATAGTTTTTATAAGCCTGAATGGGTTCTCCAGCAACTAACTTTTATCGCCACTGCAAGAACAAACGACAATCGTTATAAACGACCTTTGATCGTTTGGCACACTTATGCCTTATGCTTATGAATTGCTTGCGATCGTTATAACTCGAAGAGCGCGAACTCTGGATAAACTGTTACGACCGTACAGCCAGATAAACTGTTTTTTAATTTATTTAAAATACGCTCGGTTTGAGCCCATCCCAAAATAATCATTATTGTCTCTTCCGAAGATTGCCTATGTTCGTCGAACCCAACGATAGGAATATTGCCAATCGGCATATACTTGCCCTTTTTGAAAGGATTATCATCTATGATGTACTTAATCTTATTTCTCAAACCCAGTAAATCGATAATGATAGGGCTCGATACAGATGCACCATAGCCAATAATTGTTTTTCCGTTTGCTACAGAGTTAATCTTTTCTTTGAGTTCGGAAGCCTTATCGTTCAATCGAGAATTAAACTCTAGTAACCCTTGAGTATCTGTTATCCCTGAAATCCTTTCTTGTTCGAGCAGGTTTAAAATATCTACATCTAATGGCAGAGATAATTCCTCTGACGATACCTTTTGACAAACACCTACTATTGCCCCACCTTGGATATCAGCAACATACTTTACGGCAAGAAGCCTTAAATTAAACTCTTTTAGAAAAGGAATCAAGCTATGTAACGAATGAACGGACAAATGTTCGTGAATAATAGTACCGATTAAGTATTTTTCAATGACATCTTTTAGGTAAGATGCCTCGAACAAAAAGTAGCCTCCTTCTTTAAGGCTCAACTTAATTCCGTTTGTAAAACCTCTAAGATCGTCGATATGCGCAAAAACATTATTTGCTATAGCGACATCAGCATAGCCGTGATTCTCGATAACTTGATGTGCAATCTCTTCATTGAAGTAGTTTAGAATCGTTTCGATGCCACGCTCTTTAGCAATTTTTACTGGTGGAACTGAAGGATCTACACCAAGAACCTTACAGCCCGTTACTTTCCGCAGCTCCTCTAAAAACGTGCCATCATTTGAGCCTATTTCTAACGCAAAGTCTATGCTAGAAATAAAATTTTCAGTTAAAAACTTGATTGACTCTTTAAAATGCTCGACAAGATCGGGGTTATTGCTAGAAATGAATGGGTATTCTTTGCCATACAAGAATTCTGGCGATGGTATGTGTATTACCTGAACGTGACCGCATTTCTCACATTGGTATAGATCTATAGGAGTTAACGGTGGGTCATCTTCACTAGAGGTTTTTTTTAAGGCATTACCCGAAACAGTAGCAGGTAGGTTAACTACAAGTTTCAGATTTGGATGAGAACAAAGACGACAAGACGTTCTAACTTGAAAAGAGGATGTCATAGTATAAGACTTTGGATTTACTGTAAAGCTTAATTTTTGAGCAAAGCAAGCTTTACTCTTGACTGTAATGGCTAACCTTAGACTCGATCGCCTTAAGAAACCCTTCTTCAATCTCCAAGGGTGCCCAATCAGGAAACTCAGTCATTTCTCTTATAAATGGGCCTTCGGTAATTTCGTGAAAGACTAAAAATTGAGTTCTGATGAGTAAAGTATGATAAATTGGCCGATCTAAGCGATAGTAAAAGAGCCTACCCGAACTCGGCTCTCCCATCTCAATAACCCGTT
Organism: Oscillatoria sp. SIO1A7; assembly: GCA_010672965.1. GTDB lineage: Bacteria > Cyanobacteriota > Cyanobacteriia > Cyanobacteriales > Laspinemataceae > SIO1A7. The sequence continues at coordinate 40,597 of JAAHFN010000010.1, forward strand.
CGATATCGCCATTTTCATCGAAAAGCACTACATCCACTTCCCCTTCTAAGATTGCCATCGATTCAATCTTGCCCAAATGCTTGTGGGGACGAACATAACAATCGTTCCTATGAATAATAAACATCTCATGTAGGGAGTCTTGCGGATTTCTATGGGCACAGAGGCGAATCCGACGGCGAGGGTTCAGCAGGGCTAACCGTTTTAACTCTTCTAAATCCTCGGCTGAAAGGGTGACAATATCTTCCTCTGGATAGAGAACTTCGTCACTTTCTTTATAGATAGAAATCATAGTATTTTCTCCAAATCCAGATCGCTACCTGGAAAGATAGAGGCAAAGAGGCCGCCTTGTGCTTCAAATTCGCCGTGTTTGGCTACTACTTTCGGCTGATTGTGAGGATTGAGCCCTAGCAAGCACAACTTAATTGCTCCCGAGTAGAGAGCGTCAGAGCCTCGTATTTCAAGGTTGCCGACGGGCATCCTCATTCCCTTTTTGTGGGGATTATCGTCAATGACAAAATCTATCAAATCGTAAACCCCTAAGATTGATAGAAAAGCAACCGACAAATGGCCAGCCCCAAACAGGGCAATTCCACCCACCTTTTCCCTGAATTTTTCGAGCTTATCCCGGATAATCTGGCGACGATGCGCCACGGCATCGGCAAACCTATGGGCGCGTTCGATTTCTCTCTGCAAACTAGCTGTATCTGGTTCGACGGTATTTTTCTCTCCCTTGGCTTCTCGAACGATCGCTACAATCGAATTTTCTAAAGGATAGGGGAAAGACTCATAGCTAACAATAGAGAAGCCCGCAGACTGTAGCAGTAGCTTAAAAGTAAAGCTAGTAAAATAAAAAATATGTTCTTCCCAAATAGTGGTGCAGTCCCCTGCGGCCAAAGCTCCCTCGCAATCTGGCAACTCCCAAACAATATAGCCATCGGGTTTAATCAGCGATCGCATAGCATCGAGAAAAAGCGGCAGATTATAGGAATGCTCTATTACATGGCGCACGATTAATACATCGGCCGGCCCATAACGCTCTCGTATCTGTTGTGCCCTAACGGGGGTAAATGCAGCTTGATAAGTTTCGATGCTGGCGCAGGGGTCAACAATGCCAAGGTCTTGTTCGGGATGAATGCGCCAGTTTTTGGCATATCCCAAATTTTGTAACCGCTGTAGGGTGGAATCATCCTTAAAACTATAAGCTCCAAATACAGAGTCTCTAGCAATCCCCGGAAGGGCAATCAACTTTTGAACCAAGGCATCAAGATGATCTTCCGGCTCAAAACAAGTAAGCCAATCGTAGCGCGGTTTTAATTCTTCAACAGGAAAAGGATTATCAATATATACCAGCCCAGTATCCAAGTTTAGATTTAATTGAAGCGGAAATTTTGGAGCTTCTAGACCCGAGCTTGGCAGAAAACGATTAGAAACAGGTTGTATGCCCAAATCGAGTATTGGCCTACTAGAAGATTTAAAGTAACTAAATTCGCTCGAATTCATAAACAAATATACGTTTTAATCTAATGAACCGATCTTTAATTTTAAATAATCGTACACGGTATCGAGACTGACTGGCTTTAGCCCAAGCACTTGAGAAGTAAAGTTCATATTCAAAGCAGTTACGGGATGATTGTAGATTAAATTAACTCCAACATCAGCAGAACTTACGTTAACAACTAGATCTCTAGATAGACTTAAATGATCGAATAATCCTAAAGCAAACTCATAATAACTAATATCTTTTTCCCCAGAAAGGTGGAAAATACCATTTGGTTTTTGCTCGATAATAGTTTTAATGGCCATAGCCGAATCGACAAATCTAATAGGTGCAAAATATAAATCGTTAAAAGCGTTTATTTTTAAGCCGCTGCGTATAGAGTTAATCCAGTTTTTGAATGGAGAAGTATCGTAGCTAACGTTCTTGGTAAATCTTAATATCGAAATGTTTCTGCTTTTTCCTAATTTTGCTGCAACGTTAAGAAGTTTTTTTTCTGCTTCAGCTTTGAGAACGGCATACTCAAAACCCGGACAAACTAGCTCGTCCTCCTTGGGAGGAAAATCTTTTTTAAAGACCACATTGCTGGATATATAGCAAACGTATATATTATCGCGCAAAAAACCCTCCACTAGCTTAGGAATAGCATTGCAGTTTACATCGTAAGCGTAGTCGAATTTATTTACGCATTCATCGTAAGAAATAACCCCACCAGCAATAACAACCGAGTCAGTACCAGATGGGACTTCAAAGTCCTGGGTATTAGGTAGATTTAGAAATAACTGATTGTTTTGCAGAACAACATTTCTTCTAGTAGTTAAAAAGACTTCTTTTTGCTCTCTTTGTAGAAGCGGGGTTAACTCCCGAGCAAGACGACTATCGCCCCCTACAATAAGTGTTGACATAGATCAAATAGTTTATTAGAAAATTAATTAAAGTCTAATCAATAACAGGACTTACGCACAGACACTATTTGTAGGGGTAGTGCCCCCGTGCCTACCCCGATTTCCTACTAAATATGGAGACTTTGCGTAAGTCATGAATAAATACATTATTTATATTTTACTTTAGCACAGACGAGAGTTATTTTCTAAGTACAGCCTTTACCTAAAATATTGAGTACGCCACATCCGTGCCATACACCATCACACCATGAAAGGCCGTGCTTGGTTATCAAGGTAAAGGCTGTATGGTGACACAATTATTAGGTATTCTCGCCGAGTCGCTTTATGTAGGACTTAACATTGTCATATAGTTTCAGCTTTAGTAAGATGAACTTAGCAGTGCTGAAAACTATTCGTTTTGTCTTAGTGGACGCACGAATGACCCAATCAAAGCGATCGTAGAAGGCAAGCCTGTTCATAGTTTGAGCGTAATTAATACAGTTAGAGCTTTCGATAGATGTATCGCCGCCTATATTTAGAAATATTTTATGTTCAAAAAAATACTGATTTATATGATTGTATTGAGGATCAAAATTTCTATGGACAAAAAAATCCAAACATGATGTATCATCTGGGCGTAAATAGCTACTTAGACGTTCAGAATCATCTACGCTAACAAAAGGTAAATCTTTGAAATCACAAACAACATAAAAATCTTGCTTCCTGTAGCCTAGCCGCCTCACAAAGTCACCCCCATCTATCGTACCATAATGGTCTAGATACGAATCATTATCTGGATATGCAACCATAATAGGGTGTAAGTAATGTCCATGGGTAATGAAGCCCTGCTCAAAGAACCAAATCAAGCAAGAGCTAAGGGATAGTCTCCCTTGATTATTTTGAACGTCTATATTCCGCAAGTACGAATGGCGGCATTCGAGCATTGCTCTGAGTAGAGCATCCTTCTGGTTCGTCTTGCCTTCCGAAAAATATTGGTTGTTCAAAAAATTCTCAAATTCTGGTTTTTGGACGCACAATCCAAGACCCATTACAGCTTTCCATTTTGTATGTTGTTTTTTTAGTAGAAAAGGGATTACCGAGTCACCCATAAAATTATCAGCACACAAAAATACATTGTAGGCATAGCGAGGACTTTTACTCATTCCGTAGATATGAGATTTTCTCATGCCATCATATTTATATGATGACTTCAAATTTTCTAATATGAGAATTTCCACATCTAAATATTCCTGCGCCTTATTAATCAAAGGATTTGACTCGATCGAATGCAAATCAGTGAACTCGGTGATGATTCTCAGGCAACTTCTGGGGCTTTGAGGCAGACAAGGAAAATTATTTTCTGTTAAACAGCTTCTCAAGCCTATCTCTAGAAACTCATTAACGTATTTTTCTCCCCAAACAGGAACAATAAAGTTAGTTGCATCAACTAGGTTTTGTTTGCTCATCTTTTCTCACATAAACAACTCGTGTTTCAGGACTCTAGGATATCTAATTTCTGAAGCTTAATCAAGCAATCCATAAAAGCCTTATGCCATCATGGTCTGGCAGAGTTTCAGCGATCGCAACGCGCAATAAATGGATCGGATGCTACACTTTTAACCCTGAACCCCGAAGACCCTAAATTCCTGAATAGGCACTAAATAAAGTCTTAGTTAAATAAGACACGAAAGAAAGTAGCAAATATAGTCCGAAAAGTGCTGGAACTTTTATGGTAATCCTAATTCCCGCACTTTTGATTTTTCGTTTGACAACAGACCAGCCACCCTACTGTATCTGTTTTAATTGTAAATATAAATTTAAGCTAATTTCTGTAAATAATTTCCAGCTAAATATTTTTATTTCCCACTGCTAGGACGAATAAATAGTGACACATTGGAGAAAAGCCAGTATGCAGAACTTCATCATTCATGCCAAACAAAAAGGTATGGTCAAAATATTGACTCAGTAATTTTTTAAGGTCATTTCCCGATTTGCAGTTGATATGACCTTCTTTGCTTGCTGGAGAAGCATAAACTTGAGACTCAAGAGAAGGACAGCCACATATGAAAACGCCACCAGGTTTTAGGGATAAACATATATTTTTCAGGTAAGTATGTTCCCGTTCTGGCGGGATATGCTCGATAACATCAAGAGAAAAAGCCGCGTCAAACAAATCTCCATCCGATAAGTAAGGCCCAGTTAAAATATCGTGGACTGCCAGAGTTACTGGCCAATCTGGATCTTTATGCTTAATTCCTTCTTCAATAAATACCGGATCGAAGTCTATGGCATGAAGTTCTTTAACTTCAGGATGGAGCAGACGACTGGCAAAGGCGTCGCCGCAGCCGACTTCTAGCACGCGAGAATAACCAGTTAACATCTTGGCTACAAATTTATGGCGAGCTAGGGTAAAACCTAATAGTTTCGGATCTTGCCGCCACATGACGGTGGGACGACAGGTCATGGTGACAGGCCCTTTTTCTTCGAGCATATCTACCATGAACTGGTATTGCTTTTCTTTAGTTTTAGAATCGCTCATTATTTATCTTTAGTAATTCCTGCTATAAATGCTGAGATTTTAGAAATATTTTCAGAAACCAGTGGAGTCAGTACCAACCTCTTGAGACTTTCAAGGGAATACCAGCCCATCGCCTGTCCTTCCATAAGCACTAGATCGCTTAAGCCCACCTGAAAATAGACAGTAAAAATGTGGTTTAGATCCGGATCGTCCCCTTGCCATGCCCACTGAAATAGCTCGCTTTCAATCGACCCTGGCAGACATCCCAGCTCCTCAATCAGTTCTCTTTTGAGGGCAGCTTCCAAGCTTTCCCCTGACTCTACGAGTCCGCCAAATAAGGTCCAAGTATTGGGGAAAGGCAAACCAGGAGTATTGTCCCGTTGTTGCATTAGAAGGCAGCCGTCATCTCTATAAATAAGAGCTTTGACTGCATGAGCCTCACTCGAAGAAGATGAACTCATAATCCCCCCGATAACCAAAGTTTCGATACAGCCAAATCCACTCCGATACGTCAAAGAATGATTCTGCAGTTAACGCCCAACACTGAAGATTGAACATCTCCCGCTCGTTCCGATAACTTTCCAGCATCACATAGCCCTGTGGCCCAACCCGCTCGATTTCTCCTAGGGCTGACTTTAACTCAAACAGCCGTAAGTTATGGAGCGTCCCCAAGGAGATGACTAAATCAAACTCTTTATCCCCAAATGGATAGGGCGTCTGAGCTTGGTGCCGAAACAAAAACGGACGTATCTCTTCTTTGGCATTTTCTAATGCGTATTCGGAGTTATCAAACCCGCAGATAATCAAACCTGGCTGCAATTGCAATAACTCATAGAGTAAATAACCCTTACCACAGCCGACATCCAATACCTTAGAACCAGGTGCCAAACCATAGGTTCTAATCAAAGCCTCAGCTACAGGCTTCCACCATCCGGGAATATAGCGATAGCCCCCATAACCATAACGGCGATCGCCATCCCAATATTCAGCCCCATACTTTTTGGCCACCTGCATGCAATGGACTTTATCATCGACCATCCGAGCTAGGTATTCTCGCTGAGTCGCTTTGTGTAGGGGGGTTACGAAATTTCTAAGCTGTCCCACGGCTATCTCCGCTCAATGAATTAATAAATTCTGTCACGGCGTCGTATTGGTCGTAATAATTAATATAAAAGATTAATTAATTTAGATCTATATCGGGAAGCAAGATACTGCGATCGCTTTTCTCATATTGTTCTTTTAGGCAATAGATACTAAGTACCCCATCTTCCCAAAACCATACTTCTGGGACTCCTATTCTCTGATAAAATTGCAACTTTTCCAGTCCGCCGCTGGTTAGTATTACTTCTATTACCAAGTCAGGATTGGTTTTTTTAGTATCCAGATTGTAAGATTCATCGGTTTCCTTTTTTCCTTTAATTTCTTCGCTGCCTAAAGTTGCGCTTCTTCTAATATAAAATCGGATTCCCTTTTCTCTCATGTAAGCTTCTATTAGCGCTCGAAGTGTCCCCTTTGTCTCTTCGTGTTCTAAGCTTAAGGTCATAATTTCTAGAAATCCGTCCAAATAAAACAGTCTCGCTCCTGGGACTTCCGCAAAGACTGTAGCCAACGCATCTAATTGCGACCAGCTTATTCCTGACAAAACGAGATTGTCTTCTTTTAAGGTTTCTTCTAATACTAAAGTCATATATTTAACGGAGCCTTTTCCCCTTCATCACTACCCTAAAACCAAACAGTTAGGCAAGGTTTGACGAATCTGCCAGAGAGTTTCAATGCGATCGCACTCGTTGCTATTTCCCATCTGCAAACCCTCGACAGCAAAGTAAAACTTTTTATTTAGCTCGATTGTTTTGTCGTAAATTCGCTGACGTTGCAGGGGGTCTTCAGGTAACTGAAACAGGCTGTAGGCAACAACCCCATCTAGATCGGGCAATTCATTAAGAACTTGCTCTAGCATCAGATGAGATCCCGTCATGGCGTATTCAGTAGCGCTGAGGAGATATTGAAGGTTATGGCGATCGCAATAGTCGCGAATAACCAAATTCTGAACGTGCTGCGGCACCCGCTCCCCCATAAAGGGACGACTAAAGATATAACCTCTAACTTTCTGGATCATAGACTCGGTAAACTATAACTCATACCCGCCCGAGAAGCCGCCCGCAAGGTTATGGGCTCAAAAAACTCGCCAATTTTTTTATCGCCATAAGGAGTAAACACTCCCTTGAACCGACAGTTCATAGACCAGCGGGTTTCTGCCTCCTCATTGACTCGATTGCCGTGGGGTAGCCCTTGATTAAAAATCAAAACCTCACCATAATTTACTTTTAGCCATTCGACCCGATGGGCGATCTCCTGATAAAGTTCCTCGCTACTCCTCCCCGCTCGCTCCCCAAATTCTCGATTCAATTCCCCTGCGGGTTCGGGAGGAAGCAAGTACATCGCTTTTGTGCCATAGCAATCTACTAAAGGCAGCCAAACTACTACTTCAAAAGGCGAATCGCCAGACCAAGTATCTGCATGGACGGGCAGTAAAGAGCTGTCATCTCCGGGAAACTGAATGCTCAGATTCACGCGCAGCTGCATGGCCAGCTCATTACCTACTATGGTTTCTAGATAAGGCCGCGCTACCCGGAAATACATAGATCGAAAGTTCTCAATACTATTAATACCCCGAATAATCTTTAAACGAAAGGCATTAAGGTCGGGCACCGATACTCTTTCATGGATATTATTTAACAAAACATCCGGCTCGTCATGGCTAACAAGCCCCAAGGCATCTTCGATTAACCCGATAAACTGCTCCCGGATCCAAGCCAAAGCTTGCGTATCGGCAACAGGGCGAATGATATACCCCTGTTGCTGATACTCTGTTGATATTTGCTGTTCTGATTCTGTCAAGAACATTTATAGCACTACCGATTCAGGTGTTTGACAGTTATAGCAGTAAGCGGTCAGCTTTCAGCGGTCAGCTTATGCGCTATGCCCCGGAGGGCAGGCTATGCCCCGGAGGGCAGGCTACGCCTACGCCTACGCGCAGGCGTAGCCAACAGCACGAGTAAGGCAGTTAATAGCTTTGGCAGTTTTTAATTGTCCTAAGCTTGATGGTTATTGCTATACAAGATGCGTGCGAGTGCGCTTGTTGGCAGGACTTTAGCTGACTGCTGACTGCTGACTGCTAATCGCTTACTAAGATTTTTGGAGTTTTTGAACCATAGCAGCACAAAGGGCATCTACCTCGATTCCCCAATGAGCGAGTAAGGAATTCTGATTCCCATAGCGATCGGCAAAGCGATCGGGAATGCCAATGCGATAAATTTTGCTAGCTTGCTCTGGCATTTCGTCGCTGCAAAATTCCAGAACCGCACTCCCTAGTCCGCCAATTCTCGTATGTTCTTCCACTGTTACGACAGCTTCGACTTTAGGCAACCAATGACCCAGAGTTGCCATATCGAGGGGTTTGATCGTGTGTACGTGCAAAACTCCACAAGAAATTCCTGATTCTTCCTCAATCTTTTGAGCAGCTTGCAGGGCTACCTGCGTCATCACACCCGTTGTTACAAACAAACCCGTACCTGGTTCGCGCAGTAGAATGGCTCGCCCAATCTCAAAACCATGCTCTGGTTTGCTAACAATTGCATCGCCACCTTTTGCCAGACGAATGTAGATCGGGTGAGGCCAATCCAGGGTCTGAGGCATAAAGCGATTCATTTCATCAGCATCGCAGGGGGCGACAATAGTCATATTGGGCAGAGTTCGCAGAATTCCGATATCTTCTACCGCCAGATGAGTTGGTCCCAAAGGGGCATAAACAACCCCACCACCATTGGCAATGAGTCGCACTGGTAGATTCTGAAGGCAGAGGTCTAGGGCAACCTGCTCGTAACAGCGACGAGTCAAGAAAGTGGCGATCGTATTGACAAAAGGAATAAAGCCTTCCATAGCCAACCCCGCTGCCATGCCAATAATATGTTGCTCGCTGACCCCCTCCATAAAAAAGCGATCGGGTATTTCCTGTTTCATGGCTTCCAGCACCCCGGGTCCGAGGTCAGAGCCAATGAAAAGAACTCGCTCATCTTGTTGAGCAAGTTTATGAACGTAATTTAAAGCAGCTTTACGCATTACTATTTATCCCGCTTTTTCTCGCTTAAGGACTTGCTTGTTAATAATGTGCCGATTCTTGGGCTTCGACTCCGCTCAGCCCGAACGGTGGGAGCATTTCACTTTTGCAACTAATAGCCCTCTTGGGCTTTGTTTGTGTAGCCGCGCCTTTAGGCGTCGGGCGGCAGCAGCAAGCAAAGTTGCTATGCTCCCCGAACGGTGGGTGGTACTTTACTTATGCGCAAGTCGCTTATCGCAAACATTCATACATAGCCGCAATCTCTTCGTCTTTGAGACGAGATCTGTGATGCCACTCAGCTCGACCCTCGGCGAAGGGAAAACCTTTGGCTTTAATTGTGTGACAGATTATTGCAGTCGGTTTCTGGCTATTAAGGGGTAAGTTTTGCATTAATTGCTCTAGGGCTTTGACATCGTGACCGTCAATTTCTTGCACTTCAAAACCAAAACTGCGCCACTTATCGCTCAGGGGTTCTAAATCTAAAACCTCCCGTGTTGGCCCGTAAGATTGAAGCTTATTGTAGTCCACGAATACGGTTAGGTTAGAAAGCTTGTGTTTAGCTGCTGACATGGCGGCTTCCCAAACGGAGCCCTCGTTAATTTCGCCATCCCCCGTAACCACTGCAACGCGATAAGATTGCTTGCGAATTTTTGCTGCCAGAGCAACTCCTACCCCCATTGGCAAACCATGTCCCAATGCGCCTGTTGAAGCTTCTATACCGGGAAGTTTACCCTTTTCTGGATGGCCTCCCAAACGGGATGTCGCTTTACAAAAGGTGGTTAATTCTTCTTCGGGAAAGAATCCTTTGTCTGCCAATATGGCATACAAAGCTAAACAACCATGACCTTTACTTAGTATCAAGCGATCGCGATCTTTCCAATATGGCTCAGTCGGGCGATAGTTCAAGAACGAATCATATAGACCACGGAGAATTTCGACCATTGACATTGAAGAGCCGAGATGACCGCGCCCACCACCTACGAGAGCATCAACAATCAGTTTTCTAAGATGTTTTGAGCGATCGTCCATATCTAGGAAGTCATCTCCTTAATTTGTTCTAGTAATCTTTCTGCTTTATTTAATTGGTTGGCTTGAATATTAGCTATATCTTCTGGCGACAAACTCCGAGCATGAAGTCTATGTTGAAGCTTTTTCGGTATAAATTCATTCAGTAAAATCAAGCACCACCTCAAACCATACAAAGGCAAATAAGAACTTAATCGATCTTTAAAATATAAATCATCAACAAAAAGCTTCCCTGCATAATTAATCCATTTATTTTTTAAAGCTTGAGAAAGGTTCATGCCAGGATGCCAGTAAAAATCGGAAACTAATTTAACCGGATCGTCCCAACCGAAGTATTCAAAGTCAACAAATACAAATTGGTCATCTTCAGTTCTAAGGGCATTATGAGCCCCAAAGTCAGAAGGACTGAGAATTTGTAAAGAGCGAGGCAGCGATCTAGTAAAAAACTCTCTACAGTTGTTTTTTACTGTTTCTGTTACCAATTTTAAATAAGGGTCAAAGTTGTCTCTGAAAAATACTTGAACTGGTTCCGATTCAACGTTTTGCAATCTTTGTCTTCGTTGTTCAATCTGCCTGACTATTTCTGCTCCAGAGAGACAGGCTTCTGAAGCTTCACCAAACAATTTACTAAATTCCTCGACCTCCAATCGACTATCATTCAATAGACGTTGAAGAAAATCAAATGCTTGACCTAAAAAAGATTCATCGATTTTATCTATTGACTTGCCGTTAATCCAGCTATAAATTCCCCAACCAAGGTTCGTATCTACCACAATAGATTCAGGAACCGGATATTTTTTTGCAAATAGAGTTTGGTAGGCTGTCGATTCAGTTTCTAGGCGGGGACGCGAGTCGTGCTGGCGATCGGGGTAAACCTTAAGTATATAATCCTGTTGGGAACCAAGTAACTTGTAAGTTTTGCTATTGCCTTGCCCCTTTTTAAGATGTGCTTCCTGTATTGCGAGTTTCGGAAAATTATGTGTAGTCAATTTGACTACATCTATTTCGCTCCAAAATTTATATATATAATTAGTTATTTCTCGCCAAGACGAACACTTAGCTATAGACTCTTCCTGCGAGCTATTAAAATTAGTTCTAAACCCTATTTTGTGAATATTTGGAAAATTATCATCAGCTAAAACTGCACATAAATCGTCAATAAAATGAGTACACTCTAGGGATTTAATGCGAGCAATTTTCTCTTGTCTTGTCGATTCAAAAAATACATCGTTTTTTCTTATAGAAACAAAACTATCTCCTATTATTCCCTTATTTTGCATCCACTTCAAAGCCTGTTCGCGAAGAGATATTTTCTCTTCGTCAAAATGGCCAAACTCTGTTTTGTGACTGACAATAAATATTTGATGACCGCGCAGTTTACTCAAGTATAAAAACTCATAAAAACCTGGAAATATATCCGCTCCGAGCATATACTTACCGTAAACTTTACCCTGTAACCTTTGCCATAGCAAATCTCCTTCAGGTTTTTCTAGAATTTTTTCCTTTACATCGCTTTTAAAAAAAATGTTTTCTCCTGTTACAAACCCTAACTCAGTTGCAATTTTTGGGAATAGGCGATCGTAACAGGCGATCGTATTGTCAAAATCAATACCTATAAGAAACATTACTTTAACTGTAACCTCTGCATCCGCTTAATATTAAAATATCGCTCGTCTGTCAGGGAATTGGGAAGCAACCCAGCCTCAAAAGCCTGCTTCATATCCTCAACAGCATCACCGATTGTGTGTTTGGGGACAAACCCCAACTTATCAGCAATTTTCTTAGAAGAAATATGGTAAGAACGATTGTCATTAGTTGGTGTAGTAACTAACTTAACATCTTCACCCATAACCTGCTGAACCGTTTCAGCTAATTTTAAAACCGATTGATTTTCATAGCCAGCATTAAAAATTTCTCCCGCTATCTTTTCCCTTGGTGCCTTTAGTAAAACCAAATAGCTCTCAACCATATCCTCAATATGGATGTTAGGACGTAGCTGCTTTCCTCCAAAAACACTTATCTCTCTTTTGTGAAAGGCCAAATTAGAAAGGATATTCACCACCACATCTAACCGTTGGCGCGGCGAGTAACCGCATACTGTGGCTGGACGAATAGTGACTGTCGTAAATTCTGGCGATTGATATTCGGCTAAAATTTTCTCACAATCGGCCTTAAATCTAGAGTAGTCAGTCAAAGGCTCCAGAGACATTTCTTCATGGACGTCAGGTTCCTCTTTGATTCCGTAAACTGAGGATGAAGAAGCATAAATCAATCTTTTGATACCAGCTTGCTTGCTAATTTCAACTAGCGGTCTAAAAGCATCTAAATTAATTGATTTACCTAATTCTGGGTTCAGTTCAAAACTGGGATCGTTAGAAATACAAGCTAGATGAATAACAGCATCATGGCCTGGTATTGTCTCTTGCAAAAGACTGCTATCTCGAATATCTCCTTTAATAGTTTGCAGGTTAGGATGAGGAGTCAACACTTCCTCACCATAAATCATTAAATCTAAAACTGTAACCCGATAACCTTCTTCCAGCAAACGCGGGACTAACCTAGATCCAACATATCCAGCCCCACCAGTAATATAAACTTGCTTAATTTCTTCTGTCATTGCCTCTATTTTTAACTCGTTCTCAACAAAATAAACTAAGATAAGTATTTAAACCAATCTTTAGTTGCTGTAGCAATATTTTCTGGCGTCCATACGGGAGCATTTCGCCAATATTCAATATTTTCTATAATTTTAGCCACTCCCTCTTCAATGGCAACTTTAGGCGACCATCCTAATTCTTTACCAATTTTAGTGATATCGGCAAAAGTACAGTCTGGCTCTCCTGGGCGTTTGGGAATATAAGTCTTTTCTCCACCTAGAAGCTCGACTAAACGGTTAACGGAAACAGTTTTTCCGCTACCGACATTATATATTTCGCAGACGCGATCGCTCTTTGCCGCTGCTACCATTGCCTCTGCCACATCCGTAACATAAGTAAAATCTCTCGTTTGCTCGCCAGTCCCGACAATGGTAAAGGGTTTATTGTTTAACTTTTGAGCTAAAAATACACCAAATACTGCTCCATAAGTGCCCGAAGTACGGGAGCGAGTCCCATAAACATTAAAGAAGCGCAAAGATAGAGCTGGCAGTTTATACACCTGAGCCCAGTGCATCACTAACTCTTCCCCCAATCGCTTGGTTAAAGCATAGGGATACTGCGGCTGAATTGGGGCTGTTTCTGGTGTTGGATAGTTATCGGGAATACCATAGCAGGAAGAAGAGGCAGCGTAGATAAACCGCTTAACTCCAGAGGCCACGCTTGCTTGTAAAACATTAAACGTTCCATCAACATTAGCTTTAAAATAAGCATCTGGTTTTTGGATGCTAGGAACAATATCTGCTAGAGCTGCTAAATGAAAAACCCAATCAATATCTTTAAATTTACCAATCCAAGAAGAGGGGGTAGAAATATCGCACTCTACTAACTCAATTCGATCCTTGACGCGATCCAGGTTTTCAGGACGCCCCGTACTGAAATTGTCTAGAACGATAATTTCATGGTTTAGACTTAGTAGAGAATCAACAACATGACTGCCAATAAACCCCGCTCCTCCCGTAACAAGCGATCGCATTTTCTTGTCCATCTTTAATTAACAGCCATTAGTTTTGATTCTTTTGCCGATTCTTCACACAACCACTGCATGCAGATGTGACCTACAATTAACTGTAAATCCTCGGCAATTTGCATATCATCCACTGGAAAATGAATTGGCACTTGAGCTATTTCTTTACATTTCCCTCCCGAATAGCCCAAGATAGCGAAGGTTTTCATCCCCATTTCATTACCAACCTTCAAAGCCTGGACTATATTGGCTGAATTGCCACTTCCAGATAAGACAATCAAAACATCCCCAGCATTGGCTTTGACTCTTAACTGCTGGGCATAAATGCGATCGTAACCCAAATCATTCGCCAAGCAAGTCACAACTGCGGGATTGGCGCTTAATGCTTCTACATTAATTCCCCCACCTACTTTCATCCCTGCCCCATAAATCAAGTCATTTGCCATATGAATGGCATTGCCCGCACTACCCCCATTTCCACATAAATAGACAGTCTTGTTGCTTCTCCAGGCTGACAACAAAGCGAAGCCCAACTGGGGAATTATCGTCATTGCATCCAGCTCTAAGGCTTGCTGTAGCTTCCTGGCATAACTTCTGATATGGCCTTCCATTTTTCCATTGATCGATATTTCAACTAATGGATTTTTTTGATTACCGTTTTGATTGCCGTTTAACATTACCTACACGCTCAATTCTTTATCTAATGGTTTCGTTCCATTCATTGTCGAACCAACCACCCGAGCCATTTGCTGAAATTTTATATTTTTTTTGCACAACTCTTCATAAGTGCCCGCATCCACAATCTTTCCTTTGTCCATAAAATAGAGACAGTGGCAATTTTTAACCGTACTTAAGCGGTGAGCTATTATAATGAGTGTTTTTTCCCCACTCAGTTTCTCCACAGCCTCCATCACCCCAGCTTCAGTCTGATTATCTAGAGCCGCCGTTGCCTCGTCCATTACTAAAATCTCTGGATTGTGATACAAAGCTCTAGCAATTCCAACTCTTTGCCTCTGACCTCCGGAAAGTCTCACTCCGTCTTCGCCCACTAAAGTATCTAATCCTTGGGGTAAGTCTTTGACTAACTCAGTCAACTGAGCTGACTTCACTGCAGACTCAATCCACTCTTCTTCAATCTCATCCTCTGGAATGCCAAAGGCAATATTATTTCTCAGAGTATCATCGCATAGGTAAATGGTTTGTGGAATATAACCTATCGATCGCTGCCAAGATGGCAAATCTTCGTGAATATCGCGATCGTCAACTAAAACTTGCCCTTGAGTCGGCGGCAACAAACCCAGAATCACATCTACAATAGTTGTCTTACCAGCTCCTGATGACCCCACAAAACCAACCGATTTTCCTTTAGGAATTATCAGAGAAATACCTTTCAAGGAAGTATCGCTAGAGCCAGGATATCTATAAACAACATTACCTAATTCTATAGCATTTTTCAGCACCTCTTTTTTACTGCCAGATCCGCTCCAGTTGAGTTTTCCTCGGTTAGTTTTTTCAATGGCTTTTAGCTCCATCAAGTCATGATATATGACATCAACTGAATGGGAGCTAAAACGAATTTGAGTAACTGCGTTCAAGATTCTATTAATCGAAGGCATCAGCCGAAAAGTCGCCGCTGCAAATAAAGACAGGGTTGGTATTAAACTACTTAAATTTTTACCCTGAGCTATAATTGAGATTATAATTAATATCAATCCGACAATAGCTATAGACTCAATAAAAAATCTCGGCAGTTGACTAACAATCTGAACAAACTGTAAAGTATTTGTATAATCTAAACTATTATTTTTATATTCGTCAATAAACAATTGCTCTCGACCTAAAACCTTAGCCTCTTTAACTCCTCCTAAACCTTGATGAATGGTCTTAATCACTTTTGTGCCAGTGTCTTGGCGAAGCTTGCCCAACTTGCTTAACTTAATTCTTACAAGCCTATAAAAAATAAGCGTTGCTAGAGCAATCGAGCCTGCTGCTGCTAGAGAAGTAAGAGGCTCTAGAAACAATAGCAGTAAAGCTACGCAAGCAAGGACTGTAATTTCGGTTATTGCCCAAACTCCAGTAATTAAAACATTATTAAAAATAGCTGGAGCTTCGCCACTTAAATTTCTAATTAATTCTGCACTGTTGCGCTGTAAATGGAAAGTATATGGACTGTACAGATAGGCTCGAAAGAGTCGAGAACACAATTCAACTTGCTTGCTATAAATAAAGCGGCACTGTAGATAGGTTAGCCCAGTCAAATAAGCATTTTTAGTTAAATAAATACAAATAAAACTCAACCCAGACCAGATTAAAAACTGACTAATTTCCGGTTCGCCCAGCAGTTGATACACCCATCCCAGAATTCCCCCCTCTTGAACGAGTTGAGGATTTTCCATTAGAGAAATCAACGGAAAAACCGAGCCTACTCCCAAAGTCTCAAAGCCAGCACCAATAAGAATCAGGATAAAAAGCCCTGCGATTTGCCACTTTTCTCTAGTTGTGAATAAATACAGTAACTTTTTTAATAATTTCATCAATTAGTCTGACTTGTGATTATCTAACACGATCTCCAAAAACCAATGCTTTACTCAATTGGCTAATTAACTTTGTAACTTATACATATAAGGGTTAACCATTTGTAACTTAATATCGCGCTAATAACCCAAATTATCGGCAAACATCTACATAGCAATCCAGCACCACATAATAGGGTACTTGCAAAATCAAATCCGTTTCTAAACCTGCCTCTTATACAGAGGCTGACTAGCACATGGCAAAGTTTGACTCAAATCTGCGACTTTAGTTCCAGGGGTTGCAAAATTTTTTTGTTGTTCCTAATTATGACTGTATAGCTGAAAAATTTGTATATACCTCGCGTACCAATCAGATCGGATACCTAGCAGTCCATTGCGACGATACCCTTGCAATAGATAGGGTTATAATAGGCCCAATTCGAGGAGCTATCGCTTCGACAATTAACTCTCGGTCCCTTCAATACCCTTAGGGACTTGCAAAAAAAAGACATACCAATTAACTGAGACTTGAATGATTTGTGGATACCCTGTACTTGTGGAGCCCAAAATTTAGGGGCCAAACAATATAGCTCCCAATGGGTTCCGTATATGTCAAGCATAAATCGTAAGAGGTGCTTTTCCCTTGGTAAAAATTCTGAATCTGTCAGTTCCCTGTAAAAAACGCGCTCGACGATTAAACAACACGATCGCTCTTTTGAGCGATAAAGTCTAAGGAGCGCATCAGGCAACGGATCGCGGTTCATCCGAACCTGCTATGGAAAACTAACTAGAAAAATGCCAAGTTAAAAAGGATCTGATTTCAAAATTTCTAAAACTTCTAAAGCCAAATGCTCGTCTTTTTATTAGCTTCAATTTGTTATTTATACCTTCAACTACTCCTTGAGTAGTTCTTTCGTCAAAATATGCAATTATTTCAGATATCCACCTTTTAACTGTCTTGCTTGCCTTTGGAAATAATTCCTTACTATTAGCTAGCCAAATCTATTGGTACATTCTCATGCATACTCGTTGCTAGCCAATAAAATACAATTTTGTTCTAAATTATAACTCGTGCGTCTACCCTTTTCTAAGTTTAGTTTTTTGGCTTGTTTTGTTGTTATTTCAACTCGTCCGATACAAGTTTTTACGGTTCTGGTTTTTCCAGCCGTTGTCCCTGTCGATTCTGCAAAAAAACTGGCAATATCTGGAGCTACTGTATCTAAAACATGTTGCCTCACGGTCATCTCTATAGATGAGAAGTCTTTTACTTGCTCTGATGGCGTATTTTCAAATAATATTTTAGCCGCTTCCTTAAGGTGATGCTGTAGTTTCTCTTGCTAGGGAGCGGTTCATTTTTTATCCCTTATTAATTTTGGTATATCGACAGAACAGCGCAAAATGTATTATATAATACATTTTGCTTTTGTCAATAGCTAATACCCTCTTATAAGCATAGCGCGATCGCGCCATGTCTGCAAGAGTCATCACTCTTTTTTGGTGATTTTTCTGAGCATTTATACTTAGTGCCTGAATGGGATGCTCCCCTGCTGGTCTTTGTATTTAGACAGTATTTCTTCTGAAGTTAAATTTTGTCTATCTAAAACATTAGTTGCCAAAATAAAGCGTCCGGCAGACCCACGATTCCTTTGCACGTTTTCTAAACAAACAGCAATTATGACTTCCTCTACTTTATAGTTCAGCTCTTTTGATTTTTTACGACTACTTTTACTGTCATTTGCTTTAATTTTTACCTTGGTTATTTTGTGATAACCTTTCTAAGCGAGCGAGCTGCCGCTTTTTCTGCATCGGTAACACAAGCAAATTATCGATTTCTTAGTTATCCTATTTTTTTTAGTGCTAATTGCCAATCTTTTTCTATTCTTTTTGCCATGATCTTTAGGTATGATTCTCTTCTTTTCTCACTTTCAACTACCACCCATCTTTGTTCTATTCCTCCATAATTGTTTTTGAACTCCAAATAACGATAGCCCGTTAGTTGGCTTTTAGTAAATTCATCTGAATCTATTTCGCTAACTAGCTTTTTTGCAGCTTTCACGGTCAATGGTACTCTAGAAATCCACCTCATATTTTTAAAATTACCTATGTTTTCTTGCGTATAAAAAGCACTGTCTGCTACCATCAAGCTATCCAATCTTAGTTGCTTCTTAAAATCTATCATTGCGCTTGCAAATTGTTTTTGGTCTGATTCATTGCCCGAGCCTATTCTCATCCATAACGGCACGTCCCCGTCTGAAGTGCATACTAAATCCATCACAAATTGCTTCAGGTCGGGCCTGGTCGGGCCTGTGGTCTCTTGAATACCCGTAAGTTATATTAATTACTTGGGGTTCTTCTGACTCTTCTGGGTTAGCGCTACCTGTTTTATACTCTCCATGAACGTGAAAAGAACTAGAATATAAATGGGTTGTTTCTACATTTAGTTGATATTTTTTCATAACCTCTATAACAATAGAAATAAATATTTAGTCTACTCCCCTTTTATACAGCTTATCTAAAATTCTTCCCAAGCGATCGTCGTTTAAATATTCCGCTTTTACTCCTTCCCCTATTAGGTGTTCAGTTGCCTTTCCTTCAAAAAACTTCCCGAATAGATACAGAGGGGATGACACTAACCCTAATCCGTTTAATATGGGTGCATTTCAATTTTGCAAATAGACCTAAAAATGGGCCCTTATTAAAGGACCTCTATTATTAGTGGCTCCCCATTGAAAATATAAGAAATAATTCTTTGGGTTTGTGTTATATGTTATAGTGATAGTCAAAGAGGTACCTCTTTGACTGGGGCGAATAAATCAAATGAGTTAAGTTTGTAATAAAAATGAATCCCGAAGATAAAGAACGTCTGGATGCTTGTATTACTGAAGTCGCGGAGATTTTGTATCGAAATAGTTCTAGTTCTGATTTACAGCAAGATTTTGAGCATTTAGAACAGACGATTAGACAAAAAATATTATTGCATGTAAGCCCGAAAATTGCCCTTTTTTTTATCCAAAAAATAACCGAGACTAATAGGGGTCGAAAGCGCCAAATAAAAACGACTGTTGGCTCGATTTATTTGCGCGGTCAACAGGGGAAAAAATTGGGGATAGCACCATACAAAATAATTTCTCCTTTTTTGCAAAAATGTTGTTTGTTGATTAGTGCAAATAACTCATATATAGATGGAGAAAAGGCTCTTGAGTTTTTAACAGGATTAAAAAGTCAGATACCACATTGCAGCGGCAAGTAAATAGTGAAGAATTTGAGGTGACAGAAATTAATAAAAAAATTAAAGAGGTCAGCATAGATGGAGGAAAAGTAAGAATAAGAAGTGGCCAGAAAGGAGTGAGTTGTTATTTCCGAGACTACAAAGCCGCAAGAGTAAACAGTCATTACTATGGAGCCTTTTTTCAAGATAATATTTCCTTAACAGACTGTATAAATAGTCAAGATAGTGAAAAGATAATTACCTGTATTGGAGATGGCCATGAAGGGATATGGAATTTATTTAAAGAAATTTCCGTTGAGTCAAAAAGACGAGAAATATTAGACTGGTATCATCTGGTGGAAAATCTATACAAGGTCGGTGGTTCCTTAAAAAGACTATCAAAAGCGAAAAACATGTTATGGGTTGGAAAAACAGAAGAAGCAAGTAAATTATTTGTGGGTCTAAAAGGTAAAAATGCAGCAAATTTTCCTGCTTATTTAGAAAAACATAAACAGAGAATAGTCAATTACAAATTGCTGCAAGAAAAAGGCTTATGTTCTATTGGCTCGGGAGCTGTAGAGTCTGCTATAAAACAAATTTCAGCTAGAATAAAAATTTCAGGAGCGCAATGGAATGCAGAAAATGTTAACCAAATTTTACAGCTCCGTTGTTGGTATTTGAACGAACAATTAGCTAGCTAATTGCTCGGGGGAGTAAGAGAGTAAGGTTATAAGAATAAATTAAATTATTTTTGTAAATGCCAAATATATTAAAATAATTGGCAATTTTTGTGCTACTTGTTTTAATACCACTCTTGCTTAGATATTCCTATGTGTCTCACTTGTGGATAAGTCCTCTATCGGGCGTTCCGATTCGTCAAGAAAAAAGGAAACGACTTCAGTTACTGAAACAAAATTGAAATGCACCCGTTTAATATCATAGCCTTTACCACTTGACCTCCAGACACCTTCTCTCCCAGTTTAACTCCGACGTAGCTCGTTGATTTTACTCTCTATCCCAATTTCATCAATTATTCCAGCTACCAAACCGAGGTGGTCGCTCATTAGTGATTTCTACTGACATAATATTGCTTTCAAGCTCGCAACTGTACCTCAAATATGACACAAAAGTCGTCATTATCGCGGGCTGGCTTTTTGAGTATATATACTCAATAATCTCACAAACCTTACATACTACAACTTGTAGCGTGTACTCTAGATTAACTGAGTATAATTAGGGCTTGCTGAATAAGCCGTATCGAGGCAGTTCCGAGGCAAATTCATTGGAAAAAGGGCGCAAAAATGCCGGAAATAGCCGCGAAGGGTCCCATAATTGGGAGAAAGTGCAAGGGTTTTCCGAGGCTTCGCGCCTATTTTTCTTGCATTTTTACGGGTACAAAACCGCCCCAAATCCTTACCCCGCTTGGGTTTTAGAATTATACAGCAAGCCCTAATTAAGGAAAAATTAGGCATCAGCGACAGGGAAACAATAGAACAAATAAAGGAAAACCCTTACTTACAATATTTTATAGGTAAAGAGTATTACAGTAATGAAGCACCATTTGAAGCATCAACGATGGTTCATTTTAGGCAAAGAATAAGCGCAAGTGTAGTTAAAGAAATAAATAAAAGAATGGTCGAAAAATCTAGAGAAGAATGGGAGGAAGTGCCAGAAAAAAAGTCAGGGGAGGAGCGCGGAAAAGAAAATAGAGGAAAATTATTGATGGATGCGACAATAGGACCGGCAGACATAAGATACCCGACAGACGTAGGATTATTAAATGAGGCGAGAAAGGTAACAGAGAAGGTCATAGATATCTTATACGAATCTCTAAAGGGGAAATTAAATAAAAAACCAAGGACTTATAGACAAAAAGCTAGAAAAAAATATCTAGCTATAGCAAAAAAGCGAAAGCCGTCGAGAAAAGAAAGAAAAAAAGCTCAAAAAAAACAACTTCAATACATAAAGAGAAATCTCAAACACATAGAAGGATTGATAGAGGAAGAGGCAAGGCTAGAAAGATTAAATAGCAAGGAATACAGGAAATTTTTGATAGCCAATGAGATTTATCGTCAGCAAAAATGGATGTGGGAAAACAATACAGAAAAGATAGAAGATAGAATAGTAAGTTTGACTCAGCCTCATATACGTCCAATTAAGAGAGGGAAAGCAGGAGCTGATACGGAATTTGGGGCAAAAATATCAGCAAGCTGTTATTACGGTGATGTGTTTTTGGAACGCGAAGGAGAGGATAATTATAATGAAAGTGGAGAGCTAAAAGCACAGGTAGAAGCGTATAAAGAATATACGGGATATTATCCAGAGTCGGTTCATGTAGATAAAATTTATAGAACGAGAGAGAATCGAAAATGGTGTAAGGAAAAAGGAATAAGAATAAGCGGCACACCTTTAGGACGTCCGCCAAAAAATATGAGTAGAGAGGCAAAAAAACAAGCTCAGTTAGATGAAAGAGTTCGCAACGAAATTGAGGTAAAATTTGGGTTGGGAAAAAGAAGATTTAGCCTCAACAGGGTGATGACTAAGCTGGCCGAAACCTCGGAGACAGCGATCGCAGTTACTTTTTTGGTTATGAATCTTTCTGTCCTGTACCGGCGACAGGCAAGTTGTCTTTTTTTGGCTCAATTTTATCGTTATCTTCAAGTCTATCTAGGATAGCATACCAAAGCGGTGGACTTAAACATCAAGTTTTCTCACTTTATATAGGACTTAAGAGAAATCATTAACTCGTCCCCTGGTTTTTACGACTTATTCAGCAAGCCCTAATTATTAATGCCCCTAATGCCATCCTAAAAGGTTTGGCTGGCGCTCCCATGCTTTCTGAAAGTTGTCTGTTATGCCAAACCCTAAACCAACGCAAATTCTCCTGTCGGACCTGGAGCGAGACTGTTTGGAGTCGATAATTTGTTGTACCAGTAAACCGTATCGTCTAGTACAGCGCGCTCAATTAATTCTCCTGGCCGCTCAAGGTCAAAGTAATACTGCTATTGCCGAGCAAATACACTTGGGGCGACGGGGAGTACGAGAGTGGCGCAATCGTTGGTATCGGGCCTGCGAACAGTGGTCGCAGGACATGAGCAGTGAAACCGCTAAGCACTTGTTGCCGGGGAAGATTGAAGCTGTTCTAAGCGATCGTCCTCGTTCTGGCAGTCCTGGCAAGTTTGGTGTAGAGCAAATTGTAGAAATCGTGGCACAAGAAAAGCGAACCTCCTGCTACCACTGGCCGCCCTATCAGTCATTGGACGCCAAGAGAACTTGCGGACGAAGCGATAAAACGAAGGCTAGTCCAGGAAATTTCGCCCCGCAGTGTGGGGCGTTTTTTAAAATGAGGCTACGTTAAAGCCACATCGAAATCGCTACTGGCTCAATCACATCCCCAAAGACCGTTCTGTATTTGAGCAACAAGTCAAGGAAATTTGTCAGTGGCATCAACAGGCATCACAGTTGATGAAGCAGGGGACTCATGTGGTCAGCACTGATGAAATGACTGGCATCCAAGCACTGGAGAGAGAGTATCCTCATCAAGGGATGAAACCAGGACAGGTCGAGCGCATTGAATTCAACTATATTCGTCACGGCACCCTATCATTGATTGCCACTTGGCACGTCGGCCAGGGACAAAGCAGTTGTCCCTATATCGGACCTTCCTCGCACAGAAGCCGATTTTGCTGCACACATTGAACAGGTAATTGATACAGACCCTGATGCAAGAAGAGTGCTTTATTGTTGACCAGCTCAATACCCATAAGTCTGAGACGTTGGTTCGCCTGGTGGCCGAAAGAGAAAATTTGGATCTGGTTTTAGGCAAGAAGAGAAAGTCTGGCATTCTCCAGTCCATGGCCACCCGCATGGAGTTTCTGAGTAATGCCCAACGACGAATTCGCTTTGTCTATATCCCCAAACATACTTCCTGGCTTAATCAGATAGAATGCTGGTTCGCGCATTCTGGTCAGACGTCTGCTCAAACGGGGCAATTTTACCTCGACTAAGGATCTAAAAGAGCAAATAGAGGCATTTATTGAGTATTTCAATCGACGCTGGGCCAAACCATTCAATTGGAAGTTCAAGGGCTTTGAAGAGGCTTGTAAGACTGGGTAGTTACTTCTGCCGCGCTGCACTAGCTAGTTGGCTAGCAAGAGAACCAATTCGGTTATGGTTTACTCACATTACCCCCGGCTTCAGTCCTGGGGTCGTGACTCCCAAATCTGCGGGAATTGCCGTTGCTCCATCTGTTCCGATTCGGCTTTGTTTGATAATCCGCACTTGTGCGAGTTCGGTCTGGAAGGGAATCGAGCATCCTGGGCTTAGCCATTTTGGCTATTGAGGACATTAGTCAAGTTATCATAGAGTCTAAGGACTCCATGCTGGGCGTACATCACAGGGACTTACCACCCAAACGAATCGCACTCTCAAATAAGTGTAATAAACGATCGGGCCAATGAAACGTTTGGGCGATAGCATCCCCTTTGACCATCTCTGCTGTATAACGGGGAGTCAGCTAGAGCTAAAAGCTGTTGGCGCAGCCTGCGCGGAGCTTCTGAGCTGTTGGGCTCCGCCCTTCCCGCAGGGTGAGCTGAGAGCTTTTTTGCCCAATTCCCAATTCCCAATTCCCAATTCCCAATTCCCAATTCCCAATTCCCAATTCCCAATTCCCCATGCCCAATGCCCAACCTCAACATCCCCCCCATCCAATCTGCTCTGGTGGATTGGGGTTGTATCTTTCTAGGGGTTCGGGAGAATAAGTCTCTAAACCAACAGACTCTAAAAGCTCGGCCCACTGGGACGCAAAAATAGAGTTTTCGGGTCCTTTTTTCCGCAGCTCTGCAAGAACGGCTAAAGTGTCGTACCAAAGACCAGCACCGGCAAAAATAGGGGCGCGTGCTTCCAGGGGAGCCTGCTCTAATTGATTTTTAAGGCTGGGATCCATTTCGACCCGCTCAATCCACCCCATCACCGACAAATCTCCAGAGCGATCGTCGGGATTGCAAACCAGGCCAAACTCCCAAATATAATTTTTGCTCAGTTCTAAGGGGGGGATATTCTCTACTGGAAAGTCAAGTTTGATAATTCCCGATCTGCCAGCTACATTCACAGTTGTTTCGTACAGTAGATTATCATCCTCATCAAACAGGACAAACTCTGCGTTTTGTGCGAAAGTAGGAGGAACGTAAACGAAAAACGTAGGATATGCTGCTGTAGTTTGCCCTAGAGTAGCTGCGGGTACTAAGGCAGTAACTGGTTTTTCTGGGCAGCCACAGGGACAGCAGCGAACTTGTCTCGACATTCGCTGGGTATTCGGCCCGGTTTTAGGAAGCTGTACGTTAGGCTCTACAAATCTAATTTCTTCTGACCCAATCGATCGAGATTGCGCTAAAGCCTTCATTTTGCTGGGAACAATTTCTCCCGCTGCCAATATACCTAGCATGGGTAAAAGAGAAAATAGGAACCTGTTCCCAAGCCAGCGCTTTTCTCTAAAAACATCTAAAGTAGAATTATTTTTTTGCATCAATTGCCAAAGCATAAGGTGGTGTATTTTTTAGCTTTTAGGTTTTGGATGCACTCTTTACTTAGCCTTGTTGCTTTTTTTCTGTTAATCGCATAAACGATTCAAGGTCGCTTTCTATAAATAATTTAGTAAAGCCGATACGCGAGATGTTCGGCTTTACCCTTTTTCTCGTTAGATATAGCGTTTCTCAAATTGATGTGAATAATCACCGGCGTTGCATCCCAATATGAGAGTTGCCGTTAGGAGCCCGGAGATTGTCGAAGGGATGCTGTCGCCCCTACGTTTCTAGGGTCCGATCCTTTATTACACTTATTTGAGAAACGCTATAAAAGCTATTAGGCTTGTTTTGCAGAACGCTGCTGTTTTAAATAGGCAAAAACGCTTTTGTCACCTATGTCCGCTGGAATGTCTTGAAATGTTTTGCGTAGGGCAAAGACCATAAATAATACTGCCCAGGTAGCTAGCAATAGTTTTTCTCCGTAAGGGGACAAAAAACCAAGTAGATGACCTAATATAAGTACGGGGACTACCGGCGTCAGCAGTTTAGTTTCCAAGCGATTAAAGCAAAATGCTTCTTTAAAATAGATGCCAGCTAATGCGGCAAAGGTGAAGCTAAGGCAAAATAGGGCTATTGGGTCTTTGTAAGCAGCGATCGCCATTGGTTCTGCACTGGTCAGGGTTAGCCAAATTGCTGCAGCGCCGCCGACAACCCAGAATAATTGCAAGACGCGATGTAAGATAGCAAGGTAAATGTGAATCGTCATCAAGCTAACCCCTAGTGCTAAATAAAAGCAAAGATACAGCGGGGTTAGCCAGCGAACGGTAGCAGGGTCGGCAGACAATAATGCCAAGGTTGCACCAACGCCAAAGCAAAGTGCTGCTACCATTAAGCCCGTGCGATATACGATTACGCCCTTAGCGTCCTCTGACGTAATCGTGAAATCGCCAAACTGCCCTTGATATACTCTGGAAGTTAATTCTTGTTGCTCTGTCATATATTTTACTCCAATTGTAGGCTTTAGGTGATTTCTGGTAATAAAAGTACCTTATGGATCGGAGCCCGATGCCCCCTCTCGGGAGAGGGTTGGGGGTGGGCGCTGCTGCCGGGGAAAAACCCACCCCTTTTTCCCCTCCTGCGGGCGGTGTGGGTGGGTGGAGGGGAAGCGGTACTTTCCTTCCCAGAAGTCTCTTAAAGAGATGGGGAAGGGTGAGGGCTTTGGGAAAACTGTGGAGACTGTGCGAAAAAATAAAATTATCCCAGACCCTACAGCCTACCGCCACACCCTATACCCTACATAAACCCCATACCTTATACCCTAGCTAAGTATCCCGCTAAACAGTCCGTTATCCGGTCCGACCAGGAACCCTTTTTATAATTCTAGAGCAACCGCTCTTCGATCGCTTCCTACTCCAGGATCGACCACTGCCACATGCACCGTGTCTCCTGGGAAATAGGGATAAGCATCCATTAGACAAAAGCGAGCTGCGGCTATATCTTGAGCGGGAATATCGTGAGTTAGGTCGATCGCTCTTAGCTGGGGGTATTTATCAGAGCGATCGCACTTTTCATTGCCCCTACATAAATATCCTGCCAACCAAAATCTGTTAAAAGTGTTAGCAATCCGTTAGCAGTCATCATTGATTTCTTCGACTTACATCTAGCGGGACTTAGACAAAATTCAAGCCCAAATAAAGCCGAAACTCGCGAGGGTGAGAGGCAAATACATCAACATTGTTACCTAACCAACGTACAAAACGATAAGAGACGGCTATACGAAAAGCCTCTAATACTTCAACAAATGTTTTTAACGGCTTCGATGCCCATTGTCGAGCTATGCCACCAGTTAACCAATGCCAAAGAATAAAGGTATAAGCACAAAACACTAATATCCAATGACGCTCAATACTTCTTTTACCTCTAGTCTGGTATTCTTTTACGCCTAACCACCCTTTGATATCGCGGTAAAAAACCTCAATCCAATTTCTTTGTGAATAGGTGGTTACAATCCATTCCGCTGTAGCTTTTTCAAAGGGAGCATTGGTTATTAAATAATCAATTTCTGTTGCCGATTCAACGTTTTTCGCATTCATAACGATAGCTACTGTTCGTTGACCCATTTCGGGAATTTCTACCTTTGTTGTTGCTACCCACACCTTACGAGGTTTTTGTAATTTCAGTTCTATACAACTGAAACTTGTTTCTGGTAATATTGCTGTCAGTTCATCTAATCTTAATGAAATTTTTTCCCCTGTCTCTATTTCTGCCTCTACATTTCTATTTTTAGCGAGAACACCAATATAAGTTAATCCTCTTTTTTCTAGTTCTTTTAAGAAGGATCTATTATTACCATAACCTCCATCTATTAAAGTTACTTTTGGACTATAACCTCGATTTAAGCATTTATCAATTAATTCCAAGGCTAATGAAGGTTTTTTCTTGAATGAGGGATTCTCTTTTCCTTTGTCTAACGAATCAGCGTGGATATATTGAGCTACATCCAATGGTAAACTTCTTACTCCATCGTAAAGATGAGTTGTTACCATGACAATTCCATTATCAACTTTGCCTATCTCCCCAATATATTGTCGTCCAACTCCAGCAGTTAATGTTCCACTTTTTCTGTGTCCCGTGTCGTCCAATATTAAATTAAAGTTCTTACGAGATGGCTTGGTTTGACGAGAGGAATTCATAACCTCTAATCTCCTTTCATTGATAGCCTCGGCATCCCACGGAGATTCGGTTATAAAGTGATGCAATTTATTATAAGAAACCC
Source organism: Oscillatoria sp. SIO1A7 (assembly GCA_010672965.1). Classification (GTDB taxonomy): domain Bacteria; phylum Cyanobacteriota; class Cyanobacteriia; order Cyanobacteriales; family Laspinemataceae; genus SIO1A7. The sequence goes on from JAAHFN010000010.1 coordinate 68,277, forward strand.
CCACAGTATTTCTGGCTATTTGAGAGATATTTTTTCGCTCACTTTCCCCTAGTAGTCTGTCAAGATTTACTTAACAACCTGATACATAGTATGGTAGTCTACAATCCAGATGCCGTTGCTCTCATGCAGGGCCATAAATTATGGTGGTGCCGTCCCTGGCTATGCCTTGCCCATGCGCTCATTTAGGAGATTATAAAAAACATACCCTTGAAAGTTGTCCCCTTGGGGAGGCATTTTTGAGAGGTATTCTCGATTGAGGTTGTAGGGGCGACAGCATTCCCGAGACAGCTTCTGCTATTAAACGAAAATTATTGTATTGGAATGCTTCGCCCCAGTAACTCATGCACCCCACCGATTGCGCTCATTTAGGAGATTATAAAAAACATACCCTTGAAATTTGTCCCCTTGGGGAGGCATTTTTGAGAGGTATTATCGATTGAGGTTGTAGGAGCGACAGCATTCCCGAGACAGCTTCTGCTATTAAACGAAAATTATTGTATTGGAATGCTTCGCCCCAGTAACCCATGCACCCCACCGATTGCGCTCATTTAGGAGATTATAAAAAACATACCCTTGAAATTTGTCCCCTTGGGGAGGCATTTTTGAGAGGTATTCTCGATTGAGGTTGTAGGGGCGACAGCATTCCCGAGACAGCTTCTGCTATTAAACGAAAATTATTGTATTGGAATGCTTCGCCCCAGTAACCCATGCACCCCACCGATGGCGCTCATTTAGGAGATTATAAAAAACATACCCTTGAAATTTGTCCCCTTGGGGAGGCATTTTTGAGAGGTATTATCGATTGAGGTTGTAGGGGCGACAGCATTCCCGAGACAGCTTCTGCTATTAAACGAAAATTATTGTATTGGAATGCTTCGCCCCAGTAACCCATGCACCCCACCGATGGCGCTCATTTAGGAGATTATAAAAAACATACCCTTGAAATTTGTCCCCTTGGGGAGGCATTTTTGAGAGGTATTATCGATTGAGGTTGTAGGGGCGACAGCATTCCCGAGACAGCTTCTGCTATTAAACGAAAATTATTGTATTGGAATGCTTCGCCCCAGTAACCCATGCACCCCACCGATGGCGCTCATTTAGGAGATTATAAAAAACATACCCTTGAAAGTTGTCCCCTTGGGGAGGCATTTTTGAGAGGTATTATCGATTGAGGTTGTAGGGGCGACAGCATTCCCGAGACAGCTTCTGCTATTAAACGAAAATTATTGTATTGGAATGCTTCGCCCAAGTAACCCATGCACCCCACCGATGGCGCTCATTTAGGAGATTATAAAAAACATACCCTTGAAAGTTGTCCCCTTGGGGAGGCATTTTTGAGAGGTATTCTCGATTGAGGTTGTAGGGGCGACAGCATTCCCGAGACAGCTTCTGCTATTAACGAAAATTATTGTATTGGAATGCTTCGCCCCAGTAACCCATGCACCCCACCGATTGCGCTCATTTAGGAGATTATAAAAAACATACCCTTGAAAGTTGTCCCCTTGTCCCCTCGCCCAATGCCCAATTTTGTTATACAATTTGTAGTTTGGAAAAGATGCTACCAAAAGAAGAACTATTAAAAAATGTCGAAAATAGAGAGAGCGTGGCTCGGGTTATCGATAAGGCGGCGCAAGCGATTAAGACCTGGGAAGTTGTCTTGACAGATTTTTTCTCGCCGCCAGAGTTGGCCGACGCTCTTTTGGCGATCGCAAAGCTAACAGAGATAAAAAAAGCAGTTTGGGGAGGATATCCCCAAGCAGAAAGACAAAGGCTGGCGATCGCTCGCGAAGAAGTTTCTCTAGAAGCCTCGCAAATAGAACTAGCTGCAATAGAAATAGCGGGAAATTTTCTATTCGATACTGCCACTCACCGAGATTTTCTGGGTGCGATATTGGGTGCAGGAATAGAACGAGAAAAAACCGGGGATATTATTGTGCTGGGGGAACGAGGAGCCCAAGCCCTTGTCGTTCCAGAAATGGTGGAATTTCTGGAAATGGAACTAAAGCAGGTGCGCTCGGTGCCGGTCAAAGTTAGGCGAATGGAGCTTTCCGAGCTGAAGGTACGGGAACCGAAAACAAAACAAATGGCTACTGTGGAAGCATCTACGAGATTAGATGCGATCGCCTCCGCTGGCTTTGGGATGTCTCGCAGCAAAATGGTCAAAATCGTAGGTGCCGGTGACGTGCGAGTAAATTGGAAAGAAGTCTCGGCAGCCAGTTACCAAGTCAAATCAGGGGACCTAATCGCCATTCGCGGCAAAGGACGCCTGGAAGTTGGGGAAATAACCATCACTAAAAAAGGGCGCTACCGGGTACAAATGACTCGATATGTCTAAAGCAGAAAAGCTGACTGCTGAAAGCTTGCCTTCTTCTTATGAATAGGACTTAGGGAACTCCAAAAAATAAATTCCCCAATTCGTAGGACGGGCGTCCCGCCTGTCCGCTGTCTGGGACGGGCGGGACGCCCGTCCTACGGCGAAGCGAGGAAGAGATATTTATTTAGAAATCCCTTATATCATGTCGGTTTGAATGCCCCAAAAAAGTCAAACTCTGTGTAGGACGGGCGTCCCGCCTGTCCGCTTGGGCTGGTATGGACTTTTCGCTGGTCCCGTCCTACGGGATATTACAAATTTTTTTTGTGGGTATTTAACCAGACATGATATTACGCAAAATATCCAGGTGTGGTGTTTTGTAGGGGCAATCCCCCCGCGATTGCGCCGTCAATAGCGTTAATGCGTAAGTCCTAATGAATTACCGATCGATGATTGAAGAACTAGCAAATGCTCTGGACAACCTCTGGTCACCAGTGCTATCCTGTGGAAGACTTAAATGAGGGGTCGCACCCATCATTGATGCCATCGGCGGGCTCTCAAGTAAGCGTTCTATTAACTAGGACTTATGTATGTAACAGGACTTACGCTTGCCTGTCCATATCTAGCATTTGTAGGGGCAATCCAAAGAGCGATTCTCAGGGGCACAGACGCTATGCGCTCCACGGCGCGCAGGCTCCGCCAACGCGATCGCCCCTAGTCCTTGAGTCGATGCGTAATATCATGTCGGTTTGAATGCCCCAAAAAAAAGTCAATTTCTGCTCCGGACGGGCGTCCCGCCTGTCCGCCTGGGCTTTTTGGGACAGCTCGTGTCGCCCGTCCTACGGGAGATTCCAAATCTTTTCTGTGGGTATTTAACCTGACTTGATATAAGTCCTGTGTAAGAAAGAATTTGGCATCGGGCATCGGGCATCGATCCCAAAGAAGCGAATCGCTTAACTTTCAAAACTACATTGACAGTTACTAGGGGACCAATAATATCGTATTCTGCTAGTGTATAGCACTACGCACTCAAGGAACGGACAATTCAAATCTCGCTCCTTGCTAGTAACGGCAAGGCTTGTGCTAAAAGCTGACTGCTGCTTACTGCTATAAAGTTGGCGCAGAGCAATAGCAGCCAACAGGAGCATCTTAGTCCTTCCGGGCGTATCGGGGGTTTGAAAATACCAAATTGAAACGCTTCCCAACAACAGATAATGCGGTGAAATATGGGAGAACCCGGCAAAAGTCAGGGAGGTCTGGAGAGGGCGAAAGCCATACAGGGCATATATTTCATTCCATTTTACTCTAACCGGACAAAAGCAAAGGCAAACTGATAGACTGTCCGGGGCGTTTCATCTATGTCTTGGAGTCTATAAATCTAACAGGACAAACTGCCCTGTTAAAAAATGTTTGCGGGTCGGCGAACTTAAAGATATTTAAGGGTCGCCGAATTGCTTTTGCTGCCAGTTGCTAATGCTTCTAAAAGAAATAAGAGTAAGGAGCCGTTTGCTCTCGATCGCAGCGGTCGCGGCAATAGTGGAGTGAAATAGGATAGTTCGCGGATGCAGGAGCATCCTTGCAATTCATATCAAAAGCTATATGTAGCTAAAAATGCTAGGCTACGCAATCTACTACATATAGAGTGATGCGTAAGTCCTGGTAGCGATCGGTCAATCAGTATCAAGTTAGGTATAAGTATAAATGAAAAAACTGCCGGGGCATACATTGCTGGTGCAAGCCATTATTTTAACTGCCGACCTGGCGATATTCAATCCAGTTACAGCTCTAGGGGGGGGCATGGAGCTAGCCCCGCAGCCAAATATATCGGACTCGCCCAATTTGGCCCCGCTCTCGTCTCCCCAAACTCCTTTAGCTCAAATCGCTTCCCCTCAAAAGGATAATTTTGTTAATGCGATCGCTCGCGATTTACTAAAAAGACAGCTCGACAATGCCGAGCCAAATGTAGGAGCAATAATAATAGGAAAAGAATTTTGCAACAGAGCCATCCACAGTTCTGGAGTCCAAGATTCAGAAACGATTGACTCCCAAGCAGTTCGGGCCGAATGCGATCGCATAGCGGAACTCTACGGCATACCGGCGATCGCCAACACTGGGCCACTGGAGCAAATTAACTCTGTCTTTGAGCTATCAGATGTAAAACCGACGGACTGGGCTTACAGCGCATTGCAGGGGCTAGCGGAACGCTACGGCTGTCTTTTAGCTTATCCAGACGGCAGCTATCGAGGCGATCGTGCCATAACCCGCTATGAATTTGCCGCAGGCTTAGAAGTTTGCATCAACGCTATCCAAGGCCAAATAGAATCTGGAAGCATCGATACTACCTCGGCCGATTTAGAGCAACTCGCTCGATTGCAAGAAGAGTTTGCACTAGAGCTAGCAACCGTAAGGGCGCAGCTTGACGGTCTAGAACTGCAAGTAGCAGAACTCGAAACCAATCAATTTTCCACCACCACCAAACTGACTGGCTCAGTAACTATGGCGCTTTCCCATGCCTTAGGAGAAGACATCGACGCAGAGCCGGTTTTCCAGGAACGGGTGCGCTTAATTTTCAACACCAGCTTTACCGGGACAGACCTTTTTGTTACCTTCATTCAATTCGGAAACGCCGGAGCCTTTGACTTGACTGGCGACACCGGAGAAGGTCTCCTATCCAGTCAAGTATTTGGCGACAGTGCCAACGATGTTGGTGCGGCATTCGCGTACATCGTTCCTTTAGGGGAAAAATTTGTCTTTACTCTTGTTTCCAACGGCAGCGCTTTATCTTTTTTGCTTCCCACCATCAATCCTTTTATAGATGACTTGGATACCGGGACAACTTCTGTATCTACCTTTGCCCAGCACAACCCCATTTATCGTTTTGGTGGGGGAGCGAGCTTCTCAATCGATTATAAAATGAGCGACTCGCTATTGCTCAGCGCCGGTTATCTTGGAGCGGAAGCAGCATCGCCAGTTCCTGGAGCAGGCTTATTTAACGGCGACTACTCTACTATAGGACAAATCAGGTGGACTCCTACAGACGAATTAGCTTTGGGCATTACCTATCTCAACTCTTACTTTGGAGCGGGTAACTTTGCCTATGGTTTCGGTACTACCATCAGTCTGACTGGCACCGACGTTGCCAATACTTTAAATGGTCTCAGAGATGACCATCCCGTTATTGCTAATTCCTACGGGATAGAATCTTCTTGGCAAATCAATCCCAAATTTGCCTTGAGCGGTTGGCTCGGTTTTACTAACGCTCGACTGATTGGCTTGGGAGATGCCGATCTTTGGACTTATGCCGTTTCCTTTATTTTCCCCGATCTCGGTAAAGTAGGCAACTTAGGGGGTATTGTCCTTGGGGCTCAGCCAACCCTCAGAGGTCTTGACGTTCCCGGTTCACAATCTTTACCTCGGGATTGGGCTTACCATGTAGAAGGATTTTACAAATTCCAAGCAAACGATAATATCTCTATTACCCCCGGTTTTATCTGGTTGCCAGCCCCCAATCAAGATAAAAATAATAGCGATGTTTTTATCGGCACCTTGAGAACTACTTTCAGTTTTTAGCAATAGCTCTCAGCTCTCAGCTCTCAGCTCTCAGCTCTCAGCGGGAGATGGGAAGCAGAGGGAGCAGAGGGGAGCAGAGCAGCAGGGGAGCTTGGGAGGCGAGCAGGTGAGCAGGTGAGCAGGGGCGCAAATTTCCCTTCTTTCCCCCCTCTGTGCCTACCTCTAAGGTTCCCAATGCCCAACGCCACCCACCCCAAGGACCCCCTCCAACCCACCCACACCGCCCGCAGGAGGGGAGGGGGAGGTTCCCAATGCCCAATGCCACCCACACCAAGGGCTCCTTTAAAGGGTATGTTTTTTAGATTTGGCATTCAACCCTTGGTATCTCGGACGCGACCCTAGGCGTAGTGGCTTGGCAAATCTAAAATTGTGAGTAACTGTAGGGAAGGGTTGAGGAACGAAACCCAACTATACCAACCGTTGCGCCCTTGCTTCGTTCCTCAACCCTTCCCTACAATTTTAAGCCAGACAGACCAGTAGGGGCGATAGCATTCCCGAGACAGCCTTTGCTCATAGAAAAAACTTTGTATTGGAATGCTTCGCCCTAGAAACCCATGCAGCCCACCGACCGCATTCATTTAGAAGATTATGAAAAACATACCCCGAGGAAAGCCCCCCAGCCCCCTCCCAAGAGGGGGAGGTTGCCCAATGCCCAATGCCCTATTCCCAATGCCCAATGCCCAATAGCAAAAGTGGGGAGAAAGTCGGTAGTAAGCCGGGTTCTGTTCCCCTAATTGCCTTGCAACTAGGGGGGCGGTTATCTATCTGGGACGCCTGTTACCAGACGCCTCTTGCGGTTCTTTACAAGCGGAACTGGTAAAAGGCCAACCGTGGTTCCTTCGACCTTGCACCCAACCGGGGTTTACCGAGCCAGAGCCTCTCGACCCTGCTGGTGCGCTCTTACCGCACCTTTGCACCCTTACCAATCGGCATTTGACTATTAGCTTCCAGGCTTAAGCTTTTCGCCGTTGCTGTCTGCCAATTGAATGCCTGCCGATTGGCGGTATCTTTCTGTGGCACTATCCTCACGGTCGCCCGCACTGGGCGTTACCCAGCAAGTTTGGCCTTTCGGGAGCCCGGACTTTCCTCAGGCTCAAGGGCGAGCCTGCAACCGCCTACGCCTACTTCCCCCCCAATTTATATGTTATAGCAGTAAGTGCTGCGATCGTCGCCTTTGGCAGCTTTAGCAAACTTTAGTTGCCCTAACCGTTGCCCTAACCTTAATGCGTAGTAGTAGTAAGCAGTAAGCAGTAAGCGATCCGGCGGACCGCTTATATCAAGTCAGGTTAAATACCCACAGAAAAAATTTATAATCTCCCGTAGGACGGGCTTCCGGAAAGTCCCCCCCGCCCGTAGGACTTTCCGGAAGCCCGTCCGGAGCAGAACTTGACTTTTTTTTGGGGCATTCAAACCGACATGATATTACTGCTTACTGCTTCTGAAAAGCCAGATGGAATATATGAAGCAAACCCAGCAATTATTTCTCTTTGGGGCGGGGTCTGGCATCTTTCCAAGACAGTCGTCGGGCAGTAAATTTGCAGTTTAGGACAAACAAGTCAGTTTGACGATCGCTCTTCATTTCTTCCGCCCATCCTAGAGCCAGTCTCAGAGTAAATTTTATATCTTTCGGCGGAGGCTTAGGCGGCTTTTTTTTAGGATCTGGTTTAAACTTAGATAACTTAACTAAAGAACCCTCTCTTTTTAAAGGTTCGGTTTCGTTGCTGCGCTTGAGTACCGATTCTACTGTCAGGTTTTCTGCGTTAGTTTCTCCTGGGAGTATTACGCTTCGGACTTGAGGGGGCAAGACATCGAATGGCATACCCGGAATTCCCCGCACTATCCGCTGCGATCGCTTCCCATCGTCAATAAAACGACTTTGCTCCCAATCTATATAAATATATTCCTCAGATTTATTCTCGATAGAGATTGCTAAATCTTGCAGCTCGTCATACTTATATCTTTCTTCTAGCTTAAACTTAATTTTAATTTTTTCTGCAATCTTTTTCTCGGCTAGTTGCTTTTGCAAGTCCTCCTCGTCCCACTCAATTTTTGCTTCATCCACAAAGAGAGAGGCGATCGCTCGGTAAATAACCACGCCGACGCTAGCCCCATAAAAAATCAACAATATCAAATCCAGTCCGCTCATCTATAAACCCTTAAAAAATCCTTACCCGCCTATATTCTGCCGTATTTCATCTGTTTGGGAAACACCATCTACATCCTCGGGCTCGCAGTGGACATTTTTCGCTCCGGGCCTTCTGGTTTTACGGCAAAACCAATATAGACAGAATGAGCATTAAAGTTACTTGTCCAATCTCCAATAGAATACTCTATAGCTTCCGAGCGTCGATGGTTGCCCAACAGTCTCATATTTCCGGATAGGCGGGACGCCTGCTTACTCGAACGAGAAGGGCCGCTCATTATATCGTTAGGACTCAGTACAAAATCTTAATTTAAAAATTGTTCGAGCGAGAATCTGGCTTTATGACGAAAATAGCCTATCTTGAATGTCCCACTGGAATAGCAGGGGACATGTGCTTAGGAGCGCTCATTAGTGCTGGCGTTCCCTTCTCTTATCTAAAGGAAAAACTCGATCGCCTCGGTATTGGCGGGGAATACCAGCTCGGGGCAAGGCGGGTAATCCGCAACAGCCAAGAGGCAACTAAAGTATCCGTAGAACTGTTATATCCCGAAGCCGAGCAGGGAGAGGGGGCAGAGTCCGACATTTCAAAAAGCGAACATTCCCACGAACATCCCCACCAACATCCCCACCAACATCCCCACGAACATCCCCACCAACATCATCACGAACATCCCCACACCCCACACCCCACACCGATGGCGGCCCCACACCCCACACCGATGGCGGCCCCACACCCCACACCGATGGCGGCCCCACACCCCACACCGATGGCGGCCCCACACCCCACACCGATGGCGGCCCCACACCCCACACCCCGCCACCTACCAGAAATCGAAAATTTGATTCTCGCCGCTGACTTGCCGACCAAGGCCACAGAGTGGAGTTTGGCAGTATTTCGCCAACTGGCAAAAGCCGAAGGAGCCGTGCATGGGATAGCACCAGAAAAAGTGCATTTCCACGAAGTCGGCGCTACCGATGCCATTGTCGATATTGTTGGCACTTGCCTGGGGTTGGATTGGTTGGGTATCGAGCAATTATACTGCTCGGCCCTACCCACCGGCGGCGGTACCGTTCGCTGCGCCCACGGTCGGCTGCCAGTTCCGGTGCCAGCGGTACTGAAGTTGCTGGAATCCCGCCAAGTGCCGGTTTACAGTAACGGAATCGACAAGGAATTGGTTACGCCTACGGGAGCTGCGATCGCCGTTACCCTTGCTAGCAGCTTTGGCCCGCCACCGCCCATGAACCTCCAGCGCATTGGTTTGGGGGCTGGCTCCCGCGACCTCCCCATAGCCAATATCCTACGCCTCTGGATTGGTTCCCCAAGCGAAAGTCCACAAGGGGAAATAATTCAGGACTTACGCATTAATCCTGTATCTGATAGGGGCGATTCGCGAATCGCCCCTACATCTAGCGTACATAAGACAATTTGCGTAAGTCCTGTAGAAGAGACTATTTCAGTATTAGAAACCCAGATTGACGATCTCAGTCCCCAGGCGATCGCTTATAGTTTTGAGGCTCTTTTTGCCGCTGGCGCTCTGGATATCTTTACCCAACCGATTGGCATGAAAAAATCCCGGACGGGGATATTACTAACAGTTATCTGCCATCCAGAACGGCAGCAAGCTTGCGAAGAAGTGATTTTTCGCGAAACCACAACTTTAGGCATCCGCCGCCAGATTCAGCAGCGCGCTATTTTAAACCGAGAAATCCAGCGAGTGCGGGTTTTAGGTCGCCAGGTGCGGGTAAAAGTTGCCCAAAACGGCGACAAAATTATTAACGTTCAACCAGAATATGAGGATTGCGCGGAGTTAGCGAGGGAGCAAAACCTTCCCTGGCTCGAAGTGCATCGATTGGCAATGCAGGCTTGGTATAGCGAAGGTATGTAGAACCAAAGAAACCCGGTTTTTTATACTTAGAAAAACCGGGTTTCTGGCTTTTGAGAACGAACCAAAATGAAAGTCTAACTAGAAGACCACAATATCGGTTCTGTTGACCTGACCTACTCCAATTACCGCAATCACAGATAGGTCAGCGGTTCCCGAAGCAGCAGTATTACCGCCACTCGGGTCGAAGTACAGAATACCGCCAGTAGCGTTGGAGTCAAAGACAATAGCTGGCGCGCTAGTACCGCCGACAAAAGTACCATTGTTAGTGTTGATGTCGGTGTAGTTCTGACCGCCCGGTACGGCAAAGAACTCTACTGGGTTCGAGGCCCGTAGTGGAGACCCAGGCGATGCTAAGTTAGCAAAGTTGACAGAACTCAAATAGATCCGGTCCGTACCGCCGTCAAAAGAGGTAATCGTGTCGTTTCCTTCCCCAGGACCAGTGTAGTAGAAGCCATCAAAGCTGCCAACGATACCAATCAGGCTATCTGCCCCTTTGAATCCGTAGAGAGTATCGTTGCCAGCACGATTCCCACCGCCAAATTCTGGAGTCCGACCCAGGGTGTCACCTCCTTCACCACCGACAAACAAGTCGTTACCTTCGCCGCCGATCAGGGTGTCGTTGACATTGTTGGACACCAGGATATCGTTGCCAGCTCCACCATTCAACCAAGTTGCGCTAGTAACGGACAAAGCAAACAGGGAGTCATTTCCTTCGCCGCCCAACAAGGTGCTGTTGGCTCGAGATCCCTCAGCGGGAGATTGCCCGAAAGGTTGAAGGGATAGAGTATCGTTCCCGTCACCGCCAGACAAATATTCATTAAATCCGGTGCCAGAGATGATATCGTTGCCCGCTCCGCCAACCAGGGAGGCATCATTGTAGCCTCCTACATCCAGACTGTCGTCGCCATCACCACCAATCAGAGTGGAATTGTTACCAGTTGAAATCAGGGTGTCAATGCCTTGACCGCCAGACAGCCAGCTATTGGCACCAGCCCGCAACCTGTCATTGCCGCCAGCATCGGTTCCATCTACATTGCCGCCAAACAAGCTGTCGCCGCTGCCGCCGTAGAGGGTGTCGTTGCCTTTGTCGCCGTAGAGCCGGTTGGTACCGCCAGAATCTCGACTGTCGAGGGTGTCGTTGCCACTTCCACCGAACAAGGTGCTGCGTCCGAAAGTTCCGCCGATATTATTCAGGATCAAGCTATCGTCGCCTTGGCCCCCCAATATCCGGCCTTCCACACCGACATACTGCAAAGTATCAGCGCCAGTCCCAGCACCGCCGACTAGGGTATGCCGACCTCGGGAGCCGCCAAAGGAACGGATGGTATCGTTTCCTTCCCCACCATCCAAGTAGTCATCCTGGGGCACGCCGGTTAGAGTGGTGGTGGAACCCTGGACGGAAGTGTTAACGTTAATGGGGCCATTAAGGCGGCTGAGGACGACTAGGCTATCATCTCCGTCCCCGCCCAGGAGGGTATCGTCGTCAGCCAAGCTAATAATTACGTCATTGCCCTTATCCCCAGAGAGATAGTTGTTACCCGGATTTCGCGGCGGTGCATCGGCGGCCGTTGTTCCCGTGACCACGCCGACTGCACCTCCCGTCGTCCCGCCGGTAATTCCTCCCGTGGCAACTGTCGGTGTCAATGCCACGTTGGGGATGGGGGTATTGGCGGGCACAAATCCACCAGCACCTGCAACCGTCGTGCCAGTTCCCAGCTCGATTACCTGGATGGTATCGTCCCCTTGACCGCCGTACAGGGTGTCTTGGCCCCGTCCAGAACCGCTCAGGAAGTCATCCTCGGTGTTACCGAAGGCGAGGTTATTGCCAGCGGTACTATTCCCGAAGCTAACTACATCCTCGCCCTGCAGCCCGAAGACCGTATCTCGACCTGCGCCGAAGAGTTGAATTAGATCGTCTCCGTTATCTCCAAGGAAGGTACTTTGTCCTCGCAGACCGTTGATTACATCATTATCCTGACCGCCAAATACGGTGTCGCCCAGGCCCGTTGCCGTGAGGGAGTCATTCTCTTTGTTACCTGCTAGAATGCTTCCGCCCAATGTGGAGCTGTTGAGAATATCGCTCCCACCCAGGCCAAAAACTGTATCTGGCCCCGTTCCCCCTTCAATGGTGGGGTTATCGAGGTCGAGACGATCGCTGAACTCAGTTAGTATTCGTACCATTAAGCGTTCCGCTCCTCATCTGTTTCGTGTGGTCTTCGTCAAGACTGTTGGTCTGTCTTAGTCTTAAACTGCGATCCTTGTCAAGACCGGGCAGCCGACGCTGGAAAGCGCAAGACGCATGAATTTGACGCCCGGTTTAACGCCAATTTATGACGCCAGCAGTCAGTTTAACCCAATTTGATGCGAATGTCCAGTCTGGAAACAGAGTAAATTTTTCAGATGCTGGCTTGCTGACTTAGTTATATTTTTAGTTAATTTTTGTCTTGACAAGACTGTCTAGATGGACTAAAATACCTTGCTCTATGTTCCCATGTGGGGACCAACCGGGACTGGGGGACTGGGGGACTGGGGGACAAGGAGACTGGGGGACTGGGGGACTGGGAGAGAGGGTATGTTTTTTAGATTTGGCATTATTGTGTATCGACCCGGCGCGTAGGGGATTGTCTGGCTTAAAATTGTAGGGAGCGGTTGAACGGAGTGAAACCCAACACAACGATTGGTATAGTTGGGTTTCACTCCGTTCAACCGCTCCCTACAGTTACACATAATTTTAGGTTTGCCAAAGCAGTAGGGGCGACAGCATTCCCGAGACAGATTTTGCTATAAAATAAACGCATAACCTGGAATGCTTCGCCCCAGAAATTTATGCTGCTCGCCGGCAACTCCAAATGTCGGAAGTGTGGGAAGTTTTACGATCTTCTTTTTTGACGCCATCGGTGGGGTGCATGGGTTTCTGGGGCGAAGCATTCCAATACATTAATTTTAATTAAGAGCAAAATTTGTCTTGGGAATGCTGTCGCCCCTACGCCCCGCCCTCAACCGATAATCCCTTTCAAAAATGCCAAATCTAAAAAACATACCCTTGAAAGCAGGGGGCGCCATACCTGCCCAGGGGTATGTTTTAGATTTGATGTTTTTTGGCCACGACCAACCCTCGAAATAGGGCGCAGGGGCGATCGCATTCCCAAGATTAGTTTAAATATAAGAAAAATTTGCGATCTAGAATGCTTCGACCCATAAATTTATGCCCCTCGCTGGCAACTCCAAATGTGGGAAGTATGGGAAGTTTTATAAGGGATTTCCAAATAAATATCTCTTCCTCGCTTCCCCGTAGGACAGGCGGGACGCCCGTCCTACGAATTGGGGAATTTATTTTTTGGAATTCCCTAATCTTCTTTTTTGACGCCATCGGTGGGGTGCATGGGTTTCTGGGGCGAAGCATTCCAATACATTAATTTTAATTAAGAGAAAAATTTGTCTTGGGAATGCTGTCGCCCCTACGCCCCGCCCTCAACCGATAATCCCTCTCAAAAATGCCAAATCTAAAAAACATACCCTTGAAAGCAGGGGGGGCCATACCTGCCCAGAGGTATGTTTTAGATTTGATGTTTTTTGGCCACGACCAACCCTCGAAATAAGGCGTAGGGGCGATCGCATTCCCGAGACAAATTTTGCTATAAACTAAAAGTATAACCTGGAATGCTTCGCCCCAGAAATTTATGCTGCTCGCCGGCAACTCCAAAAAGAAGGATTATAAAAAACATACCCTTGAAAGGACAAGGGGGCAGGGGGAGGAGATCGCCCCCGACGGCAGCAAATGGCGATCGCAAGCGGCACTAGCCTTTTATGCAAGAGTGATATCCTGAATGCTTGGGAAATAGGCGATCGCCTTTTGCTCCCAAGTACCCAAATCCCATATACCCAAATTGGTGTAATTATGACAATCGAATTGAAAGTTCCCTCAATGGTTTGCGAAGGCTGCGTGGAAACCGTGGCCGAATCTCTTCAAAAAGTCGATTCAGGTGCTGAGGTGAATATTGATTTAGAAACCAAGGTCGTTAAGGTGGAAACTGAAGCTAGTGCAGATTCTTTGAAACAAGCGATCGCTGCCGTCGGCCATACAGTTGAGTAAAGGAAAAAGACCTACCTAAGACGGGCTGAAATGCTTTTGCCGTCTATGCCCAATACCCAATGCCCAATGCCCTTGCTTAACCGAAAAGTATTGCACCATAAAGAAAGAGCGCTTTTATAGATATGTCAATGGAACGCGAACCACCACAATTAATCCAACACCGGCTTTCCTACTCGGGTCGAAAATTTGGCTTTGACGTGAATCGCCTGCGCCTCCCCAATGGCTCCGAAGGCGAGTGGGAATGCATCCGTCACCCTGGCGGTTCCCTATGCGTCCCGGTTACCCCGTCTGGGGAACTGGTGCTAGTGCGGCAGTATCGTTTTGCTGCTGAAGGTAGGTTGCTCGAATTCCCAGCCGGGACAGTGGAAGCTAATGAAAACCCAGCGGAAACGATTAAGCGGGAAATTGAAGAAGAAACCGGCTATCGAGCCAACAAATGGCGTAAACTGGGACAATTTTTCCTCGCCCCCGGTTACTCGGACGAAATTATCTATGCCTTCCTAGCCGAAGACTTGGAAAAGCTACCAAACCCTCCGGCTCAAGATGAGGATGAAGACATTGAAACCGTCTTGATGACTCCCGAGGAGTTAGAAAAAGCTATTCTGTCTGGCGAGCCAGTAGATTCTAAATCTATTTCTAGTTTTTTGCTAGCTCGTCCTTATCTGAAGTAAGAGACAAGGGGGCATTGGGCATGTTCGCATTGGGAATCGGAGAAAGTTTTAAGTTTTAAGTTTTGAGTTTTAAGTTAAAGATTCGCAATTAAGAACTAAGAACTCAAAATTGAAAACTCAAAATTAAAGTAGGACTTACGCAGAGCATGGGAATCCAAACCTAAATGTAGGGGCGAATCGCGAATCGCCCCTACATATATAGAGGTAATGCGTAAGTCCTATAAAGTTTTTTGGGTTCCCAAGTCCCAGTTATTCTGACTCCTTAATATCGCGGCCCCCAATGTCCAATGCCCAATGCCCAATGCCCAATGCCCAATTCCCTATGTAGTTCTAATGGGGACAAATAAGTAATTTCCCGGATGTGAACCCCCTAGAGAATAAGTAAAGTAATTCCACAAGCAGAACATATCCAAAATAATGACCCTAAAAATGCGACTCTTATAGCAAGTCTAAACGAGTTATGCAATGTAGGGGCGGTGCCTCCATGCCGGCCCCTGCCCGCCAATACCAATCGCCCTTGCCGCTACCCGTAGCGTAGATGCGTAAGTCATAAGATAGAAATATCGCAATCGAATAACTCAAAATCTAATAACTCAAAACACACGATTCTGCAAGCTGATGGCTCATAGCTTAATTATTTTCTGGCACCGGCGCGATTTGCGCGTAACTGACAATGCGGGACTAACGGCAGCTCGCGAAGCGAGTCCCAAGATAGTGGGTGTATTTTGTCTGGATCCCAATATTTTGCAGCGAGATGACATAGCACCCGCAAGGATGGCCTATATGATTGGCAGCTTGCAGGAATTGGAGCAGAGTTATGCCGAGCTGGGGAGTCGGCTATTGATTATTCGCGAAGACCCTGCTAAAGGAATACCGGGTCTGGCCGCTGCCTTGGGAGCTAAAGCGGTGTACTGGAATTTGGATGTGGAGCCGTATTCTAACAAGCGCGATCGCACTGTAAGCCAAGCTCTAAAAGAGAAAGGGATTAAAGTAAAGAACTTTTGGGATCAATTGCTGCATCCGCCGGGAGCAGTTTCCACCGGCAATGGCAGACCCTATACTGTTTACACCCCTTTTTGGAAAAACTGGAGCAGGAAAGTCAAGTCAGAACCCCTGCCATCTATTCCAAAGTGTGAAATGGTAATGAATTTGGATTGGGCGATCGATACTTCTCCAATTCCGGTGGTTCCCCTGCCTAGTGCCAAAGAATTGGGGTTTGTCTGGGAGAAACCTCTAATTTTAGAGCCCGGAGAAAAGGCAGCTTTTGCCCAGCTCGATGCTTTCTGCAATGTGGGAGTTTTTGAGTATAACGACCTGCGCAACTTCCCAGGACTCAATGGCACCTCCAGACTGAGTCCGGCACTCAAATTTGGGACAGTCGGCATTCGCAATGTCTGGAATCGCTCTACGATCGCCTGGGAAGAAAGCCGCAGCGACGAATCTCGTTTGGGGGTTCGTACTTGGCAGCAAGAACTGGCATGGCGGGATTTCTATCAAAGCGTGATGTATTATTTTCCCGAATTGGCAGACGGTCCCTATCGGGAAGCTTGGAAGAATTTCCCTTGGGACAATAATCCAGAACATTTCCAAGCATGGTGCGAAGGACGCACGGGCTTTCCGCTGGTGGATGCAGCAATGCGCCAATTAAACGAAACCGCCTGGATGCATAACCGATGTCGCATGATTGTGGCCAGCGTACTGACCAAAGATTTGATTATTGATTGGCGCTGGGGGGAAAAATATTTTATGCAGAAACTAATTGATGGGGACCTATCTGCTAACAATGGTGGCTGGCAGTGGAGCGCTTCGAGTGGCATGGATCCGAAACCGATTCGTATGTTTAATCCTGCCACCCAAGCTAGAAAATTCGATCGCGATGCAGAATATATCTGTGAATGGCTGCCAGAATTATCTGGCGTAAATCCCGAGTATTTGATAACTGGTAAAATTCCTGTAGAGGAAAGGGACCGATGCGGCTACCCAGACCCAATTGTCGATCGCGGCAAAAACCAGCGCCTTTTCAAAGAGCTATATAAGCGGCAAAAAGAAGAAATAGTCGAACAGAAAGAAATTGGATAGCAGGGTGTGGGGCCGCCTACGGTGTGGGGTGTAGGGGGTGTAGGGTGTGGGGTGTGGGGTGTAGGGGAAGACAAGGGAGAAGGGGAAGACAAGGGAGAAATTATGAATTCTCTAAACCCTAATTTCGCCAACACCCCACACCCTAAACCGTAGGCGGCCCCACACCCTACACCCCACACCCTACACCCCACACCCTACACCCCACACCCTACACCCCACACCCTACACCCTACACCCCACACCGTAGGCGGCCCCACACCCCACACCCTAAACCCCACACCCTACACCCCACACACCCCACACCCTGCTAGCTGCCAAGAATTTATGAGAACTAAAAAAAGGTTTGCCCAACATTGGCTCTCAAACGACAAGATTATAGCAGATATTATTGAGGCAGCAGAATTATCGCATGATAGTTTACAGTCGGAGGCGATCGCAAACTCAAGAGTCTTAGAGATAGGGCCGGGTACTGGCATATTAACGCGCCAGTTATTGCCCAAAGCCCAGTCTGTTGTAGCGGTGGAAATAGATCGCGACTTATGCAAAAAACTCGTCAAAAAACTCGGTCAAATCGAAAATTTTTTATTGTTGCAAGGGGATATCCTCTCTCTGGACTTAGACTCTCTGCTAGCAAGAGCCCCGGCCATATTTCAGCAGCCCAATAAAGTCGTAGCCAATATTCCTTACAATATCACTGGCCCAATATTAGAGAAACTGCTGGGCAAGATTAGTATGCCAGCAGCAGTGCCTTACGACTTAATAGTATTGATGGTTCAAAAAGAAGTGGGCGATCGCTTGTATGCCTCCCCAGGCTCCAGAGCTTTTGGTGCCCTGAGCGTGCGGGTGCAGTATTTGGCCAGTTGCGAATTAATTTGCGACGTACCCGCGAACTGTTTTTACCCAAAGCCTAAAGTCGATTCTGCAGTGGTGCGACTGCGCCCCAGACCAATAGAACGACCGGCGGACGATCCCAGAAAACTAGAGCAATTAGTGAAGCTGGGCTTTTCCAGTAAGCGGAAGATGTTGCATAATAATCTCAAAGGACTTAAAGAGCGCGATCGCTTGACCCAAATTCTGGAACAATTAGATATAAACCCCCAAGCCCGTGCCGAAGATCTCGGCGTCGCCCAATGGGTTGCCCTGAGTAATGCTCTGGCTTAGGCGGAGAAACCCGGTTTTTCCAACAAGACCAACGCCTATTTTCCGCAGGGAACGATCCCCCCAACCCCCCCGATAAATTGGGGGGCAATAGTCAAAAGCGTCAAAGCCCCCCAATTTATCGGGGGGTTGGGAGGAGAGGTTCGCGCTCCCTGCGGTGCGAGCTTCGGCCGACGAACAGGCATTTTTTGGGTTGGTTCCCGAGCCGCTCCCCTAAAAATAAGGTGTTTTTGTATTTTGGCAAAGGTATTGTCCAAAAAACCGGGTTTCTGGCAGAGGTTTTGATAGCAGCATAAAAGAGCATAAAAAGTACAGTATTAATTTGCAAGTCCCTAACAAGAAGGCGATCGCGCACAGGGGCGATCGCGCACAGGGCGGGGGCGAATGACCATAATGACCATTCGCCCCTACGGATATCTAATTGCAATTTAACTTATCGCAGTTATTCAACTGAAAATTAAAAACTTAAAACTCAAAACTCATAACTACTCATGGATTCCTACTCTTTTATTGCCCCTGCCAAAATCAATCTTTATCTAGAAATTATCGGCGATGCCGGTGGCGGCTACCACGAACTGGCGATGGTTTTCCAAACTATAGAACTAGCCGATAGAGTCGATTTGCGTCCGAGCAAGCAATTTGAGATTCGCTGCTCTCACCCTGAAGTGCCCCAAGACAAGACTAACCTTGCCTACCGCGCAGGGGAACTCATGGCGCAGGAGTTTCCCCAAGCTTTTGCCCGTCACGGGGGAGCCGAAATTAATATCGACAAGCGCATCCCAGTCGCAGCAGGTCTTGCTGGCGGATCTACAGATGCAGGTGCTGTGTTGGTAGGTTTGGATTTGATGTGGCAGTTGGGGCTAACTCAGCCAGAATTACAAAAGTTGGCCGTTCGGTTGGGCGCAGACATACCTTTTTGCTTGATGGGCGGTACGGCTCTGGGAACCGGACGAGGGGAAGACCTCGAACCGCTTCCAGATTTGGAGAATGTTTATGCGATCTTGGCAAAATACCGTAGCTTGCAGGTTTCTACTGGCTGGGCTTACCAAACTTATCGGCAACAATTTGGCAGCACTTATGTTTCTGGAGCCGAGGCATTGGAGGAACAACGACAGCGCTTTGAGTCTGGGGCAATGATAGGAGCGATCGCTCGTCAAGATAGCGCCCTTATTGGCAAACTTCTCCACAACGATCTAGAAAAGGTGGTTTTACCCGCCTATCCCCAAGTGGCTCAGTTGCGTCAAACTCTTGAGGAGGCAGGCACCCTTGGAGCGATGATGTCCGGTAGCGGTCCTACTGTATTTGCCCTAGTAGAGAACCAAGAGCGAGGGGCTGATGCGATCGAACGGGTTAAAGCTATTATCGATAATCCGGATTTAGATCTCTATTTGACCAAGTTTGCCCCTAGAGGGATTCGAGTAGCTAATTGAAACTAAAATGTCATTAGTTAGCATATAGGGTGCGCTTAGCATTATTTTAAGATCTAGCACTGCCGATTCAGGTGTTTGACAGGAATCAAAACGCGCCTTTTGCTATGATGGCAAGACTTTAGCTGACTGCTGAGCAGTGACAGCTAATAGCTTATATCAAGTCTGGTTAAATACCCACAGAAAAAATTTATAATCTCCCGTAGGACGGGCGTCCCGCCTGTCCCAAAGAGCCCAGGCGGACAGGCGGGACGCCCTGTCCTTGCGCAGAAGCTTTTTTGGGGCATTCAAACCGACATGATATTACTGCTATATAATTGGGAACCGCAGCCAGAAACCCCCAGTTGCGCCTAAGCCTGAGAAACTGGGTTTCTTAGATGTCGGGAACCAAAAATAAATTACTGTAGCATTCTATATAGGTCTATCCTGAAAATACTAAATAAAGAAAAAAATATTATGACAAATATAAATCCTTCTCCCAATCCAGAATCGCAAAAGTCAAAACAGCCAACTTTATTGCGGTGCTGGGGAGGGGCGGTACTTGCTGGGGCGATCGCCTGGGCTGCCTACAACCTCACAATTTCCATTGCCACAACCTTTGCCAGCAAGCCAATTCAATCGGACAATGTGGCAGTGATAAATATTAGTATTGCTACGCGCACCCTTGTTATGGGAATCAGCGCCCTAGGGACTTTTGTATTTGCGATCGCTGCGGTCGGACTACTCGCTTTAGGCATTCAACTTTTAATACAAAGTCTGCTAAAACCAACCGAGGTCAACCCCCAGAAATAAAGGACTTTATAGCGCTACGCGCAAGTCAAAAGTCACAAGTCTCAAGGTAATAATATCAAATCCGGTTAAACAGTTACAATACCTGTAGGGGCGGTGCCCCTACGAGATTTATGAGTAATTAACCGGATTTGATATAAGTAGTCTCTGACTCAGGAACGAGCATTTATAACCTACATTCCGCACTACAAAGTGTAGTATATTTGGCGGCCAGAATTTGTTGAGCATAAATACTCAACGAACTTGGGGACGGTCAAGGTTTATTACAAGTTAACTACATGCTACAAATAAGGGTTGNTTGTAAATCTATTACGCCGGGGAGCGATCGCTCGGGCTTAAACATCACTTTGTCTCACATTAGACCGGACTTAAAAGAAATCATTAACTCGTACCCTGACCTTTTCAACTTATTCAGCAAGCCCTATGTACGAAGATAAATAGCCTGGGTTATATATAGATATAAGGATTAAGGTTAGGATAGTTACAAAACGTTCTATTGCTTAAAGTTGGAAGGCTTTGACTAAGGCATTGAGAACAAATAAGTTTAACACTCAGCTCCTTGTACTGACGAGCGAATCTAGGTTTGACTCGAACTTGTGTAAAAGTTATTTATGCGCAATGCCTAAAAGCTGACCGCTGAAAGCTGACCGCTGAAAGCTATACTCTATAATAAAAGTAACCAGAATAAATTATAAACTTATGACGATCGCTACTATAACAGAAGGCTTTTCTCTACAAGATTTTATCGCCAATCCCCCCGAGCATAAGGAGTGGGTGGACGGAGAATTAGTAGAGACAACAGGAATGACAACAAGGCATAGTTTTATTCAGTGCAGGTTAGCTCGTTATTGGGGCAATTACGACATAGAATGCGATCGGGGAGGCGAGGTCGCCGTAGAACTGCCTTGTCGAACCCAAAGACAGGGAAGGCGACCCGATGTATGGGGAGCATTTCAATTTCGTATCTAGCCGCCTAACGCCTATAGGCGTAAGCCCCGCCTCCGCTCGCGGCTGGCGCGGCTACACAAAACAAGCGCCCTCCGGGCTGTCCCGTTACAAAAGTGAAATGCTCCCGATGTATGCTATGTCACCGCAGAACTTTTTAATCAGTGTGGAGAAGCACCAGTTTTACCGCAGAGCCCGCCGCTGATTGGCGAGATTGCTTCCCCAACAAGATACGGCAGAAGAATTATTTGCCAAAGCCCAAGAGTATTTGGAGTCGAAATGTCAAGAAGTTTGGCCGGTATTTCCCGAGAGTCGGCGGATTTTGATAATCACTCGGGAGCGGACTTTAGCGTTTGAAGCGGGAGATGTAGTTAGCACTCAGTTGGTACTGACTGGATTTAGGGTGGCAGTTAATGAATTGTTGGCTTTAATGGCAGGCAACTGACTATAAGCAAACTGCCTAAGCAATTTCCAATTCCCAGATTAATCCCGATTGCTTTCTAGAATCCTGCGTATTTCCCTTGCCATCGCATCAGGCTGCTCTACCATTGACAGGTGACCGCATTCGGAAAGGACAGTTACATTCTCATCCCCTCCTTGAAACAGAGAGTGAAAGCTGGCCAAATGCCTTACATACTTGGGTTCCATTATCTTATCCTCAGAGCCAGCGACAAAATAAGCGGGCTGTTCCATCTGGGATACTAACTTGGGAAGCCGATGGATTTCCTCTTCCGTTGTCGAATCCAGCAGAGCCCCTAATGCAGCATCGGGGTGGGCGCTGACGAAATCAATCAATCGCTGTCGGCCCCATTTAAGTTCTATCGGATTGGCGACGCTATCCCGAGCAAAGAGCAAATCCAGCCAGCGCAGATAACAGAGCCAGCGGGGGCGGATTTTCAAGAACTGCTGTCCAGCGAACCGAAACCGCTCGAACTCTTCTTTTATATATATTCCACCGCCAGAATTGACGCAGATAACTCCTTTGACAACATCCTCCAAGTAAGATGCGCCCCATAAAGCAATAGTGCCTCCGAGTGAATGGCCGATAAGCCACGCGCTCGTAATCTCCAGCTTGTCGAGTAAGGTTATTAAATCTCTGGCATAGGTGGCAGGAGTGTAGCTAGGGTGGAATTGGGGTTTTGCCGAGTCACGCTGGGAATCGCCAAATCCGCGCAGATCGTAAGTTAGACACTGATAATCTGGTGCTAGCCGTTCTATCAAGGGTTGCCAGTAATGGCGGCTAAGGAGCCAGCCGTGGATAAAAACAAGAATATAAGGAGAGCCAGTGGGAGCCGTTAGGTCGTAAGCGTGAGGGACTCCTAGGATATCGATGATTGCCATTCTTCTATGCTATCCCGAAGCGTTCTCCTTGGCGAAGAGCGATCGCCGTTCTAATGCCAAAGAGCGATCGCCGTTCTAATGCCAAAGAGCGATCGCCCTCTCTAATACCCTTACTTGCTCAAAATTGCGCGTCTTTGTCTTTGCTCGTGAGAATCGCATTTAAAATCTGCTCCCCATCAAGCGTCCCCTTACACCTTCGGCAATTTTTTGGCCGAGGTACTCTGGAATCAAGCTCTCATTAGGACCGAGCAAGTAAAGAATTAGACGGGTCCGCCCTCGCCACACTAACAAATTGGCATTCACCACCAACAGATCTTCTTGCCATATAGCGTACATAACCTTATAAAACAATCCAGGTTGATTCTCTGCCTCAATCAGCAGCGCTGGCAGATGAAAAACTGGATCCACATAAAACTCTGTTTCCACATCCTGAAGACCAGCATCTAAATTAAATTCCACAGCCAGCATTTCTTCAACCTCAAAGTGACCGGCCAAAGCTTCTCTAATCGCCCTATTAACATTTTCTGAAGTTTTTTCTGTTAGAGATTTGCCACCGCGAGACACCACCAGCTTTATAAAAACCAACATCGGCGGATAAATTTGGCCATATAGACTCAAACTATGGATGGTCAATCCGTAGGCAGCCAGGACTCCAAAAATATCGCTAAGCAGAAAAGACTGGTTGCGGTAGGCAAAATAGAGCAGACTTTTATTGCCATCGGGTTTCAGGTCAATCACCGCTTCCCGGGATTTATATAACTGGTAGGCCAGTCTGAGGTTTTGCAGTTGGATTTCACTGCTAACGAATTGGTCGTAAAACTGAGGAAACGCTCGGTTGAAGCGTTTGAGCAGTTCCAGTGTTGAGGATTTTAAACCCTGTGCCGATGCCATAATTGGGGGAGGTGAACTCGCGAGTGCGTTACCTAAGGCGCGAACGAGACAACGCCAAAAGTGCCTTTGACCTACAAGCGGCGCCGATCGCTCTGAGGTTTTTGGTTGCTTCAACGGTCCAGTCAAAGCTCTCAAATGGCTTCAATTTTTCTCTTATCAATGGTTTTTATTTGAACTTTTTTTATCTACCACTCAAGGCAAGAGGGCAGGTTTTATGCCTCCCTAGCAGGCAAACTATCACTTGCTTTTCCCAATTGGAATATTAACAATTCGCCAGTGAGATAATATACATTAAGCAGCATAACACCATAGCACTCAGGCGACTACCTCCTAAAAGCGGGCAAGAGGAAATGGGGCAAAAGGGAATGGGAATAGGGCAAAAGTCATCAAGCCTTCAAAATTGTTGATTTTATTTTAATTATTGGCAATTAGTAATATCCAGAAAGATTAAGAACGGCTTATCTTGTTCGTACCCTTGCCTTTACCTTATTCTCTCAAAAAATAATAGTCCGGACAGTTTTTAGGGACTCGGGCTGAAACCCGCATTCTACCGTTGGCGATTGGGGGAATATGGGAGTCCCAAACGCGCATTCTACCGTTGCCATTCAAAAAAATGTCCGAAGTCTTGAAAAATAATCAATTAATTGTAAGATAGATAATTGTATTTTTTAAAGACAAGCTATTATTTAACTTGCCATTATCTTTTGTTTGCGCCAATACACAATTAGTAATTCTTATCTATTAATTTGAAAAATCCAAGCATCATCCAGGTTTTTATTAGGGATTGACACGATCTTTTTGTTATTGGTGTTGTCAAATATGCTTTAGATACAGCCGCTACGACTATAAAGCTACCTATTATAAATTAAGATCTGGGATTGCTAGCGGTAATGGTTATTTCTTCTACTGTATCTGGATCGCCCATTTGCTTGGCTTGTCCGTTATTGACTTTGACCAATACTCCTCCGGCGTTGCCAGCACGCACCACCAGTTGACGATCTGCCTCCCAAGTACGCTGAGTTCCAGGCAACAAGGTGCCTTCAAACTCGGTTTTTCCATCTGCCACTATGCGAACCCATGATGTTTCTTTCAAAGTCAGCCCAACTCTGACTGGCTTCGCAGTAGCAGCATTGGCTCTCGGGGTTAGAGCTAGTTCTTCTCTTCGCGGTGGCTCTTTTTTCTGAGGGGGTATTGCAGTAGGTTCTCTGGAGGTTTCCAAGTTATTAGTTTGAACTCCCGCTCTACTCAAGTGCTGGGACAATCCTCTGACAGAAAAAATAATCAATAATACATAGAGAATATACAAATGGATAGATCGCAATTGAAAGAGCGCGAGTAAATCGCCCCAGTAAAATCTCTTGCGATCGCGTTTTTTTTCCTTGTCTATAGGGAAATCACTGGAAAAGGCGTATCCATCCAGACCCAAAGCATTGGCAAATCGGAGCAAAAATCCCCTAACATATATTGGCTCCGGCAGTTTTTCGAGGCGTCCTTCTTCAATTGCCTCCAACTGTGAGGAGCGAATCATAGTTTCGGCTGAAATTTCTTGTAGGGTCCTCGATTGTTCGAGGCGAAGCCGACGCAACTCCGCTCCCATGCTAGCTAGTTTGGCAGCTCGTTCTTGGTCGGGAGAAATCTGCTTATTTTTACTGTGCTTATTTTTACTCTGGTTATTTTTACTCTGCTTGCTCTGCTTCATCTGCCTTGCTCCTGAGTGTCTGCGGGCACCTCGATCTCAGATGTTAGATTAACTTGCGATCGCAAGAAAGAAATCTCCTTAGCTTCGAGGTCGCGATAATGGCTCGGTGGTAGCGCTCCTCGAACCGACGGCGATCCGAGTAAAATTGGCCCTATCGCGCTGCGGTGCAATTGCTCCACTGGGTATCCTAACTGGGCGGCAACCCGTCTAATCTGTCTATTTCTACCCTCGCGCAGAATTACTTCCAAAAGAGTTTTTGCTCGGCCAACTCGCTTGACAAGCTTGACCCTCGCTGGCAAAGTTTTCCTTCCGTCAAGCATTAAACCGCTACGCCAGGTTTGCAGGACCGACTCGGGCGGGCATCCGCTCACCCAGACCTGATAAGTTTTGGGGATGCCATGCTTGGGATGGGTTAAACCAAAAGTCAGAGTTCCATCATTGGTAAGAATCAAAGCTCCCGTAGATTCAAAGTCCAAGCGGCCAACCGGGTGAATTCCCTGACATTCGCGAAGTTGAGCAGGGAGCAGATCCAATACAGTACGTCGCCCTAATGGATCCGAGCAGGTAGAAACCACCCTTGCTGGTTTATTCAATAATAAATACACCAATTGAGGACGATTGGCTGGTTCGAGCGCAACCCCATCCACCTCAATGCGATCGCACTCTAGGTTTGCACTTTGACCCAGATGGGCGATTTTACCGTTGAGGCGCACTCGTCCTGCCAGAATCATATCTTCAGCTTGGCGACGGGATGCAATACCCCACTGGGAGAGAATTTTTTGCAGTCTGGCCTTCATGGTTATGGACTGCTATAGACTTACTACTTCAAGATTTGACAGCATAGAGCTTGGCGCAAGAGTGCGATCGCCAAATACAACGTAACTACATACAAGCTAGCTAAAATTCATCAAAGCGTTGTGGACCATAGCTATCTTGAGCCTGATGAGTAGATTATACTATTATTCTTGCGAATCCCTTTTCGATCCTTTAAAGATGAGCAATGGTAGCAAAGTGCAGAAAGTTTCTTGGGATCTTATTGATGCGGGAGAACCTCAAGCAGAGGAAATAGCTGATTCTCTCCCTCCTCGTAACGGGCTAATCGGTAAGGTTTTAGCACCAGCGCTACAGCTTTGGTTGCGATCGCTCCTCGACGGCATTGAAGACCTCCAAGTACATATCTCCGGACAAGTGCGCCAAATCCTCTCCGGTGAAATACCCTCAGTTGCCGTCTCGGCGATCGGCGCCGTCTATCAAGGACTACACCTGAGCGAAATGCGCTTGGAAGCCAGTAAAATTCGGATCGATATCGGCCAAATTCTCAAAGGCAAACCCCTGCGACCGCTCCAGACCTTCCCCGTTGCAGTGCGACTCTATTGGAGCGAAGCAGACCTCAATGCCTCTCTCAATACTCCCTTGCTTCAAGGGGCAATCTCGGATTTTTTACTTTCCGTGCTAACCTCTAGCAATGTTTTGGGGGATACTCTTTCCGTCAGCCAGATCGATCGCATCGTTATTGGGGAAGGTCGCTTGAGCTTTCAGGGCATTTTTACGTCGGATAGCCACAGTATGTCAGGAGTCCTGTACGGGAGCTTACTCAAAGCCAGCCCGAGCCAATTGCTATTTCAGAATCCACAATTACAGATTACCCCGGAAACAATTAAGTTAAACGACTTCCACTTAGATTTAGGCTCGGAAATCGCGATTGAAAAATTAACCCTTGCTCCAGGCATTGCAATATGTCTTGGTCGGATTGCGGTAATTCCTTAAGCCCGGGAGGAATTGCCCTTGCAAGTCAAGACTTAATGCTAGTGCCTTCTAGCTCTAATTCTCTCATTCACGCAATTCAAAATTCGCGCATTCCTTTGGATCCGGGCTAACGGCCACAAGGATCGCGCTCGCTTATTATTTCTGCCGCGCTGCACTGCGCGATCTTGTTTAAGTATCTGTGGCACTGGCTAACCAGTGCAGACTACATAATATAGCGGCGGTTTGCATAATTTCTGAGTATTTTTATCTCTTATGAATAACCCAACAAAGGTAAGAGTAAGGTAAAAAAATAGAATACCAGAGGACCAGTAAACAGATAACTGTCGATTCGGTCAAGAATGCCGCCGTGACCTGGAATCGCGTTGCCAGAATCTTTAACTCCAGCATCTCGCTTCATTAGAGATTCTGTTAAATCTCCGAGCAGACTAGCGATGCCAATGAGCATCCCCAAGGCCAATCCTGTTATGAGCCAAGCTGGCCAACCGAGAGCGCAAGCTCCAAATGTTGCCACAGTTGAGCTACCGGCTACGCCAAACAGCGCTCCTTCGACGGTTTTTTTGGGACTAATCTCTGAAAGACGGGTGCGACCAAAGAACTTGCCCACTATATATGCGCCAATATCTGCTGCCCAAATGCAGGCAAAAGCAAGCAAAGTTATAGTTAGGCCCTTTGGAAAGGCTTGGATATCATTCCAACTGTCCGGCCAGTAGCCTCCTAAGGGAAGGTTAGCGCTTGAGGCGCTGCCGAGCGATCGCAGCCGCGACCAGTAACTGGGTAGATAACCCACATAAAATAGGCCAAGAATCGAGGCAGAAATATCGGATATCGTGGCTAGTTTTGGTTTAAAAAGCAGATAAAAACAAATACAAGTGCCTGCTATGGGCAAAAAAGCATCTGCAAGGAAGGAAGATACAGTAGAAATAGCCAATAAGGCTAGGCTTAATGCCAAGGTCGTTTTGGCTGCTGGCGCAATTCCTTTAGCTCTAACCAGATCGATATATTCGAGATGGCCCAGATAATACATTATAGCTAAGACAAGAGTAAAATACCAACCGCCAACTATAGTTATGCCCAAAGCAAGGGCAACGCCGACAATTCCACTAATAATCCGAGACCAAGACATAGAACGGGTTCTTTTCAATATGCGGACTGCCCTTCTCTGCAACAAGATTACTACCAATCCTTTTGGCTTTGGAGAAGCGATCTATCCCTTATCTATTGGTGCGATCGCATATTTTTGGGGCGGGAAGGGGTAAGCCCGACAAATAGCCAACAGTCAAAAACGCTATTTGACCCCAGTAACAAGGGGTGTTTCTGTTGCCAGAGAGCGCCTTTGCCTCTAAATATACCATATAACTAATTCAGAACTTACGGAGAGACTCCATTGGTAGAGGTTAAAAATAGTTACATGCTCTATATGTAGCGTTAACTGTCGCAAATTGCATAATTACTATAATTTTGGCATTGGGCTAGGGGTGTGGGGTGCTCTTGTGTGGGGTGCTCTTGTGTAGGGAAACTTCATGCTATTTCCCGACAGCGGCCGGGGGCTCGAAAGTCTTACAGGGATGGGGTTAAGAGAGCTAACGAACCCCATATGTCACGCGCTCGGGGAGTGAAAAAGCCCACAAGATAATCACCCTAGCATTGGGCACCCCCCCTTTCAAAGCTTTCAAAGGAGGGGGCACAGGGGATGACATTGGGCATTGGAAAAAATTCGGTTGAGTGCGATCGCCTCTGGTCACAAAGATCGCACTCAACGCAACTTCTCGCCACTCAGAATAAAAATAGGATTCATCGCTACAAAAGTTTGATTGTTGCCTCTAGCCTCCAAGCGGTTGATTGCCGATTGAACTACCTCAATATTACGAACTTGCAACTCAGCAAAGGACTCAGAAATGGCATAAAGGTTTTCCAAATTGTTTGCTGTAGCTACTAACCGTCCTTCGGGCTCTAAATAGGACCAAACTTCCTTGAGGAGGGCTTTAATGGGTTTCCCTCCTTCGATACAAACCCGGGTCGGCCTTGCTGGCAGGTCTTTGAGGCACTCAGGGGCATTACCGAGAATTACTTCTACATTGCTCACGCCAAAGCGATCGCAATTACGGCGAATCAAACTCGCTACCTCTTCATCTCGTTCTACCGCAATAATTCGGCCTTGGCTACAAAGCATACCTGACTCCACCGGGATAGTGCCAGTACCCGCACCGATATCCCATAAAACTGAATCGGGTTTTAACCTTAAGTGGGACAATAATAAAATTCGTATTTCTCGCTTGCTCATGGGAATACCGGGCAAACGCTCGAACATACTATCGGTAATCCCAGGGGTCGCATAAGGCCAGAGGGGAGAAGAAGACATAGAACATTTACAATTTAAAAGTCCAAAATAAATCTAAAATATAGAAATTACAAATTCAGCGAGAGCATTTCGATTTTGACATATCTGGCAAACAAGATATTGCAGCACTCTCAGGAACGAGCGCGATCGCTACTAATAACTTTAAGAGTTTTTAGATCGGGATCGCTACACCCGGTTATAACTCCACCCAAGGCCAGAGTCTGTTTTAAAAGATCTAAAGCACCTTCTGTAATGACTTCTCCGGGCATTAGCACGGGAATTCCTGGAGGATAGGGACACACTAACTCTGCAGATACATGGCCGGATCTATAAGCAGTCTGCTCTATTTGCTCTATTGGCAGGGTCTCGACCGGGGCGAAGAATGCCTCGCGGGGAGAGAGGGGAGGAGATATAGGACTCTCTAGGAGAGCTGATTTTTTTGTAGAAACCAGATTTATCTGCTCTGGCAAAGAGGAGCGGCGATAATCCCCAGCCAAGGTCGTAAAGGCTTGTACCAAGCGATCGATATCTGCTGGCGCATTACCCAGACTAATAATAAAGGTGAGATGGGTCAGCGAGGGCAACTCGGCAGTAACCCCTAACTCTTGGTGTAGAATTTCGTCGGCTTCATAGCCAGTTAGCCCTAGCGAGCTAACTTTGACAGTTAAGCGAGTGCGATCGAGAGCGCAAAACCCGGAGGAAGTTTTTTGTGGGGCAGCCGACCCGACAGGTTGCAAGACTGATAAACCGGGAATTTTCTCAATTTGGGCTCTCGCCCGATCGGCCAAGTTCAAGGTTCTAGTCATCAACTCCCTACCTTGAAGGGCCATTTGCCGTCGCGCCGCATCCAAAGAAGCTAGAAGCAAATAATTGGGACTGGTTGACTGTACTATTTGCAAGCTTCGAGCCAGCCTATCTCGGTCTAACTGCCAAAGAGAATTAATCTGGTTGCTACTAATATGTAACATTGATGCCTGGGTCATGGCACCGAGAACCTTATGAATAGATTGCACCGTTAAATCGGCACCGAGTGCAAGGGCTGGTGAAGGCAGTTCGGGATGAAAGGCAAAATGGGGTCCGTGTGCTTCGTCTATGAGGAGGGGGATGCGGTGTTGATGAGCGATACGGGCGATCGCAGCCACATCTCCACAAATCCCATGATAAGTCGGATAAACCATCATTACTGCCTTGGCATCGGGATGCTTCTCCAAAGCGGCAGCCACGGCTTCTGGAGCCATACCGTAATATAGGTCCCAATTATCGTCGTATTCGGGATAGATAAAAATAGGCATTGCTCCCGAGAGGATTAGGCCAGAAATAGCAGAGCTGTGAATATTGCGAGGCAGAATGATTTTATCCCCCGGACCTGTCGCGGTCAAAATAGAGGCGATGATTCCAGCGGTAGATCCGTTGGCGAGAAACCAACTTTCTGCGGCTCCAAATGCCTCTGCAGCTAGTTTTTGGGCTAGAGCGATCGCGCCACTAGGGGCAAACAAGTTATCCAATTCTGGCAATTCCGGCAAATCCGCTTGAAAAACCGACAATCCCCACCATGCCGCCAGTTCTCTGGCAATGCCCTGTCCCCGCTTATGTCCGGGGGCATAAAAGGCTGCATGGGTCCTATGGGCAGAAGCTTGCAGGCTTTCCAGTAGAGGTACTTTGCTTTGGTCTAGCATCGGAAGGTTTTTAGCTTTCAGCTTTTAGCTCTGAGCTCTGAGCTTTTAGCTTTCATATGACTTACGCAAATTGTAAGCTCGAACTCTATATATAGTTTTTGGTGCGCAATGCGCACCCTACATTTAGATTATCTATTTAACAGGACTTACGCAAAATGTCCAGATTTAGTTGTTTGTAGGGGCAATCCAAAGAGCGATTCTCAGGGGCACAGACGCTATGCGCCCTTCGGCGCGCAGGCTCCGCTCCCCGCGAACGCCCCGAGCCATAGCGTTGTTGCGTAAGTCCTATTTAAGTCCTGTTTCAGCTAAAGAGCGAGCGGCGAAACAGACAGCTTTTCCGGCTTTCAACGAAGCCCACCCCTTAGAGTATTTACGCACGGGCGCTATTTGTAGAGTGTGTATTGCGCAACAGACGCAAAATATAGATCTTGACCCTACCTTTTGCGTAAGTCTTGCCTTAGTACGAGCTGACTGCTGACAGCTGACTGCTTACTGCTATAAGATAACAAACGTACAATTTTCATAGATAGTTATGCTTAGAGCCGGTATTGTCGGACTGCCCAATGTTGGAAAATCTACTCTATTTAATGCTTTGGTTGCCAATGCCAAAGCACAAGCTGCCAATTTTCCTTTTTGCACTATCGAGCCGAATGTGGGTGTCGTGGCGGTGCCGGACGAACGATTGGAAGTGCTAACCCAAATATCCAGTTCGCTCCAAACAGTACCTACCCGGATTGAATTTGTCGATATCGCCGGTTTGGTTCAGGGTGCCAGCAAAGGAGAAGGACTGGGCAACCAGTTTTTATCTCATATTCGCGAAGTGGATGCGATCGTTCATGTAGTGCGCTGTTTTGAAAATGATGATATCATTCACGTCTCTGGCTCCGTTGACCCAGGACGCGATATTGAAACGATTAAGCTAGAATTGGCATTAGCGGATTTAGCGCAAGTCGAACGGCGCATGGAGCGCGTTCGCAAGCAGGCCCGTGCTAACAAAGAAGCTCAGCTAGAACTCGGTGCCTTAGAAAAGTTACTTGCCAGTCTAAATGAGGGCCAATCGAACCGAGAGATAGATTTTACCGAAGATGAAGCTCAGAGCATTCAGCAATTAGGGTTGCTGACCCAAAAACCCGTTATTTATGCAGCTAACGTGTCTGAGGACGATCTGGCTACTGGCAATGATTGGGTAGAAAAGCTGAAAAAAATTGCCGATGCAGATTCCGCCGGAGTGGCTATTGTTTCTGCTCAAGTAGAGTCGGAGCTAATCGAGTTACCAGAAGAAGAGCGAGCCGATTTTCTATCATCTTTGGGGGTAGAAGAAGGGGGACTAAAATCCCTGATTCGGGCAACTTACGAGCTTTTGGGCTTGCGGACTTTCTTGACTACCGGACCCAAAGAAACCCGTGCTTGGACTATTCGCGCCGGCATGGTAGCGCCCCAAGCTGCTGGGACAATTCACTCTGATTTTGAGCGAGGTTTCATCCGAGCTGAAACAATTGCTTATGATGATTTGGTGGCAGCGGGATCGATGGTTGCTGGCAAAGAAAAAGGCTTGGTGCGCAGCGAAGGGAAAGACTATGTAGTGCAGGAAGGAGATGTTATGCTATTCCGCTTTAACGTCTAGTGCCGCTGCGCGGAATTAAAAGTTATTTCATTCAAAATTAAAAATTACTTTGGACTCTGGTTTTGACCCACAAGGATCGCGCTGTTGATTATTTCTGCCGCGCTGCACTAGCTAGTTTATTTGCATTCGGGAGTTACTTATATGGATATTGTTTCGATTCTGATTACCTGGCTGATTACTTCTGTCAGCTTGTTTATTCTGTCTAAGCTACCAACTGGTGTAGAAATTGATACTTTTAAAAAAGCATTACTGTCAGCAGGGGCTATAGGTCTTTTGAATGCTCTGATTTTGCCAATTTTAGGAAAAATTGCCGATCCAATTTTAGGAGTGTTGTTTTCCAATTTCGCGATCGCTCTGCTGCTCAATATGCTTGTCTTTGGCTTAACTGCTTGGCTAGTAGATGGATTTAGGTTGCGTTGGGGAATATGGAGCGCCTTACTAGGTTCGGTCGGTCTGAGCTTTATTAACTCTATCCTATTTAAAGTTTTGGTATAGCAGTAAGCGATTAGCTGTCACTGCTCAGCAGTCAGCTAAAGTCCTGCCATCTAAGCAACAGAGCATTTTGTAACTGTCCTAACCTTAGTCGGTAGTGCTATATCTTTAAATTAGATAGATAGATAAAATTGGTGTTGAAGACAATCGGGAAATCAGGAGAATCAAGATGTTATTTCAAACCCCAGCTCAAGAAGCATCTTACGACAAAATAGCTCTTTGGATGCACGAATTGTTCGGTAAGTTCCCTTGTGCGAGGCAAGATATTCCAGGATTGGGATTATTAATGGGCTCGGCTCTAGTGGAAGTTCTTGTTTTTCCTTGGGGGGAAGATGATGCTATTATCAACACGCGCTCTTATGTAGTAACGGGTGCAGATATAACCCCTGAATTGATGCGCTTTTTGCTTGAAGAAAATACCAATATGATTTTTGGCGCTTTTGGTATAGATGCAAACAACGATATCCTGTTTGAACATACTATTGTTGGCTCGACCTGCGACAAAAAAGAACTAGAATCATCGGTGAAAGCGGTGTTGGAAGTTGCGGACGATTATGACGATCGCCTAGTCGAAAAATGGGGAGGCCAACGAGCCCTGGATAGGATTCACTAACTTTTCCGATCTCAAAAATTATGGATTAATTTGACGGAGGATTAATCTGAGGCGATCGTAATCGTCCTTTAACAATACGCTCAAAGTTCGCCCTGCTTTCACCAACCAGTCCCGGTCTGCTTTTCGCAATCTATAAACTTCGCGAATAGCGGCCGCCGTGAGAGCATCGACGGGTGCCCCGGTGACTTGCAAGAGCGTCCGCAGAAAATCCAGCTCCTCCGTAAAATAAATTATTTCTTCCGGTTCGCATCGATAAACTGCTTGGTGAATTTGAGGCGGACGGGGCGGAATATACTGGTAAATCCTACCAAGAGTTGGTTGAGAACCATCGGAACCCTCTCTAGAATCTACTGAAAAACCGGCGATCGCTGCCCGAAACTCTGTCTTGAGCATGGCAAAAATCTGCGGTTGCTGTTCTCGCAATCCCTGTAAAGATAGACCCAAAGCCCGGGCGCGGTGAACCGAATCTATTGGGCTAGTCGTAGCATGATAGACCACTGCATAGATTTGATTGCCCGACTCTTCATCCAATGCTCGAACCCAACTGCCAAAGGGCGGCATAGTCGGGAAAGTTAAATCGTCCGGCTCCAAGCATTGAGCCAAAAATTCGATAGTAGAAGTTTCAATCACCTCGGCAATATGGTTTGGATGCCGATTTTCGTCTGTAAATTGAGGTAGTGGTAAACGCATAATATTTTATTGGGCATTGG
Organism: Oscillatoria sp. SIO1A7; assembly: GCA_010672965.1. GTDB lineage: Bacteria > Cyanobacteriota > Cyanobacteriia > Cyanobacteriales > Laspinemataceae > SIO1A7. The sequence goes on from JAAHFN010000010.1 coordinate 102,500, forward strand.
GCATTGGGCATTGGGCATGGGCATTGGGCATTGGGGAAAGTTTTAAGTTTTAAGTTTGACGGGACTTAGGCAAATTGTCGGCTCTTTTGCGCAGGAAGCAGGTTAGCGTAGCCTGCCCCTAGCCCATAGCGCGATCGCTACATCTAGACTTTGGCGCGCCGCTTCGCTTGCTACATACATAAAGAGTCGAGTCTCTGCTTGGGTTTTAAATTAAAAATTAAAAACTCAAAACTAAAAACTCAAAACTAAAAATTCAAACCTCCCCAATGCCCAATGCCCAATGCCCAATGCCCAATCAATTATTTTCCTTTCTTGCGACCGGCGGTGGCATCTACGGGTTCTAGCTCGGAAAGCCGGAAGGTGACTAACTTATCCCAGTTTCCTCCTTCAAATAACACTGCAGCTTTACCATCGGTTACTCGTTGGACTTGCCCTTGAAAGCAGTAGTAGGTATCGGCGGGATTTGTAACTTTAACAGCAGATCCAGGCAAAATCATAATTTTGATATTTTTTGGCAATCCAGATTTTCATTTAATAGTTTACTCTAAATTAGACGTAAAAAACCCGAAAGCCAAGGATTTTTCCGTAAAACTGGAAGTTCCCTGAATGACTCTCGGATTTTTTGGAAGAAGGACAGGCCAAAATTTGGTTGTAACTTGCACTATGACGAGGATCTATGCCTAGCAACCGCTTCTACCAGGCCGAGGGCGATGAAGTTAGTTAGCAAAGCAGAGCGACCGTAACTGAGCCAAGGCAAGGGAATCCCCGTAACAGGACCTAAACCAATAGTCATGCCAATGTTCACGATTGTCTGGAAAACTATCGTACAAAGAACCCCAACTGCTAATAAAGAGCCAAAGTTGTCTTTGGCATTGTGAGCTATCATCGTCAAGCGCAGACAGATCAACCAAAAAGCTAACAGGACGCAGGCGGCACCAACAAAACCCATTTCTTCGCCAATAGCGGTGAAAATAAAGTCCGTGTGCTGTTCGGGGATAAAATGCCCCTGGGTTTGAGTTCCTTGATATAGACCCCTTCCCCACATACCGCCGGAGCCAATAGCGATGCGAGATTGAATTAGGTGGTATCCGCCGCCGAGGGGATCTTGTTCTGGGTTTAAAAATAAAATCAGTCGGTCTTTCTGATAGTCTTTGAGAAATCCCCACAATATTCCTCCAAGCTGGGCCGAGGCGAGGTTAATAACCATAGCCCCGATCGCCCCAAGCCACCGCCAGGGCAAACTGTACCAAGCCACAAAACCCATTAGGTTTATCCAGGCCAAGCCCGCAGGCAAATATACTCCACATAAAATAGCGGAAACTAGGGGAGAAGCCATCAAGAGCAACCAACCCGGGTTGGCGTTTGCCCAATAGAGCATTCCAAAAGTAATCGCACCAAATACCAATGAGGTTCCTAAATCTGGTTGCGTCAAAACTAATGCCCAGGGTACGGCTACGATCGCTAGGGTTCTCAGGACTGCCGGTATTGTGTTGGCGGTGCGATCGTGAAGTACAGCCGCCAAGGTTATAATTGCTCCTAGTTTGGCAAATTCAGATGGTTGAACGTTAAAGCCTGCGATCGTAATCCATCGCTGGGCTCCCAGAGCGGAGGTGCCGACAAACATTACGGCGATTAGAGACAGATTGGTCAGGATATAAATTGCCCATTTCCATCGGACTAGAATTTGATAGCGGAAGCGGGCGATCGCCAGGGTCAGTATCAAACCAATGCCACCAATTATACAATGTTGGAGCCAATACTTCTGTTCCATTTGAAACTCGGTACTGCGGATAGCAATCCCCCCAAACAGAGTCAGCCCCACGGACAGCAATAATAGTATCCAGTCCATCTCCAGCCAGGGAGCCAGAAATGATTTTTTCGGCTTCTTTGTTTCTAGCGAATTTTGGGACAACATAATTAATCAATCGAAGGTTAAGCAAATTAATATGGGGCATGGGGCATGGGGCATGGGGCATTGGAAATAGTTTTAAGTTTGGATTTTTAAGTTAGGACTTAGGCAAAAGCTTCATATTTGGCGGATTGTAGGGGCAATCCCCCCGTGGTTGCCCCTCCCCGTAGTGCCGTTGCGTAAGTCCTATAAGTTTTAAGTTTTAGGTTTGAGGTTTGAGGTTAAAATTTTAAATTAAATAATTGTAATTCAACACTCAAAACTCAACACTCAAAATTCAGAACTGTTGCCAATGCGAATATGCCCAATGCCCCATGCCCATTCCCAAATTACTTCATACTCCTAAGCTAAGGCAGCCACAGAAACTTTCCCAGCAATTCTTTCGGCAATTTTTCGCAGTGCCTTGGCCGATGCCGAATCCGGTTCCCCTACGACTATCGGTACGCCAGAATCCCCACCTTGGCGCAGGGGAATTTCCAGGGGAATGCAGCCTAGTAACGGCACCCCAAGTTCGCTCGCAGTTTTTTCGCCGCCCCCAGAGCCAAAGATATCGTATTGACGGTCCGGCAAGTCCGGCGGTATAAAATAGCTCATATTTTCTACAATTCCCAACACGGGCACCTTGAGTTGCTGGAACATTTTCAAGCCCTTGCGAGAATCCAACAAGGCCACATTCTGAGGCGTGGTCACGATCGCAACCCCAGCCATAGGCACCGATTGAGCCATTGTTAATTGAGCATCCCCAGTGCCGGGGGGCATATCCACAATTAAATAGTCTAATTCTCCCCAATCGACTTGATAGAGAAACTGGCGAATGATGCCGTTTAACATCGGGCCGCGCCAAATCACCGGCTGATCTTTGTCAATTAAAAAGGCCATTGAGACCAATTTTACCCCGTGATTAAATGCTGGTTCCAGAACTTCACCTTGGGAACTGTTTTGCACCATCACCTGGGCATTGCTCAATCCCAACATTGTTGGGGCATTAGGTCCGTAGATGTCGGCATCTAGGAGCCCCACTTTAGACCCGGCCTGAGCCAGAGATACGGCGACATTGGCGGCAACCGTGCTTTTGCCTACGCCGCCTTTGCCGCTGGAAATAGCCAGAATATTTTTAACCCCGTCAATACCTTGGCGGTCCGGCAATTGTTTTTGCTTGGGGGTCTCCGCCGTAACATCTATTTCTACCTTTTCGACACCAGGCAAAGTCCTAACTGCTTTTTGGCAGTCTTCAACTATAAATTCCCGTAAGGGACAGGCGGGAGTTGTCAGCACTAAGGAAAAGCTGACATTGCCACTATCGATTTTTATGTTGCGAATCATATTCAATTCCACCAAACTTTTTTGAAGTTCGGGGTCTTGTACTGGTCGCAATACTTCTAGAACTGATTTAGTATCGAGTTTCGCAGACATAAGCGTTCTTCACCCTCTGGCTTGGATCCACAGTAATTGCCCTCTTTGAAAGGGCCCAACTGTTTCTAATCTTAATCTGGTGCGATCGAGAAAGTTACAGAAATTTACTAAAAAAAATTGAGAGTTTCTTCAATGTATCGTTTCTTTGATTAATGTATAGATTTATTGCGGTGGCGATGCTACACCCATCCATTGGGATACTATGCGCTGAGAATATGCCCGGAAAAGCAGAAGGCGGGTTAATATTCCTGCGCAACGAGACTGCCAATCTGTCTATTATAAGCGGTCCCGTGTCAAGGCTCTAATTCAATTAGAGTAACGCTAAATTTAAGTGAAGTTATGACAGTTTCAACAACTCTCAAGGCCGAAACTCCCACGCTCGAAAATCCCACGACCGAAAATCCCAAAACCGAAAATTCCAAAAACGATGGACCCGGTGTGGACTCCCGTAACCGAGTCAGCCAGTTTATGCAATCGCTCCAAGATAAGATTTGTGAGGGCTTGGAAGCATTGGATGGAAAAGAAACATTTAAGGAAGACTCCTGGAAACGGCCCGGAGGCGGCGGCGGTCGGTCTCGGGTGATCCGAGATGGGGGTGTTTTCGAGCAAGGTGGCGTGAACTTTTCGGAAGTCTGGGGTTCGGGGTTGCCTCCCTCGATTTTGAAGCATCGCCCAGAAGCAGAGGGTCATGGGTTCTACGCTACCGGAACTTCAATGGTCTTGCACCCCCGCAATCCCTACGTTCCTACAGTCCATCTCAATTATCGCTACTTTGAGGCAGGACCTGTATGGTGGTTCGGCGGCGGTCTGGATCTAACACCATACTATCCGTTTGCCGAGGATGCCGCTCATCTACACCGCACTTTAAAAGAAGCCTGCGATGCTTGCCATCCGGAGTATTATTCGGTATTTAAGCCCTGGTGCGACGAGTATTTTTATTTAAAGCACCGGCAGGAAATGCGTGGAGTCGGCGGGATATTCTTTGACTACCAAGATGGTCGTCCGGGACAACTGTATCGCGGACCCAATCCAGAAGGGACGGCAGGACAATATAGTAAGGGACTCGGAGAGATTGCCCCTCGCAACTGGGAAGAACTATTTGCTTTTGTGGAAAAATGTGGGGATGCGTTTTTACCGGCTTATGAGGCGATAGTGGAGCGGCGGCACTCGATGGAATATGGCGATCGCGAGCGCCAATTCCAACTCTACCGTCGCGGTCGGTATGTGGAATTTAATCTGGTTTACGACCGGGGAACTATCTTTGGCCTCCAGACAAACGGGCGCACTGAGTCGATTTTGATGTCTCTACCTCCCTTGGTCCGTTGGGAATACGGCTATAAGCCAGAGCCGAATACTCCCGAGGAAGAATTATATGAAGTTTTTCTCAAACCTCAAAATTGGGCAGAATGGACACCAGAATCTAAGATCGTCTAAGCTAAACTACATAAGCGAGGTAAGCAACTAGCTTAGAAAGGGAGGCTCCGTGATCCACATCGAGCAAAAAGAACATGCGACCCAAGATGGGACCAAAGTTATTGTGTTGGCACCCACTGGTCGTCTGGACATTACAACCGCATGGCAATTTCGCCTCAAGTTGCAGGAATGTATTTCTAAACTTAGTAGGCATATTGTAGTGAATTTGGGCCAGGTAAACTTTATTGATAGCTCTGGCCTAACTTCCTTGGTGGCTGGAATGCGAGATGCTGACAAGGTAAAGGGCAGCTTTCGTATTTGTAATGTTCATCCAGAAGCCAAGTTGGTTTTTGAGGTGACCATGATGGATTCAGTGTTTGATATCTTTGAGACCGAGGAAGAGGCTCTGGAGGCAGGTCCTAGAGTAGCAAGCTAGAGTAGCAAGCTAGATTGCAGGGCGAAAACGGCTCTATATATAAGGAGTCCTTCAGAGAAAGATTGGGGAGGATAGACTAATTGCTAACCAAACAGGATGAAATTTAAAATCTAAAATCTCCCCGAATCACCAGTAAAACTCGATATTGCCGATCGCCCATCTGCCAAGCACATAAAGGCGGAACTAATTGCCAATGACAGTTGTTATGGCTGGCCGTGGCGATCGCATCCGGCATATAATGTCAAATACCAAAAAAAATAGCCAAGAAAATAGCCAAGAAAATACTGGGTTCGCAAGAGAGCTTGGAGGCAAGTGTAGGGATATGTTGGCAGGGATTGCAAGCCAACTTCTCATTTTCGCAAAAAAACTCTCAAGATATTTAAGAAAGCTTGAAGAGTTGCCCCAGGCATTGGTGCTGAAAAAAACTGGATGCTTTTTTTGGGTTGAGGTTGAGGGAGTTATTGGCAGTTAATAGGCCAAACAAGATTATGGAAACAGCAGCATAAATATTGGCTAGTCCCAAAGCAAAGGATGGGTTATACCCGAACTTAGCAGGTATGGGTGCTACCAGTATCGAGCTTGCTGCTGCCATTGGATAGCCATAGCGAGGGAGTCAAAACCTCAAAAAGCCTCAAAAAATCAAACCGGGCAAATATGTATTAGTTCAGGGATGCATTACTAACCTGCAATCCATCAACAATAAAGAACCTAATAGGCTTTGAGGCAAGGGTCTTGGGAGCTTTTGGAGCTTTTGGAGCTTTTGGAGAAATAGAGCTTTGCTTTAAAGTTAATTTAAGGTATAGAGTATTTTTCATAGAAAGAAGTAAGCTTGACTCTGGGTAAAAGAAATACTGGAAATGTTCGGTTTCTTCGGGACTTAGATACAAGCTAATCTTGCTCCCTGCTCAAAAAAGCTCCCTTGTTCCCTGCTCCTTTGTCTCCTCCTTTGTGCCCTGCGCCCTGTTACGAAAGGTTCCACGCCTATGCAGAATTTCAAAGGGCCTTTAGAGGGGCGATCGCATAAAATAATTGAACCCCCTGCAAAAAAGCAAGTATTGTTGTAAAAATAAAATAATACCAGTAGCGATCGCAGCAGTTTCCCTTGGCAAATTGACCCTTTAGGGAGACAATGGGATCGCCGTGCCCCTTAATGTTCGCCAGTGAATAACGTCCGTACAGTTTCAGATACTAAGCGAGCCTTCTACACGCTCCACACACGTCCCATCGCTTCCATATACCGGCGAGTGGTGGAAGAACTGATGGTAGAAATGCACTTGCTATCGGTTAATGCCGATTTTGGCTACGACCCCATATATGCCCTTGGGGTTGTAACGTCCTTCGACCGATTCATGCAAGGCTACCAACCAGAGAAAGATAAGGGGTCTATTTTTAACGCCCTTTGCAAGTCTTTAGATTACAAACCCGAGAAATATCGGCAAGATGCCGAAGAGTTGTTGGCATTGGCCAGGGGTCTCGGATGGGAAAAATTAATTGGATGGCTCGCCAAAGAGACTGTCCCCGATTCGGCTGGGCGGTGGCAAGAAACTATCTCTCAGATAGCGAGCAATCCCAGTTTCAAATACAGTCGTCTATTTGCTATTGGTCTGTATGTCCTGCTAGAGGGAGCAGATCCAGATCTGGTGAAAGACGAAAAACAGCGAGAGCAAGCTTTGCAGAAAATAGCGATCGCTCTCAACTTGCCAGAAGAAAAAATAAGTAAGGATTTAGATCTCTACCGCAGCAACCTAGACAAGATAGCTCAGGCTCAGATTGTTATGAAGGACATGATAGAAGCAGAGCGGAAAAAACGGGAAAAGCGGGCTCAGGAACAACAGGAAAAAGAAAATCCTACTGAAGAGGCAGAAGTACCCTCCGAGGATGAGACCGATTCTGATTCTTGAGAGGTTTAAGTTTTAAGTTTTGAGTTTTGAGTTTTGAGTTATAAGGCTCCAAACTCAAGGCTCTGAATCGATGCGATCGCTATATTCATTTTTTGTAACGCCGCCATCCCTAGCGGTTTCTACCAGGTTTGGCCAGACCTAGCGATTTAGTACATAAATTGAGATACGATGATAGGCGATATAAATATGAGCATTACATCTTATCAAGACATTATAGAATCTATCGAAAGGCTCTCTATTGACGAGCAAGATTATTTGTGGGAACTGCTTAGAAAAAGAAGAGTTGAAAAGCGGCGCTTGGAGATTGCTGCCAATGCTCGATCTACTTTAGAGTCTTGGAAGCAAGGAACGGCAAAGGTAGGAACTGTGGAAGATTTAATTGCCGATTTATTTGACGATAAAGATGATGAAGATAGTTTGGAAGATCTCAATGACACGGTTTATCGTGCTTGGTTCCCCTACGATTATGGCGATGCCGCGCAGAAACTAATGAGCTTATTAGAAGAAGAAAAAGAAAATGGCACTATGTTGTGAAAGAGCCTTGGGAACATTTTAATTTTGCAATTTGAGGTAGGGCGTTTCGCTGTCGCGACGTGAAAGGCTCGCCTGACTAAGATGCTTATAACTCTTCAACTTGTTCTAAAATTTGCCGAACGAGGGAATCGCTAACCCAATATTGAGCTTCCTTCCTCATTTGTTCGAGTGGGGGTTTTACTTGAGAAATAATTTGATGCTTTTTGGCTAAAATTAGAATGCCGAGAGTTCCTATTACCTGCAATTCAAAACTTTTAGCTATTTTTCTTGCCTCTTGTTCGTCAAGCAAAATTCGCGTTTCGCCATTAAAAAGAGCTAGAGCGATAGCTTCCCTTTCCCCAGGATCTAACAAATTGGAAATATTATCGGGAATCCCTTTAATTACTTCTACTTGTAACCATTCTTCAGCAATTGCATTTAGAATAAGTTGCGAATTAGGAAAGCTAGTTTGAGTCGTTTCTCGATAGACTGCTTCGGGAATAATTATCTTGGCGAACAAATTTTTTAAAATATCCAGACGATTAATAGCTGCAAAGTTAATTAAGGGAGTGGCATTACAAATCACCTTCATTTTTCCCAATCTCCTCTTTCAATAGATGCCAAATCTTCCTCTAAATCTGCTTCGTCGTAATGCCGTTCTATTTTATTTTGTCCTAAAGTTTTTTGCATTTCCCAGACAGAAACATTCAGCAAGCGACGGACTTGGCCGAAGGTGAAAATTTTTTGTTTATATAGCTGGATGCCTACTTCTATGAGAACTGCTTTTTCTCCTTGGTTTACTGATTCAACGGGTATCTCTAAATTAATAGCTTTCATTGTTTTTCTTGGCTAATTTTTAATTTTATCTGTCATTAGCGGGACTTACGCAAACTGTCCATATTTAGTATTTGTAGGGGCAATCCCCCCGTGGTTGCCCCTCCCCGTAGTGCCGTTGCGTAAGTCCTAATTAGGTTAGAGGTAATTATATCAAATCCGGTTAATCGCCCTAAAAAAGGCTGGACCGTAGAACGGGCGAGACGCCCGTTCCAAAATAAGGGCGGGCGAGGGGACAGGCGGGACGCCCGTCCTACGAATTGGGTAATTTATTTCTTGGAATTCCCTAAAGACTTCACTGGGCGATCGCATCGCGCACCGCCCAGGGAAGCTACAGACCCTATACCAATAATTCTAAACTGGATTTTGGCCGTAGAAGGGCAAGGCTTCTGAGAAGTCCGGGCGCAAGCCTTGTTGCCAATCCAGATGAGCTAGTTCTAGAACTGCAGAGGCTGAGTTTCCCAATCCAGCTCCAGCAGGTATGGAAATTAGTTGATAGGGAGTTGACCAGTTATCGAGAGTTTTTTGCCATGCCTCGGCAGCGAGTACCGAGTCTGGAAATAAGTTGGTTAAAGATTGAGAGACAGTATCTATTTTGTAAATAGCTACAAATAGCTGGCCGCGTTGGGCGGGCATTTGGATAGCGATCGCACCCGTCTTTTTTTCTGATAATTTTCCTGGCAATGAATCCTGCTCTCTTACAAATTCGCTGCTTTGCGTTTCATTTGTAAGAGAGAAACGCGCTACTGCAGCCAGACTTGAGATGCCAAACAGGGGAATCTGCAACTGCTGAGCTAAAGTACGACTGGCAGTAACGCCGATGCGAGTACCCGTGAAGCTACCTGGCCCGATCGCTACTGCCAGAAAAGCCAAGTCGCTCCAATTCTGGGGCTCGATAAACTCGGATAGATGTTGCTGAAATTTTTTTGCTAACCCCCGTCCCAAATTCCAGCAACCAGAGCGGTAAAGCAACTTATCCTTATTTTCTGGAAGGGCGGGATAGGCTGCGATCGCCAAACCCAGGTCGGGGCTCGTAGTATGAATAGCGAGGCCGTATTTGTTAGAGGGCATGGGGCATGGGGCATGGGGCATTGGGCATTGGGCCGGGCGTTCGGGCTCAGGCAGGCTATTGGGCATTGAGAAGAGCGGAATGTGGTTCTCTTGGAGTTATGGTGACGAGCGGGAATCGTTTCCAATCTCGTTACCCCTTACAACCGATACAGTTTAGTTTTCCTCTCAAAAGAGATCGGGAGGCGCGAAAATAGCAGGAAATTTCCCTAGGGGACTTGGAAGTTAATAACGTACCGATTCTTGGGCTATGCGCTAAGAGCGCAGGCTTCGCCAACGACTCCGCTCAGCCCGAACGGTACTTTATTTCTGCGCAAGTCCCCTACACCCTACACCCTACACCCTACACCCCACACCCTACACCCCACACCCTACACCCTACACCCTACACCCCACACCCCACACCCTACACCCCACACCCCACACCCCACACCCCACACCCTAGGCGGCAGCAGCGGATTCCGGCTGTTTTTCCGGCTGTTTTTCCGGCTGTTTTAGCATGGATTCTTGCTCGGCTTCTTCCGATGCCAAAAACTCAGCAATCTGGGTTTCTATTTGATTGCGGACAATTTGGCGATAATCGTAGAAATGCTCTAATTGAGCGCAAATAGTCAAGTATTGATCCAAGACTTTGGGATTGTGCTTGTTGATTTTATACAAATAAATCCAGAACTTCCAGCGGCTCTTGCGAAGAATCCCTTGACGCCAAACAATAATCAGGAGAGCCCGGATTGTTTTCCAGCTTAAGGAACGCCGGCTAATCTTAGCGCTATTCCTGGGAGCGCCCATCATCATAAAATGACGGTAAGTTCGATCCAGGAACATGATGGGGTCGTAGAGTTGCCAGAAAGCTTCCACATATTCGCGGGCAATTTCTTCTACGGGTCGAGTGGGGACAAAGTTAATTAAGGTAGTTTGGTTGCCATTGCCAAGCTTATCGCGCAGTCGCCCTTCTTTTTCAAGGCGATGCCAGAGGGCGGTATTTGGCAAGGCTTGCAACATACTGAATAGAGCGACGGGAATGGAGCTTTTTTGTACGAAGCGGACAATGCGATCGCCCGCCCCGGTTTTTTCCCCATCGAAGCCAATGATAAAGCCAGCCATGACCCGCATCCCAGAGCGGACAATTTTCTCCACTGCTTCGCTCAGAGAGTCGCGGGTATTTTGGAATTTTCTACTTACAGCCAAACTTTCTTCATCCGGGGTCTCAATCCCTAAAAATACCGCATTAAAGTTGGCTTCCACCATCAGTTCCATCAACTCTTCATCTTGAGCCAAATCTACTGAAGCTTCAGTCATAAATCGGAAAGGATAGTCATGATCTGCCATCCAGACTTTCAGCTCTTTCAGCAGCAGCTTGACATTGCGTTTGTTGCCGATAAAGTTGTCATCTACCAGAAAGATGGTTTGGTCGAATTCCAGCTCGTAGATGCGATCCAGTTCTGCCAGGAATTGGGCGGGAGTTTTCGTGCGCGGTTTGCGACCGTAGAGAACGATAATATCGCAGAATTCGCACTGAAACGGACAGCCCCGGGAAAACTGGACGGCCATCGTGTCATAGGCATCTTTGTTCAGCAGGTCGAAGCGAGGCACTGGGGATATCGAGACGTCTGGCTTCTCACCTTTTGCATGAAAAACCCCCCGAGGTTCCCCTCGGGAAACTGCATCTACAAACATGGGGAGGGTAATTTCCCCTTCGTCCAAAATTAAATAATCTGCTCCAGCAGCTTCGGCTTCGTCAGGCAAACTGGTTGGATAAGGACCACCTACTGCTACCCGTTTGCCCCGTCTTTTGGCTTCGCGGATTTGGGCGAGGAAATCTTCTTTCTGCACGATCATGGCCGAGATAATGACCATCTCTGCCCAATCCCATTCCGCCTCAGTTATGTCCTGGACATTGCGATCGACCAGTTTGAATTCCCATTCTTGGGGCAAAATCGCTCCTACCGTAATTAAACCTAGAGGCGGTATTAGAGCTTTACGATCTACCAGTTTTAAGACTTTATCAAATGAGAAAAAACTTTTTGGGAAAAGGGGATATAACAGTAAAGTTCGCATATTTTGCACTCCGATCCAGGGGTTATTATAAACGATTGCATTGATAGGACATTTTAATTTTGAGACTCGAAGGGGCGCGATCGCGAGTTTTGTCTTCTCCCCTACACAAGCGGGCCGCCATCGGTGTAGGGTGTAGGGTGTAGGGAAACTTCATGCTATTTTCCCTATCTCTGTCGGAGACCCAAAATTATACACGAACGGAGGTTTCGAGCTTTCTTGCGGTAACGATCCCCCATTGGTCGTCAAAACGAGCAAAAAGCCCCACAAGATAATCACCCTACACCCTACACCCTACACCCTAATTTTTAGCCCGATGCCCAACAGAGCCTGATTCCCAATCTTTAGGGGGCATGCCCGGTTTCTGGTGTTGTTAACATACCATCTTCTAGATGGAGAATGCGATCGGCCACATCTAGAATGCGCGGGTCGTGAGTAACCATGAGGACAGTACAACCCCCTTCTTTTGCCAGCTTGCGGAGCAGTTCTATAACGGCGTGGCCGCTTTGGGAGTCTAAGGCAGCAGTAGGCTCGTCAGCCATAATTAACTCGGGACGGCCTGCTAGGGCACGGGCGATCGCCACCCTTTGTTTCTGGCCTCCAGATAAATCTCTCGGACCCTGCTTCGCCCAAGAAGCCAATCCCACCTGTTCTAGCAACTCCTCTGCTTGTTTTCGCGCTTCCCGCCCTCGAATACCTTTGACATTGAGAGCCAATTCTACGTTTTCAGTTGCGCTCAGAGCTGGAAATAGGTTAAATCCTTGGAAAATAAAGCCGATATTTTGTCGTCGGAACCGCGTCAGCTTGCCGCGAGACATCCTAGTAATTTCCTGCCCCAGAAGTTTTACGCTTCCCGACGAAGGGGTTAACAAACCCGCTAATATTGAGAGTAAGGTAGTTTTGCCAGAACCAGAAGGCCCCATTAAAAGCTGGATATCGCCCCTGCGAACTTCTAGATCGATTCCCTTCAAAGCATTATAAAAGCCCGTTCCTGACTCGAATACCATCTTTACCCCTCTAGCTTTGATGGCATCTTTCTTTGCTGGATCCAAGCTCGCGTCAGTGGCAGCCACCCGATCTGGGGCATTCTGGCTAAACTCATCAATGTTAATCGAACACGCACTCATTTGTGTAAATCTTTCATCCTATTACATAGACGGCAAGCGGTAAGAGCATTCGCTAGATTGTCAGCGCTAGATTAGCACAATTACAGGTACTGATTCTAGGACTAACAAAAATTATTCAACGCTTAAGTTATTTTTTTAAGCGATTATTTTTTTACGTTTTGATTCCAATTTTCGACAGATGGAGCGAACCTATTTAAAGTCATGCTTTAAAGACAATTGCCGGATCTACGCGGTTTACTTTTTGAATCGCAAAGATAGACGAACTGATACACATTATCGTGGTAATGCCGAACACCCAGGCCGAAATACTGGGCGTGATTAAAATCACAATTCCTTTACTGACTAGCGCCCAATAACTGACGCCAAAACAAAGCGCCATTCCCGGGATATAACCGAGAACTGCCATCCAGAGAGCTTGTTCTATAATAACGCCGTAGATTACCCAGTCTGACGCGCCAATTGCCTTGAGCGTTCCAAATTCTTTCAAGTGGTCGGATACAGAAGAGTAGAGAATCTGACTGACAACTACCACCCCTACTATAGCCCCGACAATTGCACCTAGCCCCAAAATAAACCCAATGCCAGTACGTCCCTCCCAATAGTCGCGAGTTTTAGCCGCAAATTCTTCCCCAGTATAAGCCCGCGTATAAGGCAAAGCTGCTTCTAGCTTGCGCTTGAGTTCTTGCAAGTCTTGACCGGGTTCGGCTCGCACTAGGACATAGCTGATTGTATCGTCTGAAGTTAATTCTGGGGGCTCTGGAGCAGGTCCTTGAAGCGGTTCGTCTCCCATAGGAGCGATCGCATAAGCCAAGGCATTTTCCAAGGAAGTAAAAACAAAAGGGCTCGAAATTGTCGATTGAGTTTCTTTGGTGAAACCAACCACTAAAGTGCTGAAAGCACCCAATTCCACCAACTCGCGCCGCCATCCCCCTACATTGAGCCCATCAAAGCTTTTTTCGTCTATAAAAATTCGGTAAGGTTTTTTTAGGTCTAGCAGACGTCCTTTGGAGATAGTCCCGGGGACGAATAGCTCTGAGTCTGGCTCGAATCCAAACACCCGGACGTGATTTATATGACCTTCAGAATCACGCCATAGAGAGCCCACCCCCAAGAGAGCTTCGGCGCGCTCTACTCCTGGAACCTCCCGAGCTTGGGTTAAGCGTTCGTAGGGGATTTGTAGGGTTAATTCCAAAGCCGATACATTTTGCGATGCCACCCAAATGTCGGCCCGAGAGCGATCTATTAGGAGGCTCGTAGAGCGGATCGCACCTCTGAACATACCAGTCTGAATGGTGACTAGGCTTACAGCGAAAGCAATCCCAGCCTGAGCGACGAGGAAGCGAGAGAGGTCTTCAAACAGGTTTTTACGAGCAATTGAGGGCATGGGCCAACCAAGAGAGTTCGAGGGCTTCTCTTAATAAGGTTATCCATATTTAGCAAACATTGCTTTTTTCAAGTACGAGAGTGTTGAGTTTTGAATTACAAGTTGTTATAAACATAAAAATTAGTTGCTTTACTGTTATTAGTGTAAAGACAATTCAAAACTCAACACTCAACATTTCAGGACTTACGCAAACTATCCACATCTAGTATTTGTAGGGGCAATCCCCCCGTGGTTGCCCCTATTCATAGAGTCAATGCGTAAGTCCTACATTTAAAACTCTTCAGGAAAAGCCCGCTAAAAAATTTTTTCCTGAAATGCAAGGTAGATGCCTGAAAACGGTTGAGCATTGGGAACGTCGAATACCTGGGCGAGGGAGATAAACAGCGGTAATTATGACAAGCATCGGTTAGGGCCAAAGATTGTCCCTAACTTTTTATCTGGTCCTTGCGTAAAGCCCGATATAGCACTCAGCACTCAGCACTCAGCTATCAGCTTGCCTCCCGGGCATACGGCCGGAAAGCCCTTACAGGTAAACCTTAAGTTGCTCTCAGCAAATATGCGTAGTGCTATAGCACTACCGATTAACGCTAGGACAGTCACAAATCTCCTTAGATGGCAGGACTTTAGCTGACTGCTGAGCAGTGACAGCTAATCGCTTACTGCTATGTAGGCCGTCTCAGCACTCAGCACTCAGCTATCAGCTTGCCTCCCGGGCATACGGCCGGAAAGCCCTTACAGGTAAACCTTAAGTTGCTCTCAGCAAATATGCGTAGTGCTATAGCACTACCGATTAACGCTAGGACAGTCACAAATCTCCTTAGATGGCAGGACTTTAGCTGACTGCTGAGCAGTGACAGCTAATCGCTTACTGCTATGTAGGCCGTCCGCCTGGGGTGGCATTTCACTTTTTTTTCAAAGTTAGCCCGCTCGCGGGCTTCGTGCAGCAGCTTTTATAGACATTCAGCTCGGGGTGCGAAATTAATATCAGAACTTACGCAAAATGTTCATATTTGGTTATTTGTAGGGGCAATCCCCCCGCGTTCGCGTTGGCGGAGCCTGCGCGACAGCGCATAGCGTCTCCCAATGCGAGAATCGCCCCTACCCGTAGGGTCTTTGCGTAAGTCCTGTAATATGCTTCCTCCGCCTAGGTAGCTTAAGAGATAGATATCCTCAGAGGTTTTAGCGGCAATAGGACTTACGCATTAACTCGCTCGATCGGGGCAACCACGGGGGGATTGCCCCTACAAAACACTAGACCTGGATACTTTGCGTAAGTCCTAGGCAAGTTCAAAATCAAGAACCGAGCATAGCCGCATACAGCTTCGACTATCTGAGGAGATGGGGTTAAAAACTCCAAAGCTTATGGTCTGGTCTAGAGATTGGTTTTATGCAAGCATTCCTATCAATGACCCTCCTAGAAAAATTACTAGCCGGTCGCTATAAAATTATTGAAATTGTTAAAAACGATGGTCTCAGCAATACCTATATTGCCGAAGATACTCGCAAAGTCGGTTCCCCAAAGTGCATTGTTAAGCAGCTTGTCGGGGGTGGAGACGATCGCCAAAAATCCGATCGATCTCCATCGCCCCAATCGCCCATGCGATCGGCAAGGCGATTGTTTGCGAAACAAGTACAAATCTTCAATAAGCTAGCTAACTGCGACAGAGTTCCTCAGCTTTGGGGAGCTTTCAAAGAAAACCAAGATTTCTATCTTGTCCAAGAGTTAGTTGTAGGGCAGCCTTTGAGCGAAGAACTACTGCTCGGTCAACCCTGGGGCAAACCAGCGACAGTTTGGCAATGCATCGAAATTATTAAAGAAGCTCTTGTTATTCTAGAATTGATTCACGATCGCGGGGTTATCCATTGCAATCTGAAGCCAGAAAATTTTATTCGCCGTACCAGGGATGGTCGCTTGATTCCGATTAATTTTAGCGGAGCGAAAGAAGTTCTTAAGAGCCAAACTCAGGGACAACTATCGATCGCAGTACCGATTGGCACCTTTGGATATGTCTCCCCAGAGCAACTCGCTGGCAATAGCCAGCCTAATAGCGATTTATATGCTCTAGGTCTGATTGGCATCCAAGCCTTAACTGGTCTGCATCCATCACTATTAGAAATAGATGCCGCTACTGGGGAACTGAGCTGGGAACACCATGCGCCAATACCTCCCGGAGACGAGATTATTTTTATTCTGAACAAGATGGTGCGAGCCCATAGCAAACAGCGCTACCAATCTGCAAGGGAGGTACTGGAAGCGCTAGAAGCTTATAGCCATCTTGAGTCGCCACCGCCCCTTACGGTTAATAGCATTAGAATTAGTGAAGAGTTTCGAGAAGATTTTATTGAAAAAAATATTACAGACGGCGATAACGGGGAGAATGGCGATAACGGGGAGAACGGCGATAACGGCGATAACTACGAAAAAATCTTACCCTTAGCTTTGGAAGATAGCGATCGCTTATCTCTTTCTCTAGCCCCTGCCCCTGAAGGGCTGGCAGAAAATGAGGCTTTTCTAGAGCTTGAGAATACCTTGTCTTCCGAGGAGACAATCGCTAAGAAGAAAAATAAAAAGCCATCTGCTCTGAAGCTGGGAGCGGGGGCAGGCATGGCTCTGAATGCGGTGACAATTATTGCGGCGCTGCATTCTTTATTTTATTCCGTGCCGATAGATACGGGAATTAATGCTTTAAGTCAGGCCAAGAATCAATATCAATCCGGGCAACTGCAAGAAGCGATCGCCCTAGTAAAATCGATTCGTTGGGATAGCTCTGTTTACGAGCAAGCTCAGCTAGAAGTAGAGCGCTGGGAGGTCGAATGGAACAAAGCCTCTGCTAAGTTTGAAAAACTCGAAGGAGCTTTTCAGGAGCAGCAGTGGCAGAATGTCCTATCCTATGCTGGGCAATTGCCATCTATTTCTTATTGGCAAAACAAGAGCGAGCCAATGGTGCAAAAGGCGGCTCGGGAAATGGCTCCAGCCGCTCGCGAATTATTGCAACAAGCTCACCAGCAGGCAGACAATAAAAATTTTGCTGCTGCTATAGGATTTTTGGAAAAGATTCCTTTTGGGACGCCAGTATATGAGACTGCTCGCTCCCAGATGGCTCTATATGAAGAACAGTTAAAGCTACAGCGAGAGGTGGAAGCTCACCGCTTGTTGCAAAAAGCATACGACCGGGCAGTAGCGAAAGATTTTACAGGCGCGCTGAAGTTTCTGCAAGACATTCCCCAAGGTACTTCGACATACGAGCAAGTCCAAGCAAAGATTTCTGAATATACCAAAAAACAGAATATTAAGGCGAATAGATTATTACAGAGCGCTTACGATCGCGCTATTGCCGGAGATTATAGCGGAGCGATCTCCTTACTGCGAAAGATTCCCTCTGGAACTTCTGCTTATCCGATAGGACAAGCTAAGATTGCCGAGTACAATCAAGTCCTTTATCGCGCTAGACGGGCAAGACAGACTAGACGGACTAGACGGACTAGACGGAGGAGGGGGCGGCGGGTCAGTTCGGCAATTTTTTCTCCTAGCTTTAATCCCGGGGATATGCTTCAAGAGACGAATCCTTCAGGGCTGAGCTAATTGATTTTGGATTTGCAATACCGATCCTCTAAAAAAACCGGTTTTTTGGACAATACCAACGCCTATTTACCGCAGGCTCCGATCCCCCCAACCCCCCGATAAATTGGGGAGCCGCCTACGGAGTGTGGGGAGAGGGGGGAGAGGGGGGAGAATTTCTTGTGGTTCTTCCCACCCCTCCCACCCTTCCCACTCTTCCCCATCTCTCTTGGAGCCCCCCAATTTATCGGGGGGTTGGGGGGAGCTGACGTTGGTATTAGACCTCGCATTTGTTGTGTTACTCGCACGAGTTGGCTGCGCCAACGTTCCCGGTTCCTCCCTACAAATAAGGTGTTGGGTGCGTTCTGGCGAAGGTATTGTCCAAAAAACCGGGTTTCTGACCAGTTGTCGCTGAGATTGCTGAGAAACCAGGTTTTGAGAAAACCGGTAATTCCTGCCAAGACCAACGCCTATTTTAGAAGGCAACGGTAGGCTTAAGTCCTTGTGAACTCGACAAGCGGAGCGTTACCCGTGCAAAGATATAGCAGTAAGCGGTCAGCTATCAGCTCTCAGCTATCGGCCAAAGCCTTGCCTTTCGTAAGCTGTGGCATTTTGTAACCGTCCTAACCTTACTATGTAATGCTAGATCGGACAAAAAACTGGATCGCCTATTTTAGGGGCGATTTCGCGCGAAATCGCCCCTAGGTTTTGTCTAATTTTTATTTGAAATGACAAAACCTTCGCCAAAAGGGCAAAGGTTTAGAACTGGTATCCTTGTAAATACGAGATGAGACCACCTACAAAATCTGATAAGTTAAAACCGAAAAAAAAATTAGCTAATTGCCACTCAAAGTTTAGGTTACCGCAATTCAAAAGTCAAAAGTAAAAAATAAAAAGTAAAAATGCAAAATTCAAAATTCAAAATGCTTTTGCCTCAAGGCTCCTTTTGAGTTCTTAGCTTGGGGAGCATTTCACTTTTGTAAAAAGTAGCCCGAAAGGGCTTTGTTTGTGTAGCCGCGCCTTTAGGCGTCAGGCGGCTCCTTGCAAAATCGAAATGCTCCCTTAGCTTGAGAGTTTTGAGTTTTGAGTTTTGATATCAAATCCGGTTAAACAGTCACAGTATCTGTAGGGGCGGTGCCCCCGGGAGAAGCCCCGGCCGCCCAACCCACCCACACCGCCCGCAGGAGGGGAACTGGGGCGATCGCTCGCTTGGGAATTGCCCCTACGGGATTCATGGAACAACTACGCGGATTTGATATGACTTTTAATTTCGCGCAGGACCGTATGCCCTCCGTCCGCATGCGAAGGCATCCAAAAGCAAGTCGTTGTAGAATCTACAAAAAGCAAGGAGGTGCTAAGCCTAGTTTCTTCCCAGGTGCAAATAGCCGCGTTGGCGCGATCGCTCCTTACGCGACGCGCATTGCTTGCTTCCGCGATCGCTTGCGATCGCGCGGAAGCACTGGCTCCCTCGCGGCATAGCCAGTCTGTCGTCGGGCTCCCCGACTTCCAGACTAACTAAGGCCAGTGGTGAAAACTAGGCTGAATTTCTCCCAATGGAAACCCACCCGCTGCCGCTTTGCATGCCCCGCAAGCGGTATTTTGGGCGGGCTTCCAACCTGGCGCTGCTATTGGAGGCGTTGCCAATGGACTACTTGCCCAGAGTCCAAGGCTTACCCCTAACAGCGTGGGTTTTTGAGGGAGAAATTTTTTTGAGTGAAAACACCTCCTTGTTAAGGTTTGGATTTTACACTTGATAGAAGGGTCGCGTTTAGACGTGGCCCCTTATTTATGCCCCTCTTTGAGGCTATAAAGCCATATTAACACAGGTTTGGGAGAATTTCAACATTGGAGGCAGAATTTTTTTTACTTTCTGCACCTTCTGCACCTTCTGCACTTTCTACAATTTTATATATATAGGTAAAGGCAACGGCCAAGGTCGAGGGCGATCGTATGATTGGACCCGCCGCCAATAGATTGGCGGCGGGTCCGGCGGGTCACTATTGGCGGTTAATTACCCGGTTTTGAGAAACCCGGTAATTCCTGCCAATACCAACGCCAAAATGCACCCAACACCTTATTTGCAGGGGAGCGGCTCGGGAACCAACCCAAAAAATGCCCGCTCGTCGGCCGACGCCAGATCCCCCCGATAAATTGGGGGGCTGAAGACGTGGTAAACTATTGCCCCCCAATTTATCGGGGGGTTGGGGGGATCTGGCGTCGGTAAAATGGCGAGGGTATTGTTGGAAAAACCGGGTTTCTGCCGTTTATGAACTTTCTTAAACAGACAGAGTAAGGCTATAGTCTGTATCGCCCCCGCTTGCTTCTACTTCTACAAAATAAATACCTGCTTCTAGAGTTTGCTGGATAATCCCGGGACTAGAAGAACTCGCACCATCAGCGGTAATTGTTTCATTTAACTCAGCTCTGCTATTGCCGTTCAAGTCCTGAATGAGAATCAAATTCGTAAAGTCGCTCACTCCGTCGAGAACTAGGCTGACTACTGAGGAGTTCTCTAGGGTGAAGCGATATAAATCTTGGCGATCGACGCCGCCAACAAAGTCATCGAAAGTTTGGCTCCCAGTCAAAATATCCACTTCCCGCGCCTCAGACGGAGTATTGCCAGCATTGTCTGGGGGAGGGATAAATGGAATTGCTTCTACGGTCAGGTTGTAGTTAAAGCTTGTCAGCGTCCCCCCGTGAGAAAGTCGGAGGTAGTAAGTGCCAGGTAGCAAGCTTTGAACAACGCTATCTTCAAAACCAGAGACTCCATTGATAACTTCTGAGAGGCTCGGATCGAAATCCACCTCGCCGTTACCATTTGTATCCTGAATGATATCTACACTTGTAAAGGTGCTTAAAAAGTCTGGCTGGCTGGAAAGTCCGGATAGGCTGAGGGTAATTCGGCTGGTATTTTCGAGAGTAAAGCGGTAAAAGTCAGTAGGGTCGATAAACCCGAGGGCATCGCTTAGAGTTTGGCTGTTAGTGAGGACGCCCAAATCCCGAGCTGTAGGGATGCTATTGCCAGCATTATCTGGGGGCGGAGTAAAGGGAGTTGTGGATAAGCTCAGGTTGTAGTTGGTGTCTTGTTCCGAGGCAACGCGAACATAATAAGTTCCTACTGGCAAATCTTCGGCGATCGCACCGGAAAAGGCACTTTCTTCTGAGATAGAGGTAATAATATCATCTCTCTGGCCAGCTATGTCGGTGACATCTATCGCCCCATCGCCGCTTCGGTCTTCGAGGAGCATAAACTCAACCCCGGTACTAAGACCGGCGATCGCTAAGTTCACTGTTGCCGGTTCATCGAGGGTGAAGCGGTAAATATCGTTGCGATCGCCCAGCCCCACGAAATCGCTAAAAGCAATATTTGCTTGGTTGTCTTGGATAACACCTAGATCCAGCGCCCTAGCAAGAGTATTGCCCGCATTATCTGTCGGTAGGCCAGAGGGAGTCGCCGCTAAAGTTAAATTGTAATTGCGCAGTCCCTGGATTTCTTCAAAACCATTTTCTACTTGGACAAAGTAAGTCCCTACTGGCAAAATACCGCTAATTTCTCCCGGCTCCTGGTTAGTGCTATTGGCTATTGGCGTAGCCGATCTAATAATTTCATCTGGTATTGGTAAAAACAAACCAGAAAAAGTAACTTCAGTTCCAGACTCATCTACTATATTATTGCCATTTATATCCTGGATTAAATTGAAATTGCCAGCGCCTTCCAGAATTAGATTGACTGTTGCAGGTGCATTTAGACTAAAGCGGTAGAGATCGCTCGGATTGGTTTGGCTTATAGAGTCGCTAAAACTGCGACTATTACCTAGAACGCCGACATCAAAAGCAGTATTGATATCGCTGCCCGGTTGAGATGGTTCTCCAGGTATTCCAGGTATCCCAGGAGCAGCCAAGCGCCCTTCTCTAATTCCAAACAATACATAGTGTTCCAAGGTCTGCTGGTTGTTGAATCCTGCTTGGCTCAAATCTGGATTATTATTCAGATAGAAGCTGATGTCAAATCTTCCCGAAGCTACCCGCCCTTCATTAATGCCAAAAATTTGGAAATGTTCTAGCAGTTGCTTGTTATCGAGACCGGCCGCCTGCAAGTCTGGATTGGAACTGCGATAAAAATTTACATCAAATACTGAGGAAAATAAGCGCCCCTCAATCGCGCCAAACTCTTGCAGGTGATCGAATAGCTGTCTGTTAGTGGTTAAACCGGCGGCGCCTAGGTCGGGGTTGCTATTTCGATAGAGGTCAAGATCTGCATACGGTGAAAATCTCCGCCCCTCCCTGAGACCAAAGACCTGTAGGTGCTGGAAAGCTTGCTCGTCGGTTAATTGAGTCAAGTCTGAGTTGACCGAGCGATAAAAGTTTGCATCAAATAAATTAACACCCATTTATTTTTCCTTGAGAATTGTCCTTGAGAAAGTCTGCCAGTTACAGTCGTTTTCTACAAGTAAAAAGTTCCCATTTGCAGGCTTTAACTTATATAATGCATATAAATCACTAGCTATATCTGAGAAACTGAGAAACCCGGTTTTTCAAACAATACCTTCGCCATTTTACCGCAGGCTCAGATCCCCCCAACCCCCCTTAAAAAGGCTTTTTAAGGGGGGTTGGGGGGATCTGACGTTGGTGAACGATCGCGCGTTTGTTGTGTTTCGTTCCTGGACCCCCTAAAAATAAGGTATTTTTGCGCTTTGGCGAAGGTATTGTCAAAAAAACCGGGTTTCTGGCTCACCCCAAACTCTACAAACCACCGCGACATCTGAGAAACTGAGAAACCCAGTTTTTTCAACAATACCTTCGCCATCCTCCTGTAGGTTGGGTTGAGCGGAGCGAAACGAACACGAGGATGTTGGGTTTCGTGCCCGGGCCCAACCTACGAATAAAGGCATTTTTGATTTTGGCGAAGGTATTGTTCAAAAAACCGGGTTTCTGGCTATAGCGTCGGTTCAGTATTGTCTGAAATCGTTATTTTGGGGTAGGGCGTAGGCGGCGTAGGCGGAGCCTGCCTTTGGATGGGCATATGGCATTCACCCAACTGCGATCGCGCTACGCGCATACTGGGGCGAATGCCATATGCCCTTGCGGGCAGGCTTCGCCTACGCCCCTACAAAAACTCCTGTGTTCTGTCAAATTTTTTACTGTACCCACACCCTACACCCCACACCCTACACCCTACTAACTCATGCCTCTACCTTCAACTGACTTTTGATTGCAATATCTACCGGCACATTGCCATTGCCATTATGGTTCGCTTCTATTTTTTGCTGCAAAACCGTATCGGTAATCAAGCGAGCGCCGCTTTTACGGGTAAAGTAGTTCCAAGCCCACTGAATCATTACCACTAATTTATTATCAAACTCAACCAAATAATAAATATGGACAAAGACCCAGACAAGCCAAGCGATGAAACCAGAAAAGCGTGCAAAATTCAAGTTTACTACGGCGGCGTTGCGCCCTATAACCGCTAAGCTGCCAGCATCTATATAATTGAATGGGGGCAAACTGTTGCCTTTGAGCCGCTTTTGGATTAGCTTGGCCACATACTCTCCTTCTTGCATTGCTACTGGGGCAATTCCCGGTAGGGGTCTCTCATTCTGATGGGTAAAATTGGCTAAATCGCCAATAACAAAAATCTTGTCATGTCCCGGTACGCTCAGATCCGGTTCGACGATGACCCGACCGGCACGATCGAGTTTAGCGCCGGTACGCTCGGCCAAGACTTTTCCCATTGCCGAAGCTTTGACCCCCGCAGCCCAAAGAATCGTTCGAGCAGGAATTTTTTCCAGGTTCTCTCCCTGTCGCACTGTGACAATATTATCGACAATATCGGTAACCATTGTTTTTGTACGCACGGTTACTCCCAATTTGCCGAGGGATACTTCTGCTTCGGCGGACAATTCTGGAGGATAAGGAGGCAAAATGCGTTCCATTCCTTCTAGTAATAAAACCTTGGCTTCGGCGGTGTTGATACTTTGGAATTCATCCCGAAGCGTTTTGTATGCTAGCTCGGCGATCGCTCCTGCTAATTCCACCCCGGTCGGCCCGCCTCCGACGATTACAAAGGTTAACCAAGCCCGCCGTTTTTCTGGATCTGGTTCTTTTTCCGCAGCCTCAAAAGCTGTAAAAATTCGCCGCCTAATTTCCAGAGCATCTTCTACTGTTTTCAATCCCGGTGCCATGCCTTGCCATTGGTCATTGCCAAAATAGTGATGGCTGACTCCCGTGGCGACAATCAAGGTATCGTAATTGATATCTTCTTCGTCCCGCAGCATCAGTTTTTGTTGCTTTGGGTCGATATCGACTACTTCTGAGAGCAAGACTTTAGCATTCTTATGGCTGCCAATTACGGCGCGGATGGGAGAGGCAATATCTGCCGGAGATAGAGCCCCAGTTGCTACTTGGTAAAGTAGGGGCTGAAAGAGATGAAAATTGCGCTTATCGACCAGAGTCACTTGTACGGGAGCGCGGCGAAGTGCTTTAGCTGCATAAAGTCCGCCAAAGCCGCCTCCTACAATAACTACTTGATGGGGAGACTGGAGCGAAGCATCTACCATTGACTGATATCTCCTTGATTTTTAACCTTTATTTTTGAAAATAAACCCTTCTGGATTGCCGGACTTGCATTTCAGTATAAGGTTTTTATCTAATCATTTGGGTAGCCAGCGCTACAGGTATAGCTAAATGTTACGATGTCATTATGTTTTATAGCAGTCAGCAGTAATTGTAGGGGCAAACGACCGTTTGCCCCTAGGTTTTATTTTTTATCGTTATTCTATTTTAATAGAGCGTTTCTCAAATAAGTGTAACGTAGGGGCGACAGCATCCCCAAAACAATCTCGCCCGTAGAACGGTAACCCTCGTAATGGGATGCAACGCCGCTTCGCCCCAGAAACCTCACATCAATTTGAGAACCGCTATAGGACTTTCGCTTTCTTGCCAGAGCTAAAACCAACTCTTTATGAAGCTGCAACAAATAAAAACCTTTATTCGCCGTTCGGGCAGCCCGAATGGATTTGTTGCATCTTCATATGAAAATGGTATAACAATATATTTGTAAGGTGCGCGCTGCGCACCCTACAAATACAAATAGACAAGTCTTGTGCGTAAGTCCCGTTCGATATAATTTTTACTGGGCTGGCCTGATGAAGGCAGAATTGGCTCTGACGAAACAGCTAGTACCGCTGGCGTTTACTGCTAACCAGGGATTCCCACGCGGGTCGTTTTGAATTAGGGGAGAAAATTCCGAGCTAATATCAACTATTTTGTTTGGCTCTAAGGCGGCAACAATAGGAAACTCTACTCCTGGACCTTTTCGACAGTTGAGGCCGGTTCGCAGGGGAGTAACCTGCCATTTTTCCAAACCCTGAATATTGCTATTGCTATAATTCCGATTTTCAGAGGCTTGGGGCGGAGGCGGGGTAGATTGAGGTGCTACAGGGGTTGCCTCGGTAGTTTCTTTTTCTGGCCTGATGAAAGCAGAATTGGCTCTGACGAAACAGCTAGTACCGCTGGCGCTTACTGCCAACCAGGGATTACCACGCGGGTCGTTTTGAATTAGGGGAGAAAATTCCGAGCTGACATCAACTATTTTTTTTGGCTCTAAGGCGGCAACAATAGCAAATTCTACTCCAGGACCTTTACGACAGTTGACCCCGGCTGGATCGGGAATAACTTCCCATTTGTCGGCATTTTGCGTACTATTATAATTACCTCGATTATCTGCTGTCGGCTCGGCCGATGCAGTAAGAGCGATCGCTGCAGCGGTAATAGAACCAGCGATCGCTGCTAAAAATACCCTTTGGAACATTGTTTCTATCTCCTGTAGTACAAATCAAATGAGGTCAGATTTCTGCGGGACCGTTGCTTTACTCGTTCTAAATCTTGCCGTCTTTTCGTCGGCTTGTCGTCGGCTTTATATTCTAAAGCCCATTATTGAGCTATAGCAATTCTAAATGATTTAGGCACTAGAAATCCAGTTTCTTTATCTAGGAGGCTTTCCGGCCTGAAAGTCCCTAGATCGCAGCATTGCCCTGTGGCTTTTTCGCGTCCTTATGGTGACGAGCGGAATCGTTCCCAATCTCGTTACCCCTTATACCAATTCAGGCCGGTTTTCCTGTCTATATATAGGGAGGCGCGAAAATACCAGGAAGCTTTCCCTACACCCTACACCCTACACCCTACAACCTAAGTTAATCTTGCAGATTAAATGTCGGAAACAGCAGCTCTAGAAACTCCCCATAGCGGCTATCACTGGGATGGCAGCGATCGCCGCTTTTTTGAAGGATGGTATTTTCGGACGACTTTACCCGCTTATGGGGACAGCTTTGCCTTTATGTATTCCATCGACGACCCCAGGGGCGGCAATAGTAGCCCTGGTAACAATAGCCCTGGTAACAATAGCCCTGGCGACAAGAATATTGCTGGCGGTTGCGCCCAAATTCTCGGTCCAGAGGATACCTATTTTTGCCGCACTTTTCCAGATGTTGCTGGCTTTTGGGCATCTCCCAGACAAATGGCGTTGGGCCATTGGGGTCGCAGAAAAAGCGATCGCAGAAAAATCCCAGAATCTCCCCTGTCTGGGGAGTTTAGCTCGTCTTTTGGAGCAAGCGCTTTTAAAGAGAACCAGAATGGATCCGGGGGACAGAGCTTCGTTAGCTCGACAAAACCGGGCTATTTAAAACCGACAGAGTTCGAGAGTCGCATCGAGGAAGGTTATCAAGTTACGACAACCGAGCATCAGGGTGCTTTGTTCGATCCGGCTACCGGGCACTGGTGTCGCTGGCATTACCATATAGAGCCGGTCTATGGCTGGGGCGATGCCAAACGCGGACAGCTCGCAACCGCTAGTTGGCTGTCATTTTTACCGATTTTTGAACCGGGATGGCAAGTTTTGATGGCGCTCGGATTCGCCGATGGCTGGATCGAATGGCAGGACAAGCGCTATGAGCTTCGCTCTGCACCGACCTATAGCGAAAAAAATTGGGGCGGCGCTTTTCCGAGTAAATGGTTCTGGATTAACTGCAATTGTTTTGACAACGAACCGGATCTGACCTTGACCGCTGTTGGCGCTAAGCGAAAAGTGCTGTGGTGGACTGAATCGGTCGGGGCAATCGGGCTGCACTATGGAGGCAAGTTTTATGAGTTCGCCCCCTGGAACTCTCGGGTTTCCTGGGAGATTGCTCCTTGGGGAAGTTGGTGGATGGAGGCCACAGACGGCAGGTGGGCGATCGAGCTGAGAGGCACAACAGACTGCCCGGGCACCCTGGTGCGGGTTCCCACAGAAAATGGCTTGCTGCCTTATTGTCGCGATACCACCCAGGGGCAGCTCCAGTTGCGGTTGCTAGAAATAGGTGGCAGTCGCTCCAGAGTTGTCTTGACAGCGCGCAGTTCCCTATCCGGCTTGGAAGTTGGCGGCGGGCCTTGGGAAACTGTCTGGCGATCGGATAGGGTGTGGGGTGTAGGGTGTGGGGTGTAGGGTGTGGGGTGTAGGTTGTGGGGTGTAGGGTGTAGGGTGTGGGGTGTAGGGTGTGGGGTGTGGGGAGACCCGGGGACATACTTTCTCCAATTACCCCGGTCCCCCGGTCTCCCGGTTCCCCGGTCTCCCCCTGTCCCCCTGTCCCCTTGTCTCCCCTGCCCTGAAGACAAAGAATTTTTGAGATAGGAGTTCTTGTAATATTAGGGGGAAGTTTTTGCGGAACGATTGGCAAGCATGAGTACAGGAGCCCAGTCACAGGAGATTAAGTTTGGAACTGATGGATGGAGAGGGATTATTGCAAAAGATTTTACTTTTGCCAACGTGCGCAAAGTGACGCGAGCGATCGCTCGCTATCTGGAAACCGCTTATAGCAAAGACCGACCGGTATTAGTAGCCTACGACCCCCGCTTCCTAGCAGATGAATTTGCCCGCACCTCGGCGGAAGTTCTTGTTGAAGAGGGCTGGACTGTTAAGATTGTAGATCGCGATTGCCCGACGCCGACTATCGCTTACAATGCCCTTAACCTTCAGTCAGCAGGGGCCTTGATGTTCACGGCTTCTCACAACCCAGCAGCCTATTGCGGCATCAAGTATATACCGGATTATGCTGGTCCTGCCACTCCAGCAATTACCGATGCTATTGTTGCGAATATTCCCAATGCCTCGGACGCAACCCCTGCAACTAGCAATCCCAATAGTATTTCTGCTTTTGACCCGAAGCCAGATTATCTGAAATTTCTTTACTCTCTGCTGGATGTCGATAAACTGCGCAGCGCTAAATTAAAAGTAAAGTACGATGCGATGTATTCTACTTCGCGGGGTTATTTAGATCTGATTTTGGAATACTGCGGCTGCGATGTAGAGTCTTTCCATACTTGGCGGGATGTATTGTTTGGCGGCGGGATGCCAGAGCCGAAAGCAACTCAACTGGCAGAACTGGTGGAAGCAGTCAAGAAAGATGGCGCTGACTTGGGCTTGGCGACTGATGGAGATAGCGATCGCTTCGGTATTGTCGATGAAAAAGGCAATGTCCTGACTCCCAATACTATTCTTTTATTGTTAGCGCGCCACCTGATTAAAAACAAAGGCAAAACTGGGGCGATTGTCCGCACGGTGGCGACCACCCATCTATTAGATAATCTCGCTGCTAAGTATGGTGTGGAACTATACGAAACCGCAGTAGGGTTTAAATATGTCGGTGAAAAAATGCGGGAAACTCAAGTGCTGATTGGCGGCGAAGAGTCTGGCGGTCTCAGCGTCATTGGCCATATTCCCGAAAAAGATGGCATTTTGGCAGATATGCTAGTTGCTGAGGCGATCGCCTATGAAGGTAAACCCCTGAGCCAGCTCGTAGAAGAAGCTATTAAAGAAGCGGGCGGGCCTCTATACAACCAGCGCCTCGACCTCCACCTAACCGAAGCTCACAAAGTAGCGGTATTGGATTCTTTTACTCAAAGCCCTCCCGAATCAGTGGCCGGAATTCCGGTTAAAGAAGTCGGTCGCAAAGATGGTATCAAGCTCTATCTTGAAGACGGAGGCTGGGTGCTGCTGCGTCCTTCCGGCACGGAACCGCTGATTCGCGTTTATCTGGAAACCGACTCCGCAGAAAAACAAGCGAAAATTGCTGCTGAGATGGAAGATGTTATTAACAAGCTCGCTCCTTTAATGAACGTGTAAAATTGTAGGGTGTAGCGGTAGGGTGTAGGGCAAAATAGGTCATTAGATCGCCACAACCCACACCCTATTTTATCACCACACTTTAAACAAAAATAATGCAGACTTTGCTCATTTCTTCTATCGCCGCGTTCTGGGTGGTAGCGATCGCCATTGTCTCCGTCCAAAATGCCACCCTCGTATCTTTGCAGTTTCTAGGATTGCGATCGATTCAAATTCCGGTGGGCGTCGTACTGGCCGCGAGCGTTGGGGTCGGAATGGTTGGAGGCGCGTTAGCGAATCGTCTCCGTTAGAAAATTCGTTACGTTTCTCTGGCGCAAACCCAAGGCTAGGGCGATAAATTTATCTTGGCAGTTAGACCAACCGGGGCAACCACGGGGGGATTGCCCCTACTCATGCACAATTAATTTAACTGATACTCGCTATAGTTGGATTTCGTTCCCGCTCCGCTCCCTACAATTTAAGCCACAGAGGCCACAGAGCCAATTAGATTCAATCTCAGAACTTATGCAAAGTATCCAGATCCAGTATTTGTAGGGGCAATCCCCCCGTGGTTGCCCCGCTATCGCCCCTAATGCATAAAGTCTATGTGTAAGTCCTAAATCTAAATCTAAGCAATTTTTCAACTATCAATTATTAATTTTAAACCCTATGCAAAAAGCAATTTTAGCGCCGGTATTTTGGCTAACCGTATTGGCATCGGCTCCCCTAATCTCCCTGACACCCGTTGGCGGAGCTAGGTCTATGGCAGCGGAAATAAGACTTTGGGAATTCGATCCCTATACTAACGAGCTGCAAATCACAGTTCCAGAAGGAGTCAGGCCGCAATATTTTATTCTCAAGGAACCAGGGAGGATAGTTCTGGATATTCCCAATAGCAACCTGGGATTAGATCCAATTCAGGAGAATTACCAAGGAATAGTGCGCCACATTAGGATAGCGCAATTTGAAATAGGACGAGCCCGAATTGTTATGGAGCTATCCCCCGGGATTTCGGTAACGCCAGAGCAAATAAGCCTGCAACCCTTGGGACAAGGAAATCGCTGGGTATTGCGTCCGACAATTGACGTTTCCCAAGCCTTACCGAATTTAGAAAATTCCCCGGAGTCGGCGATCGCAGGGGGCATTCCTCCTTGGCAAAGCTCTGGGGGAAATCCAGCGATCGCCCTTACCGTTCCTCCTCCCCTAGAAACCTCCCCCTCAGAAGAAGCCATTGAAGTTGCCCTGCCCGACCTGGAAAACTCCGACCCTAATAATTTTCCAGTAGTGATTCCGGTGGAAGTTCCAAATCCAGACAACCGCAGCCCGGAACCTTTTGTGGTCGTGCCTCCCCTAGATAATACCAGCCCAAGTCCTGCGATAGGGTTGCCCCAGCAAGAGCAATCCCTTCCAGAAAATAGCAATATATATAAGGAGAGAGAAGTTCCAAATCCGGCTGGTAATTCATCGGGAGTTTTGGATAATTCTGGTAATTCTAATAGCGAAGATTTGGCGGCGGATGTTGCGGTTTCGGCTGGAACTATTGCTATCCTGAACTATCCCGGGACAGAACCTTTGACCGTAAAACCGGATTCGTCGCGGCAGGAGGTGATGCAAGTCCAGGTGGATTTGTACGATCGCTTCGGCAATTTAATCCTACCGGCGGGAAGTCCGGCGATCGGTCGCTTTGAAAATTCTCGCTCTGGCATTCGCTTTGTCGTCGAAGCCGTCGTCCTTTCCGGTCGCACTCGCTCTTTGGCCGCTGTATCGGAACCCCTCAACGGGCGGCGATCGCTTTCAAAAAAAAGAACTCTTGGCTTGTCAACTCTTGGCGCTGCTGCCGGGGCGATCGTTGGCGGCATTACCGGCGGTCCATTGTTAGGAGGTGCCGCCGCAGGTGCCGCCGCTAGTTTCTTCAGTTCTCCTAAGTCTATTGTTCTC
Source organism: Oscillatoria sp. SIO1A7 (assembly GCA_010672965.1). Lineage (GTDB taxonomy): Bacteria > Cyanobacteriota > Cyanobacteriia > Cyanobacteriales > Laspinemataceae > SIO1A7. The sequence continues at coordinate 133,184 of JAAHFN010000010.1, forward strand.
GAACCGGGCGAAGTTCTGCCAGTTCGCTTCACCGAGCATTGGCGATTTTAATAGTTTGTTTGAGTTGGCGAGCGTCCCGCCTGCGCTGCTAAAATAGCGATCGCTCTCCTAGTAGGTATTTTTGAATATTAAGCAATTTTTTCCGTAGGCGTAGCCGCCCCTTCGGGGCTTGGCCAATGCCCAATTACCAATGCCCAATTCCTATGTCATATAAGGTTAGCGTTGTCATAGAAAAAGACGAATATGGATACTATGCCTATTGTCCCGATTTGCCCGGATGTCAAACCCAAGCAGATGACCTGAATGAGGTGGTAGGCAATATCAAAGAAGCGATCGCACTTTACTTAGAAACCATCGAGATATAAAAAAACAGTAATTAGAGAGGGACAAAAAAATGCTGGCAATAGAGCAAATTTAAGATGCGATTCTGACGCTTACACAGAATGAACTGGATAGATTGCGAGAATGGATTTTGGATTTAGATTATCGGCATTGGGACGAGTAACTAGAAAAAGACGTTGCAGACGGTAAGTTAGATAGTCTCGCACAAGAGGCGATCGCGGATTTTGAGGCGGGGAACTTTCATAGTCTATGCTAAAATAGCGATCGCTCTCCTAGCAGTCTGTCAAGGCAATTTTGAGAGTTAAGCGATTTCGGCTCAATGCCCAATGCCCAATGCCCAATGCCCAATTCTTATCTATGTCTCTAACCATTGCCGACCTAGAAAAAGTACAAACCTCTTTTACTGATGCCCATCTCGACTACAAAATGGAATTAGTCGATGGCAAAATTATCGTTATGGGACTATCTGACTATCTATCAGGAGAAGTAATTGCACGATTAGTCGCATTTCTGAATATGTGGGTACTCCCCCGCAAATTGGGACGAGTTGTCGGTTCTAGTGCTGGCTTTCGGCTGCCTGATGGTAACTTGCGCGGGCCAGATGTATCTTTTGTGCCCGCCGCTAAAATGCGTCAAGCGCCCCGCAGTTTTGCCAAGATAGTGCCCGACTTGATGGTAGAGGTTCGATCGTCGACGGATAATATTAGACCTTTAACAGAAAAAATTAAAAGATTTTTGGAATTGGGAACGCAAGTAGGGATTTTGGTAGATCCCAAGAATTTAAAGGTTACAGTCTATCGCCCTAGCAGGGAACCGATGGTTTTGAGCAATGAAGATACCTTGACTTTGCCCGAACTATTGCCCGGTTGGGAATTGTCGGTTGCCGAGATATGGCCGCCGGTGTTTGAAGAACACGAGTAAAATTGGCGCGAACGTGGGGATAGTTTTAAGTTTTAAAAAATGAGAGTTTAAATTACGATAACCTCCTGGGAGGGGTTGGGGTGGGTAAGACTTGCGGAAACCCAAACCAGCCCCTCCCAAAGGCAATTAGAATAAACTTAAAACTTAAAATTTAAAACTTAAAACTCTCTTGCCCCATTTTCAATTGCGCCGTTCTTGCAATTTCCGATAGACCGATCGCAAATCTACATTATGGTGGGCTAAGGCAACCATTGCATGATAGAAAAGGTCGGCTACTTCCGAGGCGATCGCATCTGGGTCGTCATCCTTACAAGCCATCACCACCTCAGCGCCTTCTTCGCCAATTTTCTTGAGAATTTTATTATCGCCACCGGCAAATAGCTTACAAGTATAAGAACCTTCTACTGGGCGATCGCGGCGATCGGCAATAACTTCAAAAACCTGGGATAGAGTATCTCCTGGGGGAGCGGCAATCTGGCCATCGACTCGGTGAAAACAACTGCGCTCGCCCTTGTGACAGGCGATATCTCCGATTTGCTCGATACCAATTAAGAGGCAATCGCTGTCGCAATCATAGCGAACGCTGCGGACTTTTTGGATATGTCCCGAGGTTGCTCCCTTGTGCCACAATTCTTGACGCGATCGGCTCCAATACCAGGTTTCGCCAGTTAAGAGAGTTTTTTGCAGAGACTCCCGATTCATCCAGGCCATCATTAAGACAGTTCCATCTAGATAATCTTGAGCGATCGCCGGCACCAGTCCCCGTTCGTTGTAGCGAATCTCATCTACTGGGATTACTAATTCTTCTGTCATTTGGCAAAGCCCCTTTATTACTTAGCTTGAGGTCATATCTCCCCCAACCCCCCGATGGGAGGCAGGGATTCAACCCACCCCTAACCTAGGGTGTTGACTCTGTGGGGAAAGACAAAGATGGATTTCATGCAGTTTTTGTACCGCGTCTAGAGAGGGCTGAAATCCTTACTAAGAGAGGGTTTCGGGATTTTCGAGCCGGCGCGATCCCCGTTGGTAGCCAACGAGTCGGAAAACCCACAGAGTCAACACCCTACCCCTAACCCCTCCCAGGAGGAGAACCCCTTATTCCCCTCCTGGGAGGGGTTAGGAGTGGGTCTCTTACAGAATTTTTACCAATATCAAATAGACTTCTTGCATAAATCCCCTCAGCCCGCCTTTTTAAGAGGGGTTGGGAATATATTCCCATAATGATGCACCTTCTAACTAAAAGCGATCGGGCACTGGCCCGACAAGCATTATCGGGCATCGGACAAGACCGCTCGTCGGAGCCCTTTGATTTGATTGCTTCCCACTCCTAATTGGGTAGAGACTTGGAAGCTCGGGGGCTCGTTCGCTATTTGCGAATATAGAATAAAATTAGCAAAAAGCTACATCTATAGGACTTACGCAAATTGTAGAGATGCAGACCTAAATGTAGGGGTCAAGGGCCCTTGACCCCTACCAGATATAGAGCCCATGCGTAAGTCCCGATCTATATATAGGAGAGCGCCATGCTAAAACCTCAAGACATTTTTGTTTTGCTCAAAGTCCACTGTTGGCGAGCCTCGGATTGGACTTATGCCACTCTCGCGCAGAGCCTGAGCATGAGCGCGTCTGAAGTTCATGCGGCACTCAAAAGATGCAATGCCAGCGGTCTTTATAATGGCCCCAACCGGAAAATTAGGATGCAGGCTTTGCTGGAGTTCCTGGTTCACGGGCTGCGTTATGCCTTCTACGTTCAACCAGGCTCTTTAGCGCGAGGACTTCCCACAGCTCATTCTGCCGAACCGCTGAAAAGTATGCTAGTTGTTGACCCAAGTGATATCTATGTCTGGCCTTATGCTACGGGAAAAATAAGGGGACAGGCGATCGCTCCCTTGTATCGCTCAGTCCCAGAAGCAGCAAGCGGTGACCCAGAACTTTATACCTTGCTCGGTCTTATTGACGCGCTCCGAGTCGGTCGCGTCCGGGAGCAAAGTCTCGCTGCTAAAGAACTAGAGCAAAGACTGGCAGCGCAATGAACCAGCAGATTGAGATGCTCGAAAAGGCAGCCCGGGTGCTAGAGGGAGTAAGCGATCGCATCGTATTCACAGGAGGAGCAACGATATCGCTCTATCTAGATGAAGCTTCTGCACCCGACATTCGACCTACCTATGATGTTGATTGCGCGGTCGAAATTACTTCTAGAGCTGAATACTATCGATTTTCAGAACAACTCCGACAACTGGGACTGACCGAGAGTAAAGATGCCCGAGCGCCTCTATGTCGCTGGCAGTATGAGGAGCTTACAATTGACATCATGCCAGGAGATGAGTCGGTGCTGGGCTTTTCCAATCCCTGGTACAAACCGGCAATTGCCAATTCCATACCTTACCAAATGCCTAGTGGAAGGCAAATCCTAATTTTTGCCCCGCCTTATCTTCTGGCCTCGAAGATAGAGGCATTTAAAGACAGAGGAAAAAGTAACTTTTACTGGAGTAGCGACTTAGAGGATATTGTCTTACTGCTAGATGGCTGTTCGTATTTAGAAGTCTCTACAGAAAAACTGATGCCCCTCGCCCGGGTATCTACGATCGTGGAAAACTTGCTTGGAAGCAGGCAACTATACCAGGAAAGACTAGATCGAGATGAAATGATTCAACATATGCTCGATCTCTTCGATGATTTTTCCGCCGAAGAATCAGAATCGGTAGATGACGAAGAACTAATCGATAGAATTGATAGCATTCTGGTTCTTCATGCCGTTTCTGGGACATTAAACGATCTTACTCCAGAAGAAATAGAAATCTTTGATGCAGCCGTAGAAAACAGATAAAAGGGGTACTATCGTATTTTAAATTGGTTTCTCACGATACGGATATGCTCCGAGTGCCGGGAATATTAGTGGAAGATTGGCTGGCAGAAGGTTGAGCATTCGGGATATAAAATATTTTAATTGGCTCTATTAGATTTCTTTTGTCGCCTACTGAGAAGCTATCTATAATTGCCAAGCCTGAGACCAATTCTTTATGAAGGTGCAACAAATCCGTTCGGGCGCTCGCGCTTCGTTGCCCAGGGCTGACTGGGCAACGAAGCGCGAGCGCCA
>JAAHFN010000100.1 GCA_010672965.1 Oscillatoria sp. SIO1A7
AAAACAAGCAATGGAGAAGATTCGCAATTGTGACGTTGACGATTGGGCTAATAAAGTTCTTGGTCCATCCATGCTTTCTAAAAGGAGAGCTATAACTAACTAAAAGTTAAGGGTGACAGAAAAACTGTATGAAAATAAGAAGGCAAAAATTCCACAGAGTCAACACCCTACCCTACACCCCACACCCTACACCCCACACCCTACACCCCACACCCCACACCCTACACCCTAATTAATGACCATGATTTAAGGGTAATTTAACCAGAAACTCAGCCCCTCGACCGGGCTGGCTAATACAGTCAATGCAACCTCCATGACCTTTAACTGTCACTTGGTAGCAAAGAGAGAGACCCAAGCCGGTGCCTTTGCCCGGTTCTTTGGTAGTAAAGAAAGGATCGAAAATCCGCTCTAGGGTTTCTGGAGCGATACCTGCGCCGCTATCGCGAATCGAAATAATTACTGCATCTACTGCATCTAAGTCGGGCGAGTTCAAATTGGGGGAATCTAAACTGGAGGAATCCAAACTAGAGGAATCTAAACTGGGGGAATCCAAACTGGGGGAATTACAAATTTTATCTGCCGAAGCGGTTAGGATTGTGCCCTGGCTCTCTAGTCTCATTTTACCGAGCCAAGTGCGAATCGTCAGTTCGCCAGTGCCGCCGTTTTCTTCTATCTTTTGCTCGATCGCATCCAAAGCATTTTGCAGAATATTATAAAAAACCTGATTAATTTGACCGGGGCGACATTCCAATAGAGGTAGCTCGCCGTATTCTTTGCGGACAACTATCTGGCGAGTCAGCCGGTGTTGCAACATGGCTAAGCTGCTTTCTAGACCTTCGTTCAAATCAACTTCCTTGGATTCTGCCTCGTCTAGGTGGGCAAAGTTGCGCAAAGTCTCGACAATAGAGCGAATGCGATCGCTCCCTTCTTGCATGGATTTTACTAATTTGGGGAAATCTTGCTCAATGTATTCTATTTCCTCAATCAATTCGGCTATTTCATCTGGCGGTTCCGGCATGGCTTCGGCATAATGCGATAGCGCTTCCAGCATGACCAAAGTGTAGTCTTGAGCGTAGAAAAGGTTGGGGCGGATGAAATTATTGGCGTTATTAATTTCGTGGGCAATTCCCGCTACCATTTGTCCCAAGCTAGAGAGCTTGACACTTTGGATTAGTTGCACTTGGGTCGATCGCAGTTCTGCCAAAGTTGCTTGCAATTCCCGGGCTTGGGCTTGGTATTTCGTCGCCGAGTCTTGAACTTGCTCGAAAAGTTCTCCTTGTTGAATAGCGATCGCCAGTTGCTCCGCCAGTTGTCCCAGCAATTGCGATTCCTCCGGCTGCCAAAAGCGCGGACCCTTACATTCGTGGGCAATTAGCAAGCCCCAGAGCTTCCTGCCAATCGAAATAGGAACTACTAAATTAGCCCGCACTTGCAGCCGTTCTAAAAACTGGAAATGCTCCCGGTCTAAGCCAGCAGAGCTAATATCGTTCATAGGCCGAACTCGCCCGGACTTGTACATTTGCAAGTATTTTTCGGGAAAACAGTCATCGGCTACTTCTTCGCCCAAAATCGAATTCCAGGGAGCAATAGTCTCCTCCACTACGACGGAACCGTGCCAATTTTCGCGAAATTGGTAGATGAGTACCCGATCTGACTGGAGCAGTTGGCGCGCTTCGCTCACTGCAGTTTGCATAATTTCCGAACATTCCAAGCTGCTGCGAATTCGCTCGGTTACCAAGCGCAACAAAGATTCTCGCTCTGCAGCGGCGCGAGTTTCCTGGTAAAGCTGAGCTTGGTTGACGGCGATCGCTATTTCATCGGCTATTTGCCTCAACCACTCTATTTCTCCGTTTTTCCAATGTCTCTTAGCGCGGCATTCATGGGCAATCAGCAACCCCCAAAGCTGCGGCGAACTGCTCTCCCCCGAACCTATGAGAATGGGGGCAATCAGGTTTGCTTTCACCTGCAAGCTATCTAAAAACTCGACATGGCATGAATCTAAGCCAGAATAATGAATATTATCAATAGCCCTGAGTCGCCCTTGTTGGTACAATTTGGCATTTTCTGCACTGAAACAATTGTCGCCTATCTCCTGCCCCAAAAGAGAATACCAAGGATCGATTACATCTTCCACCACTATTTCTCCAAGCCAATTTTCTTTGAATTGGTAGATTACCATTCTGTCCGTGTCGAGCAGTTTTCGGGCACCTTTTACCGCTGTTTGCAAAATAGTATTTAAGTCCAGAGTGCTGCTAATTTGCCGCGTCACCGATCGCAACAAAGCTTCTCGCTCTGCAGCAGTGCGGGCAGCAGTATAGATTTGGGCTTGGTTAATAGCAATTCCCAACTGACTGGCCACTCCTTCTAGAAGTTCTTTTTCCCAGACAGTCCATTCTCGCTCGCGATCGCACTGTTGCAGGCCAATCACCCCATTGACTTGCCCTTGGTAGCGAGTGGCTATTGTTAGCATCGACCGAATCGACAGGGATTTCGCCAATTCTTTAGTGTCTTCGCTCAATCCCGGAAATTCCAAAAACCGGCTTACAGCTAAAGCACCAGATTTAGACATGACGGCTTTTAGGTGAGGATTGTCCGTCACGGGCACCGCCAGCCCCAATTGACGCTTGTAATCTTCTTTAAGATACTCTCCTCGGGTTATTAGACAATCGTCTAATTCGTTATCTTTGACTAAAATACTGACGCGGCTGCAGTTTATGGTAATACCGAGCAACTGGCAGGCCGAGGCAAGAACCCGCGATAGATCTAGGGTAGAACCTATCTCGCGATTAATCTGGTTGAGCAAGCGGAATAGCCGGACTTGCTCCTCCAGTTCTGCAGTTCCGCGCTCTTGTGGATTTTCTGTTTCTAGTTCCAGAGGCTCTATTGCACCCTGCTCTGGCTCTGAGTAGTTCGGCACATAGACTTGGGTCATGGGTATTTTCTCCTCAAAAACTGGCCTTTTCGATATGCCAAGCATTGTCAATAGGGCATGTTCGCATTGGGCATTGGTCATTGGATATCGGGCCGACAAGCATCGGGCCGACAATAATCGGGCCGACAAGCATCAGGAACATTTCAGTTTCGTTAGCTTCCGCAAACATACCTATAGGCGCAAGCCGCTCCCTAAACGGAGCCTGGCGCGGCTACACAAACGCTAGTTTGCATTAATTGAAATGCTCCCACAAGCATCAGGTATTAAGCGGAAATAAGAAATCGCTTAATTTTCACAACTACACCCAGGTAAAAGCCCAGCACCGAGCGAGAGAGCAAGGGGCCAAAATTACCAACTCAAAATACAAAATTCGCTATCAATCGGACACCCTTGGCTAATAAGCTTAACAAAAATTAATAAGTTTTTTAGATCTTCTTCAGCTTGCCGATTGGCGGCTAGTTTTTAGTCGCCAGAGATAATAGAATAATCAATACTTATACCCATAGCCCACAACCGACACAAGCGGGTGTGGGGTGTCGGGTGTCGGGTGTGGGGAAAATTTCTGCTATTTTCTCTGTTGGAATCCGGAAAGCCTTGGGGCTTTTCGGGACGTTCGCCTACGATACCCCACACAAGCGGGTGTGGGGCGTCGGGCCGCCATCGGTGTAGGGTTTCTGGGGCGAAGCATTCCAATCCAATAATTTTTTGTATAGCAAAAGCTATCTCGGGAATGCTGTCGCCCCTACGTCCCGGGTCGATACTCTTGAATGCCAAATCTAAAAAACATACCCTTGAAAGACACCCCACACCCGACACCCAATCCAATGCCCAATGCCCAATGCCCAATGCCCCCCCATGAAAACATCTGGCTGGCTTTGGCGATCGGCAATTCTAGGCTGCACTGGGCCTTGTTTTGCGATCGCATTCTCCAGGTATCCTGGGATACGCCCCACCTAAACCCAATCGCTGCTAAGGAGCTGATGGATGGCGGACTCTCAGAGCATCCGAATTTATCGCCTAATTTATCTTCTAATTTATGGCAGAGTTTATGGCAAAGTTTATCGCCGAACTTATGGCCGAAAGAAGCTACAGCTACTCTACTTAATACAAAGGTACTGCCTCCACTCTGGATTGCTTCGGTAGTTCCCGAACAATTACAACTTTGGCTGGCCTACCCTAGGGCTAGAGCGATCGCCCTAGAAGATTTGCCGCTTTCGGGGCTCTATCCCACTCTCGGCATCGACCGAGCTTTAGCAGTTTTGGGAGCGGGAACTAAGTTGGGATGGCCGGTTTTGGTTATCGATGCCGGCACTGCCCTTACCTTCACTGGTGCCGATCGCGATCGCCGCTTGGTAGGAGGGGCTATTTTACCCGGGCTAGCATTGCAGTTGGCCTCCTTGTCCCGGAGAACTGCAGCCCTACCGGCCATAGAATTACCCGATCGACTTCCCGAACGCTGGGCCGCTACAACCCCGGCAGCCATGAGCAGCGGCGTCATCTATACAGTGTTAGCAGGAATGCGAGACTTTATCGCCGCTTGGCAGGATCGGTTTCCCGCCAGTCCCGTTGCTCTAACCGGCGGCGACAGTTGCAAATTAAAAGCTTATCTCCAATCCCTTGAACCTGCTTTGGCGGAAGTAGCGATCGCCGACCCCAATCTAATTTTTTGGGGCATACAATATTTGGCAATGGGATGATTGACTTTAAGTTTTACAGGACTTACGCAAAATATCCAAATCTAATATTTGTAGGGGCAATCCCCCCGCGATCGCCCCCTTTCAAGGGTATATTTTTTAGATTTGGCATTCAAGAGTATCGATCCTGGGCGTAGGGGCGACAGCATTCCCTAGATAGCTTTTGCTCATAGCGCAAAAATTATTGTATTGGAATGCTTCGCCCCAGAAACGTATGCCCCTACCGATCGCAAAAAACATACCTTTGAAAGGTGGTTGCCCCTCCCCGTAGCGCAGATGCGTCAGTCCTATTTTAGAATTACAGGAGTAGATGCTATGAAAGGCGATCGCAATATCGAGACTGGTGGCGGTAATTATGGCGAAGACAGCCACATTTCCCCTACATTTCAAGGGTTCGATCGTTTATTACACTTATTTGAGAAACGCTATAAAAAAACATACCCTTGAAATAGGGTTAGCGGTGGGTTACCTCGAAGGCGATCGCTGTGAATAATTTGGTGCCTCCGCAATTATCTTGCTCAATATTTTTACGTTGTTTTTGAACCATATAGCAATACTTATAAAATACGGTTTCTCAAACAATACCTTCGCCATTTTTGCCCTCGACACGATCCGGGATTGGTTAATATAGCACTACACAGTAAGGTTAGGACGGTTACGAAATGCCCTAAGCTAAGAAAGGCAAGACTTTGACCGATAGCTGACCGCTGATAGCTGACCGCTTACTGCTATAAACAGGCATTTGTTGGGTTTCTTTCCCGAGCCGCTCCCTACAAATAAGGTGTTTTTGCATTTTGGCGAAGGTATTGTCAAAGCAAAGAAACCGGATTTATGAGCCTGTTTGGCGTTTGTTTCAACTTTGAAGATAATTATAAATTTTTATATGCTGCAAAATATAAGTAACCTCGCAAGGGTAGATTGGTTTTCAGTCAATTTTTAACAGGACTTACGCAACGACAAAGAGCGATTGGGGCGATTCTCGCATTGGGAGACGCTATGCGCTGTCGCGCAGGCTCCGCACAAGAGCGAACGCTCGCTTGGGAATTGCCCCTACAAATACTAGATATGGACAGTTTGCGTAAGTCCTGTTTAAGCTGAAGGGACAAGAGCTAATATAAAATGCAAGAAGTTATCTAGTTTCTTGGCTTTTCGAGCGTCGGCAATTAGGGGCAATTAGGGAGCGATCGCCCGATCGCCTGCCCGATCGCCTGCCCGAACGATCGCCCAAACGATCGCCCGATCGCCCGCGAATGCCCGTGCCCGATCGCCCGAAAGATCGCCCAAACGATCGCCCGAAAGATCGCCCGAATGCCCGATCGCCCGCGAATGCCCGATCGCCCAAACGATCGCCCAAACGATCGCCCGATCGCCTGCCCGATCGCCTGCCCGAACGATCGCCCAAACGATCGCCCGAATGCCCGAATGCCCGATCGCCCGAATGCCCGAATGCCCGATCGCCCGATCGCCCAAACGATCGCCCGATCGCCCAAACGATCGCCCAAACGATCGCCCGATCGCCCGAATGCCCGTGCCCGATCGCCCGATCGCCCGATCGCCCGAATGCCCGATCGCCCGGACGCCCGAACAAACGCCCGAACAAACGCCCGAACAAACGCCCAAACGATCGCCGGAACGATCGCCCGATCGCCCGAACGAACGCGGGCGATCGCCCGAAAGATCGCCCGCGCCCTTACTAAGGCCAAAGATAAAAAAAATAGCTTCAACCTTCCCTGAAAGGAAACCCACCCGCTGCCGCGATACGCTGTTTTGCCTCGTCAGCGGGATTTTGGGGTGGGCTGTTTTCCCATACGGCTAGCTATTGGAGTATGCCGTCGAATTGCCCAAACAAGTCATGGGCATACCCCTAGCAGTCCGGTTTTTTGAGGGGGAAAGTTTTTCGATTGAAAACACCTCCTACTTTCTAATGTGTACTATCTGTTTGCAAGGGTCGCGGCTAGCCGTGGCCCGCTTTTTTATGCCCCCTCATGGGAACCATAGATCTATAGTAGCATAGCTTTGGTAGAATTTCAACCTCGAAGGCAGAAATTTTCTGGGCTTTCTGTACCTTGTGCAGCTTCTGCAAGATTTTTATAGCCAAAGGCGATTGGGCGAAGCGCATGCAAACGGCGATCGCTACAGTGTGGGACCGCCTTGCCCCTTGCCCCGCCCGTATATAGACAGGACTTACGCTTTCTCTCTATATCTGTAGGGGCGATTCGCGAATCGCCCCTACCGGTAGGGCGCACAAGACAATTTGCGTAAGTTATAATTTTATGTAGAGTAAGTGCTACTCTAAATAAAATAAGGCTGTAGGACTTCCAGTCCCAGCCTGTAGAGCGACCGTAAGACCGAAAAAAGGCTCGGCCTTGGAGGCAGGTGCTATAAAACAGAGACCTAAATCTTGAGGTTTAGGAATCCCGCGCTGTCTTGCCTAGAGCAGCGTCGGGAAGATGTCAACTAAAAGGAATAGACTCAAATATGAAAGTTTTCAGGGTACTGCAGGTTTCTGTAATTAAGATCGCCGAGTCTCCGCTGAAGCTCAGTATTCAAGCAGAGGGACTGAGTGCAACTTCCGGCTGGACAAATCCTCGCTTAGACAACTCAGCGGATCCCAATCCAGATGATGCTGTCCTAGAATTCAATTTTGACGCTGATAAACCATCGGATATTAGTCTTCCACGCTTAACGCCAATTATGGCTACTGTGGACTTTGAACCTACCAATGGTGCAGATGCGGTAATTGTTTCGGCCCGCACTAATTCCATTACCGTTCATGCTAGTGAGTTTCTCCCATCTGGCCAGCCGACGACTTTGGCTGTGGGAGAGGAAGAACCTCAAGCGACGACTTTGGCTCTAGGAGAGGAAGGTCAACCGACGACATTGGCACTAGGAGAAGAAGAACCTCAAGCGACGACTTTGGCTCTGGGAGAGGAAGGTCCTCCGCCTCCGCCAGCTCAACCGACGACTTTGGCTCTAGGAGAGGAAGCTCCTCCTCAAGCGACGACATATGCATACGGAGAGGAAGAGCCTAGTACGCGGGCAGTAGGAGAAGAAGGTCCTCAACCGACGACATATGCATACGGAGAGGAAGAACCTCAAGCGACGACTTTGGCTCTAGGAGAGGAAGGTCAACCGACGACATACGCATACGGAGAGGAAGGTCCTCAACCGACGACTTTGGCTCTAGGAGAGGAAGAACCTCAAGCGACGACATTGGCAGTAGGAGAAGAAGAACCTCAACCGACGACTTTGGCTCTAGGAGAGGAAGGTCCTCCTCAAGCGACGACATTGGCAGTAGGAGAGGAAGGGCCTACCACGCGGGCAATAGGAGAAGAAGGTCCTACTACTATGGTTGTCGGTGAAGAGGGTGGTCCATTTGGTCGGTACTAATGATTAAATCAGCAGATGATGGATGTTTGCTAGTTGCAGGTGGGGAGTTAGATCCCAATCTAACTCGACTGATTGAAGTTGCTAAAAGTCAAGGGGTTCGAGTTTGCGAGCTGCGCCACGGGCAAGAAGACAGTCCGCAGTTTTCATGGCATCTTACCCAGGGAAAACCCAGAATAAAAGACAGAGTTGTATCGGCAACTGGAGCGTTTATTCGGTATGACGTTTTTGGTCATTTGAGCTACCCGAAATCTGGAGCATCAAAACGGGCGTCGGGTTGGTATCAAACCCTCTATGGTTGGTTACTCTCACAACCGGATATCCGTTTGTTCAATCGTCAACATTTACCTGCGGTTGGCAATAAGCCAGCAATGCTGCTTTTAGCCCAACAGTCAGGGTTGCTCGTACCCGATACTTTGATTACAAACGAAGCTGAGGAATTGGGCAAGTATTCTATGGGGAATGCAATTGCTAAGCCAGTTGCAGGGGGTGATTTTTGTTATTCCCTAGAAGAGTTGTACTCCTCGGTCAACTTTCGGAATGGTTGTGCGGCGATGCCAGCTATTGTCCAAAATCGATTGGTTGCGCCAGAAATTCGGATCTATATAGTAGGAGATAGTGCTTTTGCTTTTGAAGTCCGCAGTCAGCATCTAGATTATCGGGTTAAGCCAGATGCGGAAATCATTCCTCTGACAACAGTGCCAGAGGAAGTAGAGTTATTACGCAAGTTCATGGCAACCTTAAAGATGGATTTTGGAGCCGCTGACTTTAAGACAGATCCGAAAACGAACCAACTGGTATTTTTGGAGCTGAATAGTTCGCCCATGTTTGTCAGGTTCGATATAGAAGTTAATGGATCGCTATGTGAGGCAATGATTCAGACTTTGATAGCATAGGGTATATAGCGATTTGATTTGATATGTAGGGTAGGGAGGACAGCGGTCCCCCCTACCCTTTTTTTGGAACGGGCGTCTCGCCGGTTCTACGGGAAATCCAAAATTAATCATATGACTGTCTATTGGCCGCTATCCAATCCCCAATAAGTTGCGCCGCTATCTCTGGCTCGGCTTCGGGGAAGTCTTTGGTAGTTGGGGAAATTACTTGCAGTTTGGCTTGAGGGGCAAGCTCGACGAGAGTTTCGCAGCGGGCGGCGATCGCGGGCATGTCTCCCTCTCCCTGCAAAATCAAGGCGGGCAGCTCCAGCAAAGGCAAGCGATCGTTTAATAATTCCGACTCAATCTCTGCAGGGCGACGCTTGAATAAAAGCTGAGAAGCAACTGGATTTTGCTGCAGCGATCGCAACTTCGAGAGCGATCGCTCTATGGGTTTGCCCAAGCGCAATGCGGCGGCCAAGGGATAAAGCGATCGCAATACTATATATATTATTAGCCTTGCCCAGGTCAGCCACCGATGCCCCATAGGTGTTTTTTGCTTCACCTCAGCCCGCACTCCCTCCGGTTCCAGCAGCACCAGAGCTGCTACTTTCTCCAAATTCTTCAGGGCATAACTGGCTGCCACCCAAGCTCCCAGGGAATGAGCCACCAAATACACTGACTCCAGGCTCAAAGCTTCCATATATTCGGCCAAACATTCCACCTCTAAATTGATCGAATAATGGAGGCTATTTGGTCTTTCCGAATCGCCAAATCCCAGCAAATCCGGTGCAAAGCAGCGATACTGAGTAGCTAGCCGTTCCATAACTGAGACCCATTGGTTGCTATCGCTTTGGGAACCATGCAGAAACACTATAGCTGGTCCATATCCGACTTCGCGCCAGAATATCGTCCCTTGGGAAAGTTTAATCCGAGAATTGTGGAAGTGTAGAGGCATCCTAATTTTTTCCTGGTTTTGGGGCAAGGGTACGGCTTAGGTATTAAAAGGGAATATTTTTATTTAAGCTATCTAGATTTTTCTCAAATAAGCGCAATCTTAGAAATGTAGGGGCGACAGCATCCCCCTTGACTAGCTCGGCTGTATAATGGCAATTCCCGTACAGGGATGCTTCGCCCGAGAAACCTCATGTCAATTTGAGAAACGCTATACCTAAGTTATTATCTAAATTTTCAATTCTGGCATAGTCTGTTTCCAAGGCATATCGTTATTAATAGCTTCTATTTGCCGCTCTTCCATTACATTCGTTTCGCCGATATAAGAGCGCAAAATTTGGCCAAAGCGCGGATGGTAGAAGCGATGCAAGCTGTGATGGGGAGTAGCCGGAAAGCCCCGCCGTTTTTTATGCCGCCCCCCCGCCCCGGGGTCAAAAGTTTGAATGCCCCGCTCGATAGCCCATTCTATCGGAGAATAATAGCAAGCATTAAAATGGAGAGAATTGATTTCATAGTCGCAGCCCCAATATCTGCCATAAAGGCGATCGCCTTTGGTCAAACAAAAAGACATAGCGACGGGATGGCGATCGTCTCCTTCATTGTAGGCAGCGACAAAAAGAACCCGATGGCGATAGTTTTGATAAAGCAGCTCGAAAAACTCTTTAGTCAGATACTTGCTACCCCACCAGCCAAATTTATCGCAATGGTCGCTGTAAAAACCATACATCTTGGGAAAGAGACGATGGGGAATCTCCTCGCCAGAGTGGGTTGTTATGTATAAACCGGCTTTGGCGATCGCCTTGCGTTCCCGCTTGATATTGCGGCGCTGATTGGCATTGAAAGCAGCCAAATAATCCTCAAAAGTTTGGAAGCCTTTGTTCTGCCAAATATAACTGTGGTGCAGCCAACTGGTAAAGCCGTGGCGTTCCATAACCGAGCGCCATTCCGGCTCGACATAGAGAAAATTGCAACCAGAGATACCGTGGCGATCGCAAAATTGGTCGATAGCTTCCACCATCAACCCCGTCAGCTCCTCCTCATCTTCCCCCGGAGCGATTAAAAACCTATAACCCATCGCTGGAGTAAATGGGCTCATCCCCAGCATTTTCGGATAATACTCGATACCCAGGCGGTAGGCCAAATCGGCCCATTGGTGGTCGAAAGTAAATTCGCCGTAGCTATGGCCCTTGAGATACAGGGGCGCTCCTGCAATCAAATCCCCCCCTCGCCAGACCGTCAGGTGATTCGGCAACCACCCCGCCTTGCCAGCAGCGCTCCCCGAGACTTCCATATCGTGCAGCCAATCCCATTCCAGAAAAGGCGTTTTCAGAGGTTCCGCCAGAGCATCCCACTGTTGTTTGGGAATTTCTTCGATTTGGTTGGTCCAATTTATTGAGACCTTGGGTTGGAAGGCTTTCAGCATAACCAAAGCTTTAGCGTAGAGCGGTTCACATTTTAGATTAGTCCAATCTCCCCTACCCTTGCACGGCCTGCCTTCAAACCTTATAGAGGCCCTAGAGTGTGGGGTGTGGGGTGTCGGGTGTCGGGTGTCGGGTGTCGGGTGTCGGGTGTCGGGTGTGGGAAGTTTCCTTAAAATCAGGACTTATATCATGTCGGTTTGAATGCCCCAAAAAAAAGTCAATTTCTGCGTAGAACGGGCGTCCCGCCTGTCCGCCTGGGCTTTTTGGGACAGCTCGTGTCGCCCGTCCTACGGGAGATTCCAAATCTTTTCTGTGGGTATTTAACCTGACTTGATATTACGGATGGGCTCTTTGCTCTTTGCTCTTTGCTCTTTGTGTAGTGTGGGGTGTGGGGTGTGTAGTGTCGGGTGTCGGGTGTCGGGTGTCGGGTGTCGGGTGTGGGAAGTTTCCTTAAAATCAGGACTTACGGATGGGCTCTTTGCTCTTTGTGTAGGGTGCCGCACCGCGCACCATAGGCTATATGTAGATTACGAGCTGATGAGAAAGCGTAAGTCCTTAAAATAAAGCTGAGGAGTTAAACACAAATATGTCTATTTACAACGAAGTACGCTCTCAAGTAGAAACCCTCACCCCTGACGAACAACTGCAACTGTTAGAAGAATTGGCAGCTTTGGTCCGGCAGCGGGTCAAAACCCAGAGTCAGGACGAGAATGGCAGTCCCAAACACCCTGGGCCAGATTTAGAGAGGTGGTTTGGATTTTTGCCCAAGCGAGTCGATCCCCTAGAATTTCAGCTAAAACTCAGACGCGAAGAATGGGATAAAGAATGGCATGAGTAATCTATATCTGCTAGACACGAACATTTTGATTTACTACTTTAACGGCGTTCTAGTGGTACGGCCTTTGTGCGAAGAAATCAAAACTGGCGCTATCCTTGGATGTTACTCTCCAATTAGTTGGGTGTAGTTGCTCTGCTACCCTGCTTTGACAGAGGAGCAGGCCAATGAAATGCGAGAATTTTTGAGAAAATTAAGTTGCGTTTCCTTGACGGAGGTAGTTTTAGAGCGTGCCGCAGAAATTCGTCGGGATTATAGGCTAAAACTCCCAGATGCGATAATTGCTGCTTGCGCCTGGGTTCGGGGATGTACGTTGGTGACTCGGAATGTGGCGGACTTCAGACGAATTAACGGTTTGAACATTTTGAATCCCTTTGATTAGCGATCGCGCTGCTTTATCAAAAATATGCTGGCGAATAGACAGTTCTCCAAACGGACAGTTTTCGTAATATCAAATCCGGTTAAACAGTCACAGTTTGTAGGGGTTCCCCGTGCCCGCCCCGGCCGCCCCGGGAGCGTCTGGGGCGGGCACGGGGAACCCCTACGGGATTTATTTATGAGAGATTAACCGGATTTGATATAAGTCCTGTTTTAATAACTTCCCGCCCCGCGCATCTTAGATCGAATCCGATTAATCTCCCTAAAAAAATTCTTACCTAGCGTAGGACAGGCGTCCCGCCTGTCCCCATCTCCGGGTATCTCAGGGGAGGGACAGGCGGGACGCCTGTCCTACGGGAGATCTTCCGAAAGCTTCCGAAAAGTCCTTAAAAATCAAAACTCTCAAGGTCTCAAAATCTAAAGCAAAGAACTCAAAACTTAAAATTCAAAACTTAAAACTCAAAACTTAAAACTTAAAACTTTCCAGCATCTGCCGAAGGGCTTGCCGCCAATGGGGGGGATAGGTTCTCAGAGCCGCAGATAGTTTGGTATGGGATAGAACTGAATAACTGGGACGGCGGGCGGGGGTGGGATATTCGGCAGTCGTAATGGGCACGACGCGCTGGACTTTGAGGGGAAAGCGCAAGGCGGCGGCTTCTTCAAAAATAGCGATCGCAAAGTCATACCAACTAGCAACGCCGCTATTGGTGTAATGATAGATGCCCGGTTCTGGAGAATGTTGGATAACAGATGCGATCGCTTCGGCCAAGTCTCCCGTCCAAGTCGGGCTCCCTACTTGGTCGGAGACTACCCGCAACTCTTGGCGATCGCCACCCAGTCGCAGCATCGTTTTCACAAAATTTCCCTTACCTCCAGCACCATAAACCCAAGCAGTTCTAATAATAATAGAGTCGCCGCCAATTTCCTGAATTGCCTTTTCTCCCGCCAGCTTCGATTGGCCATAGACTCCCAGAGGATTGGTCGGAGAATCCGGCTGATAGGGTTGGCTTTGGCTCCCATCGAACACATAATCTGTAGAAATATGAATCAGCCTCGCCCCAAGCTCCCGTGCAATTTCTGCCAAAATGCCAACCCCCGTGCCATTGACCGCATTGGCTAGCTCTGGCTCGCTTTCAGATTTATCCACCGCCGTATAGGCAGCAGCATTAACCACCAAATCCGGTTTCACCTCTGCCATGACGGAACGAATCGTATCGGGCTGAGCTAAGTCCAGGGCGGTGCGATCGACAGCGACTGTCTCCGCCGTTTTCGCCAGAATCGGTTGCAATTCCTGTCCTAATTGACCAGTAATGCCTGTCAGTAAGATTTTCATCGGTTATCGGTCTTTTATAGCAGTAAGCAGTTAGCTGTCAGCAGTCAGCTAAAAGCCGCGAACATTGCGGCTAGTAGGTGCTTTCCGGCGGGAAAGCCCCTACAGCAACTCTTAAATTGCCCTAACCAAACACATAGCCTTGTGTATATGGTTTGTTTGTCTATGCCGACTTTGGATTTACTCAAAAACCTCCGCAGACGAGAAAGACTTACCCGCCTTATCTTTGGCGGATAATATTGGCGAAGAGCCGTCTAGGGGCCAGTCTATTCCTAGCTCTGGGTCGTCCCAGAGGATAGAGCGCTCGTGCTGCGGCGCGTAATAGTCGGTAGTTTTGTATAAAATCTCGGCAACTTCCGACAAGACTAAAAAGCCGTGGGCAAAACCAACAGGCACCCAGAGCTGGCGATGGTTTTCGGCGCTCAGCAGACAGCCGACCCATTTGCCGAAAGTGGGGGAACTTTTTCTGATATCGACTGCAACGTCAAATACAGTGCCGATCGCCGCACGGACTAATTTATCTTGAGGCTGTTGAATCTGGTAATGCAGGCCCCGCAAAACATATTGACCGGAACGGGAGTGGTTATCTTGGACGAACTGGGTAGAGATGCCGCTCTTCTCCGTAAAGACTCGCTGGTTATAGCTTTCAAAGAAAAAACCGCGATCGTCGCCAAAGACCTTCGGTTCGATAATCAATACCTCGGGAATTTCGGTGGTAACAATATTCATACCAATAATATTCGGTCTGTTTTTTTGCTATAGCACAAGGCCATGTTTGGTTAGGGCAATCTCGTTGTTGGCCTGTAGGGGCGTTTCGCGAAACGCCCCTACGCAAGGAGCAATGCTTGTGCCGATCGCTCTCCTGCTGACCGCTCTCCTGCTATATATAGCACTACGCAAATAAGTTAGGACATTTATAAATGCTCGCTCCTTAGTCAGAGACTACTTTTGAATGCATGACTTTTGACTTTTAACTTGCGCGTAGCGCTATATCCTAGTTTTTGGCTACATCGTCGTTCTTCTGGTCCGCGATTACCGTCTCCTACAGAGACGCCCTCGCGATCGCAGCGATCGTCAATTTATCAGACTCCAGATCCAAAAAATCATCTTGGTTGCTGGAATGTCTCCATCCTACGCTTGTTCTAGCCTTGGGTATAGATCTTGAAGCTCGTTTGCCATTTGGGCGTCCCAAAAGCATCAGTAACAGGACTTACGCAAAATATCTAGTATTATGTCAAGACAGAATTGGGTCTATTTAGGGGCCTACAAGCATTGGCTATTGGGCATTAGAAAAAATTGTTTTATTTTCAAAACTACCTTGACGGGCTACTAGCTACGATCTTTGTAGGGGCAATTCTTTGTAGGGGAAATCCCCTCGGGCACCGCAAGTCCCTAAGCGCGATCGCCCCTACTTCTAGTGTAGATCCGTAAGCCCTAAGTAAATAAAAATGGATGGAATTAGGGTTTTTCTGGGAAAATCGCCAATAGGGTTACATAGCCTTGAGGGGATAACTATCGCGAGGGTATAGGGTATTCCTTGCGACCCGAGAAAAACTTGACAATCGCCTCTGATGAGGGAATTTTAGGGTTGCAATAAAATGGAAATGCAGGGTGCATCCAAAATATAGGTCCCTGCTAACTTGGAGCGATCTCCCGAATGTCGATTCCATCTGCCAATCGCATAGTGTCTCTTGTTTCTGGCCAAATTCACCTACGAACTATCCCGATCGTGTTGGTTATCCAGGTCTTTGCGGCCGTGGGGCTGACCGGATGGATCTCATATTGGAATGGGCACAAAGCGGTGCTAAAGCTAGCGGGAAAGTTGAATGCTTCCCGAGCGGCTCGCATAGAGCAAAAACTAGAGACTGACTTGCGATCGCCCCATCAGGTTAACCAAATCAACGCCAATAGCATAAAGTTGGGGGAGTTAGATTTAGAGGACCTAGACAAAATCGAGCGCCACCTCTGGCTGCAAATCCAGGTATTCAATACCCTAAGTCATATTGGTATGGCTACGCCGGAGGGAGAATACATTGCTATTCGGCGTCTTGAGGATAGTTCCTTAAGGATGCTAGTCGCCAACCGCTCTACAGAAGGGACCTTACACGAATATGAAACAGATAGCCAGGGCAATAGAACTAAGCTAGTACGGGCAGAGCGAAATTACGATCCTAGGTTGCAAGAGTGGTATCGGGCTGCTATCCAAGCAGACAAACCTAGCGGAGTAACAACGGAGATGGCCTTTGACTCCAAAGGATCTTCGATTAGAATAACAAAACCCGTTTATGACCGAGAGGGAAATCTTCTCGCAGTAATGGGAAGCGATGTGATGCTCTCCCAAATTAGTCAGTTTTTGGGAACTTTGGAAATTGGCCGCCAGGGACAAACCTTTATTTTGGATCGCAGGGGATTGCTAGTTGCAGCTTCCACCCCAGAAGCACTACCCTCAATGGATCCCGGTAAATCGAAATGGTTAAAGGCAATTGAGAGCCGAGATCCTTTGATGCGAAACACAGTTGAGTATTTGCTCTCGCGCTTCGGAGAACTCAGCGAAATTCGCTCCCCCGAGCAACTGGAATTTTCTACTGATGGCAAGCGGTACTTCTTGCAAGTCGCCCCTTTTGAAGATGGGCTGGGTTTGAGCTTGGCGATCGTGGCGATCGTTCCCGAGGCAGAGTTTATGGAGAGCATCTATGCCAACAGGCGCTTTACTATTATCTTGTGTTTGGCAGTAATGGTTGTAGCCTGCTGCCTCAGCATGGGAATCTATCGCGCTCTTGTCGAACCCCTAAAAGGTTTGACAAGAGCCACTAAAGCTATAGCCTCTGGAGAGTGGCAGCATTCTCCAGAATTAAAACGTGGCGATCGAGTTGGGGAACTGGTCGAGTCCTTCAATCAAATGGTAGATAGCTTACAAGATTCCTTTACGAGCTTAGAAGCCAAAAATGCTTCCCTAAAGCACCTAGACATGGAAAAAGATAAATTTATAGCCAATACCTCCCACGAACTGCGCGCCCCTCTCAACGGCATCATTGGTGTTGCCGAGTCTCTCCGCCTCGAAGAAACCGAACCGCTATCGCGCCAGACCCGCGCCCATCTGACCGCAATTGTAGCCAGCGGTCGGCGTCTATATCATTTGGTCGGCGATATCCTAGATTTTGCCAAGCTCAAACGCCAAGATATCGAATTGGCTATGGCACCAGTGGAAATAAGAGGGATCGCCCAGGCAGTTCTGTCTCTGAGCCAACCAGCGATAGGCTCCAAAAATTTGCAACTGATTAATGCCATAAATCCCGACTTGCCCCTAGCTCTCGCCGATGAGGATCGCTTGCAACAGATTCTCTACAACTTGATTGGCAACGCGATTAAGTTTACCGAAAGCGGGGCGATCGAAGTATCTGCAGAATTAGTTAATGTTGAGGCATCGGGCCTTTCGACCGGCTCAGGAGCGCATGGGGCATCGGAAGAGGCAGGGGGGCAGAGAGTAGGGAGCAGGGGGAGCAGGGAGCAGGGGAGCAGGGAGCAGGGGAGCAGGGAGCAGGGAACAGGGGAGCAGCAAATTTCCCCCTTGCCAAGCGCCCCCTCTGCCTCTTCCCCCTTGCCCCCTCAAAACCCTGGGCTGACTGTAGCCGAAGCTTCAGGTTTTGAAGCTAAGAACTCTCCCTCGCCCAATTGCTATTTGGCCGTTAGTATTGCCGATACTGGCATCGGTATATCAGAAGATAAATTAGAACGCATTTTTGAATACTTCCAACAAGGGAATGATTCTACCGCTACAGAATATGAAGGCAAAGGCTTGGGCTTAGCGATCGCCAAAGGGCTGGTGGAGTTGCACGGCGGTAAGATTAGCGTAGAATCTAACCTCGATGTTGGCTCGCGATTTACTTTTACTTTGCCCATCGCCCCAAGTAAGGTGCCAGCCAAAGCATATCTTAATGGTGGAGCGGCTGCTAGGGAAAAGCAAGCCTATATGCTAGACGCTGAGAATCTGCCGGATCTGGAGAACCAAGAATTAATCGTTAACAATCAACCGATAACGGTAAAAGGAAACCCAAGCAATAAGTTCAAAATCTTGATTGTCGATGACGATCGCGTCAATCGTCATGTCTTAGTCAACTATCTGGCTTCAGAAAACTACGCGATCGCTCAAGCTTCCAACGGACTAGACGCCTTCGGCACCATGAGAGACTTCCAGCCAGACCTAATTTTGCTGGACGTAATCATGCCCAAAATGAGCGGCTACGAGTTTTGCCGTAAAATTAGAAAGCAATATAGCACCACGGAACTGCCTATCTTGATGTTAACCTCCAAGCATAAAGGCGAAGACGTGATGCAAGGTTATGATGCTGGAGCCAACGATTATCTAATTAAGCCAATGTCTAAATACGAACTATTGGCTAAAATACAAACCCATATTCGCTTGTCCAAAATTACGACTGCTTATAGTCGCTTTGTACCCCGCCAGTTCATTCATTTTCTCAACAAAGAAAGTATTGTTGACGTGCAACTCGGGGATCAAGTGCAGCAGGAGATGTCGATCCTGTTTTCCGATATTCGCGACTTTACTCAGCTCTCAGAAAGCATGACCCCAGAAGACAATTTTAGATTTATTAATTCCTATTTATCGCGAATGGAACCGGCAATTAGCGAAAACAACGGTTTTATAGATAAATATATTGGTGATGCGATTATGGCTCTATTTAGCGGCCGCGCCGACGATGCGGTTCGCTCCGGAATTTCTATGCTGCATCGGCTGGTGGACTATAATGAAGGACGTCGCAGAGCCGGCTATGTACCGATTAAAATTGGCATGGGCATCAATACAGGTTCTTTGATGCTGGGCACCGTCGGCGGAGCGAATCGCATGGATAGTACCGTAATTAGCGATGCGGTTAATTTAGCCTCTCGCCTAGAAGGCTTGACCAAAAAGTACGGAGTATCTTTATTAATCTCTCACCATACCTTTGCTCGTCTGGATAACTCCAATCAATATCACATCCGCCTCATCGAGCGACTCAAAGTTAAGGGCAAATCCAAAGATGTCGCCGTCTTTGAAGTATTTGATGGTGACGAGCCGGAGCTGCGAGAGGCTAAGTTGGCCACCTCTACTATCTTTGAAGAAGGCTTGCTCCTCTACTATGGCCAGTCTTTTAAAAAAGCAGCAGAACGGTTTAAAGAGGCTTTGCGCATTAATCCCAGAGACCGGGTGGCGGAAATTTATCTGGAGCGCTGTCAGCCCCAGTATGATGCTTAAGAAGAGAGAGGGGGAGAGGCGGGAGAAAGGGAGAGGCGGGAGAAAGGGGAGAGTGGGGAGAGGGGGGGAGAAAGGGAGAGGGGGGAGAATGGGAGAGGGGGGAGAATGGGAGAGGGGGGGAGAGTGGGAGAGGGGGGAGAATGGGAGAGGGGGGAGAATGGGAGAGTGGTGGAGAGGGGTGGCGAGTGGCTCAGTGTGGAGAATGGGAGATCAATCGGTATAGCACACGTGTGTAGACAAGAAACGTATTGATCATGAGCTCGTATGCCGTCGCACTCGTGAAAAAAAGAAGAATA
>JAAHFN010000101.1 GCA_010672965.1 Oscillatoria sp. SIO1A7
TACGCGACGCGCTAAGGCAGATTAGGGACCACAGTTGCCATATTTTGCTTATCGTTGTTACCCTGATATTGTAGCACCCCACACCCCCAACCCCAAACCCCACACCCCACACCCAACACCCCAAACCCCAAACCCCACACCCCACACCCCAACACCCAACACCCCACACCCCACACCCCACACCCAACACCCCACACCCAACACCCCACACCCCACACCCCACACCCCACACCTGCAACAGCTAGCTAGATAGCGATGATAAGATAGTGAGTTATACTCGCCTCGATCGCTCTTTGCATTAAAAGAGCAAAATAATAGCTACAGTCTCAAAGCGACGGGTATTGGAAATTGGTGTTGCTATTGGTCCATTGGCGATCGGAGTCAGGAGCGAAAAATGCGAAATTATAGCTTTGAGAATTGATAAGCGGCCAGAAAAACCCTGGCGGTTGTTATAGAGGTAAGAATATCGACTCCAAAATGCCGGTCTGCTCGATAAATGTCAGATCGGCTTCTGTGCCAGATTCCGAAGTCGGAATCCGGACAAGGCCATTCCGAAATTGCTGATGGCTGGGTTAAAATCCTATTGGCTGTGGTCCATTTTATTGGTATAGGTCGATTGCTGGGAGGTTCGCGCAAAAGAGCGATCGCTCTTTAAATTACCAATTGTCTCCTTGGGAGCTAATGTCAGAAAGCGATCGCTAGCAACGAAGGGACCTCTTTTAACAGTTAATCTATCGTATTACAGTTTACAGCTTAGAATCGATAGATTATATGGACCGCTCTTTGGCAAAACCAGGAATTTATCTTGATGTGAAAGAAGCACGCATCGCAGTACCAGATTAGGCAGTCACGGGATCGGCTTACATTTTAAAAGCAGCACATAAGGAGAGAGTAATGAGTACAGTTCTGATAGTGGATGATAGTTCCACGGTGCGGGAAATGGTATCCAGTATCTTGAAGAAGAGTGGGTTAGCAATTATTGAAGCGGCCGATGGTCTTGAAGCTAAACAGAAAATTCAAGCGACATCCCCAGATTTAGTAGTAACTGACATTGTAATGCCAAAGATGAACGGTTACGAACTGTGCCGATGGATAAAAAACGATCCAGAAGCTCCGGATCCTAAGATACCTGTAGTTATGTGTACGAGCAAAAGTGAAGAATTCGATCGCTACTGGGGGATGAAGCAAGGAGCTGATGCCTATATTGCCAAACCTTTCATTCCGGCAGAGTTGGTCAAAACAATCAAGCAACTGCTGCGGGGCTAAAAGGGGAGCATTTCAATGTATGTATAGCTTTCAGCCTTCAGCCAAAAGCAGTCAGCATGAGAGAATATTGCCGATTATAGCTAGGAGCGATCGATTTTCCTAACTTCAATGCGTAGTGCTATAAAAAGCAAGAGCAAAAAGGATTATTATAAAAATGATTTAGAGGCGCAAAATACAATGGCGATTATTACTGGAAATATTATTTAGCGTTCTTGCATATGTATAGCACTACGAATTCAGGGAACGGACAGTATAGGGGCGGTCTCGGGCGAATGGCATTCGCCCTCCGGAAGGCAGGCTTGCCTACGCTCCTACAAACAAGAACGTCCGTTCGCCGTCGTAAGTTGTGCAATAACGCCCTAGGGCGGGCGGGGGGCGAATAGCCATAATAGCCATTCGCCCCTACAGGGATTGCGGATCGCAGGCTGCGAGAGTTTGTGTAGCCGCG
Source organism: Oscillatoria sp. SIO1A7 (assembly GCA_010672965.1). Taxonomy (GTDB): domain Bacteria; phylum Cyanobacteriota; class Cyanobacteriia; order Cyanobacteriales; family Laspinemataceae; genus SIO1A7. The sequence goes on from JAAHFN010000101.1 coordinate 1,715, forward strand.
CCAGCCGCTTTTCGGAGGCGGGGCTTACGCCTATAGGCGCTGCTGCGGCAGATCTGCGAAATTGAAATGCTCCCAAAGAGCGATCGCCGATACGGTATGGTGAGATCGAGTCATCTCAGCCTAAAAAACCGCATTTCAATGACCACGATCGCCCAAGAGCCCAAACACAAAAAAGCCAAAGCCCTCCGACCGGGCGCTCGTCGCCCTGCCAAAGAACTATGTAGCGAGTGCGGCCTCTGCGATACCTACTACATTCACTACGTCAAAGAAGCCTGTGCCTTCCTCAATCAGCAGTTCGATAGCCTAGAAGAGCAGACCCACGGACGCAGCCGCAATCTGGAAAACCAAGACGATTGGTATTTTGGCGTCCATCAAGACATGATGGCAGCGAGGAAGAAAGAACCCATTGAAGGGGCCCAATGGACGGGAATAGTTAGCACTATTGCTTGCGAAATGCTAACTAGGGGCATCGTCGAAGGCGTTGTCTGCGTCCAAAACACCAAAGAAGACCGCTTTCAACCCATGCCCGTCCTGGCTCGAACTCCCGAAGAAGTGCTGGCAGCGCGGGTAAATAAGCCCACCCTTTCCCCAAACCTCTCGGTCTTAGAACTTGTAGAGCGATCGGGAATGAAACGGCTTTTGGTCATTGGCGTTGGCTGCCAAATTCAAGCCCTGCGAGCTGTAGAAAAACATCTGGGTTTAGAAAAACTCTATGTTTTAGGAACGCCCTGCGTAGATAATGTCACCCGGGCGGGATTGCAAAAATTCTTGGAAACCACCAGTTACTCTCCAGATACAGTGGTCCATTACGAATTTATGCAGGATTTCCAGGTTCATTTCAAGCACGAAGACGGCTCCATAGAAAAAGTACCTTTTTTTGGACTCAATACCAAGAAGCTAAAAAACGTATTTGCCCCCTCCTGCATGAGCTGCTTTGATTACGTCAATGGGCTGGCAGATCTGGTTGTAGGTTATATGGGAGCCCCATTTGGCTGGCAGTGGATTGTAGTTCGCAACCAATTAGGGCAGGAAATGCTGGATTTGGTTATGGATATGCTGGATACCCAGCCGGTAATGTCCCAGGGAAACCGACATCAAGCAGTGCAGCAAAGCATCCCCGCCTACGATAAAGCAGTAACCCTTCCCTTGTGGGCAGCTAAACTAATGGGGGTAGTTATTGAAAAAATAGGGCCTAAAGGTTTGGAGTACGCTCGCTTTTCAATAGATTCTCATTTTGTCCGCAACTATCTTTATGTCAAGCGCAATCACCAAGAAAAACTAGCGGCTCATGTTCCCGAGTTTGCCCAGCGGATTGTGGCACAGTATCAATTGCCAAAATAGCAAGACTTATGGAATTGGAAGGTATGGAATTGGGAATAGACAAGAGTGCATAAATCCAAAAAGCCCCCCCCTTTCATTCGCGGGTTTGGGGGGATTTTTCGCGAATTGTGCAAAAAGTCTAATATAAAAAAAAACTATAGTCATTTCAAATAAAAACGAGACAGACGTAGGGGCGTTGGCGGAGCCTGCCCAAGGAGCGCATACGGACGGAAAGCCCCCTACAATGAGGGAGATCGTAAGGGGAGCATTTCACTTTTGTAACAGGACAGCCCTCCGGGCTTTGTTTGTATAGCCGCGCCAGCCGCCTGGGAGGCGGGGCTTCGCCTATAGGCGTCGGGCGACGAGGTACAAAATTGAAATGCTCCCGATCGTAAGTGCCTCATACTTAATTGAAATTACTATAATTACAGAGAATTGAGCTGCTTATGCAAAATTCTGCCTTGCCCCAATTCCCTATACCCATGTTAAGACTTGTAACTGCCAGTCATCTATTCCCTGTAGCTCAAGTTGCCCCTAACAAACCGAATAAGTCCGAATCCCGAACAAAAGCGTCATTTTATAAGTTTTGGTACTCTACAGGAATGCGATCGGTTGGCGGGTATATTTTGAGACAATGGAAAACAAAGGAAATCTCAAGGTGGTCTGCCGCTAACCAGAAACGACTGGCTTAGAAAATCAACTGATTAATATGAAAGAAACCCTTCAAAAATTTAAAACCAATCGCTTTGCAGTAGATAGAGTGTATCTGCTTTGGAACGGGTTTTACTTGAAAGGGCTTTCGCTAATTTATTATAGGCAGGCCGATGTATGTCGCCGAGAGCGAGGTCGATCGCCTCCGAGGTATGTTTGATGAAGAGTCCCAAGTTATTTAATTTTATTTGGTTGGATTAACTTTTAGAGTTCAATTAGCGATGGATGTGGCAAAAGTAGAAAAAATAGCGATCGCAGAGCATATGAAGCCGCTCCCTGTAATTGGCTGGCGGGAGTGGCTCGCCCTCCCAGACCTTGGCATCCCTGAAGTAAAGGCAAAAATAGATACTGGCGCTAGATCGTCAGCTATCCACGCCTTTGGCATAAAAACTTTTTATATAGAAGGGAAAAGATACGTTCGCTTCCGAGTTAATCCTTACCAAAAAGATAGCAAGACAATCGTCACGGCAAAGGCAGAAGTGTTAGACGAAAGGGAGGTACGCGATTCTGGAGGACATACTGAGTTAAGATTGACTATACTAACAACTGTAGAAATCCAGGAACATCGATGGCCAATTGAAATAACCCTAACCAATCGATCTTCTATGAGTTTCCGAATGCTCTTGGGTCGTCAAGGAGTGCGCGATCGCTTTTTGGTCGATCCGGGCAAGTCATTTTTACTCAGTCCCAAAAAAGGATTGCAAGGCAAGACACAAGAAAAATCGCTGTAATTATGACAAAAATCGCTATTTTATCTCAGGATGCTTCCCTGTACTCCACCCGAAGACTTAAGGAAGCTGGCGAGGAGCGGGGTCACGAAATCAAGGTAGTCGATTACCTCCGCTGTTACATGAACATAACCTCTCATCGGCCAATGGTGGTGTATCAAGGCAAACAATTAGACGACTTCGATGCAATTATTCCTCGGATTGGCGCATCTCAAACGTTCTACGGCACGGCAGTGGTAAGACAATTTGAAATGATGGGAGTATTCTCGGTCAATGAATCCGTGGCAATTTCTCGATCCCGGGATAAGCTGCGCTGCCTGCAACTTTTGGCTGGGGAAGGAATCGGCTTGCCGGTGACTGGCTTTGCCAATTCCACCAAAGACATAGATGGTTTGATCGAGATAGTCGGTGGCGCTCCCCTGGTGATTAAATTGTTGGAGGGAACTCAAGGAATTGGGGTGGTGCTGGCAGAGACGCACCAAGCAGCTAAGTCTGTGATTGAAGCATTTCGCGGTTTGAATGCCAATATTTTGGTGCAAGAATTTATCAAAGAAGCCGGCGGTGCAGATGTTCGCTGTTTTGTTGTCAACGATAAGGTGGTGGCGTCCATGAAGCGACAGGGGGCGGAGGGGGAATTTCGCTCTAACTTGCACCGGGGCGGCACAGCGGAGAAAATTAAGCTAACGCCTGAGGAACGGACAACAGCGGTGCGGGCGGCAAAGACAATGGGATTAAAAGTGGCAGGGGTGGATTTGCTGCGCTCCAATCATGGGCCAGTGGTAATGGAGGTTAATTCTTCGCCGGGACTTGAGGGTATTGAGAACGCAACAAATCTGGATGTGGCAGGGAAGATTATTGAGTTTATTGAGAAAAGCGCGGCTAAGGGCAAAATACGCGATCGCAGTCGATGTAGGGCTTAAAAATCAGGACTTCTAGTACGGGACTCTGGTTAGGCCCCTTACTGGTACTTTATGCGATCGCTCCCGATTCCCCATTCCCTGCTATTTTTCGTAAGGCCCGTGCAATAAAAGTATGAAGGGTGGGAGCGATCGCTCCTCTCACCCCCTTGCCAGAGCGCCTTATAGCACCTCTTAATATATGAAACTCTAAGAACGCGCTTTTCCCGCTTAAATCGGGGTTTGGGGGCGGAACGGGATTGCTTCACCTGCACTCTACGATTCTCCTTTGGACCTAGTATTTCTTATTACAAATGTTTACATATTTTGATAAATCTTGATTTCTAAAGATAGCAAAGTTAACGAATATTGCGTAATACTTATGGAAAGAACAAGAGTTTTAAGAAAAAACATCAATTGTTGAAGTATGGTTAAAACGATGAAAAACATTCAAACAGGAGAAGTTTTGATTTCTGACACTGGGCGTTCCTACCGCGTAGTCGAATGTACCCCAGAAAGCGTTTCTTTGATACGGGTTAATGGCTATACCCTTTTTTGCTGCCATCGCAGAAATATAGAATTATCTTTTCGCCCAGCCAATCAAGTAGCTGTTGCATAATACCAACAACTAATAGGTAACGAGCAGCGTTATGATAGATTGCTCGTTACCCATTGCCAAAGTTAGTTCCAATTGCCAATCATCATAAAGGCAGACCAAAAGTAAGGATGAGATAAATCAAGGTTTGTTTTTGCTGCTAAGTTTGGGGGCAAAGGAATCTTTTTACCATTTGATAGTCGCAGATTTCCATCCTCAATAGTGACTTGACCTTGGAGCATGGCAATCTGCGATCGCCGCAAAGCCTGTGATTTCATCGGAGTCTCGGCCAACTGCTGGTAAAATTCGCTCATCAATCCTAGAGTGCCAGCATCGCTGACATACCAGAGACTGGCCAAGGCAGTCTTGACTCCCGCTTGCAGGGCGATACCTGCAAATCCCAGTTCTGCTTCTGGGACTCCTACTGCCGTGCGACAAGCACTCAGAACCATTAACTCTATTGGGGCAGTTTCCCCAGAACTCCAGCCGAGTTCCGCCGCAATTTCCTGGAGTCGATTTAAAGAGAGTTTGCGATCGAAAAACTGAATGTAAGAATTACTCAGGGTTCCTTGTTTGAATTCAGCATGAGTGGCCAGATGGATAATACCAAACTGCTGCTGTTGGTTCAGAGCCCTAAAAGCATCTACAGTAAAGTCTTGATTTAGTAAAGACTGGCCTTGCCAGGGATTGTCGATAACTGTTTGCAGTTCTAGGGGAACTGCTGGAAGAGGGTTTTGCTCGCTAAACTCCGAAGCACCCATTGCCAGGATTGGGGCTTGCCTGATATCGACATAGCTCACATCAGTCAGCCCAAAACTAGGCACCAAGCTCACTGCATATTTTTCAATTAAAAACTGTTCGCCATCGTGGAGAGCTGCCAGGGGCATGGAGCGCAAGCCAGAATCCATCGAGAATACTAAAACATCAATATCGTTTGCTTCTAATTCCGCTTCTATAGGGGCAATTATCCATTGATAAAGCTGTTGCGCTTGTTTTAAATATCGTTTGGATATGGTTCGGGTAACTTCCCCTCGAAACTTGTTGATGGTTTGGCGCACGTTATCTCCAGAAACTCCATAGACGGTCTGACGAGTTGTCATTCCCTCTCTGATGGTCTCCAATGAAGGCTCTTGGGCGATCGCGCTTTTTCCCTGGCCGCCTCCTGCTGCTGCGATCGACGCGGAACTATTGCTGGCACTAGCACTCTGGGGCAGAACCGTTAAAATCTCCACTTGCTCGGACTGGCCAGAAACATAAATAAATGCCGCTTTTTGTCCCGTATCTTGCCAGGATATGTGCAAAGTGTTAGAAATTTCCTCTAGAGAAGGCACATTACCAAAAAGTTCGATTCCCAGATAATCTCTAAACTCGACCGCTTGATATTCTTCAAAAAGCTGCACCGCTACATCTACCTCAGCTTGTTGGAACTCAGCCTCGTAAGCGGGGCGATCGATATCTTGTTGCTCGACATCGCCAAGTTCTTCGCCTTCTTCGGATTCGCTTTCTTCGGCTTCGCTTTCTTCGGCCTCGCTTTCGGCTTCGCTTTCGGCTTCGCTTTCTAGCTCAGACTCTATTTCTGCTTCTATCTCCGCCTCTATCTCTGCTTCTATTGCGGCTTCTGTATCGAATCCATCGCCAAAATCAGGACTTTCTATTGATGAGGGTTCAAACTGTTCTATTATCTGCACCTCGAATGAATCCTCCCGATCCATTCTCATCTCTTCAGATTCTTCGGGAGGTTGCTCGTCAAAAAAATCCTCTGGAGGTTGCTCATCAAAAAAATCATCTGGGGGTGGACCTTCTCCAAAATCATCTGGGGGTGGACCTTCTCCAAAATCCTCTGGAGGTTGCTCATCAAAAAAATCATCTGGGGGTGGACCTTCTCCAAAATCATCTGGGGGTGGACCTTCTCCAAAATCATCTGGGGGTGGACCTTCTCCAAAATCATCTGGGGGCTGACCTTCTCCAAAATCATCTGGGGGCTGACCTTCTCCAAAATCATCTGGGGGCTGACCTTCTCCAAAATCATCTGGGGGCTGACCTTCTTGGGTTCCCTCATTGGGCTGACCTTCTTGGGTTCCCTCTGAGGGCTGCCCCTGAGTTGCACCTTCCTGAGTTGCGCCCTCCTGAGTTGCGCCCTCCTGAGTTGCGCCTTCCTGAGTTGCGCCTTCCTGAGTTGCGCCCTCCTGAGTTGCGCCCTCCTGAGTTGCGCCCTCCTGAGTTGCGCCCTCCTGAGTTGCGCCCTCCTGAGTTGCGCCCTCCTGAGTCGCGGTCTCCTGGGTCGCAGGCTCCGTTTCTGTTTGGTTATCGTTAGCTGCAGGAGGGGCAGGTTCTTCGGGGGCTGGAGTCTGCTCCATCGGATTTGGTCCAGTAATATCTGACATATTGCCAGTCTGGGATACTGTAGGGAGTGCCGCTAAGAATATCCAGCCAAATGCTAAAACTAGCTTTAGAAAAAAACTTTGCTTTTTCATCAATATCTTGCCTCGTTACTTAATCCTCATTAGAGAATTACCGAAAAGAAAAGCCGTAGCCAATACCGAAAATAAATCGGGCTCCGTCCCCAGCAGAGCCAGTGATATCGGTAACTGCTGGGGAAACAACTAAGGGCAGGTTGCGAAAAGGTGCTACAGAAAGCCCTACAGTCATATCTTGACCCGTCCATTCAACGATCGCGCTAGCCGGTTCCGCTACTCGCAATGCCACAGAGCCAAACACACCCACAGAATCTCGGTTATTTTGGATATTATTTTCGGAGCGATATTGACCATTACCCACTCCAAAGGATAGCGATAACTGACTAAATGGCTCCGAAGCAGATTTTTTCAGGACAAACCGCTTGCTAATCGCGCCATAGACAGAGGAGCCGCCGTCAGTTTCTCCCCATCTTAGCGCTCCTTGCCATCCTGCCGCTATGCCAAAGTTTTCTGGCAATTGACGATGGAGTTTCAGAGACATAGTTCCATCGGCAAAGGAATTGCCCAATAAGTCCGTAACGGTAATGCCGACTGATAAACCAACTGACTTGCGGGCATTGCCCAAGCCTATTCCCATTCCCAATACCCCATCGGAATTATTGGTAAAGCGAGTCCGCTCTTGCAAGCCCAAGCCAAGTCCCGCGCTACCCCAGGAAGCGCCATAGCCGGAAGGAGTCATTATGGTAATTCCCGGAGATGCGCTGGCAGTGGGCTTTTTTTGAGGATTAGTTCGGGGACGAAAAGGCACTCTTTGGGGTCGAAAAGGCTGTTCTTCGCCAGTTTGTCGGTGCAAAGTCGAGTTCCCCTGAGATACTTCTCTTACTTCTCCTACTTCTCCTACTTGCAATATGGGAGGCAAAGTTTCCCTTATTTCCAGGGGCGAACCAAGATTTTGGGCTAATAATCCCCGATTTAACTGCTGTCGCCGGGGCTCCTGGGCTAGTCCTGTAGGACTCCAGAATACAATGCTAGTTAAGCTAGTTACAATTAAGCTAATTAGTATCCCTTTCACTTTTTTTAGCTCCTAAATTCGACAGCGATACGCTACCAACTATCGAGATATTAATTCCCAGCTAGTGCCCTTTTAGTTTATGACTACTGGACTGTCTGCCTTAAAATCGTAGGGAGCGGTTTAGGCACGAAACAAGGGCGCAACAATTGGTATAGTTGGGTTACTCGCACGAGTTGGCTATAGCGTTTCTCAAATAAGTGTAATAAACGAAAATGTAGGGGCGACAGCAACAAGAGCGACAATCTCGGCGTCCGAACGGTAATTCCCGTACTCTCGTTGCTTCGCCCAGGCTCACATCAATTTGAGAACCGCTATATGCCCCAGAGGGCAGGCTATGCCCCGGAGGGCAGGCTACGCCAACGCCAACGCCAACACTCCGTTCAACCCAACCTACAGCTACACACAATTTTAGTTTTGCCAAAGCACTACCTTGCCAGCACACCTAATCTTTTATTGTCTAAACTAATACTATAAGATTTATTTTTGCCAATTCATCCTTAGCCTAAGACGAGTATCTACCTCAGTATTGATAAGATTAGCGTTGAAGATAGCAAATATATAGCAAATATCTTTATTTGGTTGCGTAGAGCGATCGCTCCGCAAGTCTCAGGACTTAGACATATACCTAAATTTATGGTGCGCATTGCGTTCAAAAATATTATTGAAAATATTAACCTATTGCTCCCCAGCCAATGAAATGACAGAATCTCAAAACAGATTTCGCCTTAACCCAGATTGCTTTTTTTTAGTAATTTCTATTATTTCATAGCTATCTGTAGAGCATGATAGGTATGACAGTCAAGAACATAGAATAAGCCGTAGCCATACCTTGGGATTGGGATACTAGCAGCTCAGCTTTCCATTACTTCTCTAAGTATAACCGCAGGCAAACCCGGAATCCTTTTATAGTCATAGTCGTTGGTTACAAACATTTGAAAACTAGCGAGTAAAGCCGTCGCCGCATGCAGCGCGTCTGGGGTTTTTAGATTTGTTTCGGCTCGCAGGCGCGCTGCCTCTCTTAAAGTAGGTAGGGCGATCGGTATTAGTCGAATTTGTGCTAGTAGATTCTCGTAAGCATCTTCCAAAAGATCGTCGGCATTTTTTAACGGTGCCACTAGAGTTTCCATCAAGGTCAGTTCGCTGCTAACTATTTCTAAAGTTCCTGCTTCAAACCTCAACCACAACGGTTTTAGCATAGTCTGGATATTTTTCTATCGTGTAAATTACCGCTGATGTTTCTACATAAACCCTGCCTCCAAGCTACGGCAGTGCTAGCTGTCCCATGAGTCCCGCTCCTCCTTAAGATATCGATCTGCTTCTTCGGGCGTTTTAAAAATTCGCTGTCCTGGGAGGCTGTTAATAATTTCCATGACCGATCGCCGCTTAGGTTTGGGTGGGTCGGGCACGATAACGAATACATCGACTGTCTCCCCCACGGATATTTCTGGAGCTTTGAGTTCGATTTTTTTGCCCGGTAACACTTGTGCTTGTAGGTGCAAAGCTCGTTGCATGACTTTCTATGTCTATTCTTTAGATTATTCTATTGTAGCAGGCGATCGCTTTTATAGTAGAGAACGAAGAACGGGGAACGGGGAGCAAGAAAACTCCGTTGAGGTCTTGGGTCCGGGACAGTTAGTTTATATCCGCGCCCTACCTGGCAATTTCCATACTAAAATCGACTAATCGCATATTCATAATCTGTATTACGAAGACCTACGGACAAGAGGGCAAGAAAAAGTGAAAAGTGAAAAAAACTAACCCCCGTTCGCTATTCACCTGTCAATGCCCAATGCCACCCACCCCCAACCCTTCCCAGGAGGGTCACGCCCAATGCGAACATGCCCAATTCCCAAGAAAGCTCTCAGCTATCAGCTATCAGCTCTGCTGCTCTGTGCCTTTAGCTCAGAGCTGACCGCTCAGAGCTGACCGTGCCCAATTCCCAAGAAAGCTCTCAGCTATCAGCTATCAGCTCTGCTGCTCTGTGCCTTTAGCTTAGAGCTGACCGCTCAGAGCTGACCGTGCCCAATTCCCAAGAAAGCTCTCAGCTATCAGCTATCAGCTCTGCTGCTCTGTGCCTTTAGCTCAGAGCTGACCGCTCAGAGCTGACCGTGCCCAATTCCCAAGAAAGCTCTCAGCTATCAGCTATCAGCTCTGCTGCTCTGTGCCTTTAGCTCAGAGCTGACCGCTGATAGCTGACCGCTATGAATGCCCAATTCCCAATTCCCAATCCATGTCAAATCCCCGTCAAATTGCCTTCCTTGCCCTTCGCGATATATATCGTCAGGATGCTTTCGCTGAGGTTATCCTGAACAAGTATCTCGCCAGAGAAAAGGACTGCTTGCCCGCAGATAAAAGATTAGCTACCGAACTGATTTATGGATGCGTCAGAAGAGCGCGAACTCTGGATGCTATCATCGACTGTCTCGGGACAAAAAAATCCCATAGGCAACCAAGAGATCTGCGGATTATTCTTCATATTGGTTTGTATCAAATCGCCTATCTCGACCAAATTCCCCCTGCAGCTGCTGTCAATACTACTGTGGAGCTGGCTAAAAAAAATGGCTTTAAAGGTCTGGCCGGTTTTGTCAACGGTATATTGCGGCATTATTTGCGAATCGGGAATCGGGAATCGGGCATGGGGCATTGGGCATGGGGCATTGGGAATCGGGAGACCGGGGGACATGGGGACAGGGAGACCGGGGGATATGGGGAGACCGGGGGACATCGGAGATGGGGAGATGGGGAGATGGGGAGATGGGGACATGGGGACAAGGAGACTAAGATATCTAACTCAAACCTTGAAGCTAAGAACTCAAATCTTGAAGCTAAGAACTCTCCCAAACCCAACACCCAACACCCAACACCCAACACCCTACACCCTTCTACTTCCCCGGTAGTCCGTCTGGGTATATTGCACAGCTATCCAGATTGGATTGTGGCCGATTGGCTAGACCAACTGAGTTTGGCAGAAACCGATCGCCTTTGCCAGTGGTTCAATCAGTCGCCGACTATCGATCTGCGAGTTAATGTCTTGCGAACTTCAATAGAAACTGTGGAGGAGAAGCTCCAAAATGCTGGAATTGATGCGGTGCGATCGCCCCATTTACCCCAGGCATTGAGATTGCCAAAAGGTGCCGGAGCAATTGAAAATCTACCGGGCTATCAGCAAGGGTGGTGGAGCGTGCAAGATAGCAGCGCCCAAATGGTTGGCTATTTGCTCGACCCCCAACCAGGGGAAACGGTTATCGATGCCTGTGCTGCTCCGGGAGGTAAGACTACCCATATTGCCGAACTGATGGGAGACCGAGGTACTATTTGGGCTTGTGACAAAGAGCAAAAACGGCTCGGGAAAGTTAGTAAAAACAGCGATCGCCTCCAGCTCGGTTCGATTAACATTCTGGCAGGGGATAGTCGCAATTTTCCCCAATTCCACAACTCAGGCGATCGCGTGTTGTTAGACGCACCCTGTTCTGGACTCGGCACTCTGCATCGACGAGCCGACGCTCGCTGGCGACAAACTCCAGATAACATCAAAAAACTTTCCCAGCTCCAGAGCGAACTCCTAGAGCAAGTATCTCTTTGGGTCAAAAACGGCGGTATTTTGGTCTATGCTACTTGCACCTTACATCCCTCAGAAAATGAACGGGTAATCCAAGGTTTCTTAGACCGTCACCCAAACTGGGGTATTGAGCCACCGCCTCCAGAAACGCCACCGGCTGCTTTCGCCAGTCCCGAAGGCTGGCTGAAGATATGGCCGCACCACTATAATATGGATGGTTTTTTTATGGTACGGTTGAGAAAGTTTTGAGGTTTGAGTTGTGAATTGAGTTTTAAGTTTTTACCCTACAGCTTACAATTTAGCCTTCGACTTGTTCCAGATAATATCGACAGCCTCCAAGCGATCGCTATCAATCTCGCTAATCTGGCTCAGGGCTTGGTGTAAATCCTCTTTGCTATTGATTGCTGGCAAGGGCAAGTTACCTTTGAGGCCAACTAGAAGCGTCAAGATAATATAGTCTCCCGACCCTTGTATATCGGTTTCTAGAGAATAGCCCTTGCTGGCGATCGCCTCTGTCTTGTCTAGCAAGCGATCGCTAAACTGAAAACGTTTTTCTGGCTCGACCTTATTGCGTTCTGCCAGAGCGAGCCGCTCGAACATAGATCGGACAGTGACTAACCGAGCCCTTTGAGTCTTGACAGACCCATAAACCCAGTATTCTGGGTGGCGCAACAAAGCCAGGGCTACTTCATGTAAGGTTTCTCTTAGACCGAGCCCAGAGCTATCCTCGCTATCCTCGCTATCCTCACCAGAAACTTCCAAAGATTCTAGTTCTGTTTGCAGGTGCTGCCCTCGCGCTAACAAAGCGACAGACAGCCGAGTAACGGAAACTATTGAACTGCCTTCACTTGGTTCGTCCGTGTCATCTTCGCGGCGGAAGCTGTCTCCTAGATAATTAGAGATGGCGATCGCAATTAATAGCATCACAATAGAGCCACCGCCAAGACCAAAGAAAGGAAGCAACAAAGGAAAGCCGATAGCCTCTCCTGAATAGAATCCTCCCCCCGGTTCGTAAAGGTGGCTCGGAGGGGCATAGGCGATCGCTGTCGGCTTGGCCCTATTCCAGCTCGACCCACCGATGCCATTCGCATTGAGGCCAGAGGTATTGAGGGCACCGGCATTAGCCCTAGGAATGCAGCCCAGCACCACGAAGGCGACAAGGGCGATCGCCAACAGGGATTTTGCAAGTGTAGCGAGCGATTGCTGAAATTTTCCAGACATTATGGTTTTCTTGCGATCCTTCCAAACTCCATTATCCTTTGCTTGTGGCCAAGGCCACCACCGGGATTTTCCCCTTTTCGCGGCGATCGCGCCTCCCGGCCTATCCGCCGCCAACAATAGTGACGATTTCCAAGGCATCGCCCTCCTGCATTTGCGTACCTTCCCAAAATTGGCGATGCAGGATTTCGCCGTTGTACTCCACCGCCAGCAAGCGGGGATTTAACCCCAACTGTTCCAGAAGTGCTGGCAAATCTGTTTGTGGCAGACAGTAAACAGTTTCGCCATTGACTCGTAAGGTAACTTTATTTGACATAAGACCAAAAATAAGCTGCGTAGAATCCTAGGGTGTGGGGTGGTGTGGGGTGTGGGGTGTGGGGAAACTTCATGCCGACTTGGTTATATAGCACTCAGCTATCGGCAGTCAGCTGTCTAGCACAAGCATTGTTTGCCTGTAGGGGCGATTCGCTTTCTCGCCCCTACAGGCAAACAATGAGATTGCCCTAACCTGCGTGCGTAGTGCTATATAACTCAAACAAGTCTTATTTGTCTTATTGCGATCGCCACCAATAGATTTTCTAGGAACTGGCTTCCTCCGCTAAAGCTCCCTCAGAAAGAAGCATCCCTTTCCGGCCTCGGATTTCTCGATCGCTACCCAGCTGAGACAGGAAATATTGCACCGCCAGGGTAGGTTGCTCTGCCTCCATTAGGGCTCTAACTACTGCTACTCTCTCGGCCCCAGCGGAGATCGATTCCCGGACGTTATTTATATTAATTCCCCCGATCGCAAACCAAGGAACTGTTGAGCGATCGGCAGCTAAGCGGACATAATCCAGACCAGCAGCTTGTTTGCCCGGTTTCGTCGGCGTTTCGTAAACTGGTCCAACGCCAATATAATCGGCTCCTTCTGATATGGCAAGCTGCATTTCTTCAGAATTAGTAGTAGAACGGCCTACAATCCGACCGGGTCCGAGTATCTGTCTGGCTAGGGCTATTGGCATATCCTCTTGGCCGAGATGAACGCCATCAGCATCCACCGCAACAGCCAAATCCACGCGATCGTTCATAATAAATAGAGCGCCATAATCGCGACATAGATGGCAAAGTTCTCTTGCCGTCCGGATTCGGTCGCGATCGGGAGTAGTCTTATCGCGGTACTGCACGATACTCAATCCGCCCATAAGAGCAGCTTCTACAACGGACAATAACTGTTCGTGAGGAGAAGTCACGAGATAAAGGCGCGATCGTGCCAATTTCTCGTAGCGCCGGTAAGCCATCAAATTCGTCTCTAGGACGTAAACCCGATAGCGCATTTGCTTGCAAGCAACCCCCATATCTGGATTTTCCAGCTTCCCGTACTCTTCCAGAACCCGCAGGGCTTCTTCTACCCTACAGAAGTTAGCTTGCAAAACCTGCTCTATACCAGAGCGTTCTTCTTCATTAGGATGGGTCAGCGCAACTCCGGGATCCCCACTTGTATCCCTGGCCACCCGAAACTCCAAGCTATGCCAGCCAGAGAGTTCTTGGCGCATTGCCTTGCATTCCCCAGACAGATTGGCGCTCTCCAGTCCAAAGCGACACCATTCTTCAATAGTCCTCAAGCCTTCGCGAGCCCGGTCTAAATTTGCATCCAATATGCGGTGTATAGCAGATTGGCCCGCTAAAGGAACTCTAGCAGGCATCCTGTCACGACTTTTGTACTTATCCCCCATCGGAACCACCCCTTTAATTTATTCATCCTAACAATCAGCTCGGGATTGCTAACACCCCACACTTCTCTCCCGGCCCCCTTGTAACCTTGTCCCCCATAATTCCATTTTCTTTTGTGGAACAATCTAATGTATGAAAATATAGAACGCCCCAAGGAGGATAATAGTGAGTTCTAAAGACGATCGCAGAAATCAAGGTCAGCTCGGTCGCCTTGCCCAATTGGGATTGGCAACTAGCGCCTTGTTATGGGTATATCATCCCGCGACGAATGCCCAAACGCCAGAATCAGCGGAGCCCCGGGAACAACAAGAGACTTTGCTCTTGTCAGAAGCAAATCAGTTATTTGTCAATCCCGGTAGAGGTAACGACGTTCGGGGTTCCGGGACTGCCACCTCTCCTTTCAAAACGATCGCTCATGCTTTAGAAGTGGCCGAGTCAAATGCCACCATAGTCTTGGCACCGGGCACCTATAGCGCCCAAAGCGGTGAGACTTTTCCCTTGCAGCTTAAGGCAGGAGTAACCCTGAAGGGAAATCCCGCGACCAAGGGAAGAGGTATTGTCATTTCTGGTGGCGGACAGTTTGTCAGTCGCACCTTTGCCAGCCAGAACGTGGCCGTTGTGGCAGCAAGCGGATCTACTCTGACTGGCGTAACGATTACTAATGCCAATCGACGCGGCTACGGTTTATGGATTGAATCGACCAATCCCAGGGTGATTAAGAATACTTTTACCGGCAGCGTCCACGATGGGATTTCCGTTACTGGAAGCGGAGCGCCGGTAATTCGGGAGAATACTTTTATAGAAAATGGGGCAAACGGGATTACGGTTTATGGCACTTCCAAGCCGCAGATTGTCGAAAACGAATTTCAGAAGACTGGTTTTGGAATTAATGTTGCTCAGAACTCGGCGGCAGAGTTGACTGGCAATACCATCCGCTACAACAGAGATGGAGTGGTGGTTCAAGGATCGGCTCGCCCAGTGTTGCGCAAAAACCGGATTGAAGGCAATCGGCGCAATGGGTTGGTGACTATATCCGATGCCCGTCCCGACTTGGGAACTGCCGATAATCCGGGAGGCAATATTTTTATTAACAATAGGGAATCTGATATAAATGCCAGCGCCTCCCGACAGATTATCCCGGCTTTCGGCAATCAAGTTTCGCGCGATCGCGTTTCAGGGCGCATTGATTTAGGTGGAGCCCTAAACGCTTCCAGGCCATCAACCAGAAATACCCAGACCAGCAACAGAAACTCTGGCGATCGCAGTTCAGGGCGGTCTATTTCTCGGCGGCGGACAAATTCCCCGCCAGCATCGACCCCAGCTCCTAGGACTAGCCGTGGTCCAGTTTCTCCACCTACTTCGGTGTCGATTCCCGTGCCCGCACCGAGAAACCAAAGCCCGACCTCAAACCGCACGTCATCCGGTCGTACATCATCTGGTAGTTCCAATTCTGCCCGCCGTCGGCCAGCCCCACCACCAACACCGAGATCGGTTCCTCTGCCTCAACCGGGAACGCCTATTAATATTCCCGTTCCTCGTCCGGAACGCAGTTCTGCGCCCCCAAGCCGACGCCCCTCACCACCTGTCTCGGGCCGTCGAGGCGACACCTTGCCAGTATTGCTGCCCGTACCCAATGGCAATGCGCCTATCGGCGATAGCAGTGGACTTCCGCCTGTCTCCCCAGTCTCAAGGCGAGTGGGAGCCGATAGCCCACCGCCGCCGCCTACTGGTCCTGTAGCTTTGGGGCAGCGCTATCGGGTTACTGTTGATGCCAGGAGTCCGAGGCAGCAACAGCGCGTGCAAGAACTGGTTCCCGAAGCTTTTCGCACCATATTGGGCGGTCGAGTAGTAATGCAAGTGGGAGTTTTTCGCGATCGCGATAACGCCGCTCAAATAGTACGGATGCTAGAGCGCAATGGTTTAAGAGCTAGTTTGCAAGAGCTGTAATAAGCTTTCATGCGCGATCGCCTTTTTGAAGCGATTGGCTTTTTGAAGCGATCGCCTTATATTAGATATCCTCCGTAGGGGCAGTCCGAGTGGCGGTGGCTGCCCCGATTGGTTTGGGGCAGCCACCGCCACTCGGACTGCCA
>JAAHFN010000102.1 GCA_010672965.1 Oscillatoria sp. SIO1A7
GCCACCACTATCATCACATGAGCAACGGATACGTCCGTAGATAAACTAGGAGCCGGATGAGGTGAAAGTCTCACGTCCGGTTCTGAAGGAGAGGTGCCCCGGGTAATACCGGGCATCGACTCTAACAGTGTAGGGGCGGAGATCTTCGCTGAGGGACTTGCAAGTTAATAATGTACCAGCTCAAGGGCTATGCCCCGGAGGGCAGGCTACGCCAACGACTCCGCGATCGCCCGAACGGTGGCGGCCAAAGAAAGCCTAGAGACTGGTACTTTATTTCTGCCCAAGTCCCTGACCTTACGGTGCGCGAACCTACATAGCTTAAATAGGACAAAAGCCATGCTTCTTGCTGTTGTGGTAGGGTTCAAAGGCCGTTGAACCCAAGAAGGTGGTTTTGGCTTTCCGGGTATGCGTAAGTCCTGTTCAAAACGAAATAAATGCAAATGCTAATACCAATGATGTCAAAAAAGAATCGGTCTGGGCGATCGCTTTTCAGATCCAAAATAAAACCTAACAGCTTATTGCTGACAGCCTTTGCCTTCACCTTTTGCTTGCCCTCTTCGGCTGCAGCCGAGCCAATCGAAGCTCTCGGCAATAAACCGGATGTTCCCGTGACTCGGTCGGCAAGCGCTAAACAAGATAGCAAAAAAACTAGGCTAAGACCGCCTTTTTTTGAGGAAGAGAGAAGCTTCGACGGGTTTTCAGAAACTTTTATTAACGATGCTTTAGGCGCGATCGCCGACCCCCTCAGCGGCTCTACGGGGGAAAGCACCGACACGGATCCTATTGTAGCAGCAGATTCCATCAACAACGGCGATTTCGTGCAACCTATTGATAGCGGTCGGGGCATATTTCTCAACTTGCCTCCTGCACTAGATTCGGGTGATGGCATATTCGATACATTGCCCTAAAATAGTATTATGCCAAGACTAGCGAAATTTTTATGTTACAGTTTAAAATACCTACAGAGCAGAGCGACCCTCCCCGCTCTCCTAGGGAAACTCTACCCACGATGTACGATTTGCCCAGCGAAGACCCGGAGGAACCAGGAGTGCCAGATGAATTTCACAATCTTCAAGCTCAGTTGCTGCAACTTGTTTTCCGTCCCCCCAACTATCCGTGGGAGTTGATATTCAGTGGCGGTGACATGAACCTTTACTACGACGTTAACCATCCCAATTGGTACAAGCGACCGGATTGGTTTGGGGTAGTAGAGGTGCCTAGGCTCTACAACGGCACGGATATGCGGCTTAGTTATGTGGTATGGCAAGAAGGTATAAACCCATACATAGTGGTAGAATTGCTCTCCCCCGGCACGGAAAATGAAGATTTAGGCCAAACAACCAGAGCCAAAGAAAAACCTCCTACCAAGTGGGAAGTTTACGAACGGATTTTGCGCGTACCTTATTATGTAGTCTTTAGCCGCTATACCAACGAGCTGCGCGCTTACCGGCTTATGGGCGGCAAATATCAGGAACTAGAACTGAGTTACCCGAGAATCTGGATGCCCGGTATAGAGTTGGCTTTGGGCTTGTGGCAAGGAGAATATGCCGGGGTCGATCGCCTCTGGTTGCGCTGGTTTGATGCCGAGGGCAACTTGATTCTCACCCCAGAAGAAGCAGCCGAACAACAGGCTCAAGCAGCTCTGGAACAGGCCGAAGCCCAGCGCCAGCGAGCCGACCGAGCAGAGGCTCGCGTCGAGGCTCTGCAACAGCGGCTTCAGGAGTTGGGCATCGACCCCGGGGAATAGGGAATGCTAATTTTGTGGCCGCTCGATCGCTTTTAGGCTGAAGACTTTTATGGCATAAGAGACAGCACTTACGCACAGACCCTATATCTTGCGTCTGCTCTCAGGGCGGGTTACAATATATATAGAGACTATATATATAGATCGCGCCCAAAAGGCAGGCTTAAGTCTTGAAGGGAAGTAGGATTCGGGAGTATCGATTGGTTTTTTGGGCTAGCTCTGAGGACTAGATGGAGGTTAGTATGAATTTCAAACCCGCAAAAATAGTTTTAGTAACGACCCTGGGGGTGTCAGCAGCAATGGCCTTGACCGTTTCTGCTATGGCTCCATTTAAAGCCCAAGCGCTTCAGGTGCAAGAACGGGAACAGAGCCAGAACAGTGGGGAGCGGGGAAACGCGATCGCTCTACAGCAAAATATTCTTGAAGTTAACCCCAGTCGGGGCAACTTCCGCACCATTACAGAGGCTCTGGCACAAGCTGGACCCGGGACAATCGTCCAATTGGCACCGGGTTCTTACGGCGCAGGGGAAACTTTTCCCCTGAAACTAAAACCGGGAGTAACCCTGAAAGGGAACGACAACCAGCAGGGACAAGGAGTCGTTATTTCGGGTGGGGGCCGGCACTCCAGCCGCACCTTTGCTCGCCAAAACGTGACGATTGTAGCTGGCGATCGCAGCCAAATTGTTGGCGTTACTGTCACTAACCCCGAAACGCGAGGTACTGGAATCTGGGTCGAAGATGTCAGCACCACTATCAGCAATAGCACTTTTGCCAACAGCGCCCGGGAAGGGATTTTTGTCACTGGCAGCGGATCTGCCCAGATTGAAAATAACAAATTTGTCAACAACCGGGCAAATGGGATATCCATTGTCAGCCGAGCCACCGGGCAAATCCAGGGCAATTTGTTCGAGCAAACGGGATTCGGCATATCCGTTGGTGGCAGTGCGGCCCCTGTAATTGCCAATAACCAAATTCGGCGCAACAAAAGCGGTGTAGTAGCTACAGACCAATCTCGTCCGGTTTTGCAGGGAAATTCAATCCAAAATAACCGAGATTATGGGGTAGTCGGCCTGAGCGAAGCCCGGCCCAGCGTAGCAACGAGCAATACTTTTGGGGGCAACGGTCGCCAAGACACCTTATTAGTTAACGGCAATAGTGCGGGATCTTCTACAGCAGCTCGGCCCGCGCCAGCTCCCGCCCCAGCTCCCTCCCCAAACCCAGGGCGAGTTTCTACTGCCAGTCCTGCCAGTGCAAGTTCGGGAGCGACATTTAGCTGCCTGCAAACAGACAATGACTATGCCACTGTAGCCCAGCGCGGTAAGGCCACCCTGCCACAACCCATGATTGTGTGGACCCGTACTGCTGGGCAATATACTCCCCAGCAGCGCTGCAATACCGTAACCCGACGCTTGAATAGTCTCGTAGCCAACAATGACGGGAGCTTACAAGGCTTGCTGTTTACTGTAGGAGCTTTAAACAACGAACGGGTGGTTTGCTTGACCGAAGATATTTCGTCCGGCTGCAACAGCAGCAATATCCTCTTTACCCTGAGCGCCAATAACGCTAGCAATGCCGAAGAAGTTCTCCAAAGCTTAATCGCTTTTACGGTTGTGGGCTCGGGCGATTCTGTTTTTGAGTCAGCCGACGACGACGAACCCGAACAACCTTATGTTGACTTAGGGGAACTCGATCGCAAGCTGCAGCCCGAACTCGGTCTTTGGTTCGCCCAGTAATATATAATTTAATTTAGTGTGGGCCCAAAAACCCGGTTTCTTGAACAATACCAACGCCTATTTGCCCCAGGGGACGATCCCCCCAACCCCCCTTAAAAAGGGGGGCTAAGCTCTGAAGCTCTCCCCCCACCCCCCTTTTTAAGGGGGGTGGGGGGAGAGCTTCGCTGACCTGCGGTGCGAGCGTCGGCCGACGAACAGGCATTTTTTGGGTTGGTTCCCGAGCCGCTCCCTACAAATAAGGGGGTTTTGCCTTTTGGCGAAGGTATTGTTGAAAAAACCGGGTTTCTCATATACCGCATATATAGCAAACGATTTAGGATTGCTATATTCTTTAAAGCCCGAATCCCTTATGTTCACTCCGTTAATCTATGAGTGGCTTAAAAACAAGACTACTAACAGACGAATGGATAAGCGCGACTTGGGGCGAGTACCTTACTGCGATCGCCGAATTGGGACTGGACAAAGCGCAATGCTATTACGACAGGGGACAACTGCGAATTGAAATGACGCCTCAAGGTTTTGACCATTCTCAGGACAACTTCTCAATTGGCTATGCCGTAGCGTTATTCTGCGGACTTAGAGGTATTCCTGTCGCAGGGGTCGCGAACTGCAGTTTTCGGAAAACTGGCGATCGCGAGGCTCAGCCAGATTTAGCTTTCTACATTGGCGACAACGCCGAAGCTATTCCAGCGGATACCTCTGTGGTGGATTTGGATATTTATCCCCCGCCGGACTTAGCCATTGAAATTGCCAAAACTTCTCTGGCAGACGATATCGGTTCCAAGCGAATGCTCTACGAACGCCTGGGTGTCGCAGAGTATTGGGTAGTCAATGTCCGGCAAGCTAAGTTGGTGGCCTTTGCGATCGCCAATGGTGGCAGCAGAGAGATCGCAGTGTCCCAGCTTTTGCCCAATTTGCCCTTTGCTCTCCTTGAAGAAGCTTTGGGGCGATCGCGCGCCACGGGTCGCAGCCAGATTTACGCTTGGTTAATCGCCCAAATGCAGGCAATTGGTAACTAAGCCGAACCCGTTTAATCGCCCTAAAAAAATTCTTTCGTAGGACGGGCGTCTCGCCTGTCCCCGCCTGTCCCCCTGGTTTTGACTGACTATTTTAAATTGGGATATTTCCCGCTTTTTACCTTATATATATGGGCGGCACAGTTTCCCACAATAACATCCTAAACCAAATCGAGACTTCTGTCAA
Source organism: Oscillatoria sp. SIO1A7 (assembly GCA_010672965.1). Lineage (GTDB taxonomy): Bacteria > Cyanobacteriota > Cyanobacteriia > Cyanobacteriales > Laspinemataceae > SIO1A7. The sequence continues at coordinate 4,681 of JAAHFN010000102.1, forward strand.
GATAAGAAACCCGGTTTTTTGGAAAAACCGGGTTTTTGGCCCCCTAATTTTTTCGATTCAATAAGTCAGAAACCCAAAAAAACGGGTTTCTGACCCCCGATTTTTTTCAACCATAAGAAACCCGGTTTTTCCAAAAAGCCGGGTTTCTGGCTCCCAAATTAAGGGCTAATTTAAAAAGATCGGGACTTACGCAAATTGTACAGATGCGCCCTCAGTGTAGGGGTCAACGGCCGTTGACCCCTACCAGATATAGAGTCCTGGCGTAAGTCCTGAAAGATAAGAAGCCCGGTTTTTTCAAAAAACCGGGCTTCTGGGGTTTCTGACCTTATTGAAAATTGCGACATCGGCGATATCGGTCGATTAGAAGACCACAATATCGGTTCTGTTCACCTGACCGACTCCAATGACCGCAATTACCGACAAGTCCAGGGTTCCCGGAGCGGCGGTATTGCCGCCACTGGGGTCAAGGTACAGAATCCCGCCCCCAGCATTAAACGAATCAAAAACAATCGCCGGAGCGCTAGTACCGCCGACAAAAGTGCCGTTGTTAATGGGGCTGGTGTAGTCTTGGCCGCTCGGTACGGCAAAGTATTCTCCTGGGTTCGAGGCTTGCAACGGAGACCCAGGCGATGCCAGGTTGGCGAAGTTGACAGAACTCAAATAGATCCGGTCCGTACCGCCGTCAAAAGAAGTAATCGTATCGCCTCCTTCCCCCGGTCCGGTGTAGTAGAAGCCGTCAAAAGTGCCAACAATACCAATCAAGCTATCAGCTCCTTTGAAGCCATAGAGAGTATCGTTACCCGAACGAGCCGCGCCGCCGACCTCGGGGGTACGACCCAGAGTATCACCACCTTCAGCACCTACATACAAGTCATTTCCTTCGCCGCCGATCAAGGTGTCATTGGCGTTGTTGGATACAAGAATATCGTTCCCAGCTCCGCCATTCAACCAAGTTGCGCTAGTAACCGATAAAGCAAACAGGGAGTCATTTCCTTCGCCGCCAATCAAGGTGCTGTTGGCTCGAGACCCAGAAGCCGGAAAGCCGCCGAAAGTTTGAAGGGATAGAGTATCGTTGCCATCACCGCCAGACAAGTATTCATTAAATCCGGTAGCGGATATAATATCGTTCCCCGCTCCGCCAGTCAGAGAGGCATCATTGTTGCCCGAGACATCCAGACTGTCATCGCCATCACCGCCAATTAGAGTTGCATTGTTACCAGTTGCGATTAGAGTATCGATGCCTGCGCCCCCGGACATAAAACTATTAGCGTCCGCCCGCAACAAGTCATTTCCTTCGCCGCCGCTAAGGGTATCCGTAGTTCCGCCGCCAGTTATAACGTCGTTGCCTTGAGAACCATCCAGAAAATTGGGGTTTGAATCGCCAACAATAGAATCGTCAGCAATAGAGCCGACAACATTTTCAAAATTGGTGACGGTAATGCTATCCCCAGCACTTTGGTCGGCAGTATTGCTGAGAATAATAGTGGCCTGGGTGGTTAGAGTCAGAGTATCGTTGCCATCAGTCCCGTCGATACTTTGCGGCGACTGACTGAATACCGCGACATTGCCCGTGCTTGTGGCACCATCCGGATCGCTAGCCGCATACTGGAAGCTGCCCTGAGCCGAAAAGGTGGCATCGGGAGTAAAGACAATATTATTAGCAGCGTCCGGCGGCGCTACGGTGCCGCCAACTGGGTTGCTAACTCCTGTAATAGTCAGGGCATCCCCATCGGGGTCGCTGTCGTTGGCCAGTAAGTTTGCAGCAGTCGTAGTTACCGGGGCAAACCCAGGATAAACGATATTATCGTCACCAGTAGTTCCTACCAATGGCTGACCGCCACTGCCGTTAATGGTGTCATTATTAACAATGGGCGTTTCATTGAGATTGTTGACAGTAATAGTGAAGTTTTCAGCGAAGGTCAAACCCTGGGCATCGGTAGCGCGGACTGTAACGTTGTGGCTGGCATTTGTCTCGAAGTCCAGCAAGCTTCCGTTGGCTACGACTAGCTGACTGCCAACAATAGTAAAGCGTCCTTCGGCGTCGTTCTCTAAAGTATAAGTATGGGTGTCGCCGATATCCGGGTCGGTAGGGCTTAAGTTGCCGACCACCGTACCGTTGACGCTGTTTTCGTTGACGCTAGTATTGCTCAATTCAATATCTGTCGGTGCTTCGTTGGCATTGCTAACGCTAATGGCAACAACTTCGTCAAAGGTCAAACCTTGGGAGTCTGTGCTACGCAGGGTAATATTGTGGCTGGTAGTGGTCTCGAAGTCTAATAAAGCTCCATCGGCTACGACCAGTTGACTGCCAGAAATGGCGAACCTTCCTTCGGCATTATCTACCAAAGTATAGCTGTGAGTATCGCCCGAATTCGGGTCTGTAGTGGTTAAGTCGCCAACTACCGCACCGTTAGGGCTGTTTTCGGCAATAACGCTATTGGACAAGACGATATCCGTGGGGGGATTGTTGGGAACTGTTTCGTCCATATTGCTAACAGCGATCGCCAATGTCTGGTCAAAAACATTCCCAGCAGAGTCCGCAGTGCGCACCGTAATGTTATGGCCGGTATTGGTCTCAAAATCCAATAGCCCGCCATTGGCTACAATCAATTGATTACCAGCGATCGCAAACCGTCCCCCAGCGTCATCCAGTAAAGTATAAACGTGGGTATCGCCCGGGTCGGGATCGGCAGTCGTTAAGCTACCAACAAACGTATTGTTCGCACTGTTTTCCGCAATAATGCTGTTAGATAAGAAAATATCTGTCGGGGGACTGTTGGGAATTGGTTCCGCTACATCGCCTACAGCAATTGTGAAAATCTTGTTCAAGGAGTTACCGGCAGCGTCAGTAGTACGCAGAGTAATCGGGTGACTGGAATTGTTTTCAAAATCCAATAGCGTCCCATTGGCTACAACCAATTGACTGCCAGCAACAGCAAACCGTCCCCCGGCGTCGTCTAATAAAGTATAGCTGTGAGTATCCCCCGGGTCGGGGTCTGTAGTGCTTAAGTCGCCAACAATAGTACCGCTGGCACTGTTTTCGGCAACAACTCGATTGGATAGAGCAATATCTACAGGGGGGCTATTAGGAATCGTTTCGTCAACATCGGTGACGGCGATCGTAAAAGTTTTCTCGAAAACTCCACCGGCGGAATCTATAGTGACAACATTAATATTGTGACTGGTATTGGCCTCAAAGTCCAGTAGCGTCCCATCGGCTACGAAAAGCTGGTTGCCAACAACATTAAAGCGATTATCCGCATTATCTAGCAGTAAATAAGAGTGGGTATCCCCAGGGTTGGGGTCTGTAGTGGTTAAGTTGCCGATAAGAGCGCCATTAGGGCTGTTTTCTAGAACCGAAGTATTATCCAATGTAATATCAGTCGGTGCATCGTTAGTTTCTAAGGTTAAAACTAGATCGTCAAACCCTATTTCAGTATTTTCGCTGCCTAGCTGGATGGACCCGATGCTTCCCGCGAAACTAATCGTTTCTTCAACCAAAGGGCCAAATTCGCCATTGGGGTCGCCAGCATCTTCCGAAGAAGTCCGAGCCAAAGACTGCGATGTTACGAGATTTCCGGCTAAATCGAAAATGCTAACGTCATGCTCCCGATTGGGCGAGGTATAGGAGAAGGAAAGCCGACCGGAGGTTACTTGCTCTGTCTGACGGAGGATCAGAGCGATCGAAGTCCCTTCCGCATAAGCGAGAACCGTACTGGGACTGGTTTCGCCGCTAAAATTGCCGCTTCCGCTCCGACCTGTTACCGGATCCGTTGCATCGCTATCAACTAGCGCTACCGCATTGGCTGAGAAAAAAACGCCTTGGTCTTGATAGAAGTTTCTGACCCGCGTTAAATCTCCAATTCCTTCAAAATCGAGCCTAATTTCAATCGTCGCCATTTATTTGCTCTCCTTGTTATTTAGGTAACTGGACCCAGCGACCGGCTCGGGAGGGAATTGGGAATGGGGCAACATGAAAGAGTTTAAGTTTTGAGGGCTCTTCTAAATTTGGTATGCTAAACTAAAATGATAGCTTATTTACCTGAAACCCTTTCCCATCAGGACTTACGCATTACCTCTATATCTGGTAGGGGTACTCCGGCCGGAACGGCCGGAGTACCCCTAAACTTAGGGGGCATCTCTACAAGCCGCGCGTAAGTCCTACCCATAAGACTTCAAGAGCCGATCGCATATTCTTCGGTGCAGATCGGTTTTTCTTCGTGCGATAGCCTCAAATCTATAGGCAAGGCTTTGAGGTATTTTTTCTATCGAAATTTAGCATGTTCACGAAGAGCCGTTTTGAGGTTTAAGTTTTGAATTACAGGACCTACACAACCTACACATTACACCCTTACTTGCTCGAATTTTTTTTGCGTAAGAGGGGCTAATCTGCCAGAATATGTGGTACAAATGTCTGTTTGCCGATAAGCGCTAGTTGGGCTACCCTTCGACTCTTCGATTGAGTTTCAAGCAATGGACTGGCTGCGCGCCCGAGCCTATATTTTCTCAATTTTTGTCCTCACCCAGGCACGAAAAGCCTTCATTGTCTTATTTCTTCCCTCAATTTTACTTTGTTCCAAATACTGTGGAATCGCCTCAACCAACGGCCAACCGGGAAAATGAGGGCTTTCTTCGCGCCGGACATATCGCCCCGCTTGCAGGACGTTTATTTCTAATTTCGTCCCGTTAAACCGCCACAGTTCCCCCACTCCTAATGCCTCGTAGTTACTAAGCCGCGTCCGGGAGGTGATGTCAATCTCTATGGCTAAATCCGGCGGCGGGTCTGCAGTTAAGTCGAGTCGCTTCTTGCCGCGAACCGCCGCTTCGTTTTCGATATAGAAACAGTCATCCGCTTCTATACCTTGACCCATTTGTTTATTTTTAAACGTCGTCGAACCCAGATTCCAAAATTCTATGTCCAGTTCTTCGAGAATAACTTTAAGCAAATCGCCAATTATAATTTTACCAACTTCATGTTCCGGCAATGGCACCACAATCTCTAAGACTCCCTGACTGTAATTAATCCGCGCCCCTCGGTTTTCCTCGAACTCTTCTAGCAGTTGTTCGTACATCTGCCAACTGACATCGGTCATCAGCAGTTGCTGTCCGGGGGGGACTATGATTTGTTTGAGTTGGACTTGCATAGTTGCCTCTAATAGAGTTATTTCCTGTCCCGGCATAGCGAGGGTTCCTTTTTTCCTCGTCCTATTTTTACTGCCTCACCTCTACAGGTTGCCTCAAAAATTCTATTAAAGCACGATAAGCCAGTTTGGGACTATAATTTTCGTCAAAAATTAGCGCGGCGTCGGCATGGGGCGATCCGCGATTCGCCCCTACCGATACCAAAGTCGAATGGGGCAATTCGCGTCACCTTAATATATAGGAGTAGTCTGCTAAAATAGAAGCCTACTAATAGAGTCTTTGCCTGGTAGCGACTTTGGGTATTGTTCGTAGTCCCCAATTCCCAATCCCCCCATGCCCAATGCCCAATGCCCAATGCCCAATGCCCAATTCCCAATCTTATATCGTGGAAATTTCCTGCAAAAGTGAATATGCCCTGCTGGCCATGTTGGAGCTGGCAGTTCGCTACCAACAAGGGGAGCCCTTGCAAATTCGCCAGATAGCAAGTATGCAAAATATTCCCGATCGCTATTTGGAACAGGTTCTTGCTGCTCTGAGGCGCGGAGGACTGATAAGGAGCCAAAGAGGGGCCAAAGGAGGTTATTTCTTAGCCAGGGAGCCTTGGCAAATTACTCTTTTGGAAGTTATCGGCTGCATTGAGGGATGGGATTTGGAAGGAAAGAATGGCCAGGAAAACCCCCATACTATAGAAACTGCTTTGGTTCGGGATGTCTGGCAAGAAGCACGTCAGGCGTTTCAGTCGGTTTTGCAAAATCAAACTCTTCAGGACCTGTGCGATCGCCGCAATACTCGCTTGCGATCGGATTTTATGTATTACATTTAGGGGATTCCAAGCAGCAAACCCAAATAACAGGCAATCAAAAATGCGTATTGCGAATAACATTACCGAGTTGGTTGGTCGCACCCCCTTAGTTAGACTGAGCCGCATCCCACAAGCAGAAGGCTGTGTGGCCGACATTGCAGTGAAGTTGGAAGGAATGAATCCAGCGGCTTCTGTGAAAGACCGCATTGGTATCAATATGGTCGAGGCGGCGGAAAAGGAGGGGCTAATTGCTCCTGGAAAAACGGTTTTGGTAGAGCCGACATCTGGAAATACGGGAATCGCTCTGGCTATGGTCGCTGCGGCTAAGGGCTATGAGTTAATCCTGACTATGCCAGAAACTATGAGCGCTGAGAGACGGGCCATGTTGCGAGCTTATGGTGCCCAGCTAGAACTGACTCCCGGATCTGCGGGGATGAGTGGGGCAATTTCCCGCGCCCAAGAAATTGCCGATTCTAAGCCCAATTCTTATATGCTGCAACAGTTTCGCAATCCAGCTAATCCAGAAATCCATCGCGACACTACGGCTGAGGAAATTTGGCAGGATACGGAGGGGCAAATAGATATTCTGATTTCTGGCGTGGGTACCGGCGGTACGATTACTGGGGTGGCGGAGGTTATTAAGGCGCGAAAACCAGGGTTTCAGGCGATCGCTGTAGAACCAGAAAATAGCCCTATACTTTCTGGCGGAAGCCCCGGACCTCATAAAATCCAAGGTATTGGCGCTGGTTTTATTCCCGATGTTATGAATGTCCAGTTGCTCGATGAAGTTGTTACGGTAAGCGATGAAAATGCGATCGCCTACGGACGCCGCCTTGCCCGAGAAGAAGGAATTCTTTCTGGCATTTCCACGGGTGCTGCCTTATCCGCTGCAGTTGAAGTTGGCCAGCGTCCTGAAAATGAAGGCAAATTAATTGTGATGATACAGCCGAGTTTTGGCGAACGCTACTTAAGCACCGCTTTATTCCAAGATCCATAATTAACTGCAACCGTTCCTAGTCGATCCAGCAATCCGCTAATTGGTTTGCGATCGCGATTTCGTCTTAACCCTTGAAAATCCGAACCCGATCGAGAAACCCGGTGCGCCTAAGAGTTACCGGGTTTCTCGTATATTGCGGGTGAATTTACCTTTGGGTATTTCAGCACGATGCTGAAAATTTTGCAGAAAAGACAAGCGATCGCATTCCTGCTGATTGCGGCAGGCTTTAAAAATTAGTCGGGCAGTTGCTTTGCCGATTGTGGTGGAGATCTTCGTGACAAGGTTTGTCGAAATTCTATCCTCGTTCGCAGATAAATTTACCACAGTCCCCACAGTCCCCTCCCTCTCCTCTTTCAAGGGTATGTTTTTTATAATCCTCTTTTTTGATGTTGTCGGTGGGTTTCATAGCTTTCTTGGGCGAAGCATTCCAATACATAAATTTTTTCTCTCGATCAAAAATTGTCTCGGGAATGCTGTCGCCCCTACGCCGTCGATCCGCCTAGAAAACATCAAATATAAAAAACATACCCCGAGGTAAGCTCCCTCCCTGCCCCCTTGCTCCCGGTCCCCTTGTCCCCTTGTCTCCCACACCTCCCACACTCCCCACACCTCCGACACTCCCCACACTCCCCCGAAGCTTCCTGAGAAAGATGCGGTATGTCAGTTTATTTAAAGATAGATAAAAATCTTGGCGATGGCATTTTTGTTTGAATCGTTACCCTCAATCCGCAGACCAAGAGCGATCGCTCGTCGCTATCTCCCCGTGGGCTTGAGTTTCGCGATCGGCGCGGCATTATCGGTGGCGGCTGCTGCGTTCGTCTGGACCTGGGAGCATAACACCAAACAAGCCCTCGTAGCCAGACGGACCGACAATCTGGCCGTTGCCTTACAGCGCCATATCGACGAATATATCCAAGCGACCGAAGCCTTGGGCAATTTTTACGATGCTGCAGACGAGATTAACTTGCAAGATTTTCAGGAATTTTCTCAGCCTTTTTTGGAGCGATATCCTGGAATCTTCACGATGGCTTGGGCGCAGTTCGTTTTGCGATCGGAGCGAGCTGCCTACGAGCAGGCCATTGAAGCAGAAGGCTTTTTTTCTAATTTTTCTATTATAGAAAGCAACGAGGGTGGGGAATTCGTTACCGCCCCGGAGCGATCGCAATATTTCCCCATCACCTACGGAACCCCCTTCGAGCCATATAGAACAACCTTGGGTTTCGATCTTAGTTCGGATCCCAAGTTTTTTAGCGCCGTCGAAAAAGGGCGAGACACGGGAAAAATAGCTGCTACACCCGGATTCGATCTATTAGTAAAAGCAACCAAAGGCTTAGCCTTGCACCGGCCAGTTTACCGCCCCGGTCTGCCTAAAGATAGCCTTGAAACTCGTCGCCAATCCTTTTTGGGTTCGGCTTACACCGTTTATCAGCTTCCCATCATGGTGTGGGAAGCTATAGAAGAACTCAACCTAAAATATTTAGATTTTTACTTAATAGACGCATCGGCTCCGGTTGACAACAGCTTTTTGCTTTTTTATGACTCTGATAGCCAAGAATTTATAGAAGACGAAGAACTAGCCAAACAAACCGAATCTAAGCTTTCAGAATTTTGTCGCGAGGAAAGCAACTGTAGCCGAAAGCTCCTCGTTGCCGATCGCCAATGGCTGCTTTTGATTCGACCACAACCACGCTTCGTGGGCAAGCGTTGGGAAACCGAAGCTACTCTGGCTATTGGCTTGCTGCTCTCTAGCATGGTGGCCATCTATCTAGGACTCTCAATTCGGCGCACTTTAGACTTAGAAGCGGCGATGGAGCAATTGCAAAAAACTCAGCTCCAACTGCTTCAAGTAGAAAAAATGTCTTCTCTGGGAGAATTGGTGGCAGGAGTCGCCCACGAAATCAATAATCCCACCAGTTTTATCTATGGCAATATCGACCATACCAGCGAATATATCAAAAACCTACTAGAACTAATAGAACTTTATAGAGAACAATATCCCGAGCCAAGCGAGGAAATCGAGGAGTTTGCCGAGGAAATCGAGCTAGAGTTTATTGAGCAGGATTTGCCGAAAACTCTGGCTTCTATGAAAAGTGGGGCAGAGCGAATTAAAAATATCGTTCTTTCTTTGCGGACTTTCTCTCACATGGACGAGTCCGACCTGAAAACCGTAGAGATTCACCAAGGCATAGACAGTACCCTGATGATTTTGCAGAGTCGCCTCAACCCTACCGCAGGACATGAGGAAATTGCCGTAGTCAAAGAATACGGCGACTTGCCCCCGGTAGAATGCTACGCCGGACAGCTCAACCAGGTATTCTTGAATATTATCGCTAACGGAATTGATGCTATAAAACAACGACTATCGGAGCAGCCAGAAATAGAGAAAGAAACAGATCGGGAACAATCTGGGATTCTCGCTCCCGAAATTAGGATTCGCACGGAAGCTATTCCCGGTAAAAACCCAGAAGACGCGGGACGAGTTGCTATTATAATTGCCGATAATGGGGTGGGGATAAAAAAAGAAAACCTCGATAGAGTGTTTAATCCCTTTTTTACCACCAAGCCCGTGGGTTCTGGAACCGGCTTGGGCTTGTCGATTAGCTATAAAATTATCGCCGAAAAGCATGGGGGAAATTTGGAATGCGTCTCGGAACCGGGCAAGGGGACGGAGTTTATTATAGAAATTCCAGTTAAGCAAACTGTCTAAAAAAAACGATTTATTTTGGATTTTGAGGCTATTTTGTTTAGAGCCTATAGCGCTTCTCAAATTGATGTGAGGCTTCTGGGGCGAAGCATCCCAGTACCGAAATTACCGTGAGGAGCTAAGAGATAGTTGCTCTTGTTGCTGTCGCCCCTACGTTACCCTACGTTTTCGTTCATTACACTTATTTGAGAACCGCTATAGCACTACGGATTAAGGTTAGGACAAGAATCAAAACGCGCCTTTTGCTTAAAATTGTAAGACTTTGACTAAAAGCTGACCGCTGACCGCTGACCGCTTATTGCTATATTAAGCTATATTGCAGAATTTCAAGATTTGCGAAGAGCGCGCCACAATTGCCCGAAGAATGCGATAGACTTCTCAGTTAAGCTAGGGGTGCCCGGAGAGATCCGTGCTGAGATAAACCCTTAGAACCTGAGTCTGGGTAATACCAGCGGAGGGAAGCTGTTAATAGAGGAATTGAATATGCGTTCAGAATGGGTGGCCAAGCGGCATGGGCAAGGTAATGTAACGCAAATGCACTATGCGCGTCAGGGCGTTATTACCGAGGAAATGAATTATGTCGCCCAAAGAGAAAATCTCTCGGCGGAGCTGATTCGGGAAGAAGTGGCCGAGGGCCGGATGATTATTCCTGCCAACATTAACCACACCAATCTAGAGCCGATGTGCATTGGCATTGCTTCTAAATGTAAGGTTAATGCTAATATTGGCGCTTCTCCGAATTCCTCGGATGTTGAGGAAGAACTAGAAAAATTATTTACCTCGATTAAGTATGGCGCCGATACAGTTATGGATCTCTCCACTGGCGGCGGCAACCTAGACCAGATTCGCACGGCGATTATCCAAAAGTCTCCCGTCCCCATCGGCACCGTACCTATATATCAAGCTTTGGAGAGCGTTCATGGGCGGATGGAAAATCTGACTCCAGATGATTTTCTGCATATTATCGAGAAGCATGCTCAGCAGGGGGTGGACTATATGACCATCCACGCGGGGATTTTAATCGAACATCTGCCTTTGGTGAAAAGTCGGCTGACTGGAATTGTTTCTCGCGGCGGCGGAATTATCGCTAAGTGGATGCTCCATCACCACAAACAAAATCCCCTCTATACTCACTTCGATGAGATTATTGAAATCTTTAAGAAATACGATGTTTCTTTTAGTTTGGGGGATTCTTTGCGTCCGGGATGTACTCACGATGCTTCTGACGATGCTCAGCTTGCGGAGCTAAAAACTCTAGGGCAGCTAACTCGTAAAGCCTGGAAACATAACGTGCAGGTTATGGTGGAAGGCCCTGGGCACGTCCCGATGGATCAAATTGAGTTTAATGTCAAGAAGCAGATGGAGGAATGTTCCGATTTCTCTTTGGAGAAAAAGGTAGGACCGGCACCATTCTATGTACTCGGACCGTTGGTAACCGATATTGCTCCGGGTTACGACCATATTACTTCTGCAATTGGTGCGGCGATCGCAGGCTGGCACGGTACGGCGATGCTTTGCTATGTAACTCCCAAAGAACATTTGGGATTGCCAAATGCCGAAGATGTGCGCAATGGCTTAATTGCTTATAAGATTTCAGCCCATGCAGCGGATATTGCGCGGCATCGTTTTGGAGCCCGCGATCGCGACGACGAATTATCTGTAGCTCGTTACAATTTCGACTGGAATCGCCAGTTTGAGTTGTCTCTCGACCCCGATCGCGCCCGCGAGTATCACGACGAAACGCTACCCGCCGATATCTATAAAACCGCCGAATTCTGCTCGATGTGCGGACCGAAGTTCTGCCCGATGCAGACCAAAGTGGATGCCGACGCTCTGACGGAATTAGAAAAGTATCTAGCCAAAGAGAAAGAGCCAGTTGCTAAGTAGGGTTTAGGGTTTAGGGTGTAGGGTATAGGGTGTGGGAGTCTTTCAAGGGTTATGTTTTTTAGATTTGATGTTTTTTGGCCACGACCAACCCTCGAAATAAGGCGTAGGGGCGATAGCATTCCCGAGACATCCTTTGCTATAAACTAAACTTATAAACTGGAATGCTTCGCCCCAGACATTTATGCCCTTACTGGCAACTCTAAAAAGCGGAATTAGAAAAAACATACCTTTGAAAGGTGGGATGTCTTTCAAGGGTATGTTTTTTCTAACCTTTTTGAAGCGATCGGACGCGATCGGTGGGCTGCATGGGTTTCTGGGGCGAAGCATTCCAATACAATAATTTTTCCGCTTTAGCAAAAGCTTTCTCGGGAATGCTGTCGCCCCTACGCCTCCTACGCCGCCTCCTACGCCCTCAATAAATACTCAATACCGAGCATTGAATGCCAAATCTAAAAAAACATACCCCGAGGTAAGCTAAACCCCACACCCCACACCCCACACCCCACACCCCACACCCCACACCCTAAACTATGCAACCTCTAACCTCTGTCGGATACAAGCGCAGAAAATTATTGCAACTAGGTCTGGCGATCGCCGGTTTCGGACTTACTTGGTCTTGCTCTCAGGAACAAAGCAAATCTTCTACCAATAAGCCAAAAATATTGGTTATCGGTGCTGGTGTTTCTGGCTTAGCTGCGGCTCGGGAACTTGTCCGGAGCGGCTTCGAGGTGACAGTTTTAGAAGGTCGCGATCGCATTGGCGGCAGAATTAATACCGACCGAAGCCTCGGGTTGCCGATAGATTTGGGCGCTTCTTGGATTCACGGTATTAGGGGCAATCCCATCGGCAAGTTGGCGCGAGAGTTAGAAGTGCCTATCCTGCCTACGGACTACGATAATATTGAAATTTATGGAAAAGATGGCTCGCTTGTGAGCGAAACAGAAATAGAGCGACTATACGCCATCTACGAGAAAACGGGCTATAAGCTATTCTCTCTAGCCGAAGAGTTGGAAGCAGATATTTCCATTGCCGAAGCTGTAAGACGCATTGGTATTCCCAAAAACCTTACAGAGCGAGAAATCAATATTCTCCAACAGTTTTTAGATTCAGAAATAGTCATACCGAGCGGGGCAGACTTAGATAGTCTTTCTTTGTGGTATGCCGATGACAGTGAAGTTTTTGGCGGCGATGACTATTTGTTTCCCAATGGCTACGACCAAATTATCCAGGGTTTGGCTCGGGGAATAGATGTCAAGCTGGAACATAAGGTTATAGAAATTGAATACGGCGATCGCAATTCATCTCGGGTGCGGTCAAAAGTAGTTGCAGAGGATCCCCCCCAAACCCCCCCCCTTCGACTCCGCTCAGGACATGCTTACAAAAGGGGGGGCAAGGAAGCCCCCCTTGTTAAGATGCTGCTGGCGAATTTAACAAATCACAATTATTGGGTCCGGTTGGTTAAGGTTTTCTTGGCCCATTTAACCGTTTTTGGTAAACCAACTGGACTGCCTAACTGTCATAATAAGAACGCATTTG
>JAAHFN010000103.1 GCA_010672965.1 Oscillatoria sp. SIO1A7
ATGGGCAAGGCATAGCCAGGGACGGCACCACCATAATTTATGGCCCTGCATGAGAGCAACGGCATCTGGATTGTAGACTACCATACTATGTATCAGGTTGTTAAGTAAATCTTGACAGACTACTAGGTCTAAGCCTGAAGCTAAAAGGTCTAAGTTTGACTAGAAAAGCTCGCCTTTTGCTTGACATAAAAGATTTGTGCTATAAGTTGGGGGGCTGTTATCGCGACTGGGCTGGCCAAAATTGGTATCTTGAAGACGTACTACAAGAATTGAATCAATTACCTCATATTCCTGGTAAATTAGAAGCTAGACGGCAGCGACAACAATGCTTGCGACGCAAATCAAAACGAAAGAAAAAGCGTCAAAGACAGCGCCATAGATCTTTCCGGCTTTAAAATAGTCGAATTAGACTAATCAGCAAAAATGATAGAAGTTATAATACAATACGAGTATTTTTTGCTCTGTTTTTTATTGATTTTTTCTTGTTTATTTTATTAAAACTGCATCGCGATTTTAAGTCAACTCTATCTAACCAGGGGAAGTGCAAAAAGAGCCCCGTACATTTGCACGGAGCCAATTTCTTTAATAACAACTTGCATGGAAGAGTAAGTTGCCATTTTTTTACTTAATTTTTACTGGTCGCCTTGCAAGCAGTTGAGGTGGCGATCGCGGGCAACAGTGCCGAGACAACTTTTTCTGCCGAAGAGCTAACGCCCCACAAGCCGCCCCGAGAAAAAGTCTCGATGTCGGTAATAGAGGGCTCTTTAGCTAAATTGCAGCGCGGAATTCGGTTGGCGATCGCCGGAGCGGCCGATAAAGTTCGCGAGCTGTCCGCACAGAATGAAGTTTTGCAAGAAGAAGTGCGAACAAAATCAGAACGCATCGGCGACTTGAAGAAAGAAGTTCCAAGCGCCCAAGCCTTGCAGCTTGCCAATCAAAAATTATCGACAGACTTAGAAGAAGCCCGCACGAAACTGGCCGAGGCCGAGGTGGCTCAAAAAGAGCAGGAGCTAGCTTTAGAGCTACTAGAGCAGCAGAAAGAGAAAGAGTTGCGCATTGCCCGAACAAATGCTTTGGTATCCGACGATGCCAGCGGAAAAATTCAAGCTCTGAAAGACCAATGGGCTGAGGATCGGCAGATCGTAATGGATCGGCTCCGCGATGCCAATAGCCAAGTGGACGAGATGGAGGCCGAACGAGCGCAACTACAGGAACAGCTAAACGACAACGCGATCGCTTCGATCGTTAAGGCTTGCGAAAAACTGGGAATCACCGCCCCAATCACCTCCCCAATGCCCATCGAACAAAGCCTATTCGCCACAGCACGGGCTATTGGCGAATGCAGCCAAAGCATTGTGGATTGGGTGAATTCCCAAGAAGGCGATTGGCTAGCTGCCTGACGTTGCCTGACAATTAATTGCTTTTGCGGCCAAGCTGTAGCCGCAAAGTCTAGCATATTAACAATCGGCTACTTTAAGGCGATTAATGTCAGGCTGCTTGAATGAAAAACAAAGTCTGCTATGACGAGGTGTTACCGACTTTTTGCTACCAATTAATACTTGATTAACAGAGGAGCGAGAACAAGCGATCGCCGATATTTTAGAGGCGGCGCTATCTCGCCCGAGTACCACCCGCGCAAAAAAACATGAAAGCAATTACTTTATTTTCGGGGTGCGGCGACATGGATTTGGCGCTTGAAATGTTAGGCTTAGAGCCAGCAATAGCTGTAGATAATTGGAGTCCAGCGATCTCCTCTTATCAGAAAAATTTTTCTAGCGGCGAAGCAATTTTCGGCAAAGTTTCCGAGAAAGTCAGCCTAGTAGTCAAAAACACGCCCAGCAACGCTTGGCTACATTTGTCGCCTCCTTGTCCCGCCTACTCGCAAGCTAGCAACGCGAGTTGGTCGGTAAAAAAGAATGCTAGAAAAGAAGTGGGGAAGGAGCTGGCGGCAGTTCTTCAAATAATCGAAGCAACAGAGCCGATGGTGGCCTCCTTGGAGCAAGTACCCCAATTTGACGGCTCTAAGGAAGCCATTGATTTGTTGATAGGACTGTGGAAAGCCGAGTACGCCGTCAGAAGGACAGCAATAGATTTTGCAGACTACAAATGTCCTTCGCGACGGGAAAGGACGATATGGACTTGCGTCAGAAAAGATCTCATTGATAAGCTGCCAATAGTAGAGCGAACGATTTTTGACGAGGCTGTTTGGGAGGGGCTGGTTCCCGAGCCAGTCCCGAACCCAGGCTGGTGGAGCGCAATAGAACCAATAGCTGCAAACTTACCGAACAGCAAGTTGGCTACTTATCAGCAAAAACTTATAAAAGAAAATCACGGAAAAATTTTTTAAAAGGGATCGACGAAAGCTACTACGTTCCAGGAGCGGGGTCTAACAAAAACTCAAGAGCAGTTGCTGGTAAAAAGCCGGCACCTACGCAAAGAGCTTTGTTGAAAAGCAGAGCGACCAGAAGAGCGACTTTAATTGTTGACCAACAAATTAAGGAGTTCACTATAGACTGCGCAAAGCTACTTATGGGCTTCCCTTTAAGTTTTGAACTTGCAGGATGCAAATACGAGCGTTTTGCCCAAATTGGAAATGCCGTCCCCCCAAAAGCGATGGCTGCATTTTTAAAGCCAGTAATAGGCATATTGTAGAAAATAAAACCATGAAGCAACTCAATATGTGGGATTTGTGGGATTTTCAGTGGGGAACGCACTGCGTCTTTGCAAAACAGTGGATTAGCCAGTATCGCTGGGGTGTGCCCAACCCTTGCAGCGCCATGTTACTAAGTCACCGAGAAGGAAGCGAAAAAGCGGTAGAAGAGTCTCGCAATCACTGGCAAAAACCACTAAAAAAACACTACCCTTATAGACATATTGTAAAATGAAACAAAATAAAAAACACAGCAATTTGTTGCAAAGCACGAATTATGCTAAAATATTTGCATGACTTCAAAAATTAAATTGACTGAAAATATTGTGGCTTGGGGAGGCTAATTATGTTTGCCTATCTGCTACCTGGAGCAGGGGAAAAGGCTGCGGCTCAAGAAAGCTTTTTTCCTGCAACCCTAGAGAATCCCCCCGTAAGCTTGGATATTGTCTCTAGATTTGAAAAAAACCTTGCTTTCCACTTGATTCGGGCGACAACTGCACCAAATCCTAAATGGAACTTAGCAGCAGTCGATCTATCATTTTTGGGGTGCGAGCTTGGAGTCGTCATAGATGCCGATTCATTCCAAACGATTGACTATCTGTCCGCAATTTGCATCCAACAAGAGATTTTGCCGCCTTGGATGGGAGTGTACTATCGCGAATTAGGCTATGCCAGGGTCGCTTGGATTCGTCGGCCGCGATCGACCGGGCAAGCAATAGTATCAAGAGGCGATCGAATTAAATTTGATTTGAATCAGCAATAGGAGCAACCTTGTGAATATCGACAAATATGTGCCCGAAAAAACGGTAAAGTCTTTAGAAAGATTTGGCGAAAATTTGGAAAAGCTTTCTTTGGCAGGAGCCAAAGAGCTTAAGCAGGCGATCGAGCGCTGCCTGAAAGAAAAGATGCATTTAGATGCAGCGATTCGCGAAATGAATCGAGAGCTTTTTCCAAGCATCGATCTAGACGAAGTTGCTTGGCAAGTTAGGCAATCCGATCTAGACGAAAAGGAGATGTCCGGGCTTCTTGATTTTTTGGAAGAGCAGCTTGAGGAAAATGAGGGTAGATGGTTTCAAGAGCAGGTTGCAACTTTTGCAAATCAATTAGGCGGCGAATTATTGCCTTTAGAGTCTGGCAAAGCAGCTTTGCATTTTTTGGACGACAAACCCTCCGTTCGGGGCAGCTATAAATATTTGGCGGCTATTTTAGAGCGCATTGACGACAAAAAAGTCGTGCCCAATCTTGACAGCCAGTCAATGGCGATCGACCAACTGACGGCCTCGATTCAAAAAGTTAAAAGTTTGATGTGCGAGCTGTTTTTGAGCCCTGCAAACTCTAGCTTGCCTATTGCTAGCGCCGAGTGGCAAGCCTGGAATAGAGAAGTCGCGGTGTTTGCAAATGCGATCGAAGAGTTCCAAGAATTGCTTCGAGAAAGATTTGCAAATGTTAAGTGGGACAACCAAAAAGCCGAGCCTCTCGAAATCAAAATGGCTATTTTAGATCGAGTCGAGAAACTAAGTCAATTAGGGCAGTCATCCGAGCATTACTCGGGCTGTTTGTTTGAAATAGGCAAACTTCTTAATATGTTGGGCAAACTCGAACTAGACAGAGGTTCAATCTCTTTAGAAAAATCTTTAATATCGAGGCGTCAAATTTATGGAGTGCTAGTATCTTTTGGATTTGTCGAACCTAAAGTCATTGACGAGATAGAAAAAGTTTTGTGGCCGGCCGAGCCGTTTTTGTGGCGTAAATGGTTCGGACATTTGACCCTTTGACTCAAGCCCACTTTTGTAAAACCCTAATTCTACAAATAAAATAGATGCAACTCACCCCTTCTCTAAACTGGAAAGAGCGCCGCCGTTTAAATCAACAGCAGCGGCAAAGCAAAGCGCTCCGCAGTTTTGCGCAAGTGCAAAACGCAAACGAGCAAAGCCACTGGACAAAAAATTTACAAGCCGATGTTGTTTTGAAATTAATTGACAAAGGCAGGGGATATTCGACCCACACAATAGAAATCATTTTGGGTGAATTCATCTCTGGCGAACTGTCAATCTATCTCGATTCTTTAAAAAACGCCGCACTTTTTCGAGATTCTGATGAGATTAATAATTTTTTAGGTAAGAAAAACGGCTGGCTAACTTTCCAGGAAAAGTTAGCAGATCCACAAGCAACGATCGCAAACTTGGCAAAAGATTTGCGGGAAAAATTTGGCGTTAGAGTGGAAGTTGTCGAGCAGATCGCAGGTTAGAGACGAACTAACCGCAAAAATACTGCAAGAAACAAATTAAGCAGGAAATGAGCAGACCGACGTTTTCCGCAAAAAAACAATATACGACTTGCGAAATCTGCGCCAGCGATCGCAAGCCTTTAGTTTACGACGTGGCCGCTATGGATCTGCCATTCGTAAACTAAGCGTCAAAATGCCGACTCGCTTCGACCGGTCGCCCAATTCCCATTTCTCGTTAAAGGAGGAGGAGTTTAACCATGCCTGTAATTGCGATGAAAGTCAAAAGCGCAGAGAAACATCCCAATGCCGATGCTTTGCGCTTTTATAGTATGGAGGCTCCCGGTTACGAGCGGGTGCCAATTGTTGCCAACCTAGAGAATGTTTATGAAGTGGGGGATACGGTAGCGATCGCCTTAGCTGATTCCCTTCTCAAAGATGGCACCAAAATCAAGCCTGCTAAAATTCGCGGCATTCAATCATTTGGTATGGCTTTGGGAAAAGTTGACGAATCCGTTGGCACCGATTTGTCGGAAGGTTATTGCCAAAAACAGGTACAAAAATCGGTAAAGCTCCAAAGCTGGCCGAGTATAGAACTGTTGCATAACGTGCGGCGCAGCTTGGAACAGTTAGGAGAAACGCCTAAAGTAACCTATCGTACCAAGATTAAACTAGACGGAACTAATGGTGGGGTACAGATTTTTAGCGATCGCCGAGTTGCCGTCCAAAGCCGAACTCAGATAATTACTCCCCAAAGCGACAACGCCGGATTTGCCGGTTGGGTCAGTCAAAATATAGATTATTTTGCCAACCTGGCGATCGCAAAACATATTACCTTATTTGGCGAATGGTGCGGTCAAGGGATTCAAAAACGCACGGCAATCTCCCAAATAGACCGCAAAATATTCGTTATTTTTGCCATCCAATTCGGGGGAACCGAGGGCAAGATTGCCAAGATGGAAATCAGGCCAGAGCGAATTCGCCAGTTTCTGCCGGAACATCCAGATATTTTTGTCCTGCCTTTTTACGGCGAAGCGATCGCTTTCGACTTTGGCGACACAGGCCAATTACAAGAATCTGCGGCTACTCTCAATCAAATTATTGATGAAGTAGAAAAAAGCGACCCTTGGGTGAAAGAAAACTTTGGCATTGCCGGTCTGGGAGAAGGTTTAGTAATGTACCCGGAAGCCGACGGCCTAGTGGAACGGCTGGCCTATTCCGAACTGCTGTTTAAAGTCAAAGGCGAAAAGCATCGGGTTGTCAAAATAAAGCAGCCGGTGCAAATAGACCCCGAGACCGCCAACAGTATTGAAGAGTTTGTCAATCTATTTCTGACTCCAGCTCGCTTAGAACAGGCGGCCACAGAAACCTGCAATGGAGACTTTGACATCAAAAAAATAGGCGACTTTTTGAAATGGATTGCCATTGATATTCAAAAAGAAAGCTCTGCAGAGCTAGAAAGCTCTAACTTAACCTGGAGGCAGGTAAGTAAGGCTATCTCCAAGGAAGCGAAACAATGGTATCAGGAAAAAGCTATTAGCTAGGTGGTAGATGAGCAAACCGACCTTTGTTGCAAAAGAAGAAAGCAAATATACGATTTGCAAAATCTGCGCTGGCGATCGCAAGCCTTTAGTTTACGTTGTGGCCGCTATGGAGCTGCCATTCGTAAACCCAGACAAAGGGGTCGTTGTCGTTCCCTCGAACGTCAAAATGCCGACCCGCTTCGACCAAGCCGCGATCGCTCGATTGGCGCAGCATTGTGCTGGCGTCCCCTGGTTTGGGATTTACGGCAGCGTATTCGGACATGAGGGAGCGCGTTTAATTTGGGGACAAGTCGAGCAAAGCGATTTTGTATCTTTGAAAATCGACTCTGATAGCTCTCTGCCTTTAAAAGTCGAAATTATCCCCAGAGTCGAGAGCGAGGGGGAGATAGTTTTCAATTTAATCAAAGTTGAAGGCGCGCCGCCTTCAGACCCAAGCTGGGCAAACTTATCAGAAGTTAAAATTTTTCACCTGGGCTACGAGATGGGGGCGGTTGTCGATTCAAACTCGCCTCAAGCGATCGCTTGGGCGTTTAACCTGTGCAGTCGCAATTTAGTGCCTTGGCTGGCGCTGTACGATCGCGGCTTAGGAAATGCGCTTGTTGTCTGGTCAAATGTCATGCCAATGCCCGGGATGCAGCAAATCGAAGTAGGCGATCGCATTAGTTTTGATTCCAGAGATTCAAATTGGCGCAATGCTTGAATTTGTTGAGTAAAAACGGCAAAAAAAGACAACAAATTGTTTTTGGTAAAACGGTGGCAATTTCACAAATTTAATCTCAAAAGCTTCAACAAATTAACAGCTAACATGAACGGCATAAATCCTCAAAAACTAGGAAGACTTTTACGACAAGCTCGGGAAAATTGCGGCATGTCCCAGGGCGAAGCTGACAAGTTGATTGCAAGTCCAATAGATATCATTGAAAAAGGAGAGCGCCCACTTAAAGCTAGCGAACTTATAGCTCTTGCTCGCGCTTATAAGCGACCTATCAGCGATTTCGTTTGCCAACCCGATGATATCGAAAAACGCCCTTTAGCTTCTTTTGAGCAAGGATTAATTACAGAAGGTCGCTTCGCAGAAATTCTGGGCGTCGATCGCCTAAAAGCCCGCACTATTGCAGAAAATTGGGGTTGCTTGGACAGCCCATCCGTCGATGTTGAATAATCTTTTGCTTAAGAATGGTGAAGTTGCAGCTAGTGCAAAAATAATAGCCGATCGCTTCAAGAAAGAGTTAGACTTTGTAATGCGACCGACTCTC
Source organism: Oscillatoria sp. SIO1A7 (assembly GCA_010672965.1). Classification (GTDB taxonomy): domain Bacteria; phylum Cyanobacteriota; class Cyanobacteriia; order Cyanobacteriales; family Laspinemataceae; genus SIO1A7. The sequence goes on from JAAHFN010000103.1 coordinate 7,675, forward strand.
GAACGAGCGGAGCAGCCTAGCGAGATCGAAATAGCAGGGCATCAAAAAGCTTGTGGCTTTTGTCACTTTCATTGCCGAAAAGACGGTCAGACTACCATATATAGTTTGGCCGTTTTGCAAGAATACCAAAAACAAGGATGGGGCAGGCTTCTGTTCTATAAAGTCTTGTGCGCTGCAATTGAAGCCGGCAGCGATCGCATTGTGCTAAAATGCCCCGAAAACATGCCTTCAAATAATTTTTACAAGCATTTAGGATTTGAAATGCGCGATCGCTTAGTTCGCAAAAATAAGCGGACTTTGAACGTTTGGCAATACAAGATTAAACTACCTGTATTGTTCTACAGCGGCTCCGAAAATACAATGATAGGCTATGGCTTGGCGGCAAAGCGGGCGGGTTGGCATTTTGGATGCAGGTCGGATAAAAAATCAAAAGAGCGCATGGGTTTTTTGGATATAGACTGGAAAAACCCCAACCCCAAAGCGCATCAAGCTCGGGTAGAACAACATAAGCCTTTACTAGCTTGCGTTTTAGATGTGGAAACTCCCGAACAAATAAAGCTAGCCGCGATCGCCGCCCAAAAATTAATTCCTTATTGCGGTCGCGTGTTAGTAATCCCTAAATGCAAAGAAGCTTATCAGTATTTTAATACTGAATTCAAGGAGCCGTTTTGGTGGGGTTATTCCGTAGCGTCAAACTATGGCAACACTGAAGTGCATGAAGTTCTTCAAGATGGCCGTCCTTGTCATTTATTAGGAGGCAGCGCCAAAAAGCAAGCAATACTTGCAAAAAGTAAAGACAGAAATATAGTTAGCTTGGACTACAATCAGACGCAGCCCGCACAAGCAGGAAAAATTTCCACGGCATGGGGCGATCGAGTTCCGCGTTTTGAAGAAGTAGCGAGCGGCAAAGGTTTTTGCTACCGATGTCTTGAAGAAAGCTTAAAACAGCAAAAAACTTACTGGCATTTAGAAAAAGATTTATGTCCAATTCAGCTCAGTTTATTTGAATGAAATTAAATATTTTAGGAGCAACTATTAAAAAAGCCAGACTTTCAAAGAATCTGACTCAAGTTTCATTAGGAAGTATTTTGGATGTTGATTGTACGTTTATATCAAAAATTGAGAATGGTCATTACAAGCCTGCTCGCGACTTTTTGAAGCGCATCTCTAATGCTTTGGATTTAGACTTTAGCTTGCTCGTCGATCTTGCAGGGCAAATGACCCCAGAGCAATTGAAAGACTTAAAAAAATACCAAGATATTGTTGCCGAAAACGCAGCGCTAAAGCAACAAATCGCCGAGACTAAAAGCCTTTTGCTGCAATCCAACAGAGAAAAAGATGAAGCCCTAGTTTTGCTAAATTCAATAGCCTCGAATTTAATTGCGATAACAGATCGAATCAAGGATGGGCAAAAATAGTTGAAGAGTTAAGCGCAACAATTAAATGAATGCGGCTTGCCATTCGTTTTATTTAAATGCCATTCAATCTGCAAACTACTTTCATAGAGTTTACTGGCATACTAAGAGAGTATATTTACTTAATAAAGAAGGAGTAACCCACAAATGGTTAAAGCTATTTCTAATATATCCGTACAAAATTATAAATCTCTGCACAACGAGTGCAAAATAGAAATAAGACCTTTGACTATTCTATCCGGAGCTAACGGTGCAGGCAAATCTAGCATTATGCAACCTTTGCTGCTGCTCAAGCAAGGCTTTGGTTTTAAAGTAGTCAGCGATCTTGAATAGCGCAAATCTAGACGATGCTGGTGCTTATGGAGAATGGCCAGAAGATTTTTCTGATGTTCTTCTTAAAGAAGAAAGCCGCTATCTTAATGCAGCCGAATCTGTTCTGTGGGGCCGAAGCAAACATCAAAAATAACTTTACAAAAAGTTTTTCAAAAATATACTAGGTTGTGGCATATAATGTAATTAGTAACTTTGCGCAATTATGAGCTGTATTTTTAAAATAAGTTCTTGTAAATGTCCTTGGCATTTTCGCGAAGAACTTTATGATAGAGAATTTAGTTGGGGATGGGCTTGGAGCCTTCCAATTAAAAAAATAGAAGGTGGCATTGAGGTTGTTCCTCCAGTTAGAACTTGGCAGGATTATTCAGAAATTGATGAGGGATGGTATGAATATTATGACGAGCATGATGGCTGGCAAAGCGGTCCTTGTCATTCTATTCGGGATTGCATTTCAACTGCTTGGGAAGAAGCTGGCTACGCTGCCGCAGAACCCGTCAAATTACACGAACAATTTTGCAAAACTAACTACAGCTTTAATGAAGATAATAAAGATAATGAAGACTTAGATGAAATACCATTTTAAATAAATTAAGTTTGTCGCAACAGCTTAATAGCAGCTATTTTGATAGTGATAAATTAATCGAGCAAAACTCATCAGCCTTGTGAAAATTTAAGTCATAAAAAACACAAAGAAAAAAGACAGCTTTTTGTAACGCCATGATAAATGCATGGCTTAATACGCATCCAAACTTTTAGACGATCAAGATACTGTTATATGAGGTATGTCATGTCTTCAATTGAAAAAATTTCTGACGACTTGCTTGAAGCTTTTAGTCTTCTAGAGAAGGCCGCAAGAATAATTGAAAGAAGTGCAAAAATACTATCTTCAAAAAATCTAGAATCTGAACAGCCTTGGGTTCCTTTGGCGCAAGCAGTAGAAGAAACTGGTATGTCAGTAAGACAGATGCAAGAAACTATAAGAAACAAATACTGGAAACACGGAAAGCAGTACATTAATACTAGCCAAGGAATAAGACCTTATTACAAGGTGAATCCATCGGAAGTTCAAATTTGGCTACAAACTTCCCCAGAAAAGCGTCCACCAGCTAAAAATAAACGGGCTAGACGCAGCTAAAATGGTCTAGCCGTTGTAGTTTAAAAAGTGCCAAAAATTGGCACTTTTTGTATTAATTTACAATTACAAGCGCTCGAATTGCTTCTAATTGCGTTAAAGCCTTTGCTTTATCTTTTTCTAGGATTTGCGTTGTCATAATTTCTTTTTGCAATTCTGCTAATAAATTTTCTATTTTAGTTTTACCTTTAGCATCAGCACTTTCAATGCTTTTTTCCCAAGCTTGCTGAAAATGGCGTCTATTTAACCATCGATTGTAGTGCTTATAATGTACTTCAAGAGAATGACCCATCATTTTAGCTGCGAGAATAGGGCTCAACCTGTAAAAATCTGCTCGGACGGCCCAGGCGTGCCTTAAATTGCCTGGTGGGAATGGAATCCCGTATCTTTTGTAGGCTTGGCAAACTCGCCCGCTTAGATCTGAATTATTTTTACCGATGCAGTTAGGGATGGAAACTTCTGCTAAATTCCATTTGTTCCACCATTCGGGTCGGTAAGGCCATATTTCTCGATATCCTGTCTTTGACCCTTCTCGTACTATTAAAATCTTTTCAGAAAATCGGCTTAAGTCTAAATATTTAAGTGCTTCGTGGTTGCGCACTCCGTAAGTGGCTTGTATTCCAAATAACCACTGCCAAGAGCGATTTGGAATCGAAGCGTAAAGAAATTCAATCAGTTCGTCTGAAGGCAAATCCCTTTCATTTATAGGTTCGGAGCAATAAGAGCCTTTGTAAGCATCTAGCTCAATTTCTATACCAGCAACTTTTGCTAGGGCTTTTAAATATATACAAGCTTTCTCTCTTTTGCGAGTATCTGGCTCTGTCGAAAGCAAAGCATCGAAAATTGTTTCTTCTGATAGTGGCAAAGAAACGTCTCTAAATGTCTTCCAAATGCTTTTATAGTCTTCAAAAGTAGATTCGCTTTTTTCGGTTCTAGAGCGCTTGGAAAAATAATCTTTTTCAAAGAAATCTAGCCAAAAAGAGATAGGCTGAGATAAATCCTTTTTGTCTTCGACGCCCCAATCAGACCACCTAAAACTTTTGGAAGCCAGTGCCGCGCCCGCATTAAGAGCCTCAGTTTTTGCTTTTTTAAGTCCAGCCGGATTTGCATAAATCCCAAGGGGGATGTCTTGTTGGCAAGGTTTAACTTTATTGCTACCCGGCTTTGGCGGAAAAGTCCCTCGCAAATATAGGCGATCGCCTTTTTGCCGGACTGCAACTCCAATTTTTGCTGACTTAAGCTCGCGGTTTAGGTCCCCCAAAAGCTCTTGATTGCTTTTTTTGCTTGTCATTTTTTCCCTAAATCTGCCCTAAATTCTGAGGTAGATAACGTAAGATAAAACAACTTTAGGGCATTTGGCAAGCTACATTATCTTACGTCTTCGACCCTGACTTTAGAGAAAAAAAACACCTCAATTTGCTGAAAGCCTTGCAAACTGGGGGTTTTGAAGATTTATATTTATATGGGCCCCCAGGGACTCGAACCCTGAACCAATGGATTAAGAGTCCAGTGCTCTACCATTGAGCTAGAGGCCCGTTTGTTTGGGTTGTTCAATCCTCCAGAAGGATTGAGAGAGCGATCGCATTTCGACGCTTCTATACTAATTTACTAAAAAATATCATGGATGTCAACCCAATCGCCCAGCGCCGTCAAATTCTTTACTGGCGGCTGCTGACAAGTATGTTTGGCTTCAGCGAGCAGGGGGCCAATTTTGAGAAAATGTCAGCAGAAATAGTATCGGAACTGGGGCTACCATCTTTAATTCTCGACCCCAAAATAGGGATTGACGACTTGCTACAGCGCTATCCAGAATTAGAACAAGACCTTACCCAACCCATTGTCCCGGAGCCATCGGAGGAAGGCCCAGAAGACCAAGAAAACTCGGAAGGCGAGACCAATCTTAGCTCCGACAAAACCCTGCGTCGGGCGATCGCTTTCTCCAAACTGCTGCTCAATGCTTTCGGACCCAACACCCAAACTAGCGTTATTACTGCCCAACAATATGCCCAATGGCTCCAAGACTCGCGCTATCTGGAAAAAGCCCTGGGCGGCCTTCCCGGGGGACTGCAAAGCCCGCAACTGGGAGCCGGGACTGGAGCGGGAGCTGGGGCGGGAGCTGGAGCTGGAGCTGGGGCTGGAGCTGGAGCTGGGGCTGGAGCTGGAACTGGGGCAGGAGCGAGTCTGGGAACGGGGCAAGGTTTTGGAGTTTCCGAAAAACAAGTGCTAGCCGCCCTCAAAGCCTTGGAAGGAGAATTGGTCGATCGCATGGCTCTGCGCGAAGTTCTCAAAGACGACCAATTAGCCGCTCAGCTCTCCCCATCGATGCCTTTGGTCGAGCAACTGCTGCGGGACAAAGCAAACTTATCTGGCAATTCTCTCAAAAATGCCAAACGGCTGATGCGCCAATATGTAGATGAGTTAGCAGAAGTATTGCGGCTCCAGGTGGCTCAAACTCCTTCGGGAAAAGTCGATCGCTCCGTTCCCCCCAAGCGAGTGTTTCGCAATCTCGACTTAGACCGGACGATTTGGAAAAATCTCACCAACTGGAATCCAGAAGAACGGCAGCTCTATGTCGATCGCCTCTACTATCGCCACGCGGCCAAGAAGAAAACCCCCACCCGCATGATTGTTGTGGTGGATCAATCTGGCTCTATGGTGGATGCGATGGTACAATGTACGATTCTCGCTTCTATTTTCGCCGGCTTGCCCAATGTAGATGTCCATTTGCTGGCTTTCGATACGCGAGTGCTAGACTTGACAGCCTGGGTTAGCGATCCTTTTGAAGTTCTCTTGCGTACCGAACTCGGCGGCGGCACTTATATTTATCAAGCGCTGGTGGAGGCGGCACAAAAAATTCTAGAACCGAACAAGACCGCTCTGGTTCTGATTTCTGATTTTTATGAAGGGGGGAGCGACCAAGTGCTATTTGACTATATTAAGTCCCTAAAAGAATCTGGAGTACATTTTATTCCCGTCGGTGCGGTGACCAGTTCCGGCTATTTTAGCGTTAACCAATGGTTTCGCGATCGTCTAAAAGAATTAGGCACCCCTATTTTAACCGGCAGTCCTAAAAAGCTGATTCGGGAATTAAAAACTATAATTGTTAATTAGGGAATCTGGGCATTGGGCATTGGAAGTTAGGGTGTAGGGTGTAGGGTGTGGCGGTAGGGTTTAGAGGAGCCCAAGTCTCCCAAGTCTCCAACCCCAAACCCTACCGCCACACCCTACCGCCACACCCTACAAAGAGGAAAGTATGAGAGAGAAACTAGATAGACTGACCCGAGAGCAAGCAACGCTAATTCCGGTTTATCGCAAAAAATGGCAACGCGCCGCTTTATCTTCGGAGCCGATAGACCGCGATCGCCTTAAAAGGCTGATAAAAGAGGCATACGCTATGGTGGACAAACCAGAGCCAGAAATTTTGTTTTTACCCAGCCCTTTGGCTCTGGCCGAAATGATGCATAAAGAAGATCCGAAACGGCTGGCTAGGCGATTGGGAACTCCTTGGCCAGTTTCCTTCCAAGATAGCCTATATAGTTGCATCAAAAGCGGAATGACAAGCGATCTATGGGAGGAATTGAAGCAGAGTTTTGTTAGTCGATCGCTATTGCTATGGCGGATTTCACTCTATCCTGCTTTCGAGCAATTGCTGGTCTGGGGACAAATTTGGTCGGAATGGGAGGAAAAAGAGGAATTAAAATTTGATTGGGAAATACAGAAGGAAGATTGGCTTAAGCAATTGCGCGAACAAGACGGCGGAGAGTTTGTTCTAGGAATGATAGATTTTTTCTGGAAGCAGGGAGGAAAAAACCTAGCCAAGCAAATGCAGGAGAAACTGTGGGAGCCTTTAAGGAACGTACTGCCGCTTAGGGAATGGGAACGACAATTGAAGATCGAATTGATAGAACAGTATGGAAACGAGGATTTAAAGTATGAAGGGATTAGAAAGGTTAGGGACTTTTATGCGAATCCCGAAATAATCGACTTCTGTATTAACGTCCTAAATTGTCCTTGCGATCGCCGAAAGTGGAATATGTTACAGGCGCTAGTCCGCGACTGCGGATCTTTTATGCTATTCGAGAACAGTTGCATTATTTGCGATCGCCCCACAAAGCTTCTGCTCGACGAAGAATATCGCTTCCACGCGGAAGGGGAACCGGCCATCGAATTTAGCGACGGTTTCCATGCCTATTACTTTCACGACACCAGACTCGCAGAGCGCTATGGCCAAGTCCGCCCCCAGGAGTGGAAACCCGAGTGGCTGCTATCGGAGAATAACGCAGAAATTAGGCGGCTACTAATTGAGAACATCGGCTACGCCCGCATCTGCCAAGAATTGCAAGCCCTATCCTTAGATACTTGGCGAGAATACGAATTATTGAAAATAGAAGGAGACCTGGATGTAGAGCCGATTCATTTATTAAAGATGACCTGTCCCAGCACCGGGAAGATTCATGTCTTGCGCGTTCCTCCCAATCTGCTCTCTGCCCGACGGGCTATTCGCTGGGTAAATTGGGATATCGACCCAGATGAATTTTGTGTAGAAACTTAGAATGGGGAATTGGGCTAAAAATTAGGGTGTAGGGTGTGGGGTGTAGGGTGTAGGGGAAGAGGTAGGCAAGCGTTACATTTTCAGCCTTTGGAATTTCTGTAGGGGCGAATGGCATATGCCCCGGAGGGCAGGCTTCGCCTACGCCCCTACCCCAAAATATTTGGCGATTGCGTAGCTCGCTTTTGGCTCCATGCTGGGAGTTATATCGAATCCGGTTAAACAGTCACAGTATCTGTAGGGGGCAATCCCAAGAGCGATCGCTCTTGTGCGGAGCCTGCGCGACAGCGCATAGCGTCTCCCAATGCGAGAATCGCCCCGATTGGCTTGGGGCGTTCGCTCTTGTGCGGAGCCTGCGCTTGCGCGCATAGCGTCTCCGCTTCCCGAGAAATCGCTCTTGGGATTGCCCCTACGGGATTTATGGAACAGCGGAAGCGGATTTGATATTAGATGGATTTCTGCATTTCCGTCTTAGGCTGCGATTTCGATGTGGTAAAATAGGAATTGGCGCATTGGGGGGACAGTTTTGAGTTTTGAATTTTGAATTTTGAATTTTAAATTTATGCGCCAAGCTCAATGCGCCAAGCCCAATGCCCCATGCCCAATTACGATATTAAATTACAAGGAGAAAAACAAGATCTATGAAACTCTATAAATTGACGCCAGAACAGGAAGAGCTAATTCCGTTTTATCGCAATAAATGGCGTCGCATCGCTTTATCTTCGGAGCCGATAGACCGCGATCGCGCTAAGGAGGCGATAAAAGAAGCATACGCGACGATGGGCAAAGCAGAGCCAGAAATTATATTTTTTCCCAGCCCCATTGCCCTGGCGGAAATGATAGCGGAACAGGAACCGCAAGAGCTAGCTCGGCGATGGGGGGCTCCTTGGCCAGTCACCTTACAGAATCGCCTGTATAACAGCATCCAAAACGGACTAGAAGATAAGCTGTGGGAACAGTTGCAAGACAAATTTGCCGATGAGGTGATGCTGCTCTGGCAGATAAAACTATCGGTTCCTGACAACCTCAGACATACTATGGTTTGGGGACAAATGTTCGCTGAATGGAACAAAGAAGAGGATGATATTGATTGGCAACTTTACCAAGAAGCCCTGCGTAAGAAATTCCGCGAACTACCCGGAGGAGATGTAGTTCTGGGAATGGGAGATTTATTCTGGAGGCAGATGGGCGAATCCCTAACCAAGCAAATGGAAGAAAGCCTCTGGAATCCTCTGGAGAATGTAGTGCCGTTTGGTGAGTGGCAACAAGATCGCAAGCACGAATTGATGGAAATGTTGCGCTTCGCCGGTCTCAAACCTGCTGGTAAAGCAAGCTCAGTTCGGGATTTATCGGTAAATCCAGAAATAATCGACTTCTGCATTAATATCCTCAATTGCCCTTACGATCGCCAAGCATGGAATAGCTTTCAGACCCTAATCCGAGAGTGCAGCTCCTTTATACTCTACGAGAATGTTTGCATAATTTGCGATCGCCCCACCAAGCTTCTACTGGATGACGAAGATAACTTCCACGCCGAAGGGCAAACAGCTCTAGAATTTAGCGACGGTCGCCGCTTCTATTACTATCACAATCAAAGGCTTTCCGAGCGCTACGGCCGAGTTCATCCTCAAGAGTGGCAACCGGAGTGGCTGCTATCCGAGACCAACGATCGCATCAAGCGTTTCTTCATCGAGCAAATGGGCTACGCTCGTCTCTGCCAAGGTTTGCCCACTGTCTCTTTAGATAGCTGGCGAGAATACGAGCTAGTAAGGATAGAAGCAGAAGATCTGGATATAGAGCAGATTTTCATATTAAAAATGATCTGCCCCAGCACCGGAAAAATCCATGCCGTGCGCGTTCCTCCCGAGATGACCTCTGCCCGCGAAGCCATTAGCTGGGCAAATTGGGATATTGACCCAGAGGAGTTTGGCGTAGAAACCTAATTTGGAAATGGGCATTGGGCGATAACTGGGGTGTGGGGTGTGGGGTGTGGGGTGTAGGGAAAAGAAATAAGGGACTTGCAAGTTAATAATGTACCAGTTCAAAGGCAACGACCGGCGAGCGCCCGAACGGTGGAATGCTTACGGAGTGGTACTTTATTTCCGCGCAAGTCCCTAAATACCCTCTACAGCCTACACCCTACACCGTAGGCGACCCTAAATAAGGGAATTGGGCATGTTCGCATGGGGCATGGGAATGGATAGGACTTACGCAACGGCACTGCGGGGAGGGGCAACCACGCTCTTGATTGCCCCTACAAATACTAGATATAGATATTTTGCGTAAGTCCTAATGGAGAGAGAGGGGGAAGGGTAGGAAGGGTGGGAAGGGTGGGAAGGGTGGAAAGAACCGGAAAAAATTCTCCCTATACTCCCCCACACTTCCCCACACTCCCCAGTCTCCCAGTCTCCCAGTCTCCCAGTCTCCCCAATGCCCCATGCCCGATGCCCAATGCCCAATGCCCCACACCCCACACCCTACCCCCCACACCCCACACCCCACACCCTACCCCCCACACCCCACCCCCTACACCCCACACCCCACGCCCCACACCCCACACCCCACACCCTACCCAATGCCCAATGCCCGATGCCCCATTCCAATTCCCAAATTCAATTACGAGG
>JAAHFN010000104.1 GCA_010672965.1 Oscillatoria sp. SIO1A7
TCCCGCCCCGGCCGCCTCAAACGCTCCCGGGGCGGGCACGGGGAACCCCTACGGAGTTTATTTATGGGATATTAACCGGATTTGATATTATTTCTTGGAATTCCCTTAGCAGCTTTTTGGCTTAGACTATATAGCGTTTCTCAAATAAGTGTAATCAACGAAAATGTAGGGGCGACAGCATCCCGCAACTATCTACTAGCTCCGAACGGGAATCTCTGTATTGGGATGCTTCGCCCCAGAAACCTCACATCAAGAGCGAGAAACGCTATAGCTTAGCTTTCAGTCTCAGGCTTGGGTAGCTGGGCTAAGCTCTCTGGATAGATTTCGATTTCCATATTCTCATCCTCCCGCTGCGCTAGGCTTCGTCTCACCTGACCCAAATATAAAGGTACGGAAACTCCAGTTTCGGGATGAAGAATAGTCCTAGCGCGTACAGTCAGTTTGTTGTCTCCCCGACTGAATCTACCCGGGGAATATAAGTCATTGGCGGCTTGGCGCAGAGTTGCTTCCAGTTGATCGGCAGTAATAGTAGGAGGTACGGCGATCGCAGTTCTAGTTCCTCCATTGTCGTAGGTACAGACAAAAGGCACGGCACCGGGAATAGCCACCCGAGTATAGAGGCTTATACCCAGCCCGAACAGTCCCACGGTCAGAACTACCATAAAGCCGGTTACGCCCACTAGGCGAAAGCGGAAACCCCATTTCAGCACAAAGCTCAGGATAGCCAAAACAGCGCAGGCCACAGTGGCGATTCCTACCCACTTGGCTGCCAAGAGAATAACGGCGTTAGTTAGCATTTAAGTTAGTTCTATTCTTATTCTGTAGTCACTAAGTTATTTTGGTTTTCGGCGTTTTGCTTTTCAGCGTTTTGCTCTTCGGCGTTTTGCTCTTCGGCCTCTTGCTTTTCAGCAGTGATATCGCTCGATTCCAAAGCCGCCTTAATAGCATCCCAGCAGAGATTCGCACATTTAATCCGCGTCGGAAACTGGGCGAATCCTTGCATGACATTAAGCTTGCGGCTTTCTTGGGGAAATTCCGCTTCGCCCTTCATCATGCATTGGAAGCGCTTAACCATTTCTAGGGCATCCTCAATGCTTTTGCCCCGCAAAGCTTCGGCCATCAGGTCCGCAGAAGCCATCGATATGGCGCAGCCTTCCCCTTCAAACATTACCTCTTCAATTGCATCGCCAGCGTCAGAAAGCCGCAAGGTCAGCTCTATAGTGTCGCCACAAGATGGATTGTGACCCCGCTGCTGTCGGTGGACTGGGTTCGTCTTCCCTCTATAGCGAGGATTTTTGTATCGCTCTAAAATTGTTTGCTGGTATAGGTCGCGCAGATTGCCGAGAGGCATGGTGCATTTTTTCTGGTGTAACTTATCTTTACATACATCCTACCAGGGTCTTTGTTTCTCTCGATTTTGATTGCGCCTTGCACAGATCGCTCGAATATCGACTTACGCAAATTGTCAGTTATAACTCTTTATATAGTGTCTGGTGCGCATTGCGCACCCTACAAATAGACTCTGTGCCCAAGTCCTGTGAAAGCTGAAAGCTGAAAGCTGACTGCTTACTGCTATAAGTCTTTATCTTTGCCTTGGCGCAGGATTTCTCGCACTTCCATCAAAATCTGCCCCAGCTTATTTTTCCCCGTACCATCGGCACCGCAGCCCCAATAGCGATCGCCAGGAGCATTCTCCACAATCTCCTCATCTCCAGTCCCCAGCAGAATTTCCCGGATATCCCCGTGGGTCTCGAACTTCCGCAGTACCGCTCTTCGCATAACATCGTCCTTGACCTCTTCCCAATCCGGGCGTAGGGGACGCTTGCGGTCTCGGCCCATTTTCGCCGCCTCCTTGGGACTCTTGGCCATGCGGATTTGCTCGGCATGGGGGGTGCCGACAAACTTTTGGCCTTGAAAATAATGCTCGCTAGTGGGCCACCAAGCTCCATCCAGCTCCAGCCCATGTCGCGAAAAGTTGGAGAAACAGCCGTATTTGTCCCGGGTGGTGTAGAAATAGATAGTCATATACGGTCGTTTTCAATCTGGTTTTATAGCAATCCTAAATTGAGTTATAGCGTTTCTCAAATAAGTGCGATCGGCGAAACGTAGGGGCGACAGCAACAAGAGCAACTATCCAGGCGATCCAAACGGTAATTCTCGTACTGGGATGCTTCGCCCAGGCAACCTCACATAAACTTGAGAAACTCTATAGTATATAATTGTAGCCCAGAAGCCCGGTTTCTTGAAGAAACCGGGCTTCTCTCATATCGCGATTATTGATTATATCAAATCCGGTTAATCGCCCTAAAAAAGCTTTCCCGTAAGACGGGCGTCCCGCCTGTCCCAAAGAGCGGGATGGACTTTTCGGAAGCCCGTCTTACGGAATATTTAAAATTTTTTGTCGGTATTTAACTACCTTAATATAACAACAATTTGCCTTAATAACGGCTATATTAAATTAGTCTTATACCTTCTCAATTTTCTCTATAGTCATCGAGGAATTACCTGGGATTTGTCTCAATAGCTCGAAAATAGATTGCAACTGTCGCTCGTCAAATTCATCCATAGGAATGGTAAGCTTTACGAGCAACTTTCCCTTAGAAGGAGACGGGGGTTTTTCGTCAGAAGTTGTACTAAGGGCTTCGGGTGCGATCTCCGAGTCATCCTCGAAATCTTGATGGGCTATCCCTTGCCAGTCCAGCGCCAATTGGTCTTTATAGGCTATTTTTTGCCAGTCCAGCCCCAATTCCTCACAAATTTCGGTAAAGTTGAGGAAATCAACGGGCCTGCCATTTAGGAAGCTGGTGACGGTCACGCGAGAGAGCCCCATCTCCAAAGCAAGGGCCTTCTGGCTGGGATAGCCTTTGCGCTTGACGGCAAATTTGACTTGTTCTATGAGGCTTGGGTCAACTCTGAGCGATCGGGACATAGCAGTGCTTGTGGAATCGCGATGGAATCGTTACTAAATTATACAAAAGCCTATCTTAAGTCTAGCTTTTGTTTTACATAAGTGCAACCGTAAAATCAGGCTTTAGTGTTGGTAAGCCCATTTTTGCTAAAACTAAGACTCCTTTAAAGTATAAAAATGAATAAATATACATAATTAAGTATCAACAATAAAAATATATATGCTCCTTTACCTGTCCTTAGCGGCATTTTGTTGCTTTCCTAAAAAGACAGACATCAATCTAACTTATATTTGCCACTTATTAGCCCGGTATTGTGCTATAAGTCAGACACACAAGAGAACTTTCTCCCCTTTGTTCTCATTCACCAAGGACATAGAATAAAGAAGGATAGCCGAGAATTCCAGGCTATCCAGAGATACTCATCTTGCGATCGCACGCAAGACTGGGCAATTGTAGAAGGCAAGACAAGAAAGGACCTGACTCAGCAAGGAAGGTGGTGCTTCCAATACTGAGTTAGGACTGTAGGTTCTTAAGGCGAGCTTTCTTCTCAGAAAGAAAGGTGGTGCTTTCAATACTGAGTGGTTTAGCTTGTTACCAATTACTTGGCATTGCTGTAGTTTCTCAAACCCAGCGCTACAAAGAGGTTTAGCTATATTGCTGGACCATCTCAATTATAAACATAATCAAGGAAACAATGCCGTAAACAGCCAGAGAGGCTCGGAATACGGCATTCTTTATTTGGTAAGAAACGCGACGACTGCTCGGGTAGCTGTATCGCGGATCCCGTTCGAGGATCTCGGTGAAAGCGACGATCGCCTGAAATAGAAGAAGCGACGGCGCTAGAGAATGAGCCAGATGCTCTAGAAACTCTAAGCTATGCATTGTTTTTTTCTGCGCACAATTTTGCGCAATTATGTTTTTACAGACAAGACAGACAACGCAGCCTTTTTTATCACCAAGGGTGGTGACAATGGCGCTGGCCTATGTCGTCTCTCCCGCCTCTTATATATGATAACTCCCGAATATGGTGATTAGCCAATTCGCATAAAAAAACCGGAACTAGAATTAGTCCCGGCTTTGGATGAGTAAATTGTATCAAATCCGCTTCCGCTGTTCCATAAATACCGTAGGGGTGGTGCCCCCGTGCCCGCCCCGGCCGCCTCATACGCTCCCGGGGCGGGCACGGGGGCACCGCCCCTACAAGCTGTGACTGTTTAACCGGAATCGCAAGCCAATTCCCACAGGACTTACGCAAACTGTCCGTATTTAGTATTTGTAGGGGCAATCCCCCCGTGGTTGCCCCTCTCCGTAGTGCCGCTGCGTAAGTCCTATCCCATAAAAAAAGCCGGAACTAGAATTAGTCCCGGTTTTGGATTACTGTTATATCAAGTCAGGTTAAATACCCACAGAAAAAATTTAGAATCTCCCGTAGGACGGGCTTCCGGAAAGTCCCCCCCCGCCCGTAGGACAGGCGGGACGCCCGTCCTACGCAGAACTTGACTTTTTTTTGGGGCATTCAAACCGACATGATATTACCCCTACTTTCCAAGCAAAGCTTTCAGCTCTAAATCCGTTGGCGTCACATAGCGCCGCTTGCCATTGACCACCTCGAATCGCTCGTAGTGGGAATGAGGTCCCGTGCCGAGCCCAGCATTAGGATGGTTCTTAGGCGCGCCGCCGGTGCCGAGCCTCTGGCCAGCAGAAATCTTGCCCGGTTTCGCAGTAATCTCCAGCATGTGCATATTCTGGATAGTCCAGCCATCGTCGGTCTGGATTCTCGCCACCAATCCGCCGCCGCCGGACTGAGCCGGTCGCAAGATTCTCAAAGTTCCCGCTACAGGGCTGTAAACTTCGTGAGTGCCGCCGGGACAAGCAACGTCAATGCCGTTGTGCCACCTGGGCGGAACTCCAGGAACCGGGTGAACGCTGCGGTATCGCCGGTAATCGGTAGTCCTGCAATTGCCGATTTTAATGCCCGCTTTAGTTATCGGCGTACCGGAAAATACATCCGTTGCAGCTTCCGCCTCCGGTTTGGCAGTTGGAGCCGGTGGCTTAATTACCGGCTCGGGAGCGGGTGGCGGCTTCGGCATCGGCGCATTAAAATCCAGTGCGGAAGGGCTACTGTTTTCCCTAGTTCCGATTTCCGGCTTTGCCGCAGAATTGGAAATGCCAAAACCCACTTCCCGATCGCTCTTTTCTGGTAGTCGTGCAGCAGGCTCGCTAACAACTCCAAAATCGAGATAGGTTACGCGATCGCTCGCCTTTGCTTCGGGAACCGCCGGCTCCTTGCTTTGGGTAGCATTGCTAGTAGTAGCTTTGCCAGCTTCCGAAGATGGATTTAAAGATCCATTGTTCTCGGGAAGATTGCGATCCAAGGCTTTGGCGATCGCTCGCACTCGTCGCCCTTGATCTAGAGCAATGCACTGCCAGCGCCATGCTTCGGAATAGCGCTTTAGACCTTTCAACTGCTGGCGATAATAGGATTCTCGCCGACAAATTCGGAATAAACCGCTCGCCGATAGTTCGCCGTCTTTTTTACGGAAAGATTCCACCCGAGCGTCAACGAGAGCTTCCGAACCAGTTAGTTTTTTGTCGAGAGCTTCCGAATATCGGGCAGCGAAGTCCGCACCAGCCCGAGGAGACTGATTGGAAAGGTCGGTTCCATTGACCAAAGCTTCTACATTTTCCTGGGGTGGTATGCCCAGCTTTTCTAGCTTAGTCTCCGTGTCCTTGGCTTGAATTTTTAGCCTCGACAAGCAGCGGCGATCGGCTTCGGCAACCGTAAGATTTTTAGAACGGTTCCAACTGCAAAAGCCCCGATTCGTCACGCCGTTGCCCGGATCGATGTGACCCCGATAGAGGCGAGTCGCATCTCCGCTCGTAGTCATATTGCCCTCCGCAACTCCCACGGCAATCGAGCCCGGGGAAGTCTTACTGGCGAAGAGCGATTTAGCAGAAACTAAGGGATTTTCCGGTGGCAACTGCATTGGCGGCTGCTCCAGCTTTTGGGCTGGCTCCGGTGCTTTCGCCTCCGGCACGGAAAAGTCCAACCAATCCTCCGCTCCCGCCGGCGCAATTCCCAATCCTAAAATAGCAAAGCAATTTAGGATGAATTGCAACAATTTGGGATGGAGTCGCGTCTCCGAAGGAGCCCTAATA
The DNA here is from genome assembly GCA_010672965.1 of Oscillatoria sp. SIO1A7. GTDB lineage: Bacteria > Cyanobacteriota > Cyanobacteriia > Cyanobacteriales > Laspinemataceae > SIO1A7. The sequence continues at coordinate 6,069 of JAAHFN010000104.1, forward strand.
TCAGCTTTGCCCTGGCGATCGCTTTTTTCAATCTCGTTTAGATAGCAATATGGATGTAGTAGCATCTTTATTCTTCTCCTACTTTATTTTAGTTGTTTTTTTATAGCGATCGGTTCCATTCTGGAAAGTGTCTGGGCGAAGCATCCCAAGATCGGAATCCCCGTTTTACAGCAGAGATGGTCAAGGGGGATGCTGTCGCCCCTACCCGATCGCTTATTGCACTTATTTGAGAAATGCTATATAGCGATCGGTTCCATTCTGGAAAGTTTTGAGTTCGAGCGCCCCGGAGTTTTGAGTTCGAGCGCCCCGGAGTTTTGAGTACCATTCAAGGTATTCCAAAGTAAATATCCCTCTATCGCCCTACCGTAGGACGGGCGTCCCGCCTGTCCCTCCTCGAAGATCCCGGACGGGCGTCCCGCCTGTCCCTCGGCGAAGATCCCGGACGGGCGTCTCGCCCGTCCTACGAATTGGGTAACTTATTTCTTCTATAGCCTTTCTCAAATTGATGTGAGGTGCCACCGGCGAAGCATCCCAATACGATCGTCCCTGTTTTACAGCATAGATGGTCTTGGGGATGCTTTCGCCCCTACATTTCTAGGGTCCGATCGTTTATTACACTTATTTGAGAAACGCTATAATTCCCTAATCCCTAACTCAAAACTCAAAAATCTCAAGCTAAGAACTCTCAAAAAGAACTAATTTGCAGCGGCTTGAGGATATTCTCCAAGATTTGCTTGGAAGGTTCGACAAAAGCCCACTTGCCATCTTTGCGCCGGTTGAGTACCGCGACATTGAGAAACTCTGCTTTGCCGAGCATTTCTCCGGCGCGCCGCTGTCCCCATTTCGGGTCTTTTAGACCGCAAAAACGAAACAGATAGATTGGCAATTCTTCGCTGGAAAAAATCGCGCAGCCTGGGGAATGTGGCTGGAGGCGACCGCTGACCGGCGCATAGAGATTTTGACTGCCTTGTAAAGCGATCGCCACATCTCCGAGCCCGCCAGCAATTAGATGGCCAGCGACATCGTCCCCCGGTTGCACTTCCCAACTCTGGTGCAGCTGTACCGTTCGCGGCGTTTCTGTCACTTTAACTTTCGGTTGGGAGGCGCAACCGCCGATCGCCAGGAAGCCGACTACGACTGCGGTTAGCGCCGTGCTAAAAACGTTTAAATCCATACCCCACATAGTTTTCACCCTCATATAAAACAATAAGCCAAGTCCCTTGGTCGAAGCCAAGAGGATAAGCGTCGCGTTCGGTGATTGCTCCCGCTCGCACGCTCAAAGAGGGCAGGCGGCAGTAAGGCTGCGAAAGCAGCTTTTGCACCTTGGAACGCTCGGACGGTTCTGGAACCGTCAAAAGTTTTGCCAACTGTTCGCCGGACAATTCTGCTTTTGGCAAAATCATTTCTTCGCAGATAGAGTCGGGCTCCGGCTCGCGAACCTGCGGCATATTTTCTAGCCCGTTTACAAACTGCAAGCTCGCCGCTACCAGGAGAATGCCTCCGACTACAATTGGCTCCAACTTTTTCTTTGCAATTTTCGGAATTTCCTTCAAAAACATTTACTCCACCTCCTGGTATGACGACCCTTTACTATATAGATTTACAACTTTGTAGCGATGATTTAGCTTGCTTGCTATAGATACAAGACTTTTGCAAACATTTCGCAAAATCTTGGCAAAATCTTGGCAAAATTTTGGTTAGGACTGACGCAATGACTCTAATTGTAGGTTAGGGCAATCTCATTGTTTGCCCTACAGGCCGGCGGCGATCGCCCCCACACCCCAGTCTTATAGCGTTTCTCAAATTAATGTGAGCTACCACCGGCGAAGCATCCCAATACGATCGTCCCCGTTTTACAGCAGAGATAGTCAAGGGGCATGCTGTCGCCCCTACATTTCCCACCTCAATCGTTTATTACACTTATTTGAGAAATGCTATAGCCCCTATTTTCTCTGAAGATTGAGGGCGAATTCTCGTACTGAAAAGCTATAAGTTTTTTCTAACCCTTTCATAAGAGCAACTTATATTACGATTGTAGCCTTAAGCTACACAACTTAAAGTGATAATAACCGCACTTGGATGTAGCGTTCTTTGCCCCAAGCGACTTTGCTGGAGAGCTTCCCCGCTTCTACACTATCATTATAACTGCATGATGACTAAAACGTCAATAGGCTTACAAAAAAAATATTATTGTAGTATGCGATATACTTTTATTAGGGGCCAATTAGCTTTGCCGGCCTGTAGGGGCGATTCATGTCGCGGGGAGGGCTTCGACTCCGCGATCGCCCGAACGGTGGGGGCGAAGCATCCCAGTAGGGCGGTTGTCATTCTACGGCCGAGATTGTCGCCCGTCCTACGCAGGACTTGACTTTTTTAGGGCGATTAAACGGATCTGATATTACACTTATTTGAGAAACGCTATAAGTAAAAAATTAGTCTTTGCGTTGAGAGGGAGCTAGATGCTCCTTTTTTATTATCTCTCTTTACTATAACATTATTTTTAAAATTGTCAATTTTTTCAAAATTGTTATTGATATATTTTGTTATAAATCCCGAGCTGCTGGGTAGATGACCTGCGATCGCTACTGATGCTATACTAATTTATAACAGGTCTTTGAGGAAGAGGTAGCCATGAAAACAGATATCTTGTTCTACGAACTTATCCAAGAGTTTCCACAGATATTTTTTGAAGTAATTCTCGGGCGATCGGGAAAAGACTCGGGGGCTTACGAGTTTCGAGCGCCGGAAATCAAACAACCCAGCTTCCGTTTAGATGGACTTTTCGCTACCCGAGCGGGATTCGAGAGCGAACCTCTATACTTTCTGGAATTTCAGACTTACGCAGACGACGAATTTTACGATCGCTTTTTTGCTGAAATTTTCCTATATTTCCGCCAGTATCGTCCACCTAACAAAGACTGGTATGGTATCGTAGTCTATGACTAGGGTGTAGGGTGTAGGGTGTAGGGTGTAGGGAAACTTCATCCTATTTTCGCGATCGCTTTCGGGAGCCGGAAAGTCTTACATTTAGGTGCTTTCAGGTTTCAAGCGGCAACGATACCCGGATGTCACCAATTGGCGTGAAAAGTTTCAGAGTCATCTATAAGTTAACCAATCTTACCAAGGAGGAAACAGAAGCCATGCTAGACCTAGAACCCCTCAAAGGCACCCGGTTTTACGAAAGTGTATTAGAACAAGGACGCCAGGAGATGAAGTTAAGGATGGTGCAGGGAATGCTAAGGCAGGACTTTAGCATTCAGAAAATAGCAGAAATCTTCGAGATGGACTTGGAAGAGGTCAGAGAAATAGCGCGGCGGTTTTCCTAACAGATTTGCGCAGAAATAAATAGGACTTACGCGCGGCTTGTAGAGATATGCCCTAAGTGTAGGGGTCAACGGCCGTTGACCCCTACCAGATTAGCGAGGTAATGCGTAAGTCCTGATAAAGTACCAATCTCTAAGCGTTTTTTGACTGTCACCGTTCGGGCGATCGCGGAGTCTTTGGAGAAGCCTGCGCTCTTAGCGCATAGCCCAAGCGAGGATCGCTACATTATTACAAGCAAGTCCCTAACAGCGACTCTCAGTGGATTAAAGCCCGTGCCTGTAGCACCTTCATGTGGCGAAGCTAGAGGCCCCTATTCGCTCTCGGGAGGGGGATGAAGATCGCAGCTGTTACCTTTGACTATACGAGAGTGCAGAAGCTGCATAAGGATCGGAAATTGTATAAAATTTCTGCTGCCAATGTTGAAATTGTACAAAAAGCGTGCTATTATGTTTTTAAAGCTCCTGAGAAGGGGCATAAATTAAGGCCACGGCTAGCCGTGACCATTGCTTATATCTACCAAAGTAAACAGTCGCAAGGAGGTTTTCTCAATCAAAAAAAACTTTCTCCCTTAAAAACCCCGGCTCCTAAGGAGTAGAGCCCAAGGACTCGGGCTATATAGTCCATTGGCTTGCTCCAGTAGCTTGTCGGGGGGGAAGATAGCCCACCCCAAGATCCCGCTGACGCCGCACCCTGTCGCGGCAGCGGGTGGGTTTTCTTTGGGGAAATGAGGGAAATGTGAGGAGAGGGGGCACAGAGGGGAGAACTTTCAGCAGTCCTTCCCACACCTCCGACATTTCCCACATTTCCCAGCTTGTATTTGGGCGAGGACCTCCTTGCTGTTTCTAGATCCTACAATGACTCACTTTGTTTTGCGTGCGATCGCCGGCCTGCCCCTCTATTTGTAGGGGTCCCCCGTGCCCGCCGCGTACCAACCGCATATAGCAGTCATGCGATTCTCCTGCAAAGACGCTCTCGCGAACGGCTATCAGCAATCATGCGATCGGCACAAGCCTTGCCGTTACTAGCACTACGCACTAAAGGAACGGACAGTTCAAGTCTCGCTCCTTGCTAGTAATGGCAAGGCTTGTGATAAAGGCTGACTGCCGATAGCTGACTGCTTGCTGCTATAAGTCCTTAATTATTGATTGGTAAGTAGAGCTTGGAATTGCGATCTCATGCGTTTTTACTCGAAATAAGACGCAGGGGCGAGGTATCCCTTGCTTTCGACTAAATTTACGAACTGGAATGCTTCGCCCCAGACATTTATGCCCATTGCTGGCAACTCCAAAAAGGTGCCTTTAATGCGTAAGTCCTGAATTATTGATTGGTAAGTCAAGCTTGCTATTAGTATCGCGTGCCTTTTTGCTCGAAATAAGGCGTAGGGGCGACAGCATTCCCGAGGTGTCCCTTGCTTTCGACTTTACGAACTGGAATGCTTCGCCCCAGACATTTATGCCCATTGCTGGCAACTCCAAAAGGGTGCCTTTAATGCGTAATATCAAGTCCGCGCAGTTGTTCGACAAAAAAATTGGAATCTCCCGTAGGACGGGACCAGCGAAAAGTCCGCTTGAGCTGGTATGGACAGGCGGGACGCCCGTCCTACTGGCAAGGCTCACAATTTGAGCCTTGCCAAAGCACTACGCAGGACTTGACTTTTTTTGGGGCATTCAAAGCGACATGATATAGCAGTAAGCTATCAGCTATCACTGCTCAGCAGTCAGCAAAAGTCCTGCAATCATTGCAATAGGGCGTTTGTAACTGTCCTAACCTTAAGCTATCACTGCTCAGCAGTCAGCAAAAGTCCTGCAATCATTGCAATAGGGCGTTTGTAACTGTCCTAACCTTAAGCTATCACTGCTCAGCAGTCAGCAAAAGTCCTGCAATCATTGCAATAGAGCGTTTGTCAAGCGAGCGCCCGAACGGCGAACTGCGTGCAGCTTCACAAAGAATTGGTCTTAGGGGCGACAGCATTCCCGAGGTTTCTCTTGCTATGAATTCCCAATTCCCAAGAAAGCTCTGCTGCTCTGCTGCTCTGTGCCTTTAGCTGACTGCTGGCCGCTGACCGCTGACCGCTATGAATGCCCAATGCCCAATGCCCCTTACTCAATTTCCAAAATCTGTTTCAATAATTCCCGCTCCTCAATCGGCAGAGCCAGCAATACCCGCATGTCGCCGTTTTTCTCTATATAATCCGTCGCCGCAGCCAGAAGGCGCAGGGAAATTTGGAATTCTGGAATATCGCCGACCAATTCTCGCCAAGTCTCCAGCCAAGCTACCGTTCGGGCTGAGCGGAGTCGTTGGCGTTGGCGTTGGCGAAGCCTGCCCTCCGGGCATAGCCTGCCCGGAGGGCTTAGCCCTTGGACTGGTACATTATTAACTTGTAAGTCCTTGACCGAATCGGGGATTAAAGAAGAAATACTGCGCGCCAGTCCTTGTGCCAAAATCGATAGGGCTTGGTGCTTGTCGTAAATTTCGATTAGGGAGCTGAGGCGCGTTTTCCATATAACTGCATCCTGAGTTTGCTCCAAAAGTTGGCGGATAATTAACTCGGCGTCATCTGGATCGGCTTGCTCGTCAGGTTCAAAACGCTGGAAAGCATCGTTTAAAGCTACGATTCCTTGCTCCCAGCGATTTAAACCGAGAATTGCGATCGCTCGGTTGAAGAAGACATTGGAGGAGTTATAGCCAAGTGCGATCGCTTTATCGCAAGAAGCCAAAGCCTCCTCGTAGCGCCCCATATTATCTAGTAGCCATCCTCGCGAAAACCAAGCTCTTTTGTCATTAGGGTCAAGCTCTATTGCCTTGTCGTAAGACTCCAAAGCCTCCTCATAGCGTTCCATATTATCTAGCACATCCCCCCGACTAGCCCAAGCCCAGGCATAATTGGGATCTATTTCTATTGCCTTATCGTAAGACTCCAAAGCCTCCTCATAGCGTTCGAGATTGTCTAAAACCTCCCCTCGCCAAGCCCAAGCCCAGGCATACTTGGGATCTATTTCTATTGCCTTATTATAAGATGCCAAAGCTTCCTCATAGCGTTTGAGTCGGTCTAGCGAATAGCCTCGATTAGCCCAAGCCCAAGCGTACTTGGGATCTATTTCTATTGCTTTTTCATAAGATTCTAAAGCCTCCTCATGGCGTTCTAGTTGATTTAGCGAATAGCCTCGGCGAGCCCAAGCCCAGTCATAATTGGTATCTATTTCTATTGCCTTATCGAAAGATGCCAAGGCTTCCTCATAGCGTTTGAGTTGGTCTAGCGAATAGGCTCGATTAGCCCAAGCCCAAGCGTACTTGGGATCTATTTCTATTGCCTTATCATAAGAGGCCAAGGCTTCCTCATAGCGTTCTAGTCTGTCTAGCACATCCCCTCTATTGCCCCAAGCCCAGTCATAATTGGGATTAATTTCTATTGCCTTATTATAAGATGCTAAGGCTTCCTCATAGCGTTCTAGTAGATTTAGCGAATAGCCTCGGTGAGCCCAAGCCCAAGCGTACTTGGGATCTATTTCTATTGCCTTATCATAAGAGGCCAAGGCTTCCTCATAGCGTTCTAGTCTGTCTAGCACATCCCCTCTATTGCCCCAAGCCCAGTCATAATTGGGATTAATTTCTATTGCCTTATCATAAGACGCTAAGGCTTCTTCGTGGCGTCCGACTTGGTTTAGCGAATGGCCTCGATAAGCCCAAGCCAAGGCATCATTTGGGTCAAGCTCTGTTGCCCTATCATAAGATGCCAAAGCTTCCTCATAGCGTTCGAGTTGCTCTAGTACATCTCCTCGGTAAGCCCAAGCCCAAGCGTACTTGGGATCTATTTCTATTGCCTTATCGTAGGATGACAAGGCTTCCTCATGGCGTTCTAGATTCTCCAGAGCCAAGCCTCGGTAAGCCCAGGCGGAGACAAAATCTTCGTCAAACTCTGCTGCCTTACCTAACGAGTCCAAGGCTTCTTCGTAATGTTCTGTCGCACCTAGTGCCCTGCCTTGATAAGTCCAAGCCTTTGCATTATTGGGATCGAATTCTATTGCTTTTTTTAGGACTGCCAAGGCTTCCTCGTAGCGCTTGAGATTAAAAAGGCAGACTCCCTGCTCTAACCAATCCTCAGCCTTGCCGCGATTTGCCACCAATTTCTCGGCAACTTCTAGGGCACTAGCGTGGTCTTTGTTATCCCTGTAAGCCTTGTATTCCTTCAAGTACGTCTCTATAGGTAGTTTTTGACGGTCGGCGTCGTATTCCTTTAACGCTCGCATCACATATTCTCGCTCCAACTTCGCATCTGCTGGCAGGACTGTCAATCGCTGTCGCAGCTCGGCGGGGGAATACCAAATCCGCAAGAAATCCAGAAATAACTTAATCGGCTCCCCTCGCTGCTTCTTGACTTCTAAGCAAAAGCGCATCAGGGGCTCGCGCAATTCATAATAAAATTCGTTATAAAATTCTTCTCCAAATTGAGATGCTGGCCTGACATAGCCTTTGCTATTCAAATCTTCGAGCTGCCTGGAGGCGGTCTCTTCACGGAGAAAACAGCCTTGGGCGATTTCTAGCCGGGGAACTGCTTGGCGGGCATCGCTCAAAAATTCGACAATCTTGCGCTCCTCGGGAGAAAGGGCAGCCATGCGATGCTGATAATAAGGAGTCAACTCGTCTAGGGCGCGCATAAAATGATCCACTAGATTGTCCAAAGACTCGCGGCTGAGAAACTCGGAAAAAACAATATAAATGCGGGGATTGCCGCCAGCGAGGTGATGGACGGCTTGGATGCGGCTGCGACCCAGAGGGGTTTGCAGAAAAGATTCTAGATCTTGGTTGCCTTGGAGTTCGGCCAGATTTTTCAAGAGGCTGACTGCTTCCTCCGCCTGGAGTTCTTCTAAATCATGTTGGCGGAAGAAGCCATAAAAAGGACTGTCTTTGAGCTTGACTGCATTAAACAAGCTCTGAGCCGTGGCCACAATTGTCAAGAATGAATAATTATTGATATAGCCCCGGAGTTGCTTTTGGCCGATATCCCCCAAGCCCTCAAACATATCGTCGAGATTTTCCATCAGCACCAGGAGCGATCGCCCGTCGGCAAACTCCCTGAGCAAAGCTTCGGCTCTAAACAGCGCTTCATCCGGCGAATTTTGGTAAATCTGAGCAAGAGCTTTTACGGAATCCTGGAGTTTCGCTTGATATTCCTGGGGATATTCCTGGCCGAGGGCTCGAAAGATAGACAATAGCAAATGCAAAAACGAGGCAACTCCCCATTCCTCTTCCTGCAGCCATGCAATCAGCAACTTATCGCGCAAGTCATCTAGCTTGGCGACCCGGTGATAAACCAGGGCTAGCAAATGAGTTTTGCCGATCCCTCGCGGCCCGATGAGGAGGCGGAAATGCTTATTCTCGGTTTCGGCGCTATCCCGAATCCTTTCTACCAAATGTTCCGCCAACTTGTGGCGCTGGACGAACATCGCTTCCAGGTCTTCGTGACTCATCGCCCGGGGAGTAAAGCGAGAAATATAGGTGCTTTTCATGCGGTCAACCCCCTAGACAATTGCCAGTAGCGTTGAATCAGCGGATAGCGAAAGAAAATTTGGCCGTTAGGACGCTGGATAATATAGTAGTCTTGCTGCAAGAGCTGGAAAACAGTTAGGGCAATTTCGCGATCGCCGCTTCCCGTTTCCGACTTGACTCGCTCCAGCAGTTCCTTAAATAACAACGGCTTCTCTGCAACCGCTAAAATATCCAGCATTACCAGGGCATAGGGACGTTTTTCGTCATCGTAGTAAGTATCGATTCGATCCCGATAGTGGCTCATATACCAGCGATTGTTAGGATCGCTCAGAGTAGCATCGACCATTTTCCGGACTGTCGCCTCGTCAACTACCTTTGGATGCAAGGCGAGCCGGGCGATGAGATGGTGAATATAATAAGGAATATTATCCACTGCCTTGGCGATCGCCTCGGCAATTTTCTGGTTACTAGAAGTCGAAACTCCTTCTCCCGTCAGCAAGCGATAGGCTAATTCCCTGGCTTTCTTGTCAGAGAGGGGCGGCAGGTCTTCTATATACATATCGTTAATGGGGGAGTTGGCATAGCCGGATTCTCTGAGCTTCTCGATCGCATGGTGCAAGCCAATCGAACCGGAAAAGACCATTCTCAGTTCCTCTGTATGGGTTTGGCGGAGCGATCGCAAAGTATCCAGCACTTCCATCGCCGCCTCATCGCCAATATTCCCCAGCATATAGGGCATTTCGTCCCAAAACAAAATTACTTTTTTCTCTTGATTCTCTACTAAGTCTCTAATCGTCTCTTCGAGCAGACTTTTCCAATGGGGAGCCGCGACGCTGGGCAGCTTAATAATGCCGGCGACCTCAGTTCCTCCCAATTGCGAAACTAACTTGCGCGCCCGCCCAGCGTTCTGCCTCAACTTGCTCACATATTCTTCCACATCTTGCAAAACCGCCTGAACGAACTCTAGAGGACTTCGGACATGTTCCAGGTCGCGGTAAATAGGCAGCAGGTCTGGCGGTGCCTCCGCTTGCATCTTTTTGATGACAGAGGTTTTGCCCATGCGTCGTTCCGCACTCAGCACTAAACTCTGGCGCTCCAAAGTCCGCCACAAGTTTTCGATAAGGCGATCGCGTCCTATTACTTGAGAAGGAGCGATCGGCGCTCCCGGATTAGTCTTCATAGTTTCTTTCATGGTTTTTTCTTTCCTTCACTGTATATAGTTTCTGGTGCTACGTCCAACCCAACCTACAGTTACACACAATTTTATAGCGTTTCTCAAATAAGTGTAATAAACGATCGGATCCTAGAAATGTAGGGGCGACAGCATCCCTTAGACAATCTCGCGCGCTCCTAACGGCAACCCTCATATTGGGATGCTTCGCCCCAGGCACCTTACATCAAGAGAGAGAACCGCTATAGCTTGGCTATTAGCCCAGTCGGCTTGATGCCCGGAACTAATAAAGCGCATCTTCATACAAAAATGGTCTCCGACCAGCCCGAACGGTGGGTGGCACTTTATTATCATTTCAATTAAAAATGAGGGCTTCGACAAGCGAGCGCCCGAACGGTGGGTGGCACTTTATTGTCATTTCAATTAAAAATGAGGGCTTCGACCCTATGCCCCAGAAGGCAGGCTGTCGCCTACGACCAGGCTCAGGGCGATCGCCCGAACGGTGGGTGGCACTTTATTTCTGCGCAAGTCCCTTAACCCTCTCCCTAAAAAATATCCTACAGGGCGCTTTGGCTTTTGCCATAGAACCCTGTAGGATGCTTTGGTTGGTTAGATTTTTGAGAAAAATGCTGAAAGAGCGAGATGCTAATTAACTCGGGGATGTAAAATTTATGTAAAAAATCTCCATTATCAACCGCGATCGCAGCTAAGAATAGTAACATTTTTGATAAAATTTACATGGATTAAGTTTAATATAGCTTCCCTAGTCTTTAGCCAGCACCATTGCTAGCAGCAATCAATAACAGCAAGACTGCAGCGGCTTGGCGGCCGTCCAGGGAATTGGTACAGCAGTTGGATACGCTGCCGACCAGATCGCCGTTGCTGTTGAGGATATCGCCGTTGCTCTGGACAGAGGCAAAGCGATCGCCCTTCCCATCCAGGATATTACCCTCTTCGTCGATAGTGACCACTTTATTTCCTTGCGGGTCTGAAAGATTTCCATCGCTGTCCAAAGTGGCAATGCGATCGCCGTTGCTGTTGAGGATATTGCCATCGCCATCGATCTGGCCAAAGATAACGCCGTTGGGAGCGAGCAATTCGCCATTGCTTTTGATAGTAACCACTCCTTGTTCGTTGCCGATGCTGATTTCCATATCAGCCAATGCCGCAGGGGCGATCGTAAAAAGCGCGCACAATAATAATGACAAGCAAAGACCCAGTTTTTTCATTCTTTAACGCCCGATAGAATAGCGACTCTGAAATTATAACAATAAAACTTTACCTAGTTTTGAGAGTCAAGCTAGGGGGTAGGGTGTGGGGGGTAGGGTGTGGGGGGTAGGGTGTGGGGTGTGGGGGAGGGGATGGGGAGGGATGGGGAGGGATGGGGAGAGATGGGGAGAGATGGGGAGGGATGGGGAGAGATGGGGAGGGATGGGGAGGGATGGGGAGAGATGGGGAGGGATGGGGAGGGATGGGGAGGGATGGGGAGAGATGGGGGGGATGGGGGGGATGGGGGGG
>JAAHFN010000105.1 GCA_010672965.1 Oscillatoria sp. SIO1A7
TAGTAGGGTTCATTTCCCGTCGGGTGTCAAGCAGTTTGATTTTCGTTTTGGGTGTGGGGTTTGGGGTGTGGGTTGTGGGGTGTGGGGTTTGGGGTGTGGGGTTTGGGGTTTGGGGTGTGGGGGGTGGGGTTTGGGGTGTGGGGTGTGGGGCTTGGGGTGTAGGGTGTGGGGCTTGGGGTGCAGGGTGTAGGGTGTGGGGTGTGGGGTGTAGGGAAACTTCATGCTATTTCCCGACCGCTTTCGGGGGCTCGAAAGTCCTACTGGATTGTCTGCCTTAAAAATGTAGGGAAGGGTTGAACGGAGTGAAACCCAACTATACCAATCGTTGCGCCCTTGTTTCACTCTGTTCAACCCTTCCCTACATTTACTACCCCCTACACCCTACCCCCTACCGCTACACCCTACCCCCTACCGCTACACCCTACCGCTACCCCCTACCCCCTACACCCTACAGTTTTTTTCCCATAACGACAATACGCCAGGGATTTTTTTCCGCTTGGCGTATTGCCTTATTTATTATAATTGGAAAGCTTTTATCAAAAAATTAGTCCACTACTTTCAGCCATCCTCGGCGAACTGCATGAATAAGCCGATCGATCGCCTCTCGTTCTTCTTGATTAATGGAATCTTTTAGCAGCGCCGACATCAAAACCCAACGATGGTGATAGGTAATTTGACCCGTGCGCCAAATTTGATAAAATATTTCTGAAATGGTGAGTTTATAGAAATTACCCTGTACTAGCATCTTCCACTTGGACCCTAAGTTCCTTCTGAATGTTGTCCTTATATCGTAGTATATTATTATACAAAAACTGCGATCTGAGTCACTGGCTCTGCGAGATCTAAATCTCTTTTCGGCTAGAATTTATGGCGGATAATACTCACCTCTTAACCCGCTTGGCGCGGCGATCGCAGTGAGGCAAAGAATTACAGCTTTGGGAGTAAAACTGAGAGTATTTGCATGTGCATATGTAAATATATGTAAATATTTTAGAATTGATGGTCAAAATACGGCGATCGCCGATAAAACCAGCAATTATGCATAAGAATGGATGCAATACGAGAAAACATGGAAATATTAAAAATTGGGCATTGGGCATCGGGAATTGGGCATTGGGCAACCATTAAGGCTTGTCCCAATTCCCCACACCCTACACCCTACACCCTAGCTATTGCCCAATGCCCAATTCCCGATGCCCATGCTACAGTTTAGTTATTAATATTTGCTGTTTGGAGATGCTGGTGGTGAGGCTAGACTTTCCCGGCTTTCTAACAAACGACTTACGGCATTTACGGTCGTTCGAGCGGAACCGATGAAAAAGGGGCGATCGATATTGGCGGGAATGTCGCTGGGTTCGTGGTAGTAAGGGCTGCGGAAATTGGCAGTATCTGTGAGCAGTACCGCGCCAATTCCCCAATACCAAAAGGGAGCGTGGTCGCTACGCATTAAGTTGGGAGTCAAAACTCCCCCCAAAGGAACGGCAAAACTAAAGACTGGCGTAAGGGCTGGCCTCAAAACTGATGACGAATCGCTATTTTGGTTTTCTCCAGTTTGCGCCCCAGTTTGCGTCCTAACTTTGGGCTCGAAGGCATCGAGTAGGGGCATATGTTCTGCATCCCCGATCGCTGCTAGAAAGTCTCCTTTGTCGCTGGGCTTGGCGATCGCCAGTCCCGAAGGATATTTTTGGCAACCGGGGATGTAGCAACCGTAGCCAACCATGTCTAAAACAATTACCCCTTCCAAGTCTTGCCGCAGTTGCTCGTCTCCGGCAAAAGCGATGCTGCCCAAAAGTCCGATTTCTTCTAAGTCGAAGAAGGCCACTCGAAGCGATCGCGGTGTAGGGCGGTCTCCGAGCAGGCGGGCAACTTCCAATACCGTAGCAACCCCCGTGGCATTATCGTCGGCTCCCGGAGATAGCGCTACCGTGTCGTAATGGGCGGCGACCAAAATCGTACCGGCCTCCGGGTCGCTTCCCGGGCGATCGGCGTATAAGTTTACCCCGCCCTCAAACTCTTGCTGCTTCGGTTCCCATCCCGCCGCTCTCAACTGCTCGGCAATATAGTCCCGCGCCTTCGAGCGATCGCGATCGTTATATCGCTCGAAGGCCAGCGCCTCCACATCCGCCATCAGCCGCTCGGGACTTACCTCCGACGCCGGAGCAACCGCCGCTAGCTCTGAAGAAACCCGGTTTTTTGGAAAACCCGGGTTTGTTTCGGTTTCTTTCGTCTCAAGCTTTAGGTCAGAAACCGGGTTTCTCACCACTGTTCCTGGTGCCGTGGATGCTACCGATCGCACTGATGCCGACGGCTGGAAATAGTAACCCAGAGCGATCGCTCCTACTACTCCCAATACCGCCAGCAGTCCAAGCCAAATTTTTTTTCTCATCGCCACCGAAGCCGCTTATCTAGTTTTTCTTTGCTTATCCTAGACGGGCGGGCGAGCGATCGGTTGTCATACGGGAATCGCCGGTTTGGGAGTGCGCCGGACCAGCAGAAACCCGGTTTTTCAAAAAACCGGGTTTCTTAGTGGATGAGTAACGGATGTAGCGGTAGCGTCTTTTTACTGCTCTTTTGTCCGTTAGTTCCGAATACCTATCCATTATAAATCAAATACAATCTCCGTATTTAACGGGAAGTCAGATAGACGATTTGGTCTAGATATTCATCTTGTTTGTAACCCAGATTGATTTCAATCAATCGCTCAATATTTTGGTCAATGCTTAAACCAGAATTGAGCATAAAAATCCCTGGTACATGGCGACCTATAGCAATATGGTCTGTCAAGTGAACTGGCATAGAACTGCGGTTATTAGTCACCAGTGCGAAGTCCCTGTCTTCGCACCAAACAAGAATTTCTGGATCTAAGGTGCCTTTCGGCGGCGTCTCCGGTTCTCCCACCATCTTGATGACGATACTTGGCTCTCGCCGTCTAATTTGATTGGCATAAAGAGGATCGACGTTTTCATCCATCAAGTATTTCAGAGTCATTGGCTTGTCCGTTAGCTTTTCTTTCCGCTCTTAGCTTGCGCGTCTTCCAGGAAACGGGTAGAGGATTGAGCCGCTGTTGGGCTCTCATCTTGTGGCCGTGGGCTAGCCAGCCAACCATGTAGTCAGTTATAGTTTCTTGGTTGCGCAGGTAGTAGAGAATCGTTGCATAAACCTGGTCTAGAGCTAGGGTAGGATAGGTTTGGGCGATTTCTTCTGGAGACAGACCGCGATCGATGTAGTCGTAGAGAATAGTTTCAATCCCTATCCTGGAGCCTTTGAGGCGAATGTCCTCAGAACTCAAAAAGTTAAAATAATCTTCCAGTTGCATGGCTAACTTTGTTAAAGACTTGCCCAATTGTACCATGTCTGTAAGCAAGAGAGGATTTATATCATGTCGGTTTGAATGCTATTCTATCGATAGAAGAGGCTACAAAAAGAGCATTTTACCCACACCCCACCACCCACACCCCACCCCCCAACTACCGACGCCGCACCAAAGCCCGCAATTCTTTCACCAACCTCCAGGACAAAAGCAACAATCTCCAGAGCAGAGCCAAGGGTATCGATATTACTGGGGAAAGTATTTTATTCAGTTTTACCTGCCAATAATTGCTAGCCTTAATCTTACTTTGGAAATAGGCCAAATTTTTTTTTATAGTCACCGTCTGAGGATGGTCTTCTCCCAAAACCCGCACGCTCAAGTCCAAAGCTTGCAGATACAGGGGTTCCGCTTCCGCATAGCGTCCTTGATACTTGTAGAGTAATGCCAGATTGTTGAGGCTGCTTGCCACTTTGGGATGGTCGTAACCCAGCAGTTTTTTCATCAGGTCTAAAGCTTGCAGATAGAGAGTTTCCGCTTCGGGGTAGCGTCCTTGAGATTCGTAGAGTCCTGCCAGATTATTAAGGCTAGTTGCCACATCGGGATGGTCGTAACCCAGGAGTTTTTTTCTCAATTCCAAAGCTTGCTCTAACAGAGGTTCCGCTTCGGCGTAGCGTCCTTGAGATTCGTAGAGTAATGCCAGATTGTTAAGGCTAGTTGCCACGTCGGTATGGTCGTAACCCAGCAGTTTTTTTTTCAAATCTAAAGCTTGCAGATACAGGGGTTCCGCTTCCGGGTAGCGTCCTTGAGATTCGTAGAGTAATGCCAGATTGTTGAGGCTATTTGCCACATAGTTATGATCGGAAACAAGCAGTTTTTTTCTCAATTCCAAAGCTTGCATGTACAGAGTTTCCGCTTCCCCATAGCGTCCTTGAGACTGGTAGATTAATGCCAGATTGTTGAGGCTAGTTGCCACGTTGGGATGGTCGTAACCCAGGAGGTTTTTTGTCAACTCCAAAGCTTGCTCTAACAGGGTTTCTGCTTCAGCGTAGCGTCCTTGAGACTCGTAGAGTAATGCCAGGTTGTTGAGGCTATTTGCCACGTTGGGATGGTCGTAACCCAGCAGGTTTTTTTCAATTCCAAAGCTTGCATGTACAGGTTTTCCGCTTCCTCGTAGCGTCCTTGAAATTTGTATATTTCTGCCAGATTGTTGAAGCTAATTGCCACATGGGGATGGTCGTAACCCAGGAGGTTTTTTGTCAACTCCAAAGCTTGCTGTAACAGGGGTTCTGCTTCAGCGTAGCGTCCTTGAGAGGAGTAGAGTAATGCCAGATTGTTGAGGCTAGTGGCCACGTCGGTATGGTCGGAACCCAAGCGGTCTTGCGCTATCGATAAACATTGCTCTAACCAACGCTCGGCTAAGTCATACAAACCCTGACCTTCGTAGAAGCGACCCAATCCCAGAAAAGGCCAGACTAAATCTTCGTCGCTAATAGCATCAGTTAGGTTTTGAGCTACTTCTTCTAAATGAGGTACGGCAATTCGCATGGATTCGATTTGCTGCCGAGTAGGCGAATCGGGAATTTCTCGGGCAACTGCGGCCATAGTTGCTGCCACAGCTTCTTTGAAGTTGCTGGCTTCGGCTGATTCTGGGAATTTTTCTTGCAGAAACTGCCGGATTAAGGGATGAAATTTAAAAGCCGATCGCGCTGGCTGCGGCTGCTGTAGTAAATGGTGCTGTTGGAATTGGGCAATAGCATTTTCTATTACCGAATCTGGCCAATCCAGCTTTTCTGCTGCCGACTCGATCCATTGCCAGAGAAAAATATCTCCTGCCAACAAGCTCGACAGCCGAGCTACTTCCTGGGTCGCGGGCTCTAGCTCAAGCCAGCTTAATTGAAAAGCCGCTCTCACTCCTAGCTCTGCGGTATTCAGACTTCGCCGCCTTTGTGCCTCGCTTAGGTCGAGGGCTTCGCTGTCGAGCTTTTGGGCTTGGAGCCGAGAGAGCATTTTCGCCAAAGACCAAAGGGGTTTTTTCGTCAAATAGCTCCCCACCAACTGCAAGCCCAAGGGCAAATAGCCGAGCCACTTACATAACTCTTTGGCTTTCTCGGTTTCTGGCTCAACTCGCTCTTGCCCCACCAGAGCTTCCAGCAGTTGCAGCGCCGCATCTTCCGAGAGAACATCGAGGGAAATTTCTTTGATAAAACCCGGGTCGAGGTGGCGCAGGCGGCTGGTTATCAAAACTCGGAAGCGCCTGTCTTTGGGCAGAAAGGGCAGACAGTCCTCCAAATCCGTGAGGTCGTCCAAGACTACCAGCACCAAACCCTCGGCGGGTTGCCATTTTTCCCAGCACCAGGAGACCCGTTCTTCCAGTTCGAGTCGCCTGTTTCCTAGCTCTTGGGGCACTTCCAGATTTAGTTTGCTTTGGGCAAAGGCCAATATTTGAGCCGCCGGATTCGTCTCTCTGAGGCCGAACCAACAAATCCCGCCGAGGTAATCTTTTTGGTGGCGCGTTGCATATTGGATTGCCAGTTCGGTTTTGCCCGCGCCGCCCATCCCCTCTACCGCTGCGATCGCTGCCCTCTGTTCAAGCTGCAGCAATTCGTGCAAGTCAAGCAACACTTGCTCGCGCCCGACAAAATGGGCGGTGCCCCGATAAGGAATATTAAATTGTGGGGCAATTAACTTTGTCGGCTGCCGTTCCGACGGCTGCAGTCAAAAGCTAATCGTGTCGGCCTGATTATAAGTGGTGCCGCCCTGCTGCAAATAGCCTATCTTTTCTGCCAGTTGCGCTAAATTTTGGACAACATTCGGTTGAGCTTGCATCGCTTCTCGGGTCGTTTCGGCCAAAGCGCGAATTGCTTCTGCGATCTCGCTGTCTCCCCGAGCCGCTTCCTCGACTTTGGCGACCAAAACGGCTTGGCCATATTTCTCGGGCTGTTGCTCTGCTAGCTCCGGTTGTTCTGCCACTTTTTCAATGGCACTGGCAGTCTCCGGAGAATTGCGCCGAAGCAGCCCCATCAATTTGTCTTTTAATTGCGGGGCTTTTTTTCCCAGGATTTGGCCGGTTTTGTCCATCGTCTTAGTTAAAACTAGAGTAACCAGTGCTTTTTCGCCCAGGGATATTAGGTCTATCATCAGCTACAGTTAGAGATTTTCAATAATATAGCAGTAAGCAGTCAGCTATCAGCAGTCAGCTTTTAGCACAAGCCTTGCCGTTACTAGCCAGGAGCGAGATTTGAACTGTCCGTTCCTTGAGTGCGTAGTGGACTGTCCGCATTAAAATTGTAGGGAGCGGCCCGGGAACGAAACCCAACGTAGCGATTGGTATAGTTGGGTTTCACTCCGTTCAACCGCTCCCTACATTTACAAATAATCTTAGCTTTGCCAAAGCAGTAGTGCAAGAATATTAATTCTTGCGTAGGACGAGCGTCTCGCCTGGGAGCCAGGGCTCGGGAGGGACAGGCGGGACGCCCGTCCTACGGGAGATTCCAAATTTTTTCTATGGGTATTTAACCGGATATTAGAGATTTTCTCTAATAATATTAATTCTTGCTCCGGACGGGCGTCTCGCCCGTCCGGAGCAGAAGCTTTTTTTGGGGCATTCAAACTGACATGATATAAGTCCAATGCCCAATGCCCAATGCCCAATGCCCAATGCCCAATGCCCCACGGGCAGGTATGGCGCCCCATGCCCCATGCCCCTATTGTAAAGCCAGTTGAGTTGGGATAAAGTGGTATATGCCAATCCTCAAGGGAGCATTTGGGGCATTGCCCATTTGAGCCATGACGACAGAAAGTACAGATTTCCTAAGCGAACTCAACCCAAGTCAACGAAGAGCGGCGGAACATTTTTGCGGGCCGTTGTTGGTAGTGGCTGGGGCGGGTTCCGGCAAGACCCGGGCACTGACCTACAGAATTGCGAACCTGATACGAAACGAAGGAGTGGAGCCAGAACATATCCTGGCGGTGACCTTCACGAACAAGGCAGCGCGGGAGATGAAAGAGCGGATTGAGAAAGTCTTTGCCGAGGAGCGATCGCAGCAAAAAATGGGCAAACCCCTGGCGGCCTTGGAACCCGAGGAGCAGGTGCGGGTGCGATCGCAAGTCTGGAAAGCCTACATCAAACCCTTATGGATTGGCACTTTTCACAGTCTCTGCGCCCGCATCCTTCGCTTTGACATCGACAAATATAAAGACGAAAGCGGGCGCAAGTGGGAGCGGAACTTTTCAATTTTTGACGAATCCGACGTGATAAATTTGATGAAAGAAATCGTCAAATCCAAGCTCAATCTAGACGACAAAAAATTTGAACCCCGCAAAGTACGCTACCAAATCAGCGCCGCCAAAAACAAAGGATGGTCTCCAGACGACTTAGAAGCCAACGAACCGGGCTATCGCGGACGGACTCTGGCGCGGGTTTATCGAGAATACCAAAACGGCTTAGCCGCTAACAATGGCCTCGACTTCGACGACCTCATCCGCGTGCCAGTAGAGTTGTTCCGCCAAAACAAAGAAGTCTTGGACTATTGGCACCGACAGTTTCATCATATGTTGGTTGACGAATATCAGGATACCAACCGCACCCAATACGACTTGCTGCGGCTGCTGGCGACTAATGGCAGGAATACCCGCGAGGCAAAAAACTGGGAAAATCGCTCCATATTTGTGGTAGGGGATATCGATCAATGCCAGCCGGAAGGAAGTACGGTTTTGACGACAGAGGGCTATCTGCCAATTGAAAAGCTAGACCCGGAGCGGCATCGCTTGGCGAGCTACGATCGCCAACAATTGGCAATAGCCAGCCGCAAGGAAGGATATGGCTTTGATAAGGAAGATCGCCCGTACAATGGCCAGTTAATTGTAGTCCGGGCTGGAGACAAACAAGCTAGCACTACGCCCAATCACTTATGGCCGATTCGCTGGACTCTCCTGGCGAAAAATCAGATCTATGTAACCTACCTGATGCGCCAGGGCGAACTGTATCGAGTCGGCTCCTGCAAGTTATTTGAAAACGGCTTATTTAATTTGGGGCAGGAAGCAACCAAGTATAAGGCTGTCGGAACTTGGATTTTGGTGGCGACCAAGGATGGTAGCTCTGCCTTTAAGAACGAAGCTAAAATTGCCTCTGCCTATGGCATTCCCAGAGAACCGTTTGAATTGATAAAGACTGAGAACAGGGTCGATCCAGAACGAGCGGAACAATGTTTGCAGTATTTTGGCAGACTTCCGAAGTACCCGCTCTATAGTAAAAAGAATTCCATGAAAATGAGCGGGCGAGCGAGCATTGTCGAAGTTGCCGCCGCCAATCTGATTCCCGGATTGATGGCGGTGGGGGTTATGCAGGAGCAGAAGCAAGAAGTCTCTTGGGAAGAGATGACTCTGCAATATGAAGAGTATAGCGGTTTGGTTTATAGTCTCGATGTAGATAGACATCAAGTTTATTTCACCAACGGCCTGCTAACCCATAACTCTATTTATAGCTTTCGCATGGCAGACTTTACTATTTTGATGGAGTTTCAGGAGGACTTTGGCGATCGCTTGTCCGATGAAGAAACCCAGACAATGGTGAAGCTAGAGGAAAATTATCGCTCTCGGGAAAATATCCTGGAAGTAGCCAATCAGCTCATTGCCAAAAATAGCGAGCGGATTGACAAGGTGCTGCGAGCGACGCGGGGGCAAGGAGAACCGATTCACTGTCACCGCGCTTATGACGAAGTAGAAGAAGCAGAGTTTGTAGTGGGGCAGATTTCCCGTATAGAAGCAAGCAACCCGGAGATAGATTGGAATCAGTTTGCTATTCTCTATCGGACTAACGCTCAATCTCGCTCTTTTGAAGACAAATTGATAATGGCGGATATACCCTACCGAGTTGTAGGAGGGCTTAGGTTCTACGATCGCAGGGAAGTAAAGGATATGCTGGCCTACCTGCGAGCGATCGCCAACCCAGCAGACAATATTAGTTTGAAGCGAATTATCAACACTCCCCGGCGCAACATTGGCAAAACCACCATAGAGCGAATTGAAAACGTTGCCACGGAATTGGGAGTGCCTCTCTGGGAAATTATCGGCGATACAACTTCAGTCAATACCGTAGCGGGGCGATCGGCCAAGTCAGTCATTAAATTTGCCGAGATGATGGCTGGCTGGCAGGAGCAAATCGGAGAACTGACGGCGGCGGAAATTCTGGAAGGGCTAATGGAAGACTCCGGCTATGTAGAAGCCCTGACAAATGAGGGCACCGAGGAGGCAGACAATCGGCTGGCTAATCTGCAACAACTGTATAATGCAGTAGTTCAATATGGAGAAGATAACGAAGACAATTCCTTAATGGCATTTCTAGAAAACGCTTCCCTAGCTTCTGACTTAGACAGTTTGGGCGATGGAGATGCGGCGGTATCCTTGATGACCCTACATTCCGCTAAAGGGTTAGAGTTTCCGGTGGTCTTTGTAGTAGGGATGCAGGAAGGGTTGTTTCCTCACTTCCGCAGCTTGGACGACCCCCGAGCTATGGAGGAAGAGCGTCGCCTCTGTTATGTGGGGATTACCCGAGCGGAAGAACAACTCTTTTTAACTCATGCTACTCAACGCCGCTTGTGGGGTTCTTCCGAGACCAGTCGTCCCAGTCGCTTTTTCAAGGAATTGCCCGTGGAGTTGTTGGAAGGAAATGCAGTGCCGAAACGCCGCAAAATTGCCAAAAAATCTAGCAGCCAAAAATCTAACTCTGCAGTGGCATCGGAAGTGGCGTCGGTGGCGAACTGGAAGATAGGCGATCGCGCCCTTCACGATGACTTTGGCGAAGGGAAAGTTACCCATGTTTTTGGAGAAGGTAAAAAAATGACGGTAGCCGTTAAGTTTTCCCGAGGCGGTGCCAAAATTATCGACCCCAAAACTACAAACTTGCAAAAGTTAGAATAAGCTCGAATCCGTTCTCCTGTAGGACAGGTGTCCCGCCTGTCCCTACCTGGGAAGGATCGGGAGCATTTCAATTTCGTATCTAGCCGCCTGACGCCTAAAGGCGCGGCTACACAAACAAAGCCCTCCGGGCTGTCCCGTTACAAAAGTGAAATGCTCCCGGAAGGATCTGGGGCACTTCCTCTTTTGATAGAGCCAAATAATACCCAATCTAAATGCGCGACAGCTTATATCAAATCCGCTTCCGCTGTTCCATAAATACCGTAGGGGCGGGCACGGGGAACCTATAGCATTTCTCAAATTGATGTGATATGAGATTGTCTGGGGGATGCAATACAGGACTTACGCTTGCCTGTCCATATCTAGTATTTGTAGGGGCAATCCAAAGAGCGATTCTCAGGGGCACAGACGCTATGCGCTCCAAGGCGCGCAGGCTCCGCTCCCCGCGCACCGAAGGGAGAGCGTTGCTCTCGCCCCAATCGCTCTTTGTCGTTGCGTAAGTCCTGATATAGAGGGAATGCGTAAGTCCTGATTATGAGACAATCTACAAATTCTGATAAGTCAAAACCACAAAAAAAAATAGCCAGTTTACACTCAATTTTTAGCTTCAAGGCACAAAGGCTAAAATGCGATCGCGTCATCTATAGCGTTTCTCAAATAAGTGTAATGAACGATCTGGTAGGGGCTAAGAAATAACAAGAGCGACTGTCTGGGCTGTAGAACGAGAATTCTCGTATTGGGATGCTTCGCCCCAGGTATCTCACATTAATTTGAGAACCGCTATATAGGGCTTGCTGAATAAATTTAAAAAGCCGGGGTGTGGGGAGTGTGGGAAGTGTGGGAAGTGTGGGAAGTGTGGGAAGAATTAAATAAAATTGTCCTCTCCCCCTCTCCCCACACTCCCCCCTCTCCCTCCCGACCCTCTGCCTTTTTCAGCAAGCCCTATATAAACGCTCGCTCCTTAGTCAGTTCCTACTTTTGACTTATTACCTTGAGACTTTTGACTTGCGCGTAGCGCTATAAGCATTCAGCAATTAGCGACCCGCGTGCGATCGCAAGCAGGCAAGGCTATAATTCCTAGAACCTAGAAAAAGCAAGGAGGTTCGTTGCCCAGTTCCAGGCCAGACCCTTTGACAGACTCAGGACAAACCGGGGTAACAAAATATGGGGTTTGGCAAGTATGGAGAGCGAGAGATAGGTACAAGGGGACAGGGAGCCCGGGGAGAGAGAGAAGGCTCGTCTCCATGTCTCCATGTCTCCATGTGTCCATGTCTCCATGTCCCAAATTAGGGCCAACGGTGAAAACCAAGCGAATTTCTCCCAAGGGAAGCCCACCCGCTGCCGAGATCTGGCGCGATCGCTGCGGGTTTTGGGTTGGGCTACCTTCCCACATCCGGGCTAGCTATTGGAGCAAGCCAATGGACTTGTTGCCCGCGAGTCCAAGGCTTACCCCTAGCAGGCCGGTTTTTTAAGGGAGAAATTGTTTTGAGTGGAAGCACCTCCTTACTAAGGCTTACTTTTGGCTTTTGTGACGGGTCGCGGTTATTAGCCGTGGCCCCTTTTTTTGCCCCTCTAGAGGGCTATAGAAACTATATTAGCACGGTCTTACTCGAAAAACAACATTGGATGGAGAAATTTTTTGCACTGTACCTCTGGGACTTCTCCACTGTTGTATAGCCTGATGTTACAGCTTCGGTGGCCATTACCGGATCCCCGGCCAACAGGTTGTAGCTCCACCACAAATATTCGTGGCAAAACAGCCTACGGTATTGTTCGAGAGTCCGGTTTCTCGAAATATAAGGAAGGAAACGATGGAAAGAGGACTATTGTGGTTGCCTTTGCTGTTTATTTTTATCTGGCTGGGCTGGGCTGGATGGAATGAATATCAAAAAGTGGAAGCCTACCGCAGTTGGGCGGCAGAGTTCGATCGCGCCAAATACGACATTTATGCGGTACTCGGCCAGAAAGGCGATCGCTTGACTTGGGGCAAACCCACCAGAAGCGGCCCTATAAACCTGCAAGATTTTTCTTTAAAAGACGTGCGATCGATTCGACTCCTAGCGGACGAGCAGGCGATTTCTTTGGCGAATCCTCCAGCAGAACCTCCTAAAGGTCGCGCTATTTGCCTGGAGTTTTCGTTCTCGGAAGAGGCAGCCGCCCGCATCCCCTTTACAGAAATATCCCTGGCCATGAAATGGGGCCGTTTTTTGGAGGAAGAACGGCAAAAATTTGTATAGGGCATTGGGCATTGGGCATTGGGCATTGGGAGACATGGGGACATGGGGACCGGGAGACCGGGGGACAAGGGAGAGCCGCCTTGCCCCTTCGGGGCGGCTACGCCTAGGGAATTATCCCAACTATAGTCATTTCAAATAAGGATGAGACAAAACAATTCGCTCAAGACCCATGTCGCCATGTCGCCATGTCCCCATATCCCCCAGTCTCCCGGTCCCCATGTACCCATGTCTCCCGGTCCCCCAGTCTCCCAGTCTCCCAGTCCCTTTGTCCCCTTTGTCCCTTTGTCCCCTTTGTCCCTTTGTCCCTTTGTCCCCAATGCCCAATTCCCAATGCCATGCAACTATTAGCCCGGAGAATTATAACTAAAGATGTAGAAGAAATAATCTCATAGGGTATTTTGAGGGATGATTTATCAATTAAAAGGTGCGTTTCGCGCTCTAGGTCTGGACAGGAGAATCGCCAGACCATTTTCCAGAAAAATCATAGCAGCGATCGCCCTTGGTGCTATAGCCGCCGTTTCTACAGTTAATTTGCATATATTCGCCACCTCCGAACCTGCTATTGCCCAGGGAAGATCCCCTGCAAAGCTGTTGCGTACTATCGGCGACAATAGGTACGCTGTTTTTGCTTTGGCATTTAGCCCCAATGGCAAAACTATACTCAGCGGCAGTATTGAGGACACGATTAAATATTGGGATACCAGCACCGGAGAGCTGAAATACACTCTCTCGGTGCATTTGGGAGATGTCACTTCTCTGGCAATTAGCCCGAATGGGGATATTCTTGCTTCTGCCAGCGATGACAATACTGCGAACCTCTGGAATTTGAATACTGGTCAGTTGGTCTATACTCTCCAAGGTCACGGGGAAGCGGTGAAGTCTGTGGCTATTAGTCCTAATGGCGAGATTGTGGCCAGCGGCAGTTGGGACAATACAGTTAGGCTCTGGAACCCGAAAACCGGCGCGGCAATTGGCATATTAAGCGGCCATGAAGATGGAGTAAAATCCCTGACTTTCAGTCCCGATAGCAAGGTTGTTGTTAGCGGCGATCGCGATGGCAAGATTAAATTCTGGAATACCGCAGATTTTGAGGTAGTGCGATCGATTGACGCTCACGACCAAGAGGTAAATTCTCTGGCCTTTACCCCCGATGGCAATATTATTGTCAGCGCTAGTGCCGATAAAACTCTCAAAGTCTGGAATGCCAATACAGGTGCATTAATCCGAACTCTTAGAGGTCATGATTTTCAGGTTTATGCAGTTGCGATTACCCCGGACGGTCGCACCGTAGCTAGCGCCAGCGACGATCGCACGATTAAGCTTTGGGATTTGGCCAGTGGTAGAGAGATTGAGACCATTACCGGCCATGACAAATCTGTTTTTGCGATCGCCATTAGTCCCGATGGCAAGCTCCTGGCTAGCGGCAGCAATGACAATACTATAAAACTCTGGCAAATTGCACAATAGTCAGCTTTCAGCGGTCAGCTTTCAGCGGTCAGCTTTCAGCGATTGGCGGTCAGCGATTAGCGATTAGCGATTAGCTTTGAGCAGTCGTAGCTCCGTGCATAAGCTTGCCGCTAATCGCTAATAGCCTTGAGCAGTCGTAGCTCCATGCATAAGCTCAGAGCTGAAAGCTGAGAGCTGACCGCTCAAAGCTAATCATAGCGATTAGCAGTCGTAGCTCCATCAGGACTTACGCAAATTGCACGATTAATTATAGATATAGGGTAGGGTGCGCGGTGCGGCACCCTACTGGCGCGTCCAGCTTAAAATTGTGTGTAAATGTAGGGAGCGGTTGAACGGAGTGTTGGCATAGCCTTCTCGTGCGAGTAACCCAACTATACCAATCGTTGCGCCCTTGTTTCACTCCGTTCAACCGCTCCCTACAATTTTATTGCTAGACAATCCTGTCCGAAGCGCCTGGTATGGACAGGCGGGACGCCCGTCCTACGCGAAGCCTTTTTTAGGGCGATTAACCGGATTTGATATAAGCTCAGAGCTGAGCGCTGAAAGCTGAAAGCTCAGAGCTGAAAGCTAATCATAGCGAGCCAATAGAGCAGTCCCATAAGCAGCTTCTGTATGAACAGAACTCACAATCGGTACTTGGAGATGGCGTTCGCGGATAGCAGTCCAAACTGGATTTTGGGTTCCGCCTCCGGCAGTATAAACTCGGACGAGCTTAGTGGCACCTAATTCTTGTAAAAGTTGATAGCCTCTGGCTTCTATGCGAGCCATGCTCTCAAGCAAACCATGCAGGAATTCCACAGGGTTATCCGGTCGCGGTTCCAGGCGCGGTAAAAGTTTGGGATCGTTAATAGGGAAGCGTTCCCCAGGCTTAATTAATGGGTAATAATCTAAAGGACTTTCTCGGGAGGGATCGATTTGGCCGCTGAGTTCCGTAAGTTCGCGATCGCTGAAAAATTGTCGCAAAACAGCACCGCCAGTATTAGAAGCACCTCCGGGCAACCATAAGGCCGCGTTCGCGTTTGAGCCTATATTCGACAGCCTGTTTGAAAGGGGTTCTAGGCGGTGGCTGTAAATGCCATAGCGACTATTGTCAACCCGGGAGCCGCTCAATAGTTTCAGCACCAAAGTGGAACCGAGGGAGGTCACTGCTTCTCCAGGCTCCGAAGCACCACTGGCAAGGAAAGCGGCAATACTATCCGTCGTGCCCGCACGGACAATGCAGTCCGATGGCAAACCAAACTGGCGGGCAATTTTTGGTGTAACAGGCCCTACTGGGGTTCCTGGCTTGACAATTCTGGGCAAATAAAGTATATGCTTTGAATGGGAAATAATGCGCTCGGGCTTTACTATGTCCCGGTCGGGAGATTCGACGAATCCGGCCTCTGTTAGCCATTTGGGATAGCACAGGCGTTCTGGATCGCCGCCAAGCTTGAGGGTGTTGTGATAGTCGCCAACCCCAATAATTCCATGTAGAAGGAAGCTGAGCCAGTCAGCTTGGTGCAGGAAGTAAAGAGGT
Source organism: Oscillatoria sp. SIO1A7 (assembly GCA_010672965.1). Classification (GTDB taxonomy): domain Bacteria; phylum Cyanobacteriota; class Cyanobacteriia; order Cyanobacteriales; family Laspinemataceae; genus SIO1A7. The sequence continues at coordinate 15,446 of JAAHFN010000105.1, forward strand.
AGTTTTTCTGGAGCAACTAAACTCTCGATAGATAGTTCTGGGGATGGAGGGAGTTTTTCCAAGCACCACAAAAGTTTAGCCAGGGAAGAGGTAGCGCTTAGGGCGGGATGGTTTGCAGGAGCGATCGCCCCTACCAATTGCATGACCTCTAAGCCACGGCTATCGTTGTAGAGAATCGGTTCGACTGCTGGAGTGCCTTGGCGATCGCAAAGCAAGACTGTAGAAGATGTACCATTAATAGCAATACTCCTAATTTCTCGGCGAACCGATTCGGCAAGACTCGACAGTAGTTCAAATAATGCTGTTTTCCAAATAAAGGTCCACGGTGGACTGGATGCGGCTGACCGATCGAAAGAACAATCAAAAGAACACCGTGCCTCGGCCTGGTATTCTCCGGCCATATCGATAGCAATAGCGCGAGCGCCGGATGTCCCGAAATCAATGCCAAGATAAAAACTCATCTGAGGCTGGATAAAAAGGGCGAACCATGTAAGCTAGAAAGCAAGTTAGCTGCAAAAGGTCGTTGAAAAGGATGAAGGAGAAAGCTCTGCGGGCACCGCCGAAGCGAACTAGAAGGCTATCGAGCCAGAACGCCTTGGCTGCAGGACGCTCTGACTCGCGCCGCTCTGGCTCGCCCACTGACCGCGACAACCTGGATATCGAAAATATGCGGAAGGCACTAGGATATCTGCCACAATTGAGAACCGTACTTAGGGAGATTCATCCTATAGAGCTGGCTGAGTACGGTGCCCTGGCGGGCTCGGCCCTGGGCACGTTTATGGCAGCGGTAGGGCAGAACGCGGCCTTAGCCACGGCACCTATTGCCGTAGCGATCGCCCTCAATATAGTCAACCGACAGCGCCGCGACTTTGCCTCTCGCGATAGCAATGCGGCGATCGTCTCAGAAGTTGACCGGCGATTAAACGAGGTAAGCGAACGGCTTCCATCTATGCTGCCCAAGACACCGGAAGTTAACCTAAGCGGCATAGAACAAGAAATCGCCGACTTGCACAAGTCAATTGCTATTTTAGACAACAAATCTGGTTTTGTCGCCACCCAAGTATATCAAAATCTCTCAGCTAAGATTGACGAATTGCGTCAAGATGTTTCTGCATTCTCCGAACCCTTCGATCTCGATAGCATAGAAACAAAGATTGCCGAACTCCACCAGGAATTGCGGACCCTAGCCGAGCGACAAGTTGCCGACCCCCAACAACACCAAGAACTGCTCGAAAGCTTCGCGCAACTAGAGCAAAAGAATCGCGAGCAAATTTGGCCTTGTCTCGATCGCCTAATACAAAATGTCAAGCACCTAGAAAGCAACGACGTCAAGCTAACGGGCACCCTAGATACCCTCGTTCAAAAATTCAATTCGCGACCGGAGGTCACGCAACTGGCCAAGGTCAAAAAGGTGGTAGCTCAGCTCAGCGAAGTCGTGAGCCAATTGCAACAGACCGAAGTGATTGCCGAGCTTTTTGGCACAACTGCCAAACTTCGCGAGGACATAGTCGCTTTGAGCCAGCAATTTCACCAAAGACTCGAACCCCAGCAGATTCAGCAATTGCAGTTGCTAGTGAAACTCTTAGTCAAAAGTGTCGGCCAACTCAAGCATCTTTCCCAAATGGATGACTTGAACGACGTCGTGGATGGTTTATCAACGGATGAGGACGAGCCAGACGAAGAAGAGTAACTCTAACAGCGGCCTCAGATTCCGATGGCAAGAAACCACCTATATCAAAAGCATAGGGCATGGGGCATTGGGCATTGGGAATTGGGAGAGATGGGGAGGGATGGGGAGAGACGGGGAGAGATGGGGAGAGATGGGGAGAGATGGGGAGAGATGGGGAAAGACGGGGAGAGATGGGGAAAGGCGGGGAGGGATGGGGAAAGACGGGGAGGGATGGGGAAAGACGGGGAGGGATGGGGAGGGATGGGGAGAGATGGGGAGAGATGGGGAAAGATGGGGAAAGACGGGGAGGGATGGGTAAAGGACTTTGTTTATATATATAATCCTTCCTTCCCCGTCCTTCCCACTCCT
>JAAHFN010000106.1 GCA_010672965.1 Oscillatoria sp. SIO1A7
TTACAATTAAAGCAAAAATTAAATATTGTTTTAGCTGGCTTCCCTCGACTATCTCTATTATTTTTCGATTAACATCTATGCAAGGGTTCGTAAGGAAATTAAAATTAATTTAGATGCGTTTACCCTGATCTAAGCCTTAAACGGTAACCTCCTTAATGGGATGCAACGCCGAGACCCGCCTGGGAGCCCCGAGACAACCTCGTTGCTATAAGGCTATGCGCAAGTCAAAAGTCATGCATTCAAAAGTAGTCTCTGACTAAGGAGCGAGCATTTATAAACGTCAAGCGCTTATTTGCGTAGTGCTATATAAGGCTATGCAGCCCAGGACCCGCGCATTCCAATACAATAGATTGTTTCTATGAGCAAAGATTGTCTCGGGAATGTTGTCGCCCCTACGCCTCTAAACCCCTACACTTTATTAACGCCCGGAAAAATGGCGAGGGTATTGTCCAAAAAACCGGGTTTCTGGCCTCCCGTCAGCGATCGGCTTTCAGCAGTCAGCGAAAGAGGTGAGAGCCGATGGGAGCGTTTCAATTTTGTAAAGGCTAGCCCTTTTGGGCTAAGTTTTGTGTAGCCGCGCCAGCCGCTTTTCGGAGGCGGGGCTTACGCCTATAGGTGTCAGGCGGCAAGATACAAATTGGAAATGCTCCCGAGCCGATCGCCTTTTTTGCCCAATACCCAATTCCGCTCTTCCCAATTACCCAATGCCCCAATGCCCAATTCCGCTCTTCCCAATTTCCCGGAGCATCGTGGCAAACTATTGGATAAAGAGAATAACTCCCAGATGCTTCTGACTCAATGCTGGAAACAGGCTCGGTACTCAACAATCGCTATCAACTTCAAGGCCAAATCGGCGAGAATCCGGTACGCCAGACTTGGCTGGCAGAAGATTTGCAAGACGAACAATTAGTCGTAATTAAACTATTACCTTTTGGCGGCCCAATGCAATGGGACGATCTGAAATTGTTTGAACGGGAAGCAAAAATACTCAGAGAGTTGGATTGCAGCCAAATTCCCAAATATAGAGATTATTTTTCTATAGAAAGAGAAGCGCTTTGGTTTGGCTTGGTTGAAGACTATATTCCCGGTTTTTCTTTGAAGCAACTGCTAGAGAAAGGACAACAGTTTAACGAAGCCAAAGCACGACAAATTGCGCGATCGCTTCTAGAAATACTCGTCTATCTGCACGATCGACAACCGCCCGTCCTGCATCGGGATCTAAAACCCAGCAATCTGCTCTGGGGAGAAGACAATAGCCTTTATCTACTGGATTTTGGAGCAGTACAGAATCGCAGTACGGCCGCTGGAGGACAGACTTTTACTGTAGTCGGAACTTACGGCTATACTCCTATCGAACAGTTTGGCGGTCAGGCAGTACCGGCCTCGGATTTGTATGCTTTGGGAGCAACGCTAATTCATTTGCTGACTGGCACGGCACCATCGGACTTGCCCCAAAAAGAGATGCGAATACAATGGCGCGATCGCATCCATAGCAGCAGCATCAGTCCCCGCTTCCTACAATGGATCGAAAGACTAACCGAACCTGCCTTAGAAAAACGCTTTTCCTCAGCCAAAGAAGCTCTCCTTGCACTGACCGCATACAAGATGCCCGATGCTCGCCCCATTGCCAATACTGGAGTCCGCCTGTTTAAATCCCCGGAGCGTCTGGAAATCCAAATTCCCTCGGAGCTAGAATTATCTGTTTTGCGACCCCTAGGCAGATTTCTCGCAAAACTGCCAAAAGTCATAATACAGGCGATCGCTAATTTGGGGAAGCACTTTATAGCATTGTCTCCCCGCGTACAAGCCTCAATTTTAGGGGTTACTTTCGGCGCTGCAATTATTCTCCCAATCCTTTTCCCCGGTTTGTCCCTATCCTTAGCTCGGATTGGCAGCGATCTGATTTTTGCTTTTACCTTGCTACCCTTTTGGCTGCTACCGCTCTTAATACCTCAGTTGCTGATTTTGCTCCTAGTCTGTGCCATGAAGGGCAAAGAATATTACTCCAGCACTCGCGTTTTTTTTGACAAGCATAATTTTGAAATAGAACGCCAACCTTTTGGCTCTAACAGGGTTTATCGCCTGGGTGGAAAAACCCCAGACATACAAAAGGTATCTGCAGTAAACGAATCCGTTGCAGATCCTTATTCAGATCCGGGTATCATAATTGCTTACAAGTCTAGATTGGCCGTATTATTTGGCATGAAAAAAACTGGATTCGGTCGCTACTTGAGCGAGGCAGAGTTAATTTGGTTGCAGCAAGAGATTGAGAATTGGTTGGAACTGCAATAAAGTATTCTTTAATAGGACTTACGCAAATTGCCATATCTAACAGTATATTCAGCGCTTGGTGCGCAGTGCTACCTCTACGAATCGAACGGGTCGCGATACGGGTCACGGATTTAAATGCGTAATAGCTTAATGATTTAAAATTGCTATACATCCAAAAGAGTTGATTATATAACTCAAAATACCGAATAAATATATATTTATTCGGTATTTCTGAATTGCCTAGCAAATTATTGAGACTATCGAGCGCTTCTTTAAGTTCTTGCCAAGCATCTTCTGCCGCCACAGATAGGTCGCTAAGCTATTACGCATTTAAATTGGTGACCCATACCGCAACGCGACACCCGCAACCAAAGAGCTAGCACGCCGGGAGAGGACCCTTTTTCTCCCAATCTAAATGCGCGACAGCTTAAGACTCACGCTAGCGCGATCGAGATATTTTTCCAGATTCTCGATTTCTTCATGCTGGGGCAGCTAGCAGGCTTCGCTCCCTTTCTTCCTTTAGCTTTTCTAGCGTTACTTTTGTATTAGCAATCTGACTTTCTAGCTCTTGAATATATTCGATTCGTTTACTCATGGCAAAGCTTTCCTTAAAAAGATTAATCTATCGCAGACTAGAGCGCTGGTAGATTCTTTGGTCTATTCCTTGAATAAGGCATATAACATCTAGAGGTTTTAGAATACCGCGAGGAAAGCGGCGTTACGTTGGAGAAATTATTATTCCTCGACAGGTTTTCTAGCTAGGTAATAGCTGTTACTACCAACAAAATACCGGGCAGCAAAAAGAAGACAAAAATGATGTACGCAAAGGCTAGATACTTGCGTTCGCAGGCCACGGCGGCTAGGGTCTCGGCTCCGACAATAGGCAGCCGACAGAGGAAGGGAATACTGTAAATAATAACTACTCCTAGCACGTTGTAGAGCAGGTGTACCATTGCAATTCCTAGAGCAGGCACGGCTTCTGCGCCGGAAATGGCAGTGGCTGCCAGCAAGGCAGTCACGCAAGTACCGATGTTGGCTCCCAAGGTAAAGGGATAAATTTGCGCCAAACCGAATACACCAGCTCCGGCGAGGGGCACCATTAAACTCGTGGTAGTGGAGGAAGACTGCACTACAATAGTAATCAGCGTCCCTGCCAAAATGCCAGCAATAGGGCCGCGTCCAATAGCGGTATGCAAAATATCTTTAGCACGTCCAACCATTAGCACTTTGAGCTGTTTGGCTATGAAGGAGATCGTCAAAAAGATGAGTACGACACCAAGAATAATCAGCAAAATGCCATCGAACGGTGCGGGAAAAATATGAGTCGCCCCCTTAAGCAAATTGACAGCAGGCTTAGTCAATATTTTCATTACATTTAGGTCTTTCATGCTCATCGAACCGATGCCGACAATAGCGTTAGCTAGAAACAAACCTATCTTCTCAAGGGGATGAAATAGAATTTCTAAGGGTAAAAAAATAACGACGCCGAGCAGATTAAAAAAGTCATGCACCGTTGCAGCGGCAAATGCCTTTTTAAACTCAGTTTTATCTGTAACGTGACCCAGGCTTACTAGGGTGTTCGTAATAGTTGTGCCAATATTAGCTCCCATTACCATCGGGACGGCGGTGGCGACTGGCAGCCCCCCTGCGACTAAACCAACAATAATAGAAGTCACTGTACTGGAAGACTGAATTAGGGCAGTGACAACCGTACCTACAACCAAACCCATCAAAGGATTTGTTGCAAAAATAAACAATCTTTTTGATGTTTCACCTATAGCAGATTTAAACCCTGCCCCGATCGCACCAACAGCAACAATTAACAGATAGACAAGAAAAACAACACCAAGCCATTGCAAGATTGGACTTTTTTGGTTGCGACTTGTTTCGTCTGGGATTTGACTCACAATCTAATGCTCCAGCCTAGAATTAATAGCATTGATAATATAACAAGAGATTGAGAATTGGTTGGAACTGCAATAAAATATTCTTTAAATAGGGCTTGCTGTACCAAACAGCCTCAAGCCAAAACGGGGTAAGGGCTTGAGGCTGTTTTATAGCAGTAATTGTGCAAGCAAATAGCCCGGTATCGTCCCAAAATCCTTGCATCTGTATCCCAATTAGGGCACCGATTGAGACTATTTCGGGGACTTTCGCTACTATTCAGAGGGCTTGTAGGCATTGAACTGCCGCGATACGAATTATTCAGCAAGCCCTAAATAACAATACTCCGGACAGTTTTTTGACCCTAGAACGACCATAATGCAAGGACCAAGTTGACTGCCGGGGCTGACTTGCCAAAAATTGCGCTTATCGAGCAAAGGCTTACCCGGCAAGCTTTTCAGCTACGTTCCCAAAAGTGTCCGGAGTATTGTAAATAACAGGACTTACGCATATACTTTAAATGTAGGGTGCGCTGCGGCGCACCAAGACCTATAATATTTAGCTCTGATGATTTGCGTAAGGTGACTTCTGGAAAAGAAGATACCGCTCGTTGCCCCCTGTCGGGAAGCGACCAGGAAATTCTACTTCCTTCCCCTCCCGAGAGGGGGATCGGGTATCTTTATTATCAGAAATCACCTAAGTCCTAAATAAATTAGTACGCCGACTAAGCAAGCGGACTTAAAAATATGACGGAACGTCTGGCCGAAGTAGGAAAACTATTTTTCAAACTGGGTGCGATTGGCTTTGGCGGACCTGCCGCCCATATTGCCATGATGGAAGATGAAACGGTTAACCGACGACAGTGGCTGACTAGAGAGGAATTCCTGGACTTGGTAGGTGCGACAAACCTCATCCCCGGTCCGAATTCTACAGAAATGGCCATTCATGTCGGATATATCTACGCCGGTTGGCCTGGGCTGATTGTTGCCGGTGTTTGTTTTGTTCTGCCAGCGGTGGTGCTGACAGGTATTTTAGCTTGGGCTTATCTACAATTTGGCACCTTGCCAACAGTAGCGCCTTTACTTTATGGCATCAAACCCGCAGTGCTGGCGATTATTATTGGCGCTTTGTGGAGATTGGGAAAAAAGGCGCTTAAAAGTCGGCAACTCCTGGCGATAGCCTCAATCTGTCTGGTGGCTGCGTTGCTCGGAGTCAATGAAGTAAAGGCGCTATTAACAGGCGGATTGCTGGGGATGGTTTGGCTAAACTGGACTTCAATCTGTCTGGTGGCTGCATTGCTCGGAGTCAATGAAGTAGCCCTGTTGGCAGGCGGATTGCTGGGGATGGTCTCGCTAAACTGGACTAAGCGAGGTGGCTTTAGCGCCTGGGCGATCGCTCCTCTCTCTGCGCTCTTATCTCAAACTCCCTATTCTTCTGGGAATCCTATTACTTCCCAACCCCCACTCGTATGGCAGCTCGGTCTATTTTTTTTGAAAATAGGCGCGATTTTGTTTGGCAGCGGTTATGTCTTGGTGGCGTTTTTGGAAGGAGAACTCGTCGGGCGTTATGGCTGGCTGACTCAGCAACAGTTATTAGATGCGATCGCGATCGGTCAATTCACCCCCGGCCCGGTGCTATCCACCTCCACATTTATCGGTTATGTCATTGCTGGCTGGCCGGGAGCCGCAGCCGCAACATTAGGGATTTTTTTGCCCTCGTTTCTATTCGTTCTCTTGCTAAATCCCCTAATTCCCCGTCTCCGTTCCTCTCCCTGGACTGCGGCTTTTTTAGATTCCGTCAATGTCAGTGCTGTTGCCCTTATGGCAGCAGTATCCCTCAAGCTTGCCGGAACTATACTAACCAAACAAAACCCAGAAACGCCAGGGCTGGCATCTCTGGGGGAGTCTTTTGGTGTTATTGTTAGTCTGATTGATTGGCCTGCCTTGGCGATCGCGATAGTCGCTGCTATCTTAGCAATTCGTTTTCGCGTCGGCGCTATATGGCTTGTCTTAGGTGGTGCCTTAGCAGGGTTAGTTTTAAGTTTTGAGTTTTGAGTTTTGAATTTTGAATTTTGAGTTCTGAGTTCTTAGCTTGAGAGTTTTTAGCTAGATCATTTTGAGGATTTAATTTTTATTTTTGAGTCTTGAGCTTTGAACTCTTAGCTTGAGAGTTGTGAATTTTATAAGGCACTTCCGCTTGCTTGCCTGCTCGAACTATGTAGCAGCGGCAGAGCATAATGCCTAACTTCTGTAACTCTCAAGCTAAGAACTCACAACTTAAAAATCTTAAGCTAAGAACTCACAACTTAAAACTCTCAAGCTAAGAACTCACAACTTAAAACTCTCAAGCTAAGAACTCACAACTTAAAACTCACAACTAAGATCTGCCAATCCCGACATAGTGGAATCCGGCTTCTTGCAGAACTTTGCGGTCTAGGAAGTTGCGACCGTCAATCATAACTGGGTTATTCATTAACTTGGCCATCTTAGAATAGTCCAGGCTCAGGAACTCTTTCCAATCTGTCACCAAAACTAAAGCATCGCAGCCATCGGCTAGCCGTTCTGGATCCGGTTCGACCCGAACCCCAGTCAACCCTTGACCAATACCCGCTGAGGATACGATTGGGTCGTAGGCTTTGACCTTAGCCTTGAGGCGGTTGAGTTCTTCGATAATCTTGAGAGCCGGGGCATCTCTCATATCATCAGTATCTGGTTTGAAGGTCAGACCGAGCAGGCCAACTACTTTTCCGTTTAGGATTTTCAGTTCGTGCTGTATTTTTTCAATTGCCACCGATCGCTGGCGTTGATTCACCTCCACTGCGGCTTTAAGCAATTCGGCATTGTAGCCATAATCGTCAGCAATATGAACCATAGCCGAAACATCTTTGGGGAAGCAAGACCCTCCCCAGCCTATGCCCGCTTGCAAGAATTTGCTGCCAATCCGAGAGTCGAGACCGATACCTTTGGCCACTTGTACTACATCGGCTCCCACGCGATCGCACACATTAGCAATTTCATTAATAAAGCTAATTTTTGTAGCAAGAAACGCATTAGCCGCATACTTAATCATCTCTGCGGAACTCAGTTCTGTTAGCACCACCGGCACTGGGGGCAAGGAAGGATCTTCTGCCAACTTGCGCTCGACAATAGGTTGGTAAAGTTTCTGCATCATCGAGAGCGCCCTTTGGCTATCGCTCCCCAGCACAATCCGATCCGGATTAAAAGTATCATAAACCGCCGAGCCTTCCCGCAAAAACTCGGGATTGCTAACCACATCAAATTCTACGCCGATTTTCTTGGCCGCTTCAGGACCGCTGATGCCAGAACCTTCGCGCTCCGCCAGCCCATCCAAGACAATCATCTGCACCCAGTTGCCAGAACCAATCGGAACCGTAGATTTATTAACAATAACCTTATATCCTGCTTGGAGATTGTTGCCGATACCGCGAGCGACTGCTTCCACATATTGAGTATCGCTTTCCCCGTTGGGCAGTGCTGGAGTGCCGACAGCAATGAATAAAATTTCTCCGTGGGTAACCCCTGCTGCTAAATCGGTCGTAAATTCCAGAAATCCTTGTTTAGCTGCTTCTTGCATAATCTCGGACAGCCCCGGTTCAAAAATTGGCGCTCGTCCCGATTTCATTAACTCTACTTTTTTTTCATTATTATCCACGCAAATCACATGATGACCAGCACGAGCCAAGCAAGCACCCGTAACCAAACCAACATATCCAGTACCAATCACACAAACACGCATTTGGGTGAATCCTCCAAGTTATCAATTAGGGGCGAGAGAACTTTTCGGTCTCTCGTTCGCAGTTTAAAAATAGTCGTCAGTCAGTTTGACTGTCGTCTCGATCCTAGCCTAGCTTTATTTGATGCTTCCGAAAGCGACAGGCTGAAAAATCCACACCGACATCCGACAGGCTGAAAAATCCACACCGACCTAGACTTTAATTTTCTCTTTCCCCGTTGGCGACACCCTGAATTGCTGCAATTATCTTGCTAGTAGATGCTAGGCTATTGTCCCAAGGTACAGAAGGAGCGCGCTCCTGACAGCTCCTCTATTCTTCTCTGTTATAGCACTACACATTAAGGTTAGGGAAAGGCGCGGCCAAGTCTAGTAACGGCAATGCTTGTGCCGATAGCTGACTGCTGACAGCCGATTGCTTAATGCTATATTATTCACTGTAACCTATCCATCAGTCCGGGCAAAAAAATACCTAAGAGGGTTTTACAGTATCTAAAACATATCTAGTGCCGCTGCGCGGAATTCACAATTCAAAATTCACAATTCAAAATTCCTTTGGATCGGGGCTACCGGCCACAATTCTCGCGCTCGCTTATTATTTCTGCCGCGCTGCACTAGGAAGCGGACAGACGCTCCTGAAAATCTTTGATGGTCAGTTGTAGCCCTTGATCCAGGGGAACTGTGGGTTCCCACTCCAGCCAAGTTTTGGCTCTGGTAATATCGGGCTGTCGTTGGCGGGGGTCGTCTTCAGGAAGGGGTTTAAATTCAATCTCCGCCTCTGGATTAATTATTTTTTGGATTTTCTCGGCCAATTCTAGAATTGTATATTCTCCCGGATTCCCCAGATTAATTGGACCGATATGGTCTCCATTCATCAACCGCATCAGCCCCTCTACTAAGTCGTCCACATAGCAGAAACTGCGGGTTTGCGAGCCGTCCCCATAGACTGTTAGGGGAATGCCTCGCAACGCTTGAACCACAAAATTGCTCACCACTCGTCCGTCATTTTCTAACATTCTCGGACCGTAAGTATTGAAGATGCGAGCCACTCGAATATCTACATTGTTTTGGCGGTGGTAATCAAACGCTAGGGTTTCTGCTACTCGTTTCCCTTCGTCGTAACAAGAGCGAATGCCAATGCAATTAACGTTACCGCGATAGTCTTCTGTTTGCGGATGGACATCTGGATCGCCATATACTTCAGAAGTAGAAGCCAACAGTATTCTAGCCTTTACTCGCTTGGCCAGTCCCAGCATATTCAAGGTGCCCATTACATTTGTTTTGATTGTTTTAACTGGGTTATATTGATAGTGGACTGGAGAGGCCGGACAAGCTAAATGATATATTTGTTCTACTTCTAAGCGAATCGGTTCCGTTATGTCGTGGCGGATTAGCTCGAAATAGGGGTTATTTAACCATTTTTCTATATTGCGTTTGTGCCCGGTGAAGAAATTATCCAGACAAAGGACTTCGTGCTTTTGCTCCATTAATCTGTCGATGAGATGGGAGCCTATAAATCCAGCCCCACCCGTCACCAAGATTCTCATGCTTGCCAGTTCCTGCGAGGTGCGATCGCATTCAGTATAGCCCAAAAATTCTGCCGCAAACCAAATCTACTAAAATCTTCACATAAAAGTAGTTTAAAGTATGCTTTTTTCAAGGCATAATTCATCATATCTTTAAAAAGCGCGATCGCTCCCGGCATTGGGCATGTTCGCATTGGGCATTGGGCACTGTAGAAAGTTTTAAGTTTTAAGTTTTAAGTTTTAAATTAAGGATTGGCAACTCTCAATCTTTAAAAGACGATCGCATCCGTTTAAATAAGGAGGCGAATTTATTCGACTTCCCCTCCTGCGGGCGGCGTGGGTGGGTCTTTTCTCTGGTGGGAGTACCCACCCCCAACCCTCTCCCGAGAGCAGGGATTATTCGTTGAGCGATAAATTTATGCGCTTACTTCAAGCTTCAACCCACCCCTAACCCCTCCCAGGAGGGGAATTGGGGCAAAGCTTTCCCCTCCTGGGAGGGGTTAGGGGTGGGTTAGGGTTGGGTCTCACAGGACTTACGCATTCCCTCTATATGTGTAGGGGCGATTCGCGAATCGCCCCTACATTTGGGGTTGGATTTCAAAATCTGCGTAAGTCCTATTACAGATAATTTTTCAAGAACGAATAGTCCCTGCTCCCAAGAGGGGGCATCGCGCTAGACAAGACTTTTTTAGAGGGTTCGAGCTGATATAAGAACTCTCAAGCTAAGAGATTTACTTTGGTCCCACCAATGCTCCATGCCCAATGCCCAATGCTCCATGCCCAATGCCCAATGCTCCATGCCCAATGCCCAATGCCCAATGCCCAATGCCCAATGCCCATTGTGATTTAACTTTTGTCCAGACGCAGTACCGCCATAAAGGCTTCTTGGGGTACGTCAACGGTGCCGACCGCTTTCATCCGCTTTTTCCCTTTCGCCTGCTTGGCTAGTAGTTTTTTCTTGCGACTGATATCGCCGCCGTAGCATTTAGCCAGCACGTCTTTGCGCAGAGGCGGGATATGCTCGCTGGCAATAACGCGACTGCCGATCGCCGCTTGAATGGGAACCTTAAACTGGTGCCGAGGAATCAGTTCTTTGAGTTTCTCCACCAAAGCCCGTCCCACATAGTAGGCTTTATCCCGGTGGACGATTGTCGATAGAGCATCCACCGAATCATTATTAATAAGGATGTCCATCCGCACCAGTGGATTTTCCCGATAATCGACTAGATGGTATTCCATACTGGCATAACCGCGCGATCGCGACTTCATCTGGTCGAAGAAATCAGTCACCACCTCCGCCAGGGGCAATTCATAAATCAACGTCGTTCGCCCTTGGGTCAGATACTTCATATCTTTAAAGACGCCGCGCCGGCTTTGCCCCAGCTCCATCAGGGGGCCAACATACTCTTCCGGTGCAATCATCTCCACCCGGACATAGGGCTCTTCTATCTTTTCTCGTTCCGTCGGTGGGGGCAAACGGCTGGGATTGTCAACCACAACCACTTCTTGCTTTACAGTTGTCACCCGATAGACCACCGAAGGAGCCGTGACTATCAAGTCCAGATTGTATTCCCGCTCCAGACGCTCTTGGACAATCTCCATATGTAGCAAGCCCAAGAAGCCACAGCGGAAACCCAGGCCCATAGCGCTGGAAGTTTCCGGCTCGTAAAATAGGGCGGCATCATTGAGCTTTAGTTTGTCCAAAGCTTCGCGCAGGTCGTGGTATTGGTCGGAATCCGTCGGGAATAAGCCGCAGAAAACCATTGGCTTTACTTCCGAGTAACCGGGTAGGGGCTGCTCGGCCCGTGCTTTGGCCAGGGTAATCGTATCCCCCACCCGAGCGTCTTCTACAGTTTTGATTGCTGCCGCCAGATAGCCCACTTCTCCCGCATGCAATTCTTTTACCTGCTTTTGGATTGGGGCGAGAATGCCTATTTCGTCTAGTTCGTACTCTTTGCCCGTGGCCATCAGGCGAATGCGATCGCCCTGTTTCACCGTTCCATCCATGACCCGGAAATAAACAATCACCCCCCGATAGCTATCGTAATAGCTATCAAAAATCAAGGCCCGCAGAGCTTCTGTAGTGGTCTCTTGCGGGGGAGGCACTAGATGGACTATAGACTCCAGAATTTCATCTATACCGATTCCCTCCTTAGCCGATGCCAATATTGCACCGCTGCAATCGAGTCCTATAATTTCTTCTATTTCCCCGATTACCCGCTCTGGTTCGGCACCCGGTAGGTCAATTTTATTGAGAACTGGGATAATTTCCAGATCGTATTCTAGAGCTAGATACACGTTTGCTAGGGTCTGCGCTTCTACCCCTTGGGAGGCATCCACCACTAGAAGCGCCCCTTCACAAGCGGCCAGACTGCGCGACACTTCATAAGAAAAATCGACGTGCCCGGGAGTATCGATTAAATTCAGAACGTATTCCTGACCGTCTTTACCCTTGTAATTCATCCGGGCCGCTTGCAGCTTGATCGTAATACCGCGCTCCCGTTCTAAATCCATATTGTCTAGGAACTGTTCTTTCATCTCCCGGTCTTGCACCGTGCGAGTCACCTGTAGGAGGCGGTCTGCCAGGGTTGATTTTCCGTGGTCTATGTGAGCGATAATGCAAAAATTACGAATGCGAGAAACAGGAACGTCGGTCATAAATTTCGCTTTTTTGGCGCCGCTGAGTGAAAAATAGGGAACGCGAACAATAGACATGGAGTTGTCTGTCGGGCACGAGTTTTTCAATCGAAGCCCGATTTGACGAACCAAACATCAACGATGAGGCCCCTTTATCTCCAATCCTATTACATATTATAAGATTTTCGCTCTAGAAATTCTGCCATTGCAAGAGAGTACGGTTATATTGGGACCCTTTTTAGGTTCCGCTCCTACGCAAAACTCTACCCGTACTGTGTGTGCCAAGCAACGAACTCTATATATAGCTTTAGTTGCGTAACTCAAAAAGACGAGAGGAATAATTACGCATGAGGACTATTCGTATTGTTTTGCTCTTCTAGTACCAGACTCTATATAGAGTTAAAACGGGCATTTTGCACAAATCTTAAATAGGTATTAAGTTGCTTTTCAAGGGAGGCAGCACCACTATATAATATAGATTATTCTTAAACCAGCCTTCCCTATGCGAACAGGATGCCCTTCCCTGCAAGAGGTCCTAAAAAAATTCATTTTGTCGCGTCTCCCTGCTGCCACACCCCAGACAGGACGTTAAGATATCTGTCCCTTGATAATGACCGTTTTAGCTTCAAAAATATATATACATTGTGAAATTGGCTGAAGAGAGAATAAGAAACTATAAAACTAAAAAATAGTTCTCCAGATTGGAGTAAATTATTTCTGGGTTTCCTATAAAGGCTTTTAGATGGACCCAAATAATGGCGAGCCCAAACTAAATGTAGAATATGGAGATGAACGAGCAGCCTGTAGATTATCGTCGAACTTCTGAGAAAGTTGAGATTGCTATCCGCCTAGATTCCGAACTTTTAAAGCAAGTTACTCATCTAACTAACGATCCGAGTAAGGTGATTGAAACTGCCCTGCGCCAGTGGCTGCGGGGGGAGACTCGGCGAGATGATGACTTAACTCGTAACTTACTGAGAAATCCGCCCGTCCCTCCCCGAGGCGAGTGGAACGATTAGTTAATGGTAATTGGCCATATGAAATAAGCGCCAATTACCATTAGCTATAGCTATAAGCGGTCAGCGGTCAGCGGTCAGCCTTCAGCTAAAAGTAGGGTGTGCGCCCAAGAAAGTAAGTGGTTTTGAAAAAAAATGATGGGAATTTCATCTATGCCCGACCCTAGTTGGGAATAGCTTTTTGTTAACCATATTTAGGATTCTTTGAGGTGATGACCTCTCCTACAGATATCCCAATTTCTGTGAATGGCTCCATAGGAGGAGGCAAGCTAGCGTCCCACAGCAACTCTAAATGGCTGGAAAACTTGGGTGCTGAGTTGGCATTTACCCACGATGTCTCGGGGCTCTATCGCGCTTTCTATTGGCAAAGGGCCGATCGCTATGGTATCGATCCAGAGCAACTGGTGGGAACGCAGATAAACAGTCTGTTTAAGCCCCTGACCATCGCCCCTTATCTGGAGCGAGTGCGTCGAGTTCTCGAAAGTAAAATTCCAGAACGTTTTACTTATCCATTTTGCTGGGGCGATCGCTGTTTTGTGTTCGACCTCGCAGTCAGCCCGATTATGAAAGGGGCTGCTGTCACGGAGGTGTTGGTAATGGGTTACCTGGAACCATGTCTCCCGAGCCCAACAGAAGGAGAGTCGGGGGAAGCAAGCCCGGAGTCCGTCCTAGCCTTGCGTTTGACAGGACGCCAAAAACTATTCGGTCAAATTCTGGGCAGTATCCGTCGCACCCTACCGCCCGGATCGGAACTTTACCAAAAACTGCTGGGGAAAATAGCACGCAATATCCGTCGCAGCTTGAATTTAAAAGATATTTGGCAAGAAACTGTCAAAGGTCTGGGGGAGAGCTTGGGTGTAAGTCGCTGTATTATCTGTTCCTATAAAAGCGATTGGCCAACGGTGCGGGTGGTAGCGTCCTATACCCGGGAACCCTATCCGTCTATGCTGGGATGGGAATTGTCTTTGGCTTCCGAGCTGTATCTGAGTAAAGCTTTGCAGACGCGATCGCCGGTGATGGTGGAAGGGAGCCCGGAAAATGAAGGGGAAAAACCATCGGGGGAAAAACATTCGCTTCTGGCGATCGCTGCCTGTCACCAAGAAAAACCCAATGCTTTGATTTGCCTGTATCAGTGCGATCGACAGCGCTCCTGGAATCCAGGAGAAATTGAGTTAATTCAAGAACTCGCCGAGCAAGTGGGCACGGAGATAGCTCATGCTAACTTAACCCAAGAATTACAACAAGCTCACCAAAGAGCAGAAGAAATTTCCGACCTCAAAAGCCAATTTCTGGCTACCACTTCCCACGAACTGCGCACTCCTCTCAATAGCACCATCGGATTCCTGAAGCTAATCCTAGACGGACTGGCCGAAACTCCCGAAGAAGAGCGCGAATTTATCCTGGAATCATACCAATCGGCCATCCACCTGCTGCACCTAATTGACGATATATTGGATGTTGCCAAAATTGAAGCGGACAAACTTGAGATAAATTTAGAACCCGTCAATCTGGCTGCAATTCTGACTATCGTTAAAAACAAGATCGGGACTCAGGTGCAAAAAAAAGGGTTAAGCTTAGAGATAGAACCCATAGCTAGCGATCGAGAAGCGATCTTATCTGCCAACCATAAAAGATTGCTGCAGGTTTTCCTAAATTTAGTAGGCAATGCGATTAAATTTACCCATAGTGGCAGCATAACCATCGCCACAGAAATAATTACCAACCAACATCTACGAGACAATAATGCAGAAAATGGCCGAGAAGTTCCGGGTATGGTAGCAATTCGCATTGCCGATACCGGCATCGGAGTAGCTTGGGAGGAACAAGACAAATTATTTAAACCCTTCTCCCAAGTCGATGGCTCCAGTACGCGCGGATATGGAGGCACTGGTTTGGGATTAGTTATTTCCCAGAAACTTGTAGAAGCAATGGGCGGCCGGATTGATTTTTATAGCCAGGGCAAGGAAATGGGTTCTACGGTTACCTTTACAGTACCGCTTTATAACGAGGATGATTTCTTCGCCGATAAGTTTAATTTATGAAATTGGGAAGAGCGGAATTGGGCCGAAGGGCATTGGGCCGAAGGGCATTGGAAGAGGCAGGGGAGCTATGAGCTATGAGCTATGAGCTATGAGCTATGAGCAGGGGAGCGGAGGAAGATCGATTTGTTTTTAGGGGTTTTTTAGGGCGATTAAAAGGATTTTATTATATTAGCTCAGAGCTGAGCGAAGCCCTTTCCGCAGCACGAGCTGACTGCTGAGAGCTGACCGCTGACTGCTGAGAGCTTTTAGCTAAGAGCTAAAAGGCACGTTGAGAGCGCCATTTGCTTCGAGAAATTCTTTTTGTTCGGCAGTTAAGCCAGCAGCATTGGTAAAAATAGCGCCAGCAACGCGGCTATTGGAGAAGTCCACTCCATCGAGCTGGGTATTTTCCAAATTTGCTTGGCGAAGATCGGCGCTGCCAACTTTGGCATTCTGGAGTACGGCTCCGTCCAGATTGGCAGAAAATAACGAACTTTTATCTAGAGAAGCGCCAGTTAAGTCGGCATTAACCAAAGTAGCGAGTTCTAACTCTGCACCATGCAAGATTGCTTCAGCGAGATCGGCTCCGGTTAAATTAGCGCCAATTAAATCGGCCCGATCTAAATCGCAACTGGCCAGAGTCGTGCGGATTAATTGTGCCCGTTCCAAGTCCGCCCCGCGCAAAAAGGCTCCGGTTAAGTTCGCTCGCTCCCAACGGCTTTGGCTCAGTTTGGCATCATTGAAGTTTGCCATCGAGAAATTGCCCTCTTGCATATTGGCGGCGCAGGCGCTAACTCCCCGGAATGAAGCTCCTCGGGCGTTGGCTTCGCCCAAATCGGATCGTTCCAAGGTGGCAAAAGAGAGGTCGGCTCCTTCTAGCACGGCTCCATGCAGGTGAGCGTTTGGGGCATAGATTTCTCTGAGGATACTCCCTTCCAGGCTGGCCCGGGTCAATCTAGCTCCCGTCAGGGTGGCATTATGCATGGATATCCCAGACATGACCGCTCGAATCAGGGTCGCTCCAGTGAAGTCGGTCTGGAAGCAAGACGCCTCGGATAGATTGGCAAGGCGCAGATAAGCCTGCTCGAAGTTCGCTCGATCCAGACAAGCGCCGTGCAGGTCAATGTTGCTGAGTTCGGCGTTGCGCAAGGATTGTCCCTGTTGGAGTTGCGCGAAGACCTCGCTGATGGTTAACTGAGCCATATCGTTTTTCCCTTTAGAGAGCCTTGGATTAGGTTGTTCTGTATCCAAATTAACATTTTAACCAGATTTTAAGATGATATTTTTGCAAATTTTTATGAAGATGTATGAAATGACGGCTTTGCGGCCTACGGCCTGAAACTAGGGTGTGGGGTGTCGGGTGTGGGGTGTGGGGTAGGGTGTTGACTCTGAGGATTTTCACCCACCTTGGCTGCCTGCGGGTATCGCGGGAAGATCGAAAGTCCCGAAACCCTCTAATAGTAAGGATTTCAGCCCCTTCTGTAAGTGGGAAAAAAATTGCA
>JAAHFN010000107.1 GCA_010672965.1 Oscillatoria sp. SIO1A7
TAGCAGGATCGACAGGCCTGTATGCGGTTATTATTAAGAACTAACCCTAAACACATGATAATTTTAAGTTTAAAACAAGGCACTTTCTTTGTAAAAAGTCAAACTTATTTAAGATGCGTTTGCCCTGAGGCTTAGATAGTCAAGGGGGATGCTGGGGATGCTGTCGCTCCTACATACCCTACATACCCTACCAGGGAGTTTTTCAGATAGGCGTTGGTATTGTTGGAAAAACCGGGTTTCTTTGGTTTCCTTACTGCCAAAAAAGTAATATTTTGAAACAGCAATTAATAGATTTTGATTGCTTGAGTATCTTGTCTATGCAACAGATTCATCCCCAGGTAAAAAGTCTTGTTCTTTGAGAATAGCGTAGAGATTGACATCGGTTTCTAGCAAGCAAGTATGACCGCTTTCGGGTAGCACGACTCGTTTGGCATTGGGTATATATTGGGTCAAGCGCTGGGATTCTTCTAGGGAAGATAAAATCGAGTCATGGCCGCTGGCAATAACTAGGGCGGGCTGAGGGATTCGACGCAGTTGGGTTTTGCCAATTTCAAACTCGCGCATTAAGGCTACCCGCCAAGCACTGGTTTGTTGGCTGACCGCCTGCATTGCAGCTAGCAAATCTTGGGCATGGGTGCGGGCGATGCGTCCTAGGGAGGCTAAAAATGGCCAAAACCCCATGACTGCAAGTGGGTAAAAGGTTGGAGGTAGAATACCCGTCATGTACGATCCCCACTGCATCCAAGGCCGCCGGTTAAAACAAGATGCCGGATTGACCAAAATCAGCCGGTCAATCGGACAAGGAACTAAGGTTGCTAATTTTAAAGCCAAACAACCCCCAAAAGATTCGCCACATAAATATACTAAACGGCGGCGATCGCCATTGTCTAATTCTGCCAAGAGCAATTCCGCTACTTTATCGGTCAGTACGTCCCAGGTCGATAAGTCATCTGGTGGAATGGCCAGACAGCGGATATCAAAAGCATCGGCCAGACCCTGATTAATTTGCCATTGCAGTAAATGGCCCGCGCCATCCATTCCGGGCAGAAAGGCAAATAGGGGTTTGTGCGGCTGGACTGATGCCGGAGTTAGAAAACGAATCTGGTTTTGAATTGGGTTGTTTGCAACGAGCATTTTTAAATTGAGATTATTAAACGAGGGTGTGGGGTGTCGGGTGTCGGGTGTCGGGTGTCGGGTGTCGGGTGTGGGGAAAATTCCTCCTGCTATTTTCCGAACGCGCAAGAGCGTCTTTGCCCCTGAGAATCGCTTTCGGGAGCTGGAAAATCCTACTGTTAGGAGGTTTCGGATTTCGATCGGCAACTATACCCATATGTCACCTGGTGGAAAAGGCTTCATCACCAACACCCTACCCCACACCCCACACCCCACACCCTACACCCCACACTAACCGCGACGCAGTAAGTCGGCAATTTCTGCTTGAAAGCTATCGACCAGGTCGCTGACTATAGTTTTACCCTTTTTGCCTCGGTATGATTCTCGGCGGCGAGGGGTAATCCAGTAGGGGCGACCAATAAAAACATTGACTCGGCGATAAATTACTACTGGGTGCCTGCCATCTTGGTCAAATAAGGGTTCTGATGGATCGAATAGACTTAAAACTTTTGTGGGCATCGGCGAGTAGGTTGCTTCGTCGATCGCGGCGATCGCTACGGGCAGAACTGCCAAATCCGCTATTGGAGCTTTAAAAGCTAAATGAGCAAATCCCCGATGAAAAGCCCCGACCTCTCTGGGATTAGTGGGGCGCACCATTGGCGAGGTTCCCTCTGGAAAGATGCCGACCATTTCCCGAGCTTGCAATAGGGGGACGGCTTTTTGAAAAAACCCTTTCTGGCGTTTTTTAGGGACCTCTAGCGGAAAGCAGCCGAGCTGGGTAACAATTTCCCGCAAAACTGGCACTTGACCCATATAACGATGACAGGCAAAACGAATCGGACGGTTTATAGCCGCCATTAGTATGGGCGCATCCATAAAGCTACGATGGTTGCTGGCTACAAGAACTGGTCCTTCGCTAGGAATCCGATTCTGGTGATGAACGAACATTTGCGTTCCTATGGCGCTCAGAAAGCAGCGAGAAATCAGTAACGGGTTATTTGATGACAATGTTTTGGTCCGCTGATGGCTATAGTTGGCAAGTCGCAATTTTGCCTTGGTATGGCGCGATCGCACCATCCTGGCGATAAACGAGCCGATCGTCGAGCAGCTACTGAGAATAATTTAACATTCTTTTAAGGATATGACAGAACTTTGTATGTTAGCTTCGATAGCCTTTTTCTAGGCATGACTAAGCTAGGGAAAAGGGTTTTGAAGATTTCTTTAAGAAATGCAATAATTTGATAAGAACACACAAAACCTGTATTAAATCTTTATAAAATTTGCGCGAAATGCCTGTCAATGAAGGGGAAAAACTAGAGCCAAAAGCGGTAATTATCCTGGGATGCGTGTTAAAATCTTATGAACCTAAAAAAATAGGTATTTAATCCGCGCCCCTAGGTTCCTTGCCCCCTAAATAAAAAAAACGCAACTCCTGGAGCCTTTCCCGACTTGAAAAACCCCATCTCCAGCAGCTAATATAACAATTTGGCTCTTGTCCATTGGTAAAAAGAAAGATGCTACCGGCAGAAAATCCAGGTATCTAGGGGGGTGGTTATGGAAAAGCACTTCAAAAAGGATTAGATTATTGGTATGGTCGATCTAAGGTAGATGCAAATGTAAAAAAAATATGAAAAAAATGTGAAGAAAAACGGAGCAAAGGGTCATGGCAGAGGAAAGGCAGAACCCCGGCAATCAGCTTTGAATCCTTGGAGTGAAAGGATTTGAGGCAGTTGACAAAAAAAAAGACCCATATCGCCGCAGGAATAGAGGTGACAGGCTATAAAATGTCACTATAATTCTAGTTTAAATCTGTAATTTAAGCCCTATCATGTTAGGGTCGCAAGGGAAAAAAAGAGAATTTTTTATGAAAAAAATGGATTCTGCTCAAAACAAGAAAAACACTTTTGCAATAACAACGCCACTGTACTATGTGAACGATGTTCCCCATATTGGCAGTGCTTATACCACAATGGCAGCAGATGTGGTAGCTAGGTTTCAGCGCCTGCAAGGGTTAAGCGTTCTGCTGATTACCGGGACGGACGAACACGGGCAGAAGATAGAGCGTACCGCAAAGGAGCGTGGGGTTCCACCTCAAGAACATTGCGATCGCATTGCCGACAAGTTTGCCGAACTCTGGCAAAAACTAGACATTCAGTACCATAGATTTAGCCGGACCACTGCAAAACCTCACGAAGCGATCGTCCGAGAATTCTTCGGGCGCGTTTGGGATAAAGGCGATATCTATATGGGTCAGCAAAAAGGTTGGTACTGCGTCGCTTGTGAAGAATTCAAAGAGGAAAGAGAACTTCTCGCCGACCATAGATGTCCCCTCCACCCGAATTTGGAAGCGGAGTGGCGGGACGAGAAAAATTATTTTTTCCGACTGTCGAAATACCAACCCCAGTTAGAAGCCCTCTACCAAGAGAGACCGGATTTTATCCAGCCGGAAAGCAGGCGCAATGAAGTTCTCAGCTTTGTGCGGCGGGGACTGCAAGATTTCTCGATTTCGCGAGTCAATCTAGACTGGGGTTTTCCAGTTCCGAGCGATCCCAACCATACTTTATATGTTTGGTTTGACGCTTTGCTCGGATATGTCACCGCTCTGCTCGAACCAGATGAGGAAGTAACCTTGGAGAATGCTCTATCCAAATGGTGGCCCATAAATGTTCACCTAATTGGTAAGGATATTCTCCGCTTCCATGCGGTTTACTGGCCGGCAATGCTCCTGTCAGCGGAACTGCCAGTCCCCGATCGCGTGTTCGGCCACGGGTTCTTAACTAAAGATGGTCAGAAAATAAGTAAAACCCTGGGCAATACTATCGACCCGGTGCGGTTAGTAGAGCTTTATGGCTCCGATGCCGTCCGATACTATTTTCTCAAGGAAATAGAATTCGGTCGGGATGGGGATTTTAATGAAAGCCGATTCGTCAATATTCTTAATGCTGATTTGGCCAACGATCTGGGCAATCTGCTCAACCGCACTTTGAAAATGGCACAAAAATACTGTCAAGGTTCCGTGCCGGGGATAAGTGGCGAGGAGATTTCAGAGGAAAATCCGCTCTTCGCGATCGCTCTGGATTTGGGCAGTAAAGTTGCCGAGGCTTATAAAGCCCTCGCTTTTAGCCTCGCCTGCGAAGAAATTCTCGCCCTGATTCGAGCGGGGAATAAATATATTGACGAGCGGGCACCTTGGACCCTATACAAGCAGAAACAACAACAGGCCGTAGAAGAAGTTCTCTACGTCGTATTGGAATCGGTGAGATTAGCAGCTTATCTTTTGTCACCCATAATTCCCAATATCGGCAAGGAGATTTATCAACAACTCGGGTTTTCTCTGGAAAAGACGCAAGCAGTAATGGAAGGGGCGGTCCCTTTTGAAACTCATGCCAGTTGGGGAGCTTTGCCAGCAGGGCAAGCTCTAGGCAAACCCCAACCCGTATTTCAGCGTCTGGAAATGAGGGAATCGGTTTAGGGACAAGCGACTGCAAATTTAGTACCAGCCCGCGTTCTTTGACCGTCACCGTTCGGGCGATCGCTCTTGTCGTAGGCGAAAGCCTGCCTTTCGGAGGGCATAGCCCAAGAGCGAAAAATTGATTAACTCGGATTGGTTCTATTTTGTCCCTTGTGTCTATCACTCAAAAACGAAAGAGTAGAGTCTGAATCATTTGGACAGAATAATTTTCTAAGCAATTTTTTTTGGATAAAAAATAGAGGTATAACAATGATGTTGTCTCACCCGGAAAATACTAACGGCTTCTTATCGGCCGAACAGTTTTTGGAAAATCGCGGCCGCGTGGCTATTTTTATAGATGGCTCGAACTTATTTTATGCAGCTTTACAGCTTGGCATTGAAATTGACTACACTAAACTATTGTGCCGCCTAACAGCGGGTTCGCGGCTGCTGCGAGCCTTCTTCTATACGGGGGTCGATCGCACCAATGAAAAGCAGCAGGGATTTTTGCTCTGGATGCGCCGCAACGGCTATCGCGTCATTGCCAAGGATTTAGTCCAACTGCCAGATGGCTCGAAAAAAGCCAATCTTGATGTAGAAATTGCAGTGGATATGATGGCCTTAGTTGGTTCTTACGATACGGCAATTTTAGTGAGCGGGGATGGCGACTTGGCTTATGCAGTTAATGCCGTCAGCTATCGTGGGGTGCGGGTAGAGGTTGTCAGTTTGCGGGCTATGACTAGCGATAGTTTGATTAATGTGGCCGATCGCTATATCGACCTGGAAGCCGTCAAGGAAGATATTCAAAAAATCCCCCGTCACCCCAACTATACATATCGCCCTCTATCTGGAATGCCTGTGATGGAGATGGAACAGGAGGGTTAGTTTGGGGAATTGGGAATAGGGAATTGGGCATGGGGCATTGGGCATTGGAGCCATACGGGCATTGGGCATGGGGTCCCTAAGCCCCGGAGGGTGGGCTACGCCTACGACTTGCCTCGGGATAAAATTGGGCATGGGCATTGGGCATTGAGAAACTTGTCTCCAAGTCCCCAAGTCTCCAAGTCCCGAAGTCCGAAAGTTACGCAACGACAAAGAGCGATTCTCCTTGCGGAGACGCTTCGCGAACGGGGCAACCACGCTCTTGATTGCCCCTACAAATACTAGGCATAGATAGTTTGCGTAAGTCCTGTTCCGAAGTCCGGAAGTACCAAAGTACCAAAGTCTCGGTCCTCGTGTCTCCCAGTCTCCAATGCCCAATGCCCAATGCCCAATGCCCAATGCCCCATGCCCAATGCCCAATGCCCAATGCCCTTGAATAGGTTCCTGCTGCTATTGAGTTTGCTGTTGAGTTTAATGTCTTGCGTTGGACCGGAGGCGGGCAAGCAGGATTCCGAGCCGGAGCGGGAGATAGAGAAAACTTTGACTTTTACCGATGCGACTCTGGAGCAGGTGAACGAGTCGGGGCAAACTCTTTGGAAGGTGCGATCGCCTACAGCTCATTACAACGATAAGAAAAAAATTACTTTCGCTCAGACTCCTGATGGAGAACTATTTCAAGACGGCCAGCTTATCTATAGGATTAAAGCCAAGAATGGTCAGGTTTACGATAATGGCGAGAAAATCCTTCTCCAAGAAGATATAGTGGCGACGGATCTTCAGTCGGGAGCGGTTCTGCGAGGTGAAGAATTGGAATGGCTGCCGGAGCAAGATCTTTTGATTGTCCGCAAAAATGTTACTGGCACCCATCCCAAAGTTAATATTTCCGCCGATGAAGGGCGGGTACAAAGTCGGGCAAGGCAGATGGAGTTGTTGGGAAATGTGGTGGCAACTACCCAAGAGCAAGAGCCGACCCTGCAATTGCGAAGCGAGCAAGTGGTTTGGCTTCTGGACAAAGAATTGGTTAAGAGCGATCGCCCGGTGGAGATAGATCGCTTTAGTTGTGCGAATCCCCAGGATGGTAAACCTGAAGACTGTCCCCGAAGCGATCGAGCTAAGGCCAATCGAGGGGAAATGAATTTGGAAACAAAAATAGCGACTCTGGAACAAGCGGCTCAATTGAACCTTCAAAGTCCTCCTCTTAATGTGGATAGCGAGTCGATTGTTTGGAATTTGCCAAAGGAAAAGGTGCTTTCAGAGCGATCGCTGACAGTGCTGCACCGAGAAAAGCAAGTTGTTTTTAATGGCGATCGCGGCCAACTGGATTTAGCGAGCAAAATTTTTTATTTAACCGGCAATGTCTCCAGCACCATGCCTCAGCGGAAGTCAGATATGGAAGCAGACATGATGACTTGGTATCTTCCTAAAGACGAAATCGAAGCTGAAGGCAATGTGGTTTATCGCCAAGGCAATCCGCCCCTACAGTTGACTGGCTCGAAAGCAGTTGGCCAGATTAAAAACGAAACTATTCTCTTTACCGGCGGCGATGTGGTTACGGAGGTTGTTCCGTGATCCAGCAGGCTTTCTACCAATGCTACTAACGTAGGGGCGAATGGCATTCGCCCGCAGGGTGCGTGTAGCGTCAACAAAAGGGCGAATACCATTCGCCCCTACTCCACTACCCCAACATAAAGAGCTTCGGGTAATTGTAAAATTTAAATTTTCCCTGCCTTAAGCTTGTTTCTAACAGCTTCGATAACCTTTTCCGTCCAATTGCGATCGGTGGGAGAAATTACAATTACTTCAAAGCCATACTTTTCTCCTTCTAATCTTACTCCTTCAGAATCATCTATGTGCAGCGAGCTTCCAAATAACTTAGGATTCTTGCTTGGATAAAGATTAATCGAGTGGCGTTTTAAATAATCGCGATAAATATTTTGATTGATAACATTAACTACAGAAATGCCATAGCAGGTTAACCACAAACGAACTAACCAAGGCGAACGATAGGAACTGGTAATAATCAATATGCCGCATCCATATTGATTTAGTTGTTGCATCAGTTTGCAGGTTCCAAGTCTCAGAGGCTCATTGAGCCAAGGCTTTAGAAAAAATGGAACTTTGTTCCGCTCTTTCGGGACTAATTCGCGATCGCATATAAGCGTATCGTCTAAATCAAAGGAAATTAGCATTTTTTGGAGAAATATTTAATTATCGTTGTTCATCTCAGTCGTTTTAAAATTTTAGGAAGCGCCCCGGTAACGAGATCCAACTCTACTTCCGTAGGACGGGCGTCTCGCCTGTCCAAAAAATATCGATGGGACAGGCGGGACGCCCGTCCTACGGAAGACTTAAAATTTAAAACTTATATCAAATCCGCGTAGCTCTCCCATGAATCCCGTAGGGGCAGCCACGGGGGGGCTGCCCGCTTGGCAGTATTTGTAGGGGCGCTCCCGGGGGCACCGCCCCTACAAATACTGCAATCGTCCTACCTACGAAAAACTCAAAACTCAAAACTTATATCAAATCCGGTTAAGTCCGATTCTCCTCTTGGGATCGGGGACTATTCGTTCTTAAAAAATTATCTGTAAGAGACCCACCCCTAACCCCTCCTGGGAGGGGAACTTACCTCCGATTCCCCTCCTGGGAGCCTCCTGGGAGGGGTAGGGGTGGGTTGAAAATCGAAGGAAGCGCATTAATTTGTATAGAACGAATAATCCCTGGCCTCTACTTCGTCAAATACGGGGCCATTTATAAGAGTTGGCCGCGAATACTTGTAGTGCCAGACAATCTGTTGGCCGGGGATGGGGCAATAGCGATCGCTTTCTGTAACATTAGGCTATACGACATTGGAAAAGCTACAGAAGCTGCAGAAAATGCAAAAAAATTTTTGCAGCCAATGTTGTTTTTCGAGAAAAACCGTGCTATTATATTTTTAATGCTTCCATGAGGGAGCAAAAAAAGGGCCGCTAAGCGCGACCCTTTGGAATGTAAAAGACCATAGACCTAGTAAAGAGGCGTTGTCAATCGAGGAAAAAACTTCTCTCTTAACCGGACTGGCACGGAGTAAGCCAATGGACTAGGGAAAGTCGGAAATTGGCTTACTCCAAAGCTAGCCCGGGTGGGAAGACAGCCCACCTAAAAACCCGAGGGCGGTCTCACAGCAGATCGCCGCAGGGGGTGGGTTTCCTTGAGAGAAATTCGCCTTTTTTTTTGCACTGGCAGGGAAACCGGGGGGCAGGGGAGCAGGGGGGCAGCAGGGGAGCAGGGGGCAGGGGGGCAGGGGGACCGGGAGAACGGGAGAACGGGGAGACAGGACTTAATATAAGTCTGGTTAAATACCCGCACAAAAAACTTGGAAAGTCCAACGACCGGCTCAGGAGGAACGGATTGTTTTTTAGGTTAATCAGGACTTACGCTTGCCTGTCCAGATCTAGTATTTGTAGGGGCAATCCCCCCGCGATTCTCCTTATGGAGACGCTTCGCGAACGCCCCTAGTCCTTGAGTCTATGCGTAAGTCCTGTTAATTAAGCGGATCTGATATTAAAACTCAAAACTCAAAACTCAAAACTCAGAACTCTCATTTCGCCCAGGAGCGCCGAGAACATTGAGCCCGGAATTAGGTAAAGTATTCCGCGTTAAAGCCAGGGGAGTTTCTTTGGCAGTTCCCCATTCTTTTACAAGCTGGTGCAGAAGCTTGTCTTGCTCGGCGCGGAAGCCTTCGAGATAGTCGCCCCGGTTAATGATGGCAAAGCAAACTAAACCCCGATCGCGAGTTGGTAAAAAACCCGCTAAGGCACTGACATCCCAGAGAGAGCCAGTTTTGACCGTAGCACCTTTGGGTACGTTGCGTTCTTCTAGGGTGCCGGCGTCGAGACCGGATATGGGGAATAAGTCGGCAATGTTGTAGGCTCGCTCGGTGGGCGGTACTTCAAATTGCAAGTAGCGTTGAATGGCGATGAACATTCCACAAGCCGCTCGGGCAGATATGCGATTTTGTCGGCTCAAACCAGAACCGTTAACGAGTTGAATTTCTTCTGGGGAGACGCCTGCTTCTTTGGCCGCTAGCCGCTGTACTGCTTTGGCTCCGCCCAATCCATCTGCTAAGGTCTCGGCCATAAAGTTGTTGCTGTAGATGTTCATCCGCTTGAGCAGTTCTATTAGGGGGAGGGAACGGTGCCGGATTAATAGTTTCTGGTTGGGAGCGGACAAGGCAGATAAGACAACGGAACCAGCGATCGCCACTGAAGGTTTGGGAGTTCCCGGAGGCATTTTGGCATGGGCGGCGGCCGCTTCTGGAGGCCAAGTTTCCGAGTCTAAAGCAAGCTTGAGTAGTTCGCCGCTTAGTTGGGAATTGTCTTTAAAGTTCATCCAGAAATTGCCAGCGATCGCCAAGTTGCCGGTGACGCGGCGAATTCCCAATTTATTGAGTGCATTGCCTAGAGCGATCGCCTCTTCCCAAACAAACAAAGGATCTCCGCCCCCCTGGATATTTAGGTTTCCGTCCAAAACTCCATTAGCTATATTCCCCGTCGCCCCCACCAGAGTATCGAACTGGCGATCGCGCTCCCATTCAGACAGGGCCGCCAAAGAAGTGGCCACCTTAGTGATAGAAGCCGCTGGCAAAGCAGTATTTCCTTCGTTGCTGGCCAATAGGTGCAATCTCGTCTGCACCCATACTCCTTGAACATCCAGCAGGAGACCCTTGGCCCGCAGTCTTTCTAAGTATTCTTCTATAGCAGTATTGGCGATCGGATCTGGGACGCTGGGCAAGACCACACCTGGAACTCCCGGCCCTATTACTGCGGCTATAGTCTTGTCTGGGGTCATTTCCACCCCCGCCATTTCCAGCCACGCTCCAAGCAGGCCCGAACTAAATAACTCCAGCATTCCCGATACCATTCTCAGTCGTTCACATTATATATGGGCATTGAACATTGGGCATTGGGCATTGGGCATTGGGCATTGGGCATTGGGCATTGGGCATTGGGCATTGAGCATTGGGCATGGAGAAAGTTTTGAGTTTTCAGGACTTACGCAAAGACGCTATTTGTAGGGTGCCTCACCGCGCACAGGAAACTACATATAGCTTTAGAAGCGGCAATTCACCAAGTTCCCAAGTCCCCAAGCCCGTCCTGAGCTTGGCCGTTGCGGTCCTAATTAAACAGACCCTTGCCAGCCGGTCGGGAAAAAATTTTTTCCAATTTGGCGAAAAAGGCGCATAACTTTTCGAGCTTTCTCCCAATAAAGATATGTAGCGACTCAGCCGCCAGAGGGCCAAGCAAAACAGCGAGGCTGCCAGAGGACCAACCTGCAAAGGCAGGGAGCCGGTCTAATCCAAAATCGAAGATGTTTTTGGCGGAGGCGGAAAGGGACTTATTTACTGCACTGAAGTCAGTAGGTAATAGGTAAATTTCAGCTCCAAAATCCAAGAGGCGAATTGCCGTTGTGGGTTGATGCTTAAGGGTAACGCTAGGAGGACTTTAGTCCTCACTAAAAAACAACTAAGAATAGACGCAAGAGAATGGATTTAATAGTATTTCTGCTGATTATAGGCGCAGTTTTCGGGTTCTTAGTGAGCAAAATATACAACAGCCTAAATTCATTAGAAGGTCG
The DNA here is from genome assembly GCA_010672965.1 of Oscillatoria sp. SIO1A7. Lineage (GTDB taxonomy): Bacteria > Cyanobacteriota > Cyanobacteriia > Cyanobacteriales > Laspinemataceae > SIO1A7. Next base: position 11,060 of record JAAHFN010000107.1, read on the forward strand.
AGTGAAACGCAATTTGTCTGGAGTTGATGTCGTCCTAGAGGAACGACACAATACTATTAAGAAGCTCAAGGCGGTTGTCACTCAAGAGAAAAAAAATCTGCGCGAACAGTTCGAGCGCCTAGCCGATCTAATAGAACATTCTGGTGCTAGCAAGGGCAATCCAAAGGAATACTTTGAGACGGAAAACAAGATTTCGCTAATCTGGACCCAGACCCTTGAGTTACCAGAAATCCAACAGGTAAAGGGTTTTGAGAAGCTAAGCGACAGTATTATCGATATCGAACAGGAAATTTCTGCAGCGCGACGGACTTACAATGCCAGCGTAGAGCGCTTCAACAACGAGCTTGGCAGTTTTCCAAGCGGGTTTGTAGCACAATTACTGTTCAAAAGGTTCGAGTCCAAGGAATTCTTCAAGGCAACTGAGCAAACTCGGAAAGATGTGGATTTGGAAAATTGGAGCTAAGCTTTTGCCGCTTAGAGGAGTATTACTCAAATTATTTTCGCTGGCTAACGCCTAGCCTTGTGAGGAAGTTTATGGATAAGAACATTCGAGGTCAGTTGGAAACATTGTACGGCGATCGCAATTATCGCCAACGGTTGCTAGACATTGAAGAAAAGCGCCGAGAATACGAGAGTAAAAAGTCTTTTTTTGACAAAATACGCCTAGCTATGCTATTGGCCTATATCGCTTTAGAGTTTAGCTTAATTGGGATTGGGCTTTTCTTATTGCCATTCCTGGTAGCAATAATACCGATCGCGGTTATTGGAGCGGTGGCATACAGCATCTGGCGCAGTTGGGGTGAGGCCAAGCAAAAAATTAGTTTATTCTGGCGATACTGTCGCTTCTTAGCCGTACAGTTTCCCGTGGAAAGGACGATGAAAATAACAGAAAGTCTGTTTCCCAAAGCTTACGAGAAAACCCCCCGCTTTTTGCTATTTTTCTTGTGTGTTATTGCATTTGCGAGTGGAGTTCCTCGGGCGCTCTTTTTCATTTTTGGACAAAATATCATTAGCATATTTCTTGGAACGTTCTTTCTTGGCGCGGGTATGTATGGTATCTTTATCGTCTGGGAGAGGATCGAGGGTCGTATCAGGTCGCTATTGCGGAATTACGGTTCGGCTCTATTAGATTTCCGTGGCGAAGCGCTGACAAGCTTCGCGCAAGTCATGTACCCCAACGCTACGGACGTAAAGTTTGTCCCCGCCTGGGAGTTTGAATCTTCCGGCAAAGACTTCCTTGGGGTCGCGGGCTCCGAACTGCTATACAGCGGGTGGGAACGTTATGGCGAACGGAATAAACTGCTTTTTACCATCAACAATTTGACCTACATAGTGGGAGAAGTCGAGGTTATCTTTTTTATCGACCCGAGCTACCAAGCTACAGAATTCGATAGATTTGTTTACTTTAATAATAACGACAGTCCAAGTCTTGGTGTTTTTAGAGGTAACTTCTACAGCGTGCCCTTTTTGAAGGCTAAGCAACATAAAACTTATCTTGTCCCTAAAAATGCCGCTTCAATGCCGCTGACAAAGCGAAAAAAAATAGTAAGGGGTTGGAAGGGACGGCCTAGCTATGTAACGGTGCAGGTGAGCCAGGATTATCCCTGGTTAGAACATGTCGCCGGGGCAAGCGGGCAAAGTCCCGATCGCTTCAAGCAACGGGGTCTTGAAGAGTACAGTATGGAAAGCGACGCACTGGAAGATAGATTCTATACGTTTGGCAGCGACGAGAATGCAACGCGCAAGCTGCTTTCTTACCGATTCATGGAGCGCATCGTCCGAGTTGTTGCACCCCAAGAGGGCGAACAAAAGCCGGAATCGAAGGGAGGAATGTTTTCCTTCTTCAAGCAGAAAGATCTTTGGACGTGCGACCTTTGGTTGGCGGTGCAAGGAGAGCGGCTCTCGATCGCCCGACAGCGACATGATTTGATGTTTTTTACCCAAACCGGCGAGCGATCGGCAGAGTTTGAAAATATTCTCGAAAACTTTGGCAAGCTCCAAGCTATCTTACAGCCTATCGAGGATCTCGACGTATTCCGAGCCAATGCCTAGCAATTTTAGCTGCTATTTTTCGATCGACTATGGATTTCGATACCCAATCTCTAAAGGCTTTTGTTTCTCCTAAAGAATTGACCGATTCGATACTGCAAAAGCGTTTGGCTAGAGTCTCAGCCAGAAAACCTGGTTTCCGACTCGCCTTTCCCAGTCCTATAATCAGTTTTGTTTGGCTGTTCTGCGTCTTTGCCTCATTCTCTATTGCTTTTTTCTCGCTCTCGGCGGCGGGGCGCATGGCTGCGAAAACCACCGATAAGTTACTGCCTTTGTTCTTGGGAGGTGCTGTGGCGATTCCCTTGGGATCTTCGGTCTTGTCCTTGAAGCAAAGCCAGAAACGACATAGGGCGGAATTAAGTTCCTGTCAGCGGGAGTCAATTACTGAGGTAGAGGTCGTAGAATACTTTGAAGGGTGCAAGTCGAGCTTTCTCCTCCAGTATCAAGAGTATGTAGATCGTCTCAAAAGCCAGTTGAATCTTTTGCCAGAGACAGAGACTGCGCTTTCACCGGATCTTGTCAGAGTGCGAGAGCGAGTTGCCGATACTCTCAAACAACTCGAAAACCTCAAGCACAACTACTTGTCCCGCCTGGACTCTATCGAGAGAGACTTTATAGAACAACTTAGGAGAGGACGAGAAGAGCTATTTATGGAATCCGCTGCCGAGCTTGAGTTGGTTTTAGAGCATTTGAACGGGGAAGTGGATATAGCAAATACATACCTGAAGGCAGCGGGGGAGGTTGACGGTTTGTAGCCCCCAGAGAAAGAAAATAGAGTAGCGATCGCTCTTCCCGCAGACAAAGGCGATCGCGAAGCGTCTCCGCCCCTGAGAATCGCTTTGCTGACTTGAAGAAGAAACCGGGTTTCTGCGCGCCCGAGAGAGCGAAATCTGACAAAGGCGGCTTTAAAATAGAAATTGCTCTTATTCCGCAAAGTCCAATTGTGCAATGGAAACAATCTACAAACGCGATAGCCAAAATGCTACCTACTGCTATCCTCTCTTAGAGCCTTCAGACTTAGAGGAAGATTTCTTAAACCTTGCCGAACAATGGCGGCAGGAAACGGGGATGATGTCTTTGGTGGCGAAAATGGCCATGCACCCTGCTTATCAAAGAATTATTGGTATGGGTCAGCCCGTCGTACCGCTAATTTTGCGCGAACTAGAACGGGAGCCAGATCATTTGTTTTGGGCATTGCAATCTATTACTGGTGCTAATCCCGTCAAGCCAGAACAGCGCGGTCGGTTAATGCAAATGGCAGAAGCTTGGGTGCAATGGGGGAAAGATTGTGGCTATAGATGGTAGGCTAGAACAGTACAAAGAGTATGAATTTCCCCGTGCTGAGTTGGAGAAGAAACCGGGTTTCAGCCGACAATTTTGGCGACAAACCGAAAGTTTTGAGAAGAAACCCGGTTTCTAGCCCCCATTTTCCCTACACCCTAAACCCTACACCCTACCTAATGCCCATTTCCCGATCGCCTACCCCTGGAGAAGAAAGACATTCTAGAGCCCACCGATCGCAGGAGCCTAGAAATTGTCAAATCCAGCCCGTCCCCCCAGTGCCAAAAATAATTCCGCCCAAAATAATTCCGCCCAAAATACCGAAACTGCGAGAGTCTATCATTCCGCGATCGCCTTCTGGATTCCCGGGTCGGTGACCCCCAAAGCTCGCCCCAGGGTCACAGCCCACGGGACTTTTTTGCCGAAGCGCTATCGGCAATGGCGACTCAGAGCCGAGGGAGAGATAATCATGCAGCTCCAAAAAATGAACCCATCCCCCGAGTTGCCGATTCAGCAAGCAGAAGTGCGAATCTTGTTGCGGGGCAACCATCGAGGCGATGGGGACAATCTAGCCGGTTCGGTTTTGGATAGTCTCGTCGGCGCGGGAGTGGTCCCCTCGGACAGTCTCAAACACCTTCCCCGTGGAAGTTGGCGCTATATTGCCGGAGGAGAAACGGGGGTACGAGTCGAAATTAGGCCAATTTAGGGCAACGACCGGCGAGCGCCCGAACGGTGGGGATCGAAGAATGCTTAGGGTACTTTATTTCTACGCAATTCCCTAACTGCCGCTCGCTGAAAGCTAAGAGCTGACCGCTGACCGCTTTATTTTCTGGCTCCAAAAATAATTTGCCCCAAGCGCACCATCGTCGAACCTGCCTGCACTGCAAGCTGATAATCTCCCGACATTCCCATAGAAAACTCCCGCATCTGAATATTAGAATAGTTTTGCTCGGCAATGCGATCGCCCAAATCTCGGGTTGCCTGAAAAGCCGCGAGCATTTCTGTTTCAGACAGACCCAGAGGCAGCATAGTCATCAAGCCTCGAATATGTAACTTTTCATAGGAGCTTAATTCCGGTAAAGCCGCCATTAACTCGGGAACCGTCCAGCCATGCTTGTTGGGGTCGGGCAAAATTTTCACTTGCAGGCAGACTTGAGGGGGAGAGGGCATATCGGCGGCTAGGTTAGCGATGCGTCGGGCTAGCTTCAGGCTATCGCAGGTATGAATCCAATCAAAACTTTCGACAGCTTTTTTTGCTTTATTGCCCTGCAAGTGACCGATAAAATGCCAGCAAATATCCGACAAATCTTGCAATTGTTCTTGTTTGGCGATCGCCTCTTGAATGCGATTCTCGGCAAAATCCCGCGCCCCGGCGGCATAAGCTGCTCGAATCGCCTCAACGCCAACGGTCTTGCTCACGGCGATCGCTCGCACGTTCTCGGGCAGTTCTTCGCGAATTATTTTGTATTTTTCGGCAACAGAATTAGGCGATCGGACGGAGGAAGCAATATTCATATTGATGTATTCTGTCAAGAATTGGGCATTGGGCATTGGGCATTGGGCGAGGGGAAGGGAGACCGGGAGACGGGGAGACCGGGGGACCAGGTGAGGTATCGGAGACTTGTCCCATCTCTCCCCATCTCTCCCCATCTCTCCCCATCTCTCCCCATCTCTCCCCATCTCTCCCCATCTCTCCCCATCCCTCCCCATCTCTCCCCCTCTCTCCCCCTCTCTCCCCCTCTCTCCCCA
>JAAHFN010000108.1 GCA_010672965.1 Oscillatoria sp. SIO1A7
CAGGATCGACAGGCCTGTATGCGGTTATTATTAAGAACTAACCCTAAACACATGATAATTTTAAGTTTAAAACAAGGCACTTTCTTTGTAAAAAGTCAAACTTATTTAAGATGCGTTTGCCCTGATTTCTACGCCCAAATGGGAAGGGAGTATGCCAGACGTCTGGAAAGCGGTCAATTTGCAGATTACAAAACGGAACGATCCCTGGCCGTCAAGTATTTGCAAGAGGCTCTGGCACTACAAAGAAATTCGGATATAGATGTCAATTTAGCCAACAATTTAAACGATTTGGCAAATCTATACCACGATATGGGTCTCTACAGCGAAGCACAACCCTTGTTGTTGGAAGCCTTGGAATTGAGAAAACGCCTCTTAGGAGCCGAGCATCCCGACGTGGCAGCCAGTCTCAACAGCCTGGCAGCGTTCTACTACGATGTGGGCAACTATGCGAAGGCGGAACCCCTTTATCTGGAAGCCTTGGAATTGGGAAAACTCCTTTTGGGAGACAACCATCCCGACGTGGCAAGTAGCCTGAATAAGCTAGCGAAACTCTACAAGGCTCAGGGTCGCTATGCTGAGGCAGAACCCCTATTATTACAAGGGTTGGAAATGAGAAAGCGTCTGCTAGGCTCAGAGAATCCGGATGTGGCATCTAGTTTGAATGAGTTAGCAGAGCTTTACCAAGCTCAGGGTCGGTATGCTGAGGCCAAACCGCTAGTCGAGGAGGCTTTAGAAATCAGTCTATTACTGCTGGGCGACCGCCATCCCAATGTAGCTGAAAGTCTCAACAATCTCGCAGGAATTTACTACTTCCTAGGAGATTACCACTCCGCGATTGAATGCCTTAGCCAGGGCTTAGCCGTTGCTAGGGATGTTGGCGATCGCTCCCGAGAAGCAAGACACCTGGGCAATCTGGGTGTTGTCTATAACTCCCTAGGAAAGTATCACGATGCAATTGAATCCCATAACAAATATTTGAAAATTGCCCGGGAAATTGGCGATCGCCAAGGAGAAGGACATGCTCTGGGCAATCTTGGTACTGCCTACAAATCTCTAGGCCATTACCAGAAGGCCATTGATTACTATCGGCAGCATTTGGCAATTGCCCGTGAAATTGGCGATCTCTCAGGAGAAGGAAGCACTCTGAGTAGTTTGGGAGAGACTCTCCTAAAATTAGAGCAGTATCCAGAAGCTATGGACAAGTTGCAGGCAGCCTTGGAGATTTCCAGAGAAATCGGTATTCTAGATCTCGATGCTGAAGTTCTCAATAAGTTGGCAAAACTCCATCAGCAGTTAGGCGAGCTGGATAGGGCGCTGGAGCATTGTAATGAGGCTTTAGATATTGCTACAGAGTTGGGCATTCCGCTGGCTGAAGAATGTCAGGATTTGAAGGAAGAACTGCTATCACAGAAGGAGGGGCGATAATTGGGATACGAACGAATAAAAACCTTAGATTGGCAGCATTGGGAACCTTAGCCTCAACCCTTGCTACCATCTCCACCCAGTCCACTATTCCCGAGAGCGAAGAATAGTTTCTCATTTCACTCGTAAATCTCTTCTCGCTGCAAAGGGGTAAAACCATCGACCTTGAAGGGACTAGCCAGAAGCTGACCGATTAAGCTTTGGCTGCGATCGCTTTGACTGACGTTCCAGACGTTCTTTCTCCCCTCAGTCACCGCTATTCAAATGTTTTATTTGAGGACAATGATCTTTATCATTCGAGAACGCGCAACAGCAGAGCAATTGAATCAAATGGCCGAACCCTATTTCGGATTAATGATTAAATTAGCAGTGGATGTCAAGCGAGAAATTATAGCGGGAGGAGGTGAACTTCACTATGACTGCGAACAGGTTCTGTTAGGAGATGGCAGTCTCCAACAAAATGTGTGGGGAGCGGATTGGTATCCCGAAAAACAACAAGTAGGATTTGAGTCTCTTATCAATATCCGCCCGAGCCAGCGAAATCGAGGTATGGAGATAAGGGACCCCATGCTTAGAGAAGAAATCGAAATCATCGTGCGGAGCTTATTGGAAGTACGCTAATGGAACGTCAAGCCTTATACGAACGAATCAAAACCTTAGATTGGCAGCAAAAGTTGGGAAATTTAGCCTCAACCCTTGCTACCATCTCCACCCAGTCAACTATTCCCGAGAGCGATCGCCTAACTTCTCATTTACTCCGGGAAGCGGCTCTAGTAATAGAGTGGTCTGCGGCTAGCGTTCCCCAAGATTTCCTTTGGGAACTGGCAGTTATGCAGCGAGAACTGATGGCATGGAAAAAAGTCTTTCCGGTCGAATCGGCGCGAAACCTGCTAGCCTTGCAGGCGCGCCATAAGTCAGATAGAGTCTTGCAAATGTCAGGATTGCTATCAGATGGGGAAGAGTATTACCGACCGGATGGGGAAAAATCGAAAGAGTTGGTAGCGGATAGATAGTGGCAGCGGATGGGTAGCTGATGTAACGGATGAACTGCAGCGGATGGGTGGCGGATGGTGGCAGCGGATGGGTGCCAGAAAAAGAAAGCTCAGGAGCGCCCTTGGAGCCAGCGAGACAAATCCTCCAAACTCTTGAACTCAAAAAGATCTTCGGCTAAACCTTCCAAATCGGAGATAGCTAGATTTTCAACTTGGCTGCCTTGAGCTTCGGGTATTTCTCCAAACCGCTTTTTCAGTTGACGCAATACCAGAGCAAGAGTAGCTTCAAAGCGCCCTTCTTCCTTTCCTTGCTGTTTTCCTTCTTCTATTCCTTGCTGTTTTCCTTGCTGTCTTCCTTCTTCTATTCCTTGCTGCCTTCCCTGTTCTCTTCCCTGTTCTCGCGCATAAATTATCCGGCCCTCTTCATCCTGGAGCAGAATGCTCCGACGATCTACCAGATCTAGCTCCTCGAAGGTCATGCTGGTTTGGTTGGCAATACTTAAAGCCTCTTCTATTTCCTCGACTTCCCCCAAAATTGTCGGTATCTCATCCAATTTCGCAGCCTCTTTCAGGAAATAAATCCATTTATCGCTCAAAGTGCTTAGCTCTGCTAAGTCCTTCTTAAATTTCGGCAACTCCACAAAGAATAGCTGCAATTCTTCGTCGGGGTATTCAAAGTCCTTGGTTTTTTCTTTGAAGACGAATTGGCTGATAACCTCTGCCTTATCTTTAAAGAGTACAAAGTCAACAATTGTTACGGCTATCGCCGGTCTCAAGCTTAGATAACGCTCTGCTACAGTTAATTGATTGGCATAAGCCTTGGTCAGATTGTACATTATCCGCTTGCTAAAACCAGCCATGCGGCCTACTTGCATTTCTATTACTACAATCGACCCATCAGCTAAAGTTGCTTTTACATCCAGATAAGTTTCTTTGAAACTGTCAATCTTACCCGGATTGTAAGGATTGATAATTTTCAAAGATTGAATTGTTTTTTCACCTTTGTATATTATAGCATTAAGAAAACTGATTAGAATTGCTTCGCTCTTGTCGGAGCCAAATATCATTTTAAAGGCAAAATCTACCTTGGGGCTGATAAATTTCATGGCCTCTTTTCTCCAGGGTCTAGTGCTGCGTAGGACGGGCGTCCCGCCTGTCCGCCAGATCGGTCAGGGACAGGCGGGACGCCCGTCCTACGGGATTACAATAGGGCTTATGTAAACTATAGCAATTTTAAATCGCGATATGTATGCAAACATAAGAAACCCGGTTTTTCCAAAAAACCGGGTTTCTGGCCTCAGCAATAGCTTCTGAGAAACCCGGTTTTTCCAAAAAACCGGGTTTCTGGCTGCTCGCCAGGATTTCTGGCTGCTGCTGGCCACATTAGAAGCTTATGGCCTTAGACATTAACAGCCACTTTCTCTTCCACCGCTTCGCTAGAAGCTTCCGGCGTATCTTCCTCAGAAGGCGGAACCACCTGATAGAACTTCGGCAAATATTCTTGCCAATTAGCCAGAATCTTCGCAGCTAAATCGGAGCCAGTGCGATCGCCATGAGCCTGGATTAACTCCTTCAACTGTTGCTCCCCAGCCGCCGAAGTCACCCGCTGAATCTTAACAATTTCCGGGTTAACTTTAGCGGGGAAACTGCCATCCTCATCCAAGAAATAGCCGAGGCCGCCGGTTTGACCCGCGCCCACATTGCGACCGACTTTGCCGAGAACCACCACAACGCCGCCGGTCATATATTCGCAGCAATGGTCTCCGGCTCCTTCTATCACCGCTTGGCCTTTGGAATTCCGCACCGCGAAGCGCTCCCCTGCTTTACCGCTAGCAAAGAGAACTCCCCCAGTAGCTCCGTAAAGACAGGTATTGCCGATAATCGTATTATCCGCCGCATTCAACTGGGAATTGCTCGGGAGTTTAATAATAATCTCCCCGCCGTGCATCCCCTTGCCAACATAATCTGCGGATTCCCCTTCCAGCCGCAGAGTCATTCCCGGAAGATTAAAAGCGCCAAAGCTCTGACCCGCGCTGCCTTGGAACCGAATAGCGATCGTTCCTTTCCAGCCATCATTGCCATATATGCTGGCAATGCGACCGGCAATCCGAGCCCCGACGCAGCGATCGGTATTGACAATCGGCAGAGTAATGTCGATGCTCGAATGGTTTTGAATCGCGGCAGCGACATCCGGTTTTACCAGCAGTTCGTCATCGATAACTGACCCATTATGGTGGACGGGTTCGTGTTCGAGCCAACTGCGATCGCTGCGAGTATCCGGCAGTTGCAACAAACAATCCAAATTAATAGAATCAGTTTTCGCCAAACTCACCGGGCGAACTTGGAGCAAATCGGCGCGACCGACAACCTCGGTCATAGAGCGGTAGCCCAACTTCGCCAAAATGCTGCGGACTTCTTCGGCCACGAATAGGAAAAAGTTGACCACATGCTCGGGAACGCCGGGGAAGCGCTTGCGCAGTTTTTCCTGCTGGGTAGCGACCCCCACGGGACATTGGTTCGTATGGCAGATGCGGGCCATTATGCAACCTTCAGCAATCATAGCGATAGAGCCAAAGCCATATTCTTCAGCCCCCATCAGAGCAGCCATCATCACGTCCCAGCCGGTTTTCAAACCGCCATCGGCGCGCAGAATCACGCGATCGCGCAACTTGTTTTGCATCAAAACGCGATGCACTTCTGTCAGGCCCAGCTCCCAGGGAACCCCCGCATGCTTGATCGAGCTGAGGGGACTCGCACCCGTACCGCCATCGTGACCGGAAACTTGGATAACATCCGCATTCGCCTTTGCCACCCCAGCGGCGATCGTGCCGATACCAATTTCCGCAACCAGCTTCACGCTCACCTTGGCATTGGGATTGACTTGGTGCAGGTCAAAAATTAACTGAGCCAAATCCTCAATGGAATAGATATCGTGGTGCGGCGGCGGCGAAATCAGAGTAACCCCGGGCTTGGAGCGGCGCAGCATCGCGATATAGGGGCTGACTTTTTTCCCCGGTAGCTGGCCTCCTTCTCCCGGCTTCGCACCCTGGGCTATTTTAATTTCGATTTGCTTGGCGTTCATCAGATACTCTGGAGTCACCCCAAAGCGACCGGAAGCCACCTGCTTGATTCCGGAGCTAGCGGTATCTCCATTGCGCAAGCCCTGCAAGTAAGGCAGAGTTTCCGAATGGCCCGACTCTGTTACATCGTCGAGGACTTTAAAGCGTACCGGGTCTTCGCCCCCTTCCCCGGAGTTGGACTTGCCCCCGAGACGATTCATAGCGATCGCCAGGGTACAATGGGCCTCCGGCGACAGGGCTCCCAGAGACATACCCCCAGTACAGAAGCGCTTAACAATGCTCTCAGCGGACTCCACTTCTTCAAGAGGAATAGAAGCGCGATCGGAACTAAAATCGAGCAAATCTCGCAGGCCGGTTGCCGGACGACCTTCCAAAAGCTGCTTGTACAGTTCGTAATAATCCTGTTCTTTATTCTCCACCGCTTTATGCAGCAGCTTCGCCATCTCTGGATTGTTCAGATGGTACTCGCCACCCTTGCGATACTGGATAAAGCCGAGGTTCTCCAACTTTTTAACCGTTAGCTCTGGGAAAGCTTTCCCGTAAAAAGTTGCCGTTTCCCGAGCTAATTCCGCGCAAGATAGTCCGCCAATCCGAGAAGTAGTGCCCGCGAAACCCAGCTCTAGCAAGTCAGAGCCAATACCGATCGCTTCAAATATTTGCGCCCCCTGATAGGAGGACAGCAGAGAAATCCCCATTTTAGAAAGGATTTTGAGCAAACCGGCTTCAACTGCCTTGCGATAATTTTGTTGAGCTTCGGAAATAGTCAGAGATTCCAGAGCGCCCCGCTCCATCATCTTCTGAGTCTTCGGCGCGCTCCACCATTGGCGAACGCTTTCCAGAGCCAGATAAGGACAAATTGCAGAAGCTCCATAACCCAGCAGGCAAGCAAAGTGATGGGTACTCCAGCATTGAGCGGTATCGATGAGGATAGAGGCTTTCATCCGCAAGCCTTGGCGAATCAAATGGTGGTGGACAGCGCCAACCGCCAGCATAGGTGGAATATAGATTTGGTTTCCGGGGGAATCGCCATTCGCCCCTACATTGCCATTGCCATTGCCATTGCTCGCGGAATTGGCTTGGCTGTAGCGATCGCTCAGAATCAGAACTTTCTTACCCGCCCGGACTGCTGCCGCTGCTTCCGCCACTAGATTTTCCACCGCAGCGCGCAATCCCTCCGGTCCTGTCGAGATATCGTATAGAGTCGAGAGAGTAGCGGTTTCCAGCAACGAGTTAGAGCGAATCGCCTCTAACTCCAATTCATTGAGAACCGGAGTTTTGATTTTCAGTTGCCGCGCATATTCCGGCTTAGCTTCCAGAAGATTGCCGCGATCGCCCAGAAGCATTTCCAGGGACATGACTAACTTTTCGCGCAGGGGGTCGATTGCCGGATTGGTAACTTGGGCAAAGCGCTGCTTGAAATAGTCATATATAACGTGAGGCTTATCCGACAAAATCGCCAGAGGAATATCATCGCCCATGCAGAAAGTGGGCTCCTTGCCAGCGGCGGCCATTCCCTGAACGATTGTTTCCACGTCCTCAAGGCTATAGCCAAAAGCCGTTTGCTGGCGCAGCATTCCCTCCGCATCAAATTGAGCCGCATTCAAGAAAGGTTGCTGCTCCAGATTTTGGCGACCCGCTGCCAACCACTCGCTATAGGGCTGCGATCGGGCAATGCGTTCTTTTATTTCCCAATTCTTGAGAACTTCTCCGCTTTCGAGATCGGCAACGATCGTCTGTCCCGGGCCGAGGCGTCCTTTTTCCACAATCGTTTCTTCTGGAATATCCACCACCCCAGCTTCGGAAGCCACGATTATCTTGCCGTCGTTGGTCAGACAATAGCGAGCGGGACGCAGGCCATTGCGGTCTAGGGTCGCGCCCACCTGTTTGCCGTCGCTAAAGGCCAGCAGAGCCGGACCGTCCCAAGCTTCTTGAATGCCGCTGTAATATTCGTAGAAATCGATAATTTCTTGATGGTCAGCCAAATCCGGTTGATTTTGGTACGCTTCGGGCACCATTAGCATTAAAGCTTCTACAGGACTGCGGCCCGAGCGAACCAGCAACTCCATTGCATTGTCGAGATTAGCGGAATCGCTGTTAGCTGAATTAACGATCGGTTTTAGATCCTCTATGCGATCGCCCCAATTGGCATGAGCCAAATCCGCTTGTCGCGCAAACATCCAGTTAATATTGCCCAACAGCGTATTAATTTCGCCATTGTGACCCAGCAGGCGCATCGGCTGCGCTAGGGGCCACTTGGGCATAGTGTTAGTGCTGAAGCGCCGGTGATAAACCGCGAACGAGCTAGAGTAAGCGGTATTTGTCAGGTCTAAATAGAATTGCCCCAGAACTTCAGAGCGAACCATACCTTTATAGATAATGGTGCTATGGGATAGGGAGCAGATATAGAAGTCGTCGCTCCAGTCCTGAGTCTCCTTGCTAGCGGCAATCGCTTTACCGATCGCGCGGCGAGCCAGATATAGAGACCGCTCCAGGTCGTCTCCCGTCTGGCTTGGATGGGAGACGAACAGTTGTTCTATTTGAGGCATATTATCCCTAGCCAGGGGTCCTAGCACTTCTGGCTTGACAGGGACAACTCGCCAGGCGATCGTCTCGAATCCTTCTTGCTCAAAAACTCTTTCTACAATCTGGCGAGCTGTTCGGGCGGCATCTGGGTTTTGGGGCAAAAAGACCATTCCCACCCCTGCATGCTTCGGATCTGGTTTTTTATTTCCGGTTTCGGCAAACCAGCCATTGAAGAGTTGCCAAGGGATAGCAGTCATTATTCCCGCTCCGTCGCCAGAATCTGCATCCGCGCTACAACCCCCCCGATGTTCCATACAAGTTAGTGCCGGCAGGGCTTTGGTAATAATATCGTGGCTGGCTTTGCCATCCAGATTAGCTATAAAGCCTACGCCACAGGCGTCCCGTTCTTCCACTAGCCAAGGCTGGCCCCCATACGGCGTAGAGGCTGGCCTACCTTCTGGCAGGCCAATTGATATTTTTTCTTCTTTAGTAGTATTATGCACGCTTTCTCCTTTGTATCTTGCCATCGGTTATTTGGATTGTCCTGACTCTATCGTGGGCATATTTTAGGCATATCGAGCGGTCCATATCCCGAGTAAAACCTGCTTGCACGGATTCCCTGCCAAACAAGCCAAACAGCTAAATTGCCAGTCTTAGGAAAGGGTTTTTGGTAATTACCTGCTGGCGCGCCTTGCCCAGAGCGTATCTAGACTATAAAGCCTCTGTTTTAAACCAGAGCCCTGGCAAGCGAAGCGGTTTTCTTGAAAAACTGACGAAAAAGCCATTGCTGTTAGCTCTCAGCTTACCCTACAGGCAGACGGGCAAAGGAGCAGAGGGGGCAGAGGGGGCAGAGGAGCCAGAGGGGCAGAGGGGGGGACCGCTTCCTCCGCTTCCTCCGCTTCCTCCACTTCCTCCGCTTCCAGGGACTAAACCTCGATCGCTTTTAGTTGTGGCGATTTTACACGGGCTTTGCCCCTATGGAAGTGCGATCGCATACACTAGCGCGGTTATCAAAGGTTATTTTTCCTACCCATATACTTTAAAAGATATTAAGATTTTATCTTCTGGGCGCATAATTATGGGGTATAATTATAGGGCATAATTATACCAAGAGGATGGAGCAGGATTTTATTATTGCCCATCTCTACCTCGCCTAAGTCAAGCTCCATCTAGATTTTTTGGACTTTCCTTGTAAAGATTTCGGTAAATAGAGAGTGAAACCCTTACTATGACTCACTTACGGCCTACTTTAGAGACTATTTTGTATCAAAAGTTACCGAAAATGAGACAAGTACCTCTACTGATTAAGGCTTTTCGCCCTTTTTTGGAGGTAATTTTGCAAAGAAAGTCCGGAAGAGCCGATTTTTTTGCTTGCATTTTCTACCAATTCAATTGTCTTGCCCTCGGCTAATGGGCTCTATTTTTATTAGCAGATCTACAGTCAGAAAGGTCGCTGCTCCTATTATCCTGCACCATAGCAGATGAAGCTAGAGCGGGTGATATGCTCCAAAAAGACAGGACGAATAAGACTTGGAAAGACCGGCTTAGCCAAAACTTTCATATCCAACGGTCGCCACAAATCAGCCTTTTCTATTTTATATAGCAGTAAGCGATTCTCCTGCGGGCAGCCGCAGACGGCTATCAGCAGTCAGCAGTCAGCTAAAGTCTTGCCATACGCACTCATGAGCGTTTTGTGACTGTCCTAACCAAAATCCGTAGTGCTATAGATTGAATTTTATAATGGATGAATTAATTAATTACGTCAGTGTATTTAAATAAAGCAATAAAAAAATCAAAAAGAGTAATTTTGCTTTAAAACTAGCTCTAAAGCTAATAGTTTAAGTGGTTTTAATTCTGGGATTTAAGGTGACTTATAGGGAATTGGACCGAGTTTCCCTCCTGGGAGGGGTTAGGAATTGTCGATGTCATCGCGGATTTATGTAGTTTAAGCCAACTCTTTACTCTAGCTTATTTTTTGGCGCTTATGTGAGTTTTGCCCAGGGATTGGGTTGCTGGGATCATCTTGCCAACAGTAGGGATGATTCAATCACCAACCATTTTTAACTATTTGATCTTTTAAAAAAAGAGCGTATTTCTTCGCACTAGAATGTATCAAGTGGAAGCCATCATATGTAATCCAATCCTCAGATGGCGGTTCCGGCAACCATTCACAGGTACTAGGGGGAAAAAGCGATCGCAGCAATTCTCGGATTTCTCTTTGCATCATTGTATTTTCAAGTTCTGAGTCTATCGGAACATTAAACAGGATGACTCTAACTCCAGCTTTTTGGAACTCAGCGATCTGTTTTTTGAGATGCTTCGCTTCACTGATTAATTTATCTCGTTTTTCTGGAGTTATTTTTTTTGCGTATTGATTCACATAGTTTTGGATTATTTTTTTTCTAAGTCGATCGCTTGTCATTTCTCGTTTATCTTGTTCATCATCGGTCAAGGTTCTATTGTTTTTTGATGTGTTCCTCAAATAATTTACCAAAACACTGACAGGTCGATACTCTTGTCTAAAAATGGGGAAATATAAACGAAGCCAATACCAACCTGGTTGATAAATATTATGAACTAATTTATAATCGATGCTTTTTTGAATAGTATCGCTAATCTCTACCAAAATTTTTGAAGGAGGTTTTTTCTTCCTTTTGACAATTTCTAAACCAGTTTGACTGTTGCCACCACTTAGTCCTAGATTGATCGCATTAGAGCCAATATTTGCTACATCGATCTTAGCGATAAGAGAACTGCCAACGAGAGTAATATCAACCCCTCTGTTTTGATAAATATATCTTTCCAGTTTAATCACGTTTCTCTGCCATTGATGAATTCCATCACTAGGACTGACAACTTTCACCCAAATTAATATCTGATATAAGCAAAATAATAGTAAACTGACTAGTATCGGTACGATGACTCTTCGATTCATACGGACAATTGACATATTTTGACTCCTGACTAAAATTGAAAATAAATAAAATCACTGGAACTGCCACTATTTAAGATAATCAAAAATAACATGATACCCCAAGCAATATCTTGAAAATTATATCGCCAATTTACTATGCTTAGTTCTTTGTCAAATGCTTTTCGTAAAAGAGGAAAATTTGACAAGTGATACAATATGACGGGTAAAGAAAAAAACAACACTGGTATAATCTGAATTAGAAAAGGCTGAATATTTATATTTTTCGACAAAGTAACGATAAAATCAACTGCTTCTTCAAAGCGTGGTAGTTTAAATAAAAGCCAACCAATTGACACAAAAGAAAAAACAAATATGACTTGAATTGACTGTTCTACAACCTGTCGCCAGAAAGGCAAGTCTTCTTCGGAGGTTTTTTTGATATTTTTCCAGTCTAGCCATAATCTTTCCACTGCTAATCCAATCCCATGATAAATGCCCCAAACCGCATAGCTCCAGGCAGCCCCATGCCAAAGTCCTCCGAGAGCCATGACAATCATTAGATTGATATAAGTTCTTATTTTTCCATGTCTGTTTCCCCCTAATGGGATATAGAGATAATATTTTAACCAACTGGATAAAGAAATATGCCAACGGTTCCAGAATTCGGAAAGCGATCGCGAGATATAGGGAAAATTAAAGTTTTGAGGCAGAGTGTAACCTAGAGAAGCTGCTAAACCGATTGCAATCAAAGAGTATCCAGCAAAATCGGCAAATATTTGCATTGAATAGCCAAACAGCAGAACTACATTGGTCAAAGTACCATTTCTTTGGTAGTAAGGGTATGTAATCCAGAAAGTGTAGTCTTTCAAGTTATCAGCGACTACCATTTTTAGGAAATAGCCTAGGGTTAAGGAACGAAAGACAATCTCCCAAGGTATTTCTCGAAAGTACTTAGCTTGTATTTGCGGGAAAAAGTCTCTAGCTTTGACAATAGGCCCGGCAATCAACTGAGGAAAAAAGGATATAAAAAATGAAGTATTGAATAAATATTTAGCCTGGTCTTTACTATTTTCAGTAAAAAAAATGTTTATTGGTTTGCGATTTCTTTCTGTTAAATTTTTTTCTGAGTCTATATTTTTTTGTTCGCGGAGAACATCGACAATTAAGCTAATTCCCTGAAAAGTATAGAAAGATATACCTATGGGAAGAGGTAAGTTTAAAAGTAGTTGGACAATGCCATCAGGTGGAGTAGATACCTTAAATAGATCCAAAAATAGATTTGTTAGTAAAGCTCCATATTTGAATAAACCCAAAATGGTTAAATTGGCGGCGACTCCTAGAACCGCCCAAAACAAACGACTGGTCTTGGTGAAAGATTGTATCGTTTTATAGCTGGTTAGAGCATTAATGACAATCGAAAAAATTAGCAATAATAGTAAGATGGGCAAGTTCCAAGCATAAAATACAAAGCTGGCGGCGATCAGAATCGGAACTTGTAGTTTTCGCAATGCAGGCAGATAGTAGATGCAAAAAGTGAATAAAAATAATGTAACAAAGCTAAAACTGTTGAAGAACATAATTTACAATTGAGTCATTATGAGAATTGAAACATTGTTGGTTATTGATGCGTAGTTGGATTGAATGTCTGTTTAAAGGCTTGAAACGTGGCGGTTTCGGCTCGCATCATACCAAAATGACTAACCCAGAACACGCCGAACGATTATGGTTAGCGATTGCCGTTGCCACCTTATGGTATGTCAGTATTGGTGGTGGTGTCGATCGGAATTTATCTGCGAATAGTTTATCCACTCAAAGCCAATCGAACTCAAACTCCACCAATTTATCTGACCACACTCCCACAAACAAAACTTTATCGGCTTTGACAATAGACATCAGTGCTATATCCGAGAATTATTGCGGTGATGATGATTCATCCCCAGTCTCTCGGTCAGCCTATTTTTCCCCAGATCCCTGTGCTGATTCCAAATGGTTAAGCTGTTTCCGACGTGGATTTTTGCGACTTCTCGCCGCTTTGATTAAACAGGATCCTCTGCCAAGGGGGGAAGCTTTATTCCTGACTACTCTTTAGCCACCGGATAATGTTCAAAAACATACACATGAAAGGGGGCCAGGGTGTCTCTTAGATGACATATATTTTTTAAATAACGAATATTCCCTGCTCCCAATAGGGAGATGGGAAATGAGACTAACCCTGATATGAGATATGAGGTTTCAATTGGTCCGCAATATTTAGATTAAGGCGGCACCCAGATTCGAACTGGGGGATAAAGGATTTGCAATCCTCTGCCTTACCACTTGGCTATGCCGCCCTATTTATCGAGTCACACTTATATATATTAGATCGGATGGTTGTCAATGTCAATAGCCAACAGAAAAAATTTTTTTCTTGTTAAGGGGCCTATTTTAAATAGCGTCAAAAACTTGAGACGCGATAAGAGTCTTTTTCTTGTAGGCTTGACTATGATACCGGAAACATGGTGCTGGAAAACTAGATCGAATCTATGGTTAATGGTCCGGCGATCGCGATCGCACAGCTTGCGGACGTTCGCCTATTTGCAGATCCCGAAGCCAAGCATCTGGGGGTGCAAACAGCTCGTACCTTTCAGGCGGTCTTAGAACGGATAAGACAGCTAGAGCCCCAACCCCACTTGCTACAGCTTGCTGGTAATTTATCTCAGGACGAGACGCCGGAGTCCTACAGAAATCTCTACAAATTACTGAGTCCTTTGGGAATACCGACTTATTGGCTAGCGGGCGATCGCGATAGCTTGCCCTTAATGGCCAAAACGCTCAGTGGCCCTCCTTTTTCTTCTAATAAATCTCTCCAGTTAGGGCGCTGGCATCTTATATTGCTCAGCACCAACGTACCCGGGCGGCAAGAGGGATGGCTTTCTGCCACAAGTCTGGATTGGTTGGACAAGCAGCTAGAACTGGCAGGCGATCGCTCAGTTGCGATCGTCTTGCACCATCCTCCTTTCCGGGTAGGTTCCGACTGGCTAGACCGCACCAGACTCCAAAACCCAGATGATTTCTTTGCCGTTATCGACCGCTTGGGCGAGCAAGTGCGACTGGTTTTTTGCGGTCACGTTTGCCAAAACGCCGAGTACAAACGCGAAGATACCCGCTACTTTACAATTCCTTCCACCGGCGTCCAATTTGAACCCGGGACCTCCGAATGCGTTCCAGACACTGCACCGCCAGCATTTCGCCTCTCGCGCTTCTATCCTGACGGTGGTTGGGACACCAAGGTGGTATGGGTAAAAAACTAGGGTGTAGGGTAGGGTGTTGACTCTTTGGGGGAAACGCAAAGGGGTTTTCATGCAGTTTTTGTCTACGTTCAGAGGGGGCTGAAATCCTTGCTGTGATAGGCTTTAGGCACTTTAAAACCGCCGCGATACCCGCAGGTCGTCAATGTGCGGAAAAAACCTCAGAGTCAACACCCTAGGTGTAGGGTGTAGGGTCTAGGGTGTAGGAGAAATAAACCTCGTTTCGTTTCACCCTAGACCCTACACCCTAGACCTTAAACTCTAATTAAGCGGAATCGCTTCACCGCTCGAAACAATGACTCGCTCAGCCAACTATCGTATTGGGGATAAATAGGTAAACGTGGCGCTAAGCTCCATCCCTTTCTTGTCAAAATTGCTGTCAGTTTTTCTTTATGGAGATGGGGATAGGAGGGATTAACTTCGTCAATTGGTCCAATACCGCCCAAGTCCCGAACCCCAGCATCCAGACATTCCAGCAAGATATCCGGCTCGGTTACCAAATTAGGGGGGATTTGCAAAGTAATCTCTGATGGCAGTATCTCGCGAGCTTCGGCTACAACTTCTGGAAGTTCTTGCAAATTAAAGCCGGGAATATCTTCGGCAATCTGCTCTCCAGGACTATAAGGTTGCAAAATTACTTCTTGGATGTGGCCCCATTCTTGGTGAATTAGAGCGATCGCTTCCAAAGTTGCCCTGCGATCGCTCGCTATCTCCCCAATCCCCAATAAAAGTCCCGTAGTAAAAGGAATCCTTAGTTCGCCGGCCCATTGCAACTGTTCCCGCCGCAACGCCGGTTCCTTACTTGGCGCGTAGCGGTGGACTGTTTTTAGTAGTTGCGGCGCTAAGCTTTCGAGCATCAGTCCCATAGAAACATTTACTTCTTTGAGCCTAGCCATTTCCGCAAAACTGAGCGGTCCAACATTGGCGTGGGGTAAAAATCCCATTGATAAGGCCAACTCGCATAAAGTATAGATGCGATCGCACCAGGCCCTCCTTTGAGGACTCATCGGATGTACCTCACCGCTCAAAACCAAAATTTCAATAATTCCAGAGTTAGAGAGCGACTTTAGCAACCTTTGCGCTGAGGCCACAGACATCCAGGGGCTCTTCCCCAGATCGGCGCGAAAGTTGCAATAGGTACAGCGATTAAAACATTCATAAGTTGGGACCAATGTATAGGCAGGGCTGTAAGTCACCTTGGGCGAATCTGGCGAATCGATATAAGCATTGCTCATAAGACAGATATGGTAATCTTAAAGAAGAATAGACCAGACTAAACAGCACAAACAATAATCGCGGATATAGCGCTACGCGCAAGTCAAAAGTCAAAAGTCCAAAGTCAAAGGTAGTCTCTGACTAAGGAGCGAGCGTTTATAAATGTCTTAACTTATTTGCGTAGTGCTATAACTTCATCCAGTCGGCCCAATTCCCAATTCCCTCCTGAGCCCGATCGTTGCAGCCCAACTCCCAATTCCGCTCTTCCCAATTTCTTAGGACTTACGCAAATTGTAGAGATGTGCCCTAAGTGTAGGGGTCAACGGCCGTTGACCCCTACCAGGTATAGAGGTAATGCGTAAGTCCTGTTTCTATCCTGAGCCTGTCGTAGGCGTAGCGCAGGCTACGCGCATAGGGTCCCAATTACCAATGCCCAATGCCCAATGCCCAATGCCCAATGCCCATTAATAAGCATGGCTCATAGAACCGATAAAAACAAATCATGTAAAAATACTTCAAAACCCTTTACAAAACTCAATATTGGCGTTATATTAGAAACAACGGTAGAAAAAGCACTACCGCATACCTTGAAAATCTCATAGCAATCATAGGCAATTATGACGACCACCATTCAACAGCGCGAAAGCGCTTCCTTGTGGGAACGGTTCTGCCAGTGGGTTACCAGCACCAACAACCGCCT
>JAAHFN010000109.1 GCA_010672965.1 Oscillatoria sp. SIO1A7
TCGCCCTGAGCCGGTCGTTGGGTCGAAGCCTGTCCGTTAGCGTAGCTCTGGGCTTCGACCCAACGACCGGCTCAGGGCGAGCGCCCGAACGGCGTATTTGTTCCAGAGCCTGCTAAATTTGAATGTTTCCCCTTTGGCTTTGGCATTGCGACGATCGCTCCATCATGCAGTTCGTACCGGACTTTTGAGTCTTCGGGATACCAGCTTATAAATTCATCAAAGCTGTATAGTCTTACTTTGGTTTGCCCTTGAGTCATAAGTCATTTTTGCTAATTATTTTTGCCAGAATAGAACCAATCTTCCGCTCCTTGAACTGTTTTTTGGCTTTTATACCCGTCAACAATAAGCAGTAGGGGCGAGAGCGCGAAATCGCCCCTACTCTTGCGCGCGGCCGTCAATAAGACCGTATATGCTTCGATGCCCCAGACGCATATTTGGTTAGGGCAATCTTATTGTTTGCTCTCCGGGGCGATCGCGCGAAATCGCCCCTACCCACTCGGCAATGCTGCGAGCCTATCGCTCTTGCTGACTGCTTACTGAAATACTGCCAATGAATTAGGGTTTTTAAGCGCTAGCTAAAAATTAGAGCTTAGCACCGCATTCTGGGCAGAAGTTATTGGCGAAAACATTTTTAGCGCCGCAGTTAGTACAATAAATGAACTCTGCCGTATCTTCGGGCTGTTTCCGTTCTGGTAGCCCCAACATTTGAGAATTGTTTTTGCCCGGGGCGACCATTGGATAGCAGTTTTCGTATTTGACGACGCGAACGTCAAGGACTACTGGGCCATCGTAGGCGAGCATCTCGGCGATCGCTCCTGAAAGTTCGCTGCGATCGCGAACCACCATACCCTTAATTTTATAAGCCTGACATAGTAAAGGAATATCCGGCATACCCGCTTCCATATTAGAAGACGAATAGCGCTCCCCAAAGAAAGTCTGCTGCCATTGGCGCACCATTCCTTGCCAGCCATTATTAATAATGACTGTCTTGACTTTCATATTGTATTGTGCCAGAGTGCCCAACTCTTGGATATTCATCAGGAAGCTGGCATCCCCACTAATACAAATCACTTGTTCGTCTGGCAAGGCAATATCAACTCCCATTGCCGCCGGTACGCCATAGCCCATAGTGCCCAAACCACCACTGGAAATCCAGCGTCGCGGACCATTCTTCAGGAATTGAGCTGCCCACATTTGATGTTGGCCGACATCAGTGGTGTAGAAAGCATTCGGGGCTTGGCGTCCCACTTCTACAATCGTTTCTTGGGGAGAAATAGCATCTTCTGGCTGGGGCACCTGCAAGGGATAATCCGATCGCCAGCGATCGATGCGGCTCAACCAGGCAAGAGTGCGATCGCTAGCCATTGGGTCTCCAGTTTCCCGAGAGCGCCGCAGCAAATCCACCAAAACTTGCCGCACGTCCCCGACAATAGGCACATCTGGGGTTCGATTTTTGCCCACCTCAGCGGGGTCGATGTCAATATGGATAACTCGGGCGTGGGACGCAAACTCATCCAATTTGCCCGTTACGCGATCGTCAAAACGAGCGCCAATCGCAATCAGCAAATCGCATTCGCTCACCGCAAAATTGGCATAAGCAGTGCCATGCATTCCCAGCATGCTCACAGAAAGGGGATGATGTTCGTCAAAAGCACCAAGACCCATCAGAGTCGTGCAAACCGGAATCTGGAAATGCTCCGCTAGTTCTCGAATCTCCGCGTGGGCTCCTGAAGATATGGCCCCACCGCCCACATACATCAAAGGTTGCTTGGCTTCGCGAATCAACTTTAATGCTTGTTCTATCTGACGAGGGTTGCCTTTGATAGTGGGACGATATCCGGGTAACTTGATAGTTCCGGGTTCCACCGGCACATAGTCAAACTCTTCGATACCCACATCCTTGGGTATATCAATCAATACTGGACCGGGTCGCCCAGTGCTGGCAATATGGAAAGCTTCTGCCACAATCCGAGCCATATCCCGGGGGTCGCGCACCACATAAGAATGCTTGACAATCGGCAAAGCAATACCAAAGATATCCGTTTCTTGGAAGGCATCGGAGCCGATCGCCGGTCTAGGGACCTGACCCGTGACCGCTATCATGGGAATCGAATCCATCTGTGCCGTGGCTATCCCGGTCACTAAATTGGTAGCACCGGGTCCAGAAGTCGCAAAACAGACACCGACCTGACCCGTAGCTCGGGCATAGCCATCGGCTGCATGGGCTGCTCCCTGTTCGTGTCTCACCAGGATATGCTGCATATAGCCGGCTGCTTCTGCCCGGTATAGCTCGTCATAAATAGGTAAAATTGCCCCGCCTGGATAGCCAAAGATATGCTTAACTCCGTGTCGTCTGAGGCTATCAATTAGGGCAAATGCACCAGTTTTCCGACTGGCCTCGGCAAGTGGAAAACTCGCTTGGGCTTCTACTTGCAATTTTTGGCTGGGGGGTTTGCTTTGCGAAAGCACGTTGCTTACCTCAAGTCAGTCTTGTAACATTTCTTATTCTAATCCTGCCGGACAAATTGATTTTTAAATTTTCTTTTAAAAAATTGGGCATTGGGCATTGGGCATTGGGCATTGGGCATTGGGCATTGGGCATTGGGCATTGGGCATTGGGGGGGAATTGTCTCACCCGACAGTCCCCACAGTCCCCACTCCCGATCTTGGTCGTTGCGGCCCACACTAAAGCCGCCCTCGGCGTAAAGAGCGCTCTCTTGGATCTATGGTTACGAAGCGGCCCATGTTAAACTAACGTTTCAGGGTTCCAGCCCTATATATGGTTCCAATTATTTGCTATCCTCTGTAACCCGTTCGCCCTCAATCCAGGAGAGCCTGCGATCGCCAGATACAACAGGCGATATAAGTGGTCTGTCAAATCTAAAATTGCGAACAATTGTAGGGAGCGGCCGGGGAACGCTACATACATAGGGGCTGTGCGTAAGTCCTAGCAATGAAGGCTTCGCCGCTCTCTTCCCTGAAAGCTGAAAGCTCAGAGCTGTTGGCGCAGCCTGCGCGGAGCTTCTGAGCTGAAAGCTGAGAGCTATTGGCGCAGCCTGCGCGGAGCTTCTGAGCTGAAAGCCGGTCCATTTAGCCGAGATTACTTCAGATCTAGCAAGCCGCTTTCTTTTAATTTGGGATTAAAGCGGAGTTTCTCTTGCAAACCTCGGGTTTTCAGCCGCTCTAAAATTTCCGCCTCAACCCGCCGCGCTATGTTTTTCAAGATTTTCCCCCGTGCTAGCTCGTCCCCGCCGCTCAACTCATAGTTTTCTTTTTCCTCAGCAGTCATCAGCGGTTTCACATCGATCGCCTGCGTCCATGCCTCCTCGTCCTCGCTATTGCCGGCTGGAGTAGCACCATTCTCGGCCATCCACCCCTGGCGGATTTCCTCTAAAAAAGTGCGGTTGGGTCGTTCTATAGTTTCCACTTTTAACCAATAGCACTTCTCGGGCTGACGCATGAAATGTTGCTTGAGGCTCGTGGCAATATCCCGAGAATAGCCTATATATTGCAGCATTTTCTCTCCATCGAAAATGGCATAGACTCCCACTTTCTTCTGAAAATCGCTGTTAATCTGACCCTCGGCATCGAGATAAGGAAGATAGTCGATACCTTCCAGACTGGGAATGTTGTTTTGGGCAGTCATTCTCTTAACTGTTTTTTGCGATAAACGGCACAAAGGCGGCTGGGCTGAAAGATTTTGGCCGAGAACATAAAATTAGGCGGGACATTGATAATTAGGTATTCGTCAGCAGTGTTATACTGCTCGAAATCCTGGGGCATTCCTTTCGGGGTGGCACTGCTGTAAGGAACCGGCTGGAAGATTTTTTCTAGAAACTCCACTTCTTGACATTTTGCCTCTTGTGCCACCTGCTTTAGGAAGACTTCGCCATTTAACAAGGTAAATAGGGTTTTGCGCGCTTCAGGCAGGAGGGTAAAGCTGGAATCGAAATTTTCGATGATTTTAAGACGCATCCGACGATTTGCACCAACTAGGTAACGACTCAGAGGGAAGGGGTTTATTTTGGGTCCCCATCGCACGTTCGATCCCAAATAGATAGGGCTTGCTGAAAAAGGCAGAGGGTGGGGGGTGTGGGGAGTGTGGGGGGTGTGGGGAGAGGGGGGAGAATTTTCAGCAGTCTTTCCCACACCACACACCCTACACTCCACACACCCCACACCCCACACCCCAGTTATGCCCTTTTGCCCCTAGCCCTGAGTTAAAATATCACGCATCGGTGAGAGGAATTGGTTGTGAGCGATTCGGAGGCAACTTCTTTTGGGAGCAATGTCCCGCTGCCAGAGGAATTGGCTTTGGCAGAGAATTATTATGCTTTGCTCGGGGTGCCCGAGTCAGCGTCGGTGTTGGATATCCGGCGATCGTATCGGGAATTGAGCAAGCGCTACCACCCGGATACGACGGACCTGCCCCCGGCTGTAGCTAAAGAAAAGTTCCAAAAACTCCAAAAAGCCTATACTACCCTCAGCGATTCAAAGCAAAGGGTAATGTACGACCAACAATTGCGCGTTGCTAGCCAGCGGCTCTATGAATATCGGCTTCGCTTGGGAGTACGGCCAAAGGTTCGCGAGCCGATGAGGTCTTCTTCTGCTTACCTAGACCCGAGAGAAAGACCTCTATCTGCTGGGGAAATTTCTGGCCTTTTTGTTATGGTAATCTCTTTGCTCTTGTGCCTGTTGCTGGCGATCGCTATTGCTGCGTTTCGTGGCGAGGCGGCTTTCCAACCCACAAGCGGCATAGATTTTACAACAACATCTTTAGCCCAAACTGCCGTCTGTTTAATTGAGAATTTTCTCAAGCTAATGACTTTCATCTCTGCTTTCCTCATAGCTCTCAAGCTCTAAAGCTAAAAACTTAAAACTCAACACTCAAAATTTTAATTTATGACTCTTCCACCACCCGATACTCCTTTATATAGTCATCCCCTCCCCAAGATAGAGGAATGGCTTAGGGAACAGGGATGCCAACAAGACCCGGAGCAGTTGAACTGTTGGCATGTCGAGCGGCCAAATTGGCAAGCAGATTTGTATCTGGATATAGATTCCATTGCCGTGCGCTATGTTGATAGTGGCAATGGCTCTGAAGAAGATATTAAGCGTGCCTTTAAATATTCTCTGAGCCGTCAGGATATTGAAGATGCTGTCTTTGCCGGCCCTTAGAATTTAAAGTGGAGTATTGTTCTCAATACTCCACTTTAAATTTTAGCATTTATAGCAGTAAGCTATCAGCAGTTAGCAGTCAGCAGTCAGCTAAAGTCCTGCCATACGCACACATGAGCGTTTTGTGACTGTCCTAACCTTAATCCGTAGTGGCGCGTCCAGCTTAAAATTGTGGCAAACTACCTCAATAGCCCCCCTTTTTAAGGGGGGTTTGGGGGGATAGGTGCGCTGTCGCGGATCGAACTCACAATTTTAACCGTCGCCTTGCCAGTAGTGCTATATTAGACTGAAATGTAGGCCAGATAAAGGTTTTAGATTTAATTAAATGAGCATTAAATCTAAGGGCGTACCTTATTCTGAAAATTTATAATTTGCCTATAATTTGCCAAACCGACGATTGCGCTTCTGATAAGCACCTATGGCAGAGCGAAACTCCTGGCGATCGAAATCCGGCCATAGAGTATTGGTAACATAGAGTTCTGAGTAAGCTACTTGCCACAGTAGGAAATTGCTAATTCGCATTTCGCCGCTGGTGCGGATTAAAAGGTCGGGATCGCCGACGTCGGAGGTATAGAGGTGGCGAGCAAATAGGCTTTCATCAATTTGTTCTGGTTCGATAGAACCGTTCTTTACCTGCTCGGCGATCGCCCGACAAGCCTGCACAATTTCTTGCCTTCCCCCATAATTGGTTGCCACGCTAAAGCGAACATCCCGATTGTCGCGGGTAGCCTCCATAGAGCGATTTATCTCTTTTTGTAAAGACTCGGGCAAAGCGCTTAAATTGCCCAAAAAGCGAATCCGAACATTTTCGGCAATCATCTCGTTGAGTTCTTGGCGAAGAACGCGCTCGAATAGGGTCATCAAAAAATTAACTTCTTCTAGGGGGCGTCCCCAATTCTCGCTGGAAAAAGCATAGGCAGTTAGGGCACCAATTCCCCAATCCTTGCAGCAGCGCAATATATCTTTGAGAACATCTACTCCCCGCCGATGACCAATAATTCTGGGGAGCCCTTGACGCTGAGCCCAACGGCCGTTGCCATCCATAATGACAGCGACGTGCTGGGGCAGTCGGGCGCGATCGAGATCCTGAGGTAGCTGTTGCAGTAGAGTTTCCTTCGCAATCATTTTTTCTCCCGGGAAGCCGATGATGGAAGACGGAGCAAACGGGAAGCGAGTGCCAATATTTTGGCAATAAGCTGGCGACCCAAATTTCGCAAATCGGGGGCGATCGCTTCTCGTTCCACCGACTGCGAGAATCTTTCGTCAAGCAATTCTTTCAGTTTACTGCTGGTCAAGGGTCGCTTCAGGACTCCCCGTTCCGCTAGGGAAATAGAGCCTGTTTCTTCAGATACAACGACACAAAAACAATTTTCGACCCGCTCGGTAATTCCCATAGCTGCTCGATGGCGCGTTCCCAATCTTCTCGATGCCGTGCGTTCCGACAAAGGTAGAATCACCCCTGCCGCAACTATGCTAGAACCGCGAATTAAAACCGCCCCATCGTGCAATAAGGTTGTGGTCTGAAACAGAGTCTGCAACAGCTCTTTAGATAGTTCCGCGTTCAGCTTCACTCCGGGATAGGTAAAATCCCGCTCGTCAATTATCTCGCCAGTTTCTACTATCATCAGCGCTCCAGTGCGGTTTTGGGAGAGGTCTTTAACCGCATCTACAATTTGGTCGAGGGGGCGATCGAGATTCGGCAGAGCGCTTCGGGAAGGTTGGAACAATTTGCTAATTTGTCCTTTTCCCAGTTGCTCCAGAAACCGGCGGAACTCTGATTGGAGCATCATTGCCATTGCTACTGCAGAACCGATCGCCAGGTTGTTTAGCACGAAGTTAAGTAGCTTGAGTTCCAGTCTGGCACTAACTGTAGCCGCTACCATCAGAATAATCAATCCCCGAACCATCCAGAGCGTTCGGCGATCGCCTATAATCGCCAGAACCATATAAGTAAGCGCCAACACTAACCCAATGTCAATCGGGTATTTCAGCCTCTCCCGCCACACCTGGGCCAGCCCTCGCAGCAACGACTGAACCAAGCTAGTGTCTATCAGCAATAGCTTCCACGAATATCCCATTCTTGGATTGGAGGTTAATCTGGGGAAAAGTATCTATCTTCAACAGAGTCAAGGGCATGGGGAATTGGGAATTGGGAATTGGGCATGGGGCATGGGGAATTGGGAATTGGGCATCGGGCATCGGGCATCGGGCATCGGGCATCGGTCAGCTAAAGGCTAAGAGCAGAGCTGTTGGGCGAAGCCCTTCCCGCAGGGTGAGCTGAGCCCGTCGTTGGGCCCGATGCCCAACGACGGGCTCAGGAGAGCCATTGGACCGGGAGACCGGGGGACTGGGAGATGGGGAGAGCGGGAGATGGGGAGAGCAGGCGAAGGAAAACTTGTCCCCTTGTTCCCTTGTCCTCTTGTCCCCCAATGCCCGATGCCCTATGCGCAAGCGCGCAGGCTTTCGCCTACGGCCACCCACCCCCAACCCTAATTCTGAGCCGGAGGAAGCGGAGGAAGCGGGGGAGCGGAGGAAGAACACTGCCCCCTCTGCCCCCTCTGCCTCCTCTGCCCCTCTGCCTCCTCTGCCCCTCTGCCTCCTCTGCCCAATGCCCAATGCCCAATGCCCCTGTGCCCCATGCCCAATGCCCAATGCCCTTGACATGCTAGCTATCCGCGATAAGTCTTTCTGGCAAGCGATCTTTGCGAATTAAGTCTTCATAAGTTTCCCGTTCTAGGATGATATCGGCCGAGCCATTGCCTACCAAGACTGCTGCCGGTCGAGATACTCGGTTATAGTTAGAAGCCATACTGGCATTATAGGCCCCTGTGCTGGATATTACCAGAATATCCCCTGTTTCTATTTTTGGTAATCGGGCATCTTTAATTAGAACATCCCCCGATTCGCAATGCTTGCCAGCAATAGTCACCGTTTCGGTTAGGGGCGCTCCCATCTGAGAAGCCAAAACTACTCGATAGAGAGATTGATAAGTAATAGGACGGGGATTGTCGGACATTCCCCCATCCACCGAGAGATAGGTGCGGATGCCGGGGATTGTTTTTTGGGCGCCTGCACTGTAGGCGGTTACGCAGGCGGAGCCAACAAGCGATCGCCCCGGTTCGCACAGGAGCTTGGGCAGGGGTAGATTCCGAGCTTCACAAGCTTTAACGATGCCAGAGCTTACCACCTTGACCCACTCTTCTATACTCGGGGGGTCGTCCGCTTCAGTATAGCGAATCCCCAAACCGCCGCCGACGTTTAATTCCTTTATCTCCAGGCCGTAGCTCGCGGACTTCTCGAACCACCGAGCTAAAACTTCACCTAGATCTGCATGGGGTTGCAGCTCAAAAATTTGGGAGCCAATATGGGCGTGCAAGCCCGTGCAAGATAAACCCGGTTGCTGGCTGATGAAGCTAAATACCTCATCTATTTGGTCTGGGTCGAAGCCAAATTTGCTATCGATGTGTCCAGTGCGGATATATTCGTGGGTGTGACATTCTATTCCTGGGGTCATCCGCAGCATGATGCGGATCGGCTCTCTTGCAGTTTTACTTATTTCTGCTAGAGTCTGCAGTTCCAGCCAGTTGTCTGCTACCACAGTACAGCCAGAGGTTATGGCCAGATCTAGTTCGGCTCTGGACTTGTTGTTGCCGTGGAAGTAAATATTGGCGGGACTAATACCGGCTTTAAAGGCCGTCTGCATTTCGCCTTCGGTTACTACATCAATGCCGAAGCCTTCTGAGGCTGCGATCGCGCAAACTGCTAGGCAGCTCCAAGCTTTGGACGCATAGAGTGCCAAAGCTTGGCCTGGGTATTCCCTCGCTAAGGCATCCCGATACTGCCGACAAGCGGTTCTTAAGGTCTCTTCATCTAAAATATATAGAGGCGAGCCAAATTCCTCAACTAGGTTGACCACATCGCAGCCCCCTATTTCCATATGGTCTCGGTCATTAACCGTTGTAGTTAGGGGAAACAGTTGCTGGTTGGGCGAGATAGATTTGAATTTGCCAATCGGGCTGGGTAGATACTGGCGACCTGAATTTTCTACTGGTGGGGCTTGAGTCGATACCATAGATGAAACGGTTGTGTCTTTTGTCCCCCTTGGGGGCGCTGGTTGTCTGTGTTATCCCAGTGTACTCGTTCCTTGCTCGAACTCAAGCGGCCTAGTCCCGACCTACTCCCAGCAGTGGCGGCGCTGGACAAACTTTGCTTGGGGGGAATTTGGACCCCAAACGGCTATCGGCAAGAGTTAAACAATGCTAATAGCGACCTGCTAGTTATATGTATTCCAGACTCGGAGGCGGGAAGTTTCGCGAAACCTCCTTCCCCAACTAGCTCGCCAACTAGCTCCCCAGTTATAGGAGTTGGTTGTCTTTGGTCGGTTTTAGAGGAGGCCCATATCATCATATTGGCGATTCATTCCGATTATTGCCGCCAAGGTTTGGGTCAGGCTATGCTCTATGCTCTGCTCTATCGGGCATGGCAACGCCAGCTAGAATGGGCCACTCTGGAGGTTCGCTCCTCTAACGAACCAGCTCTGTCTCTGTATAGAAAGTTTGGTTTTGAATTTGTGGGTCGCCGCAAGCGCTATTACCAAGAGACTGGAGAGGATGCGTTGATTCTATGGCGCTCGGGCTTGCAAAAACCAGAATTTGATGAAACTTTGGCTATCTGGGCCGGGGAAATCCGCGATCGCCTTGCTGCCTCCGGTTGGACTTTAAGAGCTGTCGGCCTTGCAGATTTCCCGATAGAAACAGGACTTACGCATTAACCAGATCTGGTAGGGGCTTTCCGGCCGTATGCCCTCCTCGGGCAGGCTCCGCCTACGCCCCTACATTTAGACAATTTGCGCAAGTCCCAAGAAGTTCCGTTTAAGAACCACAATCAAAAATCCAAAATAATATGCTCGAACTCTGGCCGATCGCGGTTCTGGGTTTTTTGGGCAGCTTCGGTCATTGCCTAGGGATGTGCGGTCCCTTAACGGTGGCTTTTTCCCTGTCCTCCACAACTGCCGATAAGAAACAACCCCAGGGGTTTCGCCTTTTTTTGAATCATCTTTTGCTCAACTTAGGTCGAATTCTCAGCTACGCTCTGGTGGGTGCGGCAATTGGGGGAGTTGGTTCGGTGGCGATCGCCGGCGGACAAATAGCTGGAATAGGCAGCGAACTACGCAGGGCGATCGCTATTATCGCGGGAATTGTCCTCATCTTGTTGGGACTGCGGCAATCCATGCCAGACTTATTCCCCCGCCTGCCCGTGCTTCATCCCCTGGCTCCAAGCAATTGGCACGATCGGCTCAACGCTGGTATGACCAAGCTGGCGCAGCAGAAAAAATGGTGGACTCCTGCTTGCTTGGGAATGGTCTGGGGTTTGATTCCCTGCGGATTTCTCTATGTAGCTCAAATCAAAGCTGCAGAAACAGTCAGTCCTATTCTCGGAGCGACAACTATGCTCGCTTTTGGATTGGGAACTCTGCCCACAATGGTCGGAGTGGGATTATTTGCTGCTTCCCTTTCGGCAGATCGGCGCAGCCAACTCTATCGCCTGGGGGGCTGGGTAACTCTAACAATTGGCATTCTGACTCTAGCGCGCACCGGCGAAATGGTGGATTACACGGGTTACGGTTCCCTATTTTGTCTGATGCTAGCCCTAGTGGCTCGTCCCATCAGCCGCCTTTGGCCCTCACCTCTACGCTATCGGCGAGTTTTGGGCGTCGGTGCCTTTGTCCTAGCCGCAGCTCATGCAGGTTATGCTCTAGACCATACTCTCAATTGGAATATTGAGGCTTTATTTTTTATGCTGCCGCTCCATCAACTGGGGATGGGCTCTGGCATATTGGCTTTTGCCTTAATGGTGCCAGGGGCCGCTACCAGTTTCGATCGCCTACAGCAATCTCTCGGAAAGCGCTGGCGACAAATTCACTTGCTCGCCGTCCCCGCTTTGGTTTTGGTTGCCATTCATGCAATTGCGATCGGTTCCCATTATCTCGGCGCATTGCAATGGACGACAGCCGTTAAGTTCAGAAGCGCTTTGCTCGCTGCGATCGCTCTGGGCGTCTTGCTCCTGCGCCTCCGTCAAACTTGGTCGCTTTTCTCAGCAGAAAAGTTTTATACTGCACCAATTAAGCCCAAGGAATAATTGGCGACTTTACAAAAAATGACAAAATTAAAACGCTCCCTTCCTTCCCCTGCTTCCTGCACCGGAGTTTCCCGCTCCGCCGCGCTCTCGCTCCCTGCTCTCTTGTCCCCTCGTTCCTCTGCGAAGTTCTCTTTAAGATTGCTATTGTTACTAGGATTACTCGTCGCTCCCGTCCGCGCCCATGATGTTGAAGTCGGAACAGATGTGGCGGCAACTTTTCATTTGGAACCTAATCACAATCCCCGAGCCGGAGAAACTGCAGAAGTTTGGTTTGCCCTCACGCGCCGAGGAGGCAAAACGATTCCTTTAGATCGATGCGACTGTCAGCTAGCAGTATATTCCAAGCCGCGTTCTTCTGAGGACGAACCTTTGCTAGAGCCAGAGTTAAATGCTATATCGGTAGAAATATATAGAGATATTCCCGGTGCCGAGATTGTTTTTCCCGAAGCTGGCAGTTACGAGCTAAAACTGACAGGCGCGCCTAAAGAAGGGAATAATTTTCAGCCGTTTGAGCTGAGTTTTTCGGTAACGGTTCAACCTTGAGGGACTTAACAGAGTGAATTAGACAGCGATCGCCACCACCAGCAGCCGCGACAAAATAATCTTTGTCAGGTTTGCAGACGGTTATAGGGCGAAGCATCCTGATTATAGGTTATTAGTTATAAGCCCAGCTTGTCCCAAGGGATGCTGTCGCCCCTACCAAACTCAAAATTCAAAACTTAGAACTCAACTCAAAACTCCCTTTATTCCTCCCCAGCCAGTTGCACAGCATCCATAATTAAAGCCTCTGTCATCCGAAAACCTTTGGCCTGCAATTCCCTGAGCAAGGGTTTTACTTCAGAAATAACTCCTCGTTTTTTGCCGCGTAGTAGCATTCCCACAGTACCGATAACCTGTAGGCCAATTTTTTTCGCTGCAGCTCGCGCTTTCTTCTCATCTAAGATAATCGCTACATCCTTCAGCTCCATTGCTAGGACAATAGCTTCCGCTTCACCAATATGCATTTGGTTCTGCAACACTTTAACAAATTCGGTATTTTGCACTGCTTGAACTCTCAGCCAGCTTGGCTTGATACCAAATTCGGATTCCACTGCCTCGGGAGCAAAGACAACTGGAAATACTTGGGGAAGTATGTCTAGTTGTCCGATTCTTTGTAACCCTATTAAACAAGTTGAGTTAGTTACGGCTTGGTCGCTCACAGATTCATCTCCCGCTCTAAGTCTTCCGATGGATAGTCGAACACCGCTATTCCCATTTTGCCCAGCAATTCCATAAATGTGGGTCTGGAGTAACCCGCCAGCTCCGCCGCCTGCCCCAGAGATAGCCTTCCCACTTCATAGAGCTTTCCCATTAGCAGTAGCTTAGCTTCTTCCACCGATACGTCGTAGGGCAATTCTACTTTAAGTTCGTTTTTCACAATTCCCTCCTGTTTCAAATCGATCGCGTCGATCTAGATAGCTCTAGCAGATGCTACTCTATATTATATAGCAGTCAGCAGTCAGCAGTCAGCTAAAGCATCAAGGTCTTGCCAGTTTAGGAAAAGATCGTTTTGTAACTCTCCTAACCAAAGGTCCGTACTGCTATAGCTATAAAATCATCGCAGCCCTACTAACCCACAACCCCTCGCAATCTACTAAGGAGCTTTTCGGTATTTAACCGGATTCGATCTAATATAAAAAGGAGGGAGGCGATCGCACGCCCCCCTCTTTTTTTATTGGCTAAAAGTTATAGCATTTCTCGCGCTTGATGTGATGCGATCTGGGGCGAAGCATCCCAATAAAGGGGTTGTCGTTCCACGGCCGAGATTGTCTTGGGGATGCTGTCGCCCCTACGCCCCCTAAGCTTCGTTCATTACAATTGTTTGAGACATGCTATAAAAGTAACTGTGCGAAATGTCGGAAATGTTGGTAACTGTGGGAAGGGAAAAATTAAACCTGGATTTCAAACTCTTTCCCTACACCCCACACCCCACACCCCACACCCTAAAACCCTACACCGCAGCCTGCACTTGGCCTAACAGATTTTGCAAAGTATCCCCCTCAATTACCTCGGTTTCCAAAATCTCCTTAGCAATACTTTCGAGCAAATTGCGATTTTGATTTAGAATTGCCAGGGCTTGCTGATGAGCATTTTCGACTATTTCCTTCACTTCTTCATCAATAGCCTTAGCAGTATTTTCGCTCACCATCCGGCGCGGATTCATCCCGCCACTGCCCAGGAAATTATTTTGCTGACCCTTATCGTAAGCCAGAGGTCCGAGAATCTTGCTCATGCCATAAGTGGTTACCATGCGCTCTGCCAAATCTGTCGCTCGCTGCAAATCGTTAGAAGCTCCAGTTGTAACGCTGCCAAAAATAATTTCCTCTGCAGCGCGACCGCCCAGCAGAGTGGCAATCTCTCCTCGCAGTTCCGTCTCATCCATCAAAAAGCGATCTTCTGTTGGCATCTGGAGGGTGTAGCCCAGAGCTGCCATGCCCCGAGGCACGATTGATATTTTCGCCACCTTACCGCTACCGGGCATAATCGCGCCAACTAAAGCATGACCGACTTCGTGATAGGCGACAATCTTTTTCTCTTTCTCATTGAGAACGCGGCTTTTCTTTTCTAAGCCTGCGACGATACGCTCTATCGCTTCGTTAAAATCTGCTTGGCTCACTGTTTCGCGCTGATTGCGAGCGGCCAACAATGCTGCTTCATTGACCAGATTGGACAAGTCAGCACCAGCAAAGCCGGGAGTACGGACGGCGATCGCGTGCAAATCGACATCCTCCCCGAGCCTGACTTTCCCCGCGTAGATATTCAAAATTTCCTCTCGTCCCGACAAGTCCGGGCGATCGACTAGCACTTGGCGATCGAAGCGTCCCGGACGCAGCAGAGCCGGATCTAAAGTTTCCGGACGGTTCGTTGCTGCCAGCACAATTACCGTTCCATCTCCAGCAGCAAACCCATCCATTTCTGTCAGTAATTGGTTTAGGGTTTGTTCTCGCTCGTCGTTGCCGCCGAAAGAACCAGGTCCGCCAGCCCGAGACTTACCGATCGCATCCAGCTCGTCAATAAAAATAATGCAAGGCGCTTTCTTCTTGGCCTGCTCGAACAAGTCCCGAACTCGCGCCGCTCCAGTTCCCACAAAAAGCTCGACAAACTCCGAACCGGAAATACTGAAAAAAGGCACCCCAGCTTCCCCGGCCACTGCCTTGGCCATCAGAGTTTTACCCGTTCCGGGAGGCCCGACTAGCAGCACCCCCTTCGGAATCCGCGCCCCAATGGCCGTAAAGCGTTCGGGACTTTTGAGGAATTCGACAATTTCTGCTAATTCCGTTTTCGCTTCCTCTACTCCCGCCACATCATTAAAAGTAATTTTTGTGGCATCGTCTTGGACATATACCTTAGCTTTACTTTTGCTAATCGATAGGGCTCCTTGCGGGCCGCCGCCACCGCGATTGAGGAAAAACTGCCAAATAGCCACAAAAATTAGCGGTGGCACCACCCAACTAAGTAAAGTGCCAATCCAATTATTTTTCGGCGGAGGAGCTGCAGCGAATTCAACTCCTTTTTCTTCCAGTCGCTTGGGCAATTCTAAATCGAATATTGGCGTAGTTGACAGAACTTGCCCCTCGCCAATTTCATCTTTGAGCTGATAGCGGATTTCTTCTTGACCCACATAAACCTGAGCCACTTGACTATCTTCTACTTGGTCGATAAAGAGGCTATAAGGAACTCGGGGAATCGACGGACCGAACAGCCTGGGCAATAATAGGTTGGCCAAAAAAAATAAGCCCGCTAGCAATAAGAGAATATTGCCTATTTGGAAATTTCTACTGTTTGGCGGTTTGTTTTGTACGCTCATAGTCTTTGATTTTTAAGTTTTAAGTTTTGAGGTTTAATTGACAATCTGTCATATCAAATCAGGCTAATTATATCAGATCTGTTTAATCGCTTTGAAAAAAGTCAAGTCCTGCGTAGGACGGGCGTCCCGCCTGTCCAACCAAGCCCTAAGGACAGGCGGGACGCCCGTCCTACGGAATCTTCAAGTCCAATGTAATGGCTATTTAACTGGATTTGATATTACTCACAAATATCGTAGGGTTTATCATACCAATCGGGCAGCCATCGGGCTTACAAGGATAGGTTTTTTACAATCTCCTTTACTACGCTTTCAAGCATAAGAGGGCGAAGCATTCCAATACATTAATTTTTGCTCAAGAGCAAAGGCTGTCTCGGGAATGCTGTCGCCCCTACACCTTCGATTAATAGCTTATGGCCTTCTCAAAAACATCAAATGTTAAAAAAACTACTACTGCGAGCAGCTATGGGGGACTGCCGCTACAAACTATTAACTTGAGAGCTAATAACTCAAAGAGCAATGCCCCATGCCCCACACCCCACACCCCACACCCCACAGGGAGCATTTCACTTTTGTAACGGGGCAGCCCGGAGGGCTTTGTTTGTGTAGCCGCGCCTTTAGGCGTCAGGCGGCTAGATACGAAATTGAAATGCTCCCACCCCACACCCCACACCCCACACCCCACACCCCACACCCCACACCCCAAAGCTCAGACCTAAAAGCCAACCCTCCACACCACGCACGCACCCGACCTGCCGCTTAACGCTTGGCATGGCACGCACGGGAAGGCCCGTTTCAGAC
>JAAHFN010000011.1:0-108449 GCA_010672965.1 Oscillatoria sp. SIO1A7
GGTGTAGGGTGTGGTGTGTTGTGTGTGGGGGGTTGAGGAGGGTGTGGGGGGTAGGGTGGAGGGTGTGGGGTTTGTTGTGGGGTGTGGGGTGTGGGGGGTGGGGTGTGGGGTGTGGGGTGTGGGGTGTGGGGTGTGGGGGTTTAATTAGGGTGTGGGGTGTAGGGTGTGGGGTGTGGGCAAGAGCGAACAAGAGCGAACAAGAGCGAACAGTGAATAGTGAATAGGCGATCGCGCTAATGGGGGTTGTTTTTTTTCACTTGTCGCTTTTCACTTTTAACTTTTCACTTTTCACTTTCCTCCACACCCTACACCCTACACCCTACACCCTACACCCTACACCCCACACCCTACACCCCACACCCTACTCTCAAAACCGCTCGCTTTCTGCCAAAATCGGATTAATGTCAAACCAAGATCCTTCCTCGTCGCGATATTCATAAACGAACATACTGCGAATCAGAGTTTGGTATCCTTCGTCTCCGGCAACTTTTTTCTGTTCCGCCACTTTTTTGAGCAAAGTCCATTCATGCTCGTCAACGGCTAAAACCCGTTCGTTGCGATAGGCGCGAATCACCGCTTCTAAAGTTTCCCCAGAAATAGGCAATCCCCTTTGCTTCTTAATCGCTTCGTTCAGGAGGCGGAGCAAATTACGAACGTGACCGCCGCTCGCACGACACAATCTGTCTAAAGTCTCGGCGCTATCAAAAATATCGCCAATATTCTCCAAGCGCTGCTCCGGCTCTAAGTCCGGGAAGCCTCTGGCCAAGACCATCTGTCGCAGCAGATGCATCCCCTCGATATGTTCGCTGCCATTGCGCAACTTCACCGAGACCATTGGCAGCACCTCCGGATTAGTCATAAACCGTTGGGTTAGGGTGCTAAAATCATTGGAAAAACGCAAGGCCAAAGGAATAGTATAGACTACATGACAGTCGAGCGATCGCAACTGCTCGCCCCTATCTACAAAGAGGTATTCTTGCTGAGGCCGTCCCCAAGCCTTCGGAGAGCTATCTACTTTATCGAGATTATCGACAATAACTACTAATCCCTGCTTGCCAAGATCCTTCAGTTTCTGAATGCCCGGTTCCAGCAGTTCCGTATTAATCGCCTCAATAATGCCATTGGTTCGCGGTTCGAGATATCCCCGTAACTTGCTGCGCACCTCCGGGCTGCCCTTGGCCTTGGCGGAAATATTGGCAATGCCCATATCCAGAGAAATCTCTCCATCTGTATTCGCCGCCAGGGTGCCCACGGGAGTTTTGAATTCGCCAGAAATCTCGATGTCCATGTTGAGTAGTTTCTCCGCACCTTGAAGAATGCTTTGAAGTTTGGTAGGTTTTTTTTCAACCTGGATAGCATCGAGACTTTGGCTGACGCGACGGGCGATCGCTAGTAAAATATCCCCGACATCTACATCGCCCATTTCTAAATCCTGAGACGACTCGAAATAAATTACATGAAAGCCTTCTTGCTCCAATTGTTCTTTCAGTCGCAGTAATTCTGTAGATTTGCCACAACCAATATGTCCCGTGAACAACTGGCAAGTCCTTTCATCTGGGGACCATAAAGCAATATTATCCAGGATTCGCGAGATAATCTGCCCTCCCCGCACCGAAGAAAAATCAATATAATACTTATGGTCTTCTTCGCGATCGTCCACAAACAAAGTATTGGCTGGGTTCGTGGCTCTTACAAATTTCCGTAGATCCAGCGTCATAAAGATATCGATCTATTGCCTATTGAGTTTAGTTTAACCCAGGGTATTCAGTATTGGGCATTGGGCATGGGGAACCGGGGGACCGAGAAACCGGGGGACCAGGTAAATTGGGAAAGTTTTAAGTCAAAAGTCAAAAGTCAAAAGTCAAAGGTCAAAAGTCAAAAGTCAAAAGTCAAAAGTCAAAGGTCAAAAGTCAAAAGTCAAAAGTCAAAGGTCAAAGGTCAAAGGTCAAAAGTCAAAGGTCAAAAGTCAAAAGTCAAAAGTCAAAAGTCAAAGGTCAAAGGTCAAAAGTCAAAAGTCAAAAGTCAAAAGTCAAAAGTCAAAGGTCAAAGGTCAAAGGTCAAAGGTCAAAGGTCAAAAGTCAAAGGTCAAAAGTCCCTACTTACTAAAATCGTCGCAAAGACCCCGATCGCTCTTACTAATATTGGGATTGTACTTCAGATAATCTCCCAACCAATCGCAACTGCGTGCCAGCAGTTTGTCCAGATCTAAATCTAAATCCCGCCAGAGAATTACTCGTCCTCCCGAATCCGATGAAGCCAAAATCTTGCCATCGGGACTAAAACGGATGCTGGTCACCCAATTTTCATGGCGTTCCAGAGTTCTTAGTTTTTCGCCCGTATCGGTCCAGAGTTTGACAGTTCCGTCCCGACCCGCCGTAGCCAGAGTATCGCCATCGGGACTAAAACTAACGCTCGTCACCCCAGCATCGTGACCTTGCAGAGTTTTCAGTTCTTTACCTTCCTGGTTCCAAAGTCTTGTCGTTCTGTCCTTGCTCGCCGTAGCTATAGTATTGCCATCCGGGCTAAAAGTGACGCTATTCACTCCACCGCTATGCCCCCGAAGAGTTATCGCGGCAAAGCAAAAAGGAACTGACTTTTTATCTGGCTCGCCATTTTGTCCTAGGTCTAGCTCTAGACCTATTTCCTGCTGGTTCCCTTCGGCTATTTCCTCGGTACAAGCATCCTGCCGCTGCCAGAGTTTCGCAGTTTTATCCCGACTGGCACTGGCAATAGTTGCGCCATCGGGACTAAAGCTCACGCTCGTCACTTCATCTTCATGCCCCCGCAGAGTCGTCGGCGCAAAGCAAAAGGGCAATAGGTTTTGGCGATCGCTTGTATTCCTCGCCTCACTGCTTTCCTCTCCAGC
The DNA here is from genome assembly GCA_010672965.1 of Oscillatoria sp. SIO1A7. Taxonomy (GTDB): domain Bacteria; phylum Cyanobacteriota; class Cyanobacteriia; order Cyanobacteriales; family Laspinemataceae; genus SIO1A7. The sequence continues at coordinate 2,867 of JAAHFN010000011.1, forward strand.
ACAAACTCCATCTCGACGATGCCAGAGTTTCACAGTTTTATCCCGACTGCCGCTAGCAATAGTCTTGCCGTCTGGGCTAAAGCTGATGCTCGTAACCCCAGATGTATGACCCTCAAGAGTTTGTAAGAGCCGACCGTCCCGGCTCCAGAGCTTTACAGTTCTGTCCCGACTCCCAGTAGCAACAATACTGTCATCGGGACTAAAACTAATACCAGTTATGTCAGAGTTATGTCCCGCAAGTATAGAGAGAAGCCGACCGTCCTCGCTCCAAAGTTTTGCCGTCGTATCCAGACTCGCAGTAGCCATAGTTTTGCCGTCAGAACTGAAACTGATGCTGGCCACTTGATTGCTATGGGCTCGCAGGATTCTTAGTTCTTCGCGATCGATATTCCAGAGTTTCGTAGTTCTGTCCCCACTTCCGGAGGCAATGGTTTTGCCGTCAGGGCTGAAACTGATGCTATTGACAGCATCCTCATGTCCCCGCAATCTTTGCAAGTTCTCGCCGTCTCGGCTCCAGAGCTGCACGGTTTTATCCCAACTCGCGCTAGCAATGGTTTTGCCGTCAGGGCTGAAACTAACGTCAGTTACCCAATCGCCATGTTTCCAGAGAGTTTTCTCTATTTTACCTTCCCGAGTCCAGAGTTTTACTGTTCTATCCTGACTGCCAGTAGCAATGGTTTTGCCGTCGGGACTGAAACTAACGCCGGTCACGTCCGCTTTATGTCCTTTAAGAACTATCGGCTTGGAGCAAAAAGACAATTCCGATATTCTCTCCGTTGCAGAAGAAAATCCCCCCCAAACCCCCTCTTTTGCAAGGGGAGGCAAAGAAGCCGATGGCGTTTTTAAGGGGGGTTTGGGGGGATCGTCCGACTGGGGTATCCCATGACGATAGACGGGTTTTGACGACACCTTTACTGCAACCCTTTGGCGATCGCTACTTGCACCAGATTCCTCGCCGGTTTCCTCTATTGCATCCTCTACCTTCTGCTGACAGATTTTTTCTCGGCTCCAGAGTTTTGTCGTATCATCCCGACTGGTACTAGCTAGAGTTTTGCCGTCGGGGCTAAAACTCAGGCTAGTAATCTGAGCGTCATGGGCTTGGAAAGTTTGGATAATCTTGCCATCTCGGCTCCAGACTCGAATAGTTCCATCTATATAAGCAGCGGCAATACTATTGCCTTCGGGGTCGAAACGGACGCTCGCGACCTCAGATCCATGTCCTTCTAAACTTACATCGCTGAGACAAAACAGCAATAACCCGGTGTCTTGCGAGCGATCGCCCTCCCGATCTCCCTCAGTTCCAGCTACTATCTCTTCTTCTTCCCCGGCGCAAGTTTCTTGCCGAGTCCAGAGTTTCACAGTATTATCTCGACTAGCAGTGGCGATCGCATTCCCGTCGGGGCTAAAACTAACGCTAGTTACCGCATCCCGATGCCCGTCCAGGGTTTGCAGGAGCTTACCTTCCTGGCTCCAAATCTTCGTGGTCTTGTCTCCACTAGCAGTAGCAATAATACTGCCGTCGGGGCTGAAACTGAGGCTGGCAACCTCAGCTTCGTGCCCTTCTAGGCGATTGCGTTCGCGAACCCAGAAAAATGCTTGCTGCAAGCTTGCTAAAACCCGGCTCTTGGTTTTTTGCGTAGCCTTCAATCCCCTTTCGCTCAGTCGCTTTCCCAGCCGAACTCCTTCTAGGAGCGCGTCAAACTCCCGATAGTTAGCCGATAGCAACAAAGAATATTTGCTCAGGGAATTGTTGAGGCTTTCCTGAAACTGCTCGGCTCTATTCTTTTCCCGTTGCGATTCTTCCGCAAACAAAAAAGCAGAACCAGCCAAAAATGCCATCACTACTGCTGCTGCTGCAGACCCGATTAAGCTTGTCTTGATGAGCTGGTTGAGTTTATCTTCGCTCTGACGGCGCTCGGCCTCGCTGCGCCGAGTTTGCTGTCTAGCGTATTCTATTTCTTTTATTAACTCAGCCCCTTTTTGGTGGCGAATAAAACCGACTAAATAATCGTGAACTAATTGATATCGCTTGGCAGGATGCTCTAAGGTTGCCATCACCAACCCCGAGCCTACCAGGATTTTTAAGACCAAATTAAACTTTTCTGTTTCGGCGGGCAAATAAGCGGCTAGGTTTTTGGCATCTTTTGCCAGTTCCAATTTAGTCTTCAGCGGGCGGGTATTATTTTCATCGGTCAGCAAGTACAATAACAACTGGGCGGCTCGTTCGTTGTCCGGTCCGCAGTCTCGAACCACTTCTGCCAAATACCGCTCTATTAGGGCTTCTTTGGTGCCCTGATCTCGATACTCTGCCAGAGTAGAAATATTGTCGGTTTGGAGCTGGGCTCCTACCAGTTGCAGTTCGATTGGCCGAACTTCTCCCAATTCTCCGGATAAGTCCCGTACCAATTGGTCTATTAGCGATCGCTCTAAAGAAAATCTGGTTTTTTCCGTCAAGCTTTCCAGAGTCGTTCTGGCATCATCTGGCGAAAAATTGCCCAAATAATAAAGGATGTTTTTATCCAAAATATTATTATTAATCGCATCTAAGTTAGCCAGCCGATTGCATTCTAATAAATAATGTATATAATCTTCCCGCAGCACTAGGATGACTTTCAGGAAAGGTACGTCCAGACATTCTTGCAAAAATTTATAAAAAACCAGTCTTTCTTGCAGCTCCGTGCAAGCGAAGAAAAATTCTTCAAACTGGTCGAAAATAATAGCGGTCAGCAGGTTAGACTTGGCATTTTCCTGCAATTTCTCTAAAATAGCCGCTAAGGTTGGATTCGACTCTGCCGACTCGGCAGCAGAATTGGGCTCGGTCGGCAGTAAATATTGCGCCAACTCGCCGATCCAATCTGTATAAACTCGCTGGCGAACGGTAAAGACATCGCGACTGCCAATCGGTTTTTCTTTCAAAGCTGGGATTAAGCCCGCTTGCAAAATAGAACTTTTGCCGACCCCACTTGGTCCATATATAACCGTTAGTTTGCGATCTTCGCGGCCTATGCGCTCTACCAGACGATTGACATCTTGTTGCCTTCCAGAATAGGCAATTTCTGGGGCAACCTTCTCTTCGGGAGCAACTCCTGCGATCGCCTGAGTAACTTGCTGGCTCGGACGCAACCGGCCAGCGCCGATAAAGGGGCGAAAACCAAACTGCTGTTCTATGGAGCGTTGCTTTTGCTTGGCATCAAATGCTTTTATATGTTGACTTTGGCGAGAATAGCAACCTCGCAATTCTTGCAAAATGCGAATGTAAAGCTCTGGCTCGTAGTTCGGTCTGGTTTGGTCTAGAGCTTTTTCTAGATTGCTCTGACTCTCTTTTAGCCTGCCTTGTCCCTTTTGGGCGCGAGCCAATGCCAGCCAATAGGAACTCTGATTAAAAGAGCGCACCCATTCCAAGCCCAATTGCTTCTTGGGCACATCCATAATCCTGGTGTCCGGGGAAGTTTCCATAGAAATAGCGATCGCTTCTTCGGCGGACTCTTCCGCTTTCTTCCAGGCCGACTTCCCCAAAGCCGCCTCCGCCAGAAAGCTATAAGCTCGCGCCAGTCGGAACGGATTTTCATAAGTTTCATGTAGAGCCTTGGCTTCCTTGCCTACCCGTTCCAGCTTGTCCCACATTGCCAGTTTTTCCAGCGCATCCCCCAATGCGTTAATAAACTTTGCCCTTAAATCCTCTCGCTTTTCCCTAGCGAAGATTTCAATGCATTGCTGGAAATAATCTTTCGCCTTCGTCCAGGAAGCAGAGCTATCGCTGTGATGTTGCATGGCATGGCTGCGCCACCAAGCTCCTATATAATAGAGAACGCAAGCTCGTTTTTCCGGGCTCGCATCTTTCGGCCATAGTGCTAGACTGCGATCGTAATGTGCCAGGGATTTCTCGGGAGTCTCAAGAGAATCTTGACCCAGGATGAATTCTACGCTAGCTTCCAATTCTGGGTCTAAACTTATGCCGCGATTTTTCAGGTCGCGCATTGCTAGTGCTAGTTCGCTGCAGCTAGAGTAACCTTCTTTGTCTAAGGGAACCGAGTTCATAAATCTAGTCGCTCCAGTTTTGAAAACCCGAGCGAAGACTCTATCTACTGTTTCCCGAATCAAGGCTGTTGTCTCCGAAGTGGATATAGCCAAGTCAATCCGCGTACTCCAGCTTTCTATGTCCGGTGCCAATCTCAGAAAAAGGCGCGCTATTTCATCGGTCGCCCACAAAACGAGGGGAAAGCGGCAATCTTTTCTAAACTCTTCTCGCACGGAGTTCATTGAGGTCAGTAGTTCTTTTATGTTCTCGACCGACTCCAAGCCAAATACCATCACTGCTGTCGGCTCTTCCCCTGCCAATTCTTCTCGAATAGTTGCATAAAGCTTTTTAACCGAGCGATCGAGGACAATCTCGCGGATTTTGCCCGAATAGGTTTCTCGCAAACCCTGGGCCATACGCTCCCGCCAAGAACTATAGTTGCACTTCGCCAAAATTAGCGAAAATTCCCCATGAGATACTTCAATTGCCCAGGATAGTTCTGCTAAGAGATCCTTAGTATTTTTTGTGTTTTCAGTAGAATAAGAACTCATTCTTGATTTTGAGTTATTAGCTTGAGGGATTTGTATAGCAGTCAGCAGTCAGCTAAGAGCTTTCAGCTTTCAGCACAAGTATTGTCGGGGTGTAGTAACTGTAGGGAGCGGTTGAGGAACGAAACCCAACTATAGCAATCGGTTCGCCCTTGTTTCGTTCCTCAACCGCTCCCTACAATTTTAAGCCAGACAGTCCACTAGGGTCAATTCCCACTAAATCAATTATGCAATCTAGTGGCAAGGCGACGGTTAAAATTGTGGGTTCGATCCGCGACAGCGCACCTGTCCCCCCAAACCCCCCCGATAAATTGGGAGGCTATTGAGGTAGTTTGCCACAATTTTAAGCTGGACGCGCCACTAGAGTCAATTCCTACTGGACTGTCTGCCTTAAAATTGTAGGGAGCGGTTGAGGAACGAAACAAGATTAGCATAGTTGGGTTTCACTCCGTTCAACCGCTCCCTACATTTACAAATAATCTTAGCTTTGCCAAAGCACTACAAGAGGTGTCAGGCAAGCTAAGCTATTGGTCCTGGTTGTGTTGAGGGGAATAAGCCCTCATTTTCGCTCAATTGATTTAAACCCAGTATCGCTTCCCAGCCTCATATAGCAGTAAGCAGTCAGCAAGAGAGCGGTCAGCTGTCTAGCACAAGTATTGCCGGATCTTAGGGGCGAGAAAGCGAATCGCCCCGGAGAGCAAACTTTAAGTGCCCGCTCCCTTACTGCAATGGTCTGCAGTGCTATAAAAATTAGACTAGACTTATTATATATAATGGCGCGATCGCACTGCCCATATATTATATTGAGGTACGCCCAAAACGTTAGTCTATAAAAATAAAACTGGGAGGCGACTGCCAACAGCAGAAGAGTTCCCCCATACTGACGATAGGCCAGTGGAAGGCGAACTGCAAGATATAATAGTACACCTACTCAAAGATATTCTCTTAGTAATTTGGGGCGAGCGCACTGATTGTTTTTTTGGTATAGACATGGGCTTGTACTATGACCCCGACCTCCCGGCCATAGCTCCCGATGGATTTCTGAGCTTGGGAGTCGAGCGAGTCAAAAGACAAGACCTGCGCCTGAGTTATGTAGTTTGGGAAGAAAACGGAGTAATTCCCATTCTAGCAATAGAAGTTGTATCGAAAACCCCGGGGGGCGAGTACAAGCGCAAGAAAAAAGAATATGCCAATATATAGCGATTCTCGCTCTTGATGTGAGGTGTCTGGGGCGAAGCATCCCAATATGAGAATCCCCGTTATACAGCAGAGTCCAGAGCGGGGATGCTATCGCCCCTACGTTTCTAGGCTCCGATCGTTTATTACACTTATTTGAGAACCGCTATAGGCATAAAACACTATGTCATTTATGCTCCGAGGCGTCGTCGCAAACCTCGCTTGACAATTTACAGGCTCGAAAACGGACAATATCAACCCCTCGTTGGCAATCCCGTCTGGCTGCCGGAAGTGGGATTGGCGATCGGTACTGGAATCGGGACTTACCAAGGAACGAACCGGGAGTGGCTCTACTGGTACGATGAGGGAGGGTCTCGATATCCCACTCAGGACGGATTTTGGGACCAGGAGACCTGGAAGCAAGGGGACTTTATTAGGAAAAATTTTCTTTCTCCAGTCCCCTGCTCCCTGCCCCCCTGCTCCCGGTCCCCTTGTCTCCAAATTTTTTTTCCTTTTCCCTTGACAATCGATCGCTTTAATGGTTATAATGGTGTACAATAGAATTAAGGTGGCAAACGATGGGTCCAAAGGGATACCTGATGTTTGCTTATTCCTGGCGCAAGAGGTATAGTTGGATAAGTCCTGCGATCGCCGTCTGGCATTGGTCCGATATGATTTTGCAATATTGCATCATCTTGGGATAAGTAGGGTTTTCACTGTTGTCGAGCAGCCAGCGAAGCACGAAAACCTCATGCCGGGTAAAGGGACGGCGCTTTCTAGGGTCCCGATACATATTAACCTTGAGGTCGTCCAAGTACCATTTGCGATCGTTCGTTTTTAGAAATTTAGTTTTTGGTTAGGTAGGGGGGCTTTAGCCCCCTGTTTTTTTGCTTAGCTTCAGTATAGAAGGTATCCACACTCTCAAAAAGCAAGGGGCCTCAGATTGTACGGTTTATCGAAAAACTTTTATATTAGCGGTTTGCACGGCTGTGGCCTTAATGGTCATAGCCGTGCAAACGTTAAGCTGGCATACCGGCTCCCCAGAGGAAGAATGTAAAGAAGAGTAGGAAGGATTTTGCCGTACAAAAAAATTTTGGAATCCCCCCGTAGGAGAGGCGTCCCGCCTATCACTCCCCAAAGACAGGGACAGGCGAGGGACAGACGGGACGCCTGTCCTACGGGGGATTAAGGGCCTAGCGATCGCGTACAAAACCAAGAAAGTCGTTGTAGAATCTAGAAGCAGCAAGGAGGCCCTCTCTCCTGCCAGTCCTAAAAACTAGATTTTCTCCGAAGGGAAACTCAACCCCCTGCCGTTCCTGGCGATTGTCAGCGGGAGGGGGTGGGCTATCTTCCCTCCTCGGCTGGCTATTGGAGTAAGCCAATCTCCGACTTGCTCTAAGTCGAAGGCGTCGAAGGCTTACCCTTAGCAGCCGGGGTTTTTAGAGGGATACAATCGATTGAAAAAACCTCTTTGCGAGAGAGGTTTTCTTTTCCTGTCAAAAGGGTCGCGGCTAGGCCGTGGCCCTTATTTATTGCTTCTCTAGGAAGCTATCACCTATCTTAGCAAGGTTTTTCTCAAGTGTCAAGGGTTTATGCAAATTTTTTTTGAAATTTCTGAAATTTTTTCACTTATGCACTGTCCTATCGCCACAGATAATAGCTGCGATCGCCATTACCGGATCCCCAGCTTACAGATTTGCTGGCACCACAAATATTAGCTTAGTTAGCAGGCCCTATCTAGGGCGTAGGGCGTGGGGGGTGTGGGGCGTAGCCTCGCGGCTTAAAATATAAGAAACAGATTCTGGAAAACAAAATTTTCTCCCAAAAGAAAACCCACCCCCTGCCGTTCCTGGCGATTGTCAGCGGGAGGGGGCGGGCTGTCTTCCCTCTTCGGCTGGCTATTGGAGTAAGCCAATAGACTACTTGCCCTAAGTCCAAGGTTTACCCTTAGCAGCCGGGGTTTTTAGAGGGATAATCGATTGAAAAAACCTCTTTGCTAAAGAGGCTTTCTTTTCCTGTCAAAAGGGTCGCGGCTAGGCCGTGGCCCTTATTTGTTGCTTCTCTAGGAAGCTATCACCTATCTTAGCAAGGTTTTTCTCAAGTGTCAAGGGGTTATGCAAATTTTTTTTTGAAATTTCTGATTTTTTTTCACTTATGCACTGTCCTATCGCCACAGATAATAGCTGCGATCGCCATTACCGGATCCCCGGCCTACAGATTTGCTGGCACTACAAATATTGGCCGAAGCAGCCTACTGCCCCCTGCGCAGAATTCAAAATTCATAACGGGGCATTGGGCCCACAAGCATCGGGTGTTGGGAAGAGCAGACCCGCGATCGCAGAAAAATTGGCAACGGAGCGATCGCAGGCCAAAAATTCACATTCGGGCGATCGCAGAAAAATTGGCAACGGAGGGTATGGCAGGACTTTAGCTGACTGCCGAGCAGTGACAGCTAATAGCTTACTGCGATTTTTTTAGGTATTTTTAACTAACGTCTTGGAGCTAATGATACTTTTCGGCCTAAAAGTATCATTAGGAAAACGCTAATGATACCGAAGTATCATAACGATGCAACTCGCTGACTTTTCCACCAACACGACTGGCAGACTGGTCCCGACCCAAGGCTGTTGGGCATTTGTGCCGAACCCTCTGCCACCGCCTTTGTCTCTCTCCTGGGAGCTAGTCGAACAGCTTTCCAAAGCAGATAGAGGGCTGAGCGAACTGGCCGGAGTGGCCCGCACTTTGCCAAATCCACATCTTCTCATCGAACCATTCATCCGGCGGGAGGCGGTTCTTTCTAGTCGAATTGAGGGCACCCAAGCCTCCTTGTCGGACCTCTTATTTTATGAGGCTTCCGGAGGGCTAACTTCCCCAGTCTCCGATGCCAAAGAAGTCTTGAACTATGTCTGGGCCCTAGAGTATGGCTTGAAACGCCTACAGGAACTTCCGATTAGCTTGCGGTTGGTGAAGGAAATACACGGTTGCCTCATGGAAGGGGTACGGGGCGAGAATTTGACTCCGGGGGAGTTTCGGCGAGTGCAAAACTGGATTGGCCCCCCTGGTTGCACTATCGTCGATGCCACATACGTTCCACCGCCGGAACCAGAAATGAAAGAGGCTCTATGGGAATTGGAAAAGTATCTGCATGCCCCGTCCAATTTTCCGCCTCTAATTCGTTTGGCATTATTTCACTACCAATTTGAAGCGATTCATCCTTTTTTAGATGGCAACGGTCGCATCGGCAGATTGTTGCTGACTTTGTTACTTTGTGCCGAGGAACTGTTGCCGCAACCTCTGCTTTATCTGAGTGCTTATTTTGAACGCCACCGCCGGGAATACTATCGCTTGCTTTTAGCAGTGAGCCAGTCCGGCGAGTGGTCTGAGTGGGTTATCTTTTTTTTGACTGGCGTGGCGGAACAGTCAAGAGATGCTATCTCGCGATCGCGACGGTTGCTTGATTTGTGGCAGGAATATCGCCACCAGTTCCAGTCGGCTGGGGCGTCGGGTAAGTTGCTTCAGCTCGTAGATGACTTGTTTGCCTATCCGGCGATAACTGTTGGTGGCTCGGCAACAAGGTTAGATGTTACCCCGCGTTCTGCTAAAAAAAATATTGACAAGCTTGTTAATGAAAATATTTTGGTAGAAGCGACGGGTCGCCAGCGCAATCGGTTGTTTGTAGCGCCGGAGATTATCAAGATATTGGAGTCGCCGGAAGGGTAAAAATTAGGGTGTAGGGTGTAGGGTGTAGGGTGTAGGGAATTGGGTGTAGGGTGTAGGGTGTAGGGTGTAGGGTGTAGGGTGTAGGGCATTGGGTGTAGGGTGTAGGGTGTAGGGTGTAGGGTGTAGGGAATTGGGCATTGGGCATTGGGCAAAAGGGCATTGGGCAAAAGGGCATTGGGCATTGGGCAAAAGGGCATTGGGCAAAAGGGCATTGGGCAAAAGGGCATTGGGCAAAAGGGCATTGGGCAAAAGGGCATTGGGCAAAAGGGCATTGGGCAAAAGGGCATTGGGCATTGGGCATTGGCAACGGATTGGTAACGGATGTAGCGGATGGTGGCAAACCGCGATCGCAGGCTACAAAACCACAAAACCGCAAATGGCGATTCGCCTAACAATTTGCCCGATCGCGATCGCATACAATAGAATTGGCAATGGAGCGATCGCGATCGCAAAGCATTGGGTCTGAGAACGAGATTGATAAGACGAGCTAGAGTGAGATGGATATCAAAAAAATACCCCGCCCTCAGCTAGAAAGCTTCTATACGGTCTGCCAATGGGTTACTCGAACCCTAGAGCAGCCTGTAAACATTGTCAGTTACATGGAGGGAAGCCAAAAGATTTATATTCAATTCGGCGATCGGGAGCAATTGCGAGCCTTTTATGTACGCCAAGACGGCGCTGTTAGTCCAAACTGGAACGATTAAGGAGAGACAATATGCAAGTATCCAAACCTATTAATGAAATGACTCGCCAAGAGTTGATGCGTTATCTGGCAGAGCATCCAGGAGAATGTCAGGAAGGGGGGGAAGTTTTCGAGGAATTACTCCGGCGTCCTCCCAGCCCGGAAGAAGTCGCCCTCGCAGCTCAGTTTAATGAGTGGCTGCAAAATACTGGTGGCAACGGATTAGTAACGGATGGGTTGTAGCGGATTGGTAACGGATGTAGCGGATGGGTTGTAGCGGATTGGTGACGGATGTAGCGGATTGGTTGTAGCAAATTATGGGCGCGATCGCGATCGCACATATATATAGCGTTTCTCAAATAACTGTAACGAACGATCGGGCTCTAGAAATGTAGGGGCGACAGCATCCCCTTTGACCATCTTTGCTGTAAAACGGGGATTTTCATATTGGGATGCTTCGCCGGTGGTACCTCGCATCAATTTGAGAACCGCTATATGTCGGCAAATCCGCACTTGTAGGGGCGAAGCATTTCCGGGAGTATTTCGGTTTGAAGCCGATATTTTTGTCTGGAAATGCAAGGGGAGCGATCGCTGGCCGCAAGACCACAAAACCGCATTCCCGTTCGTACCTTGGTTTCATCCCTTTAACTCCTCAAATAAAGCTGCCGTTCTCATTGTGGAAGCATTAAGCTCTGCCTCAACTAAGGCGTTGAGTTCTGCTTGCTCTTGCGGCGGGAGCGCCAGATCGCGTTTGCGCAAGTCTCGCCAGCGGTTCATTAACTCAGAAAGTCTTTTTTGTTGCTCTGCTGAAAAGAAGCGATCGGGGCGATAGTTCTGAACAACGACTAAGGTGCCCGCTTCCTCTTCGCCAAGCTGACCGAGCATAGCATCTAAAGCTTCTCCCGCAGTCTTGCCAGAAGAACGCTTGTTTTTTGTCACAGCCTCGTAATAGGTATTGTTTTCAGCAGATACCGATAAAATTGAGATAGCTGTCATGGCCTTAATCTCTCTGCTACTTAGGACAATTATAATTCTTAATTTTTTCTGGTACTGGGTCGAGGGCTGCTTGGCATTGATGTGAAGTTTCTGGGGCGAAGCATCCCAGTACGGAAGTTCTCGTTCGGAGCGCGCGAGATAGTAGCGGGGATGCTGTCGCCCCTACATTTTCGTTCATTACACTTATTTGACAGCCGCTGTACTCGCCATATACTCGCAGACTCGCAAAACCGCATTCTGGCGCAGGCCACAAAACCACAACCGGCGGAAACTTCGGAAACTTGAAGGAAACATTCAAAAATTTGGCGGTTATGCCAGGACAAAGACTCCCGGTAGAGGTCGGCAGATAGAGGCTGAGATTTCTCAAATTTTTTTCTTCTCCATACAGTCCGATGGGCTCCCAGGGCCTGTAGCTGTTTTGCATCTGGAGCCGACTAGAGCTGAAAGCCTTATCTAGCAAGAGTTTCCAGCTCGCCCGAGTCGTGGTCCTCTAAATTTGTAGAACCTAAGTAAAAATGGAAACATTGGCAACTTTATAAAAACATGGCAACATTTAGTGGACAATTCGGGGAGATGCGTGCCAGGATAGGGGAGAAATGGCTAGAAAGGGAGGTTGCCCGTGCCAATCACCAAACATCGAGAAAAAATCCTGGAGGCGCTTCGAGAATGGTTTCGCATCCACAAGGAAGGACCAACGCTAGAAGAGTTGTGCCGAGAGCTGGGAAAAAAACCAAGCCAGAAAGCTACCGTTCAAAAGTGGTTGCAGACCATGCGCGGTATAGATATAGAATGGGATGACAATATGGCTCGAAGCATACATCTACTTGCTCCAGAACCGGAAGAACCGGAGGTGCAGCTTTCCTCGAAGGAAACTCTGCGGTATTTGGCCAGCGGATTGGCGGAATGGGAGAGGCAAAAACCGGAAAAACGCGATCGCGTACCAACAGGATTGCGCATGGGAATGTCTTTCATGTATTTAGCCTCCCTCCTAAAAGATGAAAAAGCTCCTGCAAATCTGCCTGAGTTTTTTGAGGGGGCAAACAAACCTCTTGAGTCTTGGTCGCTGGTTCGAGAAGTTAAAAATTTGCCCTCGGACGTTACCCTAATAGATGACGGACTTATATCTGATTTTGCCGCTCATTGGCAAGTAACTGGCAGCGATCTGGAGAGGCAAGTTCAAGAATCGGTGCTGCTAGATGCCCTGAATCATTGTCGAGGACATCAAATGGACGATGAATATCGCGCTTACCGAAAATTAATTATTGAAAAGCCGGTACTTTCCCACTCTGAATATCGCAAGCTTTTGTCTTCGACCCAACTCAGACCCCTGCGCAAGTCTTTACTAGAGACTTATGTTGATTTGGTCGATTTTGCCGAAGAGTTGGCGGATCTTGCCGAAGACAATGCCTATCATTTTTGCCCCCGATGCAATTACCTTCAGCGGCGACGCAGCGACGGGACATACCAATGTAGGAATTCTTTTTGCGAAGACCTTTGTGCCGAATTAAAACTGATGCCGCGATCGCCAATACCAAAGAGCGAAGCCAAAGAATGGAAAATTGTAACCAGCGGCGTCTATCGATACGGCACTCTCCCGGGAATTTGGGAAATAAAGCTTGCCAAAAAGCTGTCCAAGCTGGGGTTAAAAGTTACTCTATGGCCTCGCGTAGATAAATTTGACTTGCTGGTAGAGTTCGGTCGCAAACTCAGTTGGGCAATCGATGTCAAAGATTGGTCTTCTTTAGATGAGGAACATCTCAAAGAGGTCAAATATCAGCCCGATTTCCAAGAAACCTTTATTGTTTTTCCCGACGAGCGGGAGAAGTCTTTGCGGACTCGGGTTATGCGCCAAGAGCTAGAGCCGAAACTCGGCGGGATTAAGTTGAGGCTGATTGGGGAGATTATCGACGAGGCTAAAGCAATTTTGGAGAAAAAGAAACATGCGCGAGACAAAAGAATGGAGAAAAGAGCAGTGCCAGAGGTTACAGAAGGATGAAGAGTTAAAAGAGTATGTCATCAATCGTTCTGGTACAAGTGCCAAAATACAGGGCGAATGTCGGCGACTAGCTGAGCTTCTGGTTGAGGTGGAATTGGGGCTAACCTTGCTAGAACAAGTAGCGCCCGCAGGACCGGCAATGGCAGTAGATGCTCTGCTGTCGGGATATAGATTTCCAGTGGAGGCACTAAGGTGCGATGCTAACTGGGAAAGAGTTCAAAAAGCTCGGTTTTATTTAGTTGGGCGGAAGGGAAGACAATGGCGGCGATCGCTTGAAGAGTATATTCAACTTCCCGAGAGTCTCAAAATTTATCAACTGAACGCACCGGATCTAGTTCCCAAACGACGAGCAACCGACAATCACCCTCGCTGGCAACTCTATCGCCAAACCCTAGAAACTACTCCCGGGCACGTTCAGTGGAACGTCGAACTGGCAGATGAAGGGCGTTGGTATTGCAAAGTTTCGCCAGAGAATCAAAAGGGCGGCTCTATGGTCGAAATTACCATCGACATTCCCAAGGCAGTCGCCGATATCCAGCGGCAAAGCACGGTAGCTCTAACGCGCACCCGCACCGACCCGGAAAATCCAGCCCAGACTGTAACTTGGGAAGAATTATTGCTAGATGCCGGAGAAATGGATGGCAAGCTGGAGGCGTCTGGGCAAGAAGCACAAAATTATCGGGTTCGCCTCCAGAATATTGACTTGCATATCTACGACGACGATACAAAAAATTTCGCTCTTGGTAGCCAGATTTCTTTTGACAAGCTGACCCACATTGTTGGTTTGTTGAATGTGGGCAAGTCGGCTCTGATAGAAGTTTTAATTTATCATTTGGCAAAGCAGAAATACCGCTGCGCCTTAATTGTCAATGATGTCGTCAGCGCCGTGCGTCTTGCTTCCCTGTTTTCCCACGGTCTGGAAATTGCGGCTGCACCAGTTCTGGGACAAGATCGTCAGGGTCATCTCGCCAAAGTTTACGAATCGGTTTTGGCCAACTCCGGCGAAGACATTACCCAGGGCGGAATGCACCCGGCCTGGAGGTGGTTTAGCCCAGTTTGTCCGCTTTTGGCGCTAGTTAAGTCGGAGGCCAAATGGGAGTTTGGCTCCGAGCCTTGCCACGCTCTGTATAAAAAAGTCCCTGCCTCAAAAAACAAGTCTCAAAAGGGCGATGCTGACGATCGCGAGTCTAGGGAAAGATACACTTGTCCTTTGTATTATAAATGTCCCCGCCATCAACTGGACAAAGACTTAGCCAAAGCCTTAGTTTGGTTTTTGACGCCCGCGAGCTTCGTTCATACCCGCGTTCCCCGTCATGGCTTTGAGAAAAAAATTACTTTCGCCGAAGCTGTTTACCGAGAATGCCAGTTTCTGTTTATAGACGAAGCAGACCGGGTACAGGTTAACTTCGACCAAGCTTTTGCCCCGAATGAAGTCTTAGTGGAACAATCGGAAAATGCCTTGCTGAATCAAATCGGGCTTAATTTTGCCAATACTATTTATAGTTCCGATCGCCGCAGCTTGGCAGGGGATTTGCTGGCGGCTGGCAAAAAAGCAAACGACTACGTCCAAATTGCTACGGATATTATAGCCGGACGGCTCTATACCCAATCGAAGCTAGTAAAATGGTTGGGACGAGACACTTTTACAGGTCGTTCTCTATTTGCTCGGATTGTTAGAGAATTAGTCAAACCGCCAGGGGAAGAACAGAATCAACCCAAATTAACTCGCCAGCAACGGATGGAGCAGCGGGCGGAACGCATCCAAAATAAACATATACCTGAAGAACAACGCGCTCGCCGAAAAGCGCTGCTGAAAACTTTGGAGAAATTTTTGCAATATCCGCTAGATCGCCGTCGGGGCGATCGCGAACTGTCTGATTTGGCTTTACGGCTCTTGAACGCGGAGCCTCGGAATGCCTTAGCCGAGGTAGAAGACTGGAGCAAAAATTGGTTGCAAGACAAGCAAGTTTGCTTGCCGGAAGGGGAAGAATTCCAAGAACTCATTTCCCAAATTCATTTTGCAATAATTACCACCGTACTCGAAGATCGCTTAGCCTTCGTAGTCGATCGCATACCCGAGCTGAGTCGAGCAATCGATTTACACGAAGTCAGCGAAGCGCTAGTGCGTCGTCCGCCTCGGGATTTTCTGCCAGTTTTGCCGACTTCGCCAGTGGGGAATATTCTCGGATTTGTTTACAAGAGCGATCGCCGCAGCAGCAAAGGCGGCAAGCTAGAATATTTCCGCTATGTCGGCGTCGGTCGCTCCTTGTTGCTGAATTTCCCTTTTCTATTCGCCAGCGATCGCTGGGAAGGACCTCATACTGCGATCGTGTCGGGCACCAGTTATGCTCCCGGTTCTCCGGCGTATCACGTCAGGGTGCAACCGACCGTGCTGCTAAAACCGAAGGCTAATAACGGATCTGCTGGCGATGCTGGAATCGCTCAAAGCGAGTTTCGGTTTAAGCCGATGAAACGGATTGGCGACGATCGCTATATTGCTCTATCGGGGCTGCCCCCCGCCCGCCGACTACTGCAAGCAGAGGAAATGGTAAAAGCAATGTGCCATTCCCAAGGCAATATACCAAGGTTTTTGGATGAAATCTTTGAGGAGCTAAAGCAGAAGGCCGAACAAAGTCGAGAGCTGTGGGGCGATCGGCAGCGCATCTTGATGATAACCGGCAGCTACGATGAAGCCGATTGGGTCACATCTATTTTACAAAGGAACTACAGCCGCTACCATGTCGAACAATTTATCGAACCGGGGGCGGAAACCAGCTCTGATAATGTTATTGCTGCTCCGCTGGTTCGGGATAGCGCTCCCGATGACAAAAAAGGTCTGCGCCGAGGCAAAGTTCAGAGTTTAAAAGATACTCCTTACCGTATTCTGGTTGCTCCATTGTTGGCCTTGGAGCGAGGTCACAATATTCTCAATGAGGATAGGAAAGCCGCATTTGGAGCGGCGCTTTTCCTAAATCGACCGATGCCGGTTCCCGACGACTGGCAATCTACGGTGCGACAGCTTAATGATTGGGCTATTCTCAAGGAAAAACAACCAGACTTTTACCAAAGCGCCAACTCTGAATCGCAATTAACGTTAACTGAAGCTTATCGACGTTTTTATAGCCATGCCTTGGCTCAAATGCTGAACTTAAATTGCACTGCATGGTCTTTCAAGCAATTAACTCCAAAGGAGCGATCGGTGCTTTGCTCGACCCAGTTAGTCAGTATCTGGCAAATTATCGGGCGTCTGGTGCGAGGAGGGGTGCCAGCTCTCGTCTATTTTCTAGATCTCAAGTTTGCCCCCCAATCTGCGGAAGACGAGGAGGATGACGAAAAAACTTCTCTTCTCGTAGCCATGATAAAGGAACTTGAATCCTACATGGAAGGGGAAGGTAAGCAGCCTTATGAAATTGCTCTAAGCCAAGCCCTTTATTGGGCTTTTGCAAATGCAATCAAAAACACGAGAGGACTAAATTATGCCTAAAAATGAATCTAAACCTAAAGTTATTTTACCCGGAGCCTGGGAATTGACTAACCCAGAAGTAGAACGAGAGCTTTTCAGGCTCTACGTTCCTGAAGCATGGCAAGATGCAGCCAAATATCTAACGAAACAGCGTGCCAAGCAAGGCGGGTATCGGTCGGTGCCGGTTCGCTCCCTAGATCCTCTAGTTGCTGCCAGCTTTCCGCAACTTATCTATACTGGTCGTCAGAGCTGGCAAAAGCCAAACATTCCCTGGCTGGTTGCAACGGAAAAGGCCGACCTGTCGAACCTGCCAATCTTGATTAAGGATTGGCTGCGAGAGGAGTTTAGCTACTCAATTGAGGAACAAGAAATAGAGTCTGTCCTGAAAGGGCTAAACGACGAGGACTGGCAGTGGGCAGATATGCAAAGTTATTCTTTGCTTAATCCCCCCAAGAGCCAAGAGTATCTCATCTACAAGGTTTTTCCCGATTACATAGCCCAAGAGTTTCTCAAAAATCCAACTGTCAAGTTTGGCCATGATGAAGACTACAAGCTGACTTTCTATCGAGTCGTAAGTCTTGATGGGGCAGAACTGATGTCTTGGCCTCCCCAAGCAGTGACTGTAGGCAAGGGAGAAAAGGGAGAAAAGGAAGAAAAGGTAGAGCAGGTTTATGTTTCTTTTGTAATTGGCTTCCGTCTCCATACCGTTCCCGGACGGGAAAAGCCAATGATTTACCACAGTCTCTCGGTGCGACGCTGGATTAATAAGCCTTTGATAATTGAAAAAAATGGCGAGCCAACAAACTTCGTGCGATATCCAGGAGTTACAGTTCATATTGGCGATCGCTATCGGTGGCTGGATGGGAAGCAGCAACCGTTTAGCTTCCTTCCTGTAAAGCTGCTGCGCCAAGGTCAAGACTTGAAATGGCCAAGAGCGATCGCAAATCTCCTAGTATCAAACAGCTCCAACCTCCCAGACCCACAAACTTTAGCTGGCTCGGAGCCAGACTATTCTCAATCGGGAATGGAAGTTTTGCAGGCGGCGATCGCTCACACCTCCAAACTCGGCAAAACCCCCTGCCTTCCAGGTATTAGTCCTCTAGACTTAGCTAGGCTCGACAAAGCGATTGAAGAAAAACTCCCCGTTCGTCGAGTTGGTGAGGCCATCTTGGTGCGGAGGAACAAGTCGTTTTGGTCTAAAAACGATTCAAAGGTCATGCTAGACCCGAATATAGCCGGTCCGGCGTTTCGCGACGCAGAGAATCCGATTGACACGATCTTAATTTTGTGGAAAAATGAAAAATGTCGGGATGCCCTAATCGAGGAAATTTGCAAGCAACTTAGCTTGTCTCCAACTTTAGAGGATGGGGTGTATTCTGGAAACTATGGCTCCCTGCGAATCCAGACTCAATACGTTGACGACCTCACAGATAACCTGGATGTAGCGAAAAAAAACCGCCAGCAGAAACGAACTAAGCAAATTGAAGAACGCAGTAAGCGGATTAAGTCATCTCTGCCTGCGCCCAAAGGCTTAAGCGGAGCGATCGTTGAAATCAAGCCTAAGCCCCGTCCGCCGGAAGCAGATGCCAAGTTGGCCTGTCGAATTGGGGTAATGCAAGCTGGTTATGTCAATCAGCATATCCTGCCTCTAACCTACATAAATAAACAGGGCGAGGAAAAATTTAAGAGGGATTACAAACAAAGGGTTAAACGAGCAGTCTCGGATCTATTGCGGCAATTTGGGGTTTTACCAGCTCCGTTAATAGACAAAGAAATCGATGGTATTGACCCTAATATTTGGCTCACCTGCTTCTATATATTGCGCCGAACCCGCAAGACTACAGCTAAGAACGTTCCCAACACTGTGGCTCTGATGGTACGAGTCAACCCAGTTCTGGGGAAGGCAGAGTTTACAACCCCTTCTTTGTTCAAAGAGAAAGGCCGCTGGGTCTCGTCTGCCGAAATTTTCCAACGTCTGTTGAAGGAAAAATGGGAGCCTAACTCTTATGCCGATTCCGCTCCTGAAGAAGCCAACGAAGAAGAAAAACCAGAAGCTATAAAAAAAGAAAAGCAGCTTATGGAAAGGTTTGTTGGCGACTGTTTGCGGGACTGTCTGCATACGCCAATTGAAGATGAAAAATCTCCCCGAGTGCTGTTTATGGCAGATGCTCAAAATGCTCGCAGTATGCTACCTTGGCTGCAAAATCCCAATTTACCGGCTAATGACCTGCCCGACGGGCTAAAGCGGATCATTGACAATCCCTCAGAGACAGATCGCCTCTGGATCGTGCGGGTGCGTACAAAACAAAACCAGGAAGTTCCCGTCGGCATTGTCAAGGATGACCTCGGTGCTAGAACTAGGAGCATCTACCGTTGGGAAGGAGTAAGCGACAATCCCGAGACACCACTCTACCTCAGCGCGAGAAAGCCGTTAAATACAGAACAAGGTGTACTGGGCAAGGATAAATCTAGGCTCGATAATGGCAGCGCTCCCGCCGGAAATCCCCCGTTATTAGAAATAGCAGTGGTGCATCATCCCGGCATCGAACGTGACGACCTAGCCTTTTTTGTCCACGGGCTGCGAGCGCGTTGGCCTTATTTTACAAATGAAGTATCTCGACCTTTTCCTTTTCCGCTAGCAATTAAGGCGAAGGAATATGCGGTTAGTGCTAAAGATTCGGTGGAATTTGATGGTTCGGATGAGGAAGAGTAGGATTAAAAAACCGAATAGCTCCGGCCAGCATGAAAAGTAATAAATATTTTTTATGCTGGCTTGAGATAAGTGCTATCGCTGCTATAAGGCTAGGAAAATGCCTTTGGGCGATCGCTAGACTAAGTTATAAAATAGGCACGATCTCAGGAGCGAGACATGATTCCCAGTGCGGAAATAAAAGAACTGAGCGATCGCATTGCCCGGGAGTTTCAGCCCGAGCGGATTATTTTATTTGGATCTTATGCTTATGGCACCCCAACCGACGACTCAGATCTGGACTTGCTGGTAATTCTACCCTTTGAGGGCAAGGGAGCCTGGAAATCTGTAGAAATACTCCAAAAAACTAATCCCAATTTTGGGGTAGATTTATTAGCCCGTACTCCAGAAGAGATAGATAGGCGCTTGGGCTGGAATGATTATTTTTTACGGGAAATCATTGAGAAAGGCAAGGTACTCTATGAAGCCGCTGACTGTTGGCGCAGCCTGCAATCCGCAACTGACGTGAGGCTTTCTGGGCGAAGCATCCCATTACGGGGGTGACTGTTCTACGGCCGAGATTGTCTCGGGGATGCTGTCGCCCCTACGTTTCCTTCGCTAAACTTATTTGAGAAACGCCATATAGGAGAAGAGGAATGAAACCTTTTATTGGCTTTGAAAAATATCAGATTGGCTTGCCTCCCGCAGGTTATGCCCAACTATTTATCAACTTGTGCGAACTTGAAGGTGTTTCAGCGGCAGAAGCGATCGCCAAAACCGAGGCAATGGGATACGAACCACAACTGAGATACTTAGATACTCCCGATGGCTTAGAGGTATGTATAGCGGTTCTCAAATTGATGTGAGGTTGCCTGGGCGAAGCATCCCAAAAAGGCAAGTTCCCGTTGCGATCGCCGAGACTGTCTCAGGGATGCTGTCGCCCCTACCCGATCGCGTATTACACTTATTTGAGAAACGCTATATTTTATTGAAAACAGTCAAACTCGAAGATCCGTTTGGAGAAAATACCCTCGGCGATCGATGGGAAAACCTAGCGGAAATATTTGGCAATGCCGTTCGCTGTCCCATTGGCAGACCTCCCCAAAAACTGTCTCAGTTACGCGATCGCTTCTCCCTTGCTTCCGCAGCGAAAACTCATTAATTAATCTCCACAACCTTTCCCGTAGAACGGGCGTCTCGCCCGTTCCAAAACAAGGACAGGCGGGACGCCCGTCCTACGGGAGATTCCAAATTTTTTGTGCGAGCATTTAACCGGACTTTATCTTAGGCCCGAGAAAAGCGATCGCCTATTAGACCCGTCAAGCAGGCCCGCATTCAGCGATTTTTTACAGCTCGCCAAGCAGGGAAAACACATCTAAATTCTGTAATACTTTCCAAGTAAAATTGTTCAAATTAGCTAAGCATAAATACTTAGGTTTGTAACCCCTTGTCATGTAAGCGTTTCACAAATAAGATGCGTTTTCCCTGGCTTATCAAAGGCGATAAGGCTTCCAAAGAGCGATCGCGATCGCCAGCTTTCCTCCATATTCTCGGATCCCCAGCCGGATCTAATAAAATTCTCCTCTATGAAGAAAAGCTGCACCAAATATGAAATAATTTCTTAAAATCTTCATATACCCGTCGCCGTCAAGCGATCGCCCCAATCCTGTTTTAAAGGGGGGAGCCAGCTCTAGACTCCCGTTTTTAAAAGAGTTTGGGGCGATCGCGGTTCGTACAAAAAGACAATTCGTCTTAGTCCGCCATTTGACCTCTACCCGTAACAAAAGTTAGCCAAATAGGAGAGTGCAAGCTCGCAGGTTCGACCTGGGGTATCTGCCTTGTAAGCACGGGCTGTTGCTGCTGGCCAAGATTCGGGCTGTCGTCCTTTGCCAGCGCGAAAAATGGAGAAAAGCCTAACTTTACCCGGGTAACTATTAAAAAAATAGGACGCATGTTCAAACAGCTCAAACAAAAACTAAAAAATGACCTGATAGCGGGTCTGCTAGTAGTAATTCCTCTAGCTACCACCATCTGGTTGACGATTAACATCGGCCACTGGTCGATAGACATGCTCACCCGGATTCCCAAGCGGCTCAATCCCTTTGAAGACCTAGATCCCATCTTAATTTACCTCATCAATTTATTAGTAGGATTGGCAGTTCCGATTCTAGGAATTCTCTTTATTGGTCTGATGGCTCGCAACATCGCTGGCAAATGGCTCCTGGATTTAGGAGAGCAACTATTGCAAGCAATTCCATTGGCCGGCTCTGTCTATAAAACTCTCAAGCAACTGCTGGAAACCCTGCTGCAAGATTCTCAAAAAAAGTTTCGCCGCGTAATTTTAGTAGAGTATCCTCGCCAAGGAGTCTGGTCGATAGGCTTTGTCACCGGCGCGATTAGTAGCGATTTTCAATCTCGCTTTCCTGAAAAAATGCTCAGCGTTTTTATCCCTACAACTCCAAATCCCACCAGCGGTTGGTATGCTATTGTCCCAGAACAGGAAGTATTGCCCCTTGAAATATCTGTTGAAGATGCCTTTAAGCTGCTAATCTCTGGCGGCATTGTCAGTCCCACTCACGCAGAAACCCAGCCTCGCTCTCATATCCTACAAGAAACTAAAATCCAACCCCGGCCGCCAGAGCCTCGACTTCCACTCAAGCCCGAAGAGGAGTATGGGTAGGGTGTAGGGGGTAGGGTGTGGGGTGTGGGGTGTCGCAAGTGTGGGGAGTTTGGGAAGTTTGGGGAGGTGTGGGGAGTGTGGGGAGTGTGGGGAGACGATTTTATTTAAGGGATTTCCAAATAAATATCTCTTCCTCGCTTCGCCGTAGGACGGGCGTCCCGCCCGTCCCAGACAGCGGACAGGCGGGACGCCCGTCCTACGAATTGGGGAATTTATTTTTTGGAGTTCCCTAATTCTTCTCAATCTTCCCACACCTCCGACACCTCCCACACTCCCCACACCTCCCACCCTCCCCAATCTCTCTTTCCCTACACCCGACACCCGACACCCTACACCCTAACTAAGTATAATCTGCTCGAAAGAAAATCTTATTGCTCTATTGCCATGTCCCGCCGAACTGCCCGAGAGTTGGCTCTGCTAGGCCAAAGCCAACTGCCAAAGAAAAAGGAAAAACTAGAAAAAAAGACTTTAGAAGATATAGTGCTGGCAGCAGTACGCACTCTGAGATTGGAAGCCCGCGATTCTTTAGAAACCGCTGCAGAGGAACTGCGAAGGGGGAACGATCGCCTGGTTAATAGCGAGATTCAGGCTGCTATCGATCTCTCTAGTTCCCGCACTATGGTTTACGAGTCTATAGAATTGGCCGAAGCCGCTATCAACCGCATCGGTCTGGCAATAGAAATCCCCGAGTTAGTGAACCTGACCAACCGGGTAGAAGTCAAAATGCATGCTATAGAAATTCTGACTGCGGTCAATGAGAATCGCGCCGAAATAGACGATATATTGGGGCGATCGCTAGTGAAGTGGACCATAAACCGCCTGCCCAAGATCGATCGCGATATTTTGCGGATTGCGATCGCGGAAATGCGCTATCTAGGCCAGGATCCTCGCACGGCAATTAACGAGGCAGTGGAACTAGCCAAACGCTACAGCGGCGAAGATGGATATCGCTTTATTAATGGCGTCTTGCGTAATGCGATCGAGCAAATGAAGGAGCCAGTCGGGGGGTAAGCTTCGGGGCAGGGGAGTGTGGGAGATGTGGGAGGTGTGGGGAGTGTGGGGAGCCGCCTACGAGGCCGCCTACGAAGTGTGGGGAGTTTGGGAAGTCGCCGTCGCCCAACGACCGGCTCAGAAGCGGGAAGGACTGCTGAAAGTTCTCCCCTCTCTCCCCACCCTTCCCACCCTTCCCACCCTCCCTCCCCACCCGTCTCTGTAGGATAATCGCTATTTACTAGAGCGATCGCCCATTGATAATAAAAGGCTATAAAATCCAAAAGAAAAAACAATGGTTTTCAATTGGTTCCAGCGTAAATTCAGTCAAAAGTCCGAGCAGGAGCAAGAGCCACAGGAGGCAGACTTAGTTGTTGAGGAGCAAGAGCAGGAGCAAGAGGAACAAGCCACAGTTGCCGAAGATTACCTGAGCTGGGCAAAGACGGCTTACAAAAACATTCAGGCCCAGCAAGATGGAGCGACAACACCCGAGGAGGAATCTTCGGCTCCAGCAGAACCTGCCCCAGAGCAAGCAAAGCAAGAGCCTCAAACCGAAACTGCCGAAACTGCACCAACAGATACTGCCGAAACTGCCCCAACAGATACTTCGGTATCGGAGCAAGGGGATGGGGCTGGAAAAGTTACGGCTGAAAGGGTAGAAACGGAAGAAACTATCTCCCCAAGCAGCGAACCGATCCAAGCAGTAGCGACAGAAACAGAAGCGCCAGCTACTCCAGTATCGGAGCAAGAAGTTTCCGACTCGGCAACAGAAATAACAGAAACCGGGACAGAAATAACGGAAACTCCGCCAGAAGTGCCAGCTACTCCGGTATCGGAGCAAGTAACTCTCGCCGTTTCCGATTCGGCAACTGCGGCACAGACCCCGATCGCTTCTGAAACTCAGGGGATGGAAACGGCAGCTCCAGGATTGGAGAATGCCGAAGCAGAATCGACTACAGCAGGGATACCGCTCTGGGCCAGAGCAGAGGCAGAGCGCCAAGAACGACTCAAAAGGTTGGAGGAAACTGCTGTAGAAGCTGTAGTGGAGGAACCGCTAACTACTGGAAAAACTGCGGAATCGGAAACAGCAGTTCCGGGTTTGGCTTTTGATGAAGAGTTTCTATGGTCTGCTGAAGTGTTAGCGGCTCAAGGACGCCGTCCCGATGACATTTCGGTTGAGGAAATTACCTGGCTCAAGAAGCTGCGGCAAGGTTTGGGCAAGACTCGGCGCAATCTCATCAATCAACTGAGAGCGATTGTGGGCTCTGGGCCGCTGAACCGAGATGCGGTGATGGAAATCGAGGCCGTGCTGCTACAGGCAGATGTGGGGATTGAGGCAACGGACTATATTATAGGAGCGCTACAGGATAAGCTGCGGGAAGAGGCATTGCCACCGCGAGAAGCGATCGCCTATCTGAAAACTATCCTGCGAGATATTCTCGACGAGCCAACCAAGTCGGAAGAGACTCCTATTTTAGTGCCGGAAAAAGACCGGCTCAATATCTGGTTGCTGGTGGGGGTCAATGGCAGTGGCAAAACAACGACCATTGGCAAGTTGGCTCGTCTGGCTCAGAAGTCCGGTTATAAATGTACGATCGCAGCTGCAGATACCTTCCGAGCTGCAGCAGTGGAACAAGTCAAAGTTTGGGGAGAACGTGCGGGAGTCGAGGTTATCGCCAATCCGGGCAAAAATACCGATCCGGCGGCGGTGGTGTTTGATGCGATCGCAGCAGCCAAAGCGCGGGACACGGAATTGCTCTTGGTGGATACCGCCGGACGGCTGCAAAATAAGAAAAATCTGATGGACGAGCTGAGTAAAGTTCGTCGGATTATCAACAAAAAAGCCCCAGATGCTCTAGTACAGGCCCTAATTGTATTGGATGCGACCCTCGGTCAAAATGGATTGCGTCAAGCCCAAGTCTTCTCAGAAGCAGTCGATCTTAGCGGAGCCATCTTGACAAAACTGGACGGAACCGCTAAAGGTGGCATAGCTCTAGCGGTGACCCAGCAGTTGGGCAAGCCTATCCGCTTTATTGGTGCTGGGGAAGGAATGGAAGACCTGCGTCCCTTTTCTAGTTATGAGTTTGTTGAGGCCCTATTGAATGGTTAGAGTATGGGACTTACGCTTTCTCGTTAGATCGGGACAAGGGGACAAGGGGACCCTACGCCCCGGAGGGCGGGCTACGCCTACGACAGGCTCAGGACGGACAAGGGGACAAGGGAGCCCGTAGCGCGGGCGTCCCGCCTGCGCCGCTCTTGCGCTCTTCCGCTCTTCATAGATTTTGGTGCTACTTGGGGCACTCTACAAATAGGGTCTCTGCGTAAGTCCTGGAGTAAATAGAGACTAAAAAATAACAAAAGATCGAGCCGGTTTTTTCCGAGCCGATCTATTATTGACGAACCGCTCGATCGCACGACTTCTCTGGCAAGGCCGTCGTGGATTGAGCGGGCGCACAAAATTGAAATACTCCCAAGTGTCTGTTCCAGAATTATCCTTACCGTTATTTAAGCGGTTGGCTTCCTTGGGTTTTTACCTAGCTCTGGAACAGTCCTCCCAAAGGCCACAAAAATGCAGATTTTAATATAACTAAAGCTTAACTCGATGAATGCTGCGCCCCTTCCCAGACAGCCATTTCAATCTAACGATCGCGTCAAGGGTACTCCCCTCGGGCAGATGCAACCTACCGGGGGTATCGCGCCCAGCCAGGAGAATCCTGTTTTTGCCCTCAAAGAACTGGTGGCGCGTTGGTATCGAGAACAAAATAAAATTCAAGATTTGCTCAGCTCCTTGGGCTTTGCCCTGCGCAACTTTAATAATATCAATCAGTTTTTGGAGCTGATTCCCCTAGTGGCCAGTCGAGCGACCGACGCCGAGGGAAGCGCTATAGTGCTGTTCAAATCCGACAATGCCAGCGTAAAACTGCTCCGACTGCATTGTCAGGAGGGACAGCGATGTCAAGATATCCGCAAAGCAATGGATGCAGCAACCCGTCAGATTGCTTCGGGAGCTGCTGTAGTATCGGGGCTGACAGCAATGCTGACCGGCCTCGACTATCAAGTGAGCCGCTATTTAGGATCGGAAGTACAGCTATTTAGCACTCCTATTCTGGTTAAGAACTCCGAGCGGGGACGCTTGTACGTCTTTAGCCGCGATTCAGAGTACGTCTGGACGAATAACAGACAGAAATTAATTCAGTTGGTGGCCGACCAAGCTGCAGTTGCCATTGAAAATGATGAATTGGCAGTGGAGTTGCGCCATAAAGAACGCTTGGACCGAGAAATGGAGATAGGGGCGGAAATTCAACGGCGACTGCTGCCGAGAACCTGTCCCCAGATTAAAGGTGTAGATTTGGCGGCTTGCTGCCAAACCGCTAATCGCGTCGGCGGCGATTACTACGATTTTATTCCCGCCAGCCACGATAAAAGCGAACCCAATGGCCAATGGGGCGACCCCGCCGGTTGTTGGAGTATTGCGATCGGGGATGTGATGGGTAAGGGGGTGCCCGCTGGCCTGATTATGACCATGACTCGGGGGATGCTGCGGGCTGAAGTTCTTAACGGTCACTCCCCAGCAAGAATTTTGCAACATTTGAATCGGGTCATGTATGTAGATTTGGATTCTTCCAATCGTTTCGTGACTCTCTTTTATTCCGAGTACGACCCGGAAACCCGCGTTCTGTCTTATAGCAATGCCGCTCAAAATCCACCGTTGTTGTGGCAGGCATCGACGGATACGATTAAACGCTTGGATACTGTGGGAATGTTGATTGGTTTGGATACTGACTCTCAGTATCTCGAAGACCGAGTTACCCTGATGCCTGGAGATGCGATCGCCTATTATACCGATGGCTTTACCGATGCAGGCAATGGTGCTGGCGATCGCTTCGACGAAGAAAATCTCACCAAAGCTTTTCGGTGGGCTTGCCATCATTGCCAAAGTTCCCAAGAAATTCTCGAATACCTATTCGAGCAAGTCCAACAGTTTGTCGGCCCTACCAGTCGCAACAGCGACGACATGACTCTAATTGTCATGCGGATAACTGAATGAATTTTGGGAATTGGGAATTGGGGAATTGGGCGCCACACCTGCCCATTGGGCGCCACACCTGCCCATTGGGCATGTTCGCATTGGGCATTGGGCATGTTCGCATTGGGCATTGGAGCAGGGGAGCAGGGGGCATGGGGGCAGCTTTCAAGGGTATGTTTTTTAGATTTGGCATTTTTGAGGTATCGAGAGGGCGTAGGGGCGATAGCATTCCCGAGACATATTTTGTTTTCAAAAAAATTATTGTATTGGAATGCTTCGCCCCAGAAACGTATGCCGCCTACCGATCGCTTCAAAAAAGAGGATTATAAAAAACATACCCTTGAAAGCAGGGGGGCAGGGGAAAGGTTTAAGTTTTAAGTTTTGAATTTTAAATTAAATAAAAATTACGCAATAACTCTAATTGTAGGGGTAGCACTGCGCACCAGACTCTAGATGTAGGGATAGAGCCTATCGCGTAAGTTTTATTAAAGAGTTTTAGGTTATTTCTGATAATATATAAAGGTATCGATCGCTCCCTCCCAAGCGATTCCCCTCCTGGGAGGGGTTGGGGTGGGTTCCGCAAGTTATACCCACCCACACCCGCCCGCTCTTTGGGGAACTCGTCGCTCCCAACGAGCGGTACTTTCTTTCCCAGAAATCACCCAAGCTAAGAACTCAAAACTCCCCAATGCGAACATGCCCAATGCGAACATGCCCAATGCGAACATGCCCAATGCGAACATGCCCAATGCCCCTGTGCTCCCTCTGCCCAATGCGAACATGCCCAATTTTATCCTGAGCCTGTCGTAGGCGTAGCCCGCCCTTCGGGGCGTAGGGGCCCAATGCCCCTCTGCTCCCTCTGCCCAATGCCCAATGCGAACATGCCCCTCTGCCCTCTGCCCAATGCGAACATGCCCAATGCGAACATGCCCAATGCCTCATGCCCCATATTATTATTATCCCGATATAAGGTAATCTCTCGCCTATTTCAGGATGACTCAATCAAAAACTTGGAGCCAGCGGTTTGAATCAGCACTGCATCCAGCGATCGCCCGATTCAATGCCAGCATAGACTTTGACATAGAACTAATCGAGTACGACCTCACCGGCTCTGCAGCTCATGCCAAGATGCTCGGGGTGACAGGCATTATTTCCTCCCAAGAAGCAGAACAACTGGTAGCTGGATTAGAACAAATTCGCCAAGAATACCGGGATGGCAAGTTTTCTCCCGACATCGACGCCGAAGACGTTCACTTGGCCGTAGAAAGGCGGCTTACAGAAATAGTCGGCGATTTGGGCAAAAAACTTCATACGGCTCGGTCCCGCAACGACCAAGTTGGCACCGATACCAGGCTCTATCTGCGCGACCAAATTAACCAAATTCGCTCTTCATTGCGGGAATTTCAGGGAATCTTGCTCGACCTAGCCGAGAAGCATGTTGAAACTCTCATCCCCGGTTATACCCACTTGCAACGGGCTCAGCCCCTAAGCTTGGCTCACCATCTGCTGGCTTATTTTGAAATGGCTCAGCGGGATTGGGAGCGTTTGGGAGATGTTTGCGATCGCGTTAATATTTCTCCTCTCGGTTGTGGAGCATTGGCCGGTACTACTTTCCCGATAGACCGCCATTACACGGCACAAATGCTCGGGTTTTCCGCTCCTTATGCTAACAGTCTGGACGGGGTGAGCGATCGCGACTTTGCCATAGAATTTCTCTGTGCTGCCAGCCTAATTATGGTTCATCTGAGCCGACTATCGGAGGAAGTGATTTTCTGGGCATCGGAAGAATTCCGCTTTGTCACTCTTAAAGATAGTTGCGCCACCGGCTCCAGCATCATGCCTCAAAAGAAAAATCCCGACGTACCCGAGCTGGTGCGGGGCAAAACCGGGCGGGTCTTTGGCCATCTACAAGCTCTGCTGGTACTTATGAAAGGGCTGCCTTTGGCTTACAACAAGGATTTGCAAGAAGACAAAGAAGCTCTGTTTGATAGCGTGAATACAGTTAAAGCTTGTCTGGAAGCGATCGCCATTCTCTTTCGAGAAGGACTGGAGTTTCTGCCCCACCGTTTGGCCGCTGCCACTGGAGAAGATTTTTCCAACGCTACGGATGTAGCCGACTATTTGGCGAAAAAGGGCGTGCCTTTCCGAGAAGCCTATAACCTCGTCGGCAAGGTAGTAAAAACTTCTCTAGCCGAGGGCAAATTGCTCAAAGATTTAACCCTAGCTCAGTGGCAGGAATTGCATCCGGCTTTTGAGGCAGATATTTATCAAGCGATCGCTCCCGAGCAAGTAGTAGCAGCTCGCAATAGTTACGGCGGCACCGGCTTCGAGCAAGTTCGCAAGGCGCTCGAATCTGCCCGAGAACGAATTATGAATTAGGCGGTATGGTGTCGGGGATGGTATTTTATAATTAAATTAGGTAACTCCAAAAAATAAATTCCCCAATTCGTAGGACGGGCGTCCCGCCTGTCCGCTGTCTGGGACGGGCGGGACGCCCGTCCTACGGCGAAGCGAGGAAGAGATATTTATTTGGAAATCCCTTATATCAAATCCGACACCCCACACCCCACACCCCACACCCTAAAAATTCCACACCCCACACCCTAAAAACTCCACACCCCACACCCTAAAAACTCCACACCCCACATTCCACACCCCACACCCTAAAAACTCCACACCCCACACCCTAAAAACTCCACACCCCACACCCTAAAAACTCCACACCCCACACCCCACACCCTAAAAATTCCACACCCCACACCCCACACCCCACACCCCACACCCCACACCCTAAACTAAGCTTCTACGCTCCTTTGGACTGGCTTCGCATCGGAGTCGGGTTCTAAGTCGGGTTCTAGTTTTGAAACCGGACCGCTTTTAGGCACGGGCAGATTGCGCAGTTCCCAAACTTTCAGGACAATCATATATTCATAGAAACTCTGCAAGACACACCAAGCAAAGCCCGGTCCGCCATCGAGGAAGCTGCCCAGCAGAAAATACATATATATGAAGCGCAGCAGGGGTCGAAAGGGCAAGCGCAAAGACAAGTCTTTAAGAGCATGTCGTCTTTCTACTTCACTCGTACCAAAAAATAAATCCCGCCAACATACAGTTCCGGTTTCCAACTGGCGAATAGTTTCGGCGGCCTCGTCGCTCGAATAGCGGTTATGCTTGTCCAGCCAGCGACTCAATCCCTTACTAGAAGTGTAGTGAGGATAGGTTTCTTTAATAAAGCCCACCGCGCCGTCGCAGACTTCTCTTTCTGTATGGCCGTAGTCGTCGAACCAAACTTTGTCCTTGTGGAAGAGGCGCATTTGGTAGCGAGGATATTGGGTGCTGCGGCGAATCCATTTATTCATAAATATGACCCGCTCGGCGACGTAGTAGCCAACGTATTCCTTTGACTTCATTGCTTCAAGACATTCTTGAAACAAGGCAGGAGTCATGCGCTCGTCTGCTTCGAGAATATAGACCCAATCGTATTTGGCAGCAACGGACTCGAGCATCCAAGTCCTTTGCCGACCGTGACTTTCAAAGGCGTGCTGCACTAACTGGACTGGATATTGGCGGGCAATATCTACCGTGCGATCGCTACTATAGGAATCCACCACAATAATATCGTCTGCACCGGAGTTTATAGCCGACTCAATGCAAGCGGCAATATCAATCTCTTCGTTATAAGTCAGGATAAAAATAGAAAACATGGAACTGCTACCAGTCGAAAGCTTTTGATTAATAGACGCTAAATGCATTTCCCCTTACCGGAAATATGACCCCAATGGTTGGGCAAGCGTAGCCAGCTCGCCTACACTTGCACGATATATGATTACCGAGATTTTTTCCGACGGCCGCCGCCTCCGAAACCTCTTAGACCCGTCCAGCCGACAACGCTAAATCCTATGGATAAGAGCAGGCTGCTAATACCAGTTTGAGCTGCCGATTTAGTTGCCGTCATCTTGGCTCGATCCTCTTGTTCTTGTCGGGCAGTTCGGATCTCGTTGAGCCTTTCCTCCCTCAGGGCATCGCGATTGAACCGCTCATCGACCAACTTATCTATATCTTTGGGATTGTCTTTAGCATCCTGGAGCAATTGTTTCAGCCACTGTGGAGTGCGAGCGCCTTCTAGGACTTGATTTAGCCTCTCTTCATCTTCGATCAATCCAGGAATCTGTTCTTTTAGTTCCTGTTGCCGCTGCTTAATATTTTCTTGAGCCTGGTTGCTAGCTAAAATTGCTTGCAATTGGTTTTCCTGTACCTGAGCCTCCTGTGCAGCTCTATCTAAAGCCTCCCGTCGCAACAGGCGGACGTTGTTTAAATGCAGGGGGAACGAGACCAGAAAAACTACCCCCAAGAAAACGGAAAACAAAAGCGCCCACAATCTCCCATCCAGTAAAGGACTGCGGCTGGGTTTTTCCAAGCCAGCGCTGCTGCTAATCCAAACCCCTGCAAAAAGTAAGGCCAAACCGAGCAGGGGGATAATTCCTTTATCTACTAGCTGGGTGGTGTAGGCCAGTTGCCACTGTTTGTTTATTTCCTGCCCTGGCTGGGGGATGGCCAATACGATCGCATCTATTATCGAGGACACTATAAAAATAGTCCCCACTGTTTTCAGGGCAGCAGCCGCAAAAGGAGAAGGTTGATTCATGGCTTCGAGAACAACAAAATTTAGATTTTTTTTCTTTGGGCATGGGGCCCGCGTAAAGTTTTGAGTTTTGAGTTCTTAGCTTGAGGGTTTTGAGTTTTGAGTTCTTAGCTTGAGGGTTTTGAGTTCTAAGTTACCAACAAATAATTAAATACTTAAAATCAAAACTTAAAACTCTTCCCCGATGCCCAGCGCGATAGTTTTGAGTTCTTAGGCTTGAGAATTTCTGCTTTGCAGTTGCAAGTAATCAATTAATAACTCAAAACTTAAAACTCAAAACTCAGAACTTAAAACTCTTCCCCATGCCCCATTTCCTAGTTTAGCTTCTAGGTTCTGTGGGGGATCTGGTGGCCGCGCCTCTATACCACCGAGCAAGTATGGCTGGCGGCACGCCCAAGAAGTAGCCAATAATTATCAGTTGGTTGATGAGGGTGACGCGCAGAACGCCGAGTTTTTGCCAGCGGCGGGGAGAGGTCAGGACTGGAGCCTCTGCGATCGCCACTTTTCCCAAAGGTCTTAAGCGACCCATCAAGGCAAAGTCTTCCATAATGGGCATTTCTGGGAAACCGCCGATATCCCAAAATAGCTTTGCCCTCAGAAAAATCGCTTGGTCTCCATAGGGTAGAGACAGAAAGCGCGATCGCCAGTTTACCCCTTTTTCCACCCAGCGCAGACCCACCCCCGTACCATTTATTTTCAAAGGAAATGCTCCAGCAACTACCCCAACTCTTGCTAGCTCTCGGATCGCCATCGCGTCAAATCCCGCTGGCAAGAGCGTATCTGCGTGGAGAAATAGCAAAATTTCTCCTGTAGCCGCCTTTGCCCCGGCATTCATCTGGCTGGCTCGCCCCGATACCCCCGATATTACCTTAACCCCCGCCGACCTAGCTATCTGGACCGTTCCATCCCGAGAGCCACCATCCGCCACAATAATTTCTATTATTTCTTCCGGGTCTATCGCTCCGGAGTCACCATCGAGAGGCAATGAAACAGCGGCTTTGGCCTTGGATATAGTAGTGGCGATCGCAAGAGCTTCATTGAGAGCTGGCACGATAATAGAAATTTTGGGCGAAGTTTTTGGTTTTAGATTTTCCCTGCTAAAGCTTGGGCGATCCGCCAAAATCTCCAAGTCCTCCGGTCGGTCAATATCGGCTAGTTCCGGTAGCAAGCTATAAGATAGGTTTAGTTTCCGAGCTGCATCAACTGTTTGTTGCAAAACTTTATCGCTTCCCCAACTGATGCCAGCAAACAATTCTGGAACAACAGTCTGGCGCAGACCGATGAGATAATAGCCGCCATCCACTGCGGGTCCAAGAACTAAGTCGCTATCGTTGAGTCGGTCGAACGCTGCGATCGCAATTGACGCATCTAGGTCTGGGCAATCTATACCGACTATCGCTACTTTTTCTATTCCCGTCGCAAACGCTGTAGCAAAAGCCCTGTAGATTTTAGTTCCGAGATCTCCCTCCCCCTGGGGCTCGTATTTCCCTGGCCCGAGCCACTCTGCCATCAATTCTCGATTGCCTCCAGCAAATCGCACTTCTATAGAATAGGAAGGCAATTCATCAGTTTTGCCGAGCTGTCTGAGGGTATGCTCGGTCAACTGGCCCTGTAGTCTTGCCGCTCCCTCCGCTCCCAGAGCGGGGATAAGGCGAGTCTTCGTCTTTCCTGGCTCGGGATAGCGAGTAAAGATAATTAGGCGCATTTTTTTAATTTTTAACTTGCTCGCTAGTTTGGGTATGGCTGACGAACATACATACCAACGCGATCGCCCTGTTTCCGCAGGATAATCGCGTTATGAGGTCAGGCATTAAGGTTAATTCTGGGAATAAAAAGTACCCTCAAGAGCGCTTTGGTCCCCTCTCGGGGTTGGGGGTGGGTACTCCGATCGGGAAAGACCCACCCACACCCCCCGCAGGAGGGGAAGCGGTACTTTCTTTCCCAGAAGTCTCCTAATCTATCGGCCATAATAGGCCAATCCTAAATTATTATTTTTGCTGTCTGACAATACCTTCGTCAAATACAGGGCCAATTAAGGGTGTTTTGCCACAAATATTTGTGGTGCAGGGCAAATCTGTTGGCAGGCGATCGGCTAATGGCGACCGAGGCTGTAAAATTAGGCTATATGACAGTTAAGGAAGTGCGAGAAGTGCAAAAGGTGCAAAAAATTTTTTGCATCTGATGTTGAATTTCGAGCAAAGTTGTGTTAATATAGTTTCATAGCTCCGATAGAGGGGCAAAAAAAGGGGCCACGGCTAACCGAGACCCTTTATCACACAACACACAGAGCGAAGCAAACCCTAGTAAGGAGGTGTTCTCACTCAAAAAAACTTCTCCCTTAAAAACCGGACTGGCACGGGGTAAGCCCTGGACTTAGGGAAGTCCTTTGGCATACTCCAATAGCTAGCCCGCATGGGAAGATAGCCCACCCCAAGAACAGCGATCGTGCAGAGATCGCTGTAGCGGGTGGGTTTCCCTTTGGATAAATTCGCCTTCTTTTTTATAGCAGTAAGCGATTCTCCTGTGGAGACCCTGTGTCTGAGAAACCTGAGAAACGTATTAGAAACCCGGTTTCTTCAGTTGAAGAAACCGGGTTTCTGGCCCTTATCATATTTAGGATTGTTATAGAGCGTTGATTCTGTAGAGAGCAAAGTAGTTTGGCGCTATTTCTACGTTTTTTCCCAGCAGAAAAGCCCTACCGCTACACCCTACACCCTAACTGCTTAGGAGACTTCTGGTAATAAAAGTACCTTATGGACCAAAGCGCGAAGCCCTTCCCCTCCTGCGGGCGGTGTGGGTGGGTCGAGGGGGTTGGGGGTGGGTACTGCGACTCGGGAAAAACCCACCCCAAAGTCCCCTCCTGCGGGCGGTGTCGGTGGGTGGAGGGGAAGCGGTACTTTCTTTCCCAGAAGTATGCTTAGTTCAAGCAGGATAAATCCGCAAGCGGCGATTGGGCTCGTCGCCAAAACTGCTAGACTTCAAGCGATAATGCTCGATTAGTTCGTGCTGCATTTTGCGCACTTTGGGGGAGCGAGGTAGCAGTTCTACAGGCTGTCCTTTAGGAATCACAATTTGCTCCACTGCCAGTCGGGCTTCTTCGAGCGCCTCGATTTCGTCGTCGCTGCCGTTATGACTGAATAGGCTCAAATCGGTTAACTCTGGCATTCCCCCATCATCGATATGCAGCATCCGCTGTATTACTTGGGCAATTTTGGGAATACTGCCGGAATTAATCGTATAAACCGGAACTTGGCGAGTTTTCGCCATTTGCCGTAGCTTAGAGTGATTCTTGACGTGAGAGCGCAAGGCCAAAACCACGTCGGCGCTATCGATGTCTTTAGTCAGAACGATAGGCACGCCAAGCTGTGCAATAGTATGTTCCAATCGCTGGCGGCTGACCCCATAAGGATAAATATGAAGGGGCAAATCCTCTCCATTAGGACCCGCTATGGGGTTAAGATTGTAAGCCTCGCTAAGGACGATTTCCTGGGATGGTGGCAGAGATTCGTCTAGCAACTGCTCGAAAGACTTTTCTAGATTGTAATGCTCTTGCGGAACCAGACTATTACTTCCATTGGTTTTTGCCTGAGTTTTGCTCTGAGTTTTGCTCTGAGTTTTGCTGTGACTCTCTAGGGGCACTACCTGCATTTTGCCGCTAGCGCGCCAGCCGGTATTCCCGAAATGGGGAGCGATCGCCCCTTTCCCAGCATTAGCACCGTTCGTAGGAAGCAGTCTAGGACTAGAAGGACTGGGCGTTTCCTGAGTAATCGTCACCTTGCCGCTATCGCTAATCGTCCTGATTTGCAAAGTCGGCTGGCGTCCCCGGAGCAGGCTATCCACTGCATCGGCCA
The DNA here is from genome assembly GCA_010672965.1 of Oscillatoria sp. SIO1A7. Classification (GTDB taxonomy): domain Bacteria; phylum Cyanobacteriota; class Cyanobacteriia; order Cyanobacteriales; family Laspinemataceae; genus SIO1A7. The sequence goes on from JAAHFN010000011.1 coordinate 38,345, forward strand.
CCCATTCGTGAACTACCCAGCGCTTCCGTTCCAGCATTTCCACGGCAATCTCGAAAGTAGGCGGAGCTTTCCTTTCTAGAACCGTTTTTTGGGAACTGCGACGCCGAGCCTCGTCATCCCCGAGAGTTACTGACTGAATGCCGCCAATTAAATCGGATAAAGTAGGATTTTTAATCAAGTTTTCAAGCTGATTGCCATGAGCAGTACCGACCAACTGCACTCCGCGCTCGGCGATAGTGCGAGCCGCCCGAGTCTCTAGTTCGGTGCCAATCTCGTCAATAACGATTACTTCTGGCGTATGGTTTTCCACCGCCTCAATCATCACCTGATGCTGCAATTCTGGCCTTGCCACTTGCATCCGACGGGCGCGACCTATAGCAGGGTGGGGAATATCGCCATCTCCAGCAATTTCATTGGAGGTGTCGATAATAACCACCCGCTTGCCTAAGTCATCCGCCAGGACGCGACCTATTTCGCGCAGGGCTGTAGTTTTGCCAACTCCAGGGCATCCGAGCATCAAAATTGATTTGCCGGTTTCTACCAAATCGCGGATGGTATTAACGCTCCCGAATATGGCACGACCGACGCGACAGGTTAGGCCAATAATATCGTCATTGCGATTGCGAATTGCGCTGATTCGGTGCAGGGTCTGCTCGATACCGGCTCGGTTATCCCCGCTAAAGCGACCAACTCGGGATATAGAGTAATCCAGGTCTGCTTTAGCAACCGGCTTTTCTGATAAATATTGTGCCCCTCCCGCAAAGCGAGCCTCGGGCTTGCGACCCAGATCCATTACCACTTCTACGAGATTGCCAAGTTCTGGGTGTTCCTCAAGGCGCTGCCGAATCTCGTCGGGAAATATTTCTAGCAAATCGCCGAAATCATCTGTAATCTGCTTCCGACCTAGATCGACGTTTTCCATGACGAGCGGCACTTCTCGGAGGTCGTGCTGTTGCGCAATTCGCATATCGTTGGAATTCACCATAGATTAAGTTGCGTCGATAACTTCGCAGTAAACAACATAATTGGGACCACAATGGAACTAGGGTGTGGGGTGTGGGGTGTAAGGACACTTCATGCTATTTCCCGACCGCTTTCGGGGGCTGGGAAAGCCTTACGGGAGGGATGTTCGTCGTGACGATCCCAGGGTTGTCACACCTTGTGGTGAAAAAGCCTCAGAATCAACACCCTAGAATGGAACCGTTTGGTTGGGATGGAGGGGGAGCATTTCACTTTTGCAAGTTGTAGCAAGTTGTAGGTTGGGCCCGGGAACGAAACCCAACTAGAGGGTCATTGTTGGGTTTCGTTCCTCAACCGCTCCCTACAGGACCGACAAGACACTATTACAAAATTGAAATGCTCCCGATGGAGGTTTGTTAGCTCATGGCTTTTTTTGTATTATTTTGTAGTATCTTGTAACCTTAACGCAGATTTGAGCGTATTGACAAGGGAGTTAGCTAAATCGACGGCTTCCCAGAGCAATTCGGGATGGTCTTCGAGACGAGGGGCAGTTTTTAGCTCCTCATTCCCCAAGGCTTCCAAACGCTCCAAGATGGGCGACAACAAGACGCGGGCATAGCTTCCGTAAGCTATGCCCGCAATAAAGGGATGAGAATTTTTTTCTGACATCGATGGACTTGGACTATTGAGTAAGCCAGCTTTTGCAAGCTTGCTTGCAGTATGGTTGTTGGTGCCGCCTGCCAACTGAACTCTCCCCGGAGGGCCGGAGTCCAATACTTTCTGGCCGAGTTTGATGGCTGCGTGGGTAGTGCCTGGGCTGATATCCCCGCTCATGGGGCGGCCGTCTGTTTGCCAAATCAGGGGACAAGGAAGGGGAGAGATTAGGTCGTATAGGGACCAAAGATAGTCGGTTAGTCCTTCTCCATCGCCGCAACTAATGGCCAGGAGCTTGAGAGGGGAGGATTCTGATTCGTAAATCCAGGGGGCGATCGCTTTCCACAGTCTTTTGAAATCTTCCAGGCGACCTATTTTGGTATGGATTTCAATCGCATCCACTCCACCAGGCAGGACCAGCTCGGCCACGGCGGCGGGGGTAGAAACATAAGACCGGGTAACTATATGCCCAATCGGACAGACCAAGACGCAGCGGCCGCAACCGTAGCAACGATCTTCGATAACCCCGGAATTTCCCGAACCAACAATAGAACCGATCGAACCGGCAGTATTTTTCAGAGCAGATTTCCCTGCTGAGATTTCCCGACTTTGCTCCCTCGGGCGAGTTGTTTCTTTTAAGTTTTTTTCTCGTTCTGGATTTTTGCTAAAAACAATTGCTCCAGCCGGACAGATTTTTTCGCAAGGACGAGGGCAATCTGATGGGCAGGTCGCTGGATTAAATTCTGCTTTTCTAAAATGGGGGTCTTCGCCATCGTTCAAGCTCGCCATGATTAGAGGCCAGCTTTCTTTTCGAGACAAGCGATCGCCTCTGTATCCTCGCTTGCCAGCCTCCGCAGCTAGACTTGCTGCCACCGATAGGGCCTCTTTCGCAGCAGCTATCGCCGCCGGATCCGCCGCTACATCAATACAATCAGCGCCAGCGAGGGCATAGGCCAAGGCGATACTCCTGATAGCTGGGAGATGTTGAAAGCTTGCCCCACAAATCAGTTTGAACCAGGTTCCTTGTTTTAACGAGTTTAGAGGTTCGTACAGGTTTACGGGCCTCCTTTATCGAAAATTATCTTAGATTCTATGCTAGTTCGGGAATCGCAAAATTGCTATAAAAGCCTCAAATCTTTCCGATCCCCTTCTATTTATAGTGAATACTAAACTTTTTCCAAAAGCTTGTAGCCCCGGCTACGATCTGTAAAGTTTTAAGTTTTGAGTTTTAAGTTTTGAGTTGGGACCCAGTGAAAAGTTTTGAGTTTTGAGTTGAGAAATGTAGCGCAGGCGTCTCGCCTGCGGCCCCCGTAGCGCGGGCGAGACGCCTGCGGCCCCCGTAGCGTCTTGCTTGTGGCCTGTAGGGTTTCACCTGTAGCACAGGGACAGGCGTCCCGCCTGTCCTACGGGAAAGCCTGCGCCCCTACCCCCGTAGCGCGGGCGTCTCGCCTGCGCCCTTACTATTACCCAATTCCGCTCTTCCGCTCTTCCGCTCTTCCGCTCTTCCGCTCTTCCCAATTAATCCCATTTCTCGCCAAGAACTGCCAACCGATCGCCATATTCTATGCGAGAGAGCCAATCCAGAGGCCAAGCATCAATTCCCAGATAAGCACCTGCAAAAGATCCGGTCAAACAAGCGATCGAGTCCGAGTCGCCGGAAGTTGCAGCAGCACGACGCAGGGCAGCAATAGGGTTTTCTGGATAAAGCAAAAAACAGAGCAGTCCAGTGGCTAAAGCTTCTTCTGCTACCCAACCCTCTCCGGTAGCCAAACAGGGATCTGCTTCTGGGTTGGGGTTAGCTAGGGCCTCATCCAAGCGATCGAGTGTCGAGAGACATTCGTCCCATCCACGGGCGATGAATTCTTCGGGACTATTAATATAAGGACGCTGCCAAAGTTCGCCGAGCCAGTCGCCGTGGTAATGCGATCGCTCTTTTCTGGCATAGGCGCGAAGTCTGCGGGGCAAACCGAGGGGGTCGCCGCCCGCCGCTAAGTCTGCGATCGCTGCTGAAGTCAGATCTGTAGCAGCCAAAGCTGTGGGGTGAGCGTGAGTTAAAGCTGCTTGAAACTGAGCGATCGCCCCCCTAGTTTCTTCAGTTAAATCATCCTGTCCTGGGGGAAGCAAGCCCACCGGCGCTACCCGCATATTGGCACCGCAGCCTTTGGAATCCAGTACCGTACTCTCCAGCCAGGGCAAGCCAGACGCAAGCTTAAGACAGGCCCGCCGGCAAGTCATTCCCGGCGCTCTATCGTTTTCTGGACTATACCACCAAGCTACAAAGGCTTTGCGTAATAGCTGTTCCAGGTTCTCGGCGCTAAAAGGGCGACTCGCCAGGGCCAACGATTCTCCCACGCAGAGCATCATTTGCGTATCGTCGGTAACCCGAGCCGGATTGCCCTTTGGCTCTGTTGGTCCGTTAGGAGGAAAGCTCCGCCGAATTCCATCCATATCGAGAAATTCTGTTGCTGCTCCAAGAGCGTCGCCCAAAGCAGCTCCAAATAAGCATCCCGTTGCGCGTTTTATTTTCATATTGGATTGCAGCGAATTTGATTGAGATAAACGAGCAAACAAAACAAGCCAAAGCACCCCCTAGTTTTTTCCTAGGGGGTTTTATTGCAATACTAAGATGGCTTAGGAAAATCTTGTTCGTAGGGGCGATTCGCGAATCGCCCCTACAGTTGCCTTAACCAAACATTTGCACTGCTATAGAAAGAACAAGCCTCCTAAGTTTTAGGAGGCTTTTCCTTCTTGGGAATTATGCGAACAATGTAAACTGAATGCGACATATAGAAGTTCGGGCGAACGTCTTTGTAAGCAGCAACTGCCAGCCCTACGAAACCAACGATCGTCGCCAGAAGGGTTGCCTCCATAGTCCATTTCGTCAATTCCCGGATCGAAGTTGTCGAGGAAATCAGCGCATTGGCTTGCGAGGCGCCAGACTCTACCTCATCGTAGTCTGGCGCTGCTTTTCGATTTTTTTCATTCATCGGATTATAATCCTTGTCTTTCTTTGTTGTTACGCAATTCGGTTGCCATTGAGTTGCGATTCTCTATATTCTAACTTAATTTTCAAAAATGCGCAGCCAAAATAGAGCCTGCACTGCTTGGTCTGAAGACAGGCCAAGCAGTATAGAGGCCCGAAAGGCGATATTTACTTGTATTGGGCGTCCTTCGCAAGATTTGCGAATCCTAGTCTCCTCAAGCTGGCAACCGAATTGGACAAGGATTACAATACCGCAACAGGTAATTATTATCTGCGCTGAGACTTACAGCACTTAACGTACATAAGGCACAGACAATACGCTAAAGGACCCTGCTAGCGAATTTAAGACCAAAAAGGTTTGGTTAAGCTTTTTGACAAATAAAAGTTGTTACAAACTTTATTTGTCAAATTTGTCAACATGACCAAAATATTTTTAGTGCTAGCTTTCGACAATTATATGTATAAATTCAGAAAATTATGCATATTTAATTTGGCTAAATTAACTTAACCCAAGTAGCTTAACCAAATTTATTTGGTAGTATCGATTTCTTTTGACAAGTCTCATGGGAAAACGGCTGTAAGACTTGCATTGTAAGCCTTTGCTCTATCTAGGCATTTTGCCAGTTAGCTCTGGATCAACTGAGATATCCTTCCGCCCATGTAACTAGCTTTGTTGTATCGTTTATCTAGCTAGCTAATACTTGACTATGCTGGTAGGGAGGGGTGCTGCAAGATTGGGATAGGAGCCTCCGAGGTTGCCCAATGCCCAATTCCCCATGCCCAATTTTATCCTGAGCCTGTCGTAGGCGTAGCCCGCCCTCCGGGGCGTAGGGGCCCAATGCCCAATTTTATCCTGAGCCTGACGTAGGCGTAGCCCGCCCTCCGGGGCGTAGGGTCCCCATGCCCAATTCCCCATGCCCAATGCCCAATGCCCAATTCCCAATGCCAAATTCCCAATGCCAAATTCCCAATTCCCAATGCCAAATTCCCAATGCCAAATTCCCAATTCCCCATACCCTAAGCCAATATGCGTAGAAAATTATATGGTTTAGTATTGATGACTACAGAATCGTGGTTAGAAATGCGCTATTCTACTGATGACATTTTCGCACCGAATAGGCGATTATAGTCTTATAGGCAGGGAAAAAGCATCTGATTCTTCAATATCCTTACCTACGCTTGCTGCATGCAGGGTTAAGTATTTGCTCTTAGTTCTTCTCCGCAAGCTTACGGAAAATTGCTACTATATACTTAAATATTACGCATTTCCTCGGTCTTATAGACCGTTAAATGTGAGGATTTGAAGCAATTGTGTTAATCAATAATTCTTAGTATATTCTTACCTGGAGGTAAATAATTATGCCGCTAACTACCCCGATAGTTCTTCAGCCACAAGAGCGTCTCGATCGCCAACAAGGCAGCCTACTAGAAAAAAAATTAACCAGCCTGGTCTTTAAGCCGAATTCAATCTTGGCTATAGATATGAGCGAAGTCAAGTTTATGGATAGCGAGGGCTTGTGTGCCTTAGTTTCCAGCTTGAGATTCGCTCGGGATATGGGAATTCGTCTGGTTCTCTGTAGTCTCCAGGATACTGTCCGCCTAGTTTTGGAGATTAGTCAGCTAGATCGGGTATTTGAAATCTTTGACAGTTACGAGCAAGTAATGGCTAGTTTTCCTGGAGCGCCACAACTGTCTTTTAACGAAATTCCTATTGCTGCTTAGTTAATTCTCGCTCTCTTTCAGGGTGTCATCTACAAATAATTATTTTTCATATAAGCAGGCATTTTTACATTAGACTTACTCGATCTAAGAGTATATTGGTGCAGTTCTATAGCGGTTCTCAAATTGATGTGAGGTGTCTGGAGCCCGCGCATCCCAATATGAGAATCACCTTTTTACAGCGCTCGATCCAAAGCGGGGATATTTCTTAGCCCCTACGTTTCCAAACCCGATTGTTTATTAAACTTATTCGAGAAACGCTATATACACAAGCAAAAACTCAATTAGATAATACTAAATTTACGATTTAAGACTAGAAACCCGGTTTTTACAAAAAACCGGGTTTCTAAGTTTGCGCGAATTATTGAGTCCTAATATAGCGGTTCTCAAATTGATGTGAGGTTTCTGGGGCGAAGCATCCCTGTACGGAAATTACCGTTATACAGCTGAGATAGTTGTAGGGATGCTGTCGCCCTTACATTGTCGTTCATTACACTTATTTGAGAAACGCTATAGCTTGCTTTAGGCATTCCCAAACGTAGGCAGATTTACTTCACCCTTGCCTTCCAAGAAACTCGGCAACTCTAGCCGCCCGGAACGGCGACGGGTTCTAACGGCGAGTCGATAGTTCGCGCTTTGCAACTCTGCGTGCAGCTTGCGGTTTTCTCGCTGTAGGATTTCTACTTTGTCCTTGACGGGTTCCATCCGTTCGCCAAATTTCTGGCGATAAATTTCTGGCAGTTCTTGGATTACCTGCTCTAGCATTCCCGAGCGATCGCTTAATTCTTGGAAATTTAGCTCCATCTGCTCTATTGTTTCGTCTCGCTTGGTCAGTTCCTCTTGATAAAAAGCGACCTGCTCTTCGACCCCAAGGAGTTGTTCCCGCAAAACTCGCATTTGAGCCAAATATTCATCCGGAACCTCCGGCCCCAGGCTCAAGTCGGTCTTGCCCTTAACTAAACGAAACAATTCTTGGGATAGTTGTTGTACGAGCTGGTCTCGCATTTGCAAATCTTCTCGTAGCTGAGAAATCTCGACTTGCAGGGACTGTACGGTAGGTTTTTCGGTTTGGCTCACGATTTTTGACAGCTCCTTTTCTTCCCTGTAGGTTAGGCTTGTTCTTTCAGCGAGGGGGTCTATCGGATATAGCGCTACGCGCAAGTCAAAAGTCACAAGTCAAAAGTAGTCTCTGACTAAGGAGCGAGCATTTATAAATGTCCTAACTTATTTGCGTAGTGCTATATCCGATCGCTTCCCCCAATTGCTAATGTAGCATTTGCCAAACCCATATGGCTTATAGGCTCGAACTAAATTGGCCCTTGATTTTATATTGCTAGGCCCGTTATTTGCCATCGCCCGATCGCTATTGACCCCTACCAGAATGCGATCGTCCTTCTGGGGCGAATCGGGCGATCGGGCGAATGCCATTCGCCCCTACACCCTACACCCCACACCCCACACCCTACACCCTACACCCTACACAAGCGGGTGTGGGGTGTGGGGTGTAGGGTGTAGGGAAACTTCATGCTATTTTACGACTGCTGTCGGGGGCTCGAAAGTCCTACAGGGACGAAGGTTTCGGGATTAAGGGAGCTAACGATACCCAAATGTCACACATGTGGTTAAAAAGCCCACAAGATAATCACTCTACCCTACACCCCACACCCTACACCCTACACCCCACACCCTACACCCCACACCCCACACCCCACACCCCACACCCTAATACTTAGGGCAACCAAAAATCGGGCAAAAATGCCTTGCCTATTTCCCGGAGATTTTGATTTAATTTGCGACCAAAATCGATATGGGGTTCGTCTGGTTCTACCGGGATAATGTTGGCTTTGCTGCCTATGCCAAAGCGATCGATAACTAGGTTTGCTGCTTCTAATCCGGTGACATAGGCTTTTTCCTGCGACCAAGAGCCGTGACGGTTGGCTATCCAATCCCCGCTCATAAATACATTTTCGATACTGGTCTGGGCAGGTAACATATATTGATAGCTGCCTGGGAAGAAATGAGTGACGGCTTGGGAGAGACGCACTACGCTGCTATCGATAATTTCTGCTTCTCGGAAGCCGGGAATGCAAGTAGCTATATAATTTTTGACCGTGGCAACTACTTCTTCGTCGCTTGCTGGCATGAGTTGATTGGAGTGATAAAAGTCCGCTTCTATAACTGTTCCCGGCTCGTCGCGCCATTCGTCGTGAAGGGAGTTGAGGTCGAAGAAAGTCCAGCCGGTGGTGGCGTCAAAGCCGAAACAAGCATTGGAGGCGCGGGGAATGGCAACTTTGCGATCGCACCAAAGCCGAGTTGCCATGACATCAATTGCCCCGAGGTTGTTAAGATTGCGGAACTCCGGGCGACTTTGCAGGCTCGGGCTGCCCGAGACTATTTTTTTCATGCCCGTAATGCCGACGGCGAAGATAACTGCATCGGCCTCGAAGACTAGATCGCCGCAAACAACTGCGGTGGCTTTGCCGGTGTCGTCTAGGATTAAGTCGCTAACTCGGCGATCGCTCAGGACAGTGCCCCCGGCTTTTTCGATTCGCTCTACCCAAGGGCGAAATATTCGATCTCCTACAGTTCCCCGACACCAGACCACATCAAAATTCGGTTGATGCGCCAATATAAAATAGTAAAGCATTCCCAAAGCGGCGGCGGCGGAACATTGCTCGCCGGGAGCGAATAAACCCACCAGCAACATGGGATTAAAAGCATCGCTGTAGAGTCGCGCCGAAACGCCGTATTGTTTGAAAAGTTCGCGAGCGGTTATGGAGTCGTAGCGCTGCCAAGCTTCGTGGGAATTGTCAAAATCAATTAAGGCATAGAGCATGGGGAAGGCAGAAAGGCGATCGATGAAGGGCAAGCGCCGAAACTGCGGATAGAGAAAGGTGCCCAAAGGAGTCGGCAGCAATGGCTCGTTTTGAAAAATTGGCGATTCTACTTCTAGGCCAGCGGGAGAATACTGAGCCGATCGCGTCCAAGGAGTGAAAGGACTAAGCTCCAATTCGTCTGCGAGGCCAAAGATATTTTTATAAGGATACCAAAAACCATGTATGCCGGCTTCTACCGAGCGTCCTCCCGCCGTTTTCCAACCAGCGACCAAGCCCCCCGGATGGGAACCGGCTTCTAGGAGAACGGCATCGTAGCCTTGCTTGGCCAGATGGTAGGTAGCGCCCAAGCCCGCCCAACCAGCGCCGACGACGACAACTCGCTTAGGGGATTCTGGGGATTCTGCAAACATCTTGCACCTCTTACTTTTTTCTTTGTAGGATTACATAATTTTTAAAAATAGCAGTCAGCTCTGAGCTCTCAGCAGTCAGCTTTTAACATATAGCAGTCAGCTCTCAGCTGTCAGCAGTCAGCTTGAGCGTCAAAGTCTTGCCAGCTTAGGCGATTTCTAAATTCGTAACTGTAGGGAGCGGCTTTGTAGGGGCGATCTGGGCGATCGCTTTAAAATAAAGATATAGCACTACGCAGTAAGGGAGCGGGCACTTAAAGTTTGCCTGTAGGGCGTTTCGCGAAACGCCCCTACGCATTGAGCAATGCTTGTGCTGACAGCTGACTGCTGATAGCTGACTGCTGATAGCTGACTGCTTACTGCTATAATTTTGAAAATCCCAAGCAAGAGCTATGACTAATGCTTCCGAGCAAAGGCCCGCCTTAGCCGAGGGTTTCCCCAACAGGACTTACGCAAAATATCCATATCTAGTTGTTTGTAGGGGCAATCCCCCCGCGATTCTCCTTACGGAGACGCTTCGCGAACGCCCCGATTTATAGCGTCGTTGCGTAAGTCCTGCCCAAGCAGATCCTGCGCACCGAACGCGGACTGGCGATTGCAGGTACTCGCATAACCCTCTATCAAATAATGGACTACATCCATGCTGGCTATCCCCGTCATTTAATCCGCCATCAGTTCTATATATCTGAGGAGCAGTTCGATGCTGCAATGGCTTATATTGATGCAAACTGGGATGAAGTCGAGGCCGAGTATCAAACAGTTTTGAAAGATGCAGCGGCAATTCGCCAATACTGGGAAGAACGCAATCGCGAACGTTTTGCCCGAATTGCCAAAATGCCGCCCAAGCCGGGTCAAGAAGAAACCCGAGCTAAGCTGAAAGCTTGGAAAGCTAGAATTGAATCTAGGACATGATTTTTCTCATCGACCATAATATTGAAGGTCAAGCAACGTTGCTAGGGAGCGCAATTCTGATTCAAGGCTGGCTGGATTTGACTATCGTTAGCTTTACAAACTTTAATGCCATTTAAGAGGCGAGCGACAATTATGGCTTATAGTAATTTTAAAACTATCGCCCAAGCGAGAACTGCTTTTAACCTAACAGTTGACGATACTAGAGATTGCTTTTCCGGCAGTAAGCCCATCCAACCCAGCCAGTATTTACGAGCAACCCTTGATGAATATTTACCCTTGGCCAGCGCCATTAACACGGAAAAAGCGCGATCGGAATTAATCGTTGCCCCGGTGCTGCTGGAGCTGCGGCGCATTTTTCAGGGTCGAATTGGTTTCTTTTCGGGAACGGAATTTGAAGTGGAGCCGGAAGCCGGCCTAAATGGGTTTTGCGATTATCTTCTTACTGCCTCTACAGACCTGTATGAAATTCGCAGGCCAGTTGTAACCCTGGTGGAAGCTAAAAACGAAAATATAAAAGGCGGATTGGGACAATGTATCGCCGAAATGGTTGCCGCCCAAAGATTCAACCAGCAGCAAGGGGAACAACTAGATACAATTTATGGAGCCGTAACCACCGGAAATATATGGAAATTTCTGCGCTTGGTCAATAACACAATTTTCATAGATATCGGCGACTATTACATCAAAGAGATTGACAATATTTTAGGCATACTGGCAGAGCCGTTTGCAAAGATTCTGCCTTTGTAGGGGCGGGGTTTTGAGTCTTGAGTTCTTAGCTTGAAAGTTTTGAGTTCTTAGCTTGAGAGTTTTGATTTTTGAGGCTGTCCGTTCCCTGAATCGGTAGTGCTATACTTGCAAAAGTGAAATGCTCCCTGCCTGTCCCCCCCAAATCGCCATAAAACAGCCAAAAAAAGCATTATGGAAACTTTAAAAACGACCCCCTTAGCAGAATTTTTATCTCAGCCCAATATTGAAGACTCCCCGGCATGGGAGTTATTTGACGGAGGAGCAAAGCAAAAACCCATGCCAACTCTTTTTCACTCCAGGTTACAGTTGAATTTGGTTAACTACATCAACCAGAATACCGAACTATTTGAAGCCGTACAAGAACTTCGCTGTATTGTTCCCCCTTACTCGCCGGTTCCCGATATTTCTATTATTGCTAGCGTTCGCCTTACAGATGAAAGCGGCCCTCTTCAAGGTGCGCCGGATTGGTTAATTGAGATTCTCTCTCCCGACCAAAGTCCCCTCAGTTTGCAGAATAAAATTCTTCATTGTCTGGGCAACGGAACCAAACTTGCTTGGTTAATAGATATGACTCGCCAGCAGATTTGGGTTTGGCAAGGAGATGACTTACCTCGAATTTGTTCTGGAGAAGATACTTTACCCAACTTAGGCCAAATCCCCGAACTTTCAGTTCGGGAGGTAATGGCCATGACTCGCAGGCAATAAAGTTTTGAGTTTTGAGTTTTGAGTTTTGAGTTAAAAAGCCTCTCCCGTAGAACGGGCGTCTCGCCGTTCCAAAACAAGGGTGGGGTGGGGTGACAGGCGGGACGCCTGTCCTACGGGAGTCCAATTCCCAATGCCCAATGCCCAATGCCCAATTCCCAATTCCCAATGCCCAATGCCCAATGCCCAATTCCCTACACCCCACACCCTACACCCTACACCCTTCCTCAATGTCCTATGCCAAAGCCTTCTGAATATCTTGCCACCTTTCTGGATAGGCTTCGCGGGTGAAGACTAAAGCTGCATTTTCATAACAGCGGCGAGCCAACTGGAGATTGTCTTCCCGATCGCCGGCTATGCGCTGGCTATAGATACCGCCCAAATTAATATTCGCGATTCCCCATTGTTCGGGAAAGCTCTCGCGATCGCAGATTTCCAAAACTCCTTGGCAATAGACGATCGCCCGTTCCAGATTATCTGCGCGCTCTCCGTCCGTCCTTTGCGCCCAGGTAATAGCCAGATTATTTTGGATTCGCGCCCAAACCTCGGGAGATTCCGAGGAGCTAAAAAATTCTAAAGCGCTTTCCCAGCAAGCAATTGCTTTTTCTATATTCTCTTTCGCATCCCCTCGCAGCCGATTGCGATAGGCAACTCCCAAGTCTATTTGGTTTCCCGCCCATTGTTCTGGAAATCCTTCCCGGTTAAAGAGATAGGCGACTCCTTCATAGCCAGCGATCGCAACTTCTAAATTAATCTCCCTGCTGCCTCCGGGAAAATGCATTATCAAAGAATTAAAAGCAATTGCCCCCAGAGCGAGAATCATAGTTTCCATAAAAGACGGATCCGGCTCCATCGTCCCGGGCTGGCTCGCCGCCAACTCTTGAAATACCCGCGCAAATTCCTCCGGCTCGGCATTGGCTTGGATAATTCCTAGCAAGCGCTGCCATCCTTCTAGAAAATAATCGTCTAGGATATCCTCGTTTTCTTCCAGAATCGGATAGACTACTTTCGGGTCGCCTTGGCTCTGATAGCTCGCGCTCAAGATCCGCAGCACCAACTGTCCCATTTCATTTTCATCTTCCAGCTCGGCGAAATCTTGCGACTCCGATCGCTCCCGATATTCCTTGGCCAAGTCCTGCTGTCCGTTATTAATGCAAGCTTGCAGAATTTTTTCATAAATTCCGGCGGCTTCCGCTTCGACTTGCTCCGCTTCGGAATCGGAATCGGCCTCGGCCAGAAGTTCTTCGCTAGCTTCAATCGCCGCATGATAGCCTTCAATCGCTTCCGACCACAATCCCGCTGCAAAAGCGACATTGCCCATATTGCTCCCGGCCCGAAAACAATTTTCTGGATAGTCGTCTGGCGTCCAGACTTCTAGAGCGGCTCGATAGCAGGCGATCGCTTCTCCTATTCGATCGCAGTCTATATAGACATTGCCCAAATTAGTTTTAACCCTCGCCCAGTCCGAGGGAAAAGCTTCCCGGCTAAATATCTCTAAAGCTTCTTGGTTGGCCAGAACCGCTTTTTCTAGATTTTCAGCGCGATCGCCCCCAACCAATTCCCGGTAGATATTCCCTAAAGTAATTTTTGTCTTTGCCCGCTCTTCGGGATAGGCGTCGCTAGTATATACCTGCAAAGCTGCCTCGCAAGCAGCGATCGCCAGCCCTTGATTCTCCTCTGGCTTTCCCCGGGTCCGCTGGCGATAGTCCGCTGCTAAATTCATCTGCGTCCCCGCCCAAAGTTCGGGAAAAGCCTCGCGGGTGCGGACTTCTAGGGTTTGACGGTGCGCGGCGATCGCCTTTTCTAGATTCTCTGCTTTATCCCCGGAAATGCGCTGGCGATAAGCCAGACCGAGATTGCTTTGGGTTTTGCTCCATTGCTCGGGAAACTCCTCCCGGGAGAATACCTGCAATGCTTCTTGATAAGCAGCGATGCCTCTTTCCAGATTTTCTGCTCGACTTCCTTCGACCCGCTTGCAGCAAGCGATCGCCAGCAAGTTTTGGGTCTCTGCCCATTGCAGGGCGTGGCTTTCGCGGGTGAGAACTTTTAGCGCCGCTTGATAGGAAGCAATTGCCGTTTCTATATTTTCCGAGCGATCGCCTTCTGGAAAATCCGACATCGCGCTCCCGAAACTTGCCAAAACCTTTGCCAAGCTCGCCGCTTCTTCTGGAGGAGCTTCCTGTAGGATAACCTCGCTCCAATTGCGAAACTTCTCCAGAAATTTCGCATCTCGCTCTATATATCCTTGCAGAATAGGATGGGCTCCTCGGGGGTTGCCATTGTTGGTGGCGATCGCGGACATAAACTGACTCACGAAGCGGGAGAGTTCTTCTGAGTCATTACCGTCCTTGTCTGCGCGGCTGCGTCGGCGCAATCCCAAAGGTTCTCCCAAGCGATCGGCTATTTCTAGTAAAAAATCAGCCGAAGAGCGATCGCCATCCTTGGCCAGCATCATCGCCACCGCTCCCATAGTCCTGACCAACTCCGCATCTATAGGAGCCTTGCTCGCTTGCAAAACCTCCTCCTCTTTCCCCGGAGGACATTCCAGTAGTTGCGAAATCAGCTTTAGATAGGCTTTTTGCCGCTTGTTTATTTTTTTTTGCGATGGTTGAGTTCCGAATCCTTTGGCCATTTATTTTAATTTAATTTACTTATCGTCTTTATGCTGAAATTAATAGCATTTTTATAGAGCTATGATATTAGCTCTACATCCATCCTTATAGCACTAGGGATTAGGGTTAGCACAGTTACAAAACGCTCTCTTTCTATACTGGCAAGACTTTGACGCGCCTTGCTGAGCAGTGACTGCTGAGCAGTGACTGCTATATTAGACCATCTTAGGAATTGTGCCCTTTGTCTTGCCTGCGAGCCAGTCCTGCTATTTACTCCTATCGAGAACTGGCACCGCAATTCGCAAAGGCTTAATTCCTAGCCATACTAACTCGAAGAGCGATCGCCTGACGGGCCACGCTCAACTCAGACTCCAAAACATCATACTCGACTTTATAGCAGTAAGCAGTCATGCGATTCTCCTGCAAAGACGCTCTTGCAACGGCAGTCAGCTTTTAGCACAAGCCTTGCCGTTACTAGCAAGGAGCGAGATTTGAACTGTCCGTTCCTTGAGTGCGTAGTGCTATAATCCCTGGATTTGCTAGAACCTCAGCGCGGATAGAATCCCAGTTAATCGTATTCCCACTCATTTTTTCTCTTCCTCAGCCATAAATTTCTTCATGCGTTCTTCAGCAATGTGAAGCTTTGATTTGCGAAGATACTTGTTATCCCAACCAGTAAAACTACAACAGTCATGTTATAGCGCTTCGCCTCCCCTGTCAATTTACCAACGGTAAATTGACAGGGGAGGCGCAAGAGGCTTCCGTGGCAGGGCGGAAGAGGCAGTCAGGGTCAGCGGTCAGCTCTAAGATATAGCACTACACAGTAAGGTTAGGACGGTTACAAAATGCCACAGCTTACGAAAGGCAAGACTTATGCCCGATAGCTGACCGCTGTCTGCGGCTGTCCGCAGGAGAATCGCCTGACCGCTTACTGCTATATAGCTGACTTATTACCTTGAGACTTATTACCTTGAGACTTATTACCTTGAGACTTTTGACTTGCGCGTAGCGCTATATATCTGGCGATCGGCCATTAGACAAATAGCTATAAAACAAGATAAGCTCGGCTAGCCTTTGCTACAGGGTTCGCCGAGCTTATCTTGTTTTATAGCCGATCGATTCAATTCAAAACTGACTGCTGACATATATAATGCCGACCTACCAATCGCTAGCAGAAAGCTTACTTGCTCTGTCCGACTGCGATCGATGGCTCGTCCAATAACAATAGAGGCGATCCGCTCTGAGGCTGAGCTGGGCTCAAGCTCATCGCCAGGTGCAACAAAAATGTAATTACAGCAGCTTGTATAAGTTTTTCTAACATGTATCTCCTCCCCTGAATGTTGGCGTCAGTTTCCAGCTCTATGCTTTCAATGTAGGTTTCGCAAACAAACTGTAGAGACCCTTGTATGTCACTGGTTTATCTGGCCACAACTGCACCCGACAATCCGGAAAAAAACATCTTATGGGAATGGGAAATGGGGAATGGGAATTGGGAGCGTGGGGAGATAGGGAAGGGTGGGACTGTCGGAAGAACCTTGGGGAGAGATGGGGGAAGAGTGGGGACTGTCGGAAGAACCGGAAAAAATTCTCCCCACAGTCCCCACAGTCCCTACACTTCCATCTCTCCCGACAGTCCCCACAGTCTCCCCCCTCTCCCCCCTCTCCCCCGGTCCCCATATCTCATGCAATTCGCGGGTCGGCAGAGGACAATCTACTTACTTGCACCCTAAGACAGACGCAAAGAATGTAGAAGCCTTAATTAAAAAGTCAAAGCTTAAGCAATCTGACCGACTTAGAAGGGTTTGCTGCCTTTTTGGTCAAGACTAAAAAAGACCTAGCAAAAGGTCGCTGGCCATCAGGGCTTATGAATCAGTAATCAATATCACCACCTACGAGGGGCAATACCCCTCATAATCATTATAACAGATTTCAGTTGAATAGTCAGGAATTTGGGAATCGGGGCATATGGGGCATGGGGCATCGGGCAGGGGGACTGTGGGAAGGGTGGGGACTGTGGGAAGGGTGGGAGCGTGGGAAGGACCGTATAAAATTCTTTTCCCTACTCTCCCACCTCCCAAGCTAAGAACTCTCAAGCTAAGAACTCTCAAGCTAAGAACTCTCAAGCTAAGAACTCTCAAGCTAAGAACTGAAAACTTAAGAAGGTCCCTGACCCCGCCAACTTGCATTAGAATAAAGAGGAAATGTTTGCCCAATCTTGAATATAAGTAGTAACCAGTCATTTAGGAATAGTTTCCAGGTGAATTCCGAATCGATTAGCCAAGAGCCAATTAGCCTAGATTTCAAATCAGGCAATTTTGTCCCTGCAGATCTAGAGCAAGAAAATCTCATAGGCGCCAATCTTAGAGGCGCATATCTCAGAGATGCAAAACTAGCTGGAGCGGATTTGAGCGAAGCCAATATTAGTTATGCAGATATGATTGCAGCTAACTTGGCTGGCGCTAATCTCAGCGGAGCAGACATAAGCGAAGCTACTTTAAACTTGGCGAACTTGAGCGAAGCCAATTTGAGCGGAAGCAATCTTAGGGGTGCCAACCTAGTGGGAACCAACCTGAGCGATGCCGACCTCAGAGGTGCCAATCTTAGAATGGCCAATTTAATTGGCGCGGACTTGTCTGGGGCTAACTTGAATGGAGCTAACTTGAGCGGCGCAGACCTGAGCGAAGCCAACCTACAAGGCACAATTCTGCAAAAGGCGATTTACGATCTCAGGACTCGCTTCTGCGACGGGCTCGATCCCAACAAGAACGGTGCTTACTGGATTACCTCTAATGTCTCGCTTCCGGGAGTGAACCTGAGTGGGGTGGATCTCAGCGGAGTAAACTTGAAAAGAGCCGACCTGCGGGGAGCAAACCTGAGACAGGCGAAATTAGTGGAAACTAATCTCGAACATTCCAACTTATTTAGAGCGAACCTTAGCGGTGCCGATTTAAGAGGAGCTGCCTTAAAAGGAGCCATCCTGCAAAAGGCGGTTTACGATACCAAGACTTTGCTATCCCAAGGAATTGACCTGACTCTGGCAGGGGCTTACCGAATTGCCCCGAAAGTATCTCTCTCGGAACTAAACTTAACTGGCGTCGATTTGAGCGGGGCAGAGCTTAGAGGTGCCGACCTGAGCGAAACTAATTTAGCTAAGGCAGAAATGATAAATGTCGATCTTACTAAAGCCAATTTGAGAAAGGCTTATATGGAGAATGCCAATATGAAGGGAGCCGATTTGAGATGGGCGGATATTATTGGTGGAGTTTTGAATCAGGTCAATCTGAACAATGCAGATTTGCGGTGGGTAGATTTGACTAGAGCAGACCTTAGAGGTTCTAACCTAAAATCTGCCGACCTTAGACAAGCAGATTTGACAGGTGCCAGTCTCAATCATGTCAATTTGAGCGATGCGGATTTGCGGGGAGTAGATTTGAGTAGAGCCGACCTCAGAGGAGCCGACCTCACGGGAGCCGACCTCAGAGGAGCCGATTTGACTAGAGCAAACCTTCGGTGGGCAAAGCTTGATGGTGCCAACCTGACTGATGTAGATCTCAGTACGGCTGTGCAAAAATAGGGGGTAGGGTGTGGGGTGTGGGGTGTGGGGGTGTAGGGAATTGGGAAAGTTTTGAGTTTTAAGTTTTGAGTTTTAAGTTTTGGGTTTTAAGTTAAAGATTTGCAATTTCATTACTCAAAATTCAATAGGACTTACGCATAGACTCTATGAATAGGGGCGTTCGCGAAGCGTCTGGGCCCCTGAGAATCGCGGGGGGATTGCCCCTACAAATACTAGATATGGATAGTTTGCGTAAGTCCTGTTCAAAATTAAAAACTCTTTTGGTCCCCTTGTACCAGTTTTGAGTTTTAAGTTTTGAGTTTTAAGTTAAAGATTTGCAATTTTATTACTCAAAATTCAAAATTAAAAACTCTTTCGGTCCCCTTGTACCCACACCCCACACCCTACACCCTACACCCTACCCCCCACACCCTACCCCCCACACCCTACCCCCCACACCCTACCCCCCACACCCCCCCACACCCCATGCCCGATAGAATAATAAGGATGTCTCGCAGCACCCTTGGCTTTTATCTTGGCTCCTACTTTGGCTCCTAATCTGTCGGCCGATCGCCCTACTTTCATTCTCGTTGACGGTCACTCTTTGGCTTTTCGGGCCTATTACGCTTTTGCCAAAGGTCGCGATGGCGGCCTGCGCGCTTCAAGCGGCATTCCCACAAGTATATGTTTTGGCTTTCTCAAATCTCTGCTAGAGGCGATCGCAGCGGAACAGCCAGAGTCCCTAGCTGTGGCTTTTGACCTGGCGGAGCCGACTTTCCGCCACAAAGCCGATCCTACTTACAAAGCCGATCGCGTTGAAACCCCAGCGGACTTTCTGGCCGAAATGCCCAACCTCCAAGAATTGCTGGCGGCGCTGAATCTGGCGGTCGTTACCAAAAGCGGCTATGAAGCGGATGACGTACTGGCGACAGTAGCTATGGAAGCTGTTGCCGCTGGCTACCGCGTCAAAATTCTCAGCGGCGATCGCGATTTATTCCAACTCGTGGATAGGGAACAAGGCATCAGCGTCCTATATATGAGTACCAAGAAAGGAGCTGCGATCGCCGAATTCGAGCCGGAACAGGTGGAAGAAAAACTAGGCATATCCCCATCCCAGGTAGTAGATTACAAAGCTCTCTGTGGAGACAAGTCCGATAACATTCCCGGGGTAAAGGGAATCGGCGAAAAGACAGCAGTAAAATTACTAGCAGAATACGGCAGCCTCGACGGCATTTATAATTCCCTCGACAAAATGAAGGGGGCGATCGAGAAAAAATTGCAGCAAGGGAAAGAGGCCGCCTACCATTCCCAGTTTCTAGCCACAATCGTGCGAGACGTTCCCATAGAGATTTCTTTAGCAGACTGCAAACTGCTCGGTTTCGACAGCGCTAAGGTAGAATCCATCCTGGAAAAGCTAGAATTTCGCGATTTTCTGGCCAAAATCAACAAACTCCAAGAGCAACTGGGCGGCGCTCCCATCACCTTACCCTCAGCCCCAGCCCCCTTGCCTGCCAAGCCAAGCCAAGTAAAAAAGAAACGGAAAAGCAAGGCTAGCTCGGGAGCATTGCAACTATCCTTGTTTGGCGATCCGACTCCTCTAGACTTAGAAGAAACGACGGCAGAAGAAACAGCAGAAGAAATTGCTACAGAAGAAACTACAGCGGAAGAAACTATTACAGAAGAAGACTTAGCAGAAATATTCCCTGTTATAGGTTCGGGAAATGTTTCCCCAGAAGCTGCGATCGCCCTAAGCCTCGCACCGATTAAACCTCGCATTATAGATACGCCCGAAAAGCTAGCTGAGTTGGTGCAAATGCTGCTGGGCTTTACCGATGCTGACGCTCCCGTGGCTTGGGATACGGAAACCACATCTGTGGAACCGCGAGATGCCGAGTTAGTTGGCATTGGCTGCTGCTGGGGCAAAGGTGCCGAGGATGTCGCCTATATTCCTATCGGTCATGCAGACGGCGACAACTTGGAACTGGCAAAAGTCCTGGAAGCATTGCGTCCTATTTTAGAAAGCGCCGATTATCCCAAAGCGCTGCACAATGTCAAGTTTGACCGGCTGGTGCTGCGCTGTCAGGGAATCGAATTGGCTGGGATAGTATTAGATACGATGCTGGCGAGTTATCTGGCTAACCCAGAAGGCAGTCACAAGCTCAGCGATGTATCTCGTCAATATTTGTCTGGGATAAGAAACTTGCAGCTTAATAAGATGCCGATAGGTTGGTTGCTAGTTCGAGAAATCGATTGTATGGCTGGCGTTATGTTTTTGCGCAATTTTTTAGAGTCGCAAACCTATGATTCTTTGAAGCTTGCCAAAGGGAAAACCATCGCCGACCTGGATATCGCAACCACTGCTAGATACTGCGGTATGGATGTCTATCCTACATTTTTGCTGGTGCAGAAGCTGCGGCAGGAATTGGAGGAAGCGCCGGAACTCTACAAGCTGCTGCTAGAAATGGAACAACCCCTAGAACCAGTTTTGGCAGAGATGGAATATCGGGGGGTGCGCATAGATGCCGCCTATCTGGAAAACCTTTCCCAAGAGTTGGCAAATAAATTAGGAGCGATCGAACAGCAAGCCTACGATGCTGCTGGCGAGCAGTTTAATTTAGGCTCCCCCAAGCAGTTGAGCGAATTATTGTTTGAGAAACTGGGTTTAAGCCTGAAAAAATCGCGCAAAACCAAAACTGGTTACTCTACCGACGCCGCTACCCTAGAAAGGCTGCAAGGAGACCATCCAGTAATTGATGCCATTGTCGAGCATCGCACTCTGTCGAAGTTGAAATCTACTTATGTAGATGCGCTGCCGCAAATTGCACGGGCAGATACCGGGCGAGTGCATACCAACTTTAACCAAAATGCTACCTCTACGGGGCGGCTTTCTTCTTCTAATCCCAATTTGCAGAATATTCCCATTCGCACGGAATTCTCGCGCCAGATTCGCAAGGCGTTTCTGCCAGAGCCGGGATGGTTGTTGGTCTCGGCAGATTATTCGCAAATAGAATTGCGGATTTTGGCGCACCTCAGCCAAGAGCCGGTTTTGATTGAGGCTTATACCAATAACCAGGACGTACATGAGGTGACCGCTAAGCTGCTTTTTGAAAAAGAGACCGTGACCCCAGACGAGCGCCGTTTGGGAAAAACGATTAATTTTGGCGTCATTTACGGGATGGGTGCGCAGCGCTTTGCTCGGTCGGCGGGAGTCAGCCCCGCACAAGGGAAGAAATTTATCCAGCGGTTTAATGAGCGCTATGAGAAAGTGTTTGGTTATTTGAAGCAGATGAAACGGGAGGCGATCGCTCTGGGTTATGTCTCCACGCTTTTCGGTCGCCGCCGCTATTTCCGCTTTGACGCGCAGAGCTTGCGCAACCTCAAAGGAAGCAGCCCCGAAGAGATTGACCTAAATAGCCTCAAAAGACTCGGCCAATATGACGCGCAATCCCTGCGAGCCGCTGCCAATGCCCCCATCCAAGGGTCTAGCGCCGACATTATTAAGGTTGCAACAATCGAGCTAGACCGGATTCTCCAGCAATATCGATCGCGCTTATTATTGCAAGTCCATGACGAGCTAGTCTTTGAAATTCCTCCAGAAGAGTGGGACGAGCTGCAGCCAGCGATTCGCTCTACTATGGAAAATGCCGTAGAACTTAGCGTGCCCCTAGTGGTGGATATCCATGCCGGGGATAATTGGATGGAAGCGAAATAGTCATATCAAATGCGGCAAATGCGGTTAAACAGGGATTTAAATCAGGACTTATAGCGCTAGGCGGAAGTCAAAAGCCAAAAATAAAAAGTCAAAAGTAGGAACTGGCTAAGGAGCGAGCATTTATAAATGTCCTAACTTATTTGCGTAATGCTAGAAGTCCTATAAATGCGTAATATCAAGTCAGGTTAAATACCCACAGAAAAAATTTAGAATCTCCCGTAGGACGGGCGTCCCGCCTGTCCTTGGGGCGGGGGGGACTTTTCGCTGGTCCCGTCCTACGCAGAAGCTTTTTTTGGGGCATTCAAACCGACATGATATAACTCGATTCCCAATTCCCAATTCCCTAAAAGCTACCTTTTCATGTTAGCCATCGCCTCTTTGCCGCCATCGAGAAAGGGCTGCCATTCCCCTTTTTGCTCTCCGGCGCGTTTTTCGACGACACCGTGCCAGAACTTATTCATTACCGATACGTCTTCCGGGAGGCGGCGCACTAGGGTGCCTACAAGCGATCGCGCTAAACTGTTTGCTTCCAAAGTCTTCGCCCCAAAGTAATGACCGTGCAAAATAGCATCTTCCAAAACGCCAATTTGCTCCGCTGTCGATAAGGCCGATTCTAAGCGTTGGTCGTCAGAGCTGGCCGCATCGCTGGCTTCTCGCAAATCGGAGAAAGTTTGCAGCAGCACGTCCAGCAACATCGGCGGAACTTCTACCTCGAAGCCATGCCGTTTCAGCAAGTCTTGAGTGCGGAAGAGGATAATCTCTTTTTCCTGTTTTTTGTTCGAGACTACGGGGATATGGACGAAATTAAAGCGACGCTTCAGAGCCGAGGATAGTTCGTTAACTCCGCGATCGCGACTGTTAGCAGTAGCAATAATATTGAATCCCGGTTGGGCAAAGACAATATTATCTGCTTTCAGCTCGGGAATCGAGATATATTTCTCGCTCAAAATCGAAATCAGAGCATCCTGCACGTCAGAGGTGCAGCGGGTCAGTTCTTCAAAGCGACCCATCCCCCCTTCCTGCATTCCGGTCATAATCGGCGAAGGAATAATCGACTCCCGGGACTGGCCGGAAGCAATAACCATTGCCACGTTCCAGGAATATTTAATTTGGTCTTCGGTGGTGCCGGCGGTTCCTTGCACGACATAGGTAGAGTTGTCACAAATGGCGGCGGCGAGCAACTCAGCCAGCCAGCTTTTGCCAGTCCCCGGGTCGCCAATTAGCAGCAAACCGCGATCGGAGGCCAAAGTGACGATCGCCCGTTCCACAATCGAAGGATTGCCATACCATTTTTGGTCTATTTTGCGATCGAGTTTCTGGGAAGGAGTGCTGCCCAAGACGAAAGTCCGCACCATTTGCGGCGATCGCTTCCAAGAAAAAGGCCGATTCCCTTTATCGATAGAAGCCAGATAATCCAATTCTTCCCGGTATTTTATTTCCGCCGGTTGCCGCAAAATCTCTGCCTTTTTTTTCTTGCTCATAATTGCTTTGAGTTAGCTGCTTCAGTCATTATCTATGCCCAATGCCCAAGCGATAGCGGTCAGCGGTCAGCGGTCAGCGGTCAGCAAATTTGCTGAAAGCAGCAGAGCTGTTGGCGCAGCCTGCGCGCGAGCGCATAAGCTGTTGGGCGAAGCCGTTCCCGAAGGGTGAGCTTTTTTGCCCAATTCCCAATGCCCAAGCGATAGCGGTCAGCGGTCAGCGGTCAGCGGTCAGCAAATTTGCTGAAAGCAGCAGAGCTGAAAGCAATACCTTCGCCATTTCCCCGTAGGTTGGGTTGAGGCACGAAACCCAAGGTCTTTGTTGGGTTGAGGCACGAAACCCAACCTACAAATCAAGGGGTTTTTCAAATTGGCGAGGGTATTGTGAAAGCTGAGAGCTTTTTTGCCCAATGCCCAATTCCCAATTCCCTACACCCTAGTTAAGTTTCTACCGAAAACTCCTCTGGGTCGATGTCCCAATTCGCCCAGCGAATGGCTTCCCGGGCAGAGGTCAGATCGGGAGGAACGCGCAAGGCATGGATAGACCCGGTGCTGGGGCAGGTCATCTTTAATAAGTGAATTGGTTCTACATCTACATCTTCTTCTATTTTGAGTAGCTCGTATTCTCGCCAGCTATCTAAGGAGACTGCTTGCAACTCTTGGCAGAGGCGGGCGTAGCCGATTTCCTGAATTAAAAGCCGCCTGATTTCTGCATTTGGTTCCGATAGCAGCCAGCGAGATTGCCACTGATGGGGGTGGAGTCGGCCGTATCGCTCTGGCAGGCTAGTGCCGTGAAAGAAATAGAGGTGATAGCCGTCGCTAAATTCTATGGCCGGTTCCGCTTCGGCGTGGAAGCGCTCTTCTTCGTCGAAGAGAAGCTTCATGGGGCGATCGCAAATAATGCAGCTTTTCTCGAATAGCATAAAAGAGCCGCATTCCCGGACTAGAGCCTGAAAGCTATTCCACTCTCGGCGATCGCAAGGGCAATCAAGGACGTTAATACAAAAATCAATTAGTTCCGGATTCGTCGATAAATCTCTAATTGCATTCCAACCTGCTTTGACTGCTAAATCGGCTAAATTTAATGCCCCAATTATACCGGGCTTCCATTCTTCTTCCCAAAGCCGAATTGGCTCCAGGTTCATTAGCGGCTTCCAAAAAATATCTTCCAGTCCCTGCGACAGCGGTTCCCCTAACTCCTTCCAGAAGAAATCTCCCATTTCCAGAAACAAATCTCCTCCGGGTAGCTCGCTCACTTGCTTGCGCAGACTTGCTTGGTAAAGTTCCCAAGCAATTAGCTCTCTCTCCTTTCCCCATTCTTCCCACATTTCTCCCCACACATTTGCATATTCAAGGGTGGCAGAGCTGTGAAAGCCCAAACGCCACAGGAGCAAGGGCTGGTCAAAAAAATGTTCTTGCAATTCCTGCCAGAGTTTTTTTTCTACTCCGGTTTCGATGCGATCGCACAGGGAAGCTTGTAAAGAAATCGGCCAAGGAGTTCCCAATTGCCGAGCCAGCCGTTGCGGCGATTCGCGCCCCATCATTTCTGCCAGAGCCTTGGGGCTGGAGAAAAAGAGAATTTCTGGCTCTGCTTTGCCCATCGTCGCATAAGCTTCTTTTATCGCCTCCTTAGCGCGATTGTGCGATATCGGCTCGCAAGAAAAAGTGACTTCCCGCCATTTTTGCCGATAAACCAGAATTAGCTCTTCCTGCTCTCGGGTCAGCTTGTCTTGATATGTCATATAGTTTTTTCCTCGTAATTGAATTTGGGAATTGGAATGGGGCATCGGGCATTGGGCATTGGGTAGGGTGTGGGGTGTGGGGTGTGGGGTGTGGGGTGTGGGGGGTAGGGCGTGGGGTGTGGGGGGTGGGGTGTGGGGTGTGGGGTGTGGGGGGGGGGGGGTGGGGTGTGGGGNTTGTAAATCTATTACGCCGGGGAGCGATCGCTCGGGCTTAAACATCACTTTGTCTCACATTAGACCGGACTTAAAAGAAATCATTAACTCGTACCCTGACCTTTTCAACTTATTCAGCAAGCCCTATTTAGAGACGTCATTAAAGCGATCGCCGGCCCAGAATTGGGCATATTTGTCCTCGTAGTTTGCACGATCGGCGGACTAAACTGGATGTCCGTCGCCCGCTTGGTGCGTGCTGGTTTTTTAACCTTACGCGAAATGGATTTTGTCGCCGCCGCCCGCTCCCTCGGCGCTCCTCCTAGCCGAATTGTCTGGGTTCATATTCTCCCCAATGTCCTCGGTCCAGTTATTGTTGCCGCCACCCTGTCCGTGGGTAACGCGATTATCACCGAATCCACCCTCAGCTTTTTAGGATTGGGATTTCCCCCGGACGTTCCGACTTGGGGACGGATGCTTTATGACGCTCGCGATTATCTAGAATCTGCACCTCATATGGCACTTTTCCCCGGCTTTGTTATTTTTATTACCGTACTCAGCATCAATTATATTGGCGATGGTTTGCGAGATGCGTTAGATCCGAAAACTTGAGTGGAGCAAAAAGCAGTCAGCGGTCAGTAAAAGTGCAGCTTAAAAATATTTGGCATAAATTGTGGAGTTTGGGAAAAAAAATATATATTGATATTGCCCTAATCCCAATTTCTTTTCCCCGCACTCCAACGCCACTCCACCGCCACAGCCGCCACACCCACCGTCACACTCACCGCCACACCTCACACCCCCCCACTTCCAGTTTTATTGGGGGTTTAACCCCCGATGGGTGTCAGCAATATGATGTCAGCAGCTTCCTGGGATCGCACTTACTAAAAACGATCGCCTGTTGCGTAAAAATGACGAAATTTGCCAAAATAGAATAGGATATTGGCACAGGATTGAGGGAATATCCCGCAATCCTTTGATAATCGTCATTTTTGGGTAGGGGCATGAAAGGAAAAATGAGGCAATGTCGCCAGGAAGCGGCGTCCCTACTTCGTTTGGGGAATGCCTATCAGTCTTTGGGACAATACGAGCGGGCAATCGAGAAATATCAGGAGTCGCGAGCCAAATTGCGGAAAATAGGCGATCGCCGGTTCCAAGCCCATGCCCTGAGCTATCTTGGCAAGGCATTCCACGCTATAGGGCAGCATTCCGAGGCGATTAAACATTATTGGCAATGCCTGGTAATTATGCGCGAAATAGGTGCGAGCCAAGGAGAAGCTAAGGTCTTGGGGTATCTGGGTGTGGGGTTTGATTCCCTAGGTCAACATTCTGAGGCAATAGAATACTATCAAGAGGCTCTAAAAATTCAACGCTCTATTAGTTACTCTCAAGGGGAGGCTACTTCTCTGTGCCAGATTGGTAATGCTTACCGCGCTTTGGGAGAATATTCCGAGGCAATTTCCTGCTATAGGCAGTCCCTGGCGATCGCCCGAGAAATCGGCGCTAGGCAAAAGGAAGCCGATTCCCTTGGCAATCTGGGCAAGGCATTCCGCTCCCTAGGAGAATACTCCGAGGCGATTTCTTACTATCAACAGTCTCTAAAAATCGCCCGGGAGATTGGCTATGCCCAAGGGGAAGCTGCTTGCCTGGGCAACCTGGGTGTCGCCCTGGGCTCCCTCGGGCAACACCAGAAAGCTATTTCATTCCACCAGCAATGCTTGGCTATAGAGCGGGAAATCGGCCACCCTGCAGGAGAAGCCAATTCCCTGAGCAATCTGGCCAAAGTCTTTCGCTCTCTCGGGCAATATAAAGAAGCGATCGCCTGCTACAGGCAATCTCTGGCTATTAAACGCGACCTCGGCGATTTGCGCGGCCAAGCTATATCCTGGTTTAATATAGGGGCGAGTTTAACTAAGTTAGGAAAAGAATCGGAAGCGATCGCCGCTTATCGCAATGCCAGCTATCTGTATCGAGCGATAAACCTGGAGTCCGATCTAGAGAAGTGCGATCGCAACATTAATCAGCTAGAAGCAGCCCAGGCGCGAAGATTGTATGAGTTTGCCTTCGCTAGCAATCGAGAACCAGCAACTCAGATCTCAAAAAACAGCATCGGCGATCGCAGCGAGGGTTCCTCCCTAGATTTTCATGCCATTGTCCATTGGCTCACATCTGTATTTGGTTTTATATATAATTAAAAACAAATAAGAAAAACAACTTATGGTAGCGGCAAAAGATACAAAAGATGCGGAGAGAGCTAGCTGTGCGGTAGAAACCACGATTCAAGCGATCGGAGGGCGCTGGAAAGTTTTGATTTTGCGAGAATTATTTCAAGGCACCAAGCGTTTCGGTCAGCTGCACCGAGCCTTGCGGGGAGTAACGCAAAAAATGCTAACTCAACAACTGCGAGAGATGGAAGCAGACGGCCTGATTAAAAGAAAAGTTTATCCAGAAGTACCCCCCAAGGTCGAGTATTCCCTCACCCCCTTAGGGGAAAGTCTAAAACCCATTCTCGATGCCATGCACGAATGGGGTAAAAACTTCTTAGCGATGAAAAGGGATTAAAGCAACAATTAAGAATCAAGAATTAACAATTAATTATATCAAAATCTACTTCAACACATAATATCAGATCCGCTTAATTAACCTAAAAAACAATCCGTTCGTCCTGAGCCTGTCGAAGGACGGAGTTTCCAAGTTTTTTGTGCGGGTATTTAACCGGATTTGATATAAAGACGCGATCGCCGTAGAACGGGCGTTTTGCCTGTTCCAAGAGCCCGTTCCAAAAGCCGGGGGCAACAGGCGAGACGCCCGTTCTACGGGAAAGACCAGAGGGTTTGTTAGGGCAATCGGATTTATATTACTATAGCGGTTCTCAAATAAGTGTAATAAACGATCGAACCCTAGAAACGTAGGGGTGACAGCATCCCCAAGACCATCTCTGCTGTAAAACGAGGATTCTCATATTGGGATGCAACGCCGGTGGTATCTCACATCAATTTGAGAAACGCTATAGCGATCGAACGATTAGCTATAGCAAGCGCGATCGGCGATCGGCAAATTTGCTTTTAGCTGAGAGCTGACCGCTGAGAGCTGACCGCTATTTTGCTCAATTCCCCACTAAATAAAAATAGGAATCGGATTTAGTTGATTTTCCTCAAGGGGTTCGGACAGCCAACCCATTTTTACCGGCACGTCATAAAGTCTTCCTGGCCCCAAGCGCTTCCAAAAGATTCGCATTCCCGGTATCAGAACTTTGACGACATTCAGCCCGATATCGGGACGAGTCTGATCCAGAACTAAAACCTCCAGACCTTCCTTCGCCGCAATCTCAACGCAAGTCATTACGTCATCCCGCAGATCGTCGCTTGCTAGCTGGGGATAGTCGGCGTAAACCTTGACCTGGCCTTCATCCGGTTTCAGATAAGGTTGGTTTGCCACAGTTGCTTTTTGCCGCCAGGAAATTATCAGTTCATCAGTGCCTTTACTTTCTTTGGCCTCATCTGAATTTGCTTTCAAAACCGATGGCAGGAGCTGATTGGCTTCCGTCAGCGCTCGCTGTACGGCAATTTTTGGATCTAAATGGGCACCAAAAGCGTAAACAATATCTTCGCTCTTTCCATCCGTTCTCCTAGAAATCGCCGCAAACACGGGTATGCCTAAATCGCTAGTAATATCTAAAACCCAGATTTCCCGGTCAACGTTGCGGTAATATTCCTGAAGGCTGAGGAAATAGGGCTCGTTAAAACTGGCTAAATCCACGGCGGGTCGCTTGATGCGATTGTACCACCACAAGGCCACGCTATCCCGCTCGACTACCTCCATAAATCCTTGCAAAATCGCTTCTTCTAGGCTGTTGCCAGCCGCACAGCCATTGGAGTTCGCCCAACAGTAAGCCTTGGGCAGTTTACTATAACCGTAATAACAGTAAGCCGTTGGCAAATACTTAAACTCTTGCTTAGTCAAAGACCATAGCGGCGTCCATTCAATTTCTGTAGCTTCTGCTTCTGCATCAAAGCGTTCGGCTACCTTTTGGAAATGGTTAGTACATTCTACATTCCATGTTTCCCTAGTTTTATATTGCTCCTCGCTAAAATTAAGAAAGTCATGGGGATGAATCGCCGCCGCTCCCAGCTCTTTATAGGTAGCAGTCCGCCGCGTTTCATAGCCTTGGAATACTCCAGAATAGCGCTCGATCGCCTCCCCCAGGGCGCTGGCTTTTGCTTGTATTTCCGTTTTGCCCTTACCTCCGCTGCGACCGCGCACGTTTCTCCTCAAGAAAAACAAGCTATCAAACATGCTAGCAAAATTATGACCGGCCACATAAGAATAGATGCCATCGTTGATAATAGGGATAAGATGCCTGACCGCTCCCGTTATCGGGCTGATATGATGGTCGTATTTGTCGAGGGTTGCTTCCGGCGACAAGGAACGGTGTCCGCCATCATCGGTAAAAGCTTTCTTGCGACTTTCCAGGACGATGGGGGAGGGGTCGTTATGGTGCCAATATTTTGGATCGCCGCAAATCGGGCATTGCGGCCGTTTGACCGCAACGTGACTTTCTGCCTTCGCTTCTCGGAAATCAAAGCTCAAAAGTTTTCCTTCTAGCAGTTCGTTTTCTCCCTCGGCAATCCATTTAAAAATCTCAGTTGCCGCTAGATTCAAACCTGTTTGCAGAGTAGATATTAGGGGCGAACCAACCGTTGCAAATGGAGCGGAGCTGCTTTTATGTTTTTGGACAAACCTATCTACAGGCTTGTTATCTCGCAGGCGGCGAGCCAGACATTCCCAACAGCCGGTTTCTCCAGGCTTGAATATCGGCCCAATCCAGACCGTCGTTCCTACGGGTTTCACCAACATCCAGGGGCGCTTGGATTCTATAGCCTTTTGGTTAAACTCCGCCAGACCTTCCTGGAGATAGTCATCGGTCAAAACAACGGTCAGGTCTGCCTCTTCAGCTACCTCCGCTATTTGAATGCCCAGGGATTCTAGAATTTTAATAAATGGTTCTACTTCCGCCTTACCCAGAGCCGTACAAGAAATCTTTTTCTCTCGCAGTTTTTCTTGAGCAACTTTTGGCTCTACTTTTAATAAAGCGTATAAGCTACCTTGCTCCGGTGGCAGGTCATCTTCCGCCTCGACGATATAGCCTTGCTGTCGCATCCGCATTAAAGCATAGAAGACCTCTCGGGCATCCACTTCACCTTTGAGACGGTCGGCTATCTCGTTCTCCGTAAGCTCCCCTTTCATTAAGGGAGCCAAAAGCTCGTATGTCCGACCCTCCAGCACATGATGCTCGGATTCTGATAGCAGAAACACTCCCACCGATTCCACTATTTCGACATGGAAGCAGCTCTTAAATTTTGGCTTCTCGATGGTTTCTAGCTGGCTCAACAAACTGTTAATATCGGCCATGAAAATTAATCGTTAATCATTTAATCTTCTCGATTTTATACCATTTTGCTTTTTGGCTGCGTTTCGATCCCCCCAACCCCCCTTTTTTAGCTTTTTAAGGGGGGCTTAAGAAGGGCTTAAGAAAGGAGCCCCCCTTTTTAAGGCAGGGACTATTCGTTCTTGAAAAATTATCTCTAAGAGACCGAATCCTAACCCACCCCTAACCGCTCCCAGGAGGGGAAGGGAATTGGGTCGGTTTCCCCCTCCTGGGAGCGGTTAGGGGTGGGTTTCTTACATAGTCTCTTACATAATAATTTCTGAACAACGAATAACCCCTGCCCCTTTTTTAGGGGGTTGGGGGGATCTAGAGACATGTATTAGAAAACAATTTACCCAAAGCTTATCTGTAGCATTTAAAAATGGTTAAGACTTACGCAAATTTTATTATGCAAACCTAAATTTAGGGCAAATGGTGAAATTGCCCCTACCAGATATAGGAGTTAATGCGTAAGTCCTGATGGTATTGAGAAAAATCCAATATGAAATAGGCGAGCATTTTTTTGCTAGCCGCCTAGATCGAGGTTCCAAAAATAATAAACAGAAGCCATACACACCAACAATACGGATAGTCCATAAACCAACACTAGGCTCTATGGACTACCCGAAATATTGTTTTGGCTTGAATAATTTAACCTCTATAATGGCGAAAGCACAAACCAGAAAAAGCAAAAACTAACTTAGCAGGCACAAGCAGCTTCATCAGCGTCATCAAGGCATACCGACGGAAATACTCCTGAAGTCATTCGATAAGGAGCATCTAACTGAGCTTCTCCCATATGGGGAACAGACGGTAGATTTATTTCATACACCTTTGCTCCATTAGCTCCGGCTAGCATGGGGGTAGAATTAGAACCGTCGCGGACTATAACGCTGACTAACTCATCTACCACAACACCTACTTCTCGCAATACCTTAATCGGTTCCCGAACAAAGCGAGCCCGGAATTCCTCGTTCAGCCAGGATACTGCTATTAGCTTTGCTACTGTTTTTTCCCAGATTTGAGGGATGTTGTTGTTGTTTTGAGTTCCTTGCATTGTATTTCTCCTGTTGTTGTTTGTTGTTTGTTGTTTGTTGTTTGTTGGTTGTTGTTGTTGTCGTTTTGTTGTTGTTGTTGTATCCATCTTTGGGGCCTTTACTCCCCTCTTCTAGGTGTCTTGACCTTTTCGGGTCTCACCCCTATCTCTATGTTCGTATTATTTCAGATGCTTGAGTCAATGTCAAGGGTTTTTCGGAAAAAATTTTCTTTTTTATTTTTCCCCTGCATTCCTGCTAGGTAAGCATAGATACTAGATAGGGTTCGCTCCCTCTTCTAGGTGTCTTGACCTTTTCGGGTCTCACCCCTATCTCTATGTTCGTATTATTTCAGATGCCTGAGTCAAAGTCAAGGGTTTTTCGGAAAAAATTTTCTTTTATATTTTTCCTGCGTTCCTGCTAGGTAATTATAGGTCCTAGATAGGGTTCGCTCCCTCTTCTATGCGTCTTGACTTTTTCGGGTCACCCCGATCTCTATGTTCGTATTATTTCAGATGCTTGAGTCAATGTCAAGGGTTTTTCGGAAAAAATTTTCTTTTATATTTCCCTTGCGTTCCTGCTATGTTTTTCTAGGTCCCATCTAAGGTTCGCTCCCTCTTCTAGGTGTCTTGACCTTTTCTGGTCACCCCGATTTCTATGCTCGTATTATTTCAGATGCCTGAGTCAATGTCAAGGGTTTTTCGGAAAAAATTTTCTTTTTTATTTTTCCTGCGTTCCTGCTAGGTAAACATAAGGACCTAGATAGGGTTCGCTCCCTCTTCTAGGTGTCTTGACCTTTTCAGGTCTCACCCCGATTTCTATGTTCGTATTATTTCAGATGCATGAGTCAAAGTCAAGGGTTTTTCGGAAAAAATTTTCTTTTATATTTTTCCTGCGTTCCTGATAGGCAAGTATAGGCCCCATATTAGGTTCGCTCCCTCTTCTAGGTATCTTGACCTTTTTAGGTCTCACCCCGATTTCTATGTTCGTATTATTTCAGATGCATGAGTCAAAGTCAAGGGTTTTTCGGAAAAAATTTTCTTTTATATTTTTCCTGCGTTCCTGATAGGCAAGTATAGGCCCCATATCAGGTTCACTCCCTCTTCTAGGTGTCTTGACCTTTTCGATCCTCACCCCGATCTCTATGTTCGTATTATTTCAGATGCCTGAGTCAAAGTCAAGGGTTTTTTGGAAAAAATTTCTTTTTATCTTTCCTGCGTTCCTAGGTTACGGTTTACTCTAGGTCCCTTATCAAGTTTGCTCCCCTCTTCTAGGTGTCTTGAGGTTTCACCTCGATTTCTATGTTCGTATCTTTACATAGATTATAGTCAATGTCAAGGGGTTTTCGGAAAAAAAATCTTTTTTTGTTTTTCCCCTGCGTTCCTAGGTTACGGTTACTCTAGGTCCCATATCAGCATCGCTCCCTCTTTTAGTGCAGCGCGGCAGAAATAATAGTGGGTCAAAGCCAGGATCCAAAGGTATTTTGAATTTTGAATTTTGAATTCCGCGCAGCAGAAATTCTGTCGCCCCTACACCTTATTGCGAGGGTCTATATACATATCTGCCAACCTAGACGTCAAATCTAAAATAGGACTTACGGAAAATATCCAGGTGTGGTGTTTTGTAGGGGCAATCCCCCCGTGGTTGCCCCGTCAATAGCGTTAATGCGTAAGTCCTGTAAAAAACATACCCTTGAAAGTGGGGGTTGGGGGGATTTTTCTTTAATAGGACTTACGCAAAATATCCTTCCGGAGCCTGTTTTGCAGGGGCAATCCCCCGGTGGTAGCCCCGTTAGTCCTATTTAAGGTCTATACCCAAATTCTGCAAATTCTAGGTTAAAACGCTATATTTAGCGCATTACAGGCAATGCTAACCCTATAAAAACTTAGAGGAGGCCAAAATACCTTGGCCTCCTCCGTTTTGAGATCCCTATCGCTCCCTTGCTGCGATCGCCATCACTGCCGATCGCCAATGCCAGCATATACTACAGATATAAGGCATCAGCAGAGGTTGCTCAATAGTAGTTCTCATTGTTGCTGTTGTTGTTTGTTGTTTGTTGTTGTTCGTTGTTTGTTGTTGCTGTTTTCCGTTGTTGTTGTTGTTTCTCTAGCACAAACACTGTATTTTTTTGTTTATTTGTTGTTGTTTTTAATTCTTGTCTGGCAGACCAATAAGCTATTATTTCTAACTTGCCAAGTTCCTTCTAGAATAAACCTAGATCCTCGATTTCTATTAAATGCTCTGTATGGGTCTGTATGAGTTTCAATGATCCATAGACTTATTTGGATCCATATGAAACCCCTCTTGATTTCCGATCATTTCATAGTATTCAATAAAAGTAAAGGCTAATATTAAAATTTTATTCTTACATTATATTAATGTTGGGCAAGCCTACTATAAATATTGAAATTTAGGCTCTTTAAACTATGTTAAGTCGTTTTACTCATTCAAGCTAGCTGTCTTGCCTCTATATTATAGTATATTCCCATAGATTAGATTGATTTGTCAAGGGTTTTCGGAATATTTTTTTCTATTTTATTTTTCCCTTCCATTTAATCTGGGGACCAATTATAAAATTTATTGTTGGACCCATAATTATTTAATTTGCTTATACCTACTTTCTACATTTACATAAAGCCAGACTAAAGTCAAGTATTTATTTAAAGTTCTTATAGATTTAATTGCTATTGCCTACTTATATATAAGAGTAGCCCATTGAGCAGCCCTCTTTCGATCGCCGGGGCGGCACCGCTTTCAAGGCAATCGCGTTGGCGTAGCCTGCCCAAGGAGGGCTAAGCGTGCCCGGAGGGCATGGGTTTCTGGGGCGAATTATTACCATGCGATAATCTTATTTAAGAGAGAAATTTGACTCGGGAATGCTGTCGCCCCTAAGCCCTAAATCGATAATACCGCTCTGCCTGTCGGGAAGCGACGAGGAAATTCCACTTAGTTCCCCTCCTGGGTGGGTTGGCAGGGGCTAGGTGGGCTGGGAGTTACATATTATTAATGAGTTTCTGTTTCCCTCGCAATCCTTGACTTGCATCAAATATAAACAGAACAGGACTTAATATATCATTTTGCTTTTTGCTCTGCATATTATTGACGAGGCCATTGGATAGCGATATAATGGCAGATATAATTCAGGGGATATAATTGAGGATACCCAGGCAGGGTATCTATTTTCAAATAGTCACATCTACCGATCGCTGTCAGCAGGCGCTTTAGATTCGTTTGCTTGGCTGAAATCGTAGCAAGACTAAGTTTTCCAAGAAACCCTTAAGTTTTCCAAGAAAACCGGTTTCTTGAACAATACCAACGCCTATTTTCCGCAGGGAACGATCCCCCCAACCCCCCTTAAAAAGGGGGGCTAAGCTCTGAATCTCTCTTAAGCCCCCCTTAAAAAGGGGGGTTGGGGGGATCGGGCGTTGGCCTCCGAACGGGCATTGGGTTTCGTTCCCGAGTTCAACCTACAAATAAGGTCTTTTTGCATTTTGGCGAAGGTATTGTTGAAGAAACCGGGTTTCTGAGTAGGCTTATACCAAAACCAAAAATAGACGAGACATAAGAATGCTGAATCTACCAGGATACAAAATTACTCAAACCCTAAGCTCTGGGGTCAAGACGACTATCTATCGCGGCATTCGCGAAGCAGACCAAAAGCTCGCTATCGTGAAGGTCTTGACTGAGGAATATCCCCCCCTGGAAGAAATCGCTCGCTTGAGACAAGAATATATAATCACTCAAAAAGTTAAATCGGAAAACATAGTAAAGTCATACTCTCTAGAAATACATCAGAACAGCTATGCTCTAATTTTAGAAGACGTTAAAGGAAAGTCACTAAAAGAGCTGCTAGAGGAAGGAGAACTAAGACTCAGGGAGATTTTGCGAATCGCTATTTCCCTGGCAGAGACTCTGGGAGACCTGCATCAAATTCCCGTTTTGCACAAAGATATTAAGTCTTCTAACATTATTGTCAACGACGACACGGGACAAGTAAAAATAACGGACTTTGGCATAGCATCGCAGCTAACGCGGGAAACTCCCAGGATTAGCAATCCCAAATTGCTCGAAGGAACCCTGGCCTATATGTCGCCGGAGCAAACCGGAAGAATGAATCGTGCCATTGATTACCGCACGGACTATTATGCCTTGGGGGCGACCTTATACGAGATGCTAACGGGTCAGGTGCCTTTTGTTACCAACGATCCAATGGAATTGGTTCACTGTCACTTGGCCAAAAAACCAATACCGCCGTCCGACCTGAACTTGGATATTCCCGAAGCAGTTTCCGACATTACCATGAAGCTCATGGCCAAGACTGCAGAAGATAGATACCAAAGCCCAGCGGGTCTAAAGTACGACCTGGAAAAATGCCTGAATCAACTGCAAACCAACGGGACGATAGAAAACTTCCCCTTGGGAGAGCGCGATCGCGGTTCTCAACTGCTGATTCCCGAAAAGCTCTACGGTCGCGAGCAAGAAGTCGCCGCCATACTGGATGCCTTTGACCGAGTAAGCGGCATGGGTGGCAGCGGATTGGGTGGCAGCGGATTGGGTGGCAGCGGATTGGGTGGCAGCGGATTGGTAACGGATGTAGCGGATAAGGGGAGCGGATTGGGTGGCAGCAGATTGGGTGGCAGCGGATTGAGTGGCAGCGGATTGGGTGGCAGCGGATTGGTAACGGATGTAGCGGATGGTGGCAGCGGATTGGGTGGCAGCGGATTGGTAACGGATGTAGCGGATAAGGGGAGCGGATTGGTAACGGATGTAGCGGATAAGGGGGGGGGAGAAGGGAAGTCAATAAATGGTTCCCGGGCAGAGATGCTGCTGGTTTTTGGTTATTCCGGTATTGGGAAAACGGCCATCGTCAACGAAGTGCATAAGCCCATAGTCCGAGCTAGAGGCTATTTTATTGCGGGCAAGTTCGACCAGTTTCGGCGGGATATCCCTTATGCGGCTCTGATTCAGGCATTCACAAAGTTGGTTCGCCAAATCCTGACTGAAAGTAGCGAACAAATCGCGGTTTGGAAGGCGCGCCTATTAGAGGCTCTCGGCTCTAACGGCCAAGCGATCGTCGATGTCATCCCAGAATTAGAGCTGATCGTTGGCAAGCAGCCGGAGCTGCCCAAACTGGGTCCGACAGAATCCCAAAACCGCTTCAATCGGCTATTTCAACAATTCATCGGCGTTTTTACTCAAAAACAACATCCCCTAGTCCTGTTTTTGGATGACTTGCAATGGGCGGACAGCGCTTCTCTAAAACTGCTCGAACTGTTGATGGGAGATCCAGAGCGCCAGTATTTGTTGCTAATCGGAGCCTACCGGGACAACGAAGTCAGTGCGACTCATCCCCTAGTTAGCACCCTGGAGAGAATCCAAGAGTCTGGCGCAGCGATCGGCAATATTAACGTAGGTCCCTTGCAAGACTACCACGTTCGCGAGTTACTTGCCGATACTCTCGGAGAGGAGGACAGGCCAGAGACAGTGCCAATTCGATCGGCACGCCGTAGTAGAAGTAAAGGTAGCCCAGTGAAGCTACTGGCCGATCTGCTCTTCCAGAAAACCCAAGGCAATCCTTTCTTCCTAACCCAACTGCTGAAAACTCTCTACGAAGAAAACCTGCTCCTGTACGATGCGGGCAGCAATAGCTGGAAGTGGGACATAGAAGAAATTCAAGCCGTGGGCATAGCCGACTATGGCATAGTCGAGCTAATCGGTCGCAATCTGCAAAAACTACCCGCCGAAACCCAGAATCTCTTAAAACTAGCGGCTTGTATTGGCAACCAGTTTAACTTAGAAGTCCTGGCAGTAGCGGCAGAGAAATCTCAAACCATCGCCGCTGCTTATCTATGGGAAGCCCTGCAGGCGGGAACTATACTACCCCTGAGCGACAACTATAAAGTTCCTCTAGTCTTGGGAGATACGGAAACCGAGAGGTCGGAACTGCGAGACGTACATGTGGACTACAAGTTTCTCCACGACCGAGTGCAGCAAGCCGCCTATTCTTTGATTCCCGAAGCAGAGAAAAAGGAAACCCATCTGAGAATTGGTCAACTTTTGCTGGAGGAGACGACCCCAGAGGAGCGCAAAGAAAACATCTTTGCCCTGGTCAATCAACTCAACTATGGTACGGACTTGCTGGAAGAAGCCTGGGAAAAAGAAGAGCTGGCAGAATTGAATCTGACTGCCGGCCAAAAGGCTAAAGGATCCGCTGCCTATGAAGCGTCCCTCAATTATCTGGAGGTGGGACTGGGGCTTCTAGCGGCGGATAGCTGGCAGAGTAATTACGAGCTGAGCCGGGAACTGTATGTAGAAGGGCTAGAGGCCGCATACCTCAACGGCAATTTTGACCGCGCCACTGCCTTAACAACAATCGCCGAGCAAGAGACAACCAATCTGCTGGATAAGGTACGGGTCAACGAGTTGAAGTTGCGAATGTATATGGCTCAAAATAAGATGCAGGAGGCGATCGATATAGGTCTCTCTGTTCTAGAATTACTCGATGTTAGCTTAGTAGATAAACCCCCAAAAAACCTGGTTGTTGAAGACTGCTACGGCCTGCCAGAAATGACCGATACCTACAAAGTGGCAGCCACGCAGATATTAACAAGTCTTATTAATCCTGCTTATGTGGCTAATCCTGAATTGTTGTCATCAATTATCTTTACAACAATATATGTATCAATAATAAATGGCAATTCCCCTTATTCTGCTTATACCGGGTATTGTATGTATGGAGTCGTGTTGTGCGATTCTCTGGTAAATATAGAAGAGGGCTATCGCTATGGTCAGTTGGCGCTCCGGTTGTTGGAAAAGTTTAATATTCCCTCAATTAAATGTCGGACTTTGTACGACTTTGAAGGTTTTATAAAGCACTGGAAAGAACATATCAGAGAAACAACAGAGCCTTTGGAAAATGTCCGCATAATGAGTTTAGAGGGCGGAGATATAGAAATGGCTAGCTACTCTAGCGTAACATACTGCACCCAACTGTTTTTCACGGGCGAACATCTGGCGACGGTAGGGGATAAATTAGATCGTTCCGCTGATTTTTTGAATAAAACGGGCGATCAATATGCCATGATTTTTACGCTAATGTGGCAGCAACTGACTCAAGGTTTATTGGGGGAATCTGAAGACAAGCTAAAGTTAAGCGGTACGGCCTTTCATGAAGCGGAGATGCTGCCAGTTTTCCGGGAGACCAACAATGCCACCGCTTTGTTTTGGTTGGCAGGGGCCAAAATCATTCTGCTTTATTTGTTTAAAGATGGCGCTGGAGCTGCCCTAGAGGCGAGGGAGGCGGAACAATACGCCCAAGCCTGCCCGGGCATGATAATTTTGCCGGAACATAATTTCTACTATTCCCTGGCACTCCTAGCTCAGCATCAGAATGTTGATGAAAAGGAGCAGAAGGAATCTCTAGAGCAGGTGGCGGCCAATCAGGAAAAAATGAAGATTTGGGCCTCGCACGCGCCGATGAACTTCCAGCATAAATACGACCTAGTGGAGGCGGAGAAGGCTCGGGTCTTGGGAGACGAGGTGGCAGCTATCGATAATTACGATCGCGCCATAGCCGGGGCGCGCAAAGAGCGATTTACCCAAGAAGAAGCTATAGCCAACGAACTAGCTGGAGAGTTTCACCTCGGGCTAGGGCGCGAAAGCATAGGCAAGTTTTATATAATCGAGGCTTACTACACCTATGTTCGCTGGGGAGCTATTGCCAAGGTCGAAGACTTAGAAGAACGATATCCCCAATTCCTCTCCCGAATAAAAGCCAGTAAGCCCGAAGCCTTTGAGGTCACCCGCACTGCCACGATGAAAACGACCACTGCAGGCAGTTCCGGGATTTTAGACTTTCCCAGCATCCTAAAAGCCTCCCAAGCGATATCCGGGGAAATCGTCCTCGATAAGCTGCTCAAAACCCTAATCGAGATTG
The DNA here is from genome assembly GCA_010672965.1 of Oscillatoria sp. SIO1A7. Classification (GTDB taxonomy): domain Bacteria; phylum Cyanobacteriota; class Cyanobacteriia; order Cyanobacteriales; family Laspinemataceae; genus SIO1A7. The sequence goes on from JAAHFN010000011.1 coordinate 77,911, forward strand.
CAATTGAGAATGCAGGGGCCCAGTTAGGCATCCTAGTTCTCAAGCGGGAAGAGCAAATGGTCGTAGAAGCAGTGGGAATGGTTGGCGATCGCGATGGCGTAGAAGATATGTATGGGATCTGCGACTCTGAGAACCAGAGCGAGTATATCTCGACAATCTGTGCCGCAAGGAACCTGGACAACAACGAAGTCTTGCCCCTGTCGGTGATTAATTATGTAGCGCGCACCCAAAAGGAAGTGGTTTTAAACAACGCTACGGTCAGTGGGTCCGCCTTTGCCTCAGACCTCTACATCCAAAAGAACCAGGTCAAATCAATCTTATGCGCCCCCATCATCGATCGCGGCCAATTTATCGGCATAATTTACCTAGAGAACAACCTGATTGAGGGGGCTTTCACAAGCGATCGGGTCAAAATTTTAAATCTGCTATGTTCTCAAGCAGCCATATCCCTACAAAATGCCCGCCTCTACGAGGATTTAAAAGAATCCGAGGGACGAGAGCGAGAAAAAGCAGTCCAGTTAGAGCAATATCTCCAAGAACTCAAACAGGCCCAACTGCAACTGGTGCAGAGCGAAAAAATGTCCACCCTTGGGGAGCTAGTAGCAGGGGTCGCCCACGAAATCAATAATCCTGTCGGTTTTATCGCTGGCAACATAGACCACGCCGAAGAATACAGCCAAGACCTTATAAATGTACTGCGCTTGTATCAGCAGCATTATCCCAATCCCGTACCGGAAATAGAAGCAGAAATTGAGGCGAACGATCTGGAATATTTGATCGAGGACCTGCCGCAATTGATTACCTCGATGAAGGCGGGCACCGATCGCATCCGCAATATTAGTACCTCCCTGCGCACCTTCTCCCGCTCCGACGTAGCTTCAAAAGTGGAGTTCAACGTCCACGATGGCCTAGATAGCACCCTAATGATTTTGAAGCATCGCCTCAAAGCCAGCGAAAACCGCCCCGAAATTGAGGTGGTGAAAAAATACGACGGCGAATTACCGAATATCCGCTGCTATCCCGGACAGCTTAACCAGGTCTTTATGAACATCCTGGCTAATGGCATTGATGCTCTCGAAGAATACAATCGAGGACGCGACTACGACGAAATTGAAGCCAATCCCAACCGGGTGATTATTAGCACGGAACTGTCCGCCGACTCTAGCTGCGCGGTAATTCGGATTAAAGACAATGGCCCGGGAATACCCGAACAGGTTCAACAGAAATTGTTCGAGCATTTATTCACCACCAAGCCAGTGGGTAAAGGCACTGGATTGGGATTGTCTATTTCTCGTCAAATTGTCGAAGAAAAACACGGAGGCAAATTGAGCGTGGTCTCTGCCCTAGGAGAAGGAGCCGAGTTTCTCATTGAAATTCCGCTATAGTAAATCGGGCATGTTCGCATGGGGCATGGGGCATTGGGCATTGGGCATTGGGTATTGGGGAGAGTTTTGAGTTTTGAGTTTTGAGTTGAGAATTAGGTATTCTCTGCTCCTCTGCCCCTCTGCCCCTCTGCTCCTCTGCTCCTCTGCTCCTCTGCCCCAATGCGAACATGCCCAATGCGAACATGCCCTTAAAAATTACAAATATACGGATCTAGGGGACAAGAATGGCTAGGGAGCGGATTGTCTTGCAACTCTAGATAAGTCAGATTTTTTAGAGATGACAGCGGTTCGATATCGGCAATCTGATTGTCTCTCAGATGGAGTTTGGTCATGTTTTCCAAAGATTGTAACTGACTAATATCCGATATTTGATTGTGATTCAGATTGAGACTCGTCAAATTTTTAAGCTTAGACAGCGGTTTAATCTCGGAGATTTGATTCTGGCTTAGGGAGAGCCAATTAAGCTCCTTCAGAGATTTTAGCGGCGTCAGGTCGGAGATTTGATTATTGCTCAGAGAGAGGCTCGTTAAATCTTTAAGCTTAGAGAGCGGCGTCAGGTCGGAGATTTGATTCTGGCTCAGGTTCAGCCAGGTTAGATTTTTTAGAGAAGCAACTGGAGCAAGATCGATAATTTCGTTTTTGCTCAGAGATAGGCTAGTCAAGTTTTTTAGAGAAGAGAGGGGACTAAGATTAGAAATGCGATTATTGCTGAGGGAGACTCCGGTAAGATTGGAGAGTTTTTCTTCACTCGCAGCGCAGTCATTAGTCCCAGTCAAGCGCAATAGCACCTCAACGGTATGTTTGGCATCTGAAGGGAGAGTCTCCCGATTCAAGCACCATTCGGCAAAGCTACTAAAACCTGTGCTTTCCTCGGCGGCGGCCAAGCCCCAGGGTTTCCAGGGGTAAAGTCCTATAGCAAAACTCAAGGCAATCCAGAGAGCAACTCCCGAGCCTTGTGGTTTTTTGGCGCTAGTTTTTTTTACTGCTAATATCAAATCCAGTTAATTACCCATAAATAACGTAGGGTTTCCCCGTGCCCGCCCCGGCCGCCCCAGAGCAACCGGGGCGGGCACGGGGAACCCCTACAAATATTGTAACTCTTTAACCGGATTTGATATATGGCATTTTTAAACATTTACCTTTATTCCTGAGAGTCCTTATTTTCTCTGTTCTTTCTCATTTTTTTTGCCTTTTTCTGTAAATCTTGGAAAAAGTCGGTATTGGTAATTTCAGATACCTGTTTTTGCTTTTTAGATTGATCTATCTCAATGCGCAGTTCTTGTACCTGTTGCTTGAGTTTTTGTTCGCGCTGGTAAACCTGACGAGCCATTTCTTTAAAAACGCGAGCTAGACGACCCAGCTCGTCGGAACGTTGGGATACCGATTCGAGGGACTTGAGTTCAAACTTATCTTCTTCAATATCCTCCGCCGCTTTGGTAATTCTTAAGATAGGGGTAGCGATCGCCTTGTCGCTGAGGATAATGGCTGCTCCGGCTGCCAAAATAATCAAGACTGCCATAGCTACGAACAATCTTTGATTATTCCGGTTGATTTCCCCCACAAAATCAGACTCGGGAATCACCGTTCCCACAATCAAATTCAGATTCTTCAGATTCTGGAGCGGTAGGAAAGAGACAAAATATTTGTCCCCACTATCGGGATCTTTGTAAGCAAAATACTCTAGGGAATCCACCTTATCCAAGGAAACTCCCTCGGCTTCGATAACATTGCGGGCAAAGCGCAAGTATTTATTTTCCGATTCGGCGAGTGGCTTGAGGTTTGGCTCTCCTGCCTCATTTGCCGTAGCGATCGGCTCGCTTGGATCGGAAAACCCCACTAGCTTCTGCTCTGTATCGATAATAAAAACGGCACCGGTCTTAGCAACCTGTAAGTTTTGTAAATAGACAGAGAGCTGCTCTAGCTCCACATCAATAGACACGACGCCTATAAGCGCGTTATCCGGTCTGACAGCAATTGACGAAGTAATTCCCGGTTTTTGGCTAGTGTGAAATATATAGACTCCCGCCCATTCTGCCTCGGAGCTTGACGAGGCTTTCTGATACCAAGGACGATTTACGGGGTTATATCTGTCTTGCAGCTTCTCCTCGTCGGTTAATTTCAGACCCTGTTCTGCTATTTCATAGAAGCTAACTGTACGATTCGCCTGCTTTTCTTCGGGATTCCAAACGCTATTGATGAAACGCAATTTACCCGAGGGCAACCGTTGGGCTGCGAAGAAATTTCCGTTAGGATAGCCAAAATTAATTCCAGAAAAGTTCTGGTTAGCTTTGAGTAATGTCAGATAAAAATCTTGTCTTATTTCTGGTTCGTCAAGGCCAATTGTACCTTTGGCAAACATTTCCTGAATTGTCTCTTGCATAACCAGAGCGTTTTCGGAGAGGGTTCTCACCGCATCGGTAGTTCCCTGAGCTATTTCTTGATTGAGCCGTTTAACAATATTGGCTGTATTACGCTTGGAAGTGAGCGTCCAGGGAAAATGAATCACTGCAGCAGTAGCCCCGACAATGACCAGTACGACTGCCGCTAAAGTGGTTTTTAAGCTGATACTCTTGGCTGAGGAGTTGGCGGCATCTCCTTCCGGTTTTTTGGCAGAATTATTGACTTGAGTCTGAGGAGGATTGTCGTTTTTCATAAAGCTACTTAAAGTCGCTAGTTTTTTTATTAGGACTTGCGCAAATTGCCATAATTAACAGTATATTTAGCGCTTTCTTGCGCAGTGCTACCCCTACAAATAGAGCCTATTTGGCAATGCGATAGAAAAGCGATCGCTCGCATCGGTTATTCTCCCTTGAAGACTCCGCCGACGTTACCTCCTTGAGAAAAGAAAGCTAACCTTACAGCCTAAACAAGCCCCACACTGCCTCACACCCTACAGCCTAACTCGATCGGTCGCCAAAGCTACAAATCTGCCTTACTCCCGCTCTCCTGCTGACTGCTGAAAGCTGAAAGCTGACTGCTATAACGAGCGATCGCCAAAAAGGATCGTCTCAAATTTTTCTCGCTCCGGGGGGGTGGTTTTTTGGTATAGCGCCCAAAGTTTGCTTCTTCGTCTCCAGTTTGTATGACAGACGCCTGCCAACCGTAGGATTCAAAGAGCAGTTCTGGCTCGTCAGTGCCAAAGCGCCAATGCCCCCCGACTCTGCCGCCTTTTTTGCGACCGACTTGTACGGACTTGACGCTAATCAGGTCCGCGCCCAAGCAACTTCCGGGGGCGCTTAACCGGGTAATCGTCTCCAGCAAGCATCTCACCTGGATTTCATCCAAATACATTAATAGTCCTTCGAGCAACCAGACTGAGGGAAGGGAGACTTGATAGCCTGCCTTGAGCAGTTCCTCGAACCAAGCAGGGTCTCTGAGATCTGCCCCAATAGCGCGGCGATCGCTTTTTGGGGTCGCATCCTGGAGCAGAGCATTTTTTTTGGCCATTACTTCTGGTTTTTCCACCTCATACAAGCGAGTACCCGGAGGCCAAGGCAAGCGAAAGGCTCGCGCATCCATTCCCGCACCCAGAATCACGACTTGGCGCAGGTCCCCCGAGGACATGAGAAAATCGTCAAAAAACCTAGTCCGAACTGCTACAAAACGGGCGAGACTTTTTGCCAAGTCTCCCAGGTTAGAACCGTATTTTTGCTGCCATCGCTTTTTTAAGGAGGCCAGCTCGGCACCAGCTAGGCGAGCGGCAAATGGATCGGCAAATAAGCCTTCGCTTCTTTCTGTTTCTATCGCTCTTTTCGCCGCCATAATTTGCGCAGTTCTGCCAACAGCATCATTAATATAATCCTCAATAGGCTCCTCAATTTTTTGGTCTGCCATCTCTACTATAATGCTGGTTATGCGATTTCCTTAATGACGATTGCAGGGTGTTTTGCAGCCCCTTATTCCAATTGGGTTAAAACTGGAATTTTGGTATTAGGTTAAATTTAAATTTTATAGCAATACGCGCTCAGGTAACGGACAATTCAAATCTCGCTCCTGGCTAGTAATATCAAGTCAGGTTAAATACCCACAGAAAAAATTTGGAATATCCCGTAGGAGGGGCGTCCCGCCTGTCCGCTTGGGCTCCCTGGGAGTCTTCGCTGGTCGGGTCCTACGCATAAGCTTTTTTTGGGGCATTCAAACTGACATGATATAACGGCAAGGCTTGTGCCTTAGCTGACTGCTGATAGCTGACTGCTTACTGCTATAAAATTTAAGGAATCCCCGGAAACGAATCGACAAATTTAATCTTAATATCTGGAAAAGATTCGACAAACTGCACCTTGATATCGGGAAAAGACTCCACAAAATCCCACTCGCCGCAATCATCGGCAAAAGAATCGACTATTTTCACCTTCAAGTCAGGGAAAGAATCGACTACTTTAATTTCCAAATCTGGGAAGCTCTCTACAATCTCTACCTTGCCGTAAAGCTGCTTGTCTTTGTAGGTGCATTTTTCTTCGTTAATATTGCTTTCTGTCAGGGCTGGCGTTGCCACGATCGCGAGCAGCAGCGCTACCAATAAAAATAAAACATATTTAACCCAAGCTACCATAATTTGCCTATAGAATCGCTATATTTATGAAGGCGATCGCCCTTGCAGCCGCCCAGCAGATCGCAAAATCTGACCCGCCAGAATTGCCGCCCCAAAACCATTATCAATATTAACGACGCCGACACCAGCAGCACAAGAGTTAAGCATAGTTAAGAGGGGAGCGAGCCCATTGAAACTAGCTCCATAACCGACGCTAGTCGGCACGGCAATAACAGGCGAGTCAGCAATCCCGGCAACTACGCTTGGCAAAGCCCCTTCCATTCCGGCGACCACAATCGTAACGTCCGACTGCTCGATAGTTTCCCGGTTGGCGAACAAGCGGTGAATGCCGGCAACCCCCACATCCCGGAGACGCCGCACCTGAAAACCGCAGAGTTCGGCTACGATCGCGGCTTCCTCGGCAACGGGCAGATCGGCAGTTCCGGCACAAATAATGCCAATGACGCCGGGGTAGCGGGGTTCTGGTGGCGGCAGGGTAGTAGCGCAGATGCGAGCAACGGGATAGTAATAGAGGCCGGGGAGTTTTTCCTGGAGTTTGGCGGAGACTTCCGGGGTAATGCGAGTGGCCATAACCAGGCGATCGCGCTGGCGCATGGCCTGGATAATCTCGACAATTTGCTCCGGGGTTTTGCCCGGACCCCATATCACCTCTGGAAAACCCGTGCGCAATTGGCGGTGGCGATCGATGCGGGCAAAATCGCCTACTTCCTCAAAGGCCAAATGTTTCAGATCTTCCAACGCTGCATCGGGACTGACTTTACCAGCGGCAACGGATTCTAGCAGAGACTGTAGAGATTCGGGATTCATAGGAATTGGGAATTGGGAATTGGGCATGGGGCATTGGGCATTGGGCATCGGGCATGGGGCATGGGGGACAAGGGAACATGGGGACCGGGGAGGAAGAGGCAGAGGGGCAGGGGGCGAGGAGCAAGGGGGAATTTGCTGCTCAGTTCCCTGCTCCGAAAGCTCCGAAAGCTCCGAAAGCTCCCCAATGCCAATGCCCCATGCCCCATGCCCAATGCCCGATGCCCCATGCTCAATTTATTCTATTATCAATTCGTGAATATTCCAGAAGGCTCCTCCGAGAGCAGTATGTTGGATGCCTTTAACTCTATTGCGCACTGCTTGAAGAGAGAGGGGATTGACTAAATGAATCACTGGTAAATATTCTTGCACGATTTTTTGACTTTCGGCATAGATAGCTTTGCGCTTTTGTTCGTCTAACTCTTGGGCTCCTTGGATATACAAATTGTTAATTTTTGCTTCCCAATCGGCGACCTCCCAACCGGCCAGGGGGGTTTTGCCACCTTTTTTCTGGAGATTAAAAATATGCAATCGACCTTTTGGAGACCAGAAATTCGCACCGTTATTGGGCTCGACCCCTCCAGTAAAGCCGATAAGATGACAATCCCAATCTAAAGAGTTAGAGATTTTTTCTACCAGAGCGTTGAAAGCGATCGGTTGGAAATCCACTTGAATACCAATTTTGCTCAAATCTTGCTTTATTTGAGCGCCCATTGCTTCCCGAACTTGATTGCCCGCGTTGGTAAGCAGGGTAAAGCGCACCGGATTGCCATCGGCATCTAGGAGTTGCCCTTCGTCATTATATTGAAAACCCGCCTCTAGCAGTAATTCTTGGGCTTTTTCGGGATTATATTTGTATGCTTTGAGCCCTTCTTCTGGGGAGAGATAGTAGGGACTCGGTACGGAAATATGGGAGTTCTGGGACTCGCCCAGACCGCGAAAGGTATTGTCAATCATGGTTTTGCGGTCTATGGCATAGGCAACTGCCTGTCTGAATTTCAAAGTATTAAACCAGCGCGACTTAATCGGATCGACGACGGGTTTATTGTTTTCGGGGTCGCGGCCTTTGTTGAGATTGAAGGCAATAAACGTGGTTCCAGTTGCCGGACCGCCGTCATAGATGGTAAAGTCACCCCGCTTTTCTTCCCGCTTGAGCAAGGAAAAGTTTTCCGGCGAGACGCCAATGGCATCCAAGATACCAGAGCGAAATTGCAGTAGAGCAGTATCCTGTTTTTCTACAATCTCCCAAACAATTCTTTTTATATAAGGTTGGGGATTTCCCTGGGAGTCCTTACGCCAATAGTAAGGGTTGCTTTGAAATATTAAGCGCTGGTTGGGGCGATAACTTTTGAGGAGATAAGGGCCATTTGCTACGAGTTCGTCTGGGGGGGTATCAATGCGCCAGGTAGAGAGAAATTCCGGCTCTCCGTTGTCGTCTTCGTTGTTAACTGCAGAGCGCAGGGCATGGGCGGGCAAGATACTGGTGCCGGTGGTGCGTAGGAAGGGGGCAAAAGGTTCCGGAAGAATAAATTCCACTTGGCGATCGCCGATTTTCCTGACTTCTGGCAAGGCTCGACTTTCTCCAATTCGCATTACGTCGCGGGTACTGTTGGGAATTTTTTCATTAAAATAAACTTCGTTATAGCTGAATGCCACATCGTCTGCAGTCAGCGGCTCTCCGTCAGACCACTTGAGACCCTCGCGCAGGGTAAAGACAAAGCGCAGTTTGTCTTCGGAGATTTGCCAAGATTCCGCTAGGGCGGGCTCAATTTCGGCAGTGACGCCATTTTGGCTGGTCAGCCCCTCGAAGGTGAGGCTAAAAATATTGGGGGATTCTTCGCTCAGCGCCGGGTTGAAGGTTTTGGGGTCGCTCAGGATGCTGAAAACCAGTTGGGATTGCTCTGCCGCGTCCGTTCGGAAATCAGCGGGATTGCAGGAAGAGATGGTGAAGCCTATGAGAAAGACTAGGGCAAAACTCAGCCAGCGACGCCAAGAATTAGCAACTATAGCAATAACTTTCATTAGCCAAAAAAATACTTCATTTCTAGTTTAGGCCGAGCAACCTGGGGTGTAGGGTGTAGGGTGTAGGGGGTGTAGGGTGTAGGGTGTAGGGTGTAGGCTGTGTATGTGAAATGTGGGATTCAATTGAATCTAATAATTAATTTTTGGCTCTTTTAATCTGTCCCGATCGCGATCGCCCGAATAAATGCCTCAGCTCTTTACCAAAAATACAGAAATTCCTAATAAACAGGACTAAACACTAATTGTAGAGTGCGCATTGCGTATCTTACTCTATATATATGTGTGTCTCTTCCATTCCAAGAGTATAGAGTCTGGAGACCCTGAAAACCCTGAAACTGCCCAATACTTGTGGACCCAAAAAAGCCAGCGGCGATCGGCGATCGGCAACCTTCGGGCAGGGGAGCAGGGAGCAGGGAGCAGGGGAGCAGGGGAGAGGGGGACCTTATGATGCCCAATGCCCAATTTTATCCTGAGCCTGTCGTAGGCGTAGCCCGCCCTCCGGGGCGTAGGGGCCCAATGCCCAATTTCCCAATTTTATCCTGAGCCTGTCGTAGGCGTAGCCCGCCCTCCGGGGCGTAGGGGCCCAATTCCCGATTCCGCTCTTCCCAATTCCGCTCTTCCCAATTCCCAATGCCCAATGCACCTTTTTGGGGCATTAATTGTTGCATTTTGTTAAATTAAATGTTAGTATAAATGCTCCAGTGCAAATACTCATAGAGTTAGTCTCCCCCCCTTTTAAATCAAAAATAAAGATCGTCAATCTGTAAAAATGCAGATAAAAAATAAGTAAATTCACATAAAAGTAAAAATAGCAATCCTACTGAAGAAAAAAAGCAATATCCCTGATGAAATTTAGAACAGCAAGCGAAACAATAGAAACAACAAGTTTTTCAAGCAAAAATATGTACCCCTTAGCCCAGATAGAGAAATTATTCGTACAAGCCTCCTTGTCCCAAGAAATTACGGAAACGGATTGGCAGCAGATTGCAGCCCTATCGGAACAAGATCCTCTGAGTCCAGAGGCCCGACGGATGGTGAAAAGAATCCTTCATGGCGTCCGCCGGGGATGGGTGACGGTTTTAGGGTAAGGGTTTTAGCTTTAGACTGCCTTGGATTGGAACTATTTGCAGCAGATCGGTTTCCAGTAGATAAATCTATAACAAATCAATTCTCTCCAGATATGGTAAAAGACTCGCAGCAGATATAAGAAAAACCATGAGTGTCGAGCAAATCTTCATCAACACTTCCCTTTCCCAGAGAATTACGGAAAGCGACTGGCAGAATCTAAATACTCTATCGAAATCAAACCTATCGCCGGAAGAACGGCGGATGATCCAGAGAATCAAGCACAGCATCCGGCGAGGTTGGTTTAGTATCTTAAACGGCGAGGCTGGCCCAGTCCATAATGGCTTGGGTCAATCCATCTAATGTAAATTCCCGAGCCTCGACATCCACTCGCCCCAGCAAGTTGAGAGAACTTGTCGAAGTTTGAGGACCAATAGAGGCTAGGCAAACCCCATCCAACAGAGTTTGCCAAGACAAGTCTTGAGTAGAGATAACATCGGACTTGAGATTGAGGTTTGGTTGCGATTCAACCTCTGGTTGGGATTCAAAGTATTTTGTTTGGACGAGGTTACAAAAATATTGAACTGTTTTAGAGCTGGCAAAAGTAATAACATCGACCTGGCGGTTCTTTAGTGCTTCCCATGCCGCTGGGTCTATTGTTTTCGGACAACCAGACTGATAGGCAGCCACCTCCTCTACAGTGGCTCCGCGAGCGGTAAATTCCTTGACTAAAACCTCTCGCCCGCCGGTTTCTACTCTGGGAAAGAGAATGTTTTTACCGGAGATGTCTTCGGGAAAGTTTTCAATCAGAGAATCCGCTACAAAGTTAGGGGGAATAAAGTCGGGCTGAATGCTTTGTTGTTTGAGACGGGCGGCTGTTTTTTTGCCAACTACGGCAATTTTGACTCCGCTAAGGGCTCGGGCATCTTGGCCTTGGCTGGCGAGCCGGTCGAAGAAATAGTCAACGCCATTGCCAGAAGCAAGAATTAACCAATGAAAGTCTTGGAGGCGGGCGATCGCTCTATCTAAAGGTTCCCAGGTAGAAGGAGGACCAATTTCTAGGGCGGGCATATCTATGACTCTGGCTCCTACTTTTTCCAGGCGATCGCGAAAATCTTTAGAGGAACCTGCCGCACGAGTCGCTAAAATAGTTTTTCCCTTCAGAGGCAAATCGGCGTTGGGGATGGGGTAATTTTCTCCTGACATGAGTTTTCCAGACAAAAGGTTATCTTTTCCAAAATTAGAAGCGCTAAAACTAGAGGAGCCGATCTCCTCGATAAGAGGTTCTCCAACCGGCGTTGCAAAACTGTCTCTGTAAGAAAATCGCTCTTGGGACATCGATCGCTCGTCGGTGCCAACGAGATAATCTCGCAGTTTGACCGCTTCGCCAATAACAATGACCGCCGGAGACAGAGATATATCCTCTGTTTTCTCTACAATATCTGCTAGGGTGCTAGTCCAAACCTCTTGCTCTGCGGTGCCTGCGGCGCGAACGATCGCGATCGGGGTTTCGGGATTGCGATCGTGCCGGAGCAACTGGCGGATAATTTCGGGTAACTGCCTGGTTCCCATTAAAATCACCAAAGTATCTACTTTGGCCAGAGTCTGCCAATCTAGTTGCGAGGGTTTGTGGCCGCTCAGCACGGCAAAACTGCGGCTCAGCACCGGATCCGTCAGCGGAATCCCCGCCAATTCTGGAGCTGCTAGGGCAGAAGAAATCCCCGGCACTACCTGAAACTGGCAATCTGCTGCTATTAATGCCTGAATTTCTGAGGTACAGCGACCAAAAATAAAAGGATCGCCGCCTTTTAGTCGCACTGTTAGCTTGCCCTGCTGGCATTGTTGGACTAAAAGTCGGTTAATCTCTGACTGTTGCCAGCTAGGTTTTCCACCCCGCTTGCCGACATAGAATAGCTGGCAATTCTTGGGGGCGAGTTCCAATACTCGGGAGTCTATCAGGGCATCGTAAATTAATACTTCTGCTTTGGCGAGTAGCTGGTATGCCCAAACCGTGAGGTAGCCGAGCTGCCCCGGACCTGCCCCAATAATATATACTTTGCCCTTGCTTTGTGTCATAATAAAGATATATATATATAAATAGCAATAGTAAATTATTTGCGATATATTAGAAACCGGGGTTCTTGAACAATACCTTCGCAGATCTGACAAACTCCTTGGTTTGTAGTTTGGGTTGAACTGTTGACGTTGGCGTTGGCGTTGGCGCAAAGGATTTAGGGGCGACAGCAACAAGAGAGACAATCCCGTTGCTATAGCGTTTCTCAAATAAGTGTAATGAACGATCTGGTAGGGGCGACAGCAACAAGAGCGACTGTCTGGGCTGTAGAACGATAATTCTCGTATTGGGATGCTTCGCCCAGGTACCTCACATCAATTTGAGAAACGCAATATAAGGTAAAGTTATTGTATAGGGATGCGCGGGCCCCAGACGGCTATGCAACCCAGGGCGAAGCATTCCAATACAATAGATGGTTTCTATGAGCAAAGATTGTCTCGGGAATGCTGTCGCCCCTACGCCCCTACACCTTATTAACGGGAAAATGGCGAACGTATTGTTGAAGAAACCGAGTTTATGGTCCCCAGTTCTATCGGTTGCTATTTAGGATTTGTATAGATGCCAAAAATAAAAAAAACTATTTCTCTATTATGTCCGACTAGGGAGCGTCCAGACAAAGCTCTGGGTTTAATCTTAAGTGTATTAGAAACAGCTATTTACCCGGAAAGAGTTGAAGTTCTCTTTTATATAGATGAAGACGATCGCACTCGCTCCGACTATATTAAAAAGTTTCGCAGCCACGAGCAAGAGTTAAAGAGGTTTCGGCGCTGCTTGTTTGCGATCGGAGACCCAATCGGTATTTCCAAAGCCTGGAACGAGTTGGCTTCTCGGTCGCAGGGAAATTTGCTAGTGATGGCAGCGGACGACCAAACTTATAACGATTCGGGATGGGATACTCGCTTAGATGAAGAAGTCTTGCGCTATCCAGACGATATTTTTTGTATGTGGTTCAATGACGGCCATTGGCAGGATAAGCTTTGTACTTTCCCGATTGTGAGCCGCAAGTGGTATGAAACTCTTGGCTATTTTACGAGCGGAATGTTTGAATGCTTGTATGACGATCTCTGGATTATGGAGATTGCCCAAAAAGTCGGGCGTTTGAATTATATACCCGATATTTTAACGGAGCATTTCCATTGGAGTTATGGGAAATCGGAGATAGATAAAACCTACGAGCGCAACCAAGTCAACTGGGGAGGAGAATTAAAGCCGGCGGTGAAGCGAGATATGGACATGTTTAAGAGAACTGCTCGCTATCGAGAACTAGATGCTCGCAAGATAGCGGCGGTTATGGAGGGGCAATAGGGATATGTAGTAGTCTGTCAAGAAATAATTGAGCATTGGGCATTGGGCATTGGGCATTGGGCATTGGGCATTGGGCATTGGGCATTGGAAAAAATTGCTTGACTATTCAAAATACCTTGACGGGCTAGTAGATTATTCGCGTTACTTGGAGTTTCTTCGAGGGGCTGCGATCGCGCGATCGTAGATATTCAATTATCAATTAATCAATTATGCTTATTTCGGATGAAGTGGTCAAAGCCAGTGGATTGTCAGAAGAAGAGCTTCTAGTAGAACTTATTTTGCTGCTCTTTCAGCAAGATCAGATTAGTTTGGGAAGAGCAGCAGAATTGTTAAATATGTCTCAGTTCCGCTTTCAGCGCTTAATCGCCAGTCGGGGCATTTGCATTCATTATGATGTGGCCGAACTGCGGGAAGATATCCAATATTTGACGGAAAAAGGCTGGCTGTGATTATAGTAAGCGATACTTCTCCCTTACTTTAGCAGGACTTACGCAAAATATCTATATCTAGCATTTGTAGGGGCAATCCCCCCGCGATTCTCAGGGGCGGAGACGCTTCGCGAACGCCCCTCCCCGTAGTGCCGTTGCGTAAGTCCTATTTAGTTTTGCCCAGGTAGCGATCGGTAGCGATCTCTACCGATCGCTACCTAAAAAAATTCATGCTATAGTCTGTAGCCTTATGAGATGTGACTGCAATAGTATGCAGTTATGTCTATCTCTATCAACCAAGCATTTGGCAGAATACTGGCAGCTTACCGAAAGCTTGAAGGGTTGTCCCAAGAGGACTTTGAAGGTGCTGCTCATCGTACTTATGTCAGCGATCTAGAGCGGGGCCTAAAAAGTCCAACCCTGGAAACGATTGCCAAATTGGCCGCCAAGTTAAAAGTTCACCCAACAGAACTCGTTGCCCGAACGTTGGCTTTATTAGAAACTGGCCAGGAAGAGTTCGCGGCTTCCTCAGTATCATACCTGCGCAATACCTCAGCAAATGCTGATTTTTCATACATGGCAACCGGAAGGCGGTTTACTGCCGAAGAAGTCGAGCAAGCTGTTGCTTTAACTAACATAACTATTGTCACTCTTACCCTGATATTTCGTCAAGTTTCAGGCGCAGATCTGTTTGAAGTAATAGACAAAAAACAAACAGGCGCTTTTATTGGCTCAATTTTCGTGTCAAATTTTGCTACGATTGCTGCGAGCCACTTGGCCAAAAACCCTTCTCAAACTGGACATCCTGATTTGATTCCCAAGGAGTATCTGAACGATGAATCGATTGCCAACTGGGATCGGTTTTCCCACGGCGGCGTAGAAGTAAAAACATCCTGCGGTAGCCTCAGACAAGGAGTGGCTCAATCCCTTGCCATAGGAGAAACTCGCCTCCCTCACCTCAGTGGAGTGGAGTGGAAGGGTCATCACCAAGAAATAAACTATTTGCTCGGATTATTCTGGGACTACTTTGAGGATAATCCAACTATTTTAGCAGCTTTCTATTCTAACCGACTTGTTCCTGACGATTTCACATATACGATTCCAAAAAAAGGCGGAGGGCGTACAACAAGTGTATGTGTTACTAAAGCGAGTGCCCGAAAGAAACTAATGAGGAATTGGGTTTTGTTGCCAAATATAGCCGGATATCAGGACTTTTTCAAAAAGCTGGGGGCAACTATAGACTAGCTTTGCTTAAAGAATGCAGGTATTCTTCGCTAAATAATTGTAGCTGCACTGGCTTATTGCTGTCGGCTATAACTTCTCGGTTAGAAATACTTAGCAAGTGCTGTCCGAGGATCTGCATAAAGCGCGGGGGGATGCTTTCGCCGATCGCTTCTCTAATCAGGCGATCGCTTGCTTTTTGTATTTTGCCCTCCCTGGCGCTAATTAATTCCCACTTATAATCAAAATCTGATATGCTCTGCAACTGACAAGCCTCTGCCAAGGATAAGACTCGATTTTGTACGGGATGAATCTTGCGATCGGAACAGGCAAAACTAAGATTGCGGGTCAAAGTCGGCGCGGGCATATCCCAACTCATCCGCTTGTAGGCGCTGGTATAGCCTTTCATAATCCTGATAGTCCCATCTTTATTGATGGCAAACGGGCGCGGTAGGAGCGAGCCGCACTTGAGACAATATAAAGGCGTATCTTGGCGAGCGCGGTTAATGCCGGCAGAGTCGCGAGATGTGCCGTGATTTGGATTGCCGTCGAAACCGCATTCGGGATTGACGCATTGATTGTTAAACGCAGATTGGTTTTCTGGCGTATGGCGAATCCATTCGTATTTTTTGGAGTCTAGAACTGGCACGCGATGCAGAGGTATGCGATTATCTCGGGCAGTTTTGGCAGTTTTGGCATCCAAAGGAGGAAAATTGCCAATAGCTTGTCTAACTGTCACCCAATTGGCTAGTCCATTGTTGCCTAACTTCTGATGAGTAGGTTCAGGAATAAACGAGCCTCCCGCTTCCAGTAATTCTCGCGCCTCTGGCAAGCGGGAATAAATAGTAATGAGCCGTTGCCTACATTGGGGAATGCCATAATCTGCAAACTCAACCACCTTAGCTTCCCCTACATAGTCTATGCCCAGGTATTGGGGAATCAAGTCTAAAATGCGAACCAAAGTTCCGGCCTCATCTTCGATCGCAGTATTGGACATTCTGGGGACATTTTCTAAAATGACCCACTTTGGCTGTAAAGCCGCTGCTATTCTCAGGGCGGGCAAAATAAGTCTATTTCTCTGATCTAATTTAGGACGCCGTCCCAGCCGGTAATTTTTTAACAGCGTGCCCAGTCCGTTTGGGGACATTCCCTGACAGGGCGGGGTAGCGACCAGGGCGAAGACTTCTTCTCGGCGTTGGAGCTTTTGGCCAATGGCAATAATTTCTGTTTCTCGGTCTAAAATATTACCGGATATGACCCGAGATTGGGGAAAGTTGGCGCTAATTAATCCAGAGCGATCGCTTTCTAGTTCGTTATGCAGTTCTAACCTAAAACCCGCCGCCTCTAATCCTTTATCGCCGATCGCGGCTCCAGCAAATAAGCTGATGGTTGGCAGATTCGGATTGGAGTTAGATTTTTCGGGCATAGCTAGCAAAATATGAAATTTAATAAGCATATAGTAAGGTGCGTGCGAGCGATGCGCATTGCGCACCACCTTACTAGAGGTATGCGGTCCGAGCTGTTAATTGTTTGGGACTTACGCTTTTTTCTTATATTAAATCGGACAATATCTGTAGCGGAACTTCCCGCGTACCCCCGATGCCCAATGCCCGATGCCCCATGCCCTTGTACGCATTTCCCTACATTTGCTGTTTGCTGGGGTAGCGATCGCCGTACCTGGAATCTAGGGTGGTGGGGGCTGTTGGGTGTGGGGAGAGCAGGAAGAGTGAGGCTCCCCTTAGCGCGGTACAATAATAAATTCAACCGACAGGAGCGCGAGCTTGGCAGGGCAACTCCTGAAATTGGGGATAAAAGCTTTGGGCGGAATAGCAGGGCCATATATGGGGCCTCGTTCGCTTTTCCCTGCCATAAGAGCCGATCGCGGCAGAGATCGCTTGCTTAGTATAGTTATAAAGCTAAAGTTAGCGCAAACAGCGTAAAGACCGCAAAAGTCGCGCTTGGCAACTAGAACGCGAGAGGTAGAAAAAACGGCATGGGAAAGGTAGTCGGCATTGACTTGGGGACAACCAACTCAGTGGTGTCTGTCATGGAGGGAGGAAAGCCAGTCGTCATCGCCAACTCAGAAGGGATGCGAACGACTCCATCGGTAGTGGGCATCAGCAAAGACGGCGAACTGCTGGTCGGACAATTGGCCCGAAGACAAGCGGTACTCAATCCCCAGAATACCTTTTATGGGGTGAAACGATTTATGGGCCGCCGCTATTCGGAACTGGCACCAGAATCGAAGCGAGTGTCTTACACGATCGCTCGGGACGACCAGGGCAATATCAACATCAAATGTCCTCGGCTCAGAAAAGACTTTGCTCCCGAGGAAGTCTCGGCCAGAATCCTGCGCAAGCTAGCCGACGAGGCCAGTCGCTATTTAGGAGAACCCGTAACCGGAGCGGTGATTACCGTGCCCGCTTATTTTAACGACGCCCAGCGACAAGCCACTAGAAACGCCGGTAGAATTGCCGGCTTGGAAGTTCAGCGCATTATTAACGAACCGACTGCAGCAGCTCTGGCCTATGGACTCGACCGACAGCGAGAGCAGACGGTTTTGGTATTCGACTTGGGCGGCGGAACTTTTGACGTGTCGGTTCTGGATATCGGCGAAGGAGTCTTTGAAGTCAAAGCCACCGCTGGGGATACTCAGTTGGGGGGCAATGATTTTGATAAGAAAATTGTAGATTGGCTCGCGGAGCAATTTTTAGAAAGCGACGGAGTTGATTTGCGGCGCGATCGCCAAGCCCTACAGCGTTTGATGGAAGCCGCCGAAAAAGCCAAAATAGAACTATCCGGCGTCGCGGTTACCGATATAAATTTACCCTTCATCACCGCTACAGAAGACGGTCCGAAGCACCTAGAAACCCGCCTGACTCGGGCTCAGTTTGAGGGGCTCTGCGGCGACCTGATCCAAAGGCTGCGCCGCCCGATAAAACGAGCCCTCAGAGACTCCGGCATAAGTCCGGTTCAAATTGACGAAATAGTTTTAGTAGGCGGCTCGACCCGAATTCCCCTGGTGCAGCAGCTCGTCAGGAGTTTAATCGATCGCGAACCGAACCAAAACATCAACCAGGATGAAGTAGTGGCAGTTGGGGCAGCAGTTCAAGCGGGAATCCTAGCCGGGAATATCGCAGATGTACTCCTATTAGATGTAACCCCTCTGTCTTTAGGAGTGGAAACCATTGGCGGAGTTATGAAAAAACTGATTCCTCGCAATACGACAATTCCCGTGCGCCGCTCCGATACCTTTTCTACCTCGGAAAATAACCAAACGATGGTAGAGATTCACATCCTGCAAGGGGAACGGGAGTTGGCAAGCGATAATAAATCCTTGGGTCGCTTTAAGCTCAGCGGTATTCCCCCAGCTCCCCGAGGTGTGCCGCAAGTTATGGTTTCTTTGGACGTAGATGCCAATGGGATTTTGCAGGTCTCTGCAGTGGATAAAATGACCGGACGAGAGCAGAGCGTTGCTATCCAAGGCGCTTCTACCCTGAGCGAGGCAGAGGTGAACCGGGCAATCCGGGAGGCAGAGGAATTTGCAGATAAGGATCGCCAACGAAGGGAAAAAGTCGATAAGCGCAATCGACTGGAGGCATTGGCTTATCAAGCAGAACGACAACTGCGAGAGGCAACTCTAGATTATGGAATTCAGATGGTCAGTCCCTATAGAGCGCGCATTGAAGGGTTAGTTCGCGAGCTGCGTTCTAGCATGGAGCGCAAGGACGAGCGGGGCATGGACTTGGCACAGTCGGATTTGCAGGATGCAATCTACGAACTGAACCGGGAGGTGTATCAGCTCCAGCAACAGGAAGAGGAAGAAGAAGATTTTTTGGGTTCGGTGCGTCGGGTCTTTTCTGGGGAACCGTCGGAGCGAGAGCGGAGCCGAGCGGAATATACGCGCAGGGAGCGTTATGAATATTCTTCCAGGGGGAGCGAAGGTTCGGGATTGGGTTGGGAGCGAGGACAGCAGCAGCGCTCTCGTTTCGCCACCAATGATTCCCGTCGCTATAACAACCCTTATCAAGATGATGATTGGGACGATGACGATGATGATTGGTTTTAAAAATGAAGCAATTGAATCGCGTAAAGGATGCCCCTTTTTAAGGGAGAGGGAGTGGGGGGACAAGGGGGAGTGTGGGGAGTGTCGGAGGCCGCCTACGAGGCCGCCTACGAGGTGTGGGAAGAACTGGAAAAAATTCTCCCCCCTCTCCCCCCTCTCCCCACACCTCCGACACCTCCCCACACCTCCGACACCTCCGACACCTCCCACTGCCCTATTTTTACCTTTAATACAAAATGTTGATGCAGAACTTTAGGAACTATTACGATATTCTGGGAGTTGCCAGAGACGCCCCCAGCGAAGAAATTAAAAGAGTCTATCGGCGACTGGCGCGACAGTATCACCCGGATTTGAATCCCGGTGACAAGGTGGCTGAAGAAAAATTTAAGGATATTGGCGAGGCTTATGAGGTTCTGTCCGACCCGAATAAGCGAGCGCAATATGACGAGTTTAGTCGGTTTTGGCAGCAAAAAGGATTTCAGGGGCGATCGCCAAGGCGAACTAGGAGCAGAAATGGTTCAGGTAATAGTGCCAACAGCCCAGTAGATTTCGAGCAAATCCGCGATTTTAATGATTTTCTAGACCAACTTTTGGGGGGCAAGCGCAGTCGTCCAGAATCTAGTTCCAGGACGGGGTCGCCCTCTAGGACGTCGGAGTCGGATTATTTTAAACCGGGGAAATCTAAGAAAATTCGCACGATTACTGCGCGCAAAAATCCTCAAGATATAGAGGCGCGCTTGACTTTGCCTCTGGAGAAGGCTTATCGCGGCGGGCACGAACGGATTCGTTTGGAAGACGGGCGATCGCTTGAAGTAGATATGCCCCCCGGAATGCGAGGGGGCCAGCGGCTTCGGCTCCGGGGTCAAGGGATTGCCGGTGGAGATCTATATTTGAAAATCTCCGTAGCACCCCATCGGTTTTTAAAACTGCAAGGAACTGATATCTATTGCCAATTGCCAATTACTCCGAGCGAAGCGGTACTGGGAGGCTTCGTCGAAGTGCCCACTCTGGACGGTCGCGTCAAAATGACCGTTCCCGCAGGAGTTCCCCCGGGCAAGCTTTTGCGCCTTGCCAACAAAGGCTACCCTATAAAGGGAGAAACCAGTTCCGCTAATGGCAGGGGCGGCTCGAAAGGACGCGGGGACCAATTGGTAGAAATCCAGATTGTGGTGCCCAAGGATATTAGTGCGGCAGAACGAGAACTATATGAAAAAATACGTCAAATGGAAACCTTTAACCCGCGTCGGGATTTGCAGTAAGGGATTTGCAAATAAATATTTTTCCCTCGCTTCCGCGTAGGACGGGGGACAGAAGCTGTCCTGGGTCGCAGAGTTTTCACCGGTCCCGTTGAGCTGATTCGGTAATTTATTTCTTGTAATTCCCTAAGACGTAATGAGAAATAAGTGATGGGCTGTTGAGTTCGTCATTTATTTCTTAATTAATAAGAAGAGGGTGTATAAATGACATTCGAGGGAATCTCGGTCCTGGTGGTTGATGATGCGCAAACTAATCGCAACTTGCTCGGACACCGGTTAAAAAAACAAGGGTATTCTGTCTCGCTTGCAGGGAATGGAGTGGAAGCACTGGAGTCGATCCGATCGCAGCCATTTGATTTGGTACTCCTGGATGTTATGATGCCGCAGATGAATGGCTATGAAGTCCTTGAAATCCTCAAAGCAGACTCGGCACTTCGCCATATCCCGGTTATTATGATTTCTGCCGTAGATCAACTAGATAGTGTAGTTAAATGTATCGAACTCGGCGCAGAAGACTATCTGCCCAAACCATTTAATCCAGTTTTACTAAGAGCAAGAATAGGGGCTTCTTTAGAAAAAAAAAGACTTAGAGATAGGGAGCGAGCTTTTTTGCAACAGTTGCAAGAGGAACAAGAAAAATCGGAGCGTCTGTTGCTGAATATTTTGCCCAAACCCATTGCCGATAGATTAATGTCGGGAGAACTGACTATAGCAGATAGTTTCCAAGAGGTGACAGTTTTGTTCGCCGATATAGTCGGCTTTTCGCAAATGTCCTCTGATTTATCCCCCGCCGAATTGGTGGAGTTACTAAATGAGATTTTCTCCGCCTTTGACGAACTGGCTTCTGAGTATAGATTAGAAAAAATTAAAACTATTGGCGATGCTTATATGGTGGTGGGAGGGCTGCCGACCCCCAGACCAGACCATGCCCAGGCGATCGCCAATATGGCTCTGGATATGCTAGAGGCCAGCCGCCAATTCCACAAGCCAAATGGGGAAAAGATCTCCATGCGCATAGGTATCAGCACTGGCCCTGTAGAAGCCGGAGTTATTGGCATTAAAAAGTTTAGCTACGATCTCTGGGGGGATACAGTCAATACCGCCAGCCGCATGGAATCTCATGGCATTCCAGAACGCATACAAGTAAGCGAAACTACTTATGATTTGCTGGAAAGCCAATATCTGTTTGAGGAGCGCGGGTCGATTAAGGTTAAAGGCAAAGGCCAAATGACCACCTATCTGCTCCTGGGCAGGAAAGGCTGAGGTAGGGACCTTCGGGGCAGGGGGACAAGGGTTCCCTAGAAATTGTTAAAATAAATTGAATCGCTCGATGGACAGATGCAGTCTTAGTTTGTCAAGGTTTTTTGGTAACTGCTTATGACAGAGGTACTTTCAACAGGTGTGTCCTCTATGGCTTCTGCACCGACTATCGCTCCAGAACGGAGCGCCACAGTTGCGCGCAAACCCTATCCAAATTACAAGGTAATTGTGCTGAACGATGATTTTAATACGTTTGAACACGTTGCCAAGTGTTTGATGAAGTATATCCCAGACATGACGAGCGATCGCGCCTGGGAACTCACGAACCAAATCCACCATGAAGGTCAAGCTATTGTCTGGATTGGCCCTATGGAGCAGGCCGAACTCTATCACCAGCAGCTCGGCCGCGCCGGTCTGACAATGGCTCCTCTGGAAGCGGCGTGAGTGGTATTGCGGCCATAATTGCGGCCACGAGGAGGATACCCTGCCAAAAACAGTTACCAATTCCGCGAGCGTTCCTTCGAGAACGAAATATGTTGTGTTTTGGAAAAAATCTATGGGTAAATCCTCCAGCGGCCGTTTGGTTTTCAATCACTCAACTCACATTCCCGGTTTAATTCCCATTTTGGAGAGGCTCGCCAAGCGTCCCGACATTCAAACTATTACCCCGGGCGTCATTGGACGGGCAAAAGGTCATTCCCCAAAAATGAAGTTAAAGGTGTCCGTGCCTATTAGAGGCGGCTTTAAGGTCATCGCTCGTCAAGGAAAAACCGTACAAGAAGTTTTTATTATTACGTCTCTTAGCCAGCAAGAACTGGAAGAGTGCCTGGGAATAGTTTTAAGAGGAAAATGATTTAATTTATTTTAATCCCAAGGTTAGATAGAGGTTACAAGCCTCTAACCTTGGGGATTTGTAGGTGTACTGTAGGGGCGACAGCATTCCCGAGACAGCCTTTGCTCTTATGCAAAAATTAATGTATTGGAATGCTTCGCCCCAGAAACCCATTTAGCTCACCGATTGCCCTCGGGGCACGCAAGAGCGATCGCGTCAAAAAAAACATTATAAAACTCTCCACACTTCCCACATTTGGAGTTCCCAGCGAGCGGCATAAATAATGTCTGGGGCCCGCGCATTCCAGTTCATAAATGAGCGTCAAAAGCAAAGGATATCTCGGGAATGCTGTCGCCCCTACGCCTTATTTCGAGGGTTGGTCGTGGCCAAAGAACATCAAATATAAAAAACATACCCTTTAAAGCCCCCTGCTCCCTACCCCCCTGCCCCCTGCTCCCTGCTCCCCTGTTCCCTACCTGCTCCTTGTCTCCCTGCCCCCCTGCCTCCGAAGCTCCGAAGCTCCGAAGCTCCCTGCCTCTTACCAAGGGCTGCCAATCATGGTGAAAGCAGACCAATAATAAGGATGGGATAGATTGTGGTTACTTGCTTCTTCAAGTTCCTGGGGTAACTCGATATTTTGGCCAGAGTTAGCGCCGATAATGCGACGGTTCTCAATTGTAATCTCGCCGCGAATCATAGCAAGCTGAGCAAGTCTTAGCGCCTCAGCTTTAATGGGGGCTAGTTTTAGTTGCCGATAAAACTCGCTCATCAGCACCAAAGTCCCTTCATCGCTAACATACCAGAGACTCGCCAAGGCAGATTTGGCACCGCTTTTAATTGCCAAGCCAGCTAAGCCCAGCTCCGCTTCTCGGTCTCCGACGGCGCTGCGACAAGCAGAAATTACCAATAAATCAACTAAAGGATCGCTCCATTTCAGCTCCGATAGTCGGTCGAGGGTGAGCTTTTCGTCCCAGAATTGAATATAAGAATTACTCGCAGATCCGGGTAAAAAATCAGCATGAGTAGCAAGATGGACAATGGGCATTGGTTTGGCTAAGAGCTGGTTTTGAAGATTTGCCAGAGTGAAGTCTTCATTGAGGAAAAACTCTCCGATGCCCAGTTCCGATGTAATCGTGGCTAGCTCCACCGGCACTGCTGGAAGCGGGTCCTTATTGCTGAATTCGCTGGCTCCTAGTGCCAAGACCCCTGCATTTTCAAGAGACCGATAGCGCAAATCCGATAAACTGAAGCTGGGAATCATGGCTATGCTGTATTTTTCCACCAAAAATTTCTCCCCATCGTGCAAGGCCGCCACCGGAAAAGAACGCAAGCCCGCATCCATAGAAAATAGGATAGTGTCAATGTTTTCTTCCTCCAAGACTGCTTCCATTGGCTCCACTATTAATCGATAGAGCTGCTGGGCCATAGAAAGATACCTGTTACCATCGCGCCTGCGAGGATTGGTCAGTTCCCCTAGAAACCTACTGACCAAAGGCACAACAACTTCCCGTTTGGCTTCGGGAATGCTCAGGCGAGTGGGGTCGCCTTCTCCTCTAAAAACGACCAACTCTAGTTGTTCGGCGCGAGCTACGACATAGACTACTGCGTAATTCTGGCTTGTTTCTGCTTGCAGTCTCTTGAGTTCGTTGCGGAATTTGGATATAGCGACTGACTGATTCTCTATATTAGCACGAACTCCGAGAAACTCTTCAATTTCTTGGTTCCGATATTGCTCTATTTGCCAGACTGTACCTTCTAGGTCATTGCTAGCGAAAATTGCTGCCAGACTAGCTTCATTATCCGATCCGCTGTCAGATGAGGAACTGTTATTTTCGCTGTATTCCGAGGAAGAGCCAGCAGAATTATCGGAAGCCTCGTTCCCCGAGTTTTGAGAAGATTGGCTCCCTGAATTCTGGGAAGAGCCAGATGAGTTCTGGGAGAAAGAGCCAGAGCCAGATAAGTTATGGGAGGAAGAGCCAGATGAGTTCTGGGAGGAAGATCTAGCGCTATCTCCCGTACCAGTAGAACTAGCAGAGTCTCCAGAACTAGAATTGCTAGAACTTCCAGAACTAGAACTGCTAGAACTTCCAGAACTAGAGCTGCTAGAACTTCCAGAACTAGAGCTGCTAGAACTTCCAGAACTAGAACTCCCAGAACTAGAGCTGCTAGAACTCCCAGAACTAGAGCTGCTAGAACTTCCAGAACTAGAACTGCTAGAACTTCCAGAACTAGAACTGCTAGAACTTTTAGAACTAGAGCTAGCAGAGCCTCTGGAACTAGAGTTATTAGAGTTTTCAGAACTAGAGCTGCTAGAACTTCCAGAACTGGAGCTAGCAACCTCTGAGGTTTGGGCGCTGACTTGGGAAGATTCTGAGTCTAGACTCAAGGACAAGGCTTCTGCATCGATCGCGATCGCCTGTATTTCTGGCTGCGAAATAATGACCCCTTGCAAATCCTTCGCTAATTCGGCATTTGCAAAGAGCGATCGCAAGGACTCTACCCCAGCCTCGCCGCTATTGGCCGAGCCATTGCCCGAGCCAGCAAAATTGTTGGGGCTAATCGAATTGCCTGAATTGCCGCCGGACAAAACGCCAAAACTAGAATTACCCGAGTTAGCAGAATTACCCGATATTTCTCCTATATTGCTCGAACCAGCAAAATTATTTGGTTTTACAGAACTGCTGGAATTGCTGGAATTGCTGGGATTGCTGGGATTGCTGGGATTGCTGGAATTGCTGGAATTGCTGGGATTGCTGGGATTGCTGGGATTGCTGGAATTGCTGGAATTGCTGGAATTGCTGGAATTGCTGGGATTGCTGGGATTGCTGGGATTGCTGGGATTGCTGGAATTATTCGGGTTAGCTGTATTACCCGAGTTGCTGGGATTGCTGGGATTGCTGGAATTATTCGGGTTAGCTGTATTACCCGAGTTGCTGGGATTGCTGGAATTGCTGGGATTGCTGGGATTGCTGGAATTGCTGGAATTATTCGGGTTAGCTGTATTACCCGAGTTGCTGAAGTTGCTAGGGCTACTGGAACTGCTCAAATTATTCGTATTGGCAGTATTGCTAGAATTGCTGGGATTGCTAGAATTGCTGGGATTGCTAGAATTATCCAGATTAATTGGATTGCTTAAATTTCTTGGTAATTCTGGAGTGAGTGGAGTGAGTGGGCTGCCCACACTCCCCCGGTTGCTCGGGTTAGCTGAATTGCTGTAATTACCAAGGTTAACTGGAGCGATCGCATTGCTGGAATTGGTTGGGTTAGCTGAAGAAACCGAATCCGCCTCCGCGATCGCATTGCTGGAATTGGTTGGGTTAGCGGAAGAAACCGAGTCGGCCTCCGCGATCGCATTGCTGGAATTGGTTGGGTTAGCGGAAGAAACCAAGTCGGCCTCCGCGATCGCATTGCTGGAATTGGTTGGGTTAGCGGAAGAAACCAAGTCGGCCTCCGCGATCGCATTGCTGGAATTGGTTGGGTTAGCGGAAGAAACCGAATCCGCCTCCGCGATCGCATTGCTGGAATTGGTTGGGTTAGCGGAAGAAACCGAATCCGCCTCCGCGATCGCATTGCTGGAATTGGTTGGGTTAGCGGAAGAAACCGAATCCGCCTCCGCGATCGCATTGCTGGAATTGGTTGGGTTGCTCGGGTTGGTTGGAGCGCTCGGGTTGGTTAGGTTAGCTGAAGAAACCGAATCCGCCTCCGCGATCGGGTTGCTTGGATTGCTAGAGTTGCTCGGATTTGTTGGGTTAGCTGGGTTAGCTGGGTTGCTCGGATTGGTTGGATTGCTAGAGTTGCCAGAATCGCCAGAGTTGCCCGAACTATTCTGGTTGTCTGGATTGCCAGAGTTGCCCGAACTACTCTGGTTGTCAGAGTTGCCAGAGTTGCCCGAACTATTCTGGTTGGCTGGATTGCCAGAGTTGTCCGAACTATTCTGGTTGCCAGAATCGCCAGAGTTGTCAGAACTATTCTGGTTGGCTGGATTGCCAGAGTTGCCCGAACTATTCTGGTTGTCAGAGTTGCCAGAGTTGTCAGAACTATTCTGGTTGGCTGGATTGCCAGAGTTGCCCGAACTATTCTGGTTGGCTGGATTGCCAGAGTTGTCAGAACTATTCTGGTTGTCAGAGTTGCCAGAGTTGTCCGAACTATTCTGGTTGTCAGAGTTGCCAGAGTTGTCCGAACTATTCTGGTTGCCAGAATCGCCAGAGTTGCCAGAGTTGTCAGAATTGCCAGAGTTGCCAGAATTGTCAGAACTATTCTGGTTGTCTGGATTGTCAGAGTTG
The DNA here is from genome assembly GCA_010672965.1 of Oscillatoria sp. SIO1A7. Taxonomy (GTDB): domain Bacteria; phylum Cyanobacteriota; class Cyanobacteriia; order Cyanobacteriales; family Laspinemataceae; genus SIO1A7. The sequence goes on from JAAHFN010000011.1 coordinate 104,464, forward strand.
TCAGAATTGTCCGAATTGTCCGAATTTCCCGAGCTGTCCGAATTATCCTGATTTGGTTCCACTTGGGGTTGGGTTACAGAAACCTGATGGCGAACGATCGCAATATTGCCTTGATTATAGAGTTGTGAAGTAGTTGGCACCTCAAGGTAAGGCCCTAAGGTTACCGACCCCGTTGTAATAGCCCCCGCCGTACCTAGAGTGCTAGCATCTCCAACTATAAAAGGTGTATTGCTGCTGTCTGCGTGGCGAATATTTATAGAACCGCCGCTTGCTCCATCGGCAGTCGAGATACTGGCATCGATACCATTGCGATCGCTAAAACTGCCGCTAGCTCGGAAGAAATTACCCGCAGTAATATCTACCTCGCCGCCGCCAGTTGCGTCAATTAATGTTATATCGATATCGCTGCTGGAATTTAGGCTAACATTTCCAGCGGTAGGGTTGGATGTAGAGTCCGAAGTAGAGTTGGATGTAGAACCCGAGCTAGAGCTGGTAGCGATCGCTCCTGCTTCTATCTTACCTGCGGCAATATCTACCAAGCCGCCGTTAGTCGTGACATTACCGAGAGTCACATCGGAACTAGCGTTTATCCTCGCGCTCCTTAAAGGTTGGCTCGAACCCACATCGCCATCAATCCTAATATTTCCCCCAGTTATCGCCAGATTCTGAAATCCATCTATCGAACTAGCTACAGTTACATCGCCAGTCCCGGTCGCTATAGTCGCGTCTTCCTTCAGGGAAATAGGAGCATTGATTGCAACAGCGCCATTGGCAGTATTGATGTTTCCAAATAGATCCAGACTGCTGCCGGCGACGCTTAAACCGCTAGGGGGTATTATGCTACCCACATTGCCGCCCAGCTCTACCGAACCGCTACCGGCATCTATAGTTAGAGATTGGTTTCCATCTATTTTTGTAGTATTGCCTGCTAGACCGCCTAGAACTATATTTTGGTTTTCGGTTGTAATCGTAACGTTGCTATCGAAACTAATACTATTGGCATTTAACTTAACAGATGCATTATCGATTCCGGCGATCGCTCCATTTAGGTTTATAGTCCCCGCTTCTATGGCGATCGGGTCGCTAAACTGCGTGCTAAGAGAACCCACCGCAACCGTACCGCTAGTATCTGTCGAAAAAGTAACCGAGCTGAAACCATCTTGCAATCGCCCAATTTCCGCTACAGTCAGGTCTAAAGCATTCGGGAAACTCCCGACTCCCGTTTCCTCTACCTGCAGATTAACCAAGCGTCCTGCAGTTGCCGCTTGCAAAAGTAAATTGCCACTGCCGCTAACAGTTCCAGCATGAAAATCTATTTCATCGGCGGTAATGCTTAAATCCCCCACTGGAGTAACGTTGCCTATGGAACTCCGGAAACTTACCGTTCCCGTTCCGGCGTCAGCGCTTAGATCGTGACTGCCATTGAGCATTCCCTGAAAAGTAATGTTTTGGTTGGCTGTTTCTATCGAACTGTTGCCCTCTAGTTCTATACCACCTTCAGCGGTCAGGGTAATAGAAGCATTATCAGTTCCGGTTATAATTCCGTTGAGTCTTACCGAGCCACTTCCCGAGCGAACTGTCAGCGGGTCGCTTGGGGAAATATTGGCTATTTGAACATCTCCTATTCCGTCATAGCTTCCGATGTTAATGGAATTGAAACCATCAGCCAAGTTGCTTAAGTCGCTGGCGGTTAAATCTAAAACTGTTGCACCGCGATCGCTATTGCCGCCAATGGCTATATCCGTAGTCGGGTTCAGCGGTTGGATATCTAGGAAACCGGAGCCTTTGACTTGAGACGCACCTCTGATATCGATTTCATCGGCGCTTAACGTCACGTTGCTAGTTCCAGATGCCGAGGTATTGATAGAGCTGCCCGCTAAATCAATCCCTGCATGACCGGCTGCCCCAGTGCCTGTCAGGGTTATATCCCCGCCAGTTGTAGATTCTATAGTGCTACCGTTTTCTGCCAGAATACCTTGGTTTTTCTTTCCATTGCTGCTTGCCTCGCTCCTTCCGGTTATATCTATAGAACCGCTGCCGGTACGCACTGAAGCAGAATCTATCTCTATTCCTTGATTGAAATTATTTCCCGAAGCAACTCCCGCGATCGCGATCGTCCCCATATCTGCTTCCACGACAGCTCCAGAACGGATTTCCAGCCCATCGTTATTCCCAGCACTCCCCTTGCCGCTAATGCCGTTCAAAGTAATATTCCCAGCACCAGAAGCAGAAATACTAGAACCTAGTGCCCCTAAAAATATTCCATCGTTATCCGAAGTCCCGGCACTACCCGTACCAGTCAGAGTAATATTCCCTCCTCCGCTAGCTTCTATAGTACCGCCAGCATTTACCCTAATACCTCGGTTTCCAGATCCGCTTCCCCCGCCGGTTCCAGTTATATCTATAGAACCGCTCCCAGAAACCACCGAACTGGAATTAATTTCTAGCCCATCATTATTATTAGTGCCCGAACCTCCTATGCCGGTTATTGATATCCTTCCTTCGGTTGTTTCCAGAGCTGCTCCAGAACGTATTTTTATCCCATCATTGTTAGTATTTGTAGCATTTCCGCCCCTGCCCTCCAGAGTAATATTCCCTTCCCCCGAAGCTGCAATCCGCGAACCAGCTCCCTGTACTGATATACCATCGTTATGATGCTGGCCAGAACTACCCGTACCAGTCAGAGTAATATTGCCGCCGCCGGTAGATTCTATAGTGGAACTATTGACCAAAATGCCTTGGTTTCCAGTTCCGCTTCCCCCGGCAGTTCCAGTTATATCTATAGAACCGCTCCCCGAACGCACCGAGGCGGAATTAATTTCTAACCCATCATTATGATCTGTTCCCGAACTTGCCGTGCCGGTTATTGATATAGTTCCCTCTGTTGTTTCCAGAGCTGCTCCCGAAAAAATCTTTATCCCATCATTGTTAGTATCTACAGCACCAGCCCTACCGACAACAGTAATATTCCCTTCCCCCGAAGCTGCAATCCGCGAACCAGCTCCCTGTACTGATATACCATCGTTATGATGCTGGCCAGAACTACCCGTACCAGTCAGAGTAATATTGCCGCCGCCGGTAGATTCTATAGTGGAACTATTGACCAAAATGCCTTGGTTTCCAGTTCCGCTTCCCCCGGCAGTTCCAGTTATATCTATAGAACCGCTCCCCGAACGCACCGAGGCGGAATTAATTTCTAACCCATCATTATGATCTGTTCCCGAACTTGCCGTGCCGGTTATTGATATAGTTCCCTCTGTTGTTTCCAGAGCTGCTCCCGAAAAAATCTTTATCCCATCATTGTTAGTATCTACAGCACCAGCCCTACCGACAACAGTAATATTCCCTTCCCCCGAGGCTGCAATCCGCGAACCAGTTCCCTCTACTAATATGCCATCATTATTCGACGTCCCCGCATTACTGCCCTCACCTCTCAGGGTAATATTGCCGCCCCCGCTCGATTCTATCGTGCTGCTCGACGATATCTGAATGCCTTGATTTATTACTCCATTTCCCCCGCCGGTTCCAGTTATCTCGATCGCCCCGCTCCCGGAACTCACCGAGCTGGAATTAATTTCTAGCCCATCATTATTATGGGTTCCCGAACTTGCCGTGCCGGTTATTGATATAGTTCCCTCTGTTGTTTCCAGAGCTGCTTCCGAAAAAATCTTTATCCCATCATTGTTAGAACCTACAGCACCAGCTCTACCCTCCAGAGTAATATTCCCTTCCCCCGAAGCTGCAATCCGCGAACCAGCTCCCTCTACTACTATGCCATCGTTATTCGACGTCCCCGCATTACTGCCCTCACCTCTCAGGGTGATATTTCCGCCCTCGCTCGATTCTATCGTGCTGCTCGACGATATCTGAATGCCTTGATTTATTACTCCATTTCCCCCGCCGGTTCCAGTTATCTCGATCGCCCCGCTCCCGGAACTCACCGAGCTGGAATTAATTTCTAGCCCATCATTATTATGGGTTCCCGA
>JAAHFN010000011.1:108549-132840 GCA_010672965.1 Oscillatoria sp. SIO1A7
ACGATATCTGAATGCCTTGATTTATTACTCCATTTCCCCCGCCGGTTCCAGTTATCTCGATCGCCCCGCTCCCGGAACTCACCGAGCTGGAATTAATTTCTAGCCCATCATTATTATGGGTTCCCGAGCCTCCTGTGCCGGTTATTGATATCCTTCCTTCAGTTGTTTCCAGCGCTGCTCCCGAAAAAATCCTTATCCCATCATTGCTAGTATCTGTAGCATTTCCTCCCCTGCCCTCCAGAGTAATATTCCCAGTTCCCGAAGCTGCAATCCGCGAACCAGCTCCCTCTACTACTATGCCATCGTTATTATGCTGTCCCGAGCTACCCGTGCCAGTCAGGCTAATGCTGCCGGCTCCGGTAGATTCTATAGTTCCATTCTTGACCAAAATGCCTCGATTCCTGGAGAGAGAACCTCCACCGGTTCCAGTTATTGCTATCGAACCGCGATCGCTACGCACCGAGGCGGAATCTATCTCTACTCCATCATTTACGCTATCTGCGGCACCTGCAATGCCAGTAATAGATATCGCGCCGGTATCTGTTTCTAAAGCAGCCGCAGAAGATAATCTTACTCCATCATTGTTACTGTCGCTGCTACTCCCGGAAGTTCCTGTCAGAGAAATATTGCCACTTCCGGCATTAATGGTACTGTTACTAATCGCAATCCCTGTCTTAGAACCCCCCAATCCGGTTGCTGTTGCCGTAAAGTTGCCCCCATTTGTGGCGATCGCAGCTCCGGTAATGTTAATACCCCCCGTGGCATCTAGAACTACGTTTAGCTTATCGCTGCTGGAGGTAATATTAGCGCCGCTATTAATATTGATATCCCGGTCTGCTTCCAGAGTCAGAGTCGCCTCCCCTCCTGCTGTTTTGGCGATCGCTTCGCTAGCGGTAATATCACCATTCCCGCCAGAACCTCCAGCAGTAGTTATAGTTACGTCAGTGCCATTATTGAGGGATGTTTCTATTGTTGCTGGAGTTACGTCCCCGCTAGCAGAAATAGTAATATCGCTCGGGTCTAGCAGCCACTGTCCCCCTTGACCCAGAGCCGCCGAAGCATCTACGACAGCCGAGCTTCCCACTTCCAACTTAATTTTTCCGGAAGTTTCCACAAATCCGCCATCTCCACCATCAACTCCACCCCGAGTCAAGATATTACCGTTGAAGATGGTATTTTTATCGGCCCAAACTACCACAGAGCCACCATCTCCATTATTTGTAGCATCGGCATTAATGATGGTGTCCTTGCCGACAAAAGTATAAAGTGCCCTCGGCAAGCTACCTCCACCTAGGGCCTCGCCGCCAATAAATACGCTTCCGCCGCCGCCGGTTCCCGAGGCATCGATATTTGCAGCTATTCCCAACTCCTGGCCAAAAATCCCCACAGTGCCAGCGATAGAGTCCGGAGCCGATCGCTCTGTCGATACATCTAAATTGCCAGCAACTATGGCAGTTCCGGTTGGCAACGTCGCCAGACTCGAACCAATAGTCGAACCCCCTAGAGTCACCGTACCGTCAGTATTCAGCGTTACTTGACTGGCATGGGTTTCTCTGCTATTTGCCAGGAGCGATCGCAGATTTGTCGGTTCGAGATTAGTCAGATTACTTGCATCTATCTCCAAACTCAACAAATGTCCTGCTTGGCTCAAAAGTATCGTATTAGTTCCGGATACGGCGGTAATTATAATCTCGCCTCCGGGAGCTGTCAGAGTTCCAGCATTGAAAACGCTACTGCCAGAGAAACTAATAGTCTCTCCGGGATTAACCCTTAAATCCCCAAAGTTTGCCAAAGCTCCGTTTATTCCAGAGAAAGAAAAAGCGTTAGGCTCTCCCACTAAGGCTCCATAGTCGTTGCTCCCATAAGCTCCAAACCAGAGGTTGTCCCCAAACCCTATCCCATTAGCTGTTGTAGCGAAGAAACTAGCGGGTAAGTTTAAGCTTGCGTTTGGGCCAAAAAGCACTCCAGCAGGATTCATTAAGAAAAGATTGGGATTGCCACCAGTCACCTGTATGAGACCGTTAATAATAGAAGGGTTGCCGCCGACTACCCTTCCTAAAATATTCTTTAAATCTGGTGTTGCTAAGAAATTAGCAGTTTGGTTGGCATCTAGGCTAAATTTCTCAAAGGAATGAAATAGGTTAGCGCCCCCAAGGCTACCCCCAGTAATATCAAATTGATTTCCGTTTTGCTCGATGACGGTATTAGTTCCATCTGCAGCCGGGGTTATTGGTTGAGCCTGACTCTTTTGGCTCGGAGATATGGCGGCTAGGATTAATGCTGCTAATAGAGATAACCCACTAAGTTGGCAAAAGCGATCGCTTTTGCCAAAACCGAAAATTATATTTTCTGATTCCCTGAATTTTTGTTTCATGGCAAGTACAGTGCAGATGGAATGCAGTATCGAGTCGGATTTAACTTATGGGTTATCTATTCTTATTTTCCCGGTCAGCATTAAAATTCCTAGAGAAAATTATGGTTGTTTAGACTTAAGCCTTATGGGCCAAATTACAGTTGTTATTGTCTTCTATTATACCAACTTTTGCCAAAAACCCTGACAAGTCAAAATCTTTAGTCTGCGCGATCGCTCCACGCAGCTACATACAGTCTTCTATCTATCCAATAATTTGCGGGTATTTGCGGAAGTCCGTTAATTTTCTATAGGATAACTTTACGAAAATTTAGGTTAAGAAATATTTAGTACAGGTGTCCCGCCCGTGCAATATAATTGCTTTTATTTTTTTTAAAAAAGTAGGACGTATCAAATTTAATTGCTACCAGAATTAAATATTAATCTTAAAGGAGATCCAATCGCTAAATCTTGGTCTAGCTCGAATATGTTTATTATATCAAATCGGCTCAAACAATTGGGTAATCGAGCGGATTTGGTCTTAAAAATCATACCCATACTCGTAGGGGTAATTTCCAGGTAATTCCCCCGTGTTTGCCCCTACAGGTATTATGGGTATTAAATCCCATAACCCTAGGGGTAATTGCCCCGCGTTTGTCCCTACAAGTATGGGTGGCAACCACAGGGTAATTTCCCCTATAAATACTCTATTGTTAGTTTCAAAAAATTAGTTTAACTGCATCCTGGGTAGTTGGGGCAAATATCGCAGTAAGTCCTCTCCCCACAGTCCCCACACTCCCCCCACACTCCCCCCTTTCAAGGGTATATGTTTTTTATAATCTTCCTAATCTTCCTAAATAAGCGCGATTGGCGGGCGGCATTGGTTTCTAGGGCGACAGCATTCCAGTACATAATTTTTATCTAAGAGCTAATCATGTCTCGGGAATGCTGTCGCCCCTACGCGCCGGGTCGATACACAATAATGCCAAATCTAAAAAACATACCCGCAGATTGCCTCTCCCCCCGCGCTCTTCGCGCAACAATGGGAGCATTTCAGTTTTGTATGCTGCCGCCCGACGCCTAAAGGCGCGGCTGGCGCGGCTACACAAACTCTCGCCCTTGCGGGCTAACGGTTGCAAAAGTGAAATGCTCCCCGCAACAATAGGGGGGAATGGCCATATATGGCCATTCCCCCCTATTGCTCTCCTGCTAATTGCTTATTGCTATACTTCCCGACCCTGGGGGCGAAAATTTAAAAAAGGGCTCAGCAATAATAGGCCGGGAAAAAAGAAAAACACTAAAAAATAGAGGAAAGTCCGCTCTATGGAGCCGGCCACATTCCATCGGTTTTTCAGGTAAAAAAATAATGCTAAGGGAAGCACTACTAGGTAAGCGCCACCTAAGACCAGATAGAGAAGAGGAATCAGCAAAGAAATTTCTAGCATTGATATGATGATTGTCTGAAGTATTTTTTGAGTTCGACAAAGGCGGCCAGTTTGACAACCAGAGATCGGGCGATCGCCTGCCTCTACACCAACATCCTCTCGGGGATCTAGTTGGGCTTTGGCATTAAATCCCTGTTAGAAGCAAGGAGCATTTCAGCCAGAGCGATCGCCCCTCAATCGGGACTTAACTCAGAGGTATTGTAGCGGTATTGGGCGCGATAAGCAAGGATAGGGTTTGGAGTTTAGCGACTTTTATCTCGTACCAAATTCGCTACTTCCCCTCCTGGCAGGGGCGTTTGGGTGGGTTGGCAGTGAGTTGGGAGGGGCGTTTGGGTGGGTTGGCAGTGAGTTGGGAGGGGCGTTTGGGTGGTTTTGCAGGATATCGGGGTGTTGGATAGGGTATCTTTCTTATCAGAAATAACCTTATATCGCGGTTCTCAAATTGATTTGAGGTTTATGGGGCGAAGCATCCCAGTAAAAAAATTACCGTTATACAGCGGAGATAGTCGCTCGCGATGCTGTCGCCCCTACGTTTTCGTTAATTACACTTATTTGAGAAACGCTATAGATCGCAAAAATGGGCAATAGCAAATATATTACCCATTCTTCTTGTTTAGGGATTTCCAAATAAATATCTCTTCCTCGCTTCCCCGTAGGACGGGCTTCCGAAAAGTCCGCTGTCTGGGACAGGCGGGACGCCCGTCCTACGAATTGGGGAATTTATTTTTTGGAATTACCTTATTTGCCTATAGCAGATCGGCTATTGTTCTAATAGCTGCCCGGCTCCTCTTCATACTCGCGAGTCTTGGTTTTCTCTGGGATATTCACCCGAGGCGGCTCGTAGGGTTGAGCCTCTTTGCGAGGGGAAGCCCAAGCATCGGCGTTTATATCATCGTAGTCTTCTTCGTAATCTTCGTATTCTTCTTTATACCGCCGATCGCTGCGAGCAGGAGTATATTCTTCGTTGTACTTGGGATAGCGATCGCTCCGGGACACCTCGCTCCAGTTCTCCTCTTCTGGCTCGTCATAATACATGGGTTCGGGCATCTCCCGTATTGGTTCCGGTTCCCTTTCTACCCACTGCTGGCTTTCTTCCCAAACTTCTTCCGCCACTCGCGATGGCTGTTGTCGTCTTGACTTTTCCTGTACGTTTATCGGTCTGCCGCTAGGAAGCTGCTTATCTACAGTAATGGTTGGGGGCAGAATATCCTCATTTAGATTTTGCTCCCAGGGTGGTTCGGTAATGCCCAGACGTTCCATAATGCCAACGCTCAACTGGAGCAAGCGATCGCCTGCCCCTTCAAAAACGATCAAGCGATCGGGGCCAGTGCTGACTAATTCCTCAATGGGCAGTTCGTAGGTACTGATGGCTTGCTCGGGAATCAGAGGCAATCCCAAAGAAGCAACAATAACAGAAACCAGCTCGCCAGTTTTCTGATTAAACTTAAAACCCCTTACTTTGCCCAGCAGTTCTCCGTTTTCGGTAATGACTTCGCTGTTAATCAGGTTGCTGTAGGCATCAACCTCGATATCTTCAATAACATCTTCATCATCCACCAAAATCACATCGCCGATTTTCTGGATGCTAGCGAGCATCATAAACTTGGGCATTCCCCCCAGGGAGAGCAAGTTATCTCGCAAACCAAGGGCCACTACCTCTTGTCGGTCAATATCTATAAGGAGTTCCTTGACCACCCCAATGCGCTTGCCCGTGTCCCGAGCAATAACTTGCATATTTAAAACTTCGGAGCGTTGGCGAATCCCTTCAGGTGTCATTCTTGCTTAAATCCTTTTAAAGAGCGAATTTTGTTTAATATTGTCTATACATCCGAGGCCGCCTTAGCCTGCACTCGGGGACGGTAATTTCAGTCCGATGACTTGGGTATAGGCTCCTCGGGCTTGGGTAACGCCGATGATGCGCTCTGCTGACTTGAGCATAGGGGTCTTGTGGCTCACCACAATAAACTGTGCTTGCTGGACTTGTTCTTTAATCATTTTAGCTAATCTTTCTACATTCGCTCCATCCAAAAACATATCCACCTCGTCAAAAGCGTAAAAAGGAGAGGGGCGGTAGCGTTGCAGGGCAAAAATAAAACTGAGAGCCGTTAGAGACTTTTCTCCCCCGGACATCGAGGCCAGCCGTTTTACGGGTTTGCCCTTGGGGTGAGCAACCAGAGTCAGCCCGCCGCTAGTCGGGTCTTCGGGATTGTCTATTTGCAGATAGCCATCCCCCTCGGATAGTTTGGCAAAAATAGCACTAAAGTTTTCGTTAACCGCATCAAAAGCTTCCCGGAACGCGCTCAGCCGTAAGGTAGTAAAGTTTTCAATCCGCAGCAGCAACTCGGTGCGCTCCTGTTCGAGGGTCGCCAGTTTGGACTGGAGTTCCTCTAGGCGCTGGTTGGTTTCCTCGTATTCTTGTAAAGCCAGCATATTGACTGGCTCCATTGCTTGCAATCGTTTTTGCAGGGAGCGAACCTCTTTTTGCAGGTTTTGCAGAGACTCAAAAGTTTTTACATCCAAAGTCTCCGGAATTTGGGGCAAGGGATCCGGCAACTCGGCGAGCTTTTGCTCTAGTTGTTCCTGGAGAGCGGCCAAACTCTCTCTTCGGTCCTTCTGAGTTTCTTCCAGTTTTTGCAATTCAAACTCAAACTTCTGTCTGGCCAAATGTTTTTCTCTCAGGCTGGTCTCGGCCCGATCGCGCGCTTCCTTTTGTTCCTTGAGCTTTGCCTCTACCTCAGCGCTGGCCCTGTTTATCTCCTTCAAGTTTTCCTCGATCGCTTTTAGATTTTCGCAAACAACAGCGATCGCCTCCCGGCCGGAACTTTCCTGCTTTGCATACTCTGCCAAGCGCCCTTGCCCCTCTACTATCTTCTCCTCCAGACGCTTTTGCTTGCTAGATAGTTCTTGTTGCTGGCTTTCTACAACCCGCACCGCCGTCTCCCATTCTTGCAGCAAAGCCTCCTGCTCCCGCTGCCTCCACTGCGCCGATTGCCACTCGCTATTTTTTTCTGCATCTTCTAATGCTGCCAACTCCTGACGCCATTGTTCTAACTGGGCTTCCTGAGTCGGTAACTCTGCCTCCAAAACTTGCAACTTTTCTTGAATACTTGTCAGTTCGGTGCGGTTTTGGCCGATTTGCTGCTCCAGGATTGCTCGGCGATCGCCTATTCCCTTCACTTCCTTTTGAAGCTGCTGCCAGAGCAATTGCGTTTCTCTCTCTTTTTGGCGAGCCTCAATTAATTCCTCAGATCGACTTTTTACCTGGGCTGCTGCAGTTGCGATCGCGCCGCCAATCCGCTCCAAGATTAGCCCTATCTCCTCCAACCGCTCCTTCAGTTCCCCTATCTCCCTCGACTCGCTGCCAACACCAGTGCCAAAATGCAGAGTCGAGCGATGGGCAAAACTGCCTCCGGTCATCGCCCCCGAGCTTTCCAGAATTTCCCCTTCCAAAGTCACTATCCGTATCCGACCCAGCAACAGACGAGCCTTTTCCAACCTATCGAAAACAATCGTACTGCCAAAAACATAAGCAAAGATATCTTGGTAGCGCTCTTCGCACTCAATTAAATTAACTGCATAGTCAATGAAACCCGGAATCCTTCTCAACTTCTCATTAAAAGCAGGACGGGAAGGCTTTATCTTATTAAGAGGCAGGAAAGTAGCGCGACCGGCTCGCTTGCTTTTGAGCAACTCTATTCCTGCAGCGGCCACCACATCATCCTCCACCACCAGATTCCCCAACCGCCCTCCAGCCGCTGTCTCCAAAGCAAGCTGATAGCGCTTTTCCACTCGCCCGAGTTGGGCAACCAAGCCACAAACTCCCGCTATATTTGCTTCAAATATCGCTTTCGTCGCATTGCTCCCCGTCGCTTCTTGGAGTGCTTGAGCTTGGGCTTCTAGCTTATCCGCTCTTCTTTGTTTATCTCGCTGCTCTTCCAGAAGCCGTTTTTCGGTTTCTTGCTGAGTTTGCAATTCTGCCTCCGCCGCCGCCAAGGCTGCTGCAAGAGATTGCACTTGATCCTGGCCGGACTGTACCCCTACAGTTTCTGCTTGGGCTAGTTCCTCTTGTTTTGCCAACAACTCTTCCTCAGCACTTTGCAGGGATTCGGATTGCTCCTGGATTTTTTCTTCCAGAGATGCTCTCCGTTCTAGCAAGCGGGCTTGTTCCCTACGCTGGGGATCTAGAGTTTTTTCTATTCCTTCGATTTGCCGATGGAGATTTTTTTGATTCTCAGCCACCTTACCCGCAGCCAGAGCCAGGGCGCTTGCTTCCTCCCGAGAGCGCTCCAGACCATCTCGGGCATCATCCCGCGACGCCCAGAGGGAGATAAGTTTTTCCTCCCCAAGCTGCTGCTCCGATCGCAATTGTTCTAGTTGCGATCGCTCTGCAGTTAATTCTTGCTCCGTTGCCGCGATTTGCGCCGCTATTTCCTTAGCTCTGGCTTCTAGCTCCTCCTTGCGATCGCTCGCTGCAGACCTTTCCGCCTCCCGAGCGGCCAGATTAGATTGCAGAGCCAGCAACTCGTCTTCTCCCAAAGCCTTGACCAGAGCATTCAGTTCCTCCAGAGCCTTGCTCGCTTCTTGGATAGAAGTGCTGACATTGGTAATGTTGTCGGCGAAATTGGTAGCAGAGCGATCGCCTGCCTCTATATCTTCCCGCAGCTTCCACTCTTTTTCCTTTAACTTGCGCCATTGCAGGATAGATTCCCACTGCTGCTTTTGCTCCAACTCCTGGCGCAGCTTTTGGTATTGTTCTGCCTTAGCGCGATCCTTGGCGAGGCGATCGCGTTGGGTCGTCAATTCTTTTTCGACAATCCGGCAGCGATCGGAAAGTTCCTTCACCTCATCCAACTTCCCCTTAGCCTGGGCAATCTTGCGATCGAACGCTGCTACTCCCGCCAGCTCGTCAATAATCTGTCGCCGCTCCTTGGCGTTCATCGTAATAATCCCGGTCACATCCCCCTGTAGCACCACGTTGTACCCTTCGGGATAGAGCCGCAACTGATTCATCCGTTCGTGCAGTTGGGTCAGAGTGCAGGGAACGCCATCCATATAATAAGTGGAAGTATAAGTTCCTTGGCGAGTCACCCGCAGACGCCGAGTAATATTCCACTCCTTACTATTATCGCCCTCTTCGGGATTGTCTTCTTCGGGATTGCCTTCCTCTGAGTTGCCTTCTTCTGGATTGCCTTCCTCTGAGTTGCTATTCTGCTCTTGGCCGTTCTCCCTTGTTTCCTCACTATTGCCGTCAGAAGCCTCAGCCACATTTTTGTCGGTCCCCTCATACAAGCCAAGGGGCAAACCACTCAGGTCTGACAAATCAAAAGTAACCGTGACGCTCGCTTCAACAGTGGAGCGACGATTATTTTGGTTGTGGTTAACCAAATCCGGCAGCTTTTCGGCCCGCATTCCCTTGGAAGTGGATATGCCCAGACAAAAGAGCATAGCGTCCAGAATATTGGACTTGCCGGATCCATTGGGGCCAGAAACAACGGTAAAACCGGGCAGCAACGGAATTGAGGTCGTGCCGCCAAAAGACTTGAAATTTTTTAGCTCGATGCGCTTGATGTGAACCATTCAGACTGGTTGACTGGACTTGAGCGCGAGGGGTTTATGGCATTAGTGTAGCATCCTTGGGAATTGGGAATGGGGCATTGGGCATTGGGCATTGGGCATTGGGCATTGGGCAATAACTGGGGTGTGGGGTGTGGGGACACGAGGACCGTTGAATGGGGACCGGGGGACATGGGTATGTTTTTTAGATTTGATGTTGTAGGGGGAGATCGACCCTCGAAATAAGGCGTAGGGGCGATAGCATTCCCCAGACTGTTTTTGCTTGAACCTAAACTTACAAACTGGAATGCTTCGCCCCAGAAATTTATGCCCAAGGCAGGTAACTCCAAAAGGCGGAATTAGAAAAAACATACCCTTGAAAGATGGGGAGAGGGGGAGTGCTTTCAAGGGTATGTTTTTTCTAATCTTCCTAATCTTCCTAAATAAGCGCGATTGGCGGGGGGCATTGGTTTCTAGGGCGAAGCATTCCAATGCATAAATTTTGTCTAAGAGCAAAAACAGTCTCGGGAATGCTGTCGCCCCTACGCGCCGGGTCGATACACAATAATGCCAAATCTAAAAAACATACCCTTGAAAGAGGGGGCGATCGCGCATTTATATAAAGCCGTATCCGTTCGTTCGGGGGACGAAAACGCTTTTTCTTGCAAAACCGGGTTTTTGCAGGGCGCGATCGCAGACCTGCCCTGCGGAGTCAGAAAACCTACGCTTCCTCCGCTTCCTCCGCTTCCCCTGGCTCTGGGAAAAAACCTTCTGCCAAAATCTCTGCCATTGGAAAAGGACAGAAAGTGGGAAACGCCGTCTCAGGTAAATCGGTCTCCCGACAAGCATCCCGCACTGCTTTTGGGTAGATAGTATCTAGGGCAAGATCCAACTTTACTCTTAAGCTAGGACTATCCAGCAGCAGCCCTTCGATTTCATCTCGCTGATGCTCAATTGTCGCCACCCAGCTTTTGCTTGGTTTTTCTTTTTGATATTTCCATTTAAGCAGGTGCATCACCAAAACCTGCAATCGACTTCGTAATTGACGCAGGTCTCGCTTGCCCATACTCTCTAACTCTTCTGCAATATTCTCTCTATCGACTTCAGCAAGCTGACCGCTGCGAAGTAATTCGACATTTTTGCTAATCCAGGCATAAAAGTCGCGATCGTATTCCGCTTTTAGACTCATCGCTTTAATGCTGCGTTTTTCTATAATTATAGTCATTTCAATTAAGCAATATGTAGTTTCCGGTGCGCGGTGCGGCACCCTACAAATAGCGACACGAGCGTAAGTCCTGTTCGTTTTAAAATTGACGAAGGTTTAATTTCACTCGATCGGGGACATACCTACTTTTCCCACACTCCTCTGCCTTTCAAGGGTACGTTTTTTATAATCCTTTTTTTGAGGCAATCGGTGGGTTGCATGGGTTTCTGGGGCGAAGCATTCCAATACAATAATTTTTGTATAATAGCACAAGCTGTCTCGGGAATGCTGTCGCCCCTACGCCCTCGATACCCCTCAAAAATGCCAAATCTAAAAAATATATGCCCTTGAAAGCACTCCCCTGCTCCCCTGCTCCCCCAGTCCCGTGTCCCCCAGTCCCTTGTCTCCCCCCCACACCCCACACCCCACACCCCACACCCCACACCCCACACCCCACACCCTATCAAGGGTCCCATTTGGCATTGCCGTGCGATCGCATTATTATGGTTTCAGCACCTATCTGCCCATTTATTAATCTGCAATAAGGGATCGTGCCTACTAACCCTCAATTCGTCAACCAAGTCATAGCCCTGGTCAACCAGGAACGGGTCAACGTCGGCTTACCTCCGCTTTCCGCCGATTCCCACCTAATCCTAGCTGCGGAACAGCACAGCCAAGACATGGCCGAAAATGACTTTTTCAGTCAAATCGGCTTCAACGGTTCCACCCCAGGCAGCCGTCTCAGAGGAGTCGGCTATCAATTTGCCACCTTTGAAGAGAATATTGCTGCCGGTCAAGCCACCCCAGAAGAAGTGGTCCAAACCTGGCTCAACGACCCGGGGGAGCGCGATAACCTATTTGCGCCCAACGTCCAGAATATTGGCGCTGGCTATTTTTTGCTCGAAGACGACTTTGGCAACTTTAACCCCAATCATTACTGGACTATCCTCCTGGGAACTCGGGCTGCACAGTCGGTAGTTATTCGCGGCACCAACAATCCCAATATCTTTCAAGGGAGTGTCGCCGATGACACTATATTTGGAGGAGCCAATAACGATACTCTCTTTGGCAATGGCGGCAATGACAGCGTGCTTGGGAGTAATAGCAACGACATCCTCCAAGGCAACGCGGGGGACGATACTCTTTTTGGAGAAAACGAAGCAGATACGATTTTCGGCGGCCAAAATAATGACTTTCTTTTTGGCGGCAACGGAGCTGATTCTTTGTTGGGCAGCAAGGGAGGCGATCGCCTAAGTGGAGACGCTGGCAACGACACCCTAGATGGCGATGAAGACAACGACATTCTCGACGCCGGTTCCGGAGATGACTCCTTAGCAGGAGGTCTCGGCGAAGATATCCTATTAGGGAGCATTGGCGACGATACCCTCGACGGCGGCAATGGCATCGACACCCTTATAGCTGGCGAAGGTGCGGATTCTGTAACCGGAGGTAAGGGGGACGACCTAATAGCGGGCAATGCTGGGAACGATATTCTCTTTGGCAACGATGGCAACGACCAAATAGAAGCCGGAGACGACTTCGATATTATTTTAGGCGGCAAAGGTGTCGATACTCTCTTGGGCAATCGCGGCAACGATATTATTTTAGGCGGAACCGAACCCGACCTCATCTTTGGCGGTAAAGATGCCGATAGTTTGCTGGGGCAACAGGGCGACGATATTTTATTTGGAGATATCGGAGAAGATACCGTCGAAGGTGGCGAAGGGAACGACCAAATCTTCGGCGGCGACAATAACGACGAACTAATCGGAGGGCAAGGCAACGATACTATAGCGGGCAATCGCGGCAACGATACTCTGACTGGGGGAGAAGGAGACGACCTAATCTTCGGCGGTAAAGATGACGACTTGCTCTTGGGCGAAGCCGGTGCCGACACAATCTTAGGCGACAAAGGGGACGATCGCATCTTCGGCAACCAAGAAAGCGACTCGATTTTCGGCGGTGAAGGCAACGATGTCATAACTGGCGAAGATGGGGAAGATACCCTCATAGGCAATCAGGGCAACGATATTCTTAACGGTGGCAAAGATAGCGATTTTCTTATTGGGGGCAAAGACAGCGATACTTTAATCGGCGATCTGGGGAACGATACCCTCACCGGAGACTTGGGGGACGATATCCTCGAAGGGGGCGATGGAGAAGATTCTCTCCAAGCCGGGGAAGGCAACGACCAGTTATTGGGCGGCCTTGGCAGGGATACTCTTAATGGCGACAAGGGGGCCGATTTTCTCGACGGCGGTGCCGACGACGATGTCCTAGATGGCGGTGAAGGCAATGACGTATTGACTGGTCAAGGGGGCGAAGATAGTCTGACTGGGGGCGAGGGCAGCGACGAAATCCAAGGCGGGGCAGAAGATGACTTTCTGGATGGGGGAGATGATAGCGATCGCCTCTTCGGTCAGGAAGGTAACGATACCATCAACGCTGGCGAAGGAAACGACCTGCTCGAAGGGGCCAGTGGTGACGACCAATTGACTGCTGGAGATGGGGCAGATACCTTAGATGGCAGCACGGGAGACGACATTCTCGCCGGGGATGCCGGGGACGATTCTCTTGACGGCGGCGCTGGGGCAGATGCTCTCACAGGGGGTGCTGGGGAGGATACCTTAACTGGCGGTACTGGGGACGACAATCTCACCGGGGGTACTGGAGAAGATACCTTAACTGGCGGCACTGGGGACGACCAACTCGATGGCGGTGCCGATGAGGATTCTTTGCTTGGGGGGGCTGGAAACGATACCATAACTGGGGGTGAAGGGGCCGATACCCTGATAGCTGGCGACGGGAACGATAACCTCGACGGCGGAACTCAGGCCGATACTTTAACTGGCGGAGCTGGCAACGATACCCTCAATGCCGGTGCTGGCGAGGATACTGTCGAAGGTAACGAAGGCAACGACGTTATCGATGGGGGCGCTGATAGCGATAACCTGGTGGGCGGCGGGGGGAACGATACCCTCACCGGCGGCGATGGGGTAGATGTGCTTAACGGCGATGAGGGTGACGACGTTTTAGATGGAGGGGGCCAAAACGACCGTTTATTGGGCGGCAGTGGCGTCGATATCATCACCGGGGGTACTGGCAACGATACCTTAACTGGCGGAGCCGGCAACGATACTCTCACTGGCGGTGACGGTCGCGATGTATTTTCCCTAGGGATTTCTGATGGCGTAGATCGAATTGAAAATTTTGAAGCTGGGCTCGATCGGATTCGCATCTCTGTTTCCGACAATCTATTTCAGGAAAGCATTCAAAATGCTCCTCTACCCCCAGATGCCGCCCCCGATGCCACCCCAACCGATACAATGATTGAGATCGTGCGTATAGCGGATAATGAGAGGACCTTGTTGGCAATACTACCTGGGGTTCTGCCCGCTGCAGTAGAACCGACTGTCGAGCTTATCGGTTAATCACCTTTGGCTGGCATTGAGAATTGGATGGTAAAAATTTTGAGTTTTGAGTTTTAAACTATATAAGTCTTTAATTTAAAACTCAAAACTCAAAATTTAAAGCTTAAAACTATAATGCCTGCCTGACAAATTCCACTGTCAAGCCCAGAGCTTCTGCCACCTGTTCGGCAGTCAGTCCCATTGCCAATAACCGACCAATTGCCTCCCGTCGGGACTGAGCTTCTGCTTCGAGAGATCGCTCGGCATTCTCCGCCCGCTGCCGCTCTAATTCGGCTTGCTCGCGACCCGTTAGCAACAGATTTCCTTCCTTATCCCACCAGCGCAACCAGGCTTGAGTTTGGTTTTGATAAGTTCCTTGCCAAAGTCCTAGCTCCACTCCCAAGCGCTCTATAGGATAACGCCCTAGCTCGTTGGGGGACATTTGTTTATAGCGTCCGCTGGTATTGTCGAGCTTATACATTTCCAAAACGTTTGTTTCAATGACAAAAATGCCGTAATAAGGAATGCGAATTATTTGCTCGTAAACCCAAAATTTACCCGGCCTTTTTCCCCGATTTAGATTCTCCTGGGATAAAGGGGTTTTGTCTCTTTCTTCTGAGCCATCGCCGCTCGCTAACTCCAAAGCAATTAATGGAGGCTTGAATTCGCGCCACAACACATAAGAACGACGAATTTTACCATCTAGCTTCGGCGGCACGTTGGGAACGTAAAACCAGTCAGGAGTCTCTGCTCCTTTCTCCGGGGGGTCGGCTTCGCGCCAGTAGATGCCCGAGTCCTGACCGATAGCATATTGTCCGTCGGGATGAATTACCTCCAAAACTGGGGTTATAGAATCGCTGAGAATAAGGGTTTGGGGATGCTCCTGAAAATTTTTCACAAAATTGCCATCCTTATCAGGTAGTTGGGTATGGTCTGGGAAAGGAGGAGGCAATACGATTTTTTCTACAGTCTGTATCATGGATATCCTCCCAAATTGTCTTTGGTAGATATTATAGTTGGGCATTGGGCATGTTCGCATTGGGCATTGGGCATTGGGCATTCATAGCGGTCAGCGGTCAGCGGTCAGCAGTAAGCTAAAGGCACAGAGCAGCAGAGCTTTCTTGGGCATTGGGCATTGGACAAAAACTCAAAATTCAAAATTCAAAATTACAATGCGAACATGCCCAATGCGAACATGCCCAATGCCCAATGCGAACATGCCCAATGCCCCCATGCCCAATGCGAACATGCCCAATGCCCCTTTTATTTAATTATACTGATTGCGACCGGCCATCACGCCACCATCTACATCCCAGATTGCACCCGTTACCCAAGCAGCCTTATTCGAGAGCAAAAAGGCGATCGCTTCAGCAACGTCAGTAGGATTTCCTACCCGGCCGATGGGATGGAAACTGTTGAAGTTTTGCAGGGTAGAATGTACTTGGTCTTTGGGGATAAAACCTTCATAGATGGGCGTTTCTACAACAGCAGGGGATACAGCATTGACGCGAATGTTGCGATCGCCTAGTTCTATAGCGAGATGCTGCGTCAAGGAATGCAGTCCTGCTTTAGCCATAGAGTAAGCGGATGAGGGTGTTGCTTGGATAGCCTGTTTTGCCCACATCGAGCCAACGTTAACAATGGCTCCTTTTTGGCCGCGCTCTACAATATTTTTGACGATCGCCTGAGTGATGAAGAAGGTGGCTTTATTTAGATCTAAATAGAGATCGTAGTCAGACTCAGCGTAATCTAAAAATGACTTTGGCAAGAAAACACCTGCTGCATTCACTAATAAAGTAGCATCTGCATTATCGCGATTGAGCCTTTCGATTAAAGCATCTCTATCCTGGCGATCGCTAATATCGGCACGCTCTCCAACCACAGAACCAAACTGACTGAGTTCCGAAACCGCCGCTTGCAGTTTTTCTTCGCGTTTACCAACTAAAACTGCCGAGCCTCCACGCTCTAGCACCAGTTTAGCCACGGCTTTGCCAATGCCACTGGTTCCTCCTATGACAATTAGTTTTTGACCTGAAAATTCTTGAGACATGATGACCTCTGGCTATAGATTTGACTGGACTTGAGCATTAATATCAAATCCGTTTAATCGCACTCAAAAAAAGTCAAGTCCTGCGTAGGACGGCAGGTTATACCAAATTTGTATGAAGATGCAACAAATCCGTTCGGGCGCTCGCTTGGTCGTTGTCCCTAGCCCTGGTCTATGCCCCCTGGCAGGCTACGCCTACGACAAGCGAGCGCCCGAACGGCGGATAAAAGTCGTTATTTGTTGCGTCTTCATAAAAATTTGGTCTTACAAATCTTTTTGTGGGTGTTTTACCGGATTCGATATAACTACCTACCAGTAGGTAGTCAATGCTGCAAAAAAAATTAACTTATGAAAACCGGGCTGAAAGCAATGGGAAGACAATCTGCTCGAACATTGCACTACTGTCCTCGACCGAACGAGCCAGCAATTGCGCGCCTTGCAGCATGGCAATTATGCCCTTTGCTTCTTGCTCTATCGATGGATGACATTGCCATTTTTTGGCTTCGCAGCCTTGTTGGAGAACTGCTGCCAACCAAGTTTCCGTTTCTTGGAAAAAGATACGAATTTCATCTTGGACGGGTTCGGGCAAAACTGCAAAGTCAGCCGCTAACATGGCACAGAGACAAATTTGTCCCTCTTCTAAGCCATCCTGGTAGAGACGGGCAAATTCCATCAGTTGGCGATCGGGACTCGCGGCCGACCGAGCGATGCGATCGCACTTTAGAGCCATCGTTTCTCGGTACTGCAGGACCAGTTTCCCGACCAACTCATCCTTAGAGGAAAAGTGGTAGTGAATGCTGGCTTTGCGAATCCCAACTTGCTCGGAGATATCAGCGTAGCTAAAGGCACTATAGCCTCGACTGCGCACAAGGTCCCGAGCTACATCCAAAATTTTTTGAGCCGTCTTTTTTTCCACGATTTCATTATCTACCATCTAGTAGGTAAATGTCAAGGGGTAAGTCAAAAATTTTTTAGTATAGCTATCAGCGGTCAGCTATCAGCAGTCAGCTATCGGCCAAAGTCTTGCCTTTCGTAAGCTGTGGCATTTTGTGACCGTCCTAACCTTACTGTGTAGTGCTATAATTACGCAAATACCAAGTGAAACTCTACATTTAGCGCATTATTTACATTTTAGACCTCACATATAGTTACTGTGCGTAAGTCCTGTTGCGCTATCTACGATTCGCCCGCCCAACACCGTAATACTATAAGAACTACCGATTAAGGTGTTTGACAGGAATCAAAATGCAAAGAGTGCGCTTGTTGGCAGAACTTTGACTGCTGACTGCTGACTGCTGACAGCTAATCGCTTACTGCTGTAATACTATAAGAACTACCGATTAAGGTGTTTGACAGGAATCAAAATGCAAAGAGTGCGCTTGTTGGCAGAACTTTGACTGCTGACTGCTGACTGCTGACAGCTAATCGCTTACTGCTATAAGAACTTAAAATTTACAAAGCTCGCGATCGCATCCTATTGCGACCGAGCTTCCGAACTAGCGCATGGGGCCAATTGCCTTATTTAGGGTGTGGGGTGTGGGGTGTGGGGTGTAGGGGAGAGATATGAGGGGAGAAAATTATGCCTTGGTTTTCCCACACTTCCCCCTCCCTCTTACCCCACACCCTACACCCTACACCCCACACCCTAGTTATTCCATTCCCCATTCCGTTGCCCGGTGCAGTAGGATCTGGTGCGGGGAAATTTCATTAAAGACAGGATTGACAGTAATGGCCATCAAGCTGGCAGAACGAATAGAGCGGGTGAATTTATCGATGACTTTGGCCATCTCCGCAAAAGCCAAAACCATGAAGGCCGACGGTCTCGACGTATGCAGTTTTAGTGCTGGGGAACCGGATTTCGATACTCCCGCTCATATAAAAGCCGCCGCCCAACAAGCCCTAGAGGAGGGCAAAACTAAGTACGGTCCGGCTGCTGGGGAGCCGAAGTTGCGGCAAAGCATCGCTCGCAAGCTCAAAACTAAAAATGGTCTCGAATACGGCCCAGAAAACATAATTGTCACGAATGGCGGCAAGCATTCTCTATATAACTTGATGCAAGTGCTGCTCGACCCCGGCGATGAAGTGGTTATCCCGGCTCCCTATTGGGTCAGCTATCCAGAAATGGTTAAGCTCGCCGACGGAGTGCCAGTTATTATTTCTGCAGGTGCCGAGACAGACTATAAGATTACTCCGGAGCAATTGCGAAACGCCATAACTCCCAAGACTCGCTTGTTTGTATTCAACTCTCCTTCTAATCCTTCGGGCATGGTCTATTCCCCGGAGGAGGTGCGAGCTTTGGCAAAAGTGGTGGTGGAAAAAGATATCTTGGTGCTGGCGGACGAGATTTACGAGTATATTCTCTACGATGGAGCAGAACATTTGAGCATCGGCGCTGCCAGTTCGGAGATATTTCCTCGCTGTATTGTTAGCAATGGTTTTGCCAAAGGTTATTCTATGACGGGTTGGCGTCTGGGCTATCTGGCTGGGTCGCTGGAAATTATCCAAGCGGCGACGACTCTGCAAAGCCACAGCACTTCTAATGTTTGTACTTTTGCTCAATATGGGGCGATCGCAGCTTTAGAAAGTTCTCAAGATTGCGTCGAGGAAATGCGCCTTGCCTTTGCCGAACGCCGCAAGGTAATGCTGGAAAGAGTCCGGGCTCTTCCCGGCTTCACTTGCCCCAAGCCCCAAGGTGCTTTTTATATTTTTGCCAATATCGGCAAAACCGGGATGAGTTCTCTGGAATTCTGCAATGCTTTGCTCGAAGAAGAGAAAGTAGCAGCAATTCCAGGAGTTGCCTTTGGTAGCGACGATTGCGTCCGCTTCTCCTATGCCACGGATCTGGCTACTATTAATAAAGGTCTGGATCGATTGGAACGTTTTGTACGCAGTCGAATGAATTAGGAAAACTAGGGTGTAGGGTGTAGGGTGTAGGGTGTAGGGTGTAGGGTGTAGGGTGTAGGGTGTAGGGTGTAGGGTGTAGGGTGTAGGGTGTAGGGTGTAGGGTTTTTAATTAGAGTGTAGGGTGCGCATTGCGGTGCGCCGCAGCGCACCCTACTTATACCTTTTGTCTCCCAAGTCTTCTTATCCTTCTTCTCCCTACACCCTACACCCTACACCCTTCCTATGGTGCGCCGCAGCGCACCCTACTTATACCTTTTGTCTCCCAAGTCTTCTTATCCTTCTTCTCCCTACACCCTACACCCTTCCTATGGTGCGCCGCAGCGCATCCTACTTATACCTTTTGTCTTCTTATCCTTCTTCTCCCTACACCCTACACCCTACACCCTACACCCTTCCCATAGTCCAATTCCCCATTCCCCCATGCCCTTAAATAATTTACTTTCTACTATTTGGCTGGCTCTAGAACGCGGAGAAGCATCCAATAGCTTGCCGGCTCTAAGGCAGGCTAGCGAATTACTGTCCTTGCAGCGATCGGAGCAGATCGATCGCAATTTAGCGCTACAAATTTTAGCTCGCCTTGTGGATATGCGGCCTTTCTATAGCGATTATCTTCGTTTTTTTGAGGCTTGCTACTCTGCCCAGTTGCTTGGCGATCGCTCTCCTTTAGGGTCAAAACCCGTCGATAAAAATGGGATACCCCAGTCGGACGATCCCCCCCAAGGCATAGCTTTTGCAAGGAGGGGCAAGGAAGCCGATGGCGTTTTTAAGGAGGGTTTGGGGGGATCTTCTGGAACTGCTTTTGACCACGCTTCTCCCTTAGTTGCCGAACTCAAACATAAATTTGCCACCATTTACGCCCAGAGCTGTGTCAGCTATTGGCATAGCGATCGATTGGAACGAGCAGAGCTTATGGCCAAGCAAGCCCTGGCTCTAGAACCAAACTCCGCAGCATGGAACTTAAACTTAGGGAAGATTCTGGGGGAGCAAGGCCAACTGGATGAGGCGGTGAAGTTAGTTAGAAGAGCCCTGGAAATAGACGAAAAATTTACGGAAGCTCGCCACGCTCTGGCCAACCTCTATACGAAAATCGGCGATATTTATTGGCAAAGATTTGACTATCCCCAAGTGGAGACGATCGCTCGCCAAGCCCTAGAGCTAAATCCAGATTCCGCAGCTCTGAATCACAATTTGGGTAAAGTTCTCTACTACCAAGGTCTTTTTAATAAAAATACCCGTAAGTTCCAGGAAGCAGAGCTATATCTACGACAAGCTTTAGAAATTAAGCCGAACTTGGAAAAAGTCCGCGATATTATTATCGGCATCCCTTACGCGAAGCATTTTGCTTGGAAAGGTTATTCTATTTCTACGGATTGTTTCACTGGCAATATCTCCATTTGGCAAAAATATTTGCAGCCTTTAGCGCATTCTCCCGGAATTAATGTCCTAGAGATTGGCTGTTTTGAAGGGATGGCCAGTTGTTGGCTCCTAGACAATATCCTCACTCACGACTCGGCTCGCATCACCTGTATCGATAATTTTGAAGGAGTCTGGGAAAAAACGAAAAATGACCCCAATGCAAATAGAACTGTAGAACAGCGATTTGATTTTAATATCGCTATTAGCGGCTCCGCTAATAAAGTTACCAAGCTAGTCGGGCTATCCCAAGAAGTAATGCGATCGCTCCCCCTAAATTCCTACGACCTCATCTATATCGACGGCTCCCATAAAGCCAGCGATGTCCTGGAAGACGCGGTTATCTCCTGGAGATTGCTCAAAGCAGGTGGCTGGATAATCTTTGACGATTATAATTTTGTATTCCGCGATAATCCCAACTGGAATACTGGTTTGGGTATTGACGCTTTTATGTCAGTCATGCAGGAACAAATTACAGTTATTTATCGTGGCGATCGGCAGGTCTTTATTAAAAAAGAGTTTTGAGTTTTTGCCAAGATTAATGTAGGGGCGATTCGCGACGCCCCTACAAACCGGCGCTGCCAACATTGAAGGAGCTATCGCGATCGATCGTTTTAATTTTGAGTTTTTGCCAAGATTAATGTAGGGGCGATTCGCGACGCCCCTACAAACCGGCGCTGCCAACATTGAAGGAGCTATCGCGATCGATCGTTTTAATTTTGAGTTTTTGCCAAGATTAATGTAGGGGCGATTTCGCGAAATCGCCCCTACAAACCGCGCCTACGACTCTGCGATCGCCCGAACGGTGGCTAAAGGTCGTTATTTGTTGTAGCTTCATACAGAATTGATATAAGGTGCGCAACGCGCACCCTACTCTCCCAATGCCCAATGCCCAATGCCCAATGCCCAATGCCCAATGCCCAATGCCCAATGCCCCATGCCCTATGCCCAATAAAATTATCCAGCAAAACTATAAATAGTCTGAACGGCGAGGTCGCTACAGGTGGAAGACGGCAGCTTTTGGCGGGGGAAGGTTTCGCGGTGTAGCTCGACTCCCAGATTAGTTAGAGGGTCAACGCCGGTGGAAACTAGGAATTCCAACGAGTCGATCTTAGGCCAGGTGGATAATTCGTCGAGAATTTGACCGATCGCTTGTATATAAGGACTGTCTTTTTGTTTGTACCAATTGTCGTCAACGGCGCGAGAGCGATCGAAACCCAAGTGAACTGTCAAGTCCGGTTCTCCAAATACAGGAATTATCACCGGTCGCTTCTCTTCTTGAACTAGCAAGTGGTCTTCTGCGGCCAAAGTTCGGATTTTTTCTAAATATTCTTGGCGCTGCCTCAGGGACAAGCTTCCATCAGAGGAGTGGATGGCGATCGCAACCAAATAGGTCTGCAACAGTAGATGGCCTAATTTTTTGGCTTTGGTCGCCAGATAGATGCAGTTATAAAGATTAGCCTCAATCAACAGGGGAACTCTACCGACAATTTCTATGCCATAGCCTTTGAGTCCGGCAATCTTGCGGGGATTGTTGGTAATGAGGCGAATTTTGCTGACTCCCAAATCGTTGAGAATTTGCGCTCCTACGCCGTAGTTGCGCAGGTCGGCGGGAAAGCCCAAGCGCTCGTTCGCTTCAACCGTATCGAAACCGATGTCCTGTAAGGAATAAGCCTTGAGCTTGTTAATCAAGCCAATGCCCCGACCTTCTTGGCGCAGGTAAACCACGATTCCCGAGCCGTTATTTTCAATCATTTTCAAGGCCGCTTGCAACTGCATTCGGCAATCGCAGCGCAAAGAGCCCAAGGCATCGCCGGTCAAGCATTCCGAATGCACCCGCACCATTGTCGGTTTGTCTTCAAATTCCTCTGGCTCTCCTTTGACAATAGCCACATGGTCGGAGCCATCCAAAGTGTTGTGGTAAGCATAAATTTTGAATTGGCCGAACTCCGTTGGCAAATTGGCTACGGTTTCCCGGATGACAAAGCGTTCGTGTTTTAGTCGGTAGCTTATTAAGTCGGCGATACTGATTATTTTTAGGTTGTGAGTTTGAGAATACTCAATTAATTCTGGCAATCTCGCCATCGAGCCATCGGCACTCTGAATTTCGCAGATGACTCCAGCGGCGTACAATCCTGCCATTCTGGTTAAATCGACGGCTGCTTCTGTATGGCCAGCGCGTTTTAAGACTCCTCCTTGCCGCGATCGCAGGGGAAAGATATGGCCCGGGCGGCGCAAGTCGTTGGGCTTGGTGTTGGGATTGATGGCCGCCTGAATCGTGCGAGCCCTATCTTCCGCAGAGATGCCGGTGCTAACTCCTAAATTAGGGGCTGCATCAATGCTGACGGTGAAGGCGGTCTGGTGGTTTTCGGTATTTTTGGAAACCATCAAGGGCAGGTCCAATTGGTCTAGGCGATCGCCCATCATAGCCAGACAAATCAGCCCCCGCCCATGCACTGCCATGAAATTAATGGTTTCTGGCGTAGCGAACTGAGCCGCGCCGATCAGGTCTCCTTCATTTTCCCGATTTTCATCATCCACCACCACCACCAGCCGTCCCGCCTTGATTTCTGCCAGGGCGACTTCTATAGAGTCAAACTGAAATTTTTCTTGTGAGGCGTTTGCAGGGGATTCCACAGACAGGTTTTATCGAATACATTCATCAAGGCCCAGCATAAACTGTTCCTTTTTTAATTGTACTCTAATGGGGGCATTGGGCATTGGGCATTGGGCATTGGGCATTGGGCATTGGGCATTGGGCATTGGGCATTGGGCATTGGGCATTGGGCATTGGGCATTGGGCGATCGCCCACATTGCCAGTACCGTTCGCCCGCTCGCCGGTCGTTGGGCCAAACGGAGCGATCGGGTGCATAGGTTTCTGGGGCGAAGCATTCCAAGGCCAAAAATTTTCCTCAAGGATCGCAAAAGCTGTCTCGGGAATGCTGTCGCCCCTACGCCCCCTACGCTTCCTACGTCTTTGTTGGGCAAATATACCCTCGCAATAGGGGCAGACGTAGATGATGTAGGGGCGATAGCATTCCCGAGATAACTGTGGTTTATAAGAGAAAACTGTTATACTGGAATGCTTCGCCCCAGAAACCCATGCCACCCACCGACCGACAATATCAAAAGCCCCGTGCCCGGAAGGAGCGATCGCCAATTGCCACCAAATCCGCGATCGGGTGCATAGGTTTCTGGGGCGAAGCATTCCAAGGCCAAAAATTTCCTCAAGGATCGCAAAAGCTGTCTCGGGAATGCTGTCGCCCCTACGCCCCCTACGCTTCCTACGTCTTTGTTGGGCAAATAGACCTTCGCAACAAGTAGGGGCGATAGCATTCCCGAGATAACTGTGGTTTATAAGAGAAAACTGTTATACTGGAATGCTTCGCCCCAGAAACCCATGCCACCCACCGACCGACAATATCAAAAGCCCCGTGCCCGCAAGAAGCGATCGCCAATTGCCACCAAATCCGCGATCGGGTGCATAGGTTTCTGGGGCGAAGCATTCCAAGGCCAAAAATTTTCCTCAAGGATCGCAAAACCTGTCTAGGGAATGCTGTCGCCCCTACGCCCCCTACGCTTCCTACGTCTTTTTTGGGCAAATATACCCTCGCAATAGGGGCAGATGTAGATGATGTAGGGGCGATAGCATTCCCGAGATAACTGTGGTTTATAAGAGAAAACTGTTATACTGGAATGCTTCGCCCCAGAAACCCATGCCACCCACCGACCGACAACATCAAAAAATCCCGTGCCCGCAAGAAGCGATCGCCAATTGCCACCAAATCCGCGATCGGGTGCATAGGTTTCTGGGGCGAAGCATTCCAAGGCCAAAAATTTCCTCAAGGATCGCAAAAGCTGTCTCGGGAATGCTGTCGCCCCTACGCCCCCTACGCTTCCTACGTCTTTGTTGGGCAAATAGACCTTCGCAACAAGTAGGGGCGATAGCATTCCCGAGATAACT
>JAAHFN010000011.1:132850-265671 GCA_010672965.1 Oscillatoria sp. SIO1A7
TTTCCTCAAGGATCGCAAAAGCTGTCTCGGGAATGCTGTCGCCCCTACGCCCCCTACGCTTCCTACGTCTTTGTTGGGCAAATAGACCTTCGCAACAAGTAGGGGCGATAGCATTCCCGAGATAACTGTGGTTTATAAGAGAAAACTGTTATACTGGAATGCTTCGCCCCAGAAACCCATGCCACCCACCGACCGACAACATCAAAAAATCCCGTGCCCGGAAGGAGCGATCGCCAATTGCCACCAAATCCGCGATCGGTTGCATAGGTTTCTGGGCGAAGCATTCCAAGGCCAAAAATTTCCTCAAGGATCGCAAAAGCTGTCTCGGGAATGCTGTCGCCCCTACGCCCCCTACGCTTCCTACGTCTTTGTTGGGCAAATAGACCCTCGCAACAAGTAGGGGCGATAGCATTCCCGAGATAACTGTGGTTTATAAGAGAAAACTGTTATACTGGAATGCTTCGCCCCAGAAACCCATGCCACCCACCGACCGACAATATCAAAAGCCCCGTGCCCGCAAGAAGCGATCGCCCATATTCCCACCAAATCCGCGATCGGGTGCATAGGTTTCTGGGGCGAAGCATTCCAAGGCCAAAAATTTTCCTCAAGGATCGCAAAAGCTGTCTCGGGAATGCTGTCGCCCCTACGCCCCCTACGCTTCCTACGTCTTTGTTGGGCAAATAGACCTTCGCAACAAGTAGGGGCGATAGCATTCCCGAGATAACTGTGGTTTATAAGAGAAAACTGTTATACTGGAATGCTTCGCCCCAGAAACCCATGCCACCCACCGACCGACAACATCAAAAAATCCCGTGCCCGGAAGGAGCGATCGGGCAACCACGGGGGGATTGCCCCTACAAATTTTTCCACCAATGATTTAGACCTACTATATTAGGAAGATTGGGTATTTTCAGAAGCACCTTCTAGCTGCAGCCGAAGCTCTTCATCAAGAATTGCCCTTAAACAAATCCTTAAAATTAGTCTGGAGCTTTTTGTTCCAGAGCTTCACTGGCTTCTTGACGGATAATTCTCCGTTCATTTTTATCTGGCAATTGCTAGAAATCTTATCTTTATTATATAGCAGTCAGCTTTCAGCTTTCAGCAGTCAGCTAGTGTAGGGGCGAACGGCCGTTCGCCCCTACGGCCGCGATCGCCCGGATTGGTACTTGTAGGGGCAATTCCATGTTCGCGATCGCCCGGATTGGTATTTGTAGGGGCAATTCCATGTTCGCGATCGCCCGGATTGGTATTTGTAGGGGCAATTCCATGTTCGCGATCGCCCCGGCAGCATGATAGCAATTTCTTTGAGCGATCGCCCCGGCAGCATGATACCGTCTAGACTATGCAAAACAATTAAAATTTAAGATTAGGAGGATAGAGAATGATAGCGCCAGAAGCTGCGCGATCGCAAGCTATATCTTGGCTTACGGAACAAGGGCTAGACCGGGGATTTGTTGAAAATGCCTCCCTGAAAGTGGAGGATGCCAAAACTATCGTTAGGGTGGCTCGGGAGCAAAATCCCAAGAAAATTTTAGAAATAGGCACTTTTGTGGGGGTGTCAACTGCTGTCTTGGGACTATGTCTGCCCGAAGTTCCCATTGTTTGTATCGATGCGGATTTGCCCGCGATCGCCCAAAACATCCTCTGTTTGAAAAAATTTGAAATTAGCGATCGCCGCACTAATTTAGAATTTGTTGCCGGAGTAGTCGAGCATTTCGGCATCGCCGAGCAATTTACCCTCAATCGGGGCTTTTTCTCTTGCTGCTTTCCCGAAGGAGAAGACCGCCGCAAACTCGCCGAGGCCGGGATAGAGGTTTCCTCCTCGGATATTATAGGTCGGCAAATAGTCAAAGAAGAAGGCCCATTTGAGGTAGCCTTTCTGGATGCCGACCACCACCAAGCAGCAGTAAAAAGCGATTTAACCCTGCTCTACCCTTATATGGTTCCCGGCGGCACTATCATTCTCCACGACGCCGGTTTGGATTATTGGGGACAGCAAGTGCGATCGGCAGTGCAAGAGTTTTTGGCAGAGCATCCCGAAGTCGCATTTCGGGTTGAAGGGGATGTTGGCATTATTTCGGTTGCACCGAAAGGGGTGTAGGGTCCTGGATGTGGGGCCGCCAAAAGTCAAAAGTCAAAAGTCAAAGGTCAAAAGTCAAAAGTCAAAAGTCAAAAGTCAAAAGTCAAAAGTCAAAAGTCAAAAGTCAAAGGTCAAAAGTCAAAAGTCAAAAGTCAAAAGTCAAAGGTCAAAAGTCAAAGGTCAAAAGTCAAAGGTCAAAAGTCAAAAGTCAAAAGTCAAAAGTCAAAAGTCAAAAGTCAAAAGTCAAAAGTCAAAAGTCAAAAGTCAAAGGTCAAAAGTCAAAGGTCAAAAGTCAAAAGTCAAAAGTCAAAGGTCAAAAGTCAAAAGTCAAAAGTCAAAAGTCAAAAGTCAAAAGTCAAAGGTCAAAAGTCAAAAGTCAAAAGTCAAAAGTCAAAAGTCAAAAGTCAAAAGTCAAAAGTCAAAAGTCAAAGGTAGTCTCTGACTAAGGAGCGAGCGTTTATAAATGTCTTAACTCATTTGCGTAGTGCTATATATAGTAAAGTCAAAACTCTAAAACTGGTAAATCAATGGCTCGCCGTCCCTATTCCAGAGTGCTATTGTCGATTCTTGCTGTTGCGATCGCCTCCAACCGGCCCGAGGCGATCGCAGTTGCGGAAATCGAAATCAAAGCTGCGGGGGATAGCGCCAATACCGTCGTGACCGAATACGGGCAGAACTATCGCATCGACGGCGGTCGGACTTCCTCAGACGGGACTAACCTTTTTCACAGTTTCGAGCAATTTGGCCTGGAGCAAGGTCGGGTAGCAGAATTCAGATCTCGCCCGAACATCGAGAACATCCTGGGCAGAGTAGTCGGCGGCGACCCCTCTAGAATTAACGGCTTAATCCAGGTAACCGGAGGCAACTCGAACTTATATTTGCTCAATCCCGCTGGCATTATCTTCGGTCCGGCTGCCCGATTAAACCTCCCTGCTTCATTTACCGCAACCACCGCCACGGGAATAGGCTTCGATGGGGGTATTGCTGAGGGCTGGTTTAATGCCATTGGAACCAACAACTATAACGCTTTAATCGGAAACCCGAGCTACTTTGAATTTGGCAACGCCTTTCCCGGCGGCATAATCAACAGGGCTAATTTAGCAGTAAATCCCGGAGCGGACTTAACCTTGCTCGGGGGCACTATTATTAGTAGCGGTTCCTTATCGGCTCCCGGGGGCAATCTAACTCTTGCAGCAGTTCCCGGTAAAAATAGAATTCGCATCAGCCAACCGGGACATTTGCTCGCATTAGAAATTTCTCCCCTCTCCAACTCAAACCTTGCATCCGAACTAAATCCCCCTACCATCGCCCAACTTTTAACAGACCCCGACATTGGTCATGCCACCGGAGCGACAGTAAATAGTAATGGGGAAATATTGTTAACGGGCTCTGGACTTTCAGTCAGCGGTCAGCGGTCAGCGGTCAGCGGTCAGCAAACCTTGCGGGAACAGCCGGTTAGCGGTCAGCAGTCAGCAGAAGAGGCAGGGAGACAGGGGAGCAGGGGAGCAGGGGGAGGCTGCGCGATCGCCAATGCCCAATGCCCAATGCCCCATGCCCAATTATCAATTTTTGCCGAAAATGTCACAATCTCAGCCGATCGCAATCTAACTATAATCGGAAGCAAATTAGTTTCTACTGGAGATTTAAATCTGCTTGCTGGCAACACAGTAACAATCCGCGACGGCAGCGGGACAAGGGGACCCAACGACCGGCTCAGGACGGACACGGGGACAAGGGGACAAGGAGGACTTTCCCCTACACCCTTGCCAATGCCCAATGCCCAATGCCCAATGCCCAATTGCAAATTCCAAGCCATCGCCGGTGGAAATCTGATCGTTCGAGGCGCGAGGGGAATAGATATTTTTGCATTAGAGACGGGTTCGCAGAGGGGGTTGGAAGCGATCGCTCGATTTGCGCCTCATTTAGAAAACCTCGATGCTTCTATTATTAATAGCACTGCTTTTCTGGCTGGGGGAGATCTGACTTTAATCGGTAACGGGATAATTTCTACAGATGCTCGCTTTAGGACTGAAGGGAATTTCTCGAACCGCAACTTGGCAGGAGAGCCGGGAGCGATCGCGAGTTTGCACGACCCGATTATCAGCGCTCTGGGCAACGTCAGTTTTGGGGATTATACCGGCGTATCTCTCAAGGTAGAAGCAACTGGAGCAATAGCGAGTCGCAACATTACAATTACCGGCCCGGATACTGCCATCAACCCCGCCGATCCAGATGCAGAAATTCTGATCGGTTCGCCGGCTTTAATTCTTCGTTCCGGCCTTTCTTCCTTGAACAATCCTGCTAACCTTCCTCCCAGCACCAGCGCGGAAGGAACGTTTTTTGTAGGGCTGCCCGGAGCGTCGGGGAACGATATTTCTGCTGGGGTAATTGCGACTCCCGGCGGGCCAGTTATATTAGAAGCTGCTGGCAACATTACATTGGATGCGATCGCAACTCTTGGGGGAGAGATTAATCTAAATGCTGGCGGCAACATCGTAGCCCTGGGAACTCTAGACTCTAGTAATAACAATGGCAATGGCGGCTCGATTCGGCTCAATGCTGGAGCCAACATCAACACCAATCTGATTAACTCCAGCTCCACATTTGCCAGGGGTGGAGACATCCTCCTAAACTCCAGCAACGATATCGATATTTTAGCAATTGATGCCCAAGGAGGTGGCGAAGTCGAGATTGCGGCGGGGAATTTCTTCCGAGCCACCGGCACTTTTATAAATCGCAATGGCATAACTGCCAGTATTGCTAATAGTGGCGGCAGCGAAGCAGGAACCGATAGTTCGCGATCGGGCTCCATCGTTATTCGCCACGCAGGCAGCACCAATACATCTTTTATAATTGGAGATGCCAGCACCAACGGTACGGCGGGGGCGATTACCACCGGATTGGAAACTCTCGCGCCGCAGTTTTCCGTACCAGTTCCGCCAGGAGTATTTAACCAAGGCAACATTACAATAATTACTTCCGCTCCCGCCACCCAGCCAGACCCCAATCCTACAGATCCAGATAATCCCGATAATTCCGACAATCCCGACAATAGCAACCAAAACCCAGACAATCCCGACAATACAGCTAACCCCGATAATACAGTTAGCCCCGAACCGACTAATCCCGACAACACGACCAACCTCGATAACACAGCTAACCCCGAACCGACCGACAATACAGTTACCCCCGACACCAGCAATAGTAATACGACCGACACCGACAACAGCAGCAATCCCGAGAATTCTGTCAACATCGATAATGGGACGGACACCAGCAACAATGCGATCGCTCCCAGCAATACTAACAACACCGATAATGCGATCGCTCCCGATAATGCGACGGATGGCGACAACACCAGCAATGCCGAGAATTCTGTCAACATCGATAATGGGACGGATACCAGCAATAATGCGATCGCTCCCGATAACTCTACTACTTCGGGGGATGGAGCTAACTCAAACAGCAGCCAACAAGCAACGGAATCCGTTCTGGGCTCCCTTGACGAGACGAGTATATCCAGGGATTTGCTTGGAGTCATCCTTTCTCAGCCACAAAGCGAAGAAATCGACTTCGATACAAACCTTTTGTCCTGGGGTCTAGACTTGTATCCCCAGAAAATTGCCCAGAATGCGACCCTATCAGAATTTAATAGCGAATCTTTGGGAGACTTGAATGCCAGCTCCTTACAATTATCCGAGGAATTGGCGCAGCTAAACGGCTCTTCCTTGGACTCCGCTCTAGACTTCGCTCAAAGCTCCCAAACAAATCCATCTGACTCAAACCAAAATACCGACGCCTCCCAGCAAGCTGCCGAATCTTCCCAACTCGCTGCGGAGGAATCTGCGGCGGCGAGCTTTTCTACAGAAAATTCTGCTAGCTCTGGGAATTCTTCTAGCTCTGGTTCTGGAAACTCCGACTCTGGGAATGCTTCTGGCTCTGGTTCTGGGAACTCTAACTCTGGAGCCGAGAACTCTAGCGATCGCACCTCCAATAATTCCGGCAATAATTCCAGCGACAATTCCGGCGACAATTACGGCGGCGATCGTTCCGATAACTCTACTAGCTCTACTGGGGAAAGCTCCACTAATGAAGGCGACTCTAACTCTTCTTCCGGAGAGTCTGGTGCTGGAGAGTCGCAATCCTTCAGCAATGACAGTTCCTCATCTGACGATGCTGGTGCAGACACCGAAGCGAGGCTGACGAATATTTTTTCTCAAAACGACTTAGAGGGAACGGTCTGGCAAATCGAGCAATATCGGAATCAAGAATTTGAAGAATACCTGGGCATTCAGGCCAATATAGAGAAGCAGTCCGTAGCCATCTCCAACTTCCGAGAAACACTCAATGACGTGCAAAGGCAAACGGGGCAGAATTCTGCGGTGGTCTATGTCATCTCTCGCGCCGAGCAACTGGAGCTAGTCGTTTTTACCGGAGCTGGCGACCCCACCCGCTATAGCGTCCCAGAAGGTAAACGGGAAATTATCCTGCCCCTCGCCAGAAAAATTCGAGGAGAAATCACCAACCCTCGCAAGCGCAGAACTAACAGTTATCTCCCTCTCGCCCAGCAGCTTTATCAATTAATAGTAGCGCCAATGGAAACGGCTTTGCAAGCTCAAAACATTGACACCATCATATTTTCTATGGATGCGGGTTTGCGCTCCTTGCCCATAGCGGCTTTGCACGACGGCGATCGCTTCTTGGCGGAAAAATACAACATAGCCATGATTCCCAGCTTCAGTTTAGCGGACTTGAACTATCGATCTCTGGAAAATGCTGGAGTTTTGGCCTTTGGAGCCAGCGAGTTTAGCGACAACACACCACTGCCAGCGGTGCCGGTGGAGCTGGAAATCATTACATCGCAACTGGGGGTTGGAGAGTTTTTCCTCAACGAAGACTTCACCTTAGACAATCTCCAAAACCAGCGATCGCAAAACCCGCAACCAATTATCCACCTAGCCACTCACGCAGACTTTCTACCCGGAGCGGCGAGCAACTCTTACATTCAATTGTGGAACGAAAGACTAACCCTCGATCGCTTGCCAGAGCTGGGATTGAGCAACCCTATAGTTGACTTATTAGTAATCTCTGCTTGTCGCAGTGCCGTGGGCGATCGCGAAGCAGAATTGGGATTAGCTGGCCTAGCCGTCCAAAGTGGAGCCAAAACCGCCGTAGCCAGTCTTTGGTCTGTTAGCGACGAAGGGACTTTGGTACTAATGACCGAGTTTTACGAAAAACTAACAGAAGTCCCGATTAAAGCCGAAGCTTTAAGACTAGCTCAGCTTGCCATGATTCGCGGCGAAGTAAAAATAGAAAACGGTCGCATAACTGGCAGCAGCCGAGGGCAAGACATCCCCCTCCCCGAGGAATTAGCTGGATTAACTAACCAAAATCTTTCCCATCCTTACTATTGGTCTGGCTTTACTGTTATTGGCAGCCCTTGGTAAGAGGGTGTGGGGACTGTGGGAAGGGTGGGGAGGGTGGGGAGTGGGGGGAGTGGGGACAAGGGGATCGACCCGGGGCGTAGGGGCGACAGCATTCCCTCGACAGCCTTTGCTTTTACAGAAAATTATTGTACTGGAATGCTTCGCCCACAAACCCATGCAGCCAACCGATTGTATTGGAATGCTTCGCCCACAAACCCATGCAACCAAAAAGAGGATTCAGCACAGCGATTATCGACCCGACCCGGGGCGTAGGGGGCGTAGGGGGGCGTAGGGGGACAAGGGGATCGACCCGGGGCGTAGGGGCGACAGCATTCCCTCGACAGCCTTTGCTTTTACAGAAAATTATTGTATTGGAATGCTTCGCCCACAAACCCATGCAACCAACCGATTGTATTGGAATGCTTCGCCCACAAACCCATGCAACCAACCGATTGTATTGGAATGCTTCGCCCACAAACCCATGCAACCAACCGATTGTATTGGAATGCTTCGCCCACAAACCCATGCAACCAAAAAGAGGATTCAGCACAGCGATTATCGACCCGGGGCGTAGGGGGCGTAGGGGGGCGTAGGGGCGACAGCATTCCCTCGACAGCCTTTGCTTTTACAGAAAATTATTGTATTGGAATGCTTCGCCCACAAACCCATGCAACCAACCGATTGTATTGGAATGCTTCGCCCACAAACCCATGCAACCAACCGATTGTATTGGAATGCTTCGCCCACAAACCCATGACGCTCATGCGTTTGTATTGGAATGCTTCGCCTATGAAACCCATGCAACCAACCGCGATCGCGCTCATTAAAGAGGATTATAAAAAACATACCCTTGAAAGCAACAAGACAAGGGGGCAGGGCGAAGCATTCCAGCATAATACATTTCTGTTATAACCCAGGTTATCTAGGGAATGCTGTCGCCCCTACACCTCTACACCTTATTGCGAGGGTCTATTTTTGCTATTCTAACGCCGATATTCGTCGCTGCGATAGTTTAAAAATTGCCCCTACCGCTGACCGCTGACCGCTAAATGCTCCCGCAAGACAGGCAGGACGCCTGTCTTGCGGGAGCATATTTTCACTCAAAAATCACTGTTAGTAAAATCTCTTTTACATTCAAATAAAGCCCTGGGGACAAGCGAGATGCCTGTCCCCTATGAGCCTAGGGCGATATGAGCATCTTTATTTCAATTAATCCTTCCACCGCCCTCTGGCATTGCTCCAGAGTCAAGCGGCAATCCTGCATTTTGCGATCGCTTCGTCCTTCGGTATTTTTGTACGTCCAGCCTAGGGCGAAAACCTCATGGCCGGTAAAAGACTGTTTGCGATCGCTCTGTGCTTTGTAAGTATTAATCTTAAGGCCATCTAAGGACCCTTGGTATTCGCTCATCATCTATTTAATCCCTGTTTTTGGTTAGATAGGGGGGAGGCATCAAGCCTTGCTTTTTGCCTCACATCTTTACTATAACATCAATTTTTAAATTGTCAACCCTTTTTCAAAACTTTTTTAAAACTTTTTTTGATGTGCTTTAAAAATTGAGAGGCCCGATTACCCGCAAAAGCTGCGCCTTGGAAATTGGTAATTGGGCCATAAAAAGAACCCCGGCTTTTTCAAAAAAACCGGGGTTATCAAATATATAGGAGCTGCTGAAAAAGGCTGTGGGAAGTGTGGGAAGTGTGAGAAGTGTGGGAAGTGTGAGAAGTGTGGGGAGTAGGGTGCCGCACCGCGCACCTACTCCCAATATTCTTAGGACTTACGCATTGACTCTACTAACGGGGCAAGCACGGGGGGATTGCCCCTACAAAACACTATATCTGGATATTTTGCGTAAGTCCTAATTCTCCAAAATTCCCACACCCCACACCCCACACCCCCTCCACCCACCCACACCGCCCGCAGGAGGGGAGGGGGCCAAAGCGATCGGATCCTCTGGTACTTTTATTACCAGAAGTCATCTTAGCCAGAGAACTTTTGACTTTTGAATGCATGACTTTTAACTTGCGCGTTTGGCCATTTTGTCCAGATTTGACAAACCCAGAGTAGAATATCTCTATTCAGATGCACCCTGATGGCTTCCCCTGGCAATGAGCCGGGGGATTTTTTTGTTCGGGGACCACCTGGCTCGCGATAGAGTCGGAGAATTTTCTAGCGATTTCCTCTTTATTTCCGGATGTCAACAGCAAAAAGTAGAAGAACTCAAATAAGATGCACCCTGATGGAAGCCCCTGGCAATGAGCTAGGGGATTTTTTTTGCCAAAAATTTTTGGTTTTGTTGTAGAGACGCGATCGCTCCCTGCGTCTCTACAATCGGAAATTAGCGCTAGTTATCTTGCTGGTAAGCCGAGGTATCGAATAACTCGCCAGAAGCTTTGGGAGCGCCGACTAAAATCTCCTTAGCTTCTTCAAAATATGGATCTTCTAAATCGGCTTGGTTTTCTAGCTTCATTCCCTCGCTGAAAAAATGCTCAAACCCTCGCCCCATGCGTCGTCCGCGCATCGTATGTTTGTCTAAGGCGTAGTCTGGAATGTCGCGACGGGGAAACTCTCCTTTATAGTAGGTTATGGTTGCGTGGTCCACTATGCGAGATTTCTTGGCCCGAGCTAATAATATTATTGCATGGACCACAAACAAGCGCTCGGGAAAATTTTTTTCGTCTTTTTTCTTGCGCAATCCCACCCACATCTGATATAATGAGAATATGACAGCGGGCAACGTCGGCTCTGCTAACCCAATATCCTCAGAAACGATGATTCGCATCCGTTTCCAGAGGTACTCGCCGTAGCCACTCTTATCCAGCTCGGCCCCCCAGTAGAGCGCCTCTTCCTCCAGTCCTCGCCGAATCGATTTCTGGAAAGCAGAGGAAACTTCAAAGAACGTGTAGCCATTCGTTGTCTTCTTCAGCATGGGCTTGTTTTTGCTTAAAGCGACAAGTTCTATTTTACCATTTAATTTTTGATTTGTGTCTAATTGACGCTTAATTTTTTATTGTCTTTTAGTTGCTTATCGCCAACAAGTATTCCCTAGGGTGCGCATTGCGTACCTTTTATTTTGCTTGCTGCTTGTGTGAAAGGGCCGTTCGTATAACAATACCTTCGCCAAAATGCACCCAACACCTTATTTGTAGGGAGCGACTCGGGAACGAAACCCAAAAAATCCCCGAGCGGAGGCCAACGCCGGATCCGGCGTTGGGGCAAATAGGCGTTGGTATTGTATAAGCAAGCTGGGCAATAGATTGTCGGCTCCGGGGCATAGCCCAAGAGCCGGGTACATTATTAACTTGCAAGTCCCTTACTGATATATATGGTGCGATTGTGGTGCCGATTTTTTGCGTAGCATGCTCCGAAAGCCGATCGCGCCGATCGCCCGATCGCTTTTAGCTGAAAGCTCGCCCGCTGACCGCTATAATCAAAAACTAGCTTTTTAGCCGCTAACCGGAGCCGATATGGCAAGGCTACTCCTTCCTTATATATATGTGGCTAAAAAAAGGAGTGGTTTTGCTGTAATAAACAAAGCCGTAATATTCAGGACCGAGAATAGCTCAAATATGACTTCTGACATTCGCATCTTAATGTGCGCCCCCAAACATTACGACGTGGATTATGTGATTAATCCCTGGATGGAGGGGAATATTCATAAATCCTCGCACGATCGCGCTAGCGAGCAGTGGGAGGGACTATACCACATTCTCAAAGAGCTTGCCATCATCGATCTAGTAGAACCGCAGCAGGGTTGGCCGGACATGGTATTTGCCGCCAACGCTGGGGTGATCTTGGGAAAAGTAGCGGTCAATAGCCGCTTTTACCACAAAGAACGTCAGGGAGAAGAACCTTATTTTAAAGAGTGGTTCGAGAAACAGGGCTATAAGGTTTACGAACTACCCAAGGACTTACCTTTTGAAGGAGCCGGAGATGCGCTGCTGGATCGAGAGGGACGCTGGCTCTGGGCGGGGTACGGCTTCCGCTCGGAACTAGACTCGCACCCTTATATCGCCAAGTGGCTGGATATAGAAGTAGTATCGCTACAGCTCGTGGACGATCGCTTCTATCACTTGGATACTTGCTTCTGTCCTTTGAGCGGCGGCTACTTGCTCTACTATCCGCCAGCCTTTGACTTCTATTCCAATCGCATTATAGAAATGCGGGTGCCAGAGGAAAAGCGCATTGGTATTGCCGAAGCGGATGCGGTCAACTTTGCCTGTAACTCGGTGAACGTTGGCAACAAAGTGGTAATGAACAAGGCGAGCGACGAACTCAAGAAGCGCCTGAATCGCATTGGCTTCGAGGTTATCGAGACGCCGCTGACGGAGTTTCTCAAAGCTGGGGGAGCAGCGAAATGCCTGACCCTGCGCACGACCGAGCCAGTCAAAGAAGACATGCATGCGAATCTGCCGGTGGAGAGTCGCACCATTAGCCTCGAAGGTCATTTGCTCGACTCGGGCTTAATTAACCGAGCCTTGGATGTGGTTGTCGAAGGAGGTGGCAGCTTCCAAGTGCTTAACTTCGATCTCGGAAAACAGCGGCAAAGCACTTCCAAAGCGGATGTGAAGGTTTCGGCACCTTCCCACGACATTATGGAAGAAATTGTATCGGAGCTGATTAATTTAGGGGCGGTAAATCTGCCGGAAGACGAGCGGGATGCTCGCTTGGAGCCCGTGGTGCAAGCGGGGGTATCTCCCGATGACTTCTATGTGACGACGATTTATCCGACGGAAGTGCGGATTGAAGGTCAGTGGGTGCGGGTGCAAAATCAGCGGATGGATGGAGCGATCGCCGTTACCGATAGCCCTAGCGGCCGAGTTGTGCAATGCAAGTTGCTGCGAGATCTGCAAGTGGGCGATCGGGTAGTAGTAGATGTGCAAGGCATCCGCACTCCACGCAAGCCGGAAGTGCGGGAACAGAAACAAGAGTTTAGCTTTATGTCTGGGTCGGTTTCTAGCGAGCGCCGGGTGGAATTGGTTGTAGAACAGGTGGCCTGGGAGCTGCGGCAAATCCGCGATCGCGGCGGCAAGACGATAGTGACTGCAGGACCGGTGACAATCCATACTGGCGGCGGCCAACATTTAGCGGAGTTGATTCGGGATGGCTATGTCCAAGCGCTGCTCGGGGGTAATGCGATCGCCGTCCACGATATCGAGCAAGCCCTGATGGGTACTTCTTTGGGCGTCGATATGAAACGGGGAGTTGCCGTGCGGGGCGGTCACCGGCATCACCTCAAAACAATTAACACTATTCGCCGCTGCGGCAGTATTGCTGCGGCTGTAGAGCAGGGAGTTCTGACCAGGGGCATTTTCTACGAGTGCGTCCGCAACAACGTGCCTTTTTCCCTGGCTGGTTCGATCCGCGACGATGGCCCGCTCCCGGATACGGAAATGGATTTGATTCAAGCTCAAGCGGACTATACCAATCTCATCCAAGGGGCAGATATGATTTTGATGCTATCGACGATGCTCCACTCTATTGGCGTCGGCAATATGACTCCCGCTGGAGTGAAGATGGTTTGCGTGGATATCAATCCGGCGGTGGTGACTAAGCTGAGCGATCGCGGTTCTGTAGAATCCATCGGCGTCGTCACGGATGTCGGCTTGTTCCTGAGCCTTTTGGTCAAGCAGTTAGAACAGTTGACGGAACCCTATAAATTAGCAACTGTTTAAGTAGGGCATTGGGCATTGGGCATTGGGCATTGGGCACTCCCCCTCTTGGGAGGGGGTCAGGGGGTGGGTGGCATTGGGGATTTAAGTTTTGAGTTTTGAGTTAAAGATTGGAACTCAAAACTCAAAAAACTTTTCCCCGTCCGCCTGCCTTCCCTGCCTCTGCGATCGCCTGGACAAGGGGCGCTCTTTCACAAAATGAGTTCGATAGCTTGCCAAGACTGTCACTTTGCCCTGTATGGTTTATACTGATATTGCCGAACTGGCTTTACCCCAAATGATGAAAATGGAGCTTTACCCATGCCCCAAGCCTTAAAAGCAATTTACCATAGTGGTACGTTTATCCTTAAGACAGCTTGCAATTTCCCTGAAGGTATTGAAGTCGAACTTTTGGTAACATCGCCTCAAGTCCTTCCCCCCAATATCTCCGATATTGCTGCTAGACAAGACTTTTTAAGGTTACTTGTCAAGCGAATGCAAGAAAATCCCGTTCCCTCAAATGCTCCTCAGTTTACGCGAGATATGTTACATGAACGCCGTTGACACGAATATTTTAATTTACGTTAATGATTCGCGGTATCCTAGCAAGCAGGCAATTGCAGCTTCTTTGGTAGCTGGCCTGACAGATGGGGTTTTAATTTGGCAAGTTGCCTGCGAATATTTGGCGGCAAGCCGCAAACTAGAGCCATTGGGGTAAGATCTAGAAAAAGCATATCAGTACATTCGAGATTTGCAAAAAGTTTGGCATACAGCTTTGCCAAGTTGGGGTGTTATTGACCGTGCTGAAGACCTGATGAGCCGTTTTAGTCTGTCCCACTGGGATTCGATGATAGTTTCTGCTTGCTTGGAAGTAAATGTTGAAACTCTTTATACAGAAGACTTTGGGTACTCAGACATTGATGGGCTAAACATTGTCAATCCTTTTAAGAGTCCCTAAAACCGATGCAGTATAACAAAGGCAAGAGCGGCAAACGGCTAGCATTTCTGCGATCGCCTGTACGGGTTGCCTGAGCGATAGCCACCACGGGATTAGCCTGGATATGGAATGGAAGACTAGGGGA
The DNA here is from genome assembly GCA_010672965.1 of Oscillatoria sp. SIO1A7. GTDB lineage: Bacteria > Cyanobacteriota > Cyanobacteriia > Cyanobacteriales > Laspinemataceae > SIO1A7. Next base: position 147,085 of record JAAHFN010000011.1, read on the forward strand.
AGGAGCGATCGCTCAAAAATAATGTTATAGTATAGCGTTTCTCGCTCTTGATGTGAGATATCTGGGCGAAGCATCCCAATACGAGAACTCTCGTTCTACAGCCCAGACAGTCTCGGGGATGCTGTCGCCCCTACCAGATCGTTCATTACAATTTGAGAACCGCTATAGGCTCGATCTCTTTGTATAAGATGGCGAATCGCAATTGGAGACGTAACCATGACTTTGAGTGAGGTTATTCTGACTATCCGCCAGCTCTCTACGATAGAGAAATTGAAGCTGATTCGGATTTTGGCAGAGGATCTAGAAGCAGCAGAGGATATCTCACCTCTAGAACCGTTTAAAACCTCACATGGAGAGTATGTCTGTGACTATTGAAGCTCGAATCCCTCTTTTAGAAGAAATATTCTCAGACTGGAAAGAAACGATTGGTTCGGAATATGAAGGTTATAAAAATCATGTTTACCGAACGATCCATTTTTGCCTCGCTCTTAGAGAATGCAGCGAGGAAGAACGCGAGAAAATCATTATTGCTGGAGCTTTTCACGATATTGGTATCTGGATTGAGGATACTGTTGATTATATTCCTCCATCGGTGCCCCCAGCGATGGAGTATTTGAAGAATAGAAATCTTGAGGTCTGGTCAAAAGAAATTAAACTTATGATTACAGAACATCATAAAATAGGCGAGTTTAAGGATGAAATGCACCCATTAGTAGAGGTTTTTCGTGAAGGGGATTTGGTCGATTTCTCATTTGGAACCTTCAAATTTGGCATTCCCAGTGCATATATTAATGAAGTCAAGGCAACATTCCCAAACTCCGACTTCCACAAGAATTTGGGAAAAAGAGCAATAAAATGGTTTGGAAATCATCCTCTGAATCCTGCACCTATGATGAAGTGGTAATACATATATATCTGAAGAGGTGCGGATAAGACTCAAGGAGGAGGGAAATTGATGAATAAGAGATACAGCGCGATCGCCCGGTGGTCTGATGAAGATCGGCTTTTTCTGGTGACGATTCCAGAGTTTTCCGAGCTGGTCGTGATGCCTTGTACTCATGGAAAAACTCGTGAAGAAGCAATTAAGAATGCTGAAGAGGTAATTGAAATGTATTTAGGGCATGGCAGGCAGAAGGTGAAGTTATCCCGGAACCCAGGATAGTTGGGGTTGCTTAAGGGAGCCGATTGGGAGAGCGATCGCCACTATAGCGTTTCTCGAATTGGCTTGAGGAAGTCTTGGGCGAAGCATCCCAAAGCGCGAGATTCCCTTTTGAGAGCCGAGATAGTCAAGGGGGATCGTTTCTCGAATTGGCTTGAGGAAGTCTTGGGCGAAGCATCCCAAAGCGCGAGATTCCCTTTTGAGAGCCGAGATAGTCAAGGGGGATGCTGTCGCCCCTACATTTCTAAATTACACTTATTTGAGAACTGCTATATTAGACGAGGTGGGAGCGATCGCTAAAAAATAATGTTATAGTATAGCGTTTCTCGCTCTTGATGTGAGATATCTGGGCGAAGCATCCCAATACGAGAACTCTCGTTCTACAGCCCAGACAGTCAAGGGGGATGCTGTCGCCCCTACCAGATCGTTCACTCGGCAGTGCGGCGATCGCCCCTGCATCCGAGGGATGAGAATCCGGGTATCAGATGTACTGGATCTATTTGCAGCGGCTCTAAGTGCAGAAGAAATTCTAGAAGAAATGCCCGATCTTGAGGCTGACGATCTGAGGGCATCCCTTTTATATGCCACATAACTGGATATTATAACTGAGACTGTAGCCAGCCTATAAAATCTTTGGTGCGGGCAAAATACTTACCTACACCCGCATCTCGCAAGGCCTCTAAAACATTCGATTTGCCAAATTCCTTGACATTGCCACTTAGCAATGCCTTGACTTCAGTTTCCTGGGAGCGAGCATGATTCAAAATTGCGTGCAAAATTAAGTTGTCTGTCTGCTCTTTCTCAACCAAGGGGATATTGAGACAATCCTGAATTGTATCTCCCGTTAAGTTAATGAGGATTGATTTTTCTGCCAGCCGTTTCAACGCTTGAAGGAAACGTACTTCAATATCATTCAGGAAATTTTCGTCTTCAACCAACGACTCCCGCAAGTACAAAAGAAGAGATTGGGCAGAGGATGAGGTGAGATCTCGCTTGAGCTGGCTGATTTGTTTCCTCAGTTCGTCCCTAAAACGTCGGCGGCGCTTTTGCTCTTCCTCTAGCCAGGAAAAAGCTTCCATACAGCAAATGCCTGGTATTGCTATTTTAACGGATGCCGGCGGATTCAACAGCAGCTCGTCAGCTTCTGGGTCTCTTCCTGTGGCAATACTTATCAGAAAGTTGGTCTCAATATACAAAATCGCCATTAGTCATACACCTCCCCCTGAAGGACGACCTCAGAGTCGGCAGAGCCGCCAGCTAACCTTGGCAACAAACCGATCGCCTCCATTTGCTCTAAGGCCGGCGGTATTTGAGGCTTCCAGCGATAAGCCAAGTCATCCAGCCATGCTTGAAATAGCGCATTAAGGTAGTTATACAATATTCGTTTTTGGCCGAATTTTTTATCGTAATGGCTGAGAATGTCCTCTGCTTTTAAGGAAATAACAGGATTTAATAACTTGATTCCATTCCACTGAAATATCAGAATCTTTTCTAGATCGACGATCGCCGCAAAGGGAATCAAGGTTTTGGCCGCTTGTAGCTTGGGAATGATTCGTTCTATAACTTTGTCTGGGCTCGATTGCTTTTTTGCCTCGACTTGAGCCAATAAAACCATTTCCCCTTTGGCGTCAAAAGCAACGGTATCGGCAACGATCGCCGGTTCTGGGGTGCCGATTGTTTCACTTTGAGCCGCTGTCGTTGCGGGCATTTTGCTTTCCTGGCGATCGCTAACTAACAAGGCGACCGCATAAGCAGCAATTCCCTCTTCTCGCCCCACCGGACCTAGTTTTTCGTTGGTTGTAGCTTTGATGCCAATTAGCTCGGGATTGAGTTCCAAAACAGCAGCTAGGCGATCGCGCATTGCCCCTATATGCGGTTTGAGCTTGGGACGCTCGGCCACTACAGTAGAGTCAATGTTATTTACTCGCCAGCCTTTTTCCAGGATTAACCGATTGACTTGAGCTAGCAGATCTAAGCTGTTGGCTCCTTTCCAGCGATCGTCTGTTGGCGGAAAGTAATGGCCAATGTCTCCCAAGCTCAGGGCTCCGAGCATGGCATCCATTATGGCGTGGGTGAGAACGTCGGCATCGCTGTGACCGAGCAATCCCAAGTGGTGTTCGATTTTTACGCCTCCCAAAATTAGGGCGCGATCGCTTCCCAGCCGGTGGATATCGTAGCCGTTGCCAATTCTAATATTCATAGGAATTACCCAGTGACCCAATCTGTAGGAGCAGTGCCCCGGTGCTGCCCCCGAGTCTAGCAGAGATAATGCGCCAGTCCCGATCGCTCATCTGTTTTCCTTCGTAGGCGGCAGACAGCGGCCAGGGTTCAAAATTGTTTTGAATTTTGAATTTTGAACGAGAGGGCAGCGGGGAGTTGGGAACCCTTTCAAGGGTATGTTTTTTAGATTTGGCATTCAACGCTCGGTATTATCGATTGGGGACGTAGGGGCGACAGCATTCCCGAGACAGCTTGTGCTATTAAAGAAAAGTTATTGTATTGGAATGCTTCGCCCCAAAAACCTCTGCTACCCACCGGCAACTCCAAAAAGGGGAACTATAAAAAACATACCCTTGAAAGAGTTTGGAACCCCCCGTTGGGCACTGCTATAATCCCTCCTATTCCTAGATTCTAGGAATAGGAAGGAGGTTCGTTGCCCAGTTACCAGCGCTAAAAAAGAAGACGAATTTCTCCCAAAGGAAACCCCACCCCCTGCAGCGACCTCTCGCAAAGATCGCTGCCGGAGTTGGGGTGGGCTATCTTCCCGGCCGGGCTATTGGAGGCGTGCCGATGGACTACTTTGCCCAGGGTCCAGAGGCTACCAACCCGGTTTTTAAGGAAGAACTTTTTTTTCTTTGAGTGAGAAAACCTCCTTTCTAGGTTTTACTCTTAACCGTCGTGTAAAGGGTCGCGGTTAGTCGCGGCTCTTTTTTTTGCCCCTCTAGCGGAGCTATAAGACTATGTTAGCACAGCTTTGCTCGAACTTCAACATTAAATGAAAAAATTTTTTTTGCACTTGTGGACTTCCCGCAGTTGCTCCACTGTCCCATAGCCTAGTCCTACAGCCTCGGTGGCCATTACCCTATCGCGGCCCACAGATTTGCGCTGCACCACAAATATTTGCCGCAAAACAGCCTACGGTGTTTTTCGAGAAAGCAGGTTTCCTCTTCAATAGAACTTACGCAAATTGTAGAGATGTACCTACTATTCTGTCTTGACAGAATTGGGCATTGGGCATTGGGCATTGGGCATTGGGCAAAGAATTAGGGTGTAGGGTGTGGGGTGCTCTTGTGTGGGGAAGGCTTGGGAGAAGAAGACTTGGGAGAAATTATTAACTCCCCTACACAAGCGGGTGTTGGGTGTAGGGTGTAGGGTGTAGGGAAACTTCATCCTATTTTCGCGATCGCTTTCGGGAGCCGGAAAGTCTTACATTTAGGTGCTTTCAGGTTTCAAGCGGCAACGATACCCGGATGTCACCAATTGGCGTGAAAAGTTTCAGAGTCAACACCCTACCCTACACCCCACACCCTTCTTTGGGCATTGGGCATGTTCGCATCGGGCATGTTCGCATCGGGCAAGCCCCGTAGGCGTAGCCCGCCCTCCGGGGCGTAGGGGCGGCTACGCCTACGGAAAAAATTGCTCAACTATTCAAAACTACTTTGATGGGCTACTACCGTTCGGGCTCAGGACGATCGCCCGAACGGTAGTAGCCGAGGAGCGGACTACCGTTCGGGCGATCGCCCGAACGGCGGATAAGGAGCAAGGTGGTCCCGCACGGCATCCTGAAATATTCATTTGGGGTAGGGGCGATTCGCGAATCGCCCCTACAAAGATACCATCGAAGCCAAGGCCCTGCCCGAACGGCATCCTTAGAACCAATTTTTGTAGTATTTAATTTTATTTTAAAATTTATATCCTAGATAGGGCAAGGCTTTGAGCGCATATTACATTGTGTAGTTATCAAAGGTTGCCGCATAAATTTTTGAAGCTCCACCCAATCTACAAATAGAGACGCAGGTTATCGCAGGTGTCTAAGCAGACAAGGCGATATCAATCAGTAGAGAAGGAGAAACAACTATGACGGGCGAGAGTAACACGGGCCAAGGCAAGCGCGAGATCAATTTTTACGATAAAGGGCAGTATGTCCAGGGCGGGCAGCAAATCGAGGGCGATTTAAATATTGCGGAACAGGTACAGCACCACGGAGACAAGATCAAGACGGGCGATATCAGCGGAGACCATGTAACCATTGGGGGCGATACAAACAACGAGCAGCAACAGACCCAACAGGCCCTAGCTGAAGTTGCGAAGGAAATCCAGGCTTTACTAGAGAAACTGGACAAGACCTATTCCACCGATACGGAGTTGGGAAAAATGAAGGTAGCTACGGGGACGATCGAGATAATCCAAGAGGATATGTCTCTAACGGATCGAATCATCCGTGCAGTGAGGGCTGGTGGTGTTGAAGCGCTGATACAATTTCTGAACCACCCCGCAGCCTCTTTCATAAAAGCTCTAATCGAAGATTTGCAAAAGACCAAGCAACCCAAGGCGATCGCCGATCGCAAAACAGACCTCATCGCTTCCTGACATCCGCAAAGAGCGGTATTTTACCAGAAATCACCTAACGTCTAAAATCGAGAGCATTTCACTTTTATAAGCAAGACTTTGTAGTAAAGACTTTGGTTCTCTTAGGGCTGAATTTTTTACTACAAATGTTCGCGCTTTGAAAGCGAAATGCTCCCCTAATACCCGATTGTTTGTATAGGGGGAGTGACCCGATGCCGGAAGAACAAGAACTAAACAACGATTCTAAGACCGGGAGACAAGCTAATTTTCTCGATCCAGGACAGTATGTCGAGGGCGATAATACTGTTAATAATGGAGACAACAAGTACAACGAAGCTATCGTCCAAGGTTCTGATGCTGGGGAGACTGTTGTTAATAACGGAGGAACCCAGACTAATATTGGCGATTCTATTGACCAGCGAGGCTCCGTCAACGTCGCAAATAATATTCTCTGCCTGGAACCCGATCTGTTACTGAGTGCTATAGCTGAAGGAAGATTACCCCTTACTGACTCACAGTCTTTCAAGGCTCTCCTTACTTCCGGTGCATCAAAACTACCAATTAACAGCGACAGCCGCGAACAACTTAAAAAGCTGATTGCGAACAGCGGCGAATTGGACTCTATACCTGGTCGATTCAAAAGTTGTCGCGTACTAGCTAACTACTTAGCTGAAGATGAGTGCAGGACATCGCTTGCAACATTAATGGCTTACAGCTGTCGCCAGCAAATCATAAATCTCAGAGGGACTGAATATTTTCAAGACAATTGCAACAGTCTAGCAAAGTGGTTTCGCTATTGTCTTGACTGGATTCACCACTACTGCGGTTCTTTAAAGGAAAGAAAAATTAGTGATAAATCAAGAGAAGTGTTGCAAGGTTACTCTCGTGTAGCCTTTGACGAAGCTTTTACCTTCCTAGAAATTTATCTTTCAAGAAACTGTACGGACGACAAGTTAATAGGGGACGGTGAATTGAACGAACTGCGAGAATGCACTAAGCTTCTTTATGAAAAAATAGGTTTTGACTAGGTTATGTTGATGTTTGGCACAACAAGCAAAGACGAGCGATCGCTATTATAATTGCAAGCTAGCAGTTTAAAGTGGTTTATTAGCTCCATAGGATTTTGCAGGAGGGTTGCGCCGTGGCTGCTACTACAAAATCCTATTTATTCATCTTGAGTGAGCTACTTGTGCAGATATGCTTTATTCAAAATTTTCGTGCTGGAAAACGTCCCCAACTCTTATTTAATCAGGTACAGATCCCTCTTCCTCGTCAGTACGAAAACTGTTAAGATCCTTTATGAATTTGTCTATAAGACTGTAAAGCTCTTTATCAATATTAAAAACTTCATCTCTCCATGTAATTAATTCAGCAATTATTGTGTCTACAATAGCCATATACTCTCCATTCTTTAGGTTCACCTTCGATCTATAAATAAGACCGAAAAGCACAAAGCGCTTCAGCTTGTAATAAAAATCTTGCAACCTCCCTGAAAGATGGGGGGTTTTGTATTTAAGCAAGAAATCTATTTTTTACTTCCGCAGTTGTCGTGCATATTCCTAATTTATCTGTAATTTTTTGTGGCTGTAGGGAAGTAAACGCAGATAAGAAAAAAAATTTTAAAGCATTTCTCTTAAATTAAAGTCCTTATCTTCGCGATCGCCTAGTGGTAACCTAGACAAAACCGACTCACTGCTGAGTTAACGGAGTTAAGAGCAATGGCAGCAGGGAAGCGCAAGCGGGGCCGAGTCTTGACAGTCTCTGGACGCAATAAACTCAACGAGGCGATCGAAGCATGGAAAAGAAAAAACAAACAAGACGCAACGAACAGCAGCATAGCAGGAGAGGTCCCTCATGGGATGGGTTTGGAGACAGTCTCTAAGATTCGCCAGGGGCGTCCAACTGACTTGACCAAAATTAAAGACTTGTTCGCAAGTCTCAATCTCGACCTCAAAGACGACGACTATGCTTACCCGGAGGCGGGTTCGGCCAGGGAGACCGAGCCGACGGAGCCTGCCGGGGAGATTGAATTTCCCCAGGGCCAAGTAGCGTTAAATTCTCCTTTATATATAGAACGTCCCCCAATCGAACAACGCTGTTATCAGACTGTGATGCGGCCCGGGTCTCCGATCCGCATCAAAGCACCGAAGCAGATGGGCAAGACTTCCCTTATGTCTCGAATTCTCGATCGCGCCTCGGAAAAAGGTTTTCAAATTGCCACCGTTGACTTTCAAATCATTGACAAAGCGGTGCTGACCGACTTGGATCGATTTCTAAAGTGGTTCTGTGCTTATGTCGGACGACAGTTAAAGCTAGAAAATAAAATCGAAGACTATTGGGATCCGATTTTTGGCAGCAAAGTAAACTGCTATGACTATTTTGAAAAAAATATCCTGGCCAAAACAGATACCCCATTAGCCCTGGGTTTGGATGAAGTCGATCGCATCTTTGAATATCGAGACATTGCCGAGGATTTTTTGGGATTGCTGCGATCGTGGCACGAAGAGGCAAAGCGCAATCAAACCTGGCAAAAACTAAGATTGATTCTCACCTACTCCACCGAAATGTATATCCCCCTCGATATCAATCAATCCCCATTTAATGTAGGTCTGCCCGTAGAGTTGCCGGAGTTCGATCGCCGACAAGTGCAAGACTTAGCCGAACGCCATCGACTCAATCTATCTGGCGATCGCATCGAGCAGTTAATGGACATGGTGGGGGGACATCCTTACTTAGTTCGGGTGGCCTTGTATCATCTCGCCGATAACAATACAGATTTAGACGCCCTATTGAAAAATGCACCCACTGAAGCCGGAGCCTATAGCGATCGCCTCCGCCGCCATTTATCAAATTTGGAAGCAAATCCCGATTTAGCCGCAGCGATGAAACAGGTGGTTGATTCTGAAAGCATCCCATTAAAGCCAACCGTAGCCTACAAACTCAACAGTATGGGACTGACCAAGCAGCAAGAAGGCGATCGAGTTCGGGTGCGCTGCAGACTGTATCGGGAATATTTTCGCAGTCATTTGTGATATAGCAGTAAGCGGTCAGCGGTCAGCGGTCAGCGGTCGGTGCGTCAGCTTTTAGTCAAAGTCTTGCTATTTTATAGCATTTCTCAAATTGATGTGATATGAGATTGTCTGGGGCGAAGCATCCCAATACGGAGGTTACCGCTCGGGGCGCCGAGATTGTCTGGGGCGAAGCATCCCAATACGGAGGTTACTGTTCGGGGCGCCGAGATAGTCAAGGGGGATGCTGTCGCCCCTACGTTTCCTTCGGTACATTTATTTGAGAAATGCTATAATATAGCACTATGCATTGAAGTTAGGACAAGTCGAGTGGTCGCCAAAGCTATAATCGGTAAAGCTTTTGCTCTTATGCTGACTGCTGAAAGCACTATGCATTGAAGTTAGGACAAGTCGAGTGGTCGCCAAAGCTATAATCGGTAAAGCTTTTGCTCTTATGCTGACTGCTGAAAGCTGAACGCTTACTGCTATATGGGGCGAATGCCATTTGCCCCTACCCGCCCAAACAAATATCGCCCATGAATTCATCCAGCGAAGCGACATATTATAAAGTTGGCGGAGCTTTACCAAAACAAGCGATCGGCTATGTGACTCGAAAAGCTGACAGCGAACTCTATGAAGGATTAAAAGCTGGAGAATTTTGCTATATATTTAACGCCCGACAAATGGGCAAATCCAGTTTGCGCATCCAAACCATCCACAAATTAGAGGCCGAGGGATTCACCTGTATCGATATCGATATGTCCTTGCTGGTTAACCGAGGCATTAGCTCCGAGCAATGGTATGCTGGGATTTTGTTTTTCCTTGCCAAACATCCCGATTTGGCTGGCAAAATTAATATCCGTAGCTGGTGGAAAGAATATGACGAACTGGACTTAGATGGCGCGACTCGCACCAGGGTTTTTATTGAAGATATTTTGCTGGCAAGACTGAGCAGCAACACTATAATTTTTATAGACGAAATCGACAGGACTCTATCTCTTGACTTTTCGGTCAATGATTTTTTTGAGATAATCCAAACTTGTCAGGCTCGCTCTCGGAATAAGCGATCGCATTTTCTCACCTTTGCTTTGTTAGGGACGCTAGCACCCTACGAGCTACTGAAAGACAGTAAAAAATTACACGCCATTTAATATAGGTAAAGCTATAGACTTATCGGGATTTACCTTGGCAGAAGCTCAACCCTTAGCTGGTGGCCTGGTAGAAATTTGCCAGAATCCCGATCGCGTCCTAGAAGAAATCTTACATTGGACGGCGGGCAAACCATTTTTAACCCAAAAAATTTGCCAAGCGATCGCCGAGGGAGAATTTATTGCGGCTGGAGACGAAGCAGCAAGGGTCGCAGGGCTGGTGCAAGAGAAAACTATTAAAAACTGGGAATCTCAAGATGTACCGGAACACCTGAAGATAATTCGCGATCGCCTTTTAATCGATGATGGTTATAAAAATCGCCGCTTGGAAATTTATCAAACAATTCTTGAAAAAAATTATGTTTCCTCCGACGAGACTGTAGAACAGCGGCAGTTGCGCTTGTCTGGTGCGCTCGTCGAGCGGGAAGGAAGGCTCGAAATCGCCAATCCAATTTATAAAACTATTTTCGACTTAAACTGGGTAGAAACAGAATTGGCCAATATGCGATCGTAGAGACTGGGAAAAAAAGTACGATTCTGAAAAGAAAAATTTCTTTGACCAATTCTCCGGCAAATCCATTCGACGCAGGCAGGCACGACGGCATTGCCAAATAAGGCATATCGATCGTAAACTCTGGCAACTCGACACCAACGATCGGGAAAGCCCATTAAGCGGGCATACTCAATATTCGTCAAGCGGCGAAACTTGGAGCCTATTTTATAGCGCTCGTAATGCCTAGAAGTCGATGCAGTCAAGGTCGAGGCTACGCCGTTAGTCCCGAAAATGGTGTAACCGAGCCGGGCTCCGCCTTTCTGATTGTACAATATTTCTACCCCATTGCAATGTCGATTTACCTTTTGGCTCTGCTTAATTCTCTCTAAGGTATCTGCAGTAAAGTCAAACTGCGAATCGACCTCGGAATCCTGTTGGATAATATCCTTGATTTTGCTTCTGGAGCGGATGTCAGGCAGGGGGGGTAGCTGTTGCGAATACATCTGATGGTTATAAGCGATGCCCCAGTTGTGGTTCTTAGTCCGAGCCTCGCCGATCGCAAACATATATTTTATCGTATCGCCATCGGCCAGAGACAAAATATCCGCATCATTGTCTGTTAAAAATACCGATAATTCTTCTAAGTCGGGGTATTGAGAATCGACCCTAGTTCCCATTATGAAAATGCGATCGCGGTTTTGGGGAATGCCAAACTGTAGGGGATTAACCAGCCTCCATTCAATAAAATAGGGCAAAGCAGACAAAGCCTTTAAAATTAGCCTAAAGTGCTGGCCATTTTCCATCGTTAGCAGTCTTTTGACATTTTCCAGCAAAAAATATCGGGGCTGTTTGCGATCGATTGTTTCAACAATTCGCTCGAAGAGGGTTCCGCGCAGGCGATCGCGGGTTCCCTGTTTTTTGCCAGCGGGACTGAAGGGCTGACAGGGAAAGCCCGCCGCGAGCAAGTCGCTATTGGGAATATCTGCAATATCGACTTGGTTAATATCGCCTAAGACAATCGAGCCCCTGCCAAAATTACTCTCATAAACCCGACAGGCCAGCTCGCCAATATCGTTTGCCCAAATGGTTTCTATCCCCGCAGCATCCATGCCCAGGCGAAAGCCGCCAATCCCGGCAAATAGCTCTACCGCTTTGAGTTTTTCACTTTTCATTATTGTCGTATTTGTGGCTAGCTTTTTGCTCTTGAAGTTTTGCCCAAAGAGCTTCTTGACCTGGCTTGGGAGATATTTTAGCAGCAAAGCGATCGCGCTCTTCCCAGTACCGCCGCGATCGGTGGGCTGCATATATTTATGGGGCGAAGCATTCCAATACAACAATCTTATTTAATAGCACAAGCTATCTCGGGAATGCTGTCGCCCCTACGCCCTCGTTCGATAATACCGAGCTTTGAATGTCAAACCTAAAAAACATACCCTTGAAAGCCCTCCTCTCCCCCGGTCTCCTGGTCCCCTTGTCCGGTCTCCCCCATGCCCAATTCCGCTCTTCCCAATTCCCCATGCCAAATTCCCCACAACCGGCGCATAACTTTGAGAATGTTTGCCCAATAAAAATATGAGGGGCTAGAGTGAATGCCAACCTCCCCGGGAGCGCGGTCAAGCGACCCTTTCATCCCTGGAGGTTTGTCGTTACTGGCCCCGATAGAACTGTGGAATCAAATTTTGAGGCAAAAGAAAATGGATAACTTAGTTTATGTGCATTGGTATTTGGCGCAAGAAACAGAAACGCCTACCGTTACATTTAATATTCCATTTAAGCCAAAGCTAGCTCTAGCAGTAATTGTAACAATGGGCGGCCTTATTCTGAATACGGCAGATCCGGCCTTAGCAGCCTTACAGTACGGAAATGAAGGAGCGGATGTAGTAGAGTTGCAGAACTCTCTCAAAGAGATTGGCTGCTTTGATAAGGACGTAAAGAGTACGGGCTGGTATGGCCGCATCACTGAGGCTGCCGTGAAAGATTTACAGCGCGCCAATGGATTGAAAGATGATGGCATCTTTGGATCTAAAACTAACGCTTTGCTAGAACGCAGCGACTATAACTCTTGCTATCGCGAAACTGTCAATGCAGTCAGAAATAAGGACATTCCCAAGATGGGGGACGAGGGCGAAAATGTGAAAAAGATTCAAGTTCAATTAAATAACTGGGGATTCTCAGTCGAGGCTGATGGCTTCTTTGGCAAAGAGACTCGCGATGCGGTTAAGCGATTTCAGAAATACCACGGTTTAGAACAAGATGGGATGGTTGGAAAGGTTACCTCTCGGGTTCTCTGGTCGCCGCGATCGCGCTAATTTTTTACTGTTTCGAGCCAGTAAACAAGGCAAAATGCCCAGCGAGGGGGCATGGAATTGGGGAATTGGGAATTGGGCATTGGGCTAAAAATCAGGGTGTAGGGTGTAGGGTGTAGGGTGTAGGGATAAGAAGGCGAGACTTTTGAGTATAAGCATTAACCCTATTGTCTCCCGAAACCCCACACCCCACACCCCACACCCCACACCCCACACCCTACACCCTACACCCCACACCCTACACCCCACACCCCACACCCCACACCCCACACCCTTCCCAAAAGCCTACTGCGCCGATCGCACCCATTCAACAACACCATCAGCCAGAGTTGCCGCTAATTTTTTCTGCTCTTCCTCGTTGGTAATCCACTCAAACTCATAAGGATTAATCATAAAACCCAGCTCCAAAAGCACAGAAGGAGTGACATGAGAGCGAGCTAGGGCTAAGCTATTCCAAAACACGCCATAAGAAGGTCGTCCCAACCTTTGCACTAAATAGTTATGCAAAAACACCGATAGGCTGTGGGCTTGGGGATGATACCAAAACATCCCGATACCAGCGGTATTAATTGCATCTCCAGCATCGGGCAGAGCATTATAGTGAACGCTCAAAGCAAGATTGGGCTCCTCTTTTTCAATCATTTCCACCCGGTCTAGAGGCCATAAATCCTCCTCTGCTTCTCGGGTCATAAAGACCGTTGCCCCTCGCTTTTCCAGTTCGTCGCGCAGTAACTTCGAGACAATCAAAGTTACATCCTTTTCGGGGTAGCCGTTAGGGCCGACGGCTCCCAAATCCTCGGAGCTGCCATGACCGGCATCGATCGCAATTTTCATTCCCGCAAGAGGTTGCGCTCCCCCCCGAATATCTGGAGGATGGCGCAAAGACAGCACCAGAGTCGTTCCTTCGTAGCGCAACTTATAACCCCACTGCTGCTCGGATTTGAAATTAAAAGTATATTCCACCCGCCCGGGTTCTGGCTGTTCAAATTCCATGCGGTTGACCACCGGATCGTCGTCTAGACGAAAAGTATGGGTTTCGGCAGTAGTGTTGTAGAGAGTAAGGGTTAAAGTCTTTTCTCCCTGCTTGACCGTAACGGGCACTGCCACTTGCAAGGGAAAGAAAATTTCTGTCCAAAGGGGGACTTGAGAATAACGGAGACTGCGGACGATAGAGCTAGGCGGTATGGAACCAGGGACTGTTTTTGTTTCTTCCTTTTTAATCCAACCGCCATAATCCAAGCGCACAAATTCTCCTTCGCTGCCGGTTATCCGCGATCGCGTTCCCTTGGGCAAAGGAGTCAGGCGAGTATGCTCCGTACTCGGGCCCGTGCGAGCTACTCCAGCCTCAGCGGTGACCTCAGCAATCTCGAACTGGCTTGGGGAGAGAATCTCAATCTGACCTAGCCCTTTTTGAGTAATGGTTTGGCCGTTCTTAGAGACTTGAAATTCGGGCAAACCCAAATTCCCAGGTGTTGTCAAGGCATTGGTGCAACCCTTGTAGTGACCGGCTACCTTGCGGACTAGGGGCATATTTTGGTCTATTAAGGCCGCTATATTCATCGGCAGATCGACAATTTCTTCCTGGGGCATCAGGATCGTGGTTTGGGAACCGACTCGCACGGAAACGCTGGCATTTGCGGAAGCGATCGCGCTAAAACAAATCAGTTCTCCAGGCATTCTGGCCAGATTCGCCGCTGGCTGTAAGGAATCTTCTGCAAAGCCCAAACCCTGGGGCAGCTTTGGCTCCGAGGACTTCCGAGTTACCGAAATTTTTATTTCGCGATCGCCGTGTCTTAAGGTAAACTCATTTACGCCGATTTCCAGAGGAAAACTCGGGGCAAAATGTCCGGCGGGACTGCGCTCAATTTTCTGGCCATTTATAAAAACATCCCCAGTTGGCGGTGCCGTACCAATTAAAAATATTTTGCGTGAAGTAGTTGTATGATTCGGCCGTGGATAGGATAAAAACAAAGATTGCTCTGCTCTAACTGGAGACACGATTGCTATTGCTCCTACTAATGCTAATCCAAGAATTTTTTTCATTTGATCTATGAATCAATTACTTTACCAACACCCTCGCCAATTTTAAAACGAAGCGCCCATTCACTGCTATAGGAGTCCCAGGGCTGCTATAGGAGTCCCAGCGGTGCTATAGGAGTCCCCGGGCTGCTATAGGAGTCCCAGAAACCCGGTTTTTCCAAAAAACCGGGTTTCTCACAAGAGCTATTATAGGAGTCCCAGAAACCCGGTTTTTCCAACAATACCCTCGCCATTTCCCCGTAGGTTGGGTTGAGGCACGAAACCCAACGTCTTTGTTGGGTTTCGTGCCTCAACCCAACCTACAAATCAAGGGGTTTTTCAAATTGGCGAGGGTATTGTCCAAAAAACCGGGTTTCTCACAAGCGCTATTATAAGATTCCCAGAAACCCGGTTTTTCCAAAAAACCGGGTTTCTCACAAGAAACCCGGTTTCTAGCCCCGACGAAAACGCCGCAAATAGGATTTGCGTGAAGGTCTGGCTAAGATAATACCGATTTGACCGTCAACGGCTTCTACATAAGATTGCAAATCCCGGGCAATGACGACTTCGCCAATGGGGGAAGCATGGATAAAGCCAATGCCGCCGTCCGAGTGACGATAGACTAAGCCGGTGTGGGTAACGTCGAGTCCTTTAATGTCGGTAGCGGTGGCAATAATATCCCCGGGTTGGAGGCGATCGTAAACTTCGTGAATCTGGTGTTGGGGAATATAGAATAAAGCAACCTCCTCATTGAGAAAGTTTTCCCGCTCTACCATGCATTCGTAATTGGCATCGCTCGCCAGTTGGGGATAGCTGCGCCAGTTGCGGGTCATAAAGTCCAGCTTTTTGGGCAGGTTTTCTCCTCCTAAGTCCCGGGTAATATTTCTAACTATTCCCCTTCTTTGGTTGTCGTCAATCCAGTCAGAAAAATAATGGAGGCGGCTGCAATAGTCTTCCAGTTGACCGTTGCGATAGCGTTGTTCGCGCAGGCGATTGGCGAAGGCTGGGTAAGAATGGTCTTGTATGGCTACTCCCCGAGCGATCGCCAGTACGGTTTCCACAAATAGCACGCAGTCAAAGGCATCGAGAGTTATGGTTAGTTTTTCGGTCATCGACTTGTCGAGCAAACCGCCAGCATAGGGAGTGCCGATAAATTGCTCGGCGACTAGCTGGACTATTTCCCCAAAAGGGCGATCGTGCCATTGTTCCGCGATCGCATTTTCCATCACCCGCAGGAAGCTCGCCTTTTCTTCGGGAGAAACTTCCCGATGTAACTGCAATTGACTTTCGGCAAACTGGAGCGTTAGGGCAGGAAACAAACGGCGGGTTCGAGCAGGGCTAGTCCGAATACGTTCGATCGCTTCCGGCTCTATAACTTCCGGCTCGATAACTTCTAGTTCGATAACTTCCGGCTCGATAACTTCTAGGGACTGCTGGGCGCGAACGGGAGATGCGATCGCCAATCCTAAAGCGGTTACGGTCAATACTTTAGCGATATGAGGAAAATAATTCATCGGTCTTGGGTGCTTTTTGGGCTTTGGTTGCGCGGACGAGTAAGTAACTGAGGGGGCTGAAATGGACGGGACTCTCCAATTGCGGCCTTGGATAGGTTCTTGAATGGGCAAGGAATAACGCCTACAGTCCCTACTCGTCTCCATCTTAGTTATTTCACCACCAGGAAATTTTACATATTTTTTCCTGGCAATGGGCATCGGGCATTGGGCTAAAAATTAGGGTGTAGGGTGTAGGGTGTAGGGTGTAGGGTTGGAAGAAGAATGTAGGGTGTAGCGCTAGGGTGTTGACTCTGAGGATTTTCACCCACCTTGGCTGCCTGCGGGTATCGCGGGAAGATCGAAAGTCCCGAAACCCTCTAATAGTAAGGATTTCAGCCCCTTCTGTAAGTGGGAAAAAAATTGCATGAAAACCCCCTTTCTCTTTTCCCCACAGAGTGAACACCCTAGTGTAGCGCGCAGGAGTATGGGGTGTAGGGTTTGAACAATGGTTTAGGGGGAAGGGGAAGGGAAAGGATGATAGATGTTGGATGAGGGATGTTGGATGATGAAAAATTAATATCTTGTTTTCCGCCTACACCCTACACCCCAATTTTGCCTACACCCTACACCCTACACCCTACACCCTAATTAGTACGGGGAGCAATATGGGTAAAGAAGCCAGAGATTCGGTAGCAAAAGATAGCAGCCCTTATGTTTTGGGCATTGACTTGGGGGGAAGCGCCATTAAATTAGGGCGGTTTAGTGCCGATGGTACTTGTCTTGAGGATTACAGAGCGGTTACGCCGCGTCCGGCAACTCCAGAAGCAGTTCTGGCCACAATGGTAGAGGCGATCGCGCAGATTGACCCAGAAGGAGCTGCGATCGCGATCGGCGTAGGCACCCCAGGTCCAGTTAGCTCCGACGGACGAATAGCCAAAGTAGCGATTAACTTAAAAAATTGGCACAACGTTCCATTAGGTGACTGGCTAGAAGAAAAAACAAATAAGCCGATTATTTTAGCCAACGATGCCAACTGCGCCGGAATGGGAGAAGCTTGGCTCGGAGCCGGACGGGAATTTCGCAACTTCATCATGCTTACCTTGGGCACTGGGGTTGGCGGTGCCATTATTCTGGATGGGAAGCTCTTCGTAGGACCCAAAGGCACGGCAGGGGAGTTGGGGTTAATCACCATAGATCTCTACGGTCCAGAGTGCCACAGCGGCAACAGAGGCTCATTAGAGCAGCATGTTTCCGTGCAGGGAATTCGGCGACGGAGCGGCACGGAACCCGATCGACTGGCTCATGCTGCGAAGGCAGGCAATCACGAAGCTTTGGAGTTTTGGAAAAATTACGGGCATCTGCTCGGTGCGGGTCTGGCAAACTCTATTTATGTCTTAAACCCCGAAGCTATTGTTCTTGGTGGAGGAATTGCCGCTAGTGCCGAATTCTTTTTGCCCTCGATTTGGACGGAAATAGAGCGGCGGGTATTGCCAGAAAGTCGCGAAGACTTGCAGATAATTCCCGCTCAGCTTGGAGCCAAAGCAGGCATCGTCGGTGCGGCTAAGCTCGCATGGCAGCGAGTGGAAGTTTGAGTTTAGGGTGTGGGGGGTGGGGTGTGGGGTGTCGGGTGTAGGGAAACTTATCTCAGGTGCAAAAATGTCTGTTAACTATCGCGAAAAAATCGCCCAATGGGCTTATAAAGAATTTGTTGACTTCGATACCATCCCTCCCGACAGCGACGTACTGGCCTATACAAAGGCTTTGCTGATTTGCGCTAATGGGGATGGGAAATTGGCACCGGCTGAAAAAAACTGGGGAATTGGGTTTACTGCTGCCAAAGGAGCTTCCGATAAAATTATATAAAAGCTGGAAAATTACGATGCTGACGATAACTTAGAGGATTGGCTGGCAGCTAACCCCAGTCTGAAAAAACTTTCATCTCGGTTTTTGGTTTACGAGGCGATCGTCGCCTGTTCTGCTGATGGAGAATACCACGAAGAAGAACGGGCTAAAGTTCGCTCCTGCAGCAGCTATTCTGGAAGTTTCTGAAAATGTTGTCAAGGAACTCGAAGAACTCTACGAGGAACAGAAGCGTTTCTTTGACAAAAAAATGAAGATACTGATGCCAAATGGTAAGATCTTCTAAGCACCCGAGAAGAAGCGATCGCTCGCTTCTTCTCGACGCTCCGGCGTAGGTGGTTCTGGGGTCTAAAAACTGTCCGGACTATTGTTGGATATGGGGAAAGTCAAAAGCGTTCTTTGGCAAAAAAATAAATATGCAAGAACTAACTACCGAACAAGTTATAGCCTACTACAAAATGCAGCCTCACCCCGAGGGGGGTTATTACACCGAGAGCTTTAAATCCGATCGCCAGATAGCCATTGAGGGTTTTGAGGGAAAACGTGCCTATTGCACTGCCATTTATTTCCTGCTCACCCATGAAACCAAGTCACACCTGCACCGATTGAAATCCGATGAAATTTGGCATTTTTATCTAAGCGGTCCCATTAAAGTTGTGGAGATAACCCCGGATGGCAAACAGATCGAAACAATATTGGGGCAGGATATTTTAGCTGGGCAAAAACTCCAGCACAGTGTAAAGGCCGGACACTGGTTTGGCTCCTAC
Organism: Oscillatoria sp. SIO1A7; assembly: GCA_010672965.1. Lineage (GTDB taxonomy): Bacteria > Cyanobacteriota > Cyanobacteriia > Cyanobacteriales > Laspinemataceae > SIO1A7. The sequence goes on from JAAHFN010000011.1 coordinate 165,907, forward strand.
AGCCTGAAACAAACGCCCTATTCCCTAGTGGGCTGTACTGTGGCACCCGGTTTTGAGTTTGCCGATTTTGAGATGGCAAAAAAAAGCGATTTACTTTTAAAGTATCCTCATTTATCAAAAACAATAGACTTTTTGGCAAAAGATTAAACTATAATTAATGATTGTTCTATTTGCATACTGCCAGTACCCGCAAGGATACTGCCATTGGGGAGAGAGATGAGGAAGGGCAAAAAGGGTAGCAGGGACTGTAAACTCCTCACAAGCGAGTCCACAACCCTGTTTCCCTGCTCTGCTCGGAGCCCTTGCCTCACTATAGCGGTTCTCAAATTGATGTGAGGCTTCTGGGGTGAAACGGGCCCGCGCATCCCACTACGGAAATTCCCGTTATACAGCCGAGATGGTTGCTCTTGTTGCTGTCGCCCCTACGTTTTCGTTCATTACACTAATTTGAGAAACGCTATACTCCGCAAGGCTCATTTCTTCAAAATATCATTTCTTGAAACTCTTGTTTGTTCAAAATCAATCCCATGAAAGACCTATTTTTTGCTGGATATAGTCTTCTACTAGATGATAGGATTCTCGATCGCTCTGGGGATTGAGGATAATCGGTTGCTTGTCGCCATTGGGTAACCAAAAGGATATCCTCCCACTGGATGGTTGGCGACAAAAGGCACTAACGCAGTTAAGATTAATAATATATTCATTGCGATCGTAGTCGATTTTCACCCAATATCCATACTGGGAATTGTTTACCGAGACTATTTTGCTCAGATAATTGCTTACGACTTGATAAGTATCTGGGTCGGTTTTAGAATGGATAAAAATGGGGAAGCAGCCATCGGGTAGCCAAAAACTTAGCTTGCCATTTGGCCATCGACAAAAAGCTCCGATCCGTTCTAGATCGATGACGTAAGTATTGCGGTCATAGTTAATTTTTATCCAATATGTCACAATACCTCCTCTATCATCGGTATATCGGGCATTGCTAAGTTAGGATAATTGCGGAGAAGTAAATGGTACAGAAGAATCTGAAGAATTCAAGATGTCTGTAAGTTGGGAGCTAGTTAATTCTGCGGTCGTTTTTTCCATTGCTAATGCAGCTTCGACTAGCCCTTTAAAAAGAGCGTGAGGCTGGTTCGGTCGCGATTGGAACTCTGGGTGAAATTGGCAGGCAATGAAAAAAGGATGGTTGGCAAGTTCGATAATTTCTACCAAGCGTCCGTCTGGAGAGGTGCCGCTGACGGTATAGCCGCTTTCCAAAAATAAGCTGCGATAGGCGTTGTTAAATTCATAGCGATGCCGGTGACGTTCGTAAACTACTTCTTGCTGGTAGAGGCGGAATGCTAGGGTATCTGCTGCCAAGCGGCAAGGGTAGAGTCCCAATCGCATGGTGCCGCCCAAATCTACTACATCTTGTTGTTCTGGTAAGAGGTTAATAACTGGGTTGGCGGTATCGGGGTCGAATTCTACGCTGTTGGCAGATTCTAAATTGGCTACGTTACGTCCCCATTCGATAACTGCACATTGCATTCCCAGACATAAGCCGAGGAATGGTATCTGATGCTGGCGGGCGTATTCAACGGTTGCTATTTTACCATCTACGCCTCGAATGCCAAAACCTCCGGGAACGACAATAGCATCAACGGTATTGAGATAGCGTTCTGGACCGTAGGCTTCTATATCTTCTGAGCTTACCCAGCGGATGTGAAGGTCTGCGCCGTTGGCGATCGCCGCATGTCTGAGGGCTTCCGACACCGACAAATAGGCATCTGTTAAGCGGACGTATTTGCCAACGATCGCAATTTCCAAAGGTTGGCCGCCCCGATACAAGCTCTCCACTAGATTTTGCCACTGCTCCAGATCCGGTTCCCGCAGATCTAGATGGAGCAATCGCAGAATTTGCTCTGCCAGTCCTTCTCCTTCGAGAATCAAGGGTACTTCATAGATGCTTCTAGCATCCTGAGCAGTTATAACGCTCTCCACGGGTACGTCGCAAAACTCGGACATTTTTTCTTTGAGCCCTGGTTGCAGGGGGCGATCGCAGCGGCAGACTAAAATATCTGGCTGAATGCCAATCGATCGCAATTCCTTGACCGAATGCTGGGTTGGCTTAGTTTTCATTTCTCCTGCAGAAGCAATCCAAGGCACCAGAGTAACGTGGATATAGACGACATTATTGCGTCCGACTTCTTTGCGAAATTGGCGAATCGCCTCCAAAAACGGCTGAGATTCAATATCTCCGACCGTTCCTCCTATCTCCGTAATCACCACGTCGGAATTAGTATTTCTAGCCACCCGGTGGATTCGCTCTTTAATTTCGTTGGTAATATGGGGAATAACTTGCACGGTCCCCCCTTGGTAATCGCCGCGACGCTCTCTATTAATAGTGGTCTGATAAATAGAGCCCTGGGTAACGCTATTAAAGCGGGACATGGAGGTATCGGTAAAGCGTTCGTAATGTCCTAGGTCCAAGTCAGTTTCCGCCCCATCCTCGGTAACGAATACCTCTCCGTGTTGAAAAGGACTCATCGTCCCGGGATCGATGTTAATGTAAGGATCCAATTTCAAAATCGAGACCGAATAGTCCCGGGACTTCAACAATCTCCCCAAGCTGGCAGCAACAATTCCTTTGCCGATGCTAGAAACAACGCCGCCGGTCACAAAGACAAACTTAGTCATAATAAATTCTCCGTAAGTTATTTGCCCGCGCCTTGTCTCGTTAATTGTGCCACAACCTGTCTCCCGTGTAGAGTTGCCTGTAGAGTGGGGGTATCGGGAGTCGAATATTCGGTGTCGGGCCGCCTTGCCCCTTCGGGGCGGCTACACTTGCGGTGTCAAGTGTCGGGCATGAGGTATCGGGTATTGGGTGTCGGGGGTGTCGGGCTGCCATAAGCGTATAATTTTTGGGACCTTCGATACAAGAAACATTCTTAACCACTATGCCTAATTCCATAGCGCCTCGCAGAGTCGTTGGCGCAGCCAGTCGCAAGAGCAGGTCCGCTCTTCCCAATTCCGCTCTTCCCAAGCGAAGCGGTCAGCTTTCAGCTCTGAGCAGTCAGCTCTTTTGCTGAAAGCATGTCCCGAGGCTAAGTCTAGGCGACAGCCTGCCCAAGGAGGGCATAGGGCTCAGAGCTGATAGCTGATAGCTATGAATTCCGCTCTTCCGCTCTTCCCAATAAGGTTATGCTGGAGTGAGCGTCCAGAATCAATCTAAAAAACCTCGATCGCCTCGCTCGAAAGCCTCGCTCAAAAACATTTTTAAAAAATAAAACCAGCTTTGATAAAAAATATCGCTCGAAAACATCAATAAAAATATCGATCGGAAAAATTAGATAAAAATAAAATCGTGCTAACTCATGCGTTGTAAACGAATCGTATGGCTTGGGTTGTTTTTGCTGACTCTGGGATTAGTTGCTGTATTCCAACCTAGTCTCCCAGCAAGCACCCCCGCTAATAGCCATAGTTCTTTAAATTATAGTACGGATGCGCAGGTGGCACCCGAGCAATTGACTTTGCCTGCGATCGCCGAAGGAACTTTTCAAAAAGTCTCCAACGATCCTTTGAAGCTACAAGCTTCTTCGCTGAAGCTAGAGCCATTTGCTCTGGATGTGAAACCTTGGCCATTTGATTTTGCCGAAGATCCTCAAGGAGCGATCGCTAGAAATGAAGGCCAACGCTTTGGCAGCAACCTATTAGAGGCTCGGCCCAGTTATAAAACCATCGACATTCTTTGGATGCTGGTCTGTTCTGGGTTGGTATTTGTCATGCAGGCTGGCTTTATGTGCCTGGAGTCGGGACTGACTCGGGCGAAAAACAGCATTAACGTTGCCGTCAAAAATTTTACTGACTTTGCCATGTCTGTTTCCCTCTTTTGGGGCTTCGGATTTGCCTTTATGTTTGGTCGCTCCCTGGGGGGATGGATAGGCGGCAGCGGTTTTTTCTTTACCGCAGGAATGGATCCGTTTACAGCGGCCTTCTTTTTATTCCAAGCTATGTTTTGCGGCACGGCAACTACTATTGTCTCCGGTGCAGTAGCAGAACGGATGAAATTCTCCGCCTATCTGTTGGTTGCCTCCCTAGTTTCCGGTTTGATTTATCCCTTATACGGTCATTGGGCTTGGAATGGGGTGGAAGCTGGCGACCTTTCTGGCTGGTTGGGAAATATGGGTTTTGTCGATTTTGCCGGTTCCACAGTAGTTCACAGCATTGGCGGCTGGGTTTCCCTAGCTGCTTTGCTAGTAGTCGGCCCTCGTACCAATCGCTTTCTGCCTCAAGGAGAACCGCAAAAAATCCACGGCTCTAATCTGCCCATTTCGGTGCTGGGAGCGATGCTGCTATGGTTTGGCTGGTTTGGTTTCAATGGCGGTAGCACTCTGGCTTTGAACGATCGCGTCGCTACTATTATTGTCAATACAGTTCTGGCCGGGGTCGCTGGCATCATTATCTGTCTGACCGTCGGCTGGCGAACCCGCCATATTCCCGATGTGGATTTATTAATTAATGGCGGACTGGCTGGTTTGGTGGCGATAACTGCTTCCTGTCATGCCGTCAACGGAGTATCAGCAGTGATTATTGGTATGGTTGGCGGACTGGTAATGATGGCGCTAAACTCCTTATTATTGCGGTTTCGCATTGACGATGCAGTGGGAGCAGTGCCAGTTCATCTCGGAGCAGGAACCTGGGGCACTTTGGCAGTAGCGTTGTTTGGTCAAAAGGAGTTGCTCGCAACCAATCTCAATCGCTTCGAGCAGTTTGGCATTCAGGGGCTAGGAATTTTGGCAGCCTTTGTCGTCGCTTTTTGTCTGAGTTATGGAATCTTAAGCATTGTCAATCGGGCGTTTCCTTTGCGGGTCTCTCTTGCTGACGAACAGATTGGTTTGAATGTCTCGGAGCATAAAGCCAAGACGGAAATCCTGGATTTGTTTCGAGTGATGGATTCTCAGGCTAAGACTCAGGACTTGAGCTTGCGGGTGCCAGTCGAGCCTTTTACACAGGTGGGTCAAATTGGCGATCGCTATAACCAGGTAATGGATGCTTTGGAAGAAGCGGTTGCTAGAAATGAGGCAATTGTCAGGACGGCAACCGAGGCTATAGTGACTTTTACCAAACCGGGATTGGCGATTACTAGCGCGAATCCCAGTGCCGAGCGTATTTTTGGCTACGATCGCGCCCTACTTCTGGGAATGCCAATTTGGAAAATAGTCGATTTTGGCGTTTCCTCAGAGCCGGAGCTACCGAACCCTAACCCAGAAGATAACATTGATTCCTTGTCTCAAGACTATAGCTATTCTCAACGGGTGTGGTCAAAACCCGTCAATCGTCATGGGATACCCCAGTCGGACGATCCCCCCAAACCCCCCTTAAAAACGCCATCGGCTTCTTTGCCCCCCCTTTTGCAAGGGGGGGTTGGGGGGGGATCCTCTGCAACTACTTTTGACCACACCCATTCTCAACCTTGGTTTGGGAGCGATAGAGATATACCTAAGAAAAATCAAAATTTTGGCTTGCTGCCCGGATCCGCTGCAAATAGCGAGGAAACGACAGAGAATCGAGAAATAATATTTGAGCTGCCCGTGCTATCGCAAAATCAAGGGGAGAATTTTACTTGGGACGAGCTGGCTTTAGCAGACAATTCAAAGGATGCGATCGCCAGTCAATCTGAAAGTGAAGCTGAAGGCGATCTTTTTGAAGATAATATTTTCGAGCAAAATACTGGGGAAAAAGATTATGACGAACAAACCTTACTGGAATCGCACATTGAATCGCAACTTGCCCTACTCGTAGCCTCTGGCAGTCCAAGGGAAATGGTTGGCTGTCGCGCTGATGGTTCCAGGTTTCCGATGGAAACTTCCGTTACGGAAGCTAGGTTTAGGGATGGAGGGTTTTATACGGGAACTTTTAGAGATATTACCCACCGCAAGCAGGCGCAAGCAGCCTTGCAAGAAAGCGAAGAGCGATTTCGATCTGTAATGCAACAGGCAGCCGATGCGTTTATTATTCACGACCTTGATGGTCGCATTCTGGATGTCAATCAGAGTACCTGCGATGGTTTGGGATATACTCGGGAAGAGTTGCTAAAACTATCGATACCGGATATCGAAGCACAGTTAGCTCCGGCAGAAATTAAACAACAATGGCATAATTTAGTTGTCGGAGTGCCGATAACGATTGAGGCGATTCACCGGCGCAAAGATGGAACTGCATTTCCGGTGGAAGTTCGCTTTGGCCTAATCCAGGCGGGAAATCGGAAGCTAGTTTTGGCGCTATGTCGAAACGTGACGGAGCGGAAGCGAGCGGAGGAGGCACTGCGGAGCGAACGGGAAAAGTCGGAACGCTTGTTGTTGAATATTTTGCCCGAGACAATCGCCGAGCAATTAAAAGAAAACCAAGATACAATCGCCGAAGGATTTGCCGAAGTGACGGTTATGTTTGCCGATATCGTCGGCTTTACCAAGCTCGCCTCTCGGGTTTCCCCCACAAAACTGGTTCACTTACTCAATGATATTTTTTCCCGATTCGACTTGCTAGCAGAGCGGCACGGTCTGGAAAAAATTAAAACCATCGGAGATGCCTATATGGTGGTTGGTGGATTGCCGGTGCCCCGTGCCAATAGTGCCGAGGCGATCGCCCGCATGGCTCTGGATATGCAAGAAGAAGTCGCTCGCTTCAGCGCTCTTCGCCGCGAGTCTTTCAGCATCCGCATCGGCATTAATACTGGCCCCGTCGTCGCTGGGGTCATCGGTCGCAAAAAGTTTATCTACGACCTCTGGGGCGATACTGTTAATGTTGCCAGTCGCATGGAATCTCAAGGAATTCCCAACGAAATTCAAGTCACCGCCCAGACCTATGCTATCCTAAAAGATAAGTTTTCTTTTAAAAAGCGGGGAATTATCCAGGTTAAAGGCAAGGGAGATATGACTACTTATTTGCTCCTAGGCTAGTCAAAAAGTTTTAAGTTTTGAATTTTGAATTTTGAGTTAAGGCTTACTCAAAACTTTTACCAGGGGCTGCCAATAGTGGTGAAAGCCGACCAATAATAAGGATGGTCGAGAGTCATGCTGCCCGGGCTGGATAATTCAGTGGGGAGCTGTATCGAGCCATTAGGAACTACTAACATCCCCGATTCTACTCGCATTTGACCGCGTATCATCCCTAGCTGTGCCTGACGCAGGGCTTCGACTTTAATCGAGGAGTTGGATAAATGGCGATAAAATTCGCTCATTAATCCCAAAGTTCCTTCATCGCTGACATACCAGAGACTGGCGATCGCCGAGCGAACTCCGCTATGTACCGCCAATCCCGCGAAGCCTAATTCCGCTTCGCGATCGCCAACTGCAGTACGACAAGCACTCAAGACTAACAAATCTACTTGGGGTTCGTGCCAATTCAGCTCGGGCATTTCATCCAGTTGCAAGCGATCGCCCCACATTTGGATAAAAGAATTGTTCGCTATTCCCGGCAAAAATTCGGCGTGGGTTGCCAAGTGGATTATATTGTAGTTTCCCTCTTTGCGCTGACTTTGCAAGTTAACCACCGTAAAAGCTTCATTGAGGAAGAATTGACCTCGGCTTAGGCATTTGCCAGCACTGTTGCTTTTACAATCCTGCTTTTGCAAGTCCGAGTTGGGTATCGAGCCAGAGCTAGTTAGTGGCAACCGGGGCTCGCCGCCGCGATCGATCGCTTCCTTATTCCCAGTCACTAGCTCTAGCTCCAGGGGCACCGCAGGCAAGGGATTGAGGTTGGCAAACTGACTCGCTCCCATTGCTAAAACTCGGGGTTGCTCTAGCTTGGCCGTGCCCGTCGCGGTCAAGCTAAAACTGGGAATCAAGCTAAGACTATATTTTTCTATAAGAAATTGATTGCCATCGTGCAAAGCAGCGATGGGCATAGAACGCAACCCCGCATCTAGAGAAATCAATAGAGTTTGCACCCCCAGCTTTTCTAAGTCTTCTGTCACCGGCTCGATTATCCACCGATATAATTGTTGGGCATGGGGCAGATAGCTGGTTGTAATCCGTTTCCGGGGATGAACTATTTCGCGGCTAAATTTAGCGACTTCTGGCAGGATAATATCTCGGGCTGCTTCGGGAATGCTGCGCCGAATCGGGTCGCCAGTAGGCGGTACTAACACTAGCTCCAATTGCTCTGACCTTGCCACCACATAGAGAATAGCTGACTCAAAGCCCGTCTGTGTCTCAATGTTTTTTAAGACTTCTTGGAAATTATTAATAGCAAGGCTTTGAGAAGGCAGGCTAGCAGTGACTCCCAGATATTGCCCAAATTCTAAATTCCGAGTTTGCTCTATAGCCCAGACGGTTCCCACTATGTCATCGCTATTAAAAGCTGCATCTAGATTGACCTCTTCACCGCGATCGCCATCAGAGTTAGCATTCTGCGTTTTTTCTTCATCGTTCCCAGAAGTTGGCGAAAGGTTATGGCTTGCTTCAGTTGTGCTGGTTTCCTCGCCATCGGCCAAAGAACCGCGATCGCTCTGTAGAATTTGGCTCTTGTCGCTGCTGGTTTCCTCGCCATCGGCCAAAGAACCGCGATCGCTCTGTAGAATTTGGCTCTTGTCGCTGCTGGTTTCCTCGCCATCGGTTGCACTAGAGCTAGCACTATTTAAAATTTCGCTGTTATCTGCGCTGCTGGTTCGAGCGCTGGTTTCCCCGCTATCGGTTGCACTAGAGCTAGCACTGTTTAAAATTTCGCTGTTATCTGCGCTGCTGGTTCGAGCGCTGGTTTCCCCGCCATCGGTTGCACTAGAGCTAGCACTGTTTAAAATTTCGCTGTTATCTGCGCTGCTGGTTCGAGCGCTGGTTTCCCCGCTATCGGGCGCACTAGAGCTAGCACTGTTTAAAATTTCGCTGTTATCTGCGCTGCTGGTTCGAGCGCTGGTTTCCCCGCCATCGGTTGCACTAGAGCTAGCACTATTTAAAATTTCGCTGTTATCTGCGCTGCTGGTTCGAGCGCTGGTTTCCCCGCCATCGGGCGCACTAGAGCTAGCACTGTTTAAAATTTCGCTGTTATCTGCGCTGCTGGTTTGCTCGTTGGTTTCCCCGCTATCTGGCAAAGAAGCGCGATCGCTCTCTACTGCCGCAGCTTCCGCATCATTCGCTACTGGCTCTGCTGTTGCGGACTCAACTATATTTACCTCTGGAATTGCTCCCGGCTCCACCTGTAAAATAGGTTCTGTTGGAATCAAGTCTGGATTTTCCAAGGGTGACTTTTGCTCTGCCCATATTTCTGTGAAGGTAACATCTAAATCAGACTGCTCTGGGGATTCGGAGCTAGGGTTTTCCGCCTGGGGTTGCTCTACAGTTAGCGGCGAACTCGATGACTCTTCTATATTAGTAGCTTCTGCATTTGGCAGTTGGCTGGCGATCGGTTGCGTCGTTGGTGCTTCTATATTAATAATAGGCTGCGTTGTTGGTTCTTCAATTGCGATCGGTTGCGTTGGTTCTGGAATTGCTGCAGCCTCTGCCAATACCTGTTCTACAGCCAACGGCGAAACCGATGCCTCTTCAACAATTGGATTGGGCTGGGGAGTTAGATTCGGCGCTGCCAAACCTCCATCTGCTGGAACTACCCCTCCAGAGCCAGTAGAGACTGGAGGCACCGTCGTCATTACCTCCTCTGAATTTTGCACTACTCCCGAATTTCCCGAACCCGAGTTTGTCGCTACTCCCGAGTTTCCCGAATCTAAGGGTGGTGAAATCGAATTTCCCAAATCTGCCGGATCTACTGAAGACGAGGTTGCTCCTCCTCCCGAATTTGCCGTATTTGAATTTGCTGAGTCTCCCAAATCCACCGAATTCACCGAATTCGATGTTGCCGAAGTACCCGAAGTACCCGAAGGCGAATCTGCTAACTGTTCTGCCGAAGAGCCAGAAACCGAAGGCGAATCTGTTAACTGTTCTGCCGAAGTACCCGAAGTACCCGAAGGCGAATCTGCTAACTGTTCTGCCGAAGTACCCGAAGTACCCGAAGGCGAATCTGCCAACTGTTCTGCCGAAGTACCCGACGTACCCGAAGGCGAATCTGCCAACTGTTCTGCCGACAAACCCGAAGAGCCAGAAACCGAAGGCGAATCTGTTAACTGTTCTGCCGACAAATCCGAATCTGCTAACTCTTCTGCCGAAGAACCCGAATCCGAACCCGAATCTGCTAACTCTTCTGCCGAAGAACCCGAAGAACCCGAATCCGAATCTGCTAACTCTTCTGCTGAAGAACCCGAAGAACCCGAATCCGAATCTGCTAACTCTTCTGCTGAAGAACCCGAAGAACCCGAATCCGAATCTGCTAACTCTTCTGCCGAAGAACCCGAAGAACCCGAATCCGAATCTGCTAACTCTTCTGCCGAAGAACCCGAATCTATCGGTTCGGGGACGGAGACAAGGGAAATATCGCCTACAGTGTGGGTATATAGAAACGAGCCGGAGCTAATCTCGTGTTGGCTGCTTACCAAACGGCCGGCGGTTCCATTGGTTGTAGCATCGCCTACTATAAAAGGTGTTGTCCCACCGCCGCCGTGCCGAATCGTAATAGAACCGCTGCCATTGCTGCCTGGGGCGAGAGTAGCCGAACTGCCAATAGTGGAAATGCTGGCGGCTTGTCCTTCGGCGTCGCTAAAAGTCCCCATCGCCCGGAAAAAGCCTCCGGCCGTAATATCGACGGTGCCCCCATTAGTACCGCCTTCGGCATTAATCCAGGTAACTTCAATATCGCCAATCGGGTCTAAAGTCACATTTCCCCCAGCACCAGAAGCACCTGAAGAATTAATTTCTCCGGCGGTAATTGCCAGGTATGCTTCTACCCAAATCTCGCCGCCGTCAGTTGCCCCGGAAGCATTCAGGTTGCCAGCCGAGATTGTTTGCTTTTCGCTGACGATAGTAATATCTCCTCCAGCACCTGTCGCCGAGGAAGAATCCAGATTTCCTACAGCGAGATCGCCATCGATCGCACTTAGAACAATCCCGGATTCAGAGGCAATATCCCCAGTGCTAATGTTTCGACCTGCTTCTACGTTAACTAGACCGCTACTGGTTGCGTTTCCCATCAAGCTGACTGTCTGCTTAGCGATAATATTGATTCCGCCATCGGCGATCGCCAAGGTCTCGGCAGCAGCGACATTTTTGGCATCAATAATATCTAAGCCATTTAGAGGAGCCAGACTTCCCACGGCACTCTCAAAGCTGACATCACCTGGCCCAGCATCTACGGTCAATTGATAGGAACCATCTAACGTCCCCTCAAAGACGATATCGCCACTGCCTTGAGAAGCATCAATCGTTACATCCGTTGTTAGCTCTACGCTAGTTTCGCCGCCGAACCGCACCCCGCCAGCGCTGTTTCCCCGGATTGCAATATTGCCGCCCAGACTGGTTTTGCCTGTAGTCGTCACTTCCAGTCCTCTTAGAGAAGTATTGCTACCGATCGCCTCCCCAAAAGTAATATCGCCCCTATCGGAATTAACCGTTAGTTTGCGATTGCCATCAATCGGGCTATTCAGCACAATATTGCCGCTAGTCGTGGATAGAGTAACGTCGGCACCTAGCCTAATCTGCTCTGCTTCTAGGGTTAGGTCGGCATTATCCGTTACGGCGATATCGTCATTAATAAAGATGCTGCCGCTACCCGAGACTATCTCCAGCGGGTCGCTGACAGAAATACTCTCAATTTCTACATCTCCGGTTCTGTCTGCTCTTCCTATTTTTATAGACTCAAAACCGTCTTGCAATTGACCCAAGTCTGCCTCGCTCAGCACTAAACCAAAGCTATCGGCATCCCCTAGAACAATATTGCGATCGCCAGACAGGGTTTGCAAGGTCAGCTTACCCTTACCATTGACGGCATCCGAAAAATTAATATCGTTCGCGCTCAGGACGACATTGCCGCTGAGGTACAATTCGCCGCCAAAGTCGAGGAAATCGGCTCGCACTTCCCCAGTAATATTAGTTGTAGAGTCGGTACTTAGGAAGTTCGGCGGTACTGCATTGCCCGCCCCGCTCTCCAAGAATATAGTCCCGGTTTCCGCGATTAAATCCAGGCTTTCCCGGCCGGGATTAGTACCATCTAAGGCGCTCTGGAAGCGGATATCGCCGCCACCGCTATTGATTTTTACATCCCCAGCCAGAACAATCGGGCTACCAAAAGTTAGACTCGCCCCCGGTACTGCCAGAATGCCACTTAGGGACACCGGGCGATCGCTACTTTGCCTGAAATCTCCCGTTACATTTAGGGTTGCATTTTCCATAATCTGGATGCTATGGTTCTTGGTTCCATGATGCTCTAGCGCCAGATTTTGGGCGTCGATAGTCCCGTCTAAAATAATATCTGTAGCGGCTAGTATCTTTACATTTCCCCCTTGGAGTCGATGGGCAACATCTATATTCCCCAATGCGATGGCAACATCTATATTCCCCAATGCGATCGTTCCCCGCTCTGGATAAACCGTTACCCCAGAACCCGTTAATTTAATCGTCCCATCGGGATTAATATCTACAGCAGTCGCATGGCCGAAATCACCCCCAGTTAGCAGTTCCCCAAGAGTCCCTTGTCCCGTCCTGAGGCTCTCTAAGGGTCCCTCTTGTCCCCCTTGTCTCAAGTTTAGGGGAATATCTAAGCTCAGCACATAGCCTTTTTCGCTCAAGCGCAGAATATTTTGTTCGGGAATAGCCAAGATTTCTATCTTGCCCCCGGGTGCTGCCAGGTTACCGTCAGTCAGGACGCTGCTACCGATGAGGCTGATTTGCGAACCTTCGGATACTGCGAGGTTGCCGAAATTGGCGATCGCCCCTTCCCATCCCGCAAAAGACAAAGCCGAAGGCGTCCCTACCAAAGCAGCATAGTCGTTACTGCCTATAGCATCGAACCAATTATTGCCAAAACCAATTCCCGTAGCACTCGTAGCGACAAAAGCCCCGGGCAGATTCAGAGTAGCATCAGTGCCAAAGATAATCCCGGCCGGGTTTATCAGGAAAAGATTGGAATTGCCCCCGGTCACCTCTAGCAGCCCATTAATAAGAGAAGGGTCGCCCCCCGTCACTCGCCCCAAAATATTTCTAATGTTCTGGTTGGAAATAAAGTTTGCAACCCGATCGGAGTCGAGATTTAATTTTTCAAAACTATGAAATAAGTTAGTTTTATCTGCAGAGACTTGGCCCCCTTCAATTTTGAAGCTATTTCCATCTTCGGTCACTATCGTTCCCGTCCCATCATTGGCAGGAACTATTGTTTGAGCCAGGCTCGGGTTTGATGCTACGGCGATCGCCGCCATTGCAGCTAGTAGGGCGATCGCTCTATCTCCTGCCTTACCAGAAATCTTGCTTTCTGGCTTCCTAGTAATCGCATTATATTCCTCTTTGGCTTCACCCATTTTCTATGCCCTCCTGATTCACCATCCGTCGTTCGGCTGATGCCACTGCCTTTATGCGATACCCTGAAACCCTTTGCCTTTACCTTAGTTTAATATCGATCTTGCATAACCGGGCTTTATCTTAAATACTTTCTTTTTTCCAAAGCCCGCTCAACAATAATCTGCCCTGCATCCGCGATCGCCTTTTTAATTTCCTCTAAATTAATAACCGCCCTAAATTATGTTGCTTAACATTAAAATATTGCCTTTATAGCGCTTCTCAAATTGATGTGAGGTGTCTGGGGGATGCAATATCCCAATATGAGAATACCCGCTTTACAGCAGAGATATAGAGCGGGGATGCTGTCGCCCCTACATTTCCCAAGGCGATCGTTTATTACGCTTATTTGAGAAACGCTATAACTTTGCTGCCCTTGCTAATACTGGGTTTGAATCCGATACCCGCCGCTATTTATTGTTTTTATCCTCATATAATCAAACCTCTACGGCATTTATATCCCTGCCAATAAAACTTCTAATGCTATCCGCGCTACCCTTATTGCCCTTCGATTCTTGCCCAATCTTCTAACAAGTAAGGTATTGACCTAATCGGCGATCGCATTCCTTGGCCATATTACATTTAAATTGTCTATTTTTATATTTATTTTAATTATTCTCGCAAGCCTTCATCCATCACCGTTTCAGTGTATAAAAGTCTTGGCTCGAACTCATCATTTAAATGCAGGACAGCAAGCTTCAGATATTAACAATTGGTTATCGCTTCTTTCCTACCTTCGCTATTTGGCTCTTTTGCAACCAAGCTATAAACAGTATGTAACCCGATCGTATGAGCTTGCTACCGGCAATTACCTGAAATAGATGCACCCAAATTTAGCGATACTATGTATTCGCAAACATGATAACTGTAAAAGCTCGGCTTGTCAACAGCGCGATCGTAAAAATTTACAAAAACTTAAAACTCCCGAGCCTGAGAGTTTTAAGTTTTTAAGTTGAGAGTTGAAGGATTGTAACGTCACGTTACGATCCTTGGCAGTCAAAAGTCTTCACAAGTCTCAAGGTAATAAGTCAAAGGTCAAAGGTCTTCACAACTAAAAACTCACAAGTCACAACTCAAAACTCAAAACTCACAACGGGAGCATTTCACTTTTGCACTCACCAGCCCGGAGGGCTTATATCAAATCCGGTTAATCACCCAAACAAAAAATTCGCAATCCCCGTAGGACGGGCGTCCCGCCTGTCCCAAACCGACTGGTATGGCGGACAGGCGGGACGCCCGTCCTACGCAGACTTATTCTAGGGCGATTAAACGGATTTGATATTAGTTTGTGTAGCCGCGCCAGCCGCCTGGGAGGCGGGGCTTATATCAAGTCAGGTTAAATACCCACAGAAAAAATTTAGAATCGCCCGTAGGACGGGCGTCCCGCCTGTCCTACGGGCGGGGGGGGGACCCTCGTGTCGCCCGTCCTACGCAGAAGCTTTTTTTGGGGCATTCAAACCGACATGATATTACGCCTATAGGCGTTAGGCGGCAGATATGCCAAATTGAAATGCTCCCACTCAAAACTCAAAACTCTCAAGCTAAGAACTCAAACCTCAAACCTCAAAACTCTCAAGCTAAGAACTCAAAACTCTCAAGCTAAGAACTCTCAAGCTAAGAACTCAAAACTCTCAAGCTAAGAACTCTCAAGCTAAGAACTCAAAACTCACAAATCAAAACTCAAAACTCTTACCAAGGGCTGCCAATAGCAGTGAAACCAGACCAATAATAAGGATGGGCAAAATCGGTATCGACAATCGGGGAAACTGTATTGGGTAGAGGTACGGCACTTCTAGAACCAATCAAATTGCCGTTTTCGATGCGAACTTCTCCGCGCAACATGGCAAGCTGAGCTTGGCGGAGAGCTTCGGCTTTAATCGGGGATTGGCGAATTTGGCGATAAAACTCGGCCATAACGCCCAAAGTTCCAGTGTCGCTGACATACCAAAGACTGGCTAGGGCAGTACGGACGCCGCTCTGAACCGCTAAGCCGGCGAAGCCTAGTTCTGCCTCTTCGTCGCCCAATGCCGTGCGACAGGCAGAAAGCACTAATAAATCTACTGGCGGGTTATTCCAATTGAGAGAAGGAATTTCATCGAGAGATAGTCGATCTTTCCAGAGCTGAATATAAGATTTATCGGGAGTCCCGGAACGGAATTCCGCATGGGTGGCTAGGTGAACGATAGGATAGCGCTTTTGCTGGCGCTGGGCGATTAGGTTATCTACGGTAAAGGCTTCGTTGAGGAAAAATTGCCCTTTGGAGAGTTTGGCAGCGATCGCCTCCAATTCTACCGGCACGGCGGGCAGGGGCATTTGGTTGCTAAATTTGCTCGCCCCCATTGCCAGAACTTCAGCATTTTTGATGGATTGGTATTGATGCGGCGTCAGGCTGAAACTGGGAATGAGACTAAAACTGTATTTCTCGATTAAGAATTTTTCGCCATCGTGTAAAGCCGCTACGGGCAAAGAACGCAAGCCCGGATCCATCGAAAGCAGCAGAGTTTCTATGCCGAGGTTCTCTAAGTCTGCTTCTAGGGGAGCGAGAATCCATTGATAGAGCTTCTGGCCGGCTTGCAAATAACTGATGCTTCGCAGCTTTCTGGGGCTAGTGACTTCCGCACGAAACTGCTCGACGACTGGGAAGAGAATTTCGGGCGGGGCTTCGGGGACGAAGCGGCGAATTGGGTCGCCATAAGGAGGCACTAAAATAAGCTCTAAATGCTTGGAGCGCGAGACTACATAGATAATCGCCGATCGCTTGTTGGTTTCCAGAGCGAGAGATTTTAGGATTTCTTGGAAGTTGGAGAAGAAAATCTGGCGATCGCTCAGTTTGGCGATAACTCCCAGATGCTTGCGAAATTCTTCATTGCGACTGTGTTCGATATTCCAGATTCTTTCTTCTATATCTTCTCGATCGCTGTTCCCGTTCGGAGATGAATTGACTGCTGCTGCCGATTCCGCTGCACTGGCCGCAAGGCGATCGGCGCTAGAATATTGGGAGCTACCGGCTTCTGCTACCCCTAGCTCGTCATTATTGGCTACCGAGTTAGAGCTAGAGTTCCCCGCATTTGCTTCTGCGATCTCCCCTTGCGAGTTACTTGCCGAGTTACTGGCCGAGTTATTTGCCGAGTTACTTGCGGAGTTACTTGCGGAGTTACTTGCCGAGTTACTTGCTGGAGAACTAGAGCTAGAGTTCCTTGCTTCCTGGCTAGTTGGAGCTAGATCGTTAACACAGGATTCTCCTATATATATAGACTTGCAAGATGGGGTGAGATTATTGCTGGCATTTCCTTCGCCGCGATTCTCTGGAACGCCGCCTGCACTTCGATCTGCTCTTGCGGATAATTCCAAGTTGTTTTCTGCAGAAATAGCGCTAGAGTCCCTAGAGCTGCCCCGAGGCCGAGCCGCAGCAGTTCCATAATTATTTTCTGGAGAAACAGCGCCCTGCAAGAGCGTCTGGGCAGAATCGCTACGGGCGCTAAGGAGAATCGCAGACAAACCGCGATCGGCAATACAAGACTCTCCTGTATATATAGATTTACAAGAGGGAGTGAAGCTATAACTTCGTATAGGGTGTAGGCTGTAGGCTGTAGTCTGTAGGAAATCGCTAAAAATACTGTTTTCTACAGTCAATAGGCGATCTTTGGAAAGTTGCGCCGGAATTTCTAGTCCGGGTCGCTCTCTCCTAAATTCTTCCCACAAGAGGCAGGGGAACCCCGAGCAGGGGGCAGGGGGGGAAAGCAGTGGACTGCTATCCTCAACTACTGGGAAGCGATCGGGGATAGAGGCGTTTTCGCGGAATTCCAGACCGCTATCCACCCGCAGGCTTTCTAGCGCTTCTGGGAATAATATCGTTTCGTTTGCCCGAGCTGCTTGGCTTGCTGCTTGTAAAGCTGGGGCGGATTCGGCAATTTCTGCGATCGCAGGAAGTTTGTTTTCTCCCTCGGCTGTAGGGGGAATTTCTGCTATTTCTGCTATTCCTGCTATTCCTGCGATCGCCTGCCCGATAGCTAAAGACTCGCTCGAACTCGCCCCTGTAGGATTAGTCCCTTCCGATGGCAGAGCCAGAGATGGCGAATCCAATGCTAGCGATTCTAGACTCGATCGCTCCGGCGCAGGTTCTGGAATTTGCGGCAATTCTCCCGAACCACCATTTGGCTGGGTCTCTGGCGGTAGCACCAATCCGGACTGTCCCGGTACTGGCGCTGGCTGATTTGCTGGCTGATTTGCTGGCTGATTTGCTGCTTGGTTTGCTGCTTGGTTTGCTGGCTGATTTGCTGCTTGATTTGCTGCTTGATTTGCTGCTTGGTTTGCTGGCTGATTTGCTGCTTGGTTTGCTGCTTGGTTTGCTGGCTGATTTGCTGCTTGGTTTGCTGCTTGATTTGCTGGCTGATTTGCTGGCTGATTTGCTGTAACTGCAGCTTGAGGAGGTTCGGGAACTGAGAATATGCCAATATCCCCTTGAGTAAAGGTATATAAAAACGAGTCATTCTCGATTGTATCGACGCCAGTAGTGAGCGCCCCTGCAGTTCCGTTGGTCGTGGCATCTCCGACTACAAACGGTACGATGCCATCGCCGCCATGTCGAATTGCGATCGCGCCATTGTTAGTGCCGCCAATTGTAGAAATACTGGCAGGATTGCCATTGGCATCAATAAAGGTATCTTTTACTCGGAAATACCGACCCACAGTTACATCAACATTGCCTCCCTGAGTTGCACCTTCGGCATCGATAGAAGTGACTTCAATATCGTTTAAAGGGTCGAGAGTAACATTGCCGCCAGCTCCAGAACTGCCGCTAGAGTCAATAGCTCCTAGGGTCATTTCCAGAGTAGCTTGCACGTCAATATCTCCACCATCAAAGGCCCCCGAGGATTTTACATCGCCAGTAACAATAGTTCCCGGACTGCCGAGGCTCGTTAGGTTTATAGTTCCGCCGCTTGCCGCGCTAGAACTGCCATCAATATTGCCGGTATTTAGAGAATTTGGAGCCGAAACGGAAATCGAACCTGCCCCTGCCGTCCCAGAAGAATTGATATTGCCAGCGGTAACTGTAGTGCCGGATATAGATATTGCTCCTCCCGTCGCTCCAGCTCCAGAGGAATTGATATTGCCAGCGGTAACTGTAGTGCCGGATAGGGATATTGCTCCTCCTATAACCCCAGAAGAGTCAATATTGCCAGCGTTAACTGTAGTGCCGGATATAGATATTCCGCCATCGGCAGCGATATTGCTAGCCGTCAGATCGCTTTCGGCTGCAATATTAGCAGTGCCGCCAACTACAGCGATCGCATCGTTTAGGTTAATGCGATCGCCCCTAAGCAGCAAACCCGTTAGCGGCGTGCCACTGCCAACAGCGCCGCTAAAAGTAACATTGCCGCCAGCATTCACAGTCAAACTTTGGTTGCCATCCACCGTACTGCCAAACCCGATATTTCCCGCAGGGGCGCTAAGACTAATTCCGCTTCCCAGAACCACCTCACCATCAATTTGTATCCCCTGACTGGCAGCGATATTGCCATTTAAAAAAGTCGTACCTCCAGAATCGCTCGGGGTAGGGGCGATTCGCGAATCGCCCCTACTAACACTTAAAGAATTGAGAGCTGTAGTTTCTCCCGCCCCGCTCAGAGTTATATTGCCGCTGCCGGCATCCAGGGTCAGGGATTGGCTGCCGCTCGTACTACCGTCTATAGTGCCATTAATAGTAATATTGCCGCCGCCGCTGCCGAGATTAATATTATTGCCCAGAGTCGTATTGCCACTTATAGCAATATTTCCAGAGGCCGCAGTAACATCTGCCCCCAGAGTATTGGCGCTACTGCTCAGAGTTATAGAAGCATTTCCCGTGCCGGTTATAGTTCCGTTAGTAAGAATCGAACCGTTCGGGGACTGGATAGTAACTGGGTCTTGGAAAGTAACGCCACCAGCAGTGATGGTTCCGCTGCCATCGCTGCGGCCAATAGAAATCGAACTAAAACCATCGGCAAGATTGCCAATTTCTGCAGCGATTAGATCCAAAGTTGCCTCGGAAGCGCTACTGCCCCCAAGGGCGATATTACTAGAAGCCGTTGCCGGTTGCAGCAACAGACTGCCGCCGCCAGACAGAGAAGCGCTCCAGTCAATCTCGTCGCCGGTTAGGTCGATATTATTGTTAACCCTCACCGGGCTATTAAATTGGATATTGTTGCCGCTAGCAGTTAGGAAATTCAGCGGCGTATTACTGCCGATCGCCCCCCCGAATACAATAGTTCCCGCAGGGGCGGCTAGGGTCAGGGATTGGGCACCATCTATACTTCCATTCAGACTAATATTGCCGCCGCTGCTGCCGAGACTAATATTATTGCCCAGAATCGTATTGCCATTAATGGTAATATCCCCAGAGGCCGCAGTAATATTTGCGTTCAGGGTATTGGCGCTACTATTCAGAGTTATAGCCGTATTTCCCGTGCCGGTTATAGTTCCGTTAGTAATAATCGAACCGCTCGGCGACTGGATAGTAACCGGGTCTTGGAAAGTCACGCCGCCAGCGGTTATGGTTCCGCTGCCATCACTGCGGCCAATAACAATTGAGGCAAAACCATCTGCTAAATTATTCAGTTCGGTGGCGGTCAGGTCTAACAGGTTAGTTCCCGCATCCGCACTGCCTCCCAGAGCAATATTCTTATCTAACTCCAGGGGTTGAAGCGTCAAATTGCCCGAACTCGCGACGGTTCCGCCCAAATTAATTTCATCTCCCGTCAGAGTAATATCCCCATTCACTGTAACCGAATCGTCAAAAGCAATCCAGTTGCTAGTAGTGCTTAGGGAACTCAGTGGCGTATTATTGCCCAGAGATCCGAAAGCTCTAATGGTGCCGCTCCCGGCCTGAAGGGTGAGAGATTGGTTGCCATCTACCGTGCTTACCAAACTGATATTGCCGTTGGCTCCGGTATCTATGCTGACATCGCGCCCCAGGGTCGTATTGCCGTTAATAACAATATCCCCAGAGGCCGTGGTAATATCGGCGCTCAGGGTATTGGCGCTACTGCTCAGAGTTATAGCTGCATCTCCCGTGCCGGCGATCGCGCCATTAATGGTAATACTCCCGGGCGATCGCAGAGAAATCGGGTCTTTAAAAGTAAGGCCATTGATAATGCTTATATCGCCGCTGTTAGTTCTGTCGCCGATAACAATCGAGCTAAAGCCATCTTGTAGATTATTCAGTTCGTCGGTCGTCAGGTCTAATCCAATCGTATTCGCAGCCTCCGTTCCGCCCAAGGTTATATCTAGGTTGGCAGTAACGGGTCGAATCGTCACCTCGCCGGTGCCGCTAACCGCACCGAGAAAATTAATTTCGTTCCCAGCAAGCAAGCTATTTTGGCCAGTCAGGTTTAAAGTATTGCGAAACTGGAGCAGGTTTCCAGTTATCGAGCTATTCAGAGTTACGGGTCCATTTAGAACCAAGGCTGCAAAACTGCTATTGTCGCCAACGGCATCGCTAAAAGTAATGTTGCCGGTGCCAGAATGGATAGTTAGGCGATCGCTCGCTCCAGTGGCATTCACCGTACTGCCAAAAGTAACGGGATTATTGGTAGTGGTAAGAGTGCGAATGCCGCTAATAGCTACCGCATCGTCAAACTGTTGCGCGCCGTCAGTCGTGATGTTGGCATTAATTTCCGTCGTCCCTCCAGCATCCGTAGTCAAGCTAACACTATTAACGTCGGCATTAAACTGGGTCGTGCCGCTGCTATTAACTGTCAACTCGCCTAGCTGAATCCTATCGCCAACGGCATTAAAAGTAATATTCCCCGTACCGGAATCTAAAGTCAGATTTTCTGAGCCAGAACTGGTGCCATCGAGACTGTTATCGAAAGTAATATTGCCAGTAGTAGCGATATTATTAATCCCCGTTCCCACCACCACCGGACTATCAAATAGGAAATTACCGCTGCCGGTGCTGGAGACATCGGCATTTAGAGTAAGCGTTCCCGTTCCGACAATATTGATATCCCCCGCGCTGCTGATGCCGCTGATTCCCTCCACCGTCCCAACAGTCGTATTATTGTTGCCAATATTCAGAAACACGCCCCCGGAACTGCTCCTAGCCGCTACGGTGTCGGTATCGATGATAATTGGATTAGCAGTTCCCACCCCATTAACTCCCACCCCATCAACTGCATCAAACATGACTGGGCCGTTAACTCGAACGGGTACTGACCCATTGTAAGTAATGCTGCCGTTAGAAATGAAACTCGCAGTTTTCCCGGCCTGAAGAAGGGAGAATGCGTTATTAACAAAGTCAATATTGCCACCTCTAACAACTAAGTCGTAGTTAGCGTCAGGGTAGCTATTAAACTGATTAAGATCGTCAATAGTGACATTTCCAGTACCTCCAACACTGCCTACAGTAACCGTTCCAGAAGATATTATGTGAGCGACGAGTCCTGTGTTGCTGATACTAAAAGAGCCGGAGGGAGCATCCGAGGCAACCCCTCCGATGTAGATATCGCTGGTAGAATTTTTCGGTTGCAAAGTGACATTTTTTGCGCCCGCATCAATAATGTCAGACAAATCGATATCGCCAGCGGTAATCGAAACATCCCCATTCCCAATGTTTGACGTCAATCGACCCATATTTTTCAAGCTAAAAGTTCCGCTGGCGGTAATAGCAACATCTCCGTCAATAATGGCACCATTCCCAAAACTAAAAGCACCGCTGGCATTTGCCGTTAAACTGGCTGGGGACACCAGGCCGCCTACAAGCCCGCTAAAAGTGATGTCGCCCCCAGCATTGAGATCCAGGTTGCCCGGTCCGTCAACGGCATCGCTAAAGGTGATATCGCCTCCAGCATCCAGAACCAGGTCACTATTTCCACTGATGTTCCTATCGAAAATTATAGCTCCCTCACTCTGAATAGTCGTATCGCCAGTTATATTGATTCCCCCAGAAAAAGTTACCGTGTTAATAACGTTATATTTTCCTGCCAGTTCAAGTTGAATTGCCCCGTTAAAGGGTGCAGTGACATTCATGGTCAAACTGCCCAATGGCACTGTAACGCCGATTCCATTAAACTTTGCTAAGCTATTGTTTCCACTGATGACCAGATGCAAGTTATTATTGCCATGACTCGCTCCGTTGATAGCGTTGTTAACAGTGATTTTACCACCATTTACACCTTGTACGTTAAATACAACAGGATAATTAGGGTCTGTATTATTGATAATGACATCGCCCTTAAGCTCGATATTGCCTGCCGCTCCTTGCGTATTATCGACTCTGAGTTCCCCACCTAGCGTAATATTGCCACTGCCCGTTAGGTCGATATTGCCTGCCTGTCTTGTTGGGCTTGAGCTATCAGCTCTGAGTTCCCCACCTAGCGTAATATCGCCATAATTAGCTGTAATATTAATATGGCCGCCGTCACTGCTCGAAGAATAAGTTTTAATCGAGCCAACAGTTACGCTCGCTCCAGAAATAGTTACGTCTCTCGACGGGGCGATTATTTGATCTCCCAGGCTCATATAAAAAGACCCAAAAGAATCGTTATCCGAGTCAGCGGTGAAATTAACGGAGCCGGATCCGCCCGCCAAATTCAATTCACTATTGCTCAGGGGGTCAATCGTAATATCGCGCGTCGCTTCTAGGACTATATTGGTGCCCGCCGCCAACCCTTCTAGCTCCGATTCGTAGATGGTTGTTGGCGTCCCATCACTAGCGAATATTTGACCGGCGGTGCCGCTGGGGTTCCCTGCAAAAGTAGCCGGTCCATCTGCAGCGCCATCGCCAGAACCCGCCATCACAAGGATATCCAAGGGATCTAGCAGCAAGGTGCCGAGCTGGCCGTTCGAGGCGCTGGTATCTACCCCACCTCGGAAAACCAAATTTTGCTTGCCCGAAACTTCTACAAAACCGCCATCGCCGAAGCTGGAGCCGCCACGGGCACTAATCTCGCCGTAAAATGCAGCAGTTCCGTCGGCCCAGATAATTGCGCGACCGCCATTGCCATTTTCGAGGGCATCGACGTTAATAGTGGAATCCTCGCTAATAAATGTTCGCCAAGCGTTGGGCGCGGGGCCTTTTCCCTGAAAGTCGCCACCAACCAGTACCGTCCCGCCGCCGGAGCTGCCGGAAGCATCGATGTTGGCCGAAACCAACCCTACCTTGTTGCCCAATACATTTATATGACCGCCGGTTTGCCCGGGTAAAACTCCGGCTGCATTCAAGTTGCCGGAAGTCAGGGCTAGGCCGCGATCGGAATTAACCGTTATTCCCGAACCCGTTAAAGTCACCGTGCCGTCGGCGTTAATTGCTAGATCGCTAGCGTGGTTGATATTGCCGCCGGACAGTAGGGCCGGGAGGTTGGCAGCGGATGAGGTGGCAGCGGATGGAGCGGATGAGGTGGCAGCGGATGAGGTGGCAGCGGATGGAGCGGATGAGGTGGCAGCGGATGAGGTGGCAGCGGATGGGGTAACGGATGTAGCGGATGGGGTAGCGGATGGGGTAACGGATGTAGCGGATGAGGTGGCAGCGGATGGTGGGTTGAGGGGAATGTCTAGGCTGAGGAGATGGCCTGGTTGGCTGAGGCGGAGGATGTTTTTTTCGGGAATGGCAGCGATCGCAATGTTTCCTGCCGGTGCTGCGAGGTCCCCTGCGTTGAGGACGCTGCTGCCGATGAGCCCGAGCTGCGAGCCTTCGGATACTGCCAGATTGCCGAAGTTGGCGATCGCTCCTTCCCAGCCCGCAAAGGAAAAAGCCGAGGGCGTCCCCACCAGGGCCGCATAGTCGTTACTGGCGATCGCGTTAAACCATTGGCCATTCTCAAAGCCAATCCCCGTAGCGCTGGTGGCGAAAAAATCCCCAGGCAGGTTCAGAGTTGCCCCCGGGCCAAACAGAATTCCCGCTGGATTGACTAGGAACAGATTCGAGTTACCGCCGCTGACCTGCAAGAGACCATTAATAATAGAAGGGTCGCCGCCGACAACCCGCCCCAAAATATTGCGGATATTCGGATTGGCAATAAAATTAGCAATCTCTCCCTGGCTCAGGCCAAATCCCTCAAAACTGTGGAATAAGTTAGCCCCATCTCCAGACAGCTTTCCCCCCTGGATGTCGTAGCGGTTTCCTTGGGGGGTATTTATCGCCGGACTAACAAGCGTCCCCGTGCCATCCTGGGCGGGGGCAATGTTTTGGGCTGCTGTGGGAGGGGACGATAAACCAATTAATCCTAGGGCGGCCAACAGAGCGATCGCCTTAGAGTTTGCCTTCGGAAATATTATGGCCTTGTAAATAATGCCAGGGAAGCACATTGTTTTTATCCCAATTTTTGCCTATTTTTGCGGTTCCAAGCGAAAGCCAAGCCAATTTTGGCTATTGCAAATTTTCCTCTTGCCAATTTTTTTCCATTAGGGATGCGGCTGGCCGGACAGGCCGCCCGGGCTCGGGGAAACTCTTCTAGGATAGCATTCTCGATTGATTGGTCTTTCTCCTCTTGGCCCCGCAAAGAGCGATCGCTGCTACTGAGGAAAAGGCGAGGGGAGCATTTCACTTTTGCAACTATTAGCCCTCTTGGGCTTTGTTTGTGTAGCCGCGCCAACCGCCTGGGAGGCGGGGCTTCGCCTATAGGCGTCAGGCGGCAGCTTACAAAATTGACTTCGCAAACGTCCAATGCCCAATGCCCAATGCCCAATTCCCAATTCCCAATTCCCCCGTAGGACAGGCGTCCCGCCTGTCTTCCCAAGTGTTTTTTGGGCAGGCGGGACGCCCGCCCTACGGAATGATATTTTTCTGTTCTTGTAGAAACTTTACCAGTACATGGACTTTCGTCGAAGGGTTTGGTTTAGCTTCGCCTGCTTGCCGTTCTTCTAATTTCTGGGCATTGGCGATCGCATCCTGCAGTTTCGGCTTTAACTCCCGATACAAGTCCAGATTCTTGTTATATTTTTGACCGGCTTTTAAAACATTAGCGGCGATAAGTTCCTTTTCTAATTCGGGGATAACTTCCTGGCAGCGCCCAAAAGCTTTCTCGGTATAGCGGTAGTGCAGCAAAAACCAAAATTCAAAACAGGGAGTAGAGGCAATCGGTTCTTCAAAGCCATAATTCTTTGCTGCTTGAAAAGCCTCTTGGTAGTGAGGCAGCCCGTTGCGATCGAATACGCAAAACACGCGATCGGGTTTCTTCTTTTCCCTTAATTTCTGTGCTTTATTCACGACTGCCAGAGGATCGCCGCCGGAACCTGGCACCACTTCAACTAAAGCGCTCGTCAGTTTCAAATCCCGATTTAGAGCCTGAAAATATTTGTACTCTGTCTCCTTCCCCTCAACGACAATTAAAATATACTCTCTGGGCTGTCTGTTGTCGGTACGTCGCCGCAGATCGCGAGTAGATTTTCCCTTGCCCTTCTTACCTTTGGCGGGCTGAGAGTCTTTTTTGCGCGCCATTATTAAATATTAAGCCCTCCAATAAAAGGAATAGCGCCATAGCGGCCGAGCAAATAACCTCTTTGTAGCGACTCATCTTTGCGAGGTTGAAACTCCAGCAGAGAATATAGGTTAGTCATATTTCTATCTTTCTCGGTAAACCAGACCTGCCCTCGGTGGAAAATTTCGGCATCGAGCAGGGTAGTGTCGTGGGTAGTAAAGATTAACTGAGCATTTTTTTTGTTAATTTCCGGATCGTTAAACATCTTCACTAAAGACCTGGCCAACACTGGATGCATGCTTCGATCTAGTTCGTCCACAATCAGAACCTCTCCCTCCTGCAATACATCTAGCCAAGGTCCTGCCATTTCAAAGAACCGCTGTGTCCCTTCGGACTCGTCGTTCATATTAAAACTAACCGGCTCTTCAGAGTTGCTTGGTTTATGGACAGTGACAACCTGAACCACTTCAAACTCACCTTCGTCAAAATCTTCAATAATGTCCGTTCTTTGAATTTCAGAACTAACTTCTTTTAGTCTATTTAAAAAAAAATCTCTCATTTCAGCGGGCATAGGCTTTGGAACGAAATTAATATCTGATATGCCAATATCCGCTTCAACAATAAGCTTGACGACAGCTTCTCGGAATTCTGTATCGCTCATGCATCTTCCGGTGGTGTAAGATTTTGAAAAATCAGGATCGATAAAATTCATCTTCTTGACAAACCACTTAAAAACCTTGGTAAGCTGAGGGTGGTTATTCTGGGCGGCGTGAGATAAGAATAAGGAATTGGAGCGGACGAATTTTTGAATCCGTTTCTTTTCACCCTTCAATTTAGGAAAAGACCATTCGTATCCATCATCCTGTTGTAGCTCTGGATCTTCTGGATCGTATTGGCGAGAAAACCAAGTTTGCGATCGCCCTTTTACACGGGCAATTAACTGTTCTTCATAAACTCGCCTCTGGTCTAGAGATACTTGATATTCATAGCGTATCTCTTCGTCAATAAATATAATCTCAAAGCAAGTAGGCTTTTTTGACCATTCGGCATCGAGCAGAAATGGTTGAATGTAAGGCAGCCTCTCCCCAGCCTGCATTTTAGTGGCCGAGTCCATGACAACTCTCTTGAGGCTCTGCATGGCTCGCACCAAATTACTCTTCCCCGACGCATTAGGACCGTAGATAGCAGCGCTGGCGAGCAATCGCAACTCTTCATCCGTGGGCATGGGAAAGCTATTGTTTTCCAGTAGGGGCGTTTCGCGAAACGCCCCTACTTCGAGATCTTCCGACGCCACCATGCTCAAAGTTTGCCGCTCTTGAATCGAACGATAATTTTCTACGCTGAACTCTACAAGCATTCCTAAATTTGCGCGTCTTTGATTTGCGCGTCTTTGATTGAATAAAAAGTCAATTCAAAGGATGGCTAGACTTCTCGGCACCCTTCGCTCGGAGCCGGTAAGCCTAACTGCTCAATCTTTCTATTGTAGCAGCTCTTCCCACCGTTCCCAAACTTCCCACAGTCCCCACCCTTCCCACAGTCCCCACCCTCCCGACACTTCCCACCCTCCCGACACTTCCCACCCTCCCCACACTCCCATTACCTCGGTCCCCCGGTCTCCTGCTCTATTCAGACATTCATGTTAAAAACGCATATTAAGTATGCATTTTAATCATCAAATGTTAAGTTTTGTAACGCAGAATACAAATTAAGAAAATCTTTAGGCATAAATTGAAGCTAATAAATCCCTGGAGGAAAAGCAATTAGATAGGGCGTATCTACAACCTCGTAAGAAAAAACAATCTCGCTTATATATAAGGAGAGAGCGGGCAAGGAGCGAGACCAAAAATAGCCAAGCCTCTCTATCAATATGTTTTGTTATTTAAAGCGCAGCTCCAAGTAAGGTAGTTCCGGGAAAGGAAGCGCCGACACAGAGAAACTCGCAGAGAAAAAATAAAAAAACGGCAATTGAAAAGTAGAGGCAAAGGAAGATGACTTTAGTAGTAGCGGAAAAAAAACAGGCAAGTTTAAATAAATTTGAGAAACTCAAGGCAGAGAAAGATGGACTTGAGGTAAAAAAAGAGCTAGATAATTTTGCGAAGATAGGCTGGGAAGAGATAGATAAAACCGACCGAGATCATAGGCTAAAGTGGCTGGGTGTATTCTTTCGCCCCGTAACTCCGGGCAAATTTATGCTCCGGCTGCGGATGCCAAGTGGAATTATTTCCAGCGAGCAGATGCGGTTGCTGGGGGAAATCGTCCAGCGCTATGGCGACGACGGTAGTGGAGACATTACTACGCGGCAAAATATCCAGTTGCGGGGCATTCGCATAGAAGACGTACCCGATATTTTCCGACGATTGGAAGAAGTGGGGATGACGAGCGTTCAATCGGGAATGGACAACGTGCGCAACATTACCGGAAGCCCGATAGCAGGATTGGATGCTACGGAGCTGATCGATACCCGGGAGTTGGTACAAAAAGTCCAAGATATGATTACCAACAATGGGGAGGGCAACCCAGAATTTACTAACTTACCGCGCAAGTTCAATATTGCTATAGAAGGCGGTCGGGATAACTCAGTTCACGCGGAAATTAACGATATCGCTTTTGTGCCCGCCTACAAAGATGGCACTCTCGGTTTCAATGTTGTGGTTGGAGGCTTCTTTTCTGCCAAGCGCTGTGCTGCAGCGATTCCCCTAAATGCCTGGGTGCCGCCAAACGACGATGTGGTGGACCTGTGCCGAGCGATATTGAAGCTGTATCGCGATCGCGGCCTGCGCGCCAACCGACAAAAGTCGCGCCTGATGTGGCTGATTGATGAAATGGGTCTGAACTTGTTCCGCGCCGAAGTGGAAAAAGAATTCGGGCGGGAATTAATAACCGCAGCTCCAAAAGACGAAATAGACTGGGAAAAGCGAGACCACATTGGCGTCCATCGCCAGCAAGATGAAGGTGGCGATAATAATTTAAATTATGTGGGATTGCACGTCCCTATGGGCCGATTCTATGCCGATGATATGCTCGAACTGGCCAGACTGGCAGAGGTCTATGGCAAAGGAGAGATTCGGCTGACGGTAGAGCAAAATGCGATTATTCCCCATATTGCCGATTCGCGCTTAGAAGCATTTTTGCAAGAGCCGCTCTTGGAGAAGTTTTCTATCGATCCGGCACCTTTGACCCGCAGCTTAGTTTCTTGCACGGGAGCGCAGTTCTGCAACTTTGCTTTAATCGAAACCAAGAATCGGGCGCTGGCGATCGCCAAGGAACTGGAAGCAGAAGTAGAAATGACGCGCCCGGTGCGGATTCACTGGACCGGCTGCCCCAATTCCTGCGGCCAACCTCAAGTGGCGGATATTGGCTTGATGGGAACCAAGGCGCGCAAGAATGGCAAGGCGGTGGAAGGCGTAGATATCTATATGGGCGGCAAGGTTGGCAAGGATGCTAAGTTGGGCGATCGCGTCCAGAAAGGCATTCCCTGCGAAGACCTAAAACCCGTATTGCGAGAATTATTAATCGAGCAGTTTGGGGCTCGCTTAAAAGAAGGAGTAGCCCCCATTGCGGCGGATCTTGTTTCTAGCAATGGCTCCCTCAATGGCTCGGCTAATGGCTCGGCTAATGGCTCCCTCAATGGCTCGGCTAATGGAGACAAGGCACCGATCGCCAACGGACATAGCCCGCAATCCAAGACGGCAACAGTAGTTTTTGCTAAGTCTGGCAAAGAAGCGACAGCAAACGAGTCGGAATTCATTCTCGATATAGCGGAACGCGAAGGACTGGAACTCGATAGCAGTTGCCGGTCTGGAACCTGCGGCACTTGCAAGCAGAAGCTAGTATCTGGCGAGGTGACATACGACGAAATCCCACCAGCCAGTAGCGAGCTGGAACCCGGATATATTTTGACCTGTAGCGCCCGCCCTCTGGGACGAGTGGAAATAGATGCTTAGAGCCTTGAAAAATAGTCTTTAACCTGGCCCATATATGGTATATTACCTAAAATCTGTAACGGAATATACAGAAATATATGTAAGGGCGAGTTATATGGAATAACTAACTTGTAAGCCCATAGCAGGGCTCCAAGACTGACCCCAAGGAGGCATCAAGGAAAAGTAACTATGACTTCTTCAAAAGAAACTCCCCAAACTGCGCCAAAATCAAACAATTCCGTGGCGATTAAAGCTATTACTGCTTCAGCTCTGGTTCTGTTTACAACGTTTATGATAGTTCACTGGCAAAAGTTGCTATCCAAGGCAAAGACGACCACGGAGACTGCAGCTTCAAGTTCGGTAAATAAGGCCGATACTGGGACCGAGGAACCGAGTAAGGCTGCATCGGAAGCAGCAGCCAGTCGAGACTCAGAAGTAACAGAGGTCGAGACAGAGGGAAGCGAGTCAGCGGCAGAAACTGCAGAAACAGAACCAGAGGTAACGCAGGAGTTTACCCAGACAGATACAGAAGTAAGCAATTCAGGGGCAGAAAGTGCAGAAACAGAACCAGAGGTAACAGAGGAGTTTATTGAAACAGATACAGAAACAAGCGATTCAGCGGCAGAAACTGTAGAAACAGAACCAGAGGTAACAGAGGAGTTTATTGAAACAGATACAGAAGCAAGCGATTCAGCGGCAGAAACTGTAGAAACAGAACCAGAGGTAACAGAGGAGTTTATTGAAACAGATACAGAAGTAAGCGATTCAGCGGCAGAAACTCCCGAAGACAGCAGTGCAACAGCGGAAGTAACCGAGGATTTATACTACGAGGTTTACAACAAAGTAGATCGAAGCTGGCGACTATATCCAACCTTCAAAAGCAATTTAGCTTATAAGGTGAACGTCAAGGAAAATGGAGCGATCGCTTCCTACGAACCGATAAATGAAGTCGCTGTGGATTACCTCTCAGAAACGCCGATGGAAAGTTTAGTCGATGCTGGCGGAAAATCGGAAGAACCTGTAGCGTCATTTTTAGTAGTGCTTACTCCCTCTGGGCGGCTAGAGGTTAGCCCTTGGCTCGCCAAGTAGGCAAAAAAATAAATATTACAGAAAAATTAGGCAAAATATGTAGAATTATTAGGTTGGTTGCATAATCGATAAAGGACGTTGAATGAGGAATGGGAGCGCGGTTTGATTTTTGACTTAGGAGCCTATTTATAAATAAATGTTTCCCTCGGAGTTAGAAGAAACGGCCTGCCATTCATCATTCATTTTTTATATTTATTTCCAAATTTACGAATCTGCGGAAAAAGGCAGTAAAAAAAGGTCAAAATGTGCGCAAAGATACAGAAAGATGCGATCGCCGATATTAAAATAGAGCCCTAATAATTGAGGCATGAATAAGCTAAGATATTGCGGTAGATAGAAATGCTTACCCTGTAAACCCTAGAGAAAAAATATAAAAGAGGTACTAGCCATGCTAGGTGAAATGTGGTCTTTTAAAGGCCGTTACCGCATCCTGCACATGACCTGGTTTGCCTTCTTTCTCTCGTTTGTGGTCTGGTTTAACTTAGCCCCCTTGGCCACAGCATTGAAAGCAGACTTCGGTCTAGAAATAGGTCAAATCCGCACCCTCGCCATTTGCAACGTTGCCCTAACCGTGCCGGCTCGCATCATCATCGGGATGCTCTTGGACAAATACGGGCCTAGAATCACCTACTCCCTGCTGCTAATGTATGCGGCGATTCCCTGTGTCGCCTTCGCATTGGCACAAAACTTCAGCCAATTGGTGATTAGCCGCTTAGCACTTAGTATCGTAGGTGCCGGTTTCGTGATTGGCATTCGCATGGTTGCCGAATGGTTCCCGCCCAAAGAAATTGGTTTAGCCGAAGGCGTCTATGGAGGCTGGGGAAACTTTGGCTCGGCGGCGTCAGCCTTTACCCTACCCACGATCGCTGCATTTCTGACCTTTGGCGCAGGAGAAATCCTCAACTGGCGCTTGTCTATTGCCCTGACTGGCATCATTGCTGCTGCTTATGGCGCGCTGTATTTCTTCAGCGTCCAAGATACGCCCCCTGGCAAAACCTACCAAAAACCCAAGCGTCACGGCGGTATCGAAGTCACCAGCAAGAAAGACTTTTGGTTCTTGATGTTGATGAACGCTCCCCTTTCTGGAGTTCTGGCCGTACTGGCTTGGCGCTTGAGCAAGGTGGGTTTCCTAAACCAGTCTCAACTGTTTATGGTCTGGGCATTTCTAGCAGGTCTGTACTTCTTCCAAGCCTATAACTGCTGGAATGCGAACAAAGAATTGATGGCGGGTGAGAAACACTATCCTCCTGCAGACCGCTACGACTTCTCCCAAGTAGCCATTCTCGAACTCACCTATGTCGTCAACTTCGGATCCGAACTAGCGGTGGTTTCCATGCTGCCGGCCTTCTTTGAAGGAACTTTTGACCTCAGCAAGCAAGCAGCAGGTATGATTGCTGCCAGCTATGCCTTTATGAACCTCGTGTCTCGTCCTGGTGGCGGCTTAATTTCCGACAAGCTGGGCAGCCGTAAATGGACGATGGCCGTGTTGACGGGCTGCATGGGAATTGGCTATCTAATGATGGGCAATGTCAATGGAAATTGGTTTCTTCCTGCTGCGGTAATACTGACAATGGCTTGCTCTTTCTTCGTGCAAGCAGGGGAAGGTTCTACCTTTGCTATTGTGCCTTTGATTAAGCGGCGCGTTACGGGTCAGGTGGCCGGGAATGTCGGCGCTTACGGTAATGTCGGTGCCGTGGCTTATCTAACTATGTTCAGCTTGTTACCCTCTGGAGATGTTGGCAATCAAGTATTCTTTCAGGTCTTGGGAACGGCAAGTTTAATTGTTGCTTTCTTATGTGCTTTCTTACTCAAGGAACCGAAAGGTTCTTTTTCCGAACACCACGAAGGGGAAGTGGAAGAGGAAAATATGGCAGCAGATACTCCAATAATGCTGACGGAAAAACAGAACTAATAGGCATTAATTAACGAACGGTGGGGACGCAAGCTTGGACTGGTGCAACCCCACTATTCATTGTTGTGTGAAGTGGTATGACAAACTCAACTAAAACCCTATGTCCTTACTGCGGCGTTGGCTGCGGCCTAGAAGTATCGCCGCCAGCAGGACGAGGGAAGGCAACCCATCGAGACGATCGAGGGAATCCGATTTGGAAAGTACAGGGCGATCGCACCCATCCTTCTAGTAAGGGAAAAGTTTGCGTAAAAGGCGCTACAGTCAGCGAATCTCTCAGCAAAAATAGACTCAAATATCCAATGGTGCGCGATCGCCTAGATGAACCTTTCCGACGCGCAACCTGGGACGAAGCCTTCGATCGCATAGTCAACCGAATCCAAACCGTTCGCTACACCCTTGGCGAAAGCGCTATTTGCATGTACGGCTCGGGACAGTTCCAGACCGAAGACTATTACATTGCCCAAAAACTACTTAAAGGATGTTTGGGCACCAACAATTTTGATGCCAATTCGCGCCTGTGTATGTCCAGCGCCGTTTCCGGATACATCCATAGCTTCGGCTCCGACGGCCCGCCCTGCTGTTATGAAGATTTAGAAGAAACCGACTGCGCTTTCCTAATTGGCACTAACACCGCCGAATGTCACCCAATTATTTTCAATCGGCTGCGCCAACATCATAAAAAAAATAAAAATGTAAAAATGATAGTGGTCGATCCGCGCTATACGCAGACTGCACAAGCGGCCGACCTGCACCTAGCGATTCAGCCCGGTACGGATATCGACCTACTCAATGGCATCGCCCATCTATTAATGCACTGGGGCTATCTGGATACTCCTTTTGTGGATGAATGCACCACGGGGTTTCACGAATATGCAGAAGTAATTCGCGCCTATCCGCCGGAACTGGTGGCTAGACGCTGCGGCATTGAAAGAGAAGATTTGGAGACAGCGGCGCGGTGGTGGGGCGAGTCCAAGAGAGTTCTTTCGATGTGGTCGATGGGAATCAATCAGTCTTCGGAAGGAACCGCTAAGGTGCAGACTATTATTAATTTGCACTTGATGACGGGAGAAATAGGGAAACCCGGCGCTGGACCGTTTTCTCTGACGGGGCAGCCCAATGCTATGGGAGGAAGAGAAGCAGGCGGTTTGGCTCATCTTTTACCCGGTTATCGCACGGTTAAAAATCCCCAACATCGCCAAGAAATAGAAGAATTTTGGGGTATTCCCGAGGGGAGAATTTCTCCGGAAGCGGGTCTTTCTGCTTGGGAAGCACTCGAAGGTTTAGAAGCTGGCAAAGTTGGTGTTATGTGGATTGCCGCGACTAATCCAGCAGTTAGCATGCCGGATATCGAACGGACTAAGGCAGCTTTGCGGCGATCGCCTTTTACGGTTTATCAAGATGCCTACTATCCTACGGAAACCGCCGAATTTGCCCATGTTCTCCTCCCCGCCGCTCAGTGGAGCGAAAAAACTGGCACGATGACGAACTCGGAGCGAACGGTGACATTTTGTCCCGCCTTTCGCGACCCCCCCGGACAGGCTAAGGCAGATTGGGAAATCTTTGCCGAAGTCGGACGGCGCTTGGGCTTTACTCAAGAATTTAATTTTGCCAATTCTGCTGAAGTTTATGACGAGTTCGTGCGGGCGACGAAAGGGCGTCCTTGCGATATGTCCGCTCTGAGCTACCAAACCCTACAGGAATACGGACCGATTCAGTGGCCATCTCCTGCAGGGGAAAAAATCAATACTGCCAATAATAAACGTCTCTATACAGATTTTCGCTTCAATACTCCCGACGGGCGAGCTAAGTTTGCCGCCTATCATTCCCGAGGTTTGGCAGAACCGCCGGATCCCGATTATCCATTCGTCTTGACTACGGGTCGGCTCTACGGTCACTGGCACACTATGACGCGCACGGGTCGGATTGATAAGATTGTCAAAATGCACCCCAATCCTTTTATCGAGATTCATCCCCGAGATGCGGCTAAGTTGGGGATAGAAGAAGGAATGACGGTGGAAGTGCGATCGCGCCGGGGCATGGGTCGCTTTCCCGCCAAGGTTACTAAGGCGATCGCTCCCGGCACTGTCTTCGTACCCATGCACTGGGGATTTCTCTGGGCAGAAGATGCCGAAGCCAATGCCCTCACCCATCCCGTCTCTTGTCCCATCTCCCTGCAGCCAGAATTAAAAGCCTGTGCGGTGAGCTTGAGGATAGCCGTTTCTACAAAACCGGAAAATAGCGAAATAAATAATTCTTTTTTAACTCCCGTTTCTTGAAAAGTTATGAATTTTGAATTTTGAATGAGAGAATTTTGAGTTTTTTGGATAGAATCCGTTGAAAAAAACTTCAGTATTTGTAGGGGGGCAGTCGAGCCAATGGCTGCCCCCCTGTATTTTGAGTATTTTGAGGACAGCCACGGCAGACGCGGGAGGATGGGGAGTATCGCATGGGTCTTTTCCGCAACCCTGGTAGAAACCGCCTTACTGCTATAATTCTTCGTACCCAAAAAAAAGCAAGGAGATCCTAGCCCAGATCCAGGCTTCAAGGAACCGGGAGACTGGGAGACTGGGAGACCGGGAGACTGGGAGACTGGGAGACCGGGAGACTGGGGGAGTGAAAAAGTTAGGACTTACGCAAAATATCCAGGTGTGG
Source organism: Oscillatoria sp. SIO1A7 (assembly GCA_010672965.1). Lineage (GTDB taxonomy): Bacteria > Cyanobacteriota > Cyanobacteriia > Cyanobacteriales > Laspinemataceae > SIO1A7. The sequence goes on from JAAHFN010000011.1 coordinate 201,293, forward strand.
TGTTTTGTAGGGGCAATCCCCCCGTGGTTGCCCCGTCAATAGCGTTAATGCGTAAGTCCTAAAAGTCATGCATTCAAAAGTCAAAAGCGAGCAGTGACGAAGCGCGATTGCGCTATGCCCTAGGCGAGGGCAGGCTACGCCAACGCGATCGGGCGAACGAGTGAGCGTTTCTTCAATGCATGACTTTTAACCTTTGACTTTTGACTTTTACCTCGGTCCCCAAGTCCCCAAATCCCCCAAGTCCCCTTGAGGTCAGTGGCAAAAACGAAGGCTAATTTCTCCCAAGGGAAACCCACCCGCTGCCGCGACAGAGTGCGATATCGGCGGGGTTTTGGGGTGGGCTATCTTCCCACCGGGGCTAGCTATTGGAGTAAGCCAAAGGACAACTTTCCCCAAGTCCAAGGCTTACCCCATGCCAGTCCGGTTTTTAAGGGAGAAGTTTTTGTCTTTGAGTGAAAACCTCCTTGCTAGGTTTACCGTCGCGTTCGTGTGTGTGTGAAAGGGTCGCGCTTAGACGTGGCCCCTTTTTTTGCCCCCTCATGGAAGCTATAAGAGTATTTTAGCACTGTTTTGCGCGAAAAACAACGTTCAATCCAAAAATTTTTTCACCTTCTGCGCCTCTACAGGTTTTCCACTGTCGTATAGCCTAATCTGACAGAGAGCGATCGCCATTACCCCATCCCCGGCCAACAGATTTGCCCTGCACTACAAATGTTCGCGGCAACCCCTAACTGGCCCCTTAACTGACCCCGTTTTTGACCGGCACTTACGCAAATTGGACGATTTAATTATGTAGATAGCGTTTGGTGCGCGGTGCGGCACCCTAAAAATAGTATCTCTGCGTAACTCCTGTTGACGAAGGTATTGTCCAAAAAACCGGGTTTCTGGCCCTTTTGGCGAAGGTATTGTCAAAGAAACTGGGTTTCTGGCCGGACTGTAAAATCGGCGGATTGGGTAATTTATTTCTTGGAATCCCCTAAAATAGCTGTCACCTAGTACAGCGCGGCAGAAATAATAAGCGAGCGCTCTCTTGTGGCCGGGAGCCAGGGTCGAAAGGCATTTTGAATTTTGAATTTTGAATTTTGAATTCCGCCGGCACACCCCACACCCTAATATAATGAATTCTTCTAAAGGTATGACTGATGTTAAATGAAATTTTGCCGTTTAGATTAGTATTGAATACGACCGCGATCGCCGGTGCTACTTTGTGGTCTCTGGCTTTATACTTGGGTTTTTTTCCCGTAAGCGAATGGATAATGGAGCAACTAAGTCGGTGGTTTAACTTTGCCGAGCGATCGCTCTATACCTCAGCAGAAGAATTTGAAAAAACTCGCCCAGCCAGAGAAGCTCAAAATTCTTTCTATGCCTCGGTCTTTAGCATTGTCCCCTTTTTAGCGATCGGCACGGGATGCTATTATCTCTTAGAAATTAGCTTAGGGGCTAGCTGGGCGATCGGTTTTGGCATCATGGCCTCTGTCTGCTGCGGAATTTATGAACTGGGACGCCGCGATGCCCGCGAGCGAGGTTAGATTCGGGGTTTATTAGAAACCCGGTTTTTTGGAAAAACCGGGTTTCTGAGCTAAGAATTTATTAGATTAGAAACCCGGTTTTTCCAAAAAACCGGGTTTCTGAGGTTTCTGAGCTGTTTCTGAGCTAATACTTGAAAAGTCTATTGTAATTCTTCGCCGATTATCTGCGCCAGTTTTTGCGAAGCGCCGAGTTCCCCTCGGAGGCGGCGGAGGCTATCGCGAGTTTGTGCCAACTTCTCAGGATGCTCCAGCAAATCCAGAGCTACTCTCGCGATCGCTTCTGGTTCCAATTTTCCTACCAACTCCGGCACTACCGGCTCCTTTGCCCAGATATTAGGCCAAGCAAATAGTTTTCTTTTTTTAGTTCTTTTCTTAGAATTTTGAGCGGGCGATTGCTCTTCTCCTTCATAAGAAACTTCTGCTCCTGCCCCGCGCAGAACCAACCAATTGATGAGCTTGGCAAAAAGCGAGCCAACTCCGGGCAAATTAACCAAAATTCCTGGAATGCCATCCCAAGCACGCATGGCGTCAAGCTGGTAGGCGGGCAACAAAACGATCGCCGGTACTGCTAGAGAACCGAGTTCTGCGGTATTCGCGCCTACAGTGGTCAGACAAAGATGGCATTGAGATAGCAAATCGTAAGCTGGGGTCTGAGTCCAGAGGCGAATTCGCAATCCCGATGGCGTTTCCAAAAATGCCTGCTTCTCAGTTTTTTGATTTGGCTGGGATTTTTCTGGCTGGGATTTTTCTGGCTGGGATTTTTCTGGCTGGGATTTTTCTGGCTCAGTCGTTAATTCTTCTATTATCAATCTCCCGCCAGTCGCTCCCATCTGCTCGATAAGCGGGTTTTGGGCGGGGTTGGCAAAACGAGCCAAAGTTTGTAAGTCAACAGTTGGGGCGACGGGAATGACAAAATCGGTTTGAGGACGTTTCTGGCGAATGGATTCGGCGATCGCCAGAACTAGCGGGACGCCCTGAGCCAGTTTTGCCGGTTTCGACCCGGGTAGCAGACCGATCGATTCTCTAGCCTGGGAGTTAGGCGAAAACTCCAGCTCGCCCAAAAAATTAGCAGCTATTTTTGTTTGGTCTTGTGCGGGGTTTGAATAGGTGTGGTCAAAAGTAGTTGCAGAGGATCCCCCCAAACCCCCCTTAAAAACGCCATCGGCTTCCTTGCCCCCCCTTACAAAAGGGGGGGTTTGGGGGGGATCCTCCAACTGGGGTATCTCATTTTTATCAACGGGTTTTGACCACACCCGGTTGGAATTGCTATTGGAATTGCTATTTAAACTAATATCGACTCTTGCTTCCCGCCGGACTTCTGCCATCAAATCCCCGACGACGGTGAATTTAGAAGCGTATTTTGCGCCAGCTCGCTCGACAATCTCTGGTTTCATCGCTCCGAAGCGATCGATCCAGGGCAACCAGCGAGCTTCCCATTCGGCATAGACAACGGAGCGATAGCCCAAACGTTTGGCGATCGCGACGGTAAAAAATTGGTCTCCACCGAGGAAAACAACTATGCCCTTTTGCCGCCAATCCCAATTGGCAGCAGTTTTGCCCCAGAGCAGAAACCGCCAGAAATGCTCCGGCTCTTGAACGCGGTCTATTTCGGGATAGGAGCGGGCGATCGCAGTTTCTCGGCCCGTCGCATGGGGACAAGGACTTAGAACTACAGAGATGCGAACCTGGGAGCGATCGGGCGGAGTCTCCATAGGAGAATCGCTGCCCAACTGCTGTCGTATCTGTTGCACCACGGGTCGCACCCAGGTCGCCAGTTCCCCCGGTCCATTAGATAAAATTAGAATATCGACGGGCATGGGGCGCCATACCTGCCCATGGGGCATGGGGCATGGGGCGCCATACCTGCCCATGGGGCATGGGGCATGGGGCGCCATACCTGCCCATGGGGCATGGGGCATGGGGGTATGGGGCATGGGGCATGGGGCATGGGGCATGGGGCATTGGATGGGGGATTGGGAATTGAGCCAATATTATGGAGGTGCCCTGCGGCACACCAACTCCTATATATATAGCGTTTCTCAAATAAGTGTAATAAACGAAAATGTAGGGGCGACAGCATCCCGCTCGACAATCTCGGCGTCCCGAACGGTAATTCCCGTACTGGGATGCTTCGCCCAGGCACCTTACATCAATTTGAGAACCGCTATAGTATGTCTAAATAAATTGTATATACAGGACTTACGCAAAGACTCTGTATGTAGGGTGCCGCACCGCGCAAGAGAGCGCTAAATATATTCTTAGATCTGGTAAGAAAGCGTAAGTCCTAATATATATAGAATTAGATTTCGTCGGAAATAGCGAGTGCTACCACGCAGTGCTGCACCGCAGACCAATCGCAGGCCAATCGCAGGCCAATCGCAGGCCAATCGCAAACTAATCGCAGGCCAATCGCAGACCAAATCGCAGACCAATCGCAGACTAATAAATAAGAAAAGTAGAGACGCGGGGATGACAGAGTTAATCGATGCCGTCAAAATAGGCAATCTTTCTAAAGTGCAAGAACAGCTCGAAGCTGGTGCCGATGCCAATCTAGAAGAAGCAGGCACGATCGCTTTGATTGCTGGAGTGGAGGTCGGTAGCGCCGAAATCCTACAGTTGCTGCTGGCCGCTGGTGCCGATGTCAACAAGCAGGACCCAGATGGCTGGACGGCACTTATGGAAGCGGCTGCCAGCGATCGCCGAGAGATAGTGCAACTATTGCTGGATGCCGGTGCCGATATAAATGCCAAAACCAATGAAGGTTTGACAGCGCTAATCGCGGCGGCTGCCAAAGGTCATGGGGCAGTAGTACAAATCTTGCTGGATAAAGGTGCCGACATAAATGCTAAAGATAAGAATAACTGGACGGCGCTGGTTTGGGCATCTGCGGAAGGGCATATTGACATAGTGGAATCGATTAAAGAAGCAAGGAATAAGCGCTAAGGCGAATCGCTATTTATAGCCATAGTTAGGGTGTAGGGTGTGGGGTGTGGGGTGTTGGGTGTGGGGTGTTGGGTGTGGGGTGTTGGGTGTGGGGTGTTGGGGAAGGATGAAGAAGCAAGGATGAAAAATCATTATTTCTTCTTCTTTTCCGCCTACACCCTACACCCTACACCCTACACCCTACACCCTAACTAAAACCCTACACCCTACACCCTACACCCCAATTCCTCTTCCTTACTCTCAAACGCTAGTTGTCTGCTTTAATTCAGAGGCAGACTCTGTAGCAAAAGAGCGATCGCCTTTTTCCCGTTGATTGGCAGCAGGCGGCGGCGGTGCTAAGACTGTTAATCCGGCGGCGATACATTCTACTTCTATGGGAGTCGTACCGATAATTTCCCCATCTAAAACTACTTTTTGCGCTGGAAAAGCATTCACCTTAATCTGCTTGGCGCGCAAAGAGATAGTATTTTGCTGATTGTTGCCAGTTTTGATTAGCGCCGAGCCGAGAAGATTGACCATTGTTGTGACCGTTTGAAACTTAGTTGATGCAGTAGTAATGGTTGCGTCTAATAAGCCATCATCCACAATTACTTCCCCCGCGCCCTGGGCTAGGACGGAGGTCGGCGGCGCGGCATTGGCAATTGTAATCGCTCCGGCTTGGAATTTCTGGAGATTGCCTTCTATTTCTATTTCAACATTAAACAGTTCTTGTTCGTTTAGTTGCTCCCAGCCCGCCATAATGTAAGCCAGAGGTCCCCATTGGTTTTTCAATTCCCGGCTGGCTCGTTCTACAGTATCTGCCTCGAAACCAATGCCAGCCAGCAAAATCATGGGCAAACCGTTGCAACGGGCAATATCTACTACTCTAGTTTTGCCAGCTAAAATTACCTGGCAGGAATTTCTAATCGGAGCGATCGCAATCGGAATTCCCAAGGCAGCAGCAAAAGCATTGGCAGTTCCTCTCGGAATTATGCCCAAAGGGATGTTCTTACCAATCAGCGCTCCCGCTACTGCAGAAACAGTGCCATCGCCACCGGAAGCAATAATCAAATCTGCTCCCGATGCGATCGCCTCTTTGGCCAACTCCTCTGGACTTATGTCTGGAGTAGTCAAGTGAATCTCTAAATGAAGTTGGGGTTCGAGAAGCTTTTGAATTAACTCTAAATCTTGGTCGGAATTGCCCTGACCGGAAACGGGATTAAAGATAAGATGGGCGATGTAGGTTTTGGCTAAGACAGCGGCGATCGCTTCTGCAGTAGCGAGATTCGTAGCGAGGGGCACGTTGTGGATAGCACAAATCCTCTCTATTGGCCGAACGCTTGGTTCCTGGGGTTGGGCGTGGAGCGGGTCAATCAAAAAAATAACTGCCGCCACCCTACCGAGAGCCACTTCCGCTGCAATCTGGGCATCTCCCCCCATCGAGCCGGATAATAGGCATTCCACTTCCAGGCAAGTTCCTTGGAGGATGCGCCTTCCGGTATTGCCTGTAGCTATCAATTTATAACGAGAAAGCAGGGGGGTGTATTTTTGGGCGAAGTCAACCAAATCTTCTTTTTTGCGATCGTGGGCAATCAAGGCCACAGTGGCTGGCATCTTTAACCTCCAGGACAATTTGATTAGATTTGCTAACTATAGCGCGTCTAAATCATTCATCAATGTGCAACTTTTAGATAGATAATTGATGGCCCTGCAGTATCTATCGCATTATTTTCATACAAATCTTGGACAAACAAACTATTGTATATGTTGGCAAACAGTTATAACAGTGATTTTGCCACATGGCGATCGCATATATATCGCTATAGTGGAGTTACGCACGGACGCTCTTTGTTACGACGCGCAACGCGCATTCGGTACATAGACAGAGAGTTCGACCCTATAACTTGCTTAAATTCTGATTTGTTGAAAACAGCCGTGCTATATTTGACCAATGGCTGTAAGCTCCCGGAACGGAAGCTGAATTAAGTTGCGCTATAGTCCCAATCTAAAGCGTGAAACTGTTATGAATCTCGCAGAAGCAAAATTCTAAAGGGATTGTTTATGAAATCAGCATCTAACAAAATGCCAAGAATCGGAATGGTAGAAGTACCTGCTCTTGGTCTATACGATCCGAACGGCAAAAATTGGACTCCGATGTTCAAGCGCAACCCTCTACTGAGCAAACAGGTTTTGCTGGCTCACCTTCAAGCAGGGGGATTCGATGCTCAACTCGTTCACCTCAAAGATGGGGATTACGAAGAAGAATTTGGCAAGGCTCTATGGAAAGGATCGACCCTGAGAAAGGTCTATTCGGGTAAAAGGATTGGTGATGTGGATCCCCAAGCTTACGATGCTTGGGGCGTTACCGCCAATTTTATGCAGGAGCGCGAGATAGTTTGTATGACGATCGCCCATTTGGCCAAAGGCGGAAGGCCAGTGGTTGTGGGTGGGTCTGATGCGATCGCCACACCCGAACCCTATTTTGAAGCTGGTGCAACAGTCGTAGTTTTAGATAAGTCTGGAGCTGCTAATTTATCTATTTATGATAGCGTACTTGGTCGAGAACCGCGCGAAAAACTCAATGGGGCTCTCTTTCCCGATGGGACGAAATATCCCAAGCGCAACCCAGCTATGAATCCCCAGGACTGGCCTTTGCCATCCCTAGAAGTTGCCAAGCAATGTTTCGGTATGGAGTACTCGGGAGAGCGGTTCCTAGATGATTTACTACCCATCGGCTCTATATTTTCAGATATTGGCTGCGATCGCACCTGTGATTTTTGTCAGACACCAACCTATGGCACGGGTTATCGCCGGATGACACCCCAAAAAGCCCTTGAGTGGCTGGCAATCCAGAAGGAAGCTGGAGCCAAATCCACGGTGATGGTTGCCGATCAATTCCTGGGTCGCATCCTTTTTCCTGGCGGGCGAGAAGAAATTCTCGAAATAACGCGAGGAGCAAGGGAGATGGGAATGCCCCTGTTATGGCCGAATGGTTTGGAACTCAGGAAAGCAACGCTAGGTCGCGGACGCAACTACGATAACACCGACCTGACCCCCGATGAAGAGTTAGTCGAGGCACTCTGGGGTTGGGATGGCAAGGTGGGTGGCTTTTTGGCGTATGTTCCTGCAGAACGCCCCGTGGTTGGCAAACAGCCTTATGCCAAAATTCTGCCCTGGCAGCAGCATTGTAATATGCTGAAATCTATTGTCAGAGCCGGTTTGCCCGTGTTAATCTATGGCGTGATTGTGGGATTGGCACAAGACTCTCACGAGGAATTGGCAAATCTTGAGCAAGCCATATTGGAACTGCGCCAAGACTTAAAGTCGATTAATCCCGACCTAGATTTTCAGGTAGCTTCCTATTCTATCTCTCCCATCCCGGGAACGCCTCAATGGGACTATTTAACTAAGTCCGGTTTGCTGCGCATTCAAGATCCTTCTGTTGTAGGGGAGTTTTGGACCGCTAGTTGCGATACCCATCATATGAGCTATGAGGAGGTTTCGGATTGGCAAGTTCGTTTGGCTGAGATTGGCAAAGATGACTCCAAGTTAATCAACTATCACGGGGGATTGACAATGGTATCTAAGAGCGACCTACAAAAGGCTTTAGTAGTATCCTAGGGTTAAATTTCTATTTAACTCTGGGTTTATAGCGTGATTAATTTTTGTTTTTTTGGGCGATCGTAAGCTTTAGCGATCGCCCTTTTCAGGAAGCTATCAAGTAATTGTAAAACCTATATTAATAGAGAACAAGGATGGATACAGAAATCATAGGTAATGTTTTAGATCGACTGAATCTATTGAATCTTGAGGAAGAACTCTTAGCTTGCCAAAAAATTCCCCCTTGCGTTTCTTATCCTGATGATTTTTGCGGACTCTTGAGAACCTATCCTCTATGGAATCAATCTGGCGATCCCAGCGATGCCTACTTATATAAGTATGACGGTGCGGCTCAAATCACAGATATAGGGATTCAATTAAGCCACCTTTCTAACCTAGTCAAAAATACATTTAATCTTGAATATTTGAAGTTATGCCGTCTTCATGAATATACGAGCGGAACTTTTTTCCTTCCTCACCGAGACTATCTTGATGGTTCTGAGGAAATTGGAGAAATTTATACCCGTATGTACATTCCCGTTAAAATTCAAGAACAATGTTGGAATTCTTATGAACAAGAAGTATTCGATATGGAATTAGGAGACCTCGTATTTCATAATGGTTCTTTGGTTCATAGTGTTTGTAATTTTTCCTCAGAGTCGCGCTTTCGTTTGGAATTTGACTTCGATCCTCAAATACCTGTCGAGGATTTATTCAAAGATAAATCTGTTTTGAAATTAAAGGAGTTAAAGTCAATTCCTCGCGAGCCTTTTAGTGAGCAAGATTTAAATAAGTTGTTAGAGTTTGCAGGAAACATTATCAATTGCTATAACTTTAAAGATATAGCTGTTTTGTTTGGTAAAATTCATTTTCAAAAAAACGTCAATTGTGCCTTAATTTATGATTGGTTGGAAATAGTTGTAGAAAAAACTGGAAATTTAGACCTTTTAGATCTGCATAAAAAAACAAGGTGGCATTTAGTAGATCGGAAACTATGAGAAATTATGATTTCTCTGGGAGCAGCTCAATTTTGCCACTCTACTATATAAACGGGGCTCGCAATTTTATTGCTTTCGCCGCCATCCTTGGCGTTTCCAGATTTTTTGCCAAAGCGGGATGGCGGCTTTAGAAAGCAAATCCCTACTCCTCTTCGAGTTGACCCTTACCCAAACTAGCTCATTTGAGAACTATAGAAGTAAGCAGAAGCTAGAGAAATATTAAATCAATACAAAAAAATATTTATGGAGCATTAAATGGCTGTAAATTATTCAAATGCCTCTGATAACTCTGAGAAGGAATTGTCTTTACAGAATATAAATTCGGAAGATGACAATATTCATACAACCTGGCAAGGGAGCAATGAAGAATGGTGGGACTGGTATGTTTCCTTAGCCGATAATAGTAGCCTTCCAGTTAACAAAGAAAAATTAATTCATTTCCCTAATATAGCGTTTAAATCCAGCTTATCTATTGAAGATTTTAAACAACAATTAGCAGAACCCTATCCACTTTCCGAACAGCAAATAGAGCAATTTAAAACTGAAAGCTATATTCGACTTAAAAACGTCTTAAGTCCGGAAGCTGTTTATTTACTCAGGCAGGAAGCTCAGTATCTACTAAATCGTTGCCGTCAATCAAATCCATCTCAACAATTTTTCAATATAGAAATGATGTGGCTGGAAAACGAAGTTATGCGAGAGTTTGCCTTAAGCAGTAGATTAGCACGCATAGCCGCAGAGTTACTAGAAGTGTCAAGCGTTCGTTTATATCACGACAACGTCTTGTGTAAAAATCCGGGTTGCGGTCGGACCCCTTGGCACTACGATCTACATCATTTTCCGATTGCCAGTACAAATATTTGCTCGCATTGGCTCCCGCTACAAGCTATGCCTTGGGAAATGGGAATTATTGAATTTGCCTGCGGAATGGAAGTTTACAAGATAATCGAGCAAGTTCCTTGCGATAAATCAGGAAAAACCGAAGATTTCTGGATTGCTAGACTACTTCAATCAAACAATATCAAGATAAATAGAGACCCCTTTGAACTAGGAGAAATAAGTTTTCATCACGGCTTCAACGTTCATGGTGCAGCAGCTAACCGCACTACCCAACCGAGAATGGCAATTACAAAAATTTATTTTGAAAACGGCGATCGCCTGATTAACTCCTCAAAAATAACTTCTGGAAGTTGGAGAAAGTTTATACCGAATACTAAACCGTCAGAGATGATATCTAACCCCTATAATTTTATCCTATATTCTGTTTAAATTAATAACCCTAGTTACCCCTATTTACCCCAGTGTTACGGTGAAGCAGCCTCATTAGTTGCATCTGTTTTATCAAAATAGAACAAATCTACGCAGTGTGGAACCACAATCTCTCCCCCCTCAGTCTTTTGAGCAATCGTTTTGAAGTAGTCTAAGAGTAGTTGCAATTGTAATGGTGAAAAATAGTTAGTGTTGACACCAATAAGACAATTTAGTAGCTGTTTGCCCAATTGAGATTCTTTATGAAAACACTCTGTTATATTCACTGAAAACTCAATAGTCTCTTGACAAAATGGAATATTGCATCCAGATTTAGCGAGGACTTCCCATAAGTCCTCGCTAGACCACGGAGATCTTCCAAGCAGTCGCTGACATACAAGTTCATAAGGTTCATTGATTAAAGTCCTAGGAGTAATTGCAACGATCTCCATCCCTCCTTGCTTGAGAAGTTGGTAGCTTTTACTAATTAAGGGTTCAATGTCAGGAAAGTAGTAAAGCGAATGAATTAACAGTATAATATCAAAAGTTTGAGATGATTGAAACCTATCAAAGCCAACTGGATGAATTGCAAAATCAAATTTCGATGGTTGGCTCCTTCTGATTTCCTGACACCATTCTTCTATTGCCGTACATTCTTCTTGATTGGGATCTATTCCAACAAAAGAGATAGTTTTTTTTGATTCAAGCAGCTTGTTGACAAAAGGCTTCTCAAAAATTCCGCTGCCGCAACCGATACTAAGAATGCTAAAACTCTCTTGTGAAGGCATATTTTTTTCTATAGCCCGAATTGTAGCTTCCAGCATCATCTCTGCATTTTTATACTGACTGCGATAGGCAATTAGGGCTTCCATATATTCTAGCTCGTTAAGCTTTACGAGCTTTAGTCCTGGCGCTGAGAAAAAGCTGTCCATAGTCAATGCTGGTTATTCAAAATACCTATTGAGTTAGAAACTGGGTCAGCAAAGCTCTCATTCATTTTATTGTTCGAGATCGTATTCAGATCGGACATTTTCCTATAAAAAACTTTAAGCGTAAAATTATTGAACTTATATCAAATACGACTAAATAAATCGCGACAGTATTTGTACGGTTTGTAGGGGCTCCAAGCTAATTGGGGCAACCACGGGGGGACTGCCCCGGAGCGGATTTATGGAACAGCGGAAGCAGATTTGAAATTGTTTGGTTTTATAGCGGTGAGGAGCTAACACAGCGAAAACTGACAAAGATATGGCGAGTTTCTGGAGGATACCAGCTACGGAAACTCACTCGCATCAACCAAGGATGAGCGATCCAACTCCCGCCTTTTTGCACTCGATGTTGGTTATCGAAATAGGCTTGAGAGTAACCAGGATAAGGATACCAGATAAACCCGTCGTAAGGCTCAAACAAACTCGATGTCCATTCCCAAATGTTTCCTAAGGTATCGTATAAGCCATAAGCACTCTGCCCAGTAGGATAGGCATTTACAGGGGTGGTTTGTCCAACTATACCATGACAATTGCAGCGATCGCTACTCGGCATTTCTTCTCCCCAAGGATAGGTGCGGCGACGTCCTATTTTGGCATCCCAACTGGCAGCTTTTTCCCATTGCGCTTCTGTAGGTAATTGTTTTCCCAAATAGCGGGCATAGGCATCGGCTTCATATAAGCTGACACCAGAAACGGGATAATTATTCCATTGAGTAGAATCATCCCAGTAAAGTGGTTGAGAAACGGGGTGTTCTTGCAACCATTTCCATCCTGCTTCGCTCCACCAACTTTCGTTTTGATAACCCCCATCTGCCATAAATTGGCGGTATTGTCCGCAGGTAACAGGATAGCGATCTATCCAGTAAGTATCGAGATAAACTCGATGGGCGGGACGTTCGTTATCCATCGCAGCAACAGAATTATTTCCCATTTCAAATTCCCCTGCTGGAATTTCTATCATTTCTGCTTTCAAGGGATCGGACGTTGGTTGTTCTGATGGAAATGGGAATCTATATTTTTGTCCAGCTTGTTTTCGTAATTGGAGGATAAAAGCGGTAGTCTCGTAGTGCAGACATTCATGCTGGAGAATGAAACGCCACAACCGTTCTTGTTTTTCTATGGGGGCAATTTCTAGGTAGGCTAATACCCGATCTCTGATGGAATGAACGATATCATAAAGTTCTGGAATGGGAGGTAAATTCGGACCGCGATCGCACTTGGGCAATCCATCGGCATTAAATAATTTGCGGTATTCTGGATAGAGGGTCGAAGTCGAAACCCCTGCCAATTTCTCCAATATCCATAACCCTTCTGTCATCGCAATATGCCCCAAATGCCACCCTACGGGGCTAAACTCGGGATGAACTTGTTTGCGGAATGTCGCCTCATCGAGGTTTTCAAATAAGGCGAGAGTGGAAGCACGACATTCCTGAAAGCCTCGCAAAAGGTGCTGTTTACAAGATTGGGCAGATGCGTTCTTCAAAGTCTTCTCCTATACTAAAAATACTATTTTCCGGACAACTAATCCAGTTTCCTGCAAATAAGGGTTCCGATGCAAGCACTACACTTGTTGGAAATTGAGGATCGTCCCGCAACCAGTATAAGGTTGGGGATGGCAAATGGGTAGAAAAGCGGGAGGATATAGCTTGATGTCCGTCGGAGATAATAATAGTAGCAGAAGCTTTGACTTGATGCTGAGTTGCTAGTTCGTGCAGAGTAATTAATGTTTGCTGTAAGGCTTTTTCTAAAGAAATGTTCGGGGAGGCTTGCCAAGTATTGACAAATAATGCGAAGATATGTTCGGAGTCGGTACTGCCTTTTATTAGTTGATAAGCGGTATCCGAAAGGCGATCGCGGATCGGGCGGTACAAACTGGTGCGGAAGTTTTGGATGAAACCATTGTGAACGAACAGGAGGCGATCGTAATTAAAGGGCTGACAATTACTCAAGTCTATTGCTTGTCCCGGAGTAGCGCTACGAATATTTGCTAGGATACATCCAGACTCAATATAGCGAGTTAGTTCAGGAAGATTAATATCGCTCCAGATGGGTAAGATGTTTTTGTAAGTAAAGGGCTGAGTTTCTTGTTTCTGGTGATACCAGCCTATCCCATAACCATCAGCATTAATAGTTCCAGCCGTCATTTCCCGAGGTTGATAACTCTGGACAATTAGGGAATGTTCGGGTTGGTAGAGGAGACGGTCTAATTGAATGGGCGAACCGAGATATCCGAGAATACGACACATAAGATAAAAGCAGGGAAACACCATTAAATGAAAATGCTATAATTCCTGGGGTGATGCTATTTGGCAGAAATTATTAACTCACCTGATATACCCAAATCCGATAATAGCCGCCTGGTTTAGCTGTTGATAAAGGGGAGAAGCGATCGCCAACTTCTACTAACTTCCACTTGCCATACTCTTCTAATGCAGTCATCTTTTGTTTAAAATCACTGCTCTCATAAAAATCAAGACGCAAGGTAAAAACAATGTATCCTCCAGGTTTGGTAATTCGGATTAACTCGTCAAAAGAGCTGCTGGGTGCATGTCCATAGGTGAACGTGCCAACACTGACAATGGCATCAAAGGACTCAGCCGGCAAGCCGAGGGGTTCGCCCATAACTTTTTGATAGAGTGCAGTATAGACATTTTTTTTATTTGCCTGTTCTAACATTTCGGCAGAAATATCCATTGCCTCTAGATGAGAGTAACCATTATCGTATAAAATTTGTCCGACCAAACCCGTGCCAGCACCAGCATCTAGAATCTTAGCATTTTTGGCAACGAACTTAGATAATACTTCCACTACTTTTTCGGGGGCTACATAGTTACAATCATCTACCAGTTCGCGATCGTAGTCTTTTGCCCACTGCTTGTAATAGTCAGTCAATTCCTGACTATTTTCAGAAGTATATATTTTATTTTGTCTATCTTCTAAGCTCATTTTCAGCTATCTTTGAGGTTTTCTAGAGTAGTTCGCGAATCTTGCTAAATATCTCCTCGGGTATGCTGTGTTCTGTATCGTACAGTCCGTTGTATTTGCGTTCCAGTTGCTCCCAATCAATAGAACGATTCGATAAAACCTCCCGCTCGAACATATCCAGTGCTTTACCAGAGAGTCCTTTTTCCAAACAGGCTTTCATGGCCAACCGACTTTCATCAATTTCGCCAATACATTCAAAAGGCGTATGTTCCGTCAGCCCGACCATTTGCCGGAAAGTCGGCAACAAGTCTAGATCGTCAAAAAGGTTAACTCCAAAAACTGCATCTACCAATTCTGGCGGGAAAACTGCCATTAACCCCAGCCACACATAGGCACATTTGGGACATTTCTTGCACCAAGGTTTTTTGATATTGCAAGAATGAATTTTTGGCAGCAATTCTGGATAGCGGGCCATATTTTTGAAGATCCGGTAATCGTAGATGGGCTGCAAAATACTGAAGTAGGTGAAATTTTGGACTAAATTTTCGCGGACGAATTCCTTTAACAGTTTTTCCGCTTCGTAGCCTTTGCCCCATTGATGGTTGACCTCTCTGCCCAGAGAATCCCAGAACAAATTCCCTGTATTGGCGCTTTTTTCGTGAGCCAATGCCAGATAGTTATAACCTCCATCGAGCATGAGAGGTATAGCTTCAAAAATAGAAACCGGAGTTTCTGGAACTGTAATCCCCGAATTCCCAGGAAAATAAAGATGCAGAAATGGATAGTCAATAAAGTCATCGTAAATCGATATTTTATGGGCGCGAACGGGGTTAACATGTTCTATAACCCCAGAAATTAAATTATGTTGTAAGTCCGCTTTGCCATAAACGGTATGGGAATATTGCATGGAAGCAAAAGGAAGTTCTGCCTCTTGCAAAATTTTCATGGCCACAGCGCTATCCTTGCCTCCACCACAACCGGCTAGCACGGTACGTCCGTCTCCCTCGATCGCCGCTGGCTCGCTCTCTCCCAAGCTTCCCGAATAGATAATTTCTGGCCCTGCATAGTCAATGACATTATTTTCATACAAATGTTGGGCAAACACGCCATTGTATATTTTGCCAAACAGTTCCACCACCGGCTCTGCCAAACTATCGGCGATCGCGGATATATCGTAATACTTGGGAAACAACGAGCATAATTTCATGCCTTCAAACAAGGCAATATGGGCAGCCACTTTCTGGATCGACGATTCAGAATACCTTTTTTTTAGGGAATCAAAAGATACATCGTGGTAAAAAACTTTGGTTGAGAACTTAAAGCCATCGGCACTATATAAAATTTCTAGGTGGCGATCGTGAATCGTTAGATCGTTAACCTTAATTGTTTCTATTTTCATTTCTAAGCTCGGAAAACTGCAAGACAACAACAAAATCTAAACCGGGCAGCCTAAACTTGACACAAGAGCAAGCCAAACCATTGCTGAGGATCTGTAAAAGCCCGAACCAGCTTTAGTCCCCGAGCTTCCAGGTATTGCTGCATTGTCTCCACATTGAACTTGCGGGAAATTTCCGTAAGGATGCTTTCCCCTTTTGAAAACTCAACTTTAAAATCCAAGCTTTCCAGATAAACTGTATGGGTTTGCTTACAATGCAAATGCATTTCTATCCGAGACTTCGATTCATTGTAAATAGCCTGGTGATAAAACAAACTGAGGTCAAAATTACCGCCAAAGCGCCAGTTCAAATGGGCTAGCATATTCAGGTTAAATTCGGCGGTCGTCCCCTGAGAATCGTTATAAGCTGCTTCCATAATATCCTTGGGCTTTTGTAAGTCAATTCCCAGTAAGAAGTAATCCCCCGGTTCCAGAACTGTTGTCATTTGCTCGAAGAAGCGATCGCACTGCTCCGGCGCAAAATTGCCCAAGCTACTGCCCAAAAAAACCACCGTCCGCGAAGGCCAAGGGCTTGGTTGCATTTGAGTTAGCGCTTCTTCATAAGTCCCTACCAAACCCCGTACCTGTAAGGAAGGATAATCGGCACCTAACTTTCGGGCACTTTCTTCCAGAATCTTCCCGCTCACGTCAACAGGCACATATAGCAAAGAATGCCCTCCATCGAGAAATGCCTCTAACAGCAGGCGAGTTTTCGTGGAACTGCCGCTGCCTAGTTCCACTAATTCGCATTTGCCAATTATCCCAGCAATTTCACCGGCATACTGGCGCAGAATCTCGGCTTCTGTTCTGGTCGGGTAATACTCGGGTAAGGAGCAGATTTGCTCGAATAGTTCCGAGCCGCGATCGTCGTAGAAATATTGTGGCGGTAAGGATTTGGGTGTTTTGCTCAATCCGATCGCGACATCTCTACCGGCATTGGCTTTTGTACTTTGACGCTTTTGGCGATCGGAGGCGAGCCGCACTATTTGCAAGCGTTCTTCCGTTTCTACGACGTTTGACTTATCTTTGACTTGACTCATGCTCAATAAATTTCACTCTGATGGCTCAATTGATTCCGAACTAGACTTAACTAGGGCTCGCGCATAGACCGCAAAAGCTTTGAGCGCCGATCGCCAGTTCCTACAAGCGATCGCGATCGCTCCCAGGTATGCGTTACGTTTTCTTGCTTTATTTGGCAATACTTGGCATTATTTTAACTATCCTCCCAGCCCAAAAAATTAGGGTCCGCCTAAACCCAATCTAGTTTACCATATAGTTTACCGCACGTTGCCTTTGGGCAATCTATTGCTTAATCTAGCAGTCTGTCAAGGTAGTCTTGAATAGATAGGCAATTTTTGTGTAGCCTCGCCCTTCGGCGTCAGGGCTCTCCTGAGCGGAGTTGGCGTAGGCGTAGCCTGCCCAAGGAGGGCATAGCCTGCGCGAAGTGGTATATAGCGTTTCTCAAATAAGTGTAATAAAGTATCGGACCCTATAAACGTAGGGGCGACAGCATCATGAGCGACAATCGCAGGCGCCCTAGCGGCAACTCTCATATTGCGATATTGCATCCCCCAGACACCTCACATCAAGAGCGAGAAACGCTATAGTACGAATGTTTTGTTAGGGCAATCTTATTGTTTAGTAGGGGCGATTTCGCGAAATCGCCCTACGCAAAGAGCAATGCTTGTGCTCAGAGCTGACTGCAGCAGAGCTGACTGCTATAAAATAGGAGAGGCGATGGCACAGACGAATAGAGACCAAGTCCATCCGCGAGCCAAGGACGATCGCAAAACTGTCGATGAACTGTTGGCAGCGGTGGCGAACGATTATAATTTGACGGAGCTAGCCCGGTTGCGAATTCGCTATCGAGGCTTTCCCGGGGCGCAGGATATTCAGAGAGATTTGGAGCGAGCGCTCCAGAACTGGAACTTGACAGAAGAGGAGCTGTTCGAGCGAACCCGGGAGATTCACAGCCGGGGTAGAGTGGAGCGCTGCGGATGCTGGCGATCGCGAAGATTGGTTTTAATCTCCCTATATATGGATAATTCTCAAGAAAGTGCTAACTATTGACAATATTCCCAATAAAAAGCATTTTTAAGCCGCTTATTGACAAAATGCGTTTTTCTGAATAGAAGCGCCGCTACAAAGCCCTGCACAAAATTCTTGCTCTGCCAGCTCTTGGAGACGGCATCACTGACAGTAATATATCATATCTATCCCAAATTAAGTCAACATAATGTTTTTAATAAACATATTTTATGCTTTTATATATAAATAATCGCGAACAAACGAAAGGAGGAGGCGAAATCGATTATGTTACTTGGTTTGCATACATATTGCTTTTATCTGCATGGAATCGGTTGTGATTGGGGAGGGTTTGAACTACCTTGGTCCCGGCAAATGACAATGTTTCAACTAATAGAGGAAATTGTTCGTTTAGGTCTAGATGGCATTCATCTACAAGACTCAGCATTAGAAAGTTTAGAACCCTCGTACCTAAAAGAAGTGCAAGCTCTAGCTAAACAACATAATCTCTACCTTGAATACAATATTTCAATGGACTTCGGAAACTTGGGTATTGGCATTCAACATGATTTAAAAGAAGCGATAACTACGGCTTGTATGCTCGGCTCAGATATTATTAAAGTCAGCATGGATATCAAACGTCCTCGTCCCCTTGCAGCCAGTAGATTTCATCCTGATGTAGTCCAACAAATGACATCCTTTGCCGAAAAACTCAAAGAGGCTGCTCCAGTTGCAGAGGAAGTTGGAGTGAAAATTGCGGTAGAAAATCATTGTGACAGTTTTTCAGAAGAAATACTCTGGTTGCTAGATCTAGTCAATCATCCCGTTATTGGAGCCTGTGTTGATACAGGTAACGCACTCTTTGTTATGGAAGATCCAATGGTCGCTATTGAAAATCTTGTTCCCCGGGCTTTTACGAATCATTTTCGGGACGATCGCATAGAATATCAACCCTACGGCTTTAAATTAACTGGTGCAGCTGTGGGAGAGGGCGATATTGATATGAAGCGAGCTTACGAAATCATCAAAACTAAATCTACAATGAACCGGATCAATATTGAGACAGAAATGGAATTTCCCTTAGATGATATGGAAAATGCTCTAAAAGGTGAAAAAGAAGCTGTCGAGCGCAGTATCCGATATTGCCGTGAAGTCTTAGGAATCACAAGAGGAGAATCTTAGTATGGAGACCCTAGCAGTCTGGTACTTGTCATAAGCTGTCGCGCATTTAAATCGGGTATGTAAAGGGCCTATAAATGCCCTGTAAGTCCCTTCTGCTTTTCGTCGCAGGGATTTCGCGCTTGATGCGGGTCACCGATTTAAATGCGTAACAGCTTATCAACACCTATCAACACCCTACCCTACACCCTAATTTTTTGCCCGATGCCCTTTTGCCCAACTCTTTCCTTACAGACCACTAGGCGCTATTGCCTGCTTCCCTCTAGATTAAGCGAGATCGAGCCCACAGGCAAGCCGATGTCGCGATTTTTTATCCTTAATTTTTTTGCGATCGGGCGCGTAAAACTGGGGATAGATTGGTTAATCTAAATGGTTGTGTCTTTAATTTAGCAAAGGACCTTGAAAAATTTAGCGATCGAGTCTTCCAAAGAAATCATTCGCGAAGCCCTACTACAGTGCCGCGCCTTGACTCTAGAGTTATTTGCTAGCATCGACCCAGAAATATTTTGCCCGCAAGCCCATCCAGAGTTTAGTCCGGTTGGTTGGCACCTCGGCCATATTGCCTTTATAGAATCCTCCTGGATATTACAACATCTTGCTGGCTTGCCGCCAATGCTGCCCCAGTATCGTCGGTTATGGACCGCTGACGGTCTGCCCAAAGAAGAAAGACAGAATCTCCCGCCCATAGATGTTATCTACGATTACCTCAATACAGTTAGAGAGCGGGTATTGGCTTATTTAGAAACAGCCCCTGTAGAAAAAGAAGAAAAACTCTGGCATTGGTTAGTTCAGCATGAAAGTCACCACAACGAAACTGTCAGCTTTATCCTAAGCTTGCACGCTTGTAATGGGAAGAATGTTACAAGCCTTGTTACCAGCCAAGTGACTAAAGCAGCGAATTCTCTATCTCCAATAGAAAATGATTTCCAAACTTCAGAAATGGTAGAAATACCCGCTGGAGAATTCGAGATGGGAAGTAATGAGGTTTATGCCCTAGATTGCGAGCGTCTCGCCCATCGATTCCACCTAGACTCTTATTGGATAGATCCCTATCCGGTAACTTGCGGGCAATACCGGCAGTTTATGGAGGCGGGCGGCTACCAACAGCGCGAATTGTGGTCGGATGCCGGCTGGAAATGGCTGGAAGCAAACGAAGCAAACGAAGTATCCCGGCCGCTGTATTGGTCTGATTCCACCGATTGGGATGACTGTCCAGTTTGCGGCGTAAGCTGGTATGAAGCGGATGCCTATGCCCGTTTTGTTGGCAAGCGACTGCCTTCGGAGGCCGAATGGGAAAAGGCGGCGAGTTGGGATGCCAGAACCGGAACCAAACGCCTCTATCCTTGGGGGACGGACGAGCCAAGTGCTAAAACTTGCAATCATAGCAATTCGGTCGGCCATGTCTCTCCAGTCAATGTTTGCCCCGACGGCCAAAGTGCTTATGGTTGCTTCGATATGCTGGGGAATGTCTGGGAATGGACTGATTCTTGGTTTGAAGGCTACGAGGGATTTGAAAGTTTTCCTTATACGGGTTTTTCTCAACTCTATTTCGATCGCCAGCATCGAGTTTTGCGAGGGGGAAGTTGGGCGAGTCGTCGGTGGGTCTTGCGCTGTAGTGCCCGCAATTGGTATAACCCCTGGGTGCGCCAGATTTTAGCTGGATTCCGCTGCGCTAGATGAAATCCAGATATAGCGTTTCTCAAATAAGTATAATGAACGAAAACTTAGGGGCGACAGCAACAAGAGCAGCTATCGATCGCTCTTTGAACGGGAGTTTCCGTAATGGGATGCTTCGCCCCAGAACCTCACATCAATTTGAGAACCGCTATAATTGGCCGGGAGCGATCGGGAAATCAAAAACTGCGATCGCGTCCTTGAAAATATTTTTAGAACGATCCTCGGCAATAGCGATATTAACCGCAATTGCCGATTTTTAACCCTAAATGCTGGCGATCGCACCTACATACATAAGCTTTCAGAGTTACAATATCTTTTTAAGATTTTAGGAGCAAATTATGCTACCCAGACCAAAACCCATTCCTCCAGGTCCCGGACAAGAGTCGGTGTGGGATTATCCCCGACCTCCTCGTATTGAAGATACAACTAAGCATATTCAGATTATTTTTAATGGAGAGACGCTCGCCGATACCCGTCATGCCAAGAGATCTCTAGAAACAAGCCATCCACCGACCTACTATATCCCAATGGAAGATGTCAAGATGGAATATCTGACATCGAGCGATCGCTCCAGTTACTGCGAGTGGCGGGGACGGGCAACTTACTACAACCTGACAGTGGGCGATCGCCAAGCTGAAAATGCGGCCTGGAACTACTCGGAACTCAAAGACTTTATCGCCTTCTATGTAAGACCAATGGATGCTTGCTATCTCGATGGCGAGAAAGTACAGCCTCAACCAGGCGATTATTATGCTGGCTGGATTACTAAGGATATTGTCGGTCCATTCAAAGGCGGACCGGGAACTAGGGGTTGGTAAGAGATTCCAAGATATACGATGTAGGAGACTCGGGGGGGGACTCCCCTACAAGTATTGTACGCGAATGATGCTTTGTCACGTTATATAGATTTCACGATCGCTATAAATGTGTAGATTACTAGCTTATATCGGCTCGCCAATTCAACCAGAGCGCCTGATTTACAAACCGGAACATTCCCTAGCAATCCAAAGTTACAAACCCAAGGAAACTGTTATCACAACAGTCAACGCGGACGGGGTAGGATTGGGTTGGTATGGTTCGCAAAAAGATGAACCCCCTTTCATCTATAAAAACAGTGTTCCTATTTGGAGCGATAGGAACTTACCGCACCTGAGCCGTTATATCCAGTCGGAATGTTTTTTGGCTTATATCCGCAGCGCTACCCCGGGACAAGCTTCAAATTTGAATAACTGTCAGCCCTTCTACGACGATCGCTTGTTATTTCTTCATAATGGCTTTATCGATGACTTTCGCCAGAGCTTATTTCTGCCTATTCGCAAGAGCCTCAAGGATGACATCTATCTAAAAATTCAGGGCACCACAGATTCAGAACATATGTTCGGTTTGTTCCTAAACGAGTTAGCATCAGTCGGCAGCAGTTTGCAGGATGCTTTAGAAGCTACTTTGCAGAAGCTGAACGATTTAGCTAAGCCCGATGATATCCGGTTTGCTGCCAATATTGTCGTTAGCGACGGGAGCCAACTGGTTGCCTCTCGCTTTGGTCGAGGAATTGCCGGCCCTTCTCTTTACTGGCTGCGAGACGATCCGATTGTGCCGAATTCCGTGGCGATCGCTTCGGAACCTTTGTTTGCCTCTAACTGGAATCGAGTTCCCGACAGTAGCATTCTCTGTGTCAGAGGCGATGGAGAAATCAGCATTCGTCAAATTGAATGCTAATCCCAAATCCGCCCATAATACGAATCGAACTTCCCGTAGGACAGGCGTCCCGCCTGTCCGTCCCGTCCGTCCCCGGAGATAGGGAGTCCCCGAAAAAATAACATGAATTATACAATTACAATAATTACTTTCACGGTTTTCGTTGTCATTTTCTTATGGATTGGCGCTCTTGCTGCTAAGGTTTCTAAAAATACAGAAACAGATTACCTGCTAGGCGATCGCTCCTTTGGCAAAGTCTTTATCGGCCTGAGTGCTGGTGCTACTGGCAACAGCGGCTGGATTATGGTCGGAGCAGTCGGCACGGCCTATACCTATGGTATTTCATCTCTACTGATCGTTCTTCCTAGCTTCTTGGGGGAGCTAGTTTTTTGGACGTTTTTCTCAGATAAAGTAACCCGGCTTTCTGTGGAGCAAGATTCCAAAACCCTTCCCGAGTTTCTAGGTGCCACGGTCAAAAAGCCTCAAGGCAAACGCATCATTACCCTTATCGTCGCGCTGATAACTGTCATATTTATTGGCGCTTATACTTCTGGGCAATTTGCTGCCGCTGCTAAGACCCTGGATGTGTTTTTTGGCGTCGATCCTAATATTGGTGCTTTAATTGCTGCTGTCTCGATTATGGTCTATTGCGTAACTGGAGGGCTGAGAGCCTCGGTATGGACTGACGTGGTACAGGCATTTGTGGTTATGTTTGTTTGCTTTGGGATGCTGGTCGTAGCCATTGTTGCTGGGGGCGGGGTGTCAGAAATTATCTCAAAACTCAATGAAATCGACCCAAATCTAACCAATCTTACCGCTGGATATAATTTCTGGACGTTACTCGCATTGATGGTGGGATTTTTCTTTTTTGGCTTTGGATTCGATATCTCTCAGCCCCAAGTTTTAGTCAGATTGCTGGCGGGTCGGAGTCCGGAGGAAACCAAACAAGCCAGGTGGATTTACCTGGCTTATGTCTATTCCACTTGGACAGCGATGGTTTTGTTCGGAATTGCGTCTCGCGCATTGATTCCTAATCTTGACGACCCGGAGCAAGCTTTGCCCTTTTATGCGATGCAAAACTTTCCTCCGGTTTTAGTGGGAATCGTGCTAGCAGGGGTATTTTCTGTTATCGCCTCCACCGCCGATTCCCAGCTCCTGGTTTGTTCGAGTGCCTTGGCTAGAGATATATCCCCTTCTTTTCATCGCAAGATGTTTCGGAGATATGGGATTAAGTACGAGCAAGCCGCAACCTTTATAGTTGGCATTATGGCTGTAATCGCGACTCTGATGATTTCCTCTACGGTGTTTTCTTTGATTCTTTTTGCCTCAGGTGCCGTAGCAGCTTCTGTAGGTCCGGCTATGTTCATTGCCTTGCTCAAAAGACGCACTAACCACTTAGCCTTAAGCGCTACCATGTTGGTTGGATTGACGATCGCTATTACCTGGAATTATTTAGGATATGGCAGCATCATATACGAGATTTGCCCGGGTTTTCTAGGGGGATTGTTAGTGCATGAGGTTTTGATGAGAACCGCTTTTAAATTGCCATTAGCCTAGGGTAGGGTGTGGGGTGTGGGGTTTGTAGGGTGTGGGGTGTAGGGTGTGGGGTGTAGGGTGTAGGGGTGTAGGGGTGTAGGGGGAGATGGGGGAGTGTGGGGAGAGGGGCAATCGGCGGGTATGTTTTTTAGATTTGGCATTTTTGAGGGGTATCGAGAGGGCGTAGGGGCGATAGCATTCCCGAGATAACTGTGGGTTATAAGAAAAATTTATTATATTGGAATGCTTCGCCCCAGAAAGTCAGGAAACCCACCGACAACATCAAAAAGGGCTATTACAAAAAACATACTCTCGAAAGGATTGGGAGATTGGGGAGATTGGGGAGTTACCAACTTGGCATAAATGTCTGGGGCGAAGCATTCCAATGCATAAATGAGCGTCAAAAGCAAAGGATATCTCGGGAATGCTGTCGCCCCTACGCCTTATTTCAAAGGTTGGTCATAGCCTTATATTACAACATCAAATCTAAAAAACAGACCCTTGAAAGCTACAGTCCCCACCCTCCGATCGCTGACTGCTCTATTTTATTAAAAATTGCTGGGCTGAGAGATGCAGGTTAGCAGGCGCGGGCAGCTATCGATCGCGCTTTCAAATTCTTGGCGACTTAAGGTTAGTAGCAGGCAGTCTGTCTCCGCCCAGAGGCGATCGGGGAGCGGGTAATCTTTAAATAGCGCCATTTCGCCAAAAGACTGACCGGGCACTAGCTTAGACATATTAGAAGACTGGGCAACGCTCCCTCGATAAATAATAGAGAATTTATCCAAGTTGCTCCCTTTTTCGCCAATCGTCTCTCCGGCGGGGAACGCTTCCAAAGTCAAAGCGCGGTTAACGATTAATAGTTCGTCCAGAAACAGGTGAGATAGCAAGGATATGCTTTTGAGAAATAGGACGCGATCGATAAAAAAGTTTTCATCTCGCTCCGGCAGCGGCGCGGCAAGATAGTCAGCGAATTCTTGCACTAAGGGGTCGGGTCGGCTGGAAAGCTGTGGCGATAAAAGACTTTCCCCCAGAAATTGGTTTTCGGCAGCTATCAAAGCGCCAATTGATATCCAGCGATCGCCAGACTCTAGAGCTTCTTGCAAGTTAGTGCTTTTGACTTTTGACTTAACAGAGCGCGGCTGGTTTTGACCCGGGGTTAACAATCCTTCTAGCAAGGGAACTACGGGCAGGACAAAGCGCCGGTGCCGTCCCGAGGCGAGGGCTTCTACGGCATTAGCTCGGACTCTAGGATCTCTGCTATGGAGAATTTGGCGCACGTCGCTCAAAGTCCCTTCGCGATCTAGGCTAGAGAGAATGTATAAAACTCGATGAATCAGCCTTGCGTGGTAATCTTCTATGCCAACGAATAGAGCTTTCCAACTGGGTTCGTGCCAAGGAAAAACTTGCAGCCAGCGCATGGTGCGGCCGACCAGGCGATAATCGGGTTTTAAATGATTGAATAACATTTCTTCAGCGCGACGAGTGCCGACCTTACCAATGGAGGCGATCGCTGCTTCTACTACCTCGGAACGAGGAGAATCCAAATATACTTGTGCCATCGGCAAGCTTTTTTCTCCATACTTAGCTAGGGCTGCGGCTGCCTGCAATCGCACTGCTAGATTAGTATGTTCCAGGCCGGTAGCTACTTGAATTAAAACGCTAGGAGGACGCACGACTCCCAGAAGGCTGAACGCCGTTGCTCGCACTAAAGGGTCCGGGTGAGCCAGTTCGTTGGCAGCTAATTCTGCTAATTCTAAGTCTCCGGGACGAGCGAGGTGGGCTAAAGCATCTAATCCTTCCCGCTTTACTTCGGGACTGGCCTGAGTCAGAACGTCCCGAACTAAGGGAATTAATTTCCGGTTGCCGCTGCTGCGGATAGCTCGAATTATGGCTAATCGAGTCGGATTATCCATCTCCGATTGCCAAATGCGATCGCAAGCGAGTTGTATTTCCGGATCTTTGCTGTTAGCAACCCTGGCGGCAACGCAGGTAAGAGCCTGGATTTTTGAAGTGGTTCGCAGGCTAAAGCGAATCAAAGCATCCCCCTGGGATGTTCTTCTTGCTTCTACTAAAGCAGAAATTGCTCTGAGTAGAGCCCCGCGCAGAAGCCGGCGCAGTTCGGCATTAGTCAGAGACTGTTTGCTGGCGATTAAAGCCTCTAGCGCCATCAGTTGCAATTGGGAGTTTTCCGATGCTAGCAGGCTGCCGAGATAGCGAGTGATGCCTGGGTGGCTGACTTTGCTGAGGAATTTAACTGTAGCGCGAGCAATAGTCAGGTCGGCATTGGGTAGCAAATCCTGTACTTCCGATAGGATTGGGGTGGGATTCTCCAGACGAGCGGCTAATTTTAATCCCAGAATGCGATCGTTGCGATTCTCGCTGCCGAGCAATTGCCGGATTTGCAAAACAGACATCGATGGCAAATGGGTTAAGCCTTCGCTAACGTCTTCGAGGTTGACCGAACCCGATCGCAATAGAGCCAGTAGAGATTGTAAATAGCTCTGCCCTTGGAGATAGCGCACTCCCAGAAAGAGAATGCTCAAGGCGATACCAATAGCGGGAACCCACTCTGGCTCTAGTACCGATTGGCACAGCCATAGCAATCCCCCAGCCAAACCAAGACCGATGGCGGTGAATAGACCATCGCCGACCGCTCGCACTCTGCCTATGAAGCGATGCGGAACGGCATTATAATTTAAGGTATGAACTGGCTTGTTGATGCTCAGTTCTAGGGGGTCTTTGTTGAGATGAGCGCCGATCGCCGAAGCCAGATTGGGGACAATCGCCAATCCCGCAAACGAGACAAGGGTTGTCATGGGATAGGCCAAATTCATCGGACCGACTCCCAAGCGTTCGATGAGGGGTTGGGTGAAGAAAAAGAGGACTACCAACTGCACTGCATTGCTGGCGATCGCAATCCAACCTAAAAAGCGAGTCAGGGTTTGTTCGTCTGGGAATGCTTGGGAATAGATGCTGAAAAATTGAAACTCGGAAACCGCAGCCAGGAGAATAACGAGCAAAGCGCTAGCTGCTAAAAAAATAACAATTCGGTAGCGCCGCAGAATTCCTGGAAAAATTTTTAGGTCTTTGAGCAAGCTGCTTTTGCCTCGCTCCGGCGCGCTCCCCGACAACTGCTGCTCGGAGCGATCTAGATCGAAGACTTGGGCAATAGCAATACCTCCGAGAATTGGCAGACATAGCAGCATATTCTCGCTCTTGACATAGCCTGCTAGCAAACTCGCCAGACCGCCCCCGAATAGACCTCCCACTGCCATTGCCATTGCCAGCAAACTTGCATAGCGCTTGTATTCTAGAGTAGTGAAATAGTCGGATACCAAGCTGGGAAAGAGAACATCTGCATAGAGTTCGCGCTGGAGATAAAAGCCAATAAAAATAGCGTAGTATGCGGGCATAAAGTCCAAGGTTGTCAATCCCCACAGCACCACAGATAGCAGTATCGTTCCTAGAAGCATATATTGGAAGAGCTGTGGGCGACGCAGGGAGTCAACTACTTGCAGGAAACTGGCGTAGGCTGGGATAGAGAGCAATCCCATCAAGCCATAGGATAGGGGAAGGTTTTCCGGTCCGGCGTTGCCGAGAAAGAGAGAACTGCCCATCACGAAGGCGAAGGCGTTTAAGGCCACGATGGAAGCGCCCAGAAATAAGAAACGAACTAGGCGGCGACCTTTCTCGATGTTTAGGCCGAGGTTGCTCTGGTTTAGGTATTGCTCGAATAGTCGATTCAGCATAGGTGACTATTTATGGCGATCGCTCTGACTTGTTCCCGAAAGTCCCCTTGCATAGGCAGTCTCGATAATTTCCCAGGTATCCGTGCGACGCAAGGGGGCGCGGCGCAAAGCTTCTAAATTTTCCGAGCCGGTGCAAAAAGCGGCAATACGCAATTCGGCGATAAAGGCAGAAAATTTTTCATATACGGCTTCCGCACGGAGGATGGCAGGACCAAGCATAGGAGCCGCACTGCCGGCAAGGGTTGCTCCCAGAGCTATGGCTTTGGCAGCATCGACGCCGCTACGGATACCGCCGCTGGCAAATACGGGTAATTCCGGTACGGCTTTGCGCGCTTCTATCAGAGCTAGGGCCGTGGGAATCCCCCAACTGGCAAAGGCATGGGCGACCTGCTTGCACAAGGGATCGTTTTGGCGATAGGCTTCTACTTCGCTCCAACTGGTTCCCCCGGCTCCGGCTACGTCAATGGCGGCTATCCCACAATCGGCGAGACGGCGAGCAACCCTGTGGCCGATGCCATTGCCAACTTCTTTAACAATAATAGGAACTTGGAGTTTGGTAGCGAGGGTCTCTATTTTTTGGTAAAGATTGCTCCAGTTGCGATCGCCATTAGGTTGCACTGCTTCTTGCAAGGGGTTCAGATGCAAAATCGAGGCATCCGCTTCTATAGTCTCTACGGCGCGCCGCACTTCATCTACTCCGTAACCGTAGTTAAGCTGCACCGCGCCGATATTGGCAAACAAGAGAATGTCGGGAGCCACTTTGCGGACTTGATAGGTATCGGTGAGTGTATTCCGCTCGATCGCCGCTCGCTGGGAACCGACCCCCATTGCTACCCCTAGAGCCTGCGCTGCTTCCGCAAGATGCAGGTTAATCGCCCGAGCCGAATCCGTGCCGCCGGTCATGCTACTAATTAGAAGCGGAGCTTGTAGGGTTCTATTCCAAAGGGTCAGGCTCAGGTCAATAGCGTCCAAGTCTATTTCCGGTAGGGCAACATGCTCGAAGAAAAATCTCTCGAATCCCGTTGTTATTCCTTTGGCACCGACATTTTCTTTTAGGACTATGTTAATGTGATCCTTCTTGCGACTCTCAGTTTCCCCAGACATGGCCTTTTCCTCCTTAAAAATCTCAAGTTTCCCCAGACATGGCCTCAAAAATATCAAAACAGATAGGACTTACGCAGAATACATATATATAGTGTGTAGTGTGTAGGGGCAATCTCCCGCGCACCGGAGCGCGAAGGCTTTGCTATCGCCCCGCCCAAGCGCTTAGCGTCAGTCCTAACAGATCTCTTAACAGATAAAGGAAACTGCGCGATCGCGGGCTTTTACCAAAGGACCTACAGTAGATCGGGGGGCAGGGGGGTGCAAGGGAGCAGGGGGCTTTCGGTACAAGGGAGCAGGGGGGTGCAAGGGAGGGGAGATTGGTAACAAATGTAACCGATGGTGGAGCTAAGATTGGTAACAATAGGAGCGATCGCCCGATCGCTTTGGCTGCGAGGCGTGCGAGGTTATTGGAAAATCAAATAGCGGTCGATTACTGGACCAATTGTAACGATTCTCAGAAGCACGGGTGCAAGGAGGGGTGCAAAGAGGGGTGCAAGGAGGGCGATCGCTATCCGAGTTGAAAATAAGCTTTAGCTAGCTGCGATTCCCACGATTTTACAGAGAGATGTTCCTCGAACCGTAAGGGGACCAAAAGTAAGGGGACCCTACGCCCCGGAGGGCGGGCTACGCCTACGACAGGCTCAGGACGGACAAGGGGACAAGGGGACCAAAAATAAGGGAACCCTACGCCCCGGAGGGCGGGCTACGCCTACGACAGGCTCAGGACGGACAAGGGGACCAAAAATAAGGGGACCAAAAATAAGGGGACAAGGGGAGCCAATTTAAAATTTTGAGTTCGAGCGCTTGAGAGTCTTGAGTTAAAGCTCTTTAATTTAAAACTCTCAAGCGCTCGAACTTAAAACTTTCCCCATGCCCCCATGCCCCCATGCCCCATGCCCCCTGCCTCTTCTGATGCCCAAGTCCCAATTCAGAATTTTGATAGGCAATACACTAATGAAAACCAACCACTCTAATACCCAGAATCTTAAGCTCGTGTCGAAGCCCCGATATAAACCGCGAAATAGGTTTTTCGCTGGGGCTATTCTGCTATTGGGATTGACCAGCGCTCCAGGGTCGATCGCCGCTGGGCTAGCTCCGGTTAGCGATCGCCAATCCCCGCCGATAAACCGCCTAGCCGCCGATATCAGTCCGTCCCAAAGCATTAGCGCCCATAACAAATGGGTTTTGTCTGTGGCTTACAGTCCAGACGGTCGGATTTTAGCCAGCAGCGGCGGAGATAATAAAATCGAACTGCGATCGGTAAGCACCAACCGGGTTATTCGCACTCTAACCGGACATAGAGAAGCAGTTTATGGAATTGCTTTTAGTCCAGACGGCCAAATGTTAGCCAGCGGTAGCGCTGACAATACGATTAAAATTTGGTCTGTCAATACTGGAGAGCTGTTGCAAACTCTCATTGGCCATGACAGTACCGCTTGGTCTGTGGCCTTTAGTCCTGACAGCCGAGTTTTGGCCAGTGGCGGTTGGGACGATACTGTTAAATTATGGTCTGTTAGTACCGGTCAGCTTATCCGCACTCTCAACGGCCATGAAGATTTCGCCAGAGCCGTGGCCTTTAGTCCCGACGGTCGGATTCTGGTTAGCAGTAGCGACGACGGCACGATTAAATTTTGGTCGGCGAGTACGGGTCAGCTTCTGCGCACTCTTACCGGCCACAAAGATTTAGTAAGAGCGATCGCTTTTAGTCCCGATGGCGAAACTTTAGCCAGCGGCAGCCATGATGGCACGATTAAACTTTGGTCGGTTAGCACCGGTCGGGAGCTGCGCAGTGTTGTCGCCGATGAATATATGGTTTTGGCGGTCGCTTTTAGTCCCGACGGCAAAACTTTAGCTAGCGGCAGCGGTAAGACGATTAAGCTCTGGTCTTCGAGGGGCTACAAAGAAGTGGCGTCGTTTTCGGGACATTCCAATTATGTCAGGAC
The DNA here is from genome assembly GCA_010672965.1 of Oscillatoria sp. SIO1A7. GTDB lineage: Bacteria > Cyanobacteriota > Cyanobacteriia > Cyanobacteriales > Laspinemataceae > SIO1A7. Next base: position 231,847 of record JAAHFN010000011.1, read on the forward strand.
TGTGGCCTTTAGCCCCGACGGCGGCACTATTGCCAGCGGCAGTTATGACGGTACTATTAAATTCTGGTCGGTGCCGAATTAGCAGATGAGGGAATAGGGCATTGGGAATTGGGCATTGGGCATTGGGCATTGGACATGGGGACATGGGGACATGGGGACATGGGGACAGGTGAAGAGTTAAGGAGACTTCTGGAAAAGAAAGTACCGTTTCCCCTCGACCCAACCCCCTCCCGAGAGGGCCTCCCGAGAGGGTGCATCGCCGAGAGCGATCGCTCCTGAGCGGGTACTTTTATTACCAGAAGTCGCCTAAGAAAAATAATTATCTAACTATTCACTATTAACTCCTTCCAATGCCCGATGCCCAATGCCCGATGCCCGATGCCCGATGCCCAATGCCCAATGCCCGATGCCCGATGCCCGATGCCCAATTCCGCTCTTCCCAATTCCCCATTACCAATTATGATTCGCTGCCTAAATCCCAATTGTCCAAATCCCCACCGCTTCGATGAAACCAATGTCTGCCCCAGTTGCGGCGTACCAATGGTTTTGTTGCGCGGTCGCTATCGATTTATCAAATTACTATCCGATCGCGGAGATACCAACAGTACCTATTTGGCGCAGGACACAGAGGCGCAGGACAGCGATCGGGGGAATAAACTTTGCGTCCTCAAACCTTTAGGGCAGAGCTTCCCGAGAGAGGCAGCCCAGCAAAAGGCGAAACAACAATTCGAGCTGGAAGTGCGATGCTTGCAAGATCTCGGAGAACATCCCCAATTTCCGGGAGCGATCGCCTACTTTGAAGAAGGAGGCTGGCTCCATTTGGTGCAAGAATATCTTCCCGAAGCGACCTTAGAAGAAGAGTTGCAAAAAGATGGATGTTGGAGCGAGAGCCAGATTCGGGAACTATTGCTAGAATTGCTACCGGCGATCGCCCTGCTTCACGGGAGCGGCTGCGTTCACGGCAATATAAAACCTGCCAATATCCGGCGGCGAAGCGATCGCCAATTTCCCGCAAGCCAATTTCCCGCAAGCCAATTTCCCGCAGAATCTTTGACCAACCCGAAAACTGGAGAATCGCCGCAGTTTTTGCCAGATCCCTCGGACTCTTCCTCCGAAGCATCTTTATCTTTATCGCCGGAAACAGAATCTAGGGACTTGCGCAGAAATAAAGTACCAGTCCAAGAGCGTTCTTTGACCGTCACCGTTCGGAGTCGAAGCCCGAACGGGCAGAGCCCAAGAACCGATACATTATTAACTTGCAAGTCCCCAACGCAAAAGCCGTCTGACTCTTCCCCGGAACCATTTTTATCTTTATCGCCGGAAACGGAATCAACGCAATTTTTGCCAAAGCCGCAGGAGCCAGAGCCTTCCTCTTTGCCGGAAGGGGAAACCTCCCGCCATTTTCCTACCAACCCAGAACTGACGAGGCTTATCCTTTCAGAATGGAGCAGCTTGCTGCCGCCAGAGCCTCCCGAACCAGAAAAGCCCAGCAAAGATCGGTTCGTCTTTATCGATTTCGCTTCCTGGAAGCCCTGGGGACCCTCGCTGCAATATGTCCTTTCTCGAACGGGCACGAAAGGATATGCGCCTCTAGAACAGCGCCGGGATTCCCAAACCTGTCCCAATAGCGACTTGTATGCATTGGGAGTAACTTGTTTTCGACTGTTAACCAAAGCCGACCCGACATCTTTGCTTCTCGATCGCGGCTATAAGTGGGTGGCTCGTTGGAGCAAATATTTGCCCGAGCCTATCAGTCCGGAGTTGGAGCGAATTATAGACAAGCTGTTGCAACCAAACCAGCAGCGGCGCTACCAAAAAGCTGAAGAAGTTATCGAGGATTTGCAGCCCTCCGAACGGGATACGGCAATAGCAACTCGACCAGCCCAAGGGCAAAATCTCTGGCATCGGCAGTCGTTCTGGATTTTCCTAATCTTGGGATTCCTGGGTTTAGGCATTTATCGGGTAGCGGATGGTGGCAGCGGATTGGTAGCTGATGGTGGCAGCGGATTGGTAGCTGATGGAGCGGATGGTGGCAGCGGATTGGTAGCTGATGGAGCGGATGGTGGCAGCGGATTGGTAACGGATGTAGCGGATGGTGGCAGCGGATTGGTAGCTGATGTAGCGGATGGTGGCAGCGGATTGGTAGCTGATGGAGCGGATGGTGGCAGCGGATTGGTAGCTGATGGAGCGGATGGTGGCAGCGGATTGGTAACGGATGGAGCGGATGGTGGCAGCGGATTGGTAACGGATGGAGCGGATGGTGGCAGCGGATTGGTAACGGATGGAGCGGATGGTGGCAGCGGATTGGTAACGGATGGAGCGGATGGTGGCAGCGGATTGGTAACGGATGGAGCGGATGGTGGCAGCGGATTGGTAACGGATGGAGCGGATGGTGGCAGCGGATTGGTAACGGATGGAGCTGAGCTGCCGGACAATTCCGATCGCTCCGATAACTCCGATCGCTCCGACAATTCCGATAATTCCGATCGCTCCAATAATTCCGAGAACTCCGATCGCTCCGAGAACTCCGAGAACTCCGATCGCATAAATTATCAAAAAATTGCTCCGGCCAAAACCTTCGCTCGGCTTGGGGGTTCGGTTGATGCGATCGCGATTAGTCCCGACGGCAAAACTCTAGTCAGCGGCAGCGGCGACGGCACTATAGAAGTTTGGAATCCGAAAGACGGCACGAAGAAAAGCAGCCTCGAAAGCCATAAAGGGCGAGTTTGGTCTCTGGCTATCAGCCCGGATAGCCGGATTTTAGCCAGTGGCAGCGAGGACAATACTATTAAAATTTGGCACCTGGAGACCGGCGTGCTAAAAGCAACTCTCACGGGTCATGGAGATTGGGTTTCTTCCCTGGCCATTAGTCCCGATGGCCGATATTTAATTAGCGGCAGCGGCGACGGTACGATTAAGATTTGGGATCTCAAAGCCGGCCTTCTCAACAGTAGCCTCCTAGCTCATGGGGACTGGGTTTCGGCTCTGGCGATCGCCGCCAACGGTCGCACTCTAGTTAGCGCCAGCTTTGACAAAACTATTAAGATTTGGCAGCTAGACGGGGCTAAAATAAATTTTTATAGCCTTCTCGCCGGTCATTCGGAACCAATTCGCTCCGTAGCGATCGCCCCCAATGGCAAAACTATCGCTAGCGGCAGTTACGATAAAACTATTAAAGTTTGGAATCCCAGCGAAGGGAAAGTCGAGCTAACCCTTAAAGGCCATTCCGAAGCAATCCTCTCAATTGCTATTAGTCCCGACGGCCAGACCTTAGTTAGTGGCAGCGGCGATCGCTCTATCAAAATTTGGCATATCCTCACTGGCGAACTAATACAAACTTTAGCCGGTCATGGTGACGCTGTAGTATCCGTAGCCATATCGGCAGCGATCGAGGGGAAAAGAAAAACCCTAGCCAGCGGCAGCTTAGACGATACTATCAAGATTTGGCAATTACCCAGCAACTAATGGGTGTGGGGTGTGGGGTGTGGGGTGTGGGGTGTGGGGTGTGGGGTGTGGGGTGTGGGGTGTGGGGTGTGGGGTGTGGGAATTGGAAAAAATTGCAAAATTATTAAAACGACTGCCGCGACACAGTTCGACTCTTGGATAAGGGAGAGGGCGAATGCCATATGCCCGAGAGGGCAGGCTTCGCCAACGCCCCTACAAAACCACGGTCCCCTTGTCCCCTTGCCCCCCTTGTCCCCCATTCCCCCGGTCCCCTTGTCCGAAGCTCCCCCCTACCTCTTCCGATTCCGAGCTAGTTCCAGCATTTGACTTGCTTTCTCGACCCAACGATCGCTCCCTTGATTGGTATAGAGTTCCAGAGCAAATGCCAAAACTCTTTCTGCTTCGCTGTAGTTGGCTTGGCGCAGAAACACCAAACCGGCACCGTAATAAGCATTGGCATAAGTCGGGTTGGACTCGGTAGATCGTCTAAAAGCATCTAAAGCTCGATCCAGATTGCCTTCATTAAAAAAGACGAAACCGAGATGATAGTGGGCTTGGGGATAATTGGGATAGATTTCAATAGCTTTCTCAAAAGCATCCTTGGCTTCAGAGAGCTGGCCCTGCTGCAGGTGGATGATTCCTAAATGGTAAGCGGGTTCTGGTGCATTGGGGCTATAGCGGATTGCCTGCTTGTAGGAGGCGATCGCTTCTGCAAACAATCCCTGCTTTTCCCGCACCAAGCCCAAATTATAATGAGCCAACCCCATTTCCCGGTCCAGTTGAACCGCTCTTTGTAAATAAGCCGTTGCCTGCTCCAGATTATTCCCTTCTAGCAAAGCGGCTCCTAAATTAGCGTAGGCCAAGGCGAACTGCGGATCTGCCTGGGTCGCCCGATAAAAAGCACTTGCCGCTTCCTGCAACTCTCCCCTTTGCCGCAGGGCCAGTCCCAGATTGTAATGACCCAGTGCAAAGGTCGGATCTATTTGAGTCGCTTCTTGGAATGCCCCCAAGGCTTCTGACAACCTACCTTGCTGAACCGACTGCATACCTTTATTTACCAAATCGATCGCCGACACTCGCTGCGACTGGGCCATCACCCCCTGCACTGGCATAGTCGCTATAGTCGCCATTGTTGCGATCGCCACAATACCTGCCCTTAGAGACTGGCAAGTTAATAATATACTGGTCCCTGGGCTAAGCCCTCCGGGCAGGCTTCGCCAACGACTCCGCTCAGCCCGAACGGTGGCGGCCGCCATCGTTGCGATCGCCACAATACCTGCCCTTAAGCGTTTTTCGATCGCCACCGTTCGGAGTCGTAGGCGTAGCCTGCCCGGAGGGCATAGCCCATTAGAACTTACGCAAATCGTCTTATGCACCCTAAATGTAGGGGCGTTGGCGGAGCCTGCCCGGAGGGCATACGGCCGTTCGCCCCTACCAGAGTCTTTGCGTAAGTCCTGATTAACTTGCAAATCCCTTACCTGCCACGACATTGCTCCCACTTTCATCGCTCTCTGCTTTTTCTTTTGCCCACCCTCATTTTATAACATTTTTGTTACCTTACTTTATTTATTTTAACCCTATAGCCTTTGAAAATTGCTCTAACCTTTCATTTCAGGTCACTAACTTTTGACAATATAACTATAATCGGCGATCGCTTAAGTAGAAGCACCCAGATAAATTGCAACAAAAATAAAGAATAGGTAGTGATAAAGTTAATAAAACTTTATTACAAGTGCCCTAGATAACAATTACAATTGAAGTTATAGAGAGTTGAAGATTAGCTCAAACAAAACCGCTCGGACTCAGAGCATTTCACTTTTGCAATCGGCAGCCCTTCAGGGCTTTGTTTGTATAGCCGCGCCTTTAGGCGTCAGGCGGCAGCTTATATTACGAAATTGAAATGCTCCCAAAAGAGCCTCCAGAAGAGCGAATGATACCCAATCCAATTGAATAGCTAGACAATGCCCCTTTTTGAAAAGGGGGTTGGGGTAGAGTGTTAGTGATGAAGCCCTTTCACCGTTTTGGCAATCCCTGCTCCCAAAAGCGATACGGGAAAATAGCATAAGGTAATTCCAAGAAATAAATTACCCAATTCGTAGGACGGGCGTCCCGCCTGTCCGGTGCCGAGAGGGAGAAATATTTATTTGGAGATCCCTAAAGTTTCCCTACACCCTACACCCTACACCCCACACCCTAAGATTGGGGTCTGCGTAGATCGGATTTGGTATGATTTCCGACATTTACGAAGTAAAGAAACGCTCTTGGAGCGGCCAGATAAGTATGCTCAATCTTCATAATTGTTAATCTTTGGGCAGAATGCCAAGGAGATGAAAGATGACCGAAAAAGTCGTCTCCGGCGTGCGTAACGTCGCGATCGTTGGTCCATACTTAAGTGGTAAAACCACAATCCTAGAAAGCTTGTTGCATGTCACCGGTGCAATATCCCGAAAGGGAACCGTAAAAGACGGCAACACGGTTGGAGATAGTTCTGCAGAAGCCCGCGCCAGGCACATGAGTGTAGAAGTATCCGCTGCCAGCACCATTTACGAGGACATCCGCTTCACCTTCTTAGACTGTCCCGGCTCCATAGAATTTGCTCAAGAAACCTACAACACCCTAATTGGTGCCGGTGCTGCTATTATCGTCTGCGAACCAAACGTCAACCGAGTTCTAACCTTAGCGCCTCTTTTCAAATTCCTAGATGACTGGGAAATACCGCACCTCGTTTTCATCAACAAAATGGATCGCTCCAAAAACAGCTTCATGGACGTATTGCACGCCCTCAAAGCTGTTTCCAGCCGTCCCCTAATCCCCCACCAATACCCCATTCGCAAAGATTCCGAACTAATTGGCTTCGTCGATTTAGTAAGCGAGCAAGCCTATCACTACCACCAAGGCGCTCCTGCAGATCCGGTGCCGATGCCCGAAGAACTCAAAGAACAAGAGCAGGCAGCTCGCCAAGAAATGCTAGAGGAATTGGCGAACTTTGACGATCGCCTTCTAGAAGAACTGCTCGAAGATATAGAACCGCCCCAAGAAGAAATCGTCAAAGACCTAAAAATGGAATTGGGTGCGGACTTAATCGTGCCCGTATTTATGGGCATAGCCGAACAAGACTATGGCATCCGACCCTTACTCGATGCCTTAGTTCGGGAAGCTCCGGCACCAGAAAACACTATAAAACTGAGGAAAATAGACCTCAAAGGCAAAGAGCCAGTAGCTCAAGTAATCAAAACCTATTACACCCCTGAAGGCGGGAAGCTATCTTTAGCGCGAGTCTGGAAAGGTGAAATCGAAGATGGCGCTAGCCTCAATGGAGTTCGCATCGGCGGGATGTACCGCATGATGGGTCACCACACCAAAAGCGTGCAAGTAGCTAAGGCCGGCGATCTTGTTGCCTTAGCCCGGATGGAAGGAGTCAAGACCGGCGATACCTTAACTCCTAGCAATAGCAAGAAATCTATAGAATTGCCCAAAGCAGAATCTTTGGCTCCGGTTTATTCTCTGGCAGTCTCCCCAGAAAATCGCAAAGATGAAGTGAAGCTAAGCGCGGCTATAGCGAAACTGATGGAGGAAGATCCTTCCCTGGGTTGGGAGCAACAGGGAGATACCCACGAAACTATCCTTTGGGGTCAAGGGGAAATTCATCTTAAAGTAGCTCTCGATCGCCTGAGTCGCAAATACAATCTGCCCCTAAAAACCCACCGCCCCCAAGTTCCCTACAAAGAAACAATTCGCCAATCCACGTCCAAAGTACACGGGCGCTATAAGCACCAAAGCGGCGGACACGGAATGTTTGGGGACGTATATATAAACATCAAGCCGACGGGTCGCGGCGAAGGCTTCAACTTCAATCAAACCATTGTCGGTGGGGTTGTGCCGAAACAATATATTCCCGGGGTAGAAATGGGGGTACGGGAGTATCTAGCATCTGGACCATTAGGTTTTCCAGTAGTCGATGTAGCGGTAACTCTGATTGATGGCTCTTATCATTCGGTGGATAGCTCCGAACAGGCGTTTAAGCTAGCAGGGCGAGCAGCGATGCAGCAGGGAATGCTCAAGTGCCAACCAACCCTGCTCGAACCGATCGCTGCAGTGGAGATTGTCGCTCCCAATGAATTTACTTCAAATGTCTTGCAATTGGTCAGCGGTCATCGGGGACAAATTTTAGGCTACGAACCGATGTCTGACTGGAAAGGCTGGGACAAAATATCCGCTAATATTGCCCAGTCGGAAATGCAGAATTTGATTGTGGAGCTGCGATCGCAAACAATGGGAGTCGGCCATTTTAACTGGCACTTCGACCATCTCCAAGAAGTACCCGACAAGCTTGCCTCGCGGGTTCTCGCCCAAAGCAACAGCAACAACAGCAACAACGGCAACAACAGCAACAACAACAAAAACGGCAGCCACTAACGTTCTTTTGGCGTAGCGGCTAATGGCATTCGCCCTCTTTGGGCAGGCTGCAATAATTTACTGTCTCTCTGGGGCAATGCACATTCTCAATGTTCTTTTTACTGAACCGACGCTCTAGGTCTAGGCGATCGGGTTCTCGCCCAAAGCAACAACAACGGCAACAACGGTAACAACAACAACGGCAGCCACTAGCGTATCGGTTCAGTATTACCTGAAATCTTTATTTTGCCTGGGGGCGATTCGCGAATCGCCCCCAGGCATACTGCACGCTCTTCTGGGGCGAATGGTATTCGCCCCTACAACGCTAATCTCATAGCTTTCAGAACTATATAAGACCAAATCCTGGTTGCAAAATGAACGTTTTTCCAAGCTCGCCAACCTGCGGGCTTTTTTACTGTAGCCTCGCCTACATTGCGAACTCCAAACGCTACAGTAACCAGAAGCTCGCTTGAAGACTCGGCTATTTCTGCTTTAGGCTATGCTACCGAGATTGCTATTAATATCAAATCCGCTTAATTACCCATAAATACCGTAGGGGCGGTGCCCCCGTGCCCGCCCCCGTGCCCTCCCCGGCCGCCCCGGGAGCGTCTGGGGCGGGCGCGGGGGCACCGCCTCTACAAATATTGTGACTGTTTAACCGGATTTGATATAAAGCTACTGGGCACCTATTTTACTTTTTTTCCCAAAAGCGCGCCCCTTAATCTGTTCCAGAAAAAGGGGCGCGCCAACTATTGAAATCTAAATCTCGGCTTATTTGCGATCGGAGTTACCGTTAGTTTCCCGATCCCGAGCGGCTTGCATAACCAGCTCAACATCCAACCCTAATGCCCCAGCTATCTGTTCGGCACTCAAGCCAATCGCCAATAACCCGGGCACGGATTCCAGCTTGCCTTCGAGCTTGCCCTTTTCTTGCCCTTTTTGCTCTGCTTCCTCGGCTACTTCTTGAAAGTACCTGGTTTTCTTCAAGTCCTCTAACCCAAACATGGCTTCTATCTCCTCTCGGCTTAAATTTGGTAATTTATAGACCATTATGGTCTCTATCAGTTCGATCGCCTTCTGCGCGATCGCCTCGTCCGATAGCTCCGATCGCGCTTTTTGGATAAGCTGTCCCGCTCGCTCGCTCGCGGCAGTTTGTTCGTCTTCTAACACTAATTTTACCATGCCCAAACCCAGGGATGGATTTTGTTGGTCCTTTAGCTCGTCCAAATAGATCTTATACAGGGGAGGGCTTTTGGATAGCCACCGATATTGCTGAGGCACTCCCGGATCCATGCTCCGCTTGGCAAAGATTGCTATTACTGCCCAGTCGTTTTTTGGCTGGTATTGACTCAGGTAGAGGAAAATTTCACCAAACAAGCGCCAGTAAAAGTCCGTCTTTGTCTTAAATTGCACTTCGACAAAGTAAATCGGTAGCTTTACCGCTCCTTTGCCTATGGGTACAAACACCCCATCAAAGCGCCGAGCCAATTCTTTGACTTCTCGCGAGGAGAACTGATATCGCGCTCCTAGGGATGGCGACTCGTTCAGCAGCTCGAATAACAAGCCAGGAAAGACTTGAAAGAGCCGATCAAAAATCGTGTCTGTTTTCAGTTTGCATTTTAAATAACTTTGTTCTTTATTTTAGCATAATTGGGATTAAAAACACAATTTAAATTAATAATTTAACAAAAATTATAGAAATAATCAAAAAAAGCCAGAAGCCCGTTTTTTTAAAAAATCACGTTTTTTTATCCACCGATAGTCTCAAGCTTTGGGTCATAAACCCACAAACAACAGGTTGTTTGGGTTGAACCTGTGGGGCAGAAACCCGGTTTTTGAAACAAACCGGGTTTCTGAGGCGATCGGGAACATTGCCAAGTGTATTTGTTTCTAGTTATGAATAAAGTTATAAGAGCGATCGCCCTTTATAAAGAAAGCAAAAATTAATGACTTTTAGCGATCGATTTTAGCTATAACTACAGAGGCGCGGGAAGGGCGCTAAGATTGCAGGGTAGGGAGTAGTGGGTGGGCTGTAGGAGAAGAAGAAGCGCAAAAAACCCACATCCGATGCCTACATCCGATTCACTAAAACCCACCCCCAAATTTTAGATTGGAGCTAGCCTCTTCCGGGGACAGATATTTGCTAGCAGAAATATAAAGAACAGCATCGCTTATCAAAGGTCCTATTTGCCCGGAGAGGACATTCTCGGCGATCGCCTGTTAGATTATTTTTAGACATAGCACGGGCAATTGGGGCTTGCACAATAGTGCTGGCGGTATAGTGGCTTTTTCCTTTTTTCTAACTTTGCGGTTAACCTGTAGCTCTTTATGAAATACAAGCTCCTGCATAACCTCGGTTCTTTCATCAGCCTCCTGATTTTTGCCTTTTCGTTGTGGATTATTGCCCACGAACTGCGCGACTTTGACTACCGCGACCTATTCTATTATTTGGCTGGATTGCCCAAACGTCGCCTAATAGTAGCGCTCGTCCTCACCGTCTTGAGCTACTGGACGATGACGACCTACGATATGGTAGCCCTACGCTACATTCGTCGTTCTTTGTCTTATCCAAAAATTGCCCTAGCCGCTTTTAGCGCTTATTCCATCAGCAATACCAGCGGTCTCGCTATCCTAACTGGTGGTGCTATTCGCTATCGGCTTTATACTCGGTGGGGTCTGTCCGCCGCCGAAGTAGCCCAAATCACAGCTTTTGCCAATCTCAGTTTCTGGTTGGGGCTCTTTGCGGTAGGGGGCGCGATGTTTATTTTTAAGCCTCTGGTTATTCCCGGATTTCTGGGTCTGCCCTTTGTCTCGGTCTATCCAATAGGCATTATCTTTTTAATTTTTATTGGCATTTATCTGCTAGCCAGTGCAGTTACCAAGCGATCGCTTAAAATTGGCAAACATGATTTTCCCCTGCCGTCTCTAGGTCTGTCCCTAACACAGATTGCCACTGCTACAGTCGATTGGGGTTTTGCTGGCGGCGTCTTTTTCGCCATCCTTCCTCCCTCCGCCGACCTATCTTATCCAGAATTTTTCGGCATTTATCTGCTTTCCCAGTTTGCCGGAATTATCAGTAACGTTCCCGGCGGCCTCGGGGTATTTGAAACTGTAATGTTGCTGCTGCTTTCTCCTACCTTCTCCAAAGCCACTATTTTAGGTTCTCTCTTGGCTTATCGCGCTTTATACTACCTGCTACCTCTGGGATTTGCCGTATCGCTCCTCTGCTGGTATGAAGTTCGCTATCAATCTTCTCGTTCTCCCTTATCTTTAACTAATAAAAGGCTAGCTACCAAAAAAAAATAATATAGCAGTAAGCAATTAGCTGTCATTAATTATATCAAATCCGGTTAAACAGTCACAGTTTGTAGGGGTTTATGGGCAATTAACCGGATTTGATATTAATTGAAATCACTATAATTCTCCCAGCCACAGAATTTGGAACCGACCGTAGGACGGGCGTCCCGCCTGTCCGCCCTCCGCTAGTTGGGACAGGCGTCCCGCCTGTCCTACGGGGCAAGCAGGGTAAGCTCAATTATTTTATTTTCTCCCCTCTTATCGAATAATCCAATAATTCCATAGGGTGCATTAGAGTCACTTCCTTGCCCTGTAGCTCCAAGTGCTTCTTAATTTGTAGAGAACAGCCCGGATTGGCAGATACGATTAGCTCTGCTCCGGTATTGAGCAAATTCTCTACTTTTTGCCGACCTAGCTCGTCGGCTACTTCTGGCTGGAGCATGTTGTAAACTCCAGCACTGCCACAACATAAGGAGGCATCGACGCTCTCGCGCAGTCGCACGCCGGGAATTTGCTGGAGGAGCTGGCGCGGTTGGATGGAAATCTTTTGTCCGTGCAGAAGGTGGCAGGCATCCTGATAGGCGATCGTTAATTCTGCGGTTGATTCTGCGGTTGATTCTGCAGTTGATTTTCCATCGCTTGGAGGGTCAGTTAGGGGGGATAGCTCTGCGGTTAGCCCCGCTGTAGCAAGAAACTCTTGTACGTCTTTAACTTTGCTGGCAAATTCTTGGGCTTTTTGCCGATAGTCTGGGTCGTCTTGGAGAATATGACCGTATTCTTTGAGAGTATGACCGCAGCCGGCGGCGTTGATAATTATTGCATCCACTCCAGTGTCGGCAAAACTATCTATCATTTGCCGCGCGATCGCCTGGGCTTGTTCCTCTTGTCCTTGGTGGGCCGGCAAAGCTCCGCAACAACCCTGACCTTTGGGAATTACCACTTCGCAGCCGTTGGCGGTTAGCACCCGCACCGTTGCTTGATTAACGGGCGAGAAGAATAACCGCTGGACGCAGCCTAATATAATCCCGACCCGATAGCGCTTTTCTCCCTGGGCGGGAATTACTTCTGGCATTTCTTGGCGCAGAGAATCTAAGGTTATTTGGGGCAAAATAGATTCCATCGCCCCCAAGCGGGGAAATATTTTTTTTAGCAACCCGCTGGAGCGCACTAGATTTTGCAATCCCGATTTTTGATAGAAAAATAAAGGAAATAATAAAGGACGCAGGCGGTTGGGATAAGGAAAGAGGTTAAAGATAAGGAGCCGGATTAGGCGTTGGGGGAGCGATCGCTCGGTATTCCTTTCCACCTGCGGCCGAGTTGCTGCAATTAGTTTGTCATACTGCACCCCAGAAGGGCAAGTGCTGACGCAAGCCAGACAGCCCAAACAGGTATCAAAATGATCTGACGCGGCCTTCAGTTCTGCTTCTCCTTTATTAATAGCATCCATAAGATAGATGCGACCCCGAGGAGAATCCATTTCTGTGCCTAGAACTCGATAGCTAGGACAGGTCGCCAAACAAAACCCGCAGTGGACGCAGGTATCGATTAGTTTTTGCTCTGGCGGATGCGAGGCATCGAACCCGCCGCTCGCAACCGAAGCGAGATGTGGATTTTGAGCCAAAAAATTGCTCTGAGATACTGGATTTACAGAATTTTCCGATTTAGTTTGCATTGGGAATTTTAAATGGGCATGGGGCATGGGGCATGGGGCATGGGGCATGGGGCATCGGGCATGGGGCATGGGGCATGGGTGGGAAAGCCCAGATAGACCGAACCTGTTTAATCCCCTAAAAAAATTGATTTTCAATGGGGCATCGGGCATGGGGCATCGGGCATGGGTGGTAATATCATGTCGGTTTGAATGCCCCAAAAAAAGTCAAGTCCTGCGTAGGACGGGCGTCCCGCCTGTCCGCTTGGGGCTCTTTGGGACAGGCGGGACGCCCGTCCTACGGGAGATTCCAATTTTTTATGTGGGTATTTAACCAGACTTGATATAAGGCGAAGCCCCTGCAAAACTCAAAACTCAAAACTCAAAACTTAAAACTCAAAACTTAAAACTACACTATAAACCGATTGGGACTTAAGATATTTTCCGAATCGAACTGCTTTTTGATTTTGCTCATAAGATCTATCGCATTGCCAGCATAACCCCAGACATCTATTTTTTGCTTGATTTCGATAGGTGCTTCTAAGATAGTGAGGAACCCGCCCTTGCTTTGACAGTGATTTCTCATCCGCTCTAGAACTGGGAGGACATTTGTTGTTTCTCCGACTAAGCGCAGGCGACCCAAACCGCTAGCAGCATGAATCATTCCCAGATTGAGGGGAAATCGATCTTCTGATGCGGTTAGAGCCTCGAACTCGACCAGAGCGGCTGCGGCTTCAGAGGGTCTTATTCCTATTTTGCAGGCGATCGCCCGTTCCCGATCGCTTTCTTGGATTGTTTTTCTCAATCCTTCCCATAAAGTCGCTTCTGTTTCTTCTGGATGCGCTTGGCCTTGGAGTCCCAGCTTTTCCCCGAGTTCCAGAACGCGCTGGGACTGTTCGGCGACGCTTTCAGGTACGCTCTGGAAGCGGACCAGCAATCCCATACCGCTACTGCCCAATCGCCGCACAGTGGAGGCCGAGAGCAAATCTGTGGAAATAGGAGTCAGGGCAGAAGCGAGCAGGGTTTTGGCTGCGGTGGCGATCGCTTCTGCAGAGCCAGTCAAGAAAACGGTTTGGGAAGCGGCGGGCTGGGGATAAAGGCGAAAAGTAACCTGAGCGATCGCGCCGAGAGTGCCATAAGAGCCGGTCAACAATTTCATCAAATCGTATCCCGCCACATTTTTCACCACCCGACCGCCGCCTTTGGTCAGTTTGCCGTCCGCTCGCACGAAGGAAATTCCGAGCAGTTGGTCGCGAACGCTGTTATAGCGCTGTCGCAAAGAACCCGTATCTGCGGTGGCAACAATCCCGCCAATGGTAGCGGCCTGGGGATAGGTAGGGTCTATCGCCAGAAACTGACCTGTTTTGGCGAGCATCTTTTGCAACTCGCCGTATTTCATACCCGCTTCTACGGTGACAGTTAAATCGCCAATAGCATGATCGATGAGGCGATTGAGGCGTTCGGTGCTAACCACCAGATTGGCATTGCTCACGATTCCACCCCAGTCCAGCTTGCTACCGGCCCCGCAAGGAACCATCGCCCATCGGTTCTCATAAGCTAGGGCGATCGCTTCCGCCAGTTCTGCTTGGGTCTGGGGAAAAACGATGCAATCCGGCGGTTTATCTCCTTCGGGACCAGATAGAGCTTTTAGCTTCGGCAGGCGAGCGGGCTCTAGGTCGTCCCAAGTCGAGACACCGCTGCTGCCAACTATACTTTCTAATTTTTGGGCGATCGCGTTCATTAAGGTAGGGTGTGGGGTGTAGTTGGGGTGTGGGGTGTGGGGTGTGGGGTGTGGGGTGTGGGGTGTGGGGTGTGGGAAGAATATTATATTGCATTACTAAGACGGTTTAGGACGTTCAAGTTCGTAGGGGCGAATGGCATTCGCCCCTACGAACTTGCCCTTACAGTTGTCCTAATCTGAATCCGTAGTGCTATATTATTTATTTATTCCCACACCCCCCACACTTCCCACACTTCCCACCCTTCCCTACACCCTACACCCTATACCCTACACCCCAACTACACCCCCTACACCCCAACACCACCCTACACCCCACCTTAACCAACATGAAGGGAAAGCTAATAGTATTTGAAGGAGTTGAAGGGTGCGGCAAGACCACCCAACTGGCATTATTGCAAAACTGGTTGGCAGAGCATTTGCCAGTTCCGGTTGTCGTTACTCGCGAGCCGGGTGGGACCCAGCTTGGTATGGAATTGCGCCAGATTTTGCTAGAGCCAAGGCAAAACGACCCGGAATCCCAAGCAAAAGCAAAAGAACCCATTCAAGACCGAGCCGAGTTGTTGTTGTATGCGGCGGATAGAGCGCAACATATAGAAGGATTTCTCAAACCGCACTTGAGTTCGGGGACGATAGTGTTGTGCGATCGCTACGTCGATTCCACCATTGCCTACCAAGGTTACGGGCGGGGGCTAAGCCTGAGTCTTATCGAGCAAATCAACCAGCTCGCCACCGGAGGACTCGAAAGCGACCTAACTTTTTGGCTGGATGTAGATGTAGAAATTGGACTGGCGCGAGCCAAAAGCCGAGGAGCAACCAACCGATTGGAGCAGGAAAATATCGAATTTCACCAGAGAGTTAGACAGGGATATCGGGAATTAGCCCAAGCCAATCCCACCCGCATTTTTCGGGTAGATGCCTCTGCAAGCGAATCGGAAGTCGCCCGAGAAATCCGCGATATTTTCTTGAAAATGAACTATTTGGGGATGTAGGGGAATTGGGCATTGGGCATTGGGCATTGGGAGACCAGGGCACTAAGTAAGTAGAGGCGAATGGCATTCGCCCCATACTCCCCACACTCCCCACACTCCCTACACTTCCCACACTTCCCACACTTCCCAGACTCCATACTCCCTTTCAAGGGTATGTTTTTTATAATTCCCCTTTTTGAAGTTGCCAGCGAGAGGCATAAATGTCTGGGGCGAAGCATTCCAGTTCATAAATTTATGCGAAAGCAAAGGTTATCTCGGGAATGCTGTCGCCCCTACGCCTTATTTCGAGGGTCGATCGTGGCCTACAACATCAAATCTAAAAAACATACCCTTGAAAGCCCCACACTCCCCACACTTCCCACACTTCCCACACTTCCCACACTTCCCTATCCTTCCCCATCTTTGACTACCTCGCCATCTGGCATAATCGCACCGGCAAGCTTTGCCTTAAATTTGTCCTTACCCAGATTAGCTCCATTAATATTGGCATCTTTTAGATTGGCTCCCTCTAAATTTGCCTGTTCCAAGTTGGCTCCGCGCAAGTCTGCTTCGCGCAGGTCTGCTCCAGTAAGCTGAGCCGATTGCAAATTAGCTCCACAAAGATTGGCTTTGCTTAAGGTTGCCCCACTCATATTTACCGACCTTAGAGATACCCCAGCTAGGTTGACTTCAGTCAAGTTCGCCCCGATCAGGTTTGTTGAAATTCCAATTTGTACCTTTTTTAAATTTGCGTTCCTTAGATCCGCAGCCGTTAGATTAGCACCACCCAAATTAGCCTGCATCAAATTAGCACCGTTGAGATTAGCTCCAGTCAAATTGGCACTGCCCAGATTGGCATCAGTTAAGTTGGCTTGGCTTAGATTTGCCATCAGTTCTGCCTGATGCAAATATGCCCCAATCATAGTGACGCCGCTCAGGTTGGCTTCATTTAATTGAGCGTTACCCAGATTTGTCGAATCTAGATTGGCTCCTTCTAAGTTCGCCCCCGTCAGGTTGACTCCACTGAGTTGGAGGCCAGCCAAGTTCGCATTGGGCAGGGATACGCGAGGACCGATGAAGCAAGCACCGGCCTTAATGGGATCGAATCCGACGGGAAAAATAGTTCCTTGGTTGTAAAGTGCCCTTTCTAGCTTAACTCCTTCCAGATTTGCGCCTTGGAGGTTGGCTTCTAATAAATTGGCATCAGCGAGATTGGCATGGCTTAGATTTGCTCTCTTGAGATTAGCTTTCCTTAAATACAGCCGACTAGAGCGAATTTTGCTTAGATTGGCTCCAGTGAGATCGGCTCCGCCTAGATTGACCCTCATCATATAGGCTCCGCTGAAATTGGCTTCGCTCAAATTAGCTCCTGACAAGTTCGCCTCGGTTAGCTTGGCCTTTCTCAGATTTGCCTTTCTCATCTTTGTTGTTCCTAGTCTTGGCGACGACATTACATATATTCGATGCAGATTGGCATAGCTGAAGTTAGCTTCGCTCATGTCAATAAGAGAGAATTTTGCGTCAGATAGTTCGGCTCCCTTGAGATTTGCTCCGCTGAGATTGGTTCCACGATCGCAATTAACTGCACTTAGATTGGCTCCTTTTAGGTTAGCCTTGCTTAAATTGACGCTATACAGAGGGAGACGGCTCAGATTGATTCCCGCTAGATTGCTGCCGCTAAAGTTCCGTTTGTTGTCTTTATACCGCTGCCAAAATTCTTCAGCGGTTATCGCCGGTTGCAAGTTTGCTTCATCTTCTTCAGCGGTATCGTATTCCTCATCTTCGTCTTCTTCAAGGTCAGCATCTAGCATATCTGGATTTGCGCTGTTGCTGAATTGCTGGCGCAACTCCTCTTCGTCTAAATCTTCGGCGGCGTCAAAGCGGTCAATTAGTTCTTGGATAATGCTGGAGTCTGCGATCTGGATGCCCGCTTCTCGTTCGGGGAGCGGTTCTCTAGCGCCGAGGAAATTGTAGCTGCCAATTAGGGCAAAGGCGCGATCGCACGCTAAAAAGTTTTCATTTGTTACCAAAAGCTTGAGCCGCAATTGCTCTGGGAAATCTCTTTGCAGTTCTCGCAAATCATCAAGAGCGTCGTATTGCTGGCCTCGACCGATTTGACTGCGATCGCCCAAATACCCCCAGCCAATATCAATTTGGCAATTTCGCTCTAGAGCATTTTTCAATTTTTGCAGCAGCTCGCTATCCGTGCGGTTGCGACTCAACCAAGGGCAGACTATAATCAGCCGCTCTCGAACTTTTTCTAAAGCACCGATCGCGATCGCCCTATGCTCGGAAATATCCCAACCAACCAGTTCGCAATCCGATTTCCTCCGCAAAGCTTGTAGCTTCTCCATAGCAGAATCGCCTGTCCCTGTCCCTGTCTCCAAGTCCCCCTGTAGGACGGGCGTCTCGCCTGTCCCTGTCCCTGTCTCCAAGTCTCTCTGTAGGACGGGCGTCTCGCCTGTCCCAATTTCCGTCCCAATCCCCGTCCCAATTACCGTCCCGCTATCGAGGTACTGTTGCACTATATTTAATTCCTGCTGCAAAACCGCGAACTGCTCCTGAGTTGCTCGCAAATTCACTTCACCAGTCAGCTTGTCTAATCGCCGCTTCAGGCCAGCCATGTGTTTAGCGATCGCTTTTTGATGCTTTTGCAACTCCGCTAAGCTCGAAGTAATAGAAGCTATATTTGATTCTGGCTCTGTCATAGACTTTAGTTTCAACCCCGATTTTCTCAGTTTTTTAGCATATAACTTTTAGGATATAACGCAAATCATCAAGAGCGATCGGAGGCTGAAATACATTTGCCATAGTTAGGGTTTGGGGAGACAAGGGAACAAGGGGACAAGGAGCAGGGGAAGCGGAAGAAGCACAGGAGCAGAGGAAGCGGGGAAGCGGGGGAGCGGAAGAAGCGGAAGAAGCGGAGGAAGCGGGAGGAAGCGGAGGAAGAACATTGCCCCCTCTGCTCCTGTGCCCCTCTGCTTCCCCGCTTCCTCTGCTCCTGTGCCCCTGTGCCCCTCCTGTGCCCCTCTTCCAATGCCCAATGCCCAATGCCCAATGCCCAATGCCCAATGCCCAATGCCCAATGCCCAATGCCCGTCGAACGCGCATTCCGGTTTTCTCTTTCGAGCGAGATTTGTCCTATAATAGTCTCGATGGCCTTAGCTTTGTGGATCCAAATTTGCGGCCCAATGATAGCGAAGGTTCTAGAGGAAAAAACACTCATTAGAGCCGCCCGGGAGTAATAATTTTTGAGATCGAGGGTGCTTCTTGCGGGCGAATAGCTAGCTCCTTAATGAGATGATGACAGGGTGCCTGCTGCGGGAGCGATCGCTTTTCGCAGGGCTCTCAAGAGAATTCCATATTTCCTATCTCCTAGCTCGATTGTTAGCTAGCTAGGACGCTTTTGCTGCACTTACGCACCAGGCGTTATTAGTATAGGACTTACGCAAATGATTACTTCGAGCGCTACAAATAGAGTTCTTTAGGCAGTTATACCCCTACAAATAGCGCCCGTGCGTAATTACTGTCGTAGAGGGTAGCACTGCGGGTAACACCTGCACGCCAGACCCTCTATATGCGGCTCGATCTGACGAGAAAGCCTAAGTCCTGTTTTGGAAGAAATTATGGATACTGTCAAAATAGCAGCTATTCCAGGGGCAAAGGGTTCCCTAGAACCCCCCTCTATAGGTTTGAAAAAGTAACAAATCGAATAGAACTTACGCACTGAAACAATCTGTAGGGGCAGTGCCTAGGGTGTGGGGTGTGGGGTGCTCTTGTGTAGGGAAACTTCATGCTATTTCCCGACCGCTTTCGGGAGCTGGAAAGTCCTACGGGAACTCTGGATTCGGGTTTCAATTGGGAACGATCCCGGTGGTCACCAAAAACGGTGACAACCCCGAGCGAGTCAACACCCTAGGCAGTGCCCCCCGGAGTTGCCCGGTCTAGCAGCAAATATAGAGATAATGCGCAAATCCTGTGGAAATGCGCGAGGCCAGAACTAAGGTAATTTTGCCAATGGATCGCGGGGTGATGAATAGATGACCGAAGATAAACATCAGGCTCTGATCGTGCGAGGGGTCAATCTCTGGAACGATTGGCGGGACAAGAATCCTAGTATCAATCCAGATTTGATTCGCATAACCCTGCATAACGCCAACCTAAGACAGGCAAATCTGGCAATGGTCAATTTAACCGAAGGGGATCTTGCTATGGTAGATCTCTGCATGGCAACCCTGGAGGGCTCGACTCTCTACAAAGCAAACCTCTCCGGGGCTAATCTCTACACGACAAAACTGGTTAAAGCAAATCTAAGAGAAGCAAACCTAGCTAGAAGCGATCTAAGAGAAGCAAACCTAGCTAGGGTAGATATGTGTCTGGCGAATTTGGAGAAAGCAAATCTGAGTTGGGCGGATCTTAGAGATGCCTCTCTTTATACAGCAACCCTAACGGGAGCCCAACTCAGAGAAGCTGATTTGAGTCGAACGGACTTTCGAGAAGCAAACCTGACCCAGGCAAATCTGGCTTATGCCAATTTAACCCAGGCGAACCTGAGCATGGCAATTTTTTCCCTAGCCAATTTGATTGGGGCTAATCTCTACAAGGCTAATCTCCACAAGGCGAACCTAAGTTTAGCCAATTTTTGTATGGCAAACTTGCTTGGAGCCAACCTGAAAAGGGCTATTTGCATTGGCGCTAACCTGATTGGAGCAAACTTGTATAGAGCCAATCTCTATAAAGCAGTTTTAATCCAGACCGATTTGCGAGAGGCAACCCTGAGCCATACGAATCTCAAGAATGCGAATCTGAGAAATGCGAATCTAAGCATGGCCAATCTCAGGGAAGCAAGTTTGTGTGAAGCCAACTTGACGGGCGCGAACCTCCATAGAGCAAACCTCTGGGATGCGAATTTGGAAGGGGCGCGCCTCCAGGGAGCAATTATGCCGGACGGAACGAAGCACGATTAATAATATTGGGAATGGGGAATGGGGAATGGGCAATTGGGAATTGGGGGGAAGGAGTGGGAAGGACGGGGAAGGAGTGGGAAGGAGTGGGAAGGAGTGGGAAGGACGGGGAAGGAGTGGGAAGGAGTGGGAAGGAGTGGGAAGGACGGGGAAGGACGGGGAAGGAGTGGGAAGGAGTGGGAAGGAGTGGGAAGGACGGGGAAGGAGTGGGAAGGAGTGGGAAGGACGGGGCATTGGGCATTGGGCATTGGGCATTGGGCATTGGGCATTGGGCATTGGGCATTGGGCATTGGGCATTGGGCATTGGGCATTGGGCATTGGGCATTGGGCATTGGGCATTGGGCATTGGGCATTGGAATTGGAAAGAGTTCGAGCGCTTGAGAATTTTGACTTTTGACTTTTGACTTTTGACTTTTGACTTTTGACTTTTGACTTTTGACTTTTGACTTTTGACTTTTGACTTTTGACTTTTGACTTTTGACTTTTGACTTTTGACTTTTCCCCCAGTCCCCCAGTCCCCCAGTCCCCACGTCCCCACATCCTAGAAACCGTACTCGATTGTGGGCGTTTTCTCTCTGTTTTGCCAGAGTGGGATCGATAGAATAAAGGAGAAGCGCGGCTAAAAGGGAGTCGCCTAGGGTGTTGACTTCGAGACCTTCGAGACCTTGTTCGCGGTTTTGGCGACAATCGGATCGTCGCGGTGAAAACCCGAAACCTCCGTTCCCGTAGGTCTTTCCGGCTCCCGAAGCGCTTCGCGGGAAATATCAAGTTTCCCTACACAAGAGTACCCGACACCCGACACAAAGGGCGATCGCTTACTGCCCCGAGCCATTTGCGCGTAAAGGAGACAACTTTCTATGAATCAAATAAAAACTCTAGTATTATTAAGCCTGCTTAGCGCTCTTTTAGTTACCCTTAGCTATTGGCTGATTGGGGGGGTCGGTGGCGCTATGACCGGAATAGCTTTGGCGGCGGTGACTAATTTAGGATCTTGGTACTTTTCCGATAGGATTGCCTTAGCGGCTTATGGCGCCCGGGAAGTTAGCTACGGCCAAGCGCCAGAACTCTATGAAATGGTAGAACGCTTGTGCGATCGCGCCCCCATGCCGATGCCAAAAGTTTATGTCATTCCCACCGGAGCAGCCAACGCCTTTGCCACGGGTCGCGATCCGCAACATGCTGCAGTAGCAGTGACCGAAGGAATTATGCAAATCCTGCCGGAAGAAGAACTCGAAGCAGTAATTGCCCACGAACTGAGCCATATTAACAATCGCGATACCTTAACCCAAGCAGTTGCCGCTACGATTGCCAGTGCCATTTCTTTCCTCGCCCAAATGGCTTTTTGGTTCTCACCCGGACGCAGGAGCGACAACGGAGCAAACTTCTTCGGCATACTTCTGACCTATTTATTGGCTCCTGTAGCAGCGACAGTGATTCAACTGGGCATTTCCCGTACTCGCGAATTTTCCGCCGATGCCGGTGCTGCCAAGTTAACCGGCAACCCCCGCGCTCTAGCTCGGGCGCTCCAGCGGTTGGACAATAGCGCTCGACAAATGCCCATTGATGGGAATCCCGCTTTTGCACCTCTGTTAATTATGAATCCGCTCTCCGGTGGCTTGCTAAAAAATTTGTTTTCCACTCACCCTGCCACGGAAGACCGCATCCAGCAGTTGATGAAGCTAGAAGAACAACTGCCCGGTAGTAGTTTTTAAAACGCGAAACGCCCGCCGGTGAAATTGCTAGCCGGACGGGTGGCTTCGGCTGGTATGCCGCTGCAAGCGCTCCAGATAAATTTGAGCTACTCTATCTCCGGGATTATCTTTGAGACAAGTGGAAAATAAATGCGCCGATTCTGTACAAGAACCGAGATGGTAGAGCAAGACAGCTTTTTCAAAGAGCGATCGCGTCGCTATCTTACTTTCTCGGATATTCGGCTTGTCCGCATCAAAGACTTCATAGACCGTAGCCGATTCTGTTTTGCCCTTGACTTGGACGCGATCGACCAGACGTATTTTGTAGCGACCGACATCATCTAAGCCTAAGAAAGTCTGGTGAGTTATCAGCAGCGGCACCCCATAGTTTTTGGTCAGGCTTTCAACGCGAGCAGCTAAGTTAACAGCATCGCCAATAGCCGTACCATCCATCCGTTGTTTTCCTCCCACAGTGCCCAGCATCATTAACCCAGTATGGATGCCTATCCCAATTTTGATAGGCATCGGATGTGGCAGTAACTTACTATTATTATAATCCTTGAGTCGCTCTAGCATAGCAATACCTGCCTTTACTGCATCGTCAGGACTGCCACCAAATAGAGCCATAATTGCGTCGCCAATATACTTATCGATAAAGCCATTATTCTCTAGGATAGCTGGTTCCATTGTCGAGAGATAAGAATTTATGAATTGGAAGTTTTCCTCGGGCAGCATTTTTTCTGATAATGTCGTGAAGTGACGGATATCCGCAAAAAGAATAGACATTTCTTTTTCCACCGCCTCTCCTAACTCGACATCCACAATGCTTTCTTTATTTAAGATTTGCAAAAATTGACGCGGCACAAATCTCTCGTAAGCTTGGTTAAATCTAATCAGCTTTTCGGTAAATTCTTTTTTCTCATCCTCGGCTTTTTTGCGTTCGGTGATATCTTGAAAGGCCACAAGGGCAAAGGCAACTTTGCCAAATTCGTCGCGTATAGGCGTTCCCCAGGCTTCAATCGGGATAATCTTGTCCCCTTGGCGAACCTCGATATCGTCAGCAGTAGAATATTCGCCCCGCAAGGCTCGCACTACCGGCAAATTCTCCGAGGGATAGATGCGATCTGTTCCGGCAATATAGTTTTGATAAACTTCTGACATTTCGTCGGTCTTGGCATCCGGTGCGACGCCTTTGCCCAAAATTTCTTTTGCCTTTTTATTGACGAAATAAGGTCTGCCCTTCGCATCAAGCACGCCAATTCCTACGGGCATGGCTTCTAAGAATTGAGTCAGCCGTCTTTCGTTTTCCCGCTGCAACTGTCGGCCTTGATAAGCAACGATCGCTAGAGCAGATCCGCTTAGAGCCACTAGAGCGCTAACTGGCGGAATCCACCAACTGGCCAGGAAAGCTAAGTAGGAACTACCCAAGAGCGCGCCCCCAGCTAGCAAGACCCCTGCCACTGCTCTTCCAGGCAATACTTTTTTATGGGATACGCTGCGAGTTCGCAACTTCCAGGCGACGGCGGCACCGACCCAAGACCAAGCAAAGATCCACAGCCATTCTAGGGGTTCGCTCCAGACTTGGATTAAAGGACGACCGTCTATAGCAGCGCCTAATATTTGGCTAATTAAATTCCCATGAATGACTACACCGGGGGTGCGCTTAGGCGTGCTAAATAAGCCGCTGCTATAGGGGGTGAAAAATAAATCTTTGAGGCTGGGGGCAATAGCACCAATTAAGACTATGCGATCGCGCATCAAGTCTGGGGGAATCTGTCCTTGTAAAACATCTCTTATCGAGACGGTCTGGAAATTTTCCTTCCCTCCCCTATAATTAATCAAAATTTGGTAGCCCCCAGCATTGGAGCGGACGTAACCGCCATCATTCTTCCGAAAGGGCTTAAAGACAGCTTTTCCCAAGCCCAAATGCATCTGATTGCTATCAATTGCCTTGAGGCCAATGCCTTCTTTTTCTAGATACATCAGACTCAAGAGAGCCCCCAGACTCAATCGGGTTTCATTGTTTTTGTTTTTGTGAGACATCAAGGCGCGGCGCACTTTTCCGTCTCCATCCAAGACCAAATCGGCGATGCCAACTCTATTTAATCTTTGGAGGGTTGGCGGTGGGGCGACCGGATCGCCAATTATTTTTTCCACGCCGATGAGATTTGGCGTGGACTCGAAAGTCTGTCTCAATATTTCGTGCCCGGGTTCCACTGGTAAATCTCGATAGAGATCCAGACCAATTGCTCTAGGCTCCTGTTGTTTGATTTTCTCGATTAATTCGGCTAAAACCCGGTCGGGCATGGGCCATTGCCCTACATAAGTAATGTCTGGCTCGTCAATAGCCACAATAACGATACGCGGGTCTAGTGGCTGTTTGGGACGGAGGCTAAAAAAACGATCTAACATGGCCCATTCCAGGTTCTGGAGGAACCCAGCAGAGCCTGCAGCGATCGCCAAGCAAGCTACCACAGGAGAAGTAATCAATACCGCACGCCATTGCCAGAGGTTGCGTTTTAGACCCTGGATGAGCTTTGGCCACATATATTTTTTCAACCCAGAGTCAGGAGCATAAACCGGGTTTCTCACCACATTTTATTCAATAAATATTACCAAGATATCCCGTAGTTAGGGTGTAGGGTGTAGAGTGTGGGGTGTAGGCAGAAATTAGGCTTAATGCCTATACTCCACGGTCTCCAACTTCATCCCTTCTTCTCCCTATCCCGTAGTTAGGGTGTAGGGTGTGGGGTGTAGGCAGAAATTAGGCTTAATGCCTATACTCCACGGTCTCCAACTTCATCCCTATACCCTAATTTTTAGCCAGATGCCCGATGCCCAATGTCCGATGCCCAATTCCTTCTTGACAGAATACTAGCTAGTGTAGTTCCGAGCCGGACGCTTAATTATAGCACTACGCAAATAAGCGCTTGACATTTATAAATGCTCGTTCCTTAGTCAGAGACTACTTTTGACTTTTGACTGCATGACTTGCGCGTAGCGCTATATAACGGTTTTGTCTGCTATAGCGGTTCTCAAATTGATGTAAGGTTTCTAGGGCGAAGCAATATCCCAATACCGAAATTCCCGTTATACAGCAAAAATGGTCAAGGGGGATGCTGTCGCCCCTACCCTATCGTTTATTACACTTATTTGAGAAACGCTATACTTGGCTTTATAGCAGTAAGCGGTCAGCTATCAGCTCTCAGCTATCGGCCAAAGCCTTGCCTTTCGTAAGCTGTGGCATTTTGTAACCGTCCTAACCTTACTATGTAATGCTATATGATGAGAAACCCGGTTTCTCGCTTCCGTAGGATATGCGATCGCTCCCATTGACCATCGTATATCCCACAAAGAGCGCTATACCCTAATCCAAGATTGGCTCTGATGCAATCATCTCTAGACCCACAGAAGTTAAAAATTCTTGCCATACTTCGATATATTCTTCGGGCTGCGATCGCTGTAACTCGCTCAGAGTAGCTAAAGTGTCGTACCACAACCCCTTAGCTCCATACTGCTTAGCTCCTTCCAAGGATGCTTCCCTACCTAGGGAGCCGATTAGCTCAGAATCGGGTTTGACTCGCTTAATCCATCCGCTGACCCGAGGGCTATCCGGTCTGGGCGGATTTTCGCAAGCTACCAGAAACGTCCACTGATAATTCCGGCCAATTTCCAGAGCCGGAGCCTCATCGGGCAGGGGGATACCGACGATGCCTGCTTTTTCTGGTATCACCACTGTTGTTTGGTAATAATAATCCTCGTTTTTATCCTTGACAGTCAAATATGCTTGGGTCGCTACTGTCTTCGGAATGTAAATAAAAACTGTAGGGCGTTCTTCTAAAGTCAAGCCAACATTATTGGCTGGCATAAGTGGCGTAACTAGCCGATCGTAACTCGCGCCATCTTGCGGACAATAACCGCTATCCCGAGACGCTCCCCCTTCAGAATCATCTAAAAGCTCGTTGCTGTCTGGCGGCTCGAAAGTCACGCTAGCGACTAGCTGACCTAGAGGTTCCCGTTCGGACGGCTCCTCGGTTCCTGCGATCGCTCTGGGTACTAGGGCTATTTGCATAGATACAACCAGCGAAACTACAGCCCAAGAAAGCAAGGACTTTTTTCTTGCCATAATCTAACACCTCTCACTCGTGAAATCTTATGCTTCTACTGAAAAATCAAACGTAGATTTCTCATCGTCCCCAACTTATTATAGCATACAATCCTGCCTTGTCTATAATAAACCTCTTGCACAATTAGCGGAATATCCCCCAACTTCCGAGGTTCGGGGGCTTTTTGGATTTATGCAAGAAATCTAATTAGAGGCTCGCAAGGACATTTATACTTTCTATAATTAGAAAATTATTCGGCAATAAAACAGATTTTGTTTGAGGATAGCTAACTAATTTTGTTTCAATTATGTTGTGGTATGCAGCACTGCCTGCTGCGGCAATCTCTCTTTTTAACTTTTGTTAACTTATCTACAGCCCCAGAAAAATTGGCATGGGGCATTGGGCATTGGGCATGGGGTGGGGTGTAGGGTGTAGGGTGTGGCGGTAGGGTTGGAAGAAGGGGTGAAATTGAAATGCTCCCGTTGGAAACTTTGGAGTATAAGCTAAAAGCCTAACTTCTGCCTACACCCTACACCCTACACAAGAACACCCTAACTACAGCCAGTTGCCGACCAAAACAAAAGGAGCCCAATAAAAAGGATGCTGGTATTTAGAATTCCGTAAAAGCTTCAATTGAGCGCGACGGAGAGCTTCGGCTTTTGTCATGCTTTCTCGCTCGGACATGAGTAAATTTTGGTAGAATTCGCCCATCAAGGTGGCGGTAGAGCGATCGTTAACGGACCAGAGAGTGGCTAGGGTGCTGCGCGCTCCAGACCGCACGGCGACTCCCGCCAATCCCAAACCCGCTCGCTTATCTCCTGCGGCAGTTTGACAAGCGCTCAACACTAGCAACTCAATTGGTTTGGACGAGTCTTCCGCTCTCATTTTGAGCAAATTTTCTAGTTCTCTGACTTTTATTTTACTATCCCAAGTCAGAATAAAAGTCTGTTCTGGATTGGAGCTAAACTGACCGTGAGTGGCCAAGTGGATGGCGGTAAAGTTAACTTCATCTATTTCTCCAAGCAATTTGGATTTGGTAAACTCGCTATCGAGCAACTGTTCTACAGGCAGATTAGAAGCAATTTGCTCTAGTTCCCAGGCGACAGCCGGTAGAGCGTTAAAGCCTTGGCGAGCTTCCGTCAGTCCCCCCGTCAAAGCTCGGAACCGATCGCGCGCTAAAGGTCGCGGGTCTAGCAACTGCAAGCCCGGGGTCAGGGCAATGCTGTATTTCTCTATTAAATAGCGATCGCCATCATGGAGAGCTGCCATCGGCAAGTTACGCAACAAACCATCTAAAACAAAAACTAGAGTTTCTATATTATTTTCCTCTAGCTCCATTTCCGCCGGTCGAATCAGCCAGTCATAGATTTCCTGGGCGAGGCGCAACCGTTGCTTATTGGAAAAAGCCGGACTGAGAAATTGTTGGAATTGTCCGAGGGTAGTTTCAATTTTCGCTCTTTGCAGCTCCGTCTGGTAATGGCGCAGGGGTTGCCCGGGTATGGAGAGGATGACTGCTAAGCGGTCTGGCAAAATAATTGGATAAATTGCTGCCGCTTGAGGATCGACTCTATCTATTTGTTGGGGCTTGGCATCCAAACAGGCATCTCGAAAATAATTGTCTAATTCCGCAAGCTGGAGAGCTTCGATAGTTTGGCGAGCTTTTTGGAGATATTCTTCGGCAGTCTTGCGGCATTGTGGCTTATCTTCTGTTCCCTGACAATTTTGGGCATTATTATTTTGGCTGCTATTATTTTGATAATTCTGGGCGCTATCTATCTGGGCGCTATCTAAGAGCAATCCGACTAGCTGGCGATAGACCGGTTCTACTTTCTGCCGAAAAGAAAACTGTAGCTCGGTATCGATCGCCACTAAGTCGCCGCGCAGAGATTGAAGAGTATTAACTGCTTCGCTATAAGCCGCGATCGCTCCCTTTATATCTCCTTGACTTGCCAACAGTCGTCCCAATTGCCACTGCCACTGATAGGAAATATCCGATGCCTGCAAAAATTGGGCAATATTTAAAGCAGTCTCGGCATATTGCCTTGCCCTCCGGTCTTCTCCGATTTCCTCATAGATTCTGCTCAGATTGCCCAGAGTATAAGACTCCGCTCGCTTGTCTTCAAGTTGTCTGGCTGCCTTGACTCCTCTTGCCAGCATGGGAATTATTTTAGCATGGATAAATTCTGTCTCTGGGAGATGTTTACCGACTTGCTCGGGGGTGCGGTCAAAAGTAGTTGCAGAGGATCCTCCCCAAACCCCCCCTTGCAAAAGGGGGAGGAAGAAAGCCCCCCTTAAAAAGAGGGGTTTGGGGGGTTTCTCCAACTTGGGTATCCCATGACGATCGACGGGTTTTGACCACACCCCTTGCTCCGGTTTCAAGCAATTAGCATTCTTGAAATTGAGGCAAACTAGGCTTTTGGCGAGATTGACTTGGGCATAAACCCCTTGGCGAGAAGGAGGCATATTTGCCAGCGGTTCTCGGATTTCGGCCGCTGCATTCTCTGCCGCATCCCATTGGGCAGTTTCTACCAATAAGCTCAACCGATTTAGTTGCGCCTGAGTTTTGAGTATGGGCATCTCCGAAGCGATCGCGATCGCCTGTTGGTAAAACTCCAGCGCCTCTGCCGGATTTTCTCCTCCCCGAATCGTATTGCCCAAGCCAATTAAAATCGCGCCTTGCTGTCCCTTGTCTCCCACCCGTTCGGCAACAGCCAGCGCTTGTTGCAAAATTTTTGCCGATTCTTCTAAGGAACCGACCTGACGGCGCAAATCCCCAAGAGTACGCAAGCTCGCCGCCTTGAGCAGATTATCCGGTTTCTCTTCTAAAATTTGTGCCAGCTTTTCCAGGATTGCATTCGCCCGCCGATACATTCCTAAGACTTGCAGCGCCCCCGCCTGATTAATTTGACTAATAATCTCTCCTTGTAAGTCGGCGATACTGGAGTAGGCCAAAGTCGCTTCTTGCCAAATTGCCAACGCCGATTCCGCTTGCCCGAGGGTGAAGTATAAGCGACCTTCGGCGTTGAAAATTTGACCGCGAATTCTGGCAATCTGGCTGGAGGCAATCTGGCTGGAGGCGTTTGCTGCCGAAATGCTATTGAGGATATTTTTACTAGAAGCGATCGCCGCCTTTGCCTCTTGGTATTGTCCCAATCTTTGATAAGCCAGAGAGAGAAAAGCCAATGCTTGGGCGCGACCCAGGCTCAATCCGTCGCCGGAAAAAACTTCAGCCGCCTCTTGCCAGACCCTTGCCGCTTCGGAAAATTGTCCCCCATCGTAGCGATTTTTTCCCTCTAGCAATAGGCGATCGCCCTTAGCTATCCGGGTCTGACTCAAGTTCTTTAAAAAACCTTTCCCGTAGAACGGGCGTCTCGCCCGTTCTAAAACAAAGTCGCTTTGGACAGGCGGGACGCCCGTCCTACGGTAGGTTACAAAACCTTTTCCGTAGAACGGGCGTCTCCCCCGTTCCAAAACAAAGTCGCTTTGGACAGGCGGGACGCCCGTCCTACGGTAGGTTACAAAACCTTTTCCGTAGAACGGGCGTCTCGCCCGTTCCAAAACAAAGGCTTCCTCGCTGGGAACCGATGCAAAGCCGATCTGCTCGGTGCCAGCCATACTCGCGATGCTTCTGTTGCTGCCATTGCCTGCGATCGCCAGGCTTACTATCAATCCAAAAACAGCAGTTAAAATAAATCGCAATTTGCGCATTGTCGAATCATTAGGTCGTTCGCTCTTAATTATTCTACATCAGGACTTAGGCAAAGACTCTATTATACCATTTTGGTTTATAAATGCTACATATAAGCTGTGGATAAATTGAGTCGTAACACATATCTCTATATCCCCCCAACCTCGCGAATGAAAGGGGGGTTGGGGGGATAGGAACTGTAGCAGCCAAAAAGCAAAATGGTATTAGTAGGGTGCTGCACCGCGCACCGGAAACCTAATCTAATAGACCTCTTGCATATTTAAGAAAAAGCCCCCCAACTCCGCGAGTGAAAGGGGGGCTTTTTAGATTTATGCAAGAGGTCTATTAGCCCCCCTTTCACTCGCGGAGTTGGGGGGATAGGAACTGTAGCAGCCAAAAAGCAAAATGGTATTAGTAGGGTGCTGCACCGCGCACCGGAAACTACATATGGCTCCGCATTGCCCGGATGTAAGGGCGATTCGCGAATCGCCCCTACTCGATCGCACCATTGCCGGGATGTAGGGGCTTTCCGGCCGTTCGCCCTAACCTTAATGCGCGGCGGCATCCCGAAATACCAAAAGTCAGTCTCCGCCTGCAATCTAGCAATTATTGGTTGCATATGCCCCAAAAAAATCAAAAATATATCAAAAAAA
The DNA here is from genome assembly GCA_010672965.1 of Oscillatoria sp. SIO1A7. Taxonomy (GTDB): domain Bacteria; phylum Cyanobacteriota; class Cyanobacteriia; order Cyanobacteriales; family Laspinemataceae; genus SIO1A7. Next base: position 262,442 of record JAAHFN010000011.1, read on the forward strand.
ATCTTGAAAAGGGTTGACAGTTTAAAAATAAGTGCTATTATAAGAATAACCAAAGAAAAAGAGGGACTTTCGCCCCTCCCACAGAACAAAAACTATGAATCCACAAAACCTTAATTTGCCCCTAAGCCATCTGGAGACCGATCCAGAATACAATTCTCAGTTCCATCGGAGCTTAAGCCGCCAGGAGCTAGTGGTCCTCGGGTGGCTTGCAAGTCACCCCAAAGGGCGAACCTACCACGACCTAATGAGGGAATGCAATATGACTGTAGAAGAGAGCCATACTATCATCTTTGACCTTATCCAGGTAGGCGTCCTGCGCCGCCGCTAAAAGGCCCCTCATGGGTCGCTAACAACTGGGCTTCTTAGGAGGCCCAATTTTTTGCTATTTTTTTCTACGAAGCTATTTTAGCACATGGGAGCATGGGTGTGGGGAAGAAATTTTCCCCTGGGCCCTGCCAAGGATAAGAAACCCGGCTTTTGGGACAATCAAAAATGTCTAGATATCGTAGGGAGCGGCTCTGGGACAAATTCCTATTTGTTCCCAACGGCAGATCCAACTTACCTACAGGGAAAATGGCGAAGGTATTGTGGCTCCCGTAACTGGCCGAGGGTTTGTTGGAGAATTAGAAACCCGCTTTTTTGGGACAATACCTTCGCCATTTTTACCCCCGGCACGATCGCCCCAGCCCCCCAAAGGGGGCAATAGACAGGCGGGATGCCTGTCTGGAGAGAGCAGGTCGTGGAAAATCTTGCTTCCACTCAAAAAAAACCGTTGCTAAAGTCTCGTTTGCATTCAAATAAAGCCCTGCGGACAAGCGAGATGCCTGTCCCCTATGAGCCTAGGGAGATATGAGCATACTGATTTCAATTAATCCTTCCACCGCTCTCTGGCATTGCAGAGAGAGTCAGGGGGCAATCCCTGCATCATCTTACGATCGCTTCGCTTTTCGGTGTTTTTGTACGTACAGCCCAGGACGAAAGCCTCATGGGGCGTACAAGACCGTTTGCGATCGCGCGGATCTCTGTAAGTATTAATCTTCAGGTCATCTAAAGACCCTTGGTATTCGCTCATCTACTTAATCCCAATTTTTGGTTAGGTAGGGTGACGTATCTTGTCTTGCTTTTTCTAGCACATTTTTACTATAACATCATTTTTTAAATTGTCAACCCCTTTTTAAAACTTTTTTAGAACTTTTTTTGAAAATGCTCTATATTTTAAGAGGCCCAAACGCCTTAAAAGAGACTGTGGGGACTGTGAGGACTGTGGGGACTGTGGGGAGTCTCGGCAATAAGAGAGGATTTGCCGAGAGACAAGAAATAAAAAATTAATCTAGATTTTTTTCGATTAACCCTTGACAAACGTAGCCGCTTGGTTTAGGATGTTACTGTGGGGGAATGTAGTGCCCATATATATTGCAGGAAAACCGAAAAATAAACGATTTTGAAATAGCCAGCAGCAAGCAGCGATCGCGCTGCCATCGCCCTGGCAAATGGCATGGCGATCGCCGGGTGGTTTGAATTTTGAATTTTGAATTTTGAATTTTGAAATAGGGGGGTTGGGGGGATCGGAACCCGGAGAGGGAAGTGGCGAAGGTATTGTGAGAAAAACCGGGTTTCTGGCTTTTTCTGGTCGACGGTCTGTTGGAGAATAAGAAACCCGGTTTTTGGGAAAAACCGGGTTTCTGGCCGAGAGGTTTCTGGCCGAAGGTTTATTGGAGAATAAGAAACCCGGTTTTTGGGAAAAACCGGGTTTCTGGCCTTTTCTACAACTAAACAACCACAAAATCGCCTTCAGTAATTTGATTATCGCCGACGCCAGCAAAAGTAGCCAACAACTGCGCGCCCAGAAATACATCTGCACCATTCGCCCCTGCAGAAACCGTCAGTTGCCCGAAAGTCAAACCTGCCGACAAACCAATCCGATCTATCCCGTCGGCAAAATCAGCCACAATATCGCTGCCGCCATCTGCCGACAAAACAAAAATATCGCTTCCGACTCCGCCGCTGAGGGAATCGTTGCCCAAATCCCCCCAAAGAACGTCCGACCCTTCGCCGCCGAGAATAGTATCGCTATCCTTGCCGCCCCGCAGAGTATCGTTCCCGGTGCCGCCATCTAATTTATCTGCGCCTTCATTGCCATTTAATAAGTCATTTCCCGCGCCGCCGCAGAGAGTATCTTCTTGACCGGCAGACTCAACCCCAGCATTGCCGCCGACTCCGCCAAACAAAGTATCATTGCCATCGCCGCCGCACAAATGGTCTGCCCCATTATCTCCATATATAATGTCGCCAGAATCTCCATGCAGCAGATCGCGATCGGCACCGCCGCGAACCGTATCGTTACCAAGGCCGCCAGAAAGGGAATCATTACCCTGGTTGCCATTTAGGAAATCATTGCCCGCGCCGCCAAAGATTAAATCTTGCCCGTTGGCATCGCTAGTAGTTGGATCGCCGCTTCCGCCGAATATACTGTCGTTCCCCAAGTCGCCGCTTAGAGTATCGTTGCCGAGATCTCCATAGATAAGGTCGTCATCTTTGCCGCCGCGAGCGATGTCGTTATTTTGGCCGGCATAAATAGTATCGTTGCCCGAGCTTCCTTGGATCGAATCTTCCCCGCCATTGCCAAACAAAATATCGTTATCGTTGCCGGAGCCGGAGTTTAAACTGCCATTGCCGCCAATTAAAATATCGTTGCCGCCAAGTCCAATAATCAAATCGCTGCCAGTCGAGGCTGCCAAGAAGTCGTCCCCAGGAGTGCCGATAAGCGTATCGTCTCCGGCGAGAGCTGGGTTTGGCGAACCGGGGTCGAGGCTAACTAGGGGTAACTCAGAGTTGTCGGTAAAGTTCCGGCCAAGCTAAAACCTGCTGGCAGGGTCGGGTTGCTCAGATCTAGGGGAGCATTGCCGGTGTTATTTACGGTAAAAGTTTTGCTCAGAGTACCGCCCGCCTCAACGCTGCCAAAACCAACCCTGGTCGTAGTACCGTCGGCGATCGCATTGGTTCCATCCAAAACTCGGATATCTGGAGCCGAGGAAGCGTCGGTTCCCCCATCTTGGACTTGTGTGGTCGCAGTCGCGGTAACCGTGGCCGAGATAGGGAAGTCAAAGGGATTTTCGTCGGCGTCGTTGGTAGCGAAAGAGAGTTCCCCGCTGAGACTGCCTGCCGCAGAAGTATCGACATTAGTAGTAAGAGATGTATTTTGTCCGGCAGCAACAGTCGTCGGCAAAGCG
>JAAHFN010000011.1:265771-328869 GCA_010672965.1 Oscillatoria sp. SIO1A7
AAAGGGATTTTCGTCGGCGTCGTTGGTAGCGAAAGAGAGTTCCCCGCTGAGACTGCCTGCCGCAGAAGTATCGACATTAGTAGTAAGAGATGTATTTTGTCCGGCAGCAACAGTCGTCGGCAAAGCGATCGCCCCGGAGGGCAGGAGGGCAATCGGTGGGCTGCATGAGTTTCTGGGGCGAAGCATTCCAGTACGGAAATTCCCGTTCGGAGCGCCCGAGATAGTTGCGGGAATGCTGTCGCCCCTACGTCTTGGTTAATTACACTTAAAGGGATTTTCGTCGGCGTCGTTGGTAGCGAAAGAGAGTTCCCCGCTGAGACTGCCTGCCGCAGAAGTATCGACATTAGTAGTAAGAGATGTATTTTGTCCGGCAGCAACAGTCGTCGGCAAAGCGATCGCCCCGGAGGGCAGGAGGGCAATCGGTGGGCTGCATGAGTTTCTGGGGCGAAGCATTCCAGTACGGAAATTCCCGTTCGGAGCGCCCGAGATAGTTGCGGGAATGCTGTCGCCCCTACGTCTTGGTTAATTACACTTATTTGAGAAACGCCTAGGTTTAGCTAACAAATTCAAAACTCAAAACTCAAAACTTAAAACTTAAAACTACTATTGACAGGCGGGTAAAGGCAACCAAGGACTTTGGGGATTAGTCTCGGGAGGGTTCGCTACCAACACTACCGCTCCATCTGCATCTACTATCCATCCTTGAGCTTCGACAATTGTTTGCTTGAAAGCAGGGCTCTTGCCGAACTCAGTTTCCACTGGAGAAGAGGAGCGATCGCCTGAGTTGGTTTCTTCTGGAGAAGAGGAGCGATCGCCTGAGTTGGTTTCCATTGGAGTTAAGGAGCGATCGCCTGAGTTGGTTTCCTCTGGAGTTAATGAGCGATCGCCTGAGTTGGTTTCCTCTGGAGTTAATGAGCGATCGCCTGAGTTGGTTTCCACTGGAGTTAATGTGCGATCGCTTCCCATCTCAGCTTGACTCGTATTAATAGAAACTGGGCGCAGATCGTCTAAAACCGTATCTGGGTTGAGGACTTCATTCGGAGAAGGGGGCAAGCCGCCGCGACCCGTAACGGTAAATTCGCTGCCAGCGCCAGCAGAGCAAAAGTTTTGGGAAATTAACTTAGAAACATCCACCACTTCTTCATCTAATTCCACCAACCCAGCATTAGTATCGACTTCGGGAGTATTGATTTCCACAGTGCCGCTGAACTGAGCCCCTAAATCGGATGTAGCAGTAATATCGCTATCTGGGGTTGGCGCTTCCCGAAATGCAGTGCCAAAAATCCCTCTGGCATTAATAGAAACCCTTCCCCCTCGGCCTTGTTCGGCATTAGCAGTAATATCGCTATTTTCCAGAGCAGCGAGATTCTCTACATTAATGGCGATATTGCCGCCATCGGTATTGCCCGCATTAGTAGTGATGCTGCTGCCACGGCGCAACTGCAAATCTTCTTGCAGCCGCACTGTCATGTTGCCCCCAGCGCCAGAGACAGTAGCAGCGCTAAGAATTCCTCCATCCAGTTGCAGTCCGTCGGCGACAATTTCCAGACTGCCGGCATCCCCAGAGCCAAGACTGTTAACGGCTATTTGAGCCCCATCCCGAACAATCAACTCGCCAGCGTTAATCCTTAAATCTCCACCAGCACCGGTGGCTTCGAGATTCGGGAATTCCGCCAGTCCCGATGAAGAGGTTAAACCACTGGGGGAATTTGTAACTGCTCCTAGCCTGTTTGTCGTTCCCGCGCCAGTCAGAATTAGGGAATCGGAAGCCGTTATCGTCATAGTTCCGCTTCTACCCGTGCTTACAGTAGAGTTTGAAATCGATGCCCCCTCCCGAACAATCAGATTCCTGGTAGAAACTGTCAAGTCTCCCGCTGGAAAGCGGCTATAAGTGATATTGATAATGCCGCCATTGAACAGACCATCAGGGGAAGGGCGAGCTAGTTCCACAGACTCGGAGGCATTCACGACTATATTTCCTCCCAAACCGCCCAAAGGAACCAGACCCGTTCCCAGCAATGCACCAGATTGATTTCCGATTTGCGCTCCATCTGTTATAGTCAACCGTTTCGTATTGACTTGGATATTGCCTCCCGAGCCAGTGTCAAAAATACTGTTGGCAAACAGACCCGTAGGCGAGACTGCGCCAACCGGCGTCCCGAGCATTTCCACAGACTCGGAAGCGTTGACTACTAAATTGCCCGCTGCACCGGCAGCAAAGGTAGAAACGTTAATGAATCCGCCATCGCGAAGCACCAGCCTCTGGGTCTGGGCGATCGCATCGCCTGCATTGCCCGTCGAGCCCCGTAAAGTGCCGGTGCCCAATGTCGAACCAATAATTTCTATAGACTCAGAAGCTCTGGCCACCACATTGCCCCCATCTCCCGATCCAGCAGCAGCAGTGGATATTAGGAAACCATTGCTCATGGTCAATTGCTCGGTGTCAATAGTTAAAGTACCTGCATTTCCATTTCCTTGACTGGCAACGACCAAGCCGCTCTCTAAATCCGAGGGTTGTATGCTTGCAACCACAGCCGATATCTGGATATTGACTAAATCCTGAAATCCAGAAGCGGCTAGTTCCACCGAATCCCTAGCGCGAATCCTCACATCGGCTCCCGCACCGTCGCCAAAAGCGATCGTCGATATTAAGGCTCTGTCTTGAAGCCGAAGTCTATCTGCTTGAATGTCAATAGTTCTGCCATCTTGATTTCCCAGGGTAGCAGCAATCAGACTAGCTCCTTCTCGGAGGGTTACGTCTCCACCTCGCAGTTGGATGGCACCGCCACCTAAACCGCTGGCGTCAACAGTGGCTAGACCGGATAGCTCGATGTTGCCAAAGTTTGCGTTGCCATTTGCGTTGCCATTTGCGTTGCCCCTTGCGATGCCTTCATATCCGAATGCTAGACCCGTTGCTGTGGGGATAAAACTAACCGTACCCGGACTGGCAACAGACCCAAGTTGAATTTCTCCTTGAGAAGCGGTTAGATTGCCATTTTCTAAAAAAACATCGCCGCCGATTAGCGCCAAGGTGCGACCGGGCAATACTTCCAAACCTACATTCGCCGGAGTGGGAGTTGCAGAGGCTAGAGCTGGCAGGGGCATATTACTCATTGCTTGGGATTGATTGGCGATCGCTCCTGGATTTGCCCCAAATTGCAAGCCCGTCGGAACGTTCACTGTCAGCAACGGAGGGGCGATCGGATTGGTAGCGCTATATTCCAGCCCTTCCCCCAAAATAAAACTATCGGCACTGGTGGCCAGAAACGAGCCGCCAATATTTAATTGGGCATTTGGGCCAAAAACTATTCCCGCCGGATTCAGCAAAAATAAATTAGCACTGCCGTTTGCCCGGAGGAGCCCATCAATATTAGAGATAGTTCCTCCCGTAACCCGAGATATAATATTTTCAACTTCCAAGGCGTTATTAAAAAAAGCCTCTTGCCCAGCGGTCAGGGAAAACTCCTGAAAACTGTGAAATAAGTTGCCCCCTGCTTGAGTACCTCCCTCGATGCGGATGCTATTGCCATTTTCGATAACCATAGAATTAACTGGCAAAGTCTCATCTGCAACGACTTGCCCCCAACTTGGCTTTGCTGCTGCAAGGCAAGTTAGTATTAAGCTGCCAGCACAGTATAAGCAATAAAAAATATGGTTTTGTTTCATCTAATAGTATAATTGATATAATTGCCAATTATATTAAGCGGGTTAACCAGATTTTATATAGAGCGTTTCCTTCTGCATCCCAATGCCCAATGCCCTATGCCCAATGCCCAATGCCCTATAAAGTTTCCTTCTGCATGGGTCTCTGGGGCGAAGCATTCCAGTATAATACATTTCTCTTGTAGCCCGGGGTTATCTCGGGAATGCTGTCGCCCCTACAGGTCAAATCTCTCCCAATGCGAACATGCGAATATGCGAATATGCCCGATGCCCTATAAAGTTTCCTTCTGCATGGGTTTCTGGGGCGAAGCATTCCAGTATAATACATTTCTCTTGTAGCCCGGGGTTATCTCGGGAATGCTGTCGCCCCTACAGGTCAAATCTCTCCCGATGCCCAATGCCCGATGCCCGATGCCCGATGCCCGATGCCCTATAAAGTAATAGATGACATTAAGACCCAAGGAGATTGACTATGATGCCGACAATATTGACGATTCCTCTGATGCAAATGGCCTCGGGAGATAGCCTTTCTATCCAAGTATATAAGTTTGCTGGGGCGACTTCCGGGAAAAAAGCATACCTCCAATCCAATCTACATGGTGCTGAAATTTCCGGTAACGCCGTCCTGCATCAGTTAATAGAATATTTGGTGGGTCTAGACTCAGAAAGTCTTTGTGGCGAAATTTGGCTGGTGCCCGCTTGCAATCCCCTAGGAACGAATCAGCGATCGCACCATTTCTCTAGCGGTCGGTACAACATCTACGACGGCAAAGACTGGAACCGCATTTTTTGGGATTATCAAAAAGAAGAGCAAGACTTAATTGCCTTTGCCCAATCGCAACTAAACTGCGAACCAGAGGAAATTCGCCAAAACTATCTCCGCCGCATTCAGGAGAGCTTTGCCGCTCAAAAGAAAAAGCTCGGCTCTCCCAGCAGCGCGCCTTTCATAGAACATTATCGCTATCGACTCCAGTCCTTATGTCTGGATGCCAATTATGCGATCGATTGCCACAGCTCGACCAACCAAGGCTTAGACTATCTCTATTGTTTTCCCACTAGAGAACAAAGCGCCAAAGGCTTTCTGCTGGATAACGGGCTCCTACTAAACGAATACGATGGCAATGCTTTTGATGAGGCATTTCTAAAACCTTGGCTGGCTCTAGAGAAAACTTTAGCGGACTTAGGCAAGCCAATCCAGTTTGATGTAGAATCTTGGACTTTAGAATTGGGTGCTGGCATGGCGATGAATCCAGAGTCTGTTGCCAAAGGCGTCCGGGGAATCAAAAACTACTTAGCCCAAAAAGGCATTTTAAAGGTTGCCGGTTTTCCGCTACCGGAGACCGACTCTCATAAAATTGCTTTTACGCCCAGGACGCAGGTTCAGAGATATTATGCTCTGACCGGCGGCATGATTCAAAATAGAGTCGAACTCGGGAGCTATGTCAAAACTGGCGATCTGCTCTACCAAGTTCTCAGCTTTAATAAGAAAAGTCAGTTACCAGAGACTATAGATGTGCGGGCCTCCGACCCCGGTTTGGTATTCGATCTTTCCACAAACCACTCGGTTAATCAAGCAGATTACATTCTTTCTCTTATGAAGGATAGTTATAGCGGTCAGCAGTCAGCGGTCAGCTCTCGCACCCAGACGGCAGGACTTTAGCTGAGCAGTGACAGCTAATAGCTTACTGCTATAATTAGCAATTGCCAATTAATTATTGCCAATCTATAGCTGCCATTAATTCTCAATAAGCCGAGCTTGTTGCAAATTTTGGCATAAGAGATTATTATGAAAACCTAAGAGCGCTTCTTAGGAAACAATCCTATGGTTAGCTATACAAAAGATTCTTTGAGGGCCAATCTAAATGCGAAAGGCCAGCGACTTACCCCCCAACGACAGGAAATTTTGGACATTTTCCAAAATCTTGCCGATGGTAATCACCTGAGTGCTGAGGAGGTTTATGAGAAGCTGCGAGGGAAAAGAAAAAGAATAAGTTTATCTACTGTCTATAGAAATCTTAAATTAATGGCTGGTATGGGGATCCTGCGGGAGCTAGCTCTGGCAGAAGGACATAAGACCTACGAACTGAACCAGCCGGATCAGGGCGATCGCCATCATCATTTAGTTTGCCTCCAGTGCAATCGGACGATTGAATTTAAAAACGACTTAATTTCAAAAGCAAGTCTCAAACAAGCTAAAAAATCAGGATACGAGATTCTAGACTCTCAGCTCACGATTCAGGCTATATGTCCCGAGGCTTTGCGTCAAGGATGGCCCATGCTGCCCGATGATTGGTTGTGTTTAAGAGCCGCTTCCGACTCGGAACCGTCTTAACCCAGAGAGTTTTAAGCATGATTTGCCTTTTGCTTTTGAGAGCATTTTGCAAGGGTTCAATTTTTTCCCTCGTAAGCTTCACTTGCTTCAAATAAGTACATCAACAAAATTAATTTCATTCGTTCCGACCGGGCTGCCGTGGCTGCTGCGGTGCAAGGGGAGCGAGTAACCTGTAATTATTTTTGTGTAACTACTTATATAGCGGTTCTCAAATTGATGTGAGGTTGCCGAGGTTGCCTGGGCGAAGCAACGAGAGTACGGGAATTACCGTTCGGGACGCCTCGAAAAGTCGCTCTTGTTGCTGTCGCCCCTACATTTTAGTTTTTTATTACACTTATTTGAGAAACGGTATAAAAAAAACTATCTGAATAGTTCCCCCTGCTTCTTCCTTCGCCGATCCTGCGAACCCTTTTTAGACGAATTAACTCTAAAAATTAACTGACAAAAACTAATTGCAGAGATGCGCTCTGGCGCATCCCTGCAATTTTGCCAAGACTCAATTTTGTGTTCTCCTCAGCTTCTCAAGTCTCGCTCGGGAAAGCCAGTATCCCTTGAAAATATTCTTAGCTATTGGGAGCCTCGGCTGCAGCCATTTTCTCTGCATTGCTTCGTCCGGTGGAGCCCTTAATGTGCTTGGCGATTAAGCCATTATAAAACATCTTAACGATCGCCGCAATCAGGTTCCCCTCTAGTTCCTTAAACATGTTCATATTCATGCCAAAGGCATCGTTTGCCTCATCCACAATCCGATCCGCCATTGTCTCATCGATGGGCAGATCGTTGAGGGCCTGACGATACTTGTTTTTGAAAGCCTTCTCGTCGTCAATATCTGGAAACTCGTAGAAAGCCGTCCCTTTACCGTCATTTAGACCCATTGCAGTCTGGGCAATTTTTTTGAGAATCTGACCGCCGGAAAGGTCTCCGAGATAGCGGGTATAAGATTGGGCAACCAACAACTCTGGTTCCGATGCCGAGACTTCCCGAATCCGGCGCACATATTCTTCCCCGGCTGGGGAGGGAGAGGTTACTTCATTTCTCCAGGCGGGGCCATAGTAATAGACTAAGTCTTGTTCCAAGCTAGCCTTCCGGTTCAGCTCTGGATAGTAAATATGAGAGAGAACCGGATGCTCTTTATGCTTCTCCATCTCTTCTTCTATGGCTGAATAGACGAAGTAGAAGTTGGCTACTAAGTTGCGATAAGAATTCTTTTCTACTATCCCTTTCAAAAAGCATTTGATAAAACCGACGTTTTCTGCCATCGTGTGGGACTCTTTGGTGCCCTCGCGCAATTTCGTCGCTAGATTACTGCTCATTCTAAACTTTACCTACCCTATAATCTACTGTTGGCGTATCAAGGATTACAAAAACCACTAACTTCTTACGGTAAGACGATTTGCTTAGAATTTATATTAAGATTTATAACAAAACCGCTGGGTCCTTCAATGGACCTAATTTAGCCTATAAAAAATAGGGCAGGCAAGATGCCCGCCCGACAGATCTCGATACTAGGGCGGCTTGCCCCAAATTGCGAAATGGGGACGCAAGCGAGCGATCTCCAAGGAGAGTTTATATAGCACTACGCATATTTGCTTAGGCTGACAGCTAACAGCTGACAGCTTACGGCTATATAAGGTCCCCTTCTAAACCTTGGGGAGAACCCAAGCGTTCTACAAAGGGGGCGAGGACGGTTGCTCTCGATCCGCTTGTGTAGTTTCTTCCTCTTCTGGGGGATCGATCAGCTCGAACAACTGACCAAACTCGCATTCAAAGAAACGACAGAGCCGCTCGGCGGTCTTGCAGTCAATCCGCCGAAATTGATTGTGATACAGGTTGCCAATGATTGTGGGGCTGAGCTTGGTAGCGATCGCTACCTCAAATTGCTTCAGTTCCTTTTCGGCCATCATGTCCCGCAGTCTGCAAATGATAGGCATTGGTTTAACTCCCACTCTTTGAGAACGCTCTAAATAGCTATAATGGCGTATCCATTAACAAGTAGCAGCTTACTAGATATTTTTCCAACTTGAGCAACCTCAAGCAGGATTTTTTGGATTTTGCTCTAGGACCGCCGTAGGACGAGTCCCCCCTGTCAAGCCCTTAGGATTAGGGATGTCCAAATAAATATTTCTCCCTCGTTTCCCTGTAGGACGGGCTTCCGAAAAGTCCCAAAGAGCCCAAGAGGACTTTTCGGAAGCCCGTCCTACGCAGAATTTGACTTTTTTTGGGGCATTCAAAGCGACATTACGCATTAACGGTCCTCCTGCGGTAGGGGTCAACGGCCGTTGACCCCAAGACCCCCAAGACACGATCTCTTTCGCGTAATTCCTGGCCCTGTGAAGCCAGATCGCGGCTTCTCAGAAGAAGGATTCTCATAAAGATTCTCATAAACTCTTCCGGCGATCGCGAACATAACCAATTTATAATTGCTATTTACTATGGCTGTTAACATTAAGTCTCAATATATCCTGGTTGCAGGAAAGCAGATTCATTATCTAGAGGCGGGGCAACCAGCTAATCCTAGTATTCTTTTTTTGCACGGCGCTAGTTTTAGCGCTCAAACTTGGCAAGAAATCGGCAGCCTAGAACTTTTAGCAATTCAAGGTTATCGAGCGGTGGCAGTAGATCTGCCCGGTTACGGCAAGTCGGAGCAATTTTCGCCAAGCCCGCCAGAATTTATGCTGGAATTGCTAGAGTCGTTAAATTTGAAACAACCGATTCTCGTCTCGCCCTCTATGAGCGGACGTTATAGCCTTCCTTTGGTTGTCGATTATGCCGAAAAATTGAGAGGATTCGTCCCCGTTGCCCCGGTCGCAATTCCCCAATATCGAGAGCAACTCGAAGGCATAGAACTGCCTGTTTTGGCGATTTGGGGCAGCAACGATCGCATTGTTTCCCCAGAACAAGCCGATCTGCTGTTACAACTAATGCCTAATGCCCAAAAGGTTATTTTAACTAATGCCGGTCATGCTTGTTATATGCGAGAGACCGAGTTGTTTCACAAACATTTACTAGAATTTTGCGATCGGCTTTTGCGATCGGCAACCAAAACGCAGATTGACTCTTGACAGAATTGGGCATTGGGCATTGGGCATTGGGCATTGGATGTTGGACATTAGTAGTAGGTTGGGCCCGCCATCAACGAAACCCAACAATAGCGCTATCTGACCGCTGACCGCTGACCGCTGACTGCTTACTGCTATAAAATAATGTCTTCTAAAAAAGGGTTTTCCGTAGAACGGGCGAGACGCCCGTTTCAAAACAAGGGCGGGCGGGGGGACAGGCGGGACGCCCGTCCTACAGGAGGTTATATTACAATTTTTTTTTGTGGGTAATTAACCGGATTTGATCTTATGTGCTGTAGGGGCGATTTCGCGCTCTCGCCCCTACACAAGGAGCAACGATCGCGCTGACCGCTGACCGCTTACCGCTTACTGCTTACTGCTATAAAAAAATGTCTTATAGTCAATTTAAGCTCAAAGAACTGAAAAGCCAGTTTGGGCTAAAAATTTTGGAAGAAGAAGAAATATTTTCCAACTTGGAACCCGTCCAGCCAAGTTCGCTATTAAGAGAGATTTTGGCGCGCAATCTTCCCCTGGCCTTGAGAATAGATACGGAAAAAGCGCGATCGGAGATGATTGTCGCACAAGTTTTAATCGAACTGCGCGAAATATTTCAAGGGCAAATCAGCCTTTTCTCTGGTAGAGAGTTTGACATCGACCAAAGTCAGGGACTAAATGGCACTTGTGACTTTCTTATTAGTCATTCGCCGGAACAGTTATCTGTGGAGGCACCAGCGGCTATTCTGGTAGAAGCCAAAAATGATAACATCAGAGGAGGTATTCCCCAGTGCCTTGCGGAAATGGTAGCTGCTAGAGTTTTTAACGATCGCGAAAACAATACAATTCCCTGCATTTATGGTGGAGTGACTACCGGCAGTATTTGGAAATTCTTAAAACTCGAAAAAAACTTGGTTTATCTAGAAAAAGGAGAACATCATATCAACGATATAGATTCCCTTTTCGCTATTTTAGTGCATATAGTCGAGACCAGTCGCCCAACCTCGCCAGACGTTTAGGGGTGTGGGGTGTGGGGTGTGGGGTGTGGGGTGTGGGGTGTGGGGTGTGGGGTGTCGGGTGTGGGGTGTCGGGTGTGGGGTGTGGGGTGTGGGAAGGGTGGGAAGCCGCCAAGCCCCTTCGGGGCGGCTACGCCTACGAAGTGTGGGGAGGGTGGGGAGGGTGGGAAGTGTGGGAAGCCGCCAAGCCCCTTCGGGGCGGCTACGCCTACGAAGTGTGGGAAGGGTGGGAAGGGTGGGAAGGGTGGGAAGCCGCCAAGCCCCTTCGGGGCGGCTACGCCTACGAAGTGTGGGAAGTGTGGGAAGAATTAAACAAAATTTTCTCTCCACACTTCCCTACACCCTACACCCCACACCCTACACCCCACACCCCACACCCCACACCCTACACCCTACACCCTACACCCTAAAACCTACTCCCCAGTAATCGACAAGCCCTCGACCCAAATGCGGGGACAAACTCCCGAAGGAGTTAGCTCTGGCTGTTGTTCCACAAAGACAATAGACTTTAATAAGTCGCGAAAATCTCCGGCGACAGTTGCCGAGTCAATACTCGTCTTTTGGCCATCTTCGATTAACCAGCCATCGAAAGGTAGAGAAAAAGAACCTTGTAGGGCTTTGACCCCGGCATGCAGAGCGCTAACTTCATCGATGAAAACAACGTTGTTGGCCGACTCCAGACTATACTCCCGTTCGGCAGCAGCCCCGGGAAAGACATGATAAAAATGGGGACTAACTGTTACTTTAGCGCCAAGATTAGCATTGCCCGTAGGGCTGGCATTCATCTGTTGAGCAGTACCGGCGCTATGCATAAAGCCGCTTAATATTCCAGCCTCAATTAGCGACACGCGGCGGGTCGGAGTTCCTTCGCCGTCAAAAGTTGTTGGTGCTACATTATCTGCATGCAAGGCATCGTCGGAAACCGAAAGGAGCGGCGAGGCGATTTGGGTTCCCAGAGACTCTGGGCTAGAGAGACTTTGCTTGTCCAGAATATTGCGAGCATTGAAAAGATTGGAAAAAGCACCGAGCAGGCTGAGGAATGCTTCCGCTGAAAAAACTACAGTGTATTTGCCGGACTTGACTTTTTGATAATCTAAGTGGCTGATGGTTTTTTCTCCAGCTTCTTGGATGCAGCCAGTTACATCCAGTTTTTCTAGACTGCGGCCAATGCGGAAAGCGGTAGCACTGCGAGTTTTTTTCTCCTCTTGTTCTGTTTTCGTGCAAAGGTAGATAGAGGTATAAGAGCCGCCTTCCGCTCGGGCAGCGCCGTCGCTATTGATATAGAATCTGTCGATATCTCGCTGAGCCAAGCCGTTGTAAGGAACGCTGGCGATCGCCTCGTGATATCCCAGCAGCTCTTTTTCCGAATCCAGCAGAGTTTCTATCAGTTTCGATACCGGAACTTGCGGCGTTTTCTCCCGAGACATATTGGCAATGGGAACCGTCGCTTCCGGGCTAAAATCTGGAACTTGTTCTTTGACCCCAAAAAAACTAGCCTCATAAGCGGTCTTCAAGGCCAACTCCAAACCTGTCGGGTTAACGTCGGTGGTGGAGGTGATGCCCATTGTCCGCTCGGAATTCCAGACCCGAACCGTAACGCTAGAGCGATTCGAGGCTTTTACCTGTTTCGCTTCTCCGCTATCGACCCGGACGCTGTTTTCATCCACCGTCGCTCCATAAATATCGAATTTCTCGATACCCAGATCCTTTGCCTTTTCTTGGGCCTGAGCGGCCAATTCATCAATATTAATCATCTATTCTCCAGAGCGCGATCGTATTTTTGAGATGGTTTTCCAGATGGTTTTCGAGATGGTTTTCTAGATAGCCATATTAGAGATGGCATTGTCGAGACGGCCGCTCTCTACTACGGGTGTGGTCAAAATTGCAGAGGATCCCCCCCAACCCCCCCTTATAAAAAGGGGGGGCTTTCTTGCCCCCCTTTTTAAGGGGGGTTTGGGGGGATCTTCCGACTGGGGTATCCCATTTTTATCAACAGATTTTGACCACACCCCTCTGCTACTTGCATCCATTGAAATACTCCTCTTAACCCTCAAGCGGGTTTATCGTACTCTATTTTACCATATTCTAGTTTGATAATGCGGTCTGCCATATAAAAATAGCGATCGTCATGGCTAATTACCAGCAGCGTTTTACCCCGATTCTTCAATTGCGGCAGCAACTCGGTATAGAATATTTCCCGAAATGTAGGGTCTTGATCTGAGGCCCACTCATCAAAAAGATAAATCGGTCGGTCTTCTAGATAAGCAGTTAGCAGTGCCAGCCGTTTTCGCTGACCCTGAGACAGATTGGTGGTAGAAAGCTTGCCATTCTCTACAGTGACCTTGCTATCTAACTGTAGTTCTTGCAAGTATTTTCGAGCTTGTACGTCTAGGTTTCCTTTGTCTAAACCCAGCAATCGCTCGAATAAATAGAAGTCAGAAAAAACTACCGCAAAATGCTGGCGATACCACTCCCGATTCTCGTTATTTATTCGCTCCCCGTCCAGGTAAATTTCTCCGACTTCCGGGATGTAGAGGCCAGTTATGATTTTAGCAAGAGTTGACTTGCCGCTGCCATTGCCCCCCACTATAAAAACCAATTCTCCAGGTTTGAATGTTAGCTCGATATCCTTGAGGCTAAAGTGGCTGTCTTCTTTCTCTCCTCGGTAAGTATGGGTTACTCCTTTAATATCTAGGCTCTGCCAGGAGGCACGAAGCTGAGGCAAAACGGCGGAGCTATTTTCTCTGGCGCTGGCTAGAGACAAACCCAAGTTATCAATTTTTTTCAGGGCAATGCCAGCTCGACTGAGAAGTGGAAGCTGGCGCATCACGCTTTCTAGGGGAGCCATTATAAAGGTGATGGTCAATATATAGCTAGAAAGAAGTGAGGGGCTCATGGCGATCGCCTGGCTTATGCCAAAAATCAGCAAGCCAATTGCCCCAAAAAACCAAAGCTGACTCACGCTATTGGCTGCAGCGAGGATCGTCATGCTATTCACTCTGTTGTAGCGCAAGGAAGTAGCGGTGCCTTCCAGGTCTTCTGAGAGAAAAGATTGACGGCGTTGAGAGTGGAGCTTTAGTTCTTTCATCCCTTCTGTTATCCCGCGAAAATGCCCCAATAGCTGGTCTTGCTGTTCGCGAGCCTTACCAAAAAATTGCCATGCCTTTTTAATTAAAAGTTGAATGGAGACAACAGCGATAATTAAAAAAGTAAAAACGATTAAGAATACTGTGCTAGATAGGGACAAAAGATAAACCAGACAGCCCCCTATAATGGCTGCATCAATGCAGAGGAAAGGAATGGCGAAAACACTGCTAGCGACAGACTGTACGTCACTGGTCAGCGTCGCTAGTAATTTGGAGGCACCCAGTTCTTCTAGATGGCGAAATTCTGAAGCTAGAATTTGGCGAGACAGGTGCATCTGCATATCAAAAATGGCTTTTTGGGAAAGGCGAATCAGCATTATCTGAGAAGAAATACTGCTAAGTAGAGCCAGACATAGAAATCCGGCAAAACTCCCAAAAATAGCAGTTGCTGAAGGGTTAGCGCTATTGGCAGTATCGTTGATAAGCGCAACCAAGCGAGCGCTGCTAAAACCGCTAATCAGTCCGGTGACTATAGCGATCGCGACCATTTCCCAGGAAGAGCGCAGCAGAAAGTAAATCAGTTTCATAAAGGGTCACTTATAACCAAATAACGTTTTTTTTGTTTGCTCTTGGTGGCGGTGACGGATTCAAGGGCAGCCATCAAAGCTTTGGGCCTCTCAAATTGAAAATGCTTTTGCCATGCTGTATTGTATAGCAGTAAGGCGATCGGCTTTCAGCAATAGGGGCGTTTCCGCAAACGCCCCTACGGGTATGCTAATCTCTCAAAGGCGCGAGGGGTATGAGGTAGTGCTTCGCTGCTTTGCACGGGCAGGCACTTGCGCCAGCTACAGGAAGTCAGCTAATATTGCCAGTTTGGAGATAGAGAATTTGAATAATATTTTTATTAAAACAACAATAAATCTGGTTTATACATTTTTGAGTAAAAGCGAGCAAAAAGTAAATGAGTGCTAAAAATTTATCGCCAATCCTAACTTTACTGCCTATTAAAGTAGAACAGAATCAAGATTTAGAACTAGGCGATCGCTATAGCGTTGTAGATCTGTATTGGCTAGATGCCCTTTCCATATCCAAGCAAGAGTTTAATGGCGAAACTCCGCTTTCCGACCCGCTGTTTACTGTTGAAAAAAGCAAAATTACTGTAGAAAAAGATGTTTTTAAAATATTGCTCTTTACAAGAGCGATTGAGTGACGGGCAGCTAGAAATGGTTCGCAAGTCGAGCGTGGATATCTTGTCAAGTCTGGCCTCTAGCCATGAAGGGTTTATCTGGTTTGTAAGCGGCTTAAAACTGGTGGAAGAACCAGACGAAGCTAAAGGATATTTTGAATATCCAGAAGAATATTACACTATAGATGCTTGCTGCGATCGCATGAGCATTAACGGTCGAGTGAGTATATTTGAGCTAAGCCGCGATGACTTGGAGTATTACTCTCAAATGTTAGGCAATTTTGATGCAGTAAGCGGCATTGCCATTGAACCGGGCAGAATGGCTGATGTTTTGTCAGTTTTATCGTTAACCGAACCCATCCCTTCGAGTCAACGAGGATACTTAGTCGAAACGGTCAGCTACAAATCCCTCATTGCCGTCTTAGAACTGGGTAGCTTCTTTTTTGAAGAATTGGACAACGGTACGCGATTAAGATTAGTCGGCAAAAAACTCGATCGCCATAATATGATTAGTAACATTGAAAAATATATTGCAAAAATTAGCCAAACTCGCGTAGCTTAGTAGCGTCTTCGCCCAGTGAAAAATTAGCAGGATTATTGCACTGATGCAACCCTGCTAATCCTCATAATGAGCGTATAATTAGCGTCCGCCGACGACAATCGAATCTACCTTAATATGGGGCTGTCCTACGGTTACATAAACGCTGCCGCTAACAGAACCGCAGAAACCGGCAGCCAAGCCCACATCTTCGGAACACATGGAAATCTTATTCATAATTTCCTTAGCCTCGCCGATTAAGGTTGCACCCTTGAGAGGCTTAGTAACTTTGCCATTTTCAATTAAGTAGGCTTCGTCAACTCCAAAATTGAATTCGCCAGTCGGGCCGACGCTACCGCCTCCCATCTTTTTGCAATAGATACCTTTGTCAATAGAGGCGAATAAATCTTCTATAGAATAGTCGCCGGGAGCGATATAGGTATTGCGCATCCGGCTGGCGGCTGGGAAAGCATAGCTTTGGCGGCGGCCGCTACCCGTCCGGGGGTGTCCGGTGCGCAAAGAGCCGGTGCGATCGGCGAGAAAATTCTTGAGAATACCGTTTTCAATTAACAGGGTTCGCTGGGCGGGCATACCCTCATCGTCCATATCGATAGTTCCAAAAGCATTCTCGGAAAGACCTTCATCCCAAGCAGTCAGGCTTTCGTGGGCAATCTTTTCTCCTTTCTTATCTATAAATGGCGTAGTTTTCTGTTCTATTTGGGTAGTTTCCAGCAGATGTCCGCAGGCTTCGTGGAAAATCACACCACCAAACCGATTTGCCATTACTATCGGGTAAGTGCCGGATTCTATATAATCGGCGTAGAGCATTATACCGGCGGATTCTGCTAATTCGTCGGCACTAGAAGAGGAATCCCACGATCGCAGAAAGTTGGGGTCGCTGGTATCTCCCAAGCGTAGGTTGATAGACGAACGATGGTCGCCATCGGCGCAGAGCAGACTGCAAGCGACAGTTTGCGTCAAGCGAATATCCCGGGCGAAAGTGCCATCGCTCGATGCTACTAAAACTTCTTGCCAGTCTCGAAAATAGCTAGCCCGTCGCGATTGAACGTGGGAAGCCTTGCGATTCGTATTAGCATTGGCTTCTAGCAGAATTTCCCCCATTTCCCGCATCCCGCTACAGTTAGATAGCCAAGCTTCTTTACCGCCCTGGGTCGCATAGTCTCTTAGGGGTTCTAAGTTAATATCTGGAACCAAAGCACTCGCGCCTGGTAGCTCTAGCCCCATGATGGAGAGTCCTTTTTCTAAAGCCAACTTTAGGCCAGAAAATGATAAGTCATTGGTGCTGACGTAGCAGTCGGCGACCCCGCGAAACACGCGCACTCCCGCACCGCCGGATAGGCGAGGAGATATGCTGGTAATAGAATCATCTTCTGCGAGGCAGCTGATATAGTTGACGCGCTCTATAAAGAATTCGATGAAGTCAGCACCGGCAGCACGTCCCAATCCCAGAAGTGCGGCTAGGGGCTCTCTCCAGCTAGAGTCAAATCGATCTACTCTGGAGCTGTATTGGAAACTGGATGTATTTTTTTTGGGTATTGTCGGCAGAATAGTTGGCATGGATTGCTTGTTTTTATTTTTGATTCTAGCAAATGATTGGGGGTTAGAGAAAAGGCTGTTGCCCGATCGCGCCTACAGGGGATATAGCAGTCAGCAGTCAGCAGCCAGCAGTCAGCAGTCAGCTAAAGTCCTGCCATCTTAGCGCAAAAGGCGCGTTTTCTATAGCAGTAAGCGGTCAGCTATCAGCAGTCAGCTTGAGCGCCAAAGCCTTGCCACGTTCGAGCTATTGGCACTTTGATTCCTGTCCGCGCCCGAGCGTCGGTAATGCTATAACTGTCTAACCTTAATCGGTAGTGGCCCTATTTTACAAAGTAGGGGCGAACGGCGCGAATCGCTTTTACTGCCCTGGTATTAGATTATACCATCAAGCTTGGACGGGACTTACGGAGCCTTAAGGGAGCGATCGCTCTTCTGGGGGAATGGCATATGCCCTCCTAGGGCGAATGGCATATGCCCCTACAAAGTCCTAAACCATCTTAGTAGTGCAATATAATATTTGCGATTGCAAAAATATCAACATTAAAACTATCATTTATTCTAAGTGTCAACAATTCAAAATATAGACCTAAGAACTCAAAAATTTAAGCTAAGAGCTCAAAACTTTAAACTAACAACAAAGGGAGCGATCGCAGCCACAAAATCAGCCACAGACTCGTAAGGCAAAACATTGCGTCCGGGAATTGTAACTCCTTGTCCCCGTGGCAAATGCTTGAGATAATCTGCCAAGCGCATTTCGGGAGTTTCCTGCTTGCCTTCACGACTAATGCTAGATGCTTTGTCTCCGATGACAACCAGAGTAGGTTGGGAAATGGCAGTCATATCGCGATCGTAGTTTTTGCGCCAAAACCCGGCCAAAAAAGAAAACACCGCATAGCGGCTGGCCATATTGTCGGCTCCCTCCATTAAAGTTTCCAGCCATTCTGCGTCAACATCCTCAATTGCTGCAAACAGTTGTCGCCTAGAAAAAGAATCTAAAAATTCTCGGCGGCGGGCATAGCGATAAAAACCATTGCCCGCCGGAGCGTCAAAGAAGAGATTCCAAATTAGCTTTTGCTGCCAAGGAGAACTCTCTCCGGTCATAACTGGCCAAGCCGGAGGACCGCTTAGCACTAAGCCTCGAATTAAGTTAGATTCCTCTTGTAGTTGGCTTAACTTAATGGCTGCTGGCAAGAGGGCTCCTTGAACTACGACAATTGCCGGTTTTTGTACCACAGTTTGGCAAAAATGCTGCAACTGCTTCCCCCAATCGGCTGGACTGTAAGCCACCCGAGGCATATCGCTTTCGCCGCATCCGAGCAAATCGGGATTGTAAATCGGATTCTTATATCCTTTTTGCAACCACTCTTGACAGAATCGACGCCAAAACTGCCGGGATAAGCCTACACCGATGGGATGTATTAATACGAGGGGAATATCCTCAGAGTCACTAGATTGTTTGGAGATTTCATAAGCGCAGCGATAATCTTTCCAATTATAAAACTGCGTTTCTGGCTTGGTTATTCCTGGCATAGAGGATTTTTCCATTCTGGCTAGTTGATTGCTTTTTCTACTTATTCCCTATTTCCTCTAATTAATCTAATCAATCGACACTGCCTTGACATCGACAGTCTTAGTTTCATTGGCAGAATTATCATTATTTTCTGTGGAGTTTGACTTTACTTCTAACTGCTGCCTCTGCATCCATTCTCCAATAAGCTGGGACAACCCGGTAACCAAAAGCATCACTAGGGCAAAATCGTCAATCTGTCCCAATAGGGGAATTAAATCCGGGGAAATATCGATAGGGCTAAGCAAATAAATAAAAGTCCCCACAATTAAGCCCCAGCGATAGGTGGGGTTGCGCAGGCCGGTGCGATATAAGTTAAAAATCCACTGGGCGGGTAATTTCATTGTCAATCTAGGTTGAAAATACAGATAATGGCTTTTTATTAGACCTCTTGCATAATTAATAAAAATCACCCAACCCCTCTTTGAAAGCTTTGAAAGGGCTGCTTTTTGGATTTATGCACTCTTGTCTATTCTAATTATATCGAAAAGTAACGAATTTGCAAGCTTGGAGGCCGCTCTAACTCAGATAGGAGCGGGCAATAGAGCTTTCCGGCTGTGGAGCCGAAAGAGGAGTTGGTACTACAGGATTTAGGCAAATTTCCGTATCTTAAGCTACATATAAGCTCTGTAACTGCGGGCCAAAGCGACTTGAGGAGCTAATGGAGCTTATGGCCGATAGCCAATCCAGGCAAGAGCAGGTCCAATTTTATTGCACTACTAAGACGGTTTAGGACAAGGAGGTTCGTAGGGTGTAGGCGGAGCCTGCCCGACGGAGGGCATATGCCATTCGCCCCTGAATCCGTAGTGGCGCGTCCAGCTTAAAATTGTGGCAAACTACCTCAATAGCCCCCCTTCTTAAGGGGGGTTTGGGGGGATAGGTGCGCTGTCGCGGATCGAACTCACAATTTTAACCGTCGCCAAGCCAGTAGTGCTATATATATAGTCCGCCTTTTGACCCGATCGCACGACCCTTAAGGTGCCTTGCATGAAGAGAGCGATCGCGCCTTGACTATGCCCTGGTTCAGATAGCAAGTCAAATGGTTAATTTCTAAAATTAACATTAAGAAAGTTGGGAATGACTTTTAGGGGAATGTTATGATTCAGGGGCGAGACAAGGGAGAGGTGAATTTTAGAGCCGATCCCGCAGGTAAGGTATGCGAACTAACTCTATACCTAAGAGGTAGGCAGGCATGACAAATTAACCCCCTTCCGCCCCTTTAAGCTCTTTATAGTATTTTTATAGTATGACTAACCGCTATTAGACAAAATTATTAAAATAATATTTTTTGTTTTAAAATCTTTTCCTATTGAGACGGTAAGTTGTTTTGGGAAACGAGTAAAAAAGCAAGCGAAAGGGTGCTATTAAGTCTGGGTATATAAAGTGGATGCCAAGAAATCAATTACCCAAAACAGGGACGCCCGTGCTAGAGGGTTGTTATTTCCCCCTACATCCTAGCGCTACACCCTACACCCTAGCCTAGACCTAGGGAATAGGGGAGGCAAAATCAAAAGGTAGAGATATTTTTCTCGGTAAAAAATAAAGGCAATGGAGGCATAAAGATATGAAAAAGGCAGGAGATACGGTGAAGAAGGTTATGAATAAGACTAAAAAATATGTGGCGGCTTGTGAAGTCTCGGATTTGCCCCACGAAACCCAGGATGAATTATATGAAAAGCTCAGACAGCAAGGCTACATGTGGAATTCAAGGACAAAGAGATGGGACAAGCGAACCAACCCAGACGAAGAGATTGCTCCCATAGTAGATCGCAATCAGAAAGTCCAGACGGCAGAACGTCTAATATTTTCAGAGGGTTTTGAGGGAGTAAGACAGCGGGCTGGCAGTCCTTTGCAAGAAGTAAGAATTGTTGCTATATCCGACGCCCTGAATTATGGAGACGAAGGCTTAAATTTAGCTATCTCAGCTTTGGACGATGAAGATCCGCAGGTGAAACTGGCAGCATGGCGACTGCTTCACCATCGGCAAGAGCCAGAAGTGCAAGAAGCGTTAGTAGAGCATATTTTAACCCGATATAAAATACTCCAAAATTTATTAGCTGCCGGGAATTGGCACCAGGCTGACGAAGAAACTCGCGAGATTCTGCTGAAGATCGTCGCTCGTCAAGGACGCTGGCTACAAAAAAAGGATATCTCTAAGTTGCCCGCTGAAGATTTGCGGATTATTGATTGGCTATGGGTGAAGTACAGTCGGGGCAAGTTTGGCTTCAGCGTCCAAGGGCAAATCTGGCAACAATGTCTCAGCGAAAAACGAGGTCAACTCTGTAAGGAGATGTACCAGAATTTTTGCGATCGCCTGGGATGGTTACTTTGGGAAGACTCCGACGATCGCGATACCAGATATAACATGGGAAGATCCGATGCTATTGCGATGGATTTAAGAGCTAACGAAGGAAATCTTCCCAATATCTGCGCCTTGGGAGGCGGCGAAAAAAACTGGGAAGCCTACGCTAACGAAGCGGAATTTAGTAAGATGGATTTCTATTTTCTGGACAACTATCAAAAACGATGGACAGACGAATCTTTTTTCGGTCCAGAAATGATAGAGTGCTTTTTCAATCACCTTAAAATCTGTCAGATTTGGTAAGAGCTAGAGAGTTTCAGGCGAGAAGGAAAAACCCATTTGGCTATGGACTGTTGCCTAGGGTGTAGGGTGTGGGGTGCTCTTGTGTAGGGAAAACTCCTGCTAATTTTTCGTTCGCGAAGGCCAGCGCCTGCGCGCAAGCGCTTAGCGTCTCCGCCCTTGAGAATCGCGCAAGCTGTCGCCGGAAAGTCTTACAGTTAGGTGCTTTTAGGTTTCAAGCGGTGACGATCCCCGCTTTGTGACCATAGTCTGTGAAAAACCTCCAGAGTCAACACCCTAAGTGTTTCCCCACACCCCACACCCCACGCCCCACACCCCACACCCTCTAACCCGCTTCCCTTTCCAAGATTAAAGTCACCGGACCGTCATTATCAATAGCTACTTCCATCATGGCACCAAACTCGCCTGTTTCCACTCGCAAACCACTTTGACGCAGCTTGCTAGTAAAACTTTCGTAGAGTTTTTTCGCTACATCTGGCGCAGCGGAGCGATCGAAAGACGGGCGGCGGCCTTTGCGACAGTTACCGTAGAGGGTAAATTGGCTTACTACTAGAATTTCTCCCTCTATCTCGGCAACAGATTTATCCCAACGACCCGTTCCCTCCGCTGTTTCTGGAAATAGCCGCAATTCCAGACATTTGCGCGCCATCCAGTCTAGCTCGGCTTCCGTGTCGGTATTGGAAATTGCTACTAGCAAATTCAGCCCTCGGCCGATTTTGCCTACCACTATATCGTTAACAGTTACTTGCGAAGATTTAACCCGCTGGAGAACAACCCGCATTTGTAGTTTTAAGTTTTGAGTTTTAAGTTTTGAGTTTTGAGTTCGAGCTAACCGGAGTTCGAGCGCTTGAGAGTTTTAAGTTCTTAGCTTTAAGTTTTGAGTTCGAGCGTCTGAGAGTTCTTATATCAAATCCGGTTAAATGGATCTACAAATCTTGTAGGGGCAGTCAAGAGCGTGGCTGCCCCCGCTCGATCGCTCCCTCGGGCAGCCACCGCCACTCGGCCGCCCTTACAGGCAGATTATAGTTAGGCAAGGCAGGTTTCTAACTGCGATCGCAATTCCTTGAGGTCTAGATTTTGACCGATTAGCACCAACTGAGTTTTTGGCTCTCCTTTCCAATCTTCGCTCTCGATTGAGATTCGCTTGCCGCTCAGGTGAAAAATATGGCGCAGTTCGCTTTCCTCAAACCACATAATTCCCTTGGCACGAAAAACATTGGCCGGCAGCTGGTTATCCAAGAAATATTGAAATTTCCGAATCGACAGCGGCTTATCGCTCTGGAAAGAAAGTGAAATAAAACCATCATTTTCCAAATGATGGGAGTGATGGTCGTGGGCGTGATGGTCGTGATGGTCGTGGGCGTGATGGTCGTGGGCGTGATGGTCGTGGGCGTGATGTTCGCGATCGTGATGGTCGTGGGCGTGATGTTCGCGATCGTGATGGTCGTGGGCGTGATGTTCGCGATCGTGATGGTCGTGGGCGTGATGTTCGCGATCGTGATGGTCGTGATTATGGTCGTGGCTGCCATTTGCCTTTTCTGTCGAATCGAAGTATTTATCCGACTCAAACAGACCGACGCTCATAATGAGAGGCAAAGGCACTTGGGAATGGCTCGATCGCAGGAGGCGGGCATTTTTGGCAACATCTCGAATTCTACTTTCCAACAGATCCACATCTGCTTCGTCTGGCACCAAATCCACTTTATTTATAATAATGATATCGCCGCAGGCAATCTGACTGTAAGCCGCTTCGCTGTTAAAAAGATCTAGGCTGTAATTTTCCGCATCCACCATCGTCACAATGGAATCCAAACGAGTCAAGTCTCGCAGTTCTGTTCCCAAGAAAGTATATGCGATCGGTAGGGGGTCGGCAATTCCAGTGGTTTCCACCACCATATAATCCACCTTCTCCGGCCGTTCTAATATTTTATATACTGCGTCGAGCAAATCCTCGTTAATGGTGCAGCAGATACAACCATTACTCAGCTCCACCATATCGTCCTCGCTGGATACTATCAGCTCGTTATCGATGCCGATTTCGCCAAATTCATTGACCAGAATCGCTGTTTTTAGGCCCTGCTGATTGCTCAAAATGTGGTTGAGCAGGGTTGTCTTGCCGCTACCCAGGAAGCCAGTAATAATAGTCACGGGCATCCCACGTTTGGGTACGTCCATTGCCAAGGGTTCGGGGGTTAATACTGATTGCATAGACCAGATTATTTGTAAAACGATGTATGGGACCTTTTCTATCGCTCCTCTCTGCTTTAGTCCGGCTTGGTTAGAGTTGCGAGAGACTTGCCCCTATCGATTCTAGTCTAAACTCTGCGATCTAGGCATTTTCGGAACTCGTACCCCGCATTCTACCGTTAGCACCAAAAAACTCTCGGGAGTATTGATGATGTATTCTATAGCATAAGCAGGGCGCCATACCAAGTCCGATTTTCGACCGGGAGGATCGACCAACCCCAACCCCAAACCCCCTGTGCCAGGAGGAAGTTAGGTTTTATAGCACTACGCACGCAAGGAGCGGATATAGCGCTACGCGCAAGTCAAAAGTCTCAAGGTAATAAGTCAAAAGTATAATCTGACGAAGGAACGAGCATTTATAAACGTCAAGCGCGTACTTTGCGTAGTGCTATAATTCAAAATTCTCCAAGGCTGGTGGCGGCAACGCTTGTGCTAAAAACTGACTGCCGTCTGCGGCTGTCCGCAGGAGAATCGCCTGAGTGCTTACTGCTATATGACCCTTACCGGCATGAGTGTTTGGGGTCAGTCGGGACGAGCATACCAGGAATGGGCTTCGTTGAAAAAGCCTCTGCGCTTTTCTGGATTTGGTATCAAGCTCTTTTAGCACAAGCTTTAGCTGGATTGCTCGGAGTTGCAGAAGGTAAACATGAAAGGGAAACGAACCATTTGGCAACTGGGTTTTAAATTCATTGCTTTAGGATTGGTAGGGGTGCTATTAAGCCTGGGTAGCTACCTCCTGAGCCCAGACAAAGTATTAGCGACGAATAGCCTTGACGCAAACCGGGAGCCGCCACAAGTCATGGCGTTCGTGCAAAAGGGCCAAACCAACTACGACGAGGGACGGTTTTCCGAAGCCGTCGAGTTATACGAAAGGGCAGTTAGAGAATATGAAGCTGGCGGCTATATCCTCAATCAAGCCTTAGTGCTGAGTAATCTATCTCTGGCTTATCGGGAATTGGGACTCGGGCAGAAGGCTGAGAATGCGATCGCCAAAAGCTTGTCTTTGCTGGAGTTGCAATCGGATGCCGATACCACAGTACAATTCAAAGTCCGGGCTCGGGTTTGGAATGCGAAAGGGAGCCTGCTGCTGGCAACGAAAGAAGCAGAGGAAGCCTTAAATGCTTGGAGGGAGGCAGAGACCAGCTATCGGCAGGCGGGCGACCCCCTTGGCGCTCTGGGCTGCCAGATTAATCAGGCGCAAGCTTTGCAAGTCCTCGGACTGTACCGAAAAGCGGAAAATTTATTAAATGAAATTCAACAATACCTCAAGGATATCTCTGAGGATATACCAGAAAAATATCGCTTTATCGAAATTGCTGCTTTGCACAATATCGGTAACCTGCTTCGACAGAAAGGCTATTTTCAGGAGGCTCGCGAGACTTTACAAGAAAGCTTGGAATTAGCAAAGCGGTTTTACCTGCGCCATGAGGCTGGCAAGATTTTAATTAGTCTGGGCAATATGGAACGAGCCCAGAGATCTAAGCTGATGCTTTCAGCCTATAGGGCGCGGCAGCAGCAAAAATATGCGGAAGCCGAGAGTTGGGAAGAGAAAGCCAAGGAACCCACCAAGGCAGCTTTGGATTTTTATAAAAGGGCGGCTAAGCAGAAAAATCTATCGCCCCAAACTTTCCTGGAAGCTCGCCTCAATTACCTGAGCTTATTGGTGGAGACGATTGGCGAGGGGAGAAAGAATGCAGAGAATAGACAGGCCGAGAATAGGGAGGCACAGAATAGGGAAAGGGAGGCGCAGAACACAGAGGCAGAAAATTTGTGGCGTTCCGTTCGCAACGAGCTGAAATATTTGCCGCCGGGGAGAAATGCGGTTTATGCTCGGGTGAACCTCGCGAAGACTCTGGTTTGTCTGCGGGAGAAGAAAGCACATTGTCTGAGACAGGAGGAACGGAGCGACTCCTTATTATCTGCAAAAACTCTGAAGCGTAGTTCCTTCAGAGATGCGATCGCTCTTTTTGAGCAAGCCTCTGCCCAAGCGCTCAAACTGCAAGATGACCGAGCCCTGTCCTATGCTCTTGGCAATCTGGGGCGATTGTACGAGGAAATGGGAGATTGGCAAAATGCCAAACGCTACACCCAACAAGCCTTAAGTCTGGCAAATATAATTCAGGGGCGAGATATTGCCTACCAATGGCAGTGGCAGTTCGGACGGCTGCTAAGTCGGGAGAAAAATATGGAAGGGGCAATGTCCGCTTATTCGCAAGCAATACAAGATCTCGATACTTTGCGGGGAGACTTGGCTAACCTCAATCGCGATCGACAGTTAGACTTTCGGGATGAAGTGGAGCCAGTTTATCGGCGGACTTTAGACTTGCTGTTGCAGCCGGAGCCGGGAGAATCGCAACCGAGTCAAAAAAATCTCAAGGAAGCTCGGGATGTATTTGAATCGCTGCAAGTGGCGGAGCTAGATGACTTTTTCCTAGATGGCTGCTCTCCAGTGCGATCGAACGATATTGACGATATTTTGGACAATTACGATCCGAGCGCTGCGGTCATCCACGCCATTCTCTTAGAAGATCGTTTGGCAGTCATCCTCAGATTACCCAAGGACAAGCATCTCTATTATTATGAGAGCCGCCAAAAGAAGCACAAGGTGCAAGAGACACTCAATAAGCTAAAACAATATTTTTTTACTGGCAATCCCGGCTATACTCCGGATATAAAAGAGGAGACTCAGAAGCTATACAAATGGCTTAGCTTACAATATATAGAGCAAAAACTACAACAAAAACAAAACTATGAAACATTAGCTTTTGTTTTAGATAGACCATTGCAAAATATACCGATCGCCGTTCTTTCTGACGATCTCGAAAACGACAAAGAGGAAAAATATTTTCTAGAAAAGGACTATATTGTTGCCTTGGCTCCGGCGATAAAGCTTCTCAATACTCAAGTTCCAGTAGAGACAGAGATATTCCAAGAGTCAAAGGTATTTACGGGAGGAGTAGGAGAAGCACAAAATATTGGCGGCATCCCTTTCCAAGCAATTGAGAAACTCAGAGAAGAACTGGAGGGTATTGGAAAATTTTTTCTAACCGATTCTCCCTTGCTGAACCAGGAATTTACCAAAAACAATATAGAAGTCAAGCTGGGAGCGGAGAACTTTCCTATAGTCCATATCAAGACCCACGGTCAGTTTAGCTCCGATCCAGAAGAAACCTATATTGTTGCTTATCGAGATCTGATTAGGAGTAGAGAGTTGGATGGGTTGGTAAAAAGTGGCGGACAAGGCCAAGTTAGTACCATAGAACTTCTCGTCCTTAGCGCTTGCGAAACAGCCCAAGGAGACGATCGCGCTTCTTTGGGTCTAGCGGGAGTCGCCGTGCGAGCTGGTGCGCGCAGCACTTTGTCAACCTTGTGGATCGCCCAGGACGATCCAACGACTCAATTGATGCTGAAGTTTTACGAAGAATTGTCGAAACCAAATATGACAAAAGCCCGAGCCCTGCATAATGCCCAAATATGGGTCTTAAACCAATACAAAATTCCCTATTTTTGGGCGCCTTATATTTTGGTAGGCAATTGGCTCTGATACTTGTGGGGAGAGTGTGGGGCCGCCTACGGTGTGGGTTGTGGGGCCGCCTACGGTGTGGGGTTTGGGGCCGCCTACGGTGTGGGGGGCGTTTCGCTGTCGCGACAGCAAAACGCCCCTACCCCCAAATATAGCACTACCGGTTAAGGTTAGGACAGTTACAAACGCTCTATTGCAATGATTGCAGGACTTTTGCTGACTGCTGACTGCTCTCTTGCTGATAGCTTACTGCTATAATATCAAATCCGGTTAAACACCCACAATTTGGAAACACCCGTAGGACGGGCGTCCCGCCTGTCCATACCTGGGAGAGGAGACGAGCTTCCCGTAGGACGGGCGTCCCGCCTGTCCCTATCTCTGATGATGGAGGATGCTGGACAGGCGGGACGCCCGTCCTACGGGAAGCTCGACTTTTTAGGGCGATTAAACGGATTTGGTATAACGCACTATATAGCGTTTCTCAAATAAGTGTAATAAACGATAGGGTAGGGGCGACAGCATCCCCCTTGACCATTTTTGCTGTATAACGGAAATTTCGGTATTGGGATGCTTCGCCCAGAAACCTTACATCAATTTGAGAACAGCTATATATTAGGCTCGACTTCTCCTAATATCTTTTTTTCCGCTAGCTCTGTTAACTCAATAGAGTCTAGTAGCTCGCGCCATTTTTGCTGTATTTGAGAGCGATTTGGATTGCTTGGATTGCGGAGGGAAGCGGCTAAGTTAGTTATATCGTCGTAAGAAATGCTGGCCCTCGGATATGTCGTTTCACTTGGGTTTGTAGTTATCTCTAATACCCGCTTCACCCACCCATAGACTAGGGGATCTGGTTCTTCTCCTTCTGGATCGCTACAGTGCATTCTCACCTGCCAATAATAAATTCCCTCGTCAAAATTGCCTTTATCTAAACTCTCGGGTAGAGTGATGCTGACAATTCCGGGTACTGCCTCTGGTAGCTTAAACTTAGTTTTGTACAGGCGTTCTTGTCCATCTTGGGTCAGGAGTACAAATTCTCCAGAAGAGATATCTGTAGCGCTATCGGGAAAGTAAAACCAAAAACTTGGCGTTGGAGACGCGGTTAAGACCCAATTTTTAAGTGGCACGATCGCACTCATAGATTTATTGTCATATCCGCAAGAGGGTTTCTCCGGGCTAAGCCCTCCCCCTGGTTCTCTTTGATTGTCGGGGGGCGGACCAGCTTCTTCGTCACCTACTTCCGGTAGTCCCTGACCGACTAGCAGGCTTGATTGCGATCGCGCGAGCAAGGGATAGAAAGAAAAAGTTGCCAGACTTAGAGCGATCGCTAAAGCTAGCTTAAGATACGATTGGGTCGCATTCATAGCAATTTCCAGAAGTAATTATAATTTTTCTGCTTAATCAAACTAATTCTGACCAAACCAGCAACAAAGGTCGTGCAAATCCGAGGGAGCAATATAGCATTAAGCCGATTCTCCTGCCCAGACGCGCTCCCAAATGCTCCTGATAGCAGTAGGGGCGATTCGCGAATCGCCCCTACAAATTTCGTGCATTTCACTTTTGCAATCGGCGTGCCCGCAAGGGCGAGAGTTTGTGCCGCGCCAGCCACCTTTTACACGCCCCACACAAGCGGGTGTGGCGGTAGGGTGTGGGGTGTGGGGCGTAGACTGTAGGTTGGGTTGAGGAACGAAACCCAACTATACCAATCGTTGTGTTGGGTTTCGTTCCTCAACCCAACCTACCTACAACTTTAAGGCAGACAGTCCACTAGGGTGTGGCGGTAGGGTGTGGGGTGCTCTTGTGTAGGGAAACTTCATATTCCCGACCGCTTTCGGGAGCTGGAAAGTCCTACGGTGACTCTGGATTCGGGTTTCAATTGGGAACGATCCCGGTTGTCAAAAAAAACGGTGACAACCCCTCATCACCAACACCCTACCCCACACCTTACACCCCCCACGCCCTACACCCTACCGCCACACCCTACCGCCACACCCTACATACCGAATTTGGTTTAAGCGCTAAATCCTCCTCTTGGTTTTCTTTTGTTATCGGGAGGGGGTGGCTCGTCGGACGAATCATCTGATGTTTCTTGGCTTATTAAGATACTAGGTAAAGCGTATCCCGAGGCAGAATACAGGGTTGCGCTGGCGAATACTAGCGCGATCGCTAAAAGTTTCCAATATCGTAGATGCACTTTCATGGCAACTCCTGAATAATATAACTTATGGTTTTCGGGACTTACGCTTTCCGGTCAGATCGAACAATATATAGCAGTAAGCAGTCAGCTTTCAGCTTTCAGCTAAGCCGCGACTACTGCCGTTCCTAGCTTGAGCCAGCTTTGAATTATCCGCTCCCAAAGATGCGTAGTGCTATATATCAGCATATAAGGTGCGATAAGACGCGCACCTTATATGCTGAGTCTTTGCGTAAGTCCTGGTTTTGTTGGTTTTGTTCGATCTTCGTAACGGCGGGATAGAGCCGAAGCTCCCCCCGCCAGGAACAGGGACATGACTGCTGGAACCAAAGGAATCCAACCGCCAAATGCGAGGAAAATTAAGCAAGCTTGATAGAGAATGAAAGTCGCAGCACCAGCAGCCAAGGTTAAATGGAGGGGCGATCGCCAGCGAATAGCCAGCAATCCGCTGCCAGTCAGAGCCCAAAACCAAACCCAAAGCCAATCCCCCCATTGAAAATATCCCGACTGAGGCAAGACCCATAAAAGCGATCGCTTATCTATCGCCGCGCTGAGGATATGACTTACTTGGTGCGCGTGAACCCAGACTCCCTGCATCTCGCCTAAGGGAGTCTGAAAATCGTCTCTTGCAGTATCGGAAGTATGACCAATTAAAACAATCTTGCCTCTTATCTCGTTTGGGTCGAGTTGCCCCATTAAAAGACTCTCCAAATTAATTCTCCGAGCTGGCTTGGGATTGGCGCGGTAATTTAGCAAAACTTGATTTCTCCGGCCGTCTAACTGTTGATAGCCCCCAGTCCGAGACGAAAGGCGGTTGAAAATAGCTTCGCCAAACTGCCACTGTCCTTTATCGGTTACAGCGATTTGAACTTTTTGCTTCTCTAGAAAGCGGCCAGCCAACTGGACGCTAAAACTGTAAGGAGTAATACAGGTATAAAAACCTTTTGCCAGCTTTGGATTGTAGGCTAAGAGTTGACGGCGTACCGCCTTTTTTTGGGAGCCAAACTTTCTATCTACCAACAGATCGCTAAAGCCAACTTGCTGCTTTAATTGTGCTGCTGAAAATTCTGGCGGAGGCTCGTAGTTTTTATTGTTTTTGCTCGAACAGACTAGGAATAGGTTGGGATTTTGCTGGAACTGAGCCATCAAATCCTCGCGTCCCTGGCCTCGCCCTTGATTGCGATGCATATCTAAGCCGATCGCCGCTGGCTCTCCTTGTTCGATGGCATCGATAGCCCGAACTAAAATATCGTCATCGAGAGGGTAGCCGTACTGGTTCGCATCCTCTTGGGTAACTTCCACGATCGCCAAGCGAGGGTCTATTGGCTCTGCCTTGCGCTGCTGCATTAAATGGTCGTAGGCGGACAGTTCTAAAGGTTGCAAAACCCCAAACCAGCGCAGTCCCATCACCGCGCCGGTACTGAGCAAACTGATAGCCGCCCAAGCTCCCGCCCGCTGCCCGAGAGACTGCCAAGGAAGGGAAGATCCGAATTTAACTCCTGTCTCCCCCATCTCTTCTGGCGCAATATCCTTATCCTCTTCTGCCCCAATATCTTCTAGCGGACTTTCCAGAAAATCTTCCCAAGAGGGAGGAGGTTCCGCAGGATTTTGACAGACAACCGGCAGCCAACTGGCACAGGGAAATCTCTCTTCGAGACCTTGCAGCCTTTGCCGCGCTTCTTTGACCGCCAGATAAAAAGGTTTGCCCTGGGAAAAATTTTGGAGAAAATGCTTGGCAAACTCCTGGGCTACGCGATCGGGGACGGGCTCGCGCATAAAGATCGTATAAGGCAAGTTCAAGCCTGCCAGGTTCCGCGCTAAGCCCAAGCCATCGCAGGAATTAAAAATAGCCAACTTTAAGCCGCGCTTAATTGCTTTTTCCAGCCCATAGCGCAATTGCTCTAGGGTCAAGCTATCTCGATCGTTAATAAAAATCCTGCCCGTATCGTTTTCGGTACTGCTATGGCCGGCAAAAAAGAGGATATCCCAATCTCTATCCCAGAGCTGGTCGTTAATCTCTTTGCGTTCGGGCTTGACTAGAAAAGTGGTTTCTGCCTTGGGTATTTGCTTTAGTTCTTGGCGATCGGCTTCCACGTCAATTCCTTTGCTATTACCCAAAATCGCCAAGATCTTAACTTGTTTGCCTTTTTCGGCATTCGCGGTAGATTGGTTGCGAATATTGGTAAGGCTAAGGGCAATCTCTGTCTTGGGGAATTCTTCTAAGAGACTCCAGAGATGCCAGGGAATTCGCCAGAGCAGTTGGTTATCGGTTTTAATTACAAATCGGGGCGGCTCTTGCCCATCGTCTAGCTGCCGCAAAAGTAGATCCCGAATCGGCTGAAAGCATTTTGCCCCAGAGTCGAGCCAGCCATCGATCGCTTTCTGTAACATCTCTGCGGAATCAAGAACGGAAATATTGGCTTTTAAGCTGGTATCCGGTCTGATAGCTCGATAGGTATCTGTGGTTCCAGCCCGCAGATCGTATTTATTTTGCTTGCGATAAGCGTAGCGCCAATTCTCGTATAACTCGGGAATTGTTGGCGCTGGGGGTAACTGGCCTTTTTGGGTCAAGATTGGCTGGCCGTCTTTCTCGACTTCCAGGATAACTGGAAAACCCTTATCGAATTCCCCGTTGACTATATTTAATGTGACTAACTTGCTCATGGTGTCCTATGGCCGCAATTGAGTTAGAGGAAGGTAAGTTAGAGGAAGATAAGTTAGAGGAGAAAGTCTTCGACAATGCTGCTTTCGCCGAGAGAGACTTTGACTCGGAAGAAATCGCCGCGATCGCCGCTAAACCCAAGTTGAACAGCGCTATCGGCACTGCGAGAATATGCTCCCATTACCTCTAAGCCCGTCTCGTCGAGTACCGTCAATTGCAAACCCGAGGGCAGGTATTTTTCCCGACCCGGTTCCATTTTCACATTAACGCTTGTTTCGCGATCGCCTTTAGGCAGCAGAGTCACAATTAGAACCAAAGAGCGCCCCTCCAGTTGCAGCCCCAAGTCAATCACCTTAGCACCCCGAGCCCCAGCCCGGGGATTGCCCGGATCTATCTTGCCCAAGTTGACCGCAGCGCAGCGAAGCAAATCTTTATCGAGAGTGGTATCCATAATATATGTAAGAGTGGCGATCGCCTCTGGATTCCCCCTGCCAATTCGACCCAATAATTCCACTGCGGGCAAATGCGTCCACTTATCCAGATTGCTTCGCAGCAGAGAAATCAACGGCTGCACTGCATCCGGTTTGTCCAAACGCAATTCTTTCAAACCCGGATGGCCTCTGAGGCCATAAGCCAAATTTGCTTCTGGGACTCCGAATTGCTCCCAGATTTCTTCAATCGTCTGCCAGCCCGTCGCATAAACGCTATCGAACCACTCTCGTAATTTCACCGTCGTTTTCCTCGTCGCAGTTCCGGCGATGCCTATCTCTTCCATAGATTCTTTTTTCAACCGCAATTGATACAGCTTTTGGCGATAGGCGGGATTTGCCAGCAAAGCAGCCCAAGGCTCAAAACCAACATCTATTCCCACCCGGTGACGCGGCGAATACAAAGAAGGCTGACCCAATTGCTGTAGCAATCGGGAAGCTTCATCTACTTTCGGCGCAGTCAGTTCCGCAACAGCAGCTTTTCTTCGGGGACGAAGCTGCTGCGCGAGCCAAAGAGTAGCGAAATCGGTAATTAAATCTTCTGGTTCTAGGCAGTAGGTTTCTGCCACTGAGTCGTATTTGCTATTTTGCTTGAGTTGCCAATGAGTCGCATACCCCAGCACTCGCATTTCGCCATTGTATGCTTCTTCATCTACCACCATCTGGACGGGCAAGTAGTAATCCCCAGCCCAACTGGGAATATCCACCCATTCTCTAGGAACAGAGAATTCGTCCAGTTCCTCTATCTCGCTGGGAATTAAAATCAATCTGGTCTCTCCGAAATCAATAGCCGTGCCATTGACTACTTCCGAGATAGTCGGCATATCTTCCTCGCTCGGCCATACAGAAGGCTCCGGATGCAGAGTTCCTTCTAGCAATTCTTTGAGGCCAGACAAGAAACCAAGGGAACACAAGCGATTTATATACCCTTTCCAGTTGGCACTATTGTTGGAATACATATCCTGGGACCAAGCTTGCTTCATTTGCTCTGAAGAAAACTGTAGCCACATTTGCTCGTTACTTTCCATCATCCCATCCAGCTGTAAACTCTCTCTTGTCTCTATTATATACTTCATCTTTCTATTTATTTCTGTTTCTTGCGATCTTATTTTTCTAGCACTCAACCTGAAGGACTCAAAGAATATGGTGAGGTGACATATTTGATTTTGTCTCTCCCATAACATTTTTGGACCTCACCATCCGTATTTCTCACAAGCCAGATTTATGTTTATGGCCATTACCCCGCTAGGAGACTGGGAAAATACGGAATTATTTAGAAATTGATTGGGCAACATGGTTATCGGCCTGCTTTGGTAACAGATCTTCGATGCGTTCTACAACTCTTTGGAGTTTTTTTTCTATCCTGTTGACGTTCCCCATATCTATCTGAGGGGATAACTCGCCAAAATCTATTGATATTTTTAGGCGATCGCCAATCCAATCGTTTAGACTGCGGCGACACAAGGCCATAATCGGTTGGCTCGGCTCGGCCTCGGCCTTTTGCCGAACCCGCTGACTCGCTTGGAACTTAATCTCTTCGCTCAGATAGTCTCGCAACCCTTCCTCGATTGCTTTCTGCTTCTCATCAGTCCACTGTTTGAGACTTTTATCAAAATGAGCCTCTGACTGCGATCGGATTGATTTGATTTCCCCGGGAAATTCTTGCCGCAGTTCCTCGACTAATTCAATACGCGCTTTTTTCAGACGCCTGGATATAGTGCTTTGATCTACATTGACGCTATTCAATCGTAGAATATCTCCCGTATTCTGTTCGCTCAAATCCAGTCCGTAGCGGAGGACGAGCATGCTATAGCTGAGAAAATTATCTTCCTGCTTTGCCGCCAAAAACTCGGCAACGATAGCATCTACCTTTCCTTGCTGCCCATCTCGCTGCCTCCGTTCTACCAGGGAGTTATCTGCCTTATCTTCCCGTACCAGTATATTTAGCGGAACCGAACTGTCACTCGGGTGACTATTCTGTTTTGAAAACCGCTGTAATGCCCGAATGTTATTTTCCTGGAGCTTTTTCATATCCCTTGCCGTTACATTAGATCCATTTTCTACTTCTGGCGGAATGCCTCTGCCCTTCTTCTTCTCGTTATAAAGATCTGCTGCTGCTTGATAATCTTTCTCTATCGGTTCTACAAACTTCAGCCGGTTGCCCTTTCCGACTGGCTGATAAACTTCAAAAAAACAATAGCGTGCAAATATATGTCTCTCAATCTCAGCTTCTCGAAGGCCAAAGTCTTGTAAGGCCAAGCGCAGGTTCTTTTTATTCTCGGCCTTTAATGCTCCCCAAATAGTACGCTTGCCCTGTCCTGTTCGGCTATAATACTCTTCTCTAATCTTGAGACTTAGGACGCCACAAGCGTAATGGCCTAAATTATCGCTCTTAGAGGGGTCGTAACTGGTTAATATTTCCTTGACAACATTGAGATTAATCAGAATAGATCGACCAATTTCCCAGTAAGCATCAAAGGTTTCTCTGGGGGAGTCGAAATCGTGCCAAGAAATATACCGACTGCGACTCGCATGGTAGCAAGCTTCTTCAAAATGACTGAGGATATGTTTGCGAGCCAAAGTCATATCGCTACCGCGCTCCCAGGGTTGAAGCGGCATATCTTGGAGCGCCAGATTTAAAAAATACCAGACTACTGCCAAGACATCTTCTTCCTGGCACAGTTCGCTGAAGTCCGGGTCGCGATCGCAATAGCGATCGATATTCTTCCTCAACTTTTTCTCAGTTATCCAGATGGGGTTGATTCGGTTTTCGTTGCCCCCAAAATCGAGAAACTCCGACAAGATACTAAAGATATCTTGTCGGCCTGGTAACTTCCTAGGTAGCTCTATTTTAGCCATTGGAGGGTCCTCTACTCAACATAGATCGAATGAATATTTCCAGTTAAGAACCAAAAGGCAAAAGCCGGACAAGCCCCCCTGCCTCGCCCTTTCATTTTTAATCGCATCCCTGCCTTTCCTTGGCCATCGATCGCCAGTTCTGGCATCTCTTCGGTCCTCATCATGGCTTATATTGGGCCTCTTCTAAAGCCGCTCCCTAAACATACATATGCTTTGGGAGAGGCTTTCAAAACTTATGCACGATTTTTTAGAAAAAAAATTTTTATTGTTCCCGGCGCATTGGAGGACCAGAGAGCTATCGAGTCAAAAGTCTCAAGGTAATAAGTCAAAAGCGGACCAGTGACAAAGGCGCGATCGCGCTATGCCCTCCTCGGTCCGGCTACGCCAAAGCGCACGCGAAGAGCCCGTTCCTCGGTCCGGCTACGCCAAAGCGAACGGGCGAACGGAGGGAGTGTTTCTTGACTTATTACCTTGACTCTTTTGACTTATTACCTTGAAACTTATTACCTTGAGACTTTTTCCCCACAGTCCCCACAGTCCCCACCCCCCAGGTCCCATACTGTCTCGGGGATGAGAGCCGCCCGTGCAAAACAAGGTAAGTTGTTGTAGAATCACACTTCCCACTCCTGAGCCTGTCGTAGGCGTAGCCTGCCCGGAGGGCAGAGGACCCACATTTCCCAAAAGAAACCCCCCCCGCTGCCTATTCGCCGTCAGCGGGGTTTTAGGGTGGGCTATCTTCCCATCCGGGCTAGCTATCGGAGGCGTGCCAATGGACTTGTTGCCCCAAGTCCAAGGCATACCCTAGCAGTCCTGTTTTTTTGAGGGGGAAAGTTTTTAGACTGAAAATACCCTCCTTTCTAAGGTTTGTCCTGCGTCGTGTGTGCGAAAGGGTCGCGGCTAGCCGTGGCCCTGTTTTTTGCCCCCTCATGGGAAGCTATAGACATAGTAGCATGGTTTGGCTTCAATTTCAACGTTCGGGGAGAAATTTTTTGGACTTTCTGCACTTTATGCAGCTTCTGCACGGCTTGTATAGCGGTCAGGCGATCGCCCTCTTTGGGGTCCTCTTTGGGCAGTAGGGTGCCGCACCGCGCACCGAAACTAGATATAGCTTTAGAAGGGACTCGAAAGCGTAAGTCCAGTCCCACACCTTCCACAGTCTCCCAGTCCCCCAATGCATGATTTTTGACGCTTCAACCCAAAAGAAGGGGGACAGTTTCGGCTAGCTTTGGCAATGGAAATTAACTTGTTCTTTATTTTTAAACCCGATCTTGCATAAAATTTTGCTTTTCAACCCAAAAGAGGGTCACAGTTTCGGCTAGCTCTGGCAATGGAAATTAATTTGTTCTTTATTTTTAAACCCGATCTTGCATAAAATTTTGCTTTTCAACCCAAAAGAGGGTCACAGTTTCGGCTAGCCCTGGCAATGGAAATTAATTTGTTTTTATTAATCTTGCATAAAAAATCGTCCTTCGAGCCAAAAGCTAAATGCATACATAGCAAGCTTGCCCAGCCCCAGTCTTATATATGCTTGCAACCACGAAGGAGAGATCGTGCATAATTTTGGCTATTTCATCCTAAAGAGTAAATAAGACTTCAATACAAGCTGACGCTTTTTTGAGCAAAACCTATATTGCCTAACGATCGCTGCATAAAATTTATAATCTCGACCAAAAGGATAAATAGAAAGAGCCTTGAAAACCTATATG
Organism: Oscillatoria sp. SIO1A7; assembly: GCA_010672965.1. Taxonomy (GTDB): domain Bacteria; phylum Cyanobacteriota; class Cyanobacteriia; order Cyanobacteriales; family Laspinemataceae; genus SIO1A7. The sequence continues at coordinate 302,048 of JAAHFN010000011.1, forward strand.
ACGCCATAAACGCTAAAGAATCAGTCCTGCATAAATTAATCTATTTACTCCCTAAATATTAAATAGACCAGGTTACGAGCAAATTGCCAAATACGATGAAACACAACGATAGAGCGTTAATAAATTGTAGATGCACTAGGAAGTAACAATTTATAAGTCCTAACAGAGATCTACCTTCGTTGTCTCTAAAGAATTAATTCCACAACTCATTGGAGATAGCCGCAGCCCAAGAAGCGCGTCTGCGTCAGGAGTTTTTTGCGCAATTTTTCAAGTTTACTCAGTTTTTCTGTTCTTATAGTCGAGAGAATTAAGTAATGATAAGCCGAGCTTTTGTCGTTTCCTTTGTAACTCTAGCAACAACTTCCCTACTATTCGCTCCATCTGCTTCTGCAGTTGAGATTATGGCAAAAGAAGCTGAGGGCGATCGCACGGAGATAGCCGAAACTAAATGCTCGGATAAGGGCAGCGATCATAAATGCCCTCCCCTCCGCAATGATTCTGTTTCCGCAACAGGAAATACCGCTTCTCTAAAATCTTTAATTCCAGAGGAAATTGAGGCGATCGCTAATAAGAATAATACCAAGGAAGTCTGCGAGGACGAGAATGGTACAGTTATTAAATGTCCGACCGTTAAGTAGTTGTACAAAATAAATTACACCCGCAGGAGACCTGAATGGCCAAGGCCAGCAAGCAAGTGTATGTATAAATAATTTTTCTATGTACTTACCAACGACGCACAAATTAGAGTCAGCGGATGAGCTGCGAAGCTGTCGGGCGAATTGCTTATGTGCAGCCTGCGCGGAGCAAAAAGCTATTGGGCGAAGCCCTTCCCGCAGAAAGAGCTTTTTTTGCCCAATGCCCCCAATGCCCAATGCCCAATTCCCAATTCCCAACTATTGTTACTTTAACTCTCCGAGACGCTGGCTTGCCATCCCAATCCAAGGATCTTCATCTGGTTTCTGGGGTTCGGCATAGTTCAAGCAGCTCTTCCATTGGGCTTTGGCTCCTTCCAGATTTCCTTGGCGATCGAATACCTGAGCCAAAAGGCAGTAACCGGCGGCGCGAGTTTTATTCAAATTAATCGCCTTTTCCAGGTGTTCTATTGCTTCCTCATAGCGTCCTTGCTCCAGACGAGCCCAACCTAGATTTTTATGCAGGGCATATTTCACTGGGTCTTGTTTTGCTAACTCCAGACCGTCCCAAAGCAAATCCACAGCATTCGCATAATCCTTGTCTAGCTTAATGTACAAGCGAGCTAGATTGCTATAAGCAGCAGGAAGTCCAAGTTCCACCGCTCGCTGATATTTCTCCCGAGCGCAGTCAAAGTTTTTTGCCTGTTCGCACATCCATCCTTGGTTATAGGAAGTAGCTCGATTTTCTGGATCGATCTCGCCCGCTATCTGTAACTGTTTGCGAGCCTCGGGCAATCGACCTTCTTCTAAATCTGCCAAGCCTTTATTATTGAGGAACTTCGCAACTTGAGGCGAACCAAATTCCCAAACAAGACCGACTGCGCCGACTGCACCGATTGCGATCGCCGCCCATGCCTTCCGCCCAAACCGGGGAAAGACGAACCGGCTCCCTTCCTTCTGCTCGTTAAGCCCTGTATTCTGCTCTGGTTCCGGCTCTGGTTGCGCCAGCAAGTCTTGCCAGTTTGGCGGAACAACCGCTGGATTTTGACAAATCGTTGGCAGCCAAGTAGCACAGGGTAGCTTGTTCTCCAGAATCTGCAACCTTTCCCGCGCTTCTCGCATTGCTAAATAGAAAGGCTTGCCGCTGGCAAAAGCTCGCAGAAAATATTTCAAAAACTTTTGAGCCACCTCATCCGGTACGGGCTTGCGCATGACAATTGCTTGCGGCACCTGGAGGGCGGCTAGCTCTCGCGCCAATCCCAAACCGTCGCAGGAGTTAAAAATAGCAAATTGCAGTCCCTGCGCCACCGCTTTCTCCAGACCGTACTTCAGTTCCTCGATAGTCAGGCTATCCTTGGGATTAATATAAAATTTTCCTTTTTCCCCTTCTGTCTGGCTGTGACCGGCAAAAAAGAAAATATCCCAACCTTGCTCCCAGAGCTTGTCATTAATTTCCTGTCGGCTCGGCTTGACCAGAAAAGTAACCTCTGCATCGGCTAACTTTTCCAATTCCTCTCGGTCTGCCTCAGTATTTATGCCCTCGCTGTGTCCGAGAATCGCCAATATTTTAACTTTTGCCTTTGGCTTTACTTCCGGGGGTCGCTCCGACTCCAGAGGACTGAAAGCGAATTCTGCTTTGGGATAGCTGCTGAAAAAGTCCCACTCCTGCCAGGGGAGTTTTTGCAGATCCTTATTGTCGGTGCGAATCAGCAGCCGGATAATTTCTTCCGGGCTTAGTTCCACTCGCAAGCGTTTGTCTATAGCGCTAAACCTGTCGTCCGAGAGCCACTTGATGAAAATATCGCTCAACTCCTGACCTGCGTTAACGCATTCTTGGTACCGCTTTTTAAAGCTACCCTTATGTATAATTTTTTTTGCCTTAATTCTCTGACTGGGGAATGCAAAATTATTGTATGTTTTATCAAAATCTTCCAAACATTCAATAATTTGCAAATTCCCAGGCAAGCGGCCGGACACTTCCACACTCGGGCGATCGCCTTCTAGCCCTATCTCCAGAGTTGCCCTAAACCCCTCTTTAATACTTCCTTCTAGCTTGAGAACAACGAGCTTCTCCATAGTTGGTCCCCTAGGCTTATTGGTTGACCTTGCCTATACGGGACTTACGCATAGATATTGGCACAGACATTGTTAAGCAGAATTGGCTTAAAAGCACCCTACACTATATATAGATCTATAGATCTCGGCCGATCGTTTGCGTAAGCCTTAGTATATAGTCCTTTGCCAGAATAGCACGAACCTGGCATTTAACCAATAAAATTTCCCCAAAAACTTTTCAACAGCTTTCAGCCTTCAGCTTTCAGCTTTCAGCTCTCAGCCTTCAGCCTTCAGCCTTCAGCCTTCAGCCTTCAGCCTTCAGCTTTCAGCCTTCAGCCTTCAGCTTTCAGCTTTCAGCTCTCAGCCTTCAGCTTTCATGTTAAGTTGCATATCGCAAGTTGCAGATAGTTTAAAAGTCTTGGCAGTTTAGGCTCTTGGCACGTTTCATGTCGCCGGTGCTTTAAAATCGCACATCTATTTGAGAACCGCAATAAGCTGACTGCTGACTGCTTACTGGTTACTGCTTATTGAGGAAGTCTTGGACTTCACCCGCCTAATGGGCAAATTAGCAATCAAAGCCGTAGTGCGAGCGTCATTGTGCAAAGACAAGTCCAATTTCTCGGAATCCAGCTCCACATAGCGCGAGACTACTTCTATAATTTCTTGGCGCATCGCCTCCAAATCTTCTGGGTTTAGCTCCGAGCGATCGTATGCCAGCACCAGTTTCAGGCGATGTTTTACCGCCTGACGACTGTTGGTATCGCTATGGCGCGTAAAAATTCTATCTATAAGTTCTGTAATCATGGAAAAAGCCGGGCAGGGTCGTGCCTTAGATAATTTTCGTTGACAACAATTTGCGCAAACGGCCGAAGAAGCTCTCTTGCGGAACGCTCAAGTCTAAAAATTCGACCTTCTCGCCCTCCAATCGGCGAGATATGTTGTCAAAAGCCTCCCCAGCAATTGTTTTTTGCTCGCCTAATACTAATGGTTCCCCACGATTGGTCGAAACAATCACCCGCTCGTCATCGGGAACTACTCCTATTAAATCTATTGCTAAAACTTCCCGAACGTCTTCCACCGACATCATATCGTTGGCTTCTACCATTTCCGGCTTCAGGCGATTGACAATCAGATTTATCTTCTTTATCCCGTGTGCTTCGAGCAGCCCTATCACTCGGTCCGCATCTCGCACTGCAGCAATTTCCGGAGTCGTTACGATTAGAGATTCTTGGGCGGCGGCGATCGCGTTTTGAAAACCCGCTTCTATGCCCGCTGGAGAGTCTATCAAGATATAATCATAACTCATCTGGACCAATTCGTCAATCACCTGCTTCATCTGCTCGGGCTTGACGGCATCCTTCATCCGGTTTTGAGCGGCTGGCAGCAGAGCCAGTTTCGTCTGCCGCTTGTCTTTGACTAAAGCTTGTTCCAATCTACATTGACCGGCGATCGCTTCCATTGCCGTATAAACTATCCTGTTTTCCAAGCCCAGGAGTAAATCCAGATTCCGCAAGCCAAAATCGGCATCCACCAATACAACCCGACGCCCTCGCTGAGCGAGCGCCATACCGAGATTGGCCGTACAGGTGGTTTTCCCCACCCCTCCCTTACCAGATGTGATGACAATAATCCGACTCATGTAACTTCTGTCGCTTCCTTTTAGATTGCTGTTTGACCTTTAACTTTTTCTGCCCTATTGAGAAATCACTATAATTTTTTGCTGCTCTTTGGTTGGCTACTTGATGATATAGCAGTAAGCAGTCAGCTTTTAGCTCCACGGCGCGCAGGTTGCGCTCTTCTGCTTTCAGCTCTATCGCACCATTGCCGGGACGTAAGCATAAGTTGCCCTAACCAAATAATGCCTAGTGCTATAAAGCCAAAGCAATCCTTAATCCTTTATTATTTTCGGGCATGGGGCATGGGGCATCCGGGTCCTTTTTTTTGAATTTTAAGTTTTAAGTTTTGAGTTTTGAGTTGCCAATTCCGAACGGGGCTTACACTTTTCAGTCAGGGTTATATATACGGCGGCAAAAAATAATGCAATATAAATAGGTGTCCCGATTAATTTAAAACTTAAAACTCAAAACTTAACACTCTACCTAGTTTGGGCCGTCGGATAACAGAGTTTTGGAAAAATCGGCGGCTCTGGCGATACGAATTCCAAGGGATGAAACATAAGCTACCTCGGGGTAAAACTCGGGAGGGGCGTCGGGGGCTCTAGCAACATAATCGGCGATCCGAATTTGGGTGGGATTCATCTCCAAAGCCATAATCAAGCATTGGGAATTGCCGTCGGATCCAGCATGGACGACCCCGCGCAGGCGACCCCAAACGATAATATCGCCGCGAGCGATAACCTCTCCACCTGGATTGACATCTCCTCTAACGATAACCGTACCGGGGTGCCGAATTTCGACCCCAGAACGAACTGTTGTCTCTAAATATAGAGGATCGGCAAGAGCTTTGGCTGTCCCCAACGCTTGCTTATTGAAAGCATCTAGGGAGGTATTTTGTTCCAGGGAATACCCAGCAGTGGCAGCGGCGACAGCAGTTTGGCGGCGGCTGACCGCTACCCGAACCAGCTTCAGTTCTTTTTCCGAGAGAGCTTCGGCAATCTCGTGCAGTTGTCGCACGTCCAACAATCTGTCTTGGGCGATAAGATACACTTCTGTATTGGCCTCCCAGAAGCGATCGCCAGCATTGAGCCTGTGTTTTAGCTGCTGCCAGATTTCATTCCAGGTTGCAGCCCCTCTTGCCTCCTTATCTATATCGCTTCCCTTACTTTCTGGCGGCAGGATTAACAACAGCCGTCCGTCCTCGCTTTTAAACTGGACCTGTTGCTGGGGGTTGGGGTCGGGAAGACTTTCGTCTGCTTTTTCAGGAGCAGTCGGCTCTGATGAAGGGTTTTCAGAAGCAGTCGGCTCTGATGAAGGGTTTTCCGGAGCAGTCGGCTCTGATGAAGGGTTTTCAGGAGCAGTCGGCTCTGATGAAGGGTTTTCAGAAGCAGTCGGCTCTGATGAAGGGTTTTCCGGAGCAGTCGGCTCTGATGAAGGGTTTTCAGAAGCAGTCGGCTCTGATGAAGAAACAGAAGAAACAGAAGGATCGGAGGCCATACTGGAAATACAAGAACGTCAGCTAATAGCTTATAGCGTTTCTCAAATAAGTGTATTGTGCGAAACGTAGGGGCGAAGAAATATCCCTGGATCGAGCGCTGTAGAACGGGAATTCTCATATTGGTATGCGCGGGCCCCCCAAGACTATCTTTAATGCTCAACCTATGACTCTTACTTGCCATTTTTTAATTGGTCCTCCTGGCTGCGGTAAATCTACTTTTGCAAAGCAACTGGCAGAACTGGGGAATTGTCGGATTGTTTCTACGGACGCGATTCGCGCACAACTCTTCGGCGAGGAAAGCATCCAGGGAAATTGGGGCGCGATCGAAACGGAGGCTATCTCACAAATTCACTCTTGCATCGCCGCTCGACAGTCCGTTATATATGACGCGACCAATGCCAAGCGAGCTTGGCGGATGGATTTGCTCGGCAAGCTTTCGAGTGGAGGAGGTGGGGACTGGGGGACTGGGGGACTGGGGGACCGGGGGACTGGGGGACTGGGGGACTGGGAGACCGGGGGACTGGGGGACATGGGGACTGGGGGACCGGGGGACTGGGGGACTGGGAGACCGGGGGAACAAAAATCAGGGGGACATGGGGACATGGGGACAAGGGCAGGGAGTAGGGGGGCAAGTTCTTTGCCACGTCCAGTTTTGCGATCGCCAGGTTCTTCCCCTAAATCTGAGAACCGACAGCCAAGAACAAATTCTTTGCCACGTCCAGTTTTGCGATCGCCAGGTTCTTCCCCTAAGTCCTACAGCCGACAGCCGACAGCCGACAGCCCAGAAAAGGGGGGACAAGGGGAGCGGGTTAGGTGGATTGCATGGTATTTGCAAACGCCTCTGCTCACCTGCAAAGCTTGGAATAATCAGCGCGATCGCGTGGTTCCTCCGGTCGTAATCGAGGCCATGTTTAAATCCCTGGCATTTTTTCCTCCCCTAGCTGCGGAAGGATTTGTCGCAGTCTATGCCATAGATGTGGCGGCCGGAGAGTTGAATCTCCAAGATATCGAAGCCAAAATTAAGCATTCTTCTTCTAGCAGCCCTAGCAGCAGCAGCACTAATAAGCAAACCCAAATAACCCCTCACGCCTACAGTCGGCTGCTGGATTTCGATCGCTTGATGCATCTAATTTCCCTAACTATTCGCTATCCAGGACTGGGAACTATACATAAAACGGCACCTCGGTTGCTGAAAAGAATTTTTGACCGGGTGCCCAAATATGCCACGCCCCTAGATGAAGTCACCGCCTTGATGGGTAAGTTTTCGGCACAAATCTATAGCGATCGCGCCGCCTTAGCTGCCGATTTAAAGTTTTTAAGAGCTAACGGTTTTCTCGTTAAAGGGGGATTGGCTTCCCTGGAAGCCAATGCTCCCGGCGGCGACGGGCGAGAAAAAATAACTATTCCGATTTTGGATAACCTCAATTTTCTCCCCCACCCATATTCTGACTTGGCTCCCTTCGAGCGGGTACTCAAGACAATTCGCTTTATTATCAATAGCCCCATGTTCCACGATTTGGGGGAAGCTAATCTAGAAACCCTACTTAACGCGCTTCAAAAACATTACCTGATTGAAGGCCATATCTCGGATCTCCTTCGCGAGGATATAGAACGAGTTCTCAAGCCTTTTAAAATTTTGCCGGATTTTAGCCTGCCAGAAGACTAATATCAAATACGGTAAAATAGCCACAGAAAAAATCTCTCGTAGGACGGGCGTCCCGCCTGTCCCTCCCTGAGTATCCCGAAGATAAGGACAGCTCCTGTCGCCCGTCCTACGAGAAAGCTCAATTTTTTTAGAAGAATTAAACGTATTTGATATAGCACTACGCACTCAGGGAACGGACAATTAAAAGATGGCCAAGGCTAGTAAGATCGTGTCGGTTTGAATGCCCCAAAAAAAGTCAAGTTCTCTGTAGGACGGGCGTCCCGCCTGGGAGCTTGAGCTGGTATGGACAGGACAGGCGGGACGCCCGTCCTACGGGAGATTACAATTTTTTTGTGGGTATTTAACCGGACTTGATATAACGGCAAGGCTTGTGCTAAAAGCTGACTGCTGATAGCTGGAAAAGCACCACATTTGCCAAAATGGATGCTGTCAAGGCGCAACTGCCCAAAACAAATAAAGCGATCGCGAATTTATTAGCAACCATTTTCTGAGTGGCTCTCCTTGGAAGCATCCAAGACAATTCTCGGCAAGGGCGGGGCGGGGATATCCGCAGAGCTTGCTGGGCGATCGCTATCGAACAACTGAGAGGCAAACTCTGCTATTTTATCTGGCCCAGATTCCTGTAGGGCTTTCAAAATGCGATTGCTATCCTGGAGTAATATATCTACATATATGCCAAAATAACTGGGCTGATAATCGCGCAGGCGACTGATGCCTTCTCCGAGCAAAATAGCTGCCCCGCGCCAGTTGCGATCGCTCAAATGATAGAGGGCAACTGAAATCTGGAGGACGCCCTGATAAAACCTTTTTTCCGGGTCGCTTGCCTCCATCCACAAAGCTTCCAGAGTATCGTGACAGGCATAGAAATCCCGTTGGTTAAACTGTTCTACGCCCTGCCAGAACTGAGGTGGTATTGCTGAGGACATTTTTCTTAAAGGGTTGCTCTAGCCGCCTTGAGGTCATCCATAGAGATTTCCTGCTTATCCCCAGCAAAGTCGTTATCGGGAGTTAGGAACAGCATGCAATGACATTCCTTGCGCTCCCGCATGGGGATGCAGGGGCAGTTCCAGAAAATAGCCTTAACTTCCGCTTCTTTATCTTCATAATGACGACAAGGGCACAGGGGCGAACCCAACTCGTCCTTATGTTTGGCCAATCCTTCTATCACCACCGCAGTAACCGAAGGCTCGACGCAAAAGTATGTGCCGGTGTTTTTGGCATATTTTTCGGCGAATTTTTTCATCGCCTCCAAGTTTTTTTCGGTAGATAGTTTGCTCGTTTCTGTTTGGCTCATCCGATTTGTCATCCTAGAAAGTAAGATTTTCTGTGTATTGTAGCCGAAGATTGCACAAAAACCGCAAGATTGGCAAAACGAATCTGTTTCTCCAACCGCTTGCAGATCTCGACGAGCGGGCGGGGCAGGTCCCCAGGTTTGCCTGGGTGGGGCTTTTTGTTTAAGCTAGTGGAGCGCGGCAGAAATAATCCACCAGCTCTTTTGTTGCCGGGAGTCAGGATACAAAGGCACTATTACCTTGAGACTTATTACCTTGAGACATGGAGCGCAGGGGCACTAGGGTGAGTCTGAGAAGAAAGTAAAGCCTTCCTCCCAACCCATAAAGGTAGGCCCGTTGCTCGATGCCTTTTTAGTAGGGGGACGCTTAAAAGTCATCATAAACCTGACAACGGCAATTGACTTTACCTGCTTTCATGGGTTTTTATCCCAATATGTCATTAAAGTTAGCAAAAAATCAAGACTATGAATAGAAAAGCGTTTCTTCAATTAATGGCGATCGCCTCTAGTTCTGCTATCTTAGGAAAAAATATAGCTGGCTGTTCGGCAGCCAAAACTCAGACAGAAACTACAATCGCATCTACTATGCCAGCCAACAACTCATTTTTCATGCCCGACGAAGCCGAACCCCACTTATGTACTTGGATGGCTTTTAGAGCCAGTGCAGATATTTGGGGGCGCGAATATTTTGCTGGAGTCCAAGACAATTTGGCAAGAATCGCCCGAGCGATCGCCAGATACGAACCAGTCAAAATGTTAGTGCTAGAAGAAGACTACGATATCGCTGCGGCCAAGTGCGGTTCCGAAGTGGAATTGATAGTTAGCTCCTTGGACGACCTCTGGATCAGGGATACGGGTTGTGTTTTTGTTGTTAACGAAGAAGGGGATAAAGCAGCGATTGATTTTAACTTTAATGGTTGGGGAAACAAGCAGCGTCATGCCAAGGATGCGGAAGTAGCTGCCTTTGTGGCGCAAGAGTCTGGAGTGCCCCTGTTCAATACAGATATTGTCTGTGAAGGAGGTGGCATAGAGGTGGATGGTCGCGGAACTGCTATTATTACTGAAAGTTGCGTTATTAATAGCAATCGCAATCCCGGTTGGAGCAAAAGCGATTGCGAAGCAGAATTAAAAGCTTTATTGGGACTGCGTAAAATTATCTGGCTACCGGGCATCAAAGGTTACGATATTACTGACGGGCATACGGACTTTTATGCGCGCTTTGCCGGTCCGGGCGTCGTCGTAGCTGGATACGATCCAAACCCCGAGTCTTTCGACCATGCCGTGACTAAAAGACATCTGGAAATTTTGCAAAGGGCAACAGATGCTGATGGAAATAAATTAGAGGTCGTCGTACTGGAAGCACCGACAAGCATACGACCGGGATATGAAAGCGATGACTTTGCGGCAGGTTATATTAACTTTTACGTTATTAATGGTGCGGTAATTGCACCGGAGTTTGGCGATCGCAATGCCGACCGCCGCGCCAAAGAAACCCTTGCAGAACTGTTCGGCGATCGAGACATAGTGCAAATCAATATCGACGAAATTGCCTCTGGAGGTGGGGGAATACATTGCACGACTCAGCAAGAACCTTTAGTTTAGTATTGATATCAAATCCGGTTAAAGAGTCTTTGTAGGGGCGCTCCCGGGGACCCCTACAGTATTTATGGAACAGCGGAAGCGGATTTGATATGACTTAGAGACTGCCATCTGATTGTTTAAAAAATAATTAAAAACTTACACCTTGCAAAAATAAGCCGATCGAGAGTAATACTCTAGTCGCTATTTTGCCGATGTTGACTTGCCAAGGTTAATGGCAGATATTCTTCAAGCAGCATCGGAACGGGACACTGCGCGAAGGTTCCGCTACCAACCAATCTGCTTCCCAAACCGAGATTTCTTGTAGATTAACCCTAATACCTACCCTTACAGGTTAAAGGCCATTGGGAGCTTTGGTTCCGCTACCAACCAATCTGCTTCCCAAACCGAGATTTCTTGTAGATTAACCCTAATACCTACCCTTACAGGTTAAAGGCCATTGGGAGCTTTGGTTCCGCTACAAACCATTCTCTTTTCCAAGCCGAGATTTCTTGTAGATTAACCCTAATACCTGCCCTTACAGAATAAAGGCCATTGGGAGCTTTGGTTCCGCTACAAACCATTCTCTTTTCCAAACCGAGATTTCTTGTAGATTAACCCTAATACCTACCCTTACAGAACAAAGACCATTGGGAGCTTTGCTTCCGCTACAAACTAATCTGCTTTCTAAAGAAATAAAGATCGTTCTGGTCGATAGTGAAAAAACGCATCTTATTTTTGAAACGCTTACAGAGCAAGAGATTAAGCTTCTAAGCAGCTATGCTTATCAAGGCAAGAATGCTTGCTGGAAAGCCTTCGAGAGCTTAGATGCCTCTTCCCTGACCCCAATAGCTGCGATCGCCTTCAAGTTGCTGCATAAGAGAAATAAACCAAGCAGCTTAAAAAGCTGAAATCCTTGTATATGTTAGCTTTACCTATTTTACCTAAAAATATTTCTATATCTGTATTAAAAACTAATGGTCTGAGGTTTTCTTTATGTATCTTTATTAAAACCGGTCTTTTTATGAAGAGTTGATAAAGAAGAGGACTATTCTATTGACAGACTCCTATCTATTGCTTAGAGTAGGAAATATAGGGCAGTTCGAGACGAAGACAAAAGAGTCAACAAGTGGTGCATCAACCTATACTCTAAAGTAGAAATAATATTAAAACTTTAGATGATAATAAATAGGTTAAAAAATGATGGGTATATAAACTTAGGGTATGGGATATCGGCAAAGGATCGATCGCACCCATCTAGAACTTTTAAATCTGACTCTCTTCTGTCGCCCCTGGAAATAGTAAATTCACCAAGATCCGACAATGTTTAAGAAATCTATTCTGGCTGCTGGAACGGCAGTAATGACTGGCGCGATCGCAATCCTAGCTCCTCTAAGTGCGGAAGCTTTTGAGATGGGTCGCTATCGCCTGCACAGCCACAATGATGGTGTTTTGATTGGAGAAGGTTCCCCTGCATACGGATTGCGAATGGATGGAATGCTTGATGGCGGTCCGCTGACTTTTAGCTTCGATCGGGGAGACTCGGAAGTCTATTTAGAATACAAAGATAACGAAGTCCGCATCTTTGGACAGGCTGCCGCTTTTGAAAAGAAAAACGGTAGCTACGAAGGCGTTGGCGACTGGAATATCGACATGACTTACAAGATTGACCGAGTGGGAGACAACGGTAGCTTGTGGGTCGATGATAGTCCTGCAAGCGGGACGATTACGGAGGTAGATGGTCTCGGCCGCTCCTTCAACCTCGCCGAAAAACGGAAGGTGAATGACGCCGGCGTTGAAACCTACTCCTTTGGGATCAATACCGGACACCGAGATGAAAGCGGCTATTCCGGTTGGGGTTGGGTGATGAAAGAGCTACCCAACGGCGATTATGTACGCGACGAAACTCAAGATTTCTTGTTTAAGGTGGGCGACAAGGTTCCCACCGCCAGCACTCCAGAGCCCGGAACTCTCCTCGGTTTGCTTGGTGTGGGGGCTCTAGGCTTAGGAACCGCCGCTAAACGCCGGCAGGAGCAAAATAGCTAAAACGCTATTAGACAAGACTGCCAAGACTGCATAATTATGGACAGATTCCCTCAACCTCCCTTTTTTAGGGGGGCTTTTTGCATTTATATATATATGCAATAATTATTATTGAATCATCTACTTTTGCCTTACAAAATGCCATCGCAAAGGCGGCGATCGCTCTCTTTAAGACTTGGGTTGGTTTTCAAATAATCCCGAACCAAACCGCAGCCTTCTCGCAACAGTTCGTCTAAATCCAGATTCCATAAAATCGCCGTACCGTCGCGACTTGCAGAAGCTAGCAAAGAGCCATCGGGACTAAAGCTGACGCTCCGTACTTCATCGGCGTGACCTTTCAAAGTTTTTAATAAAGTCCCGTCTCGATGCCAAAGTTTAACCATATTATCGGTACTGCCAGAGGCGAGAATCCTGCCGTCGGGACTAAAGCTAATGCCAGTGACTCGACCCGTATGTCTTAAAATCCCCAAGGGCGTACCGTCGCGATGCCAGAGTCGCGCAGTTCCGTGGGCGCTGGTGCTGGCCAGCATCTCGCCATCGGGGCTGAAACGAACGTCCAAAACATGGGTTGTATGTTCTTTTAAGACCTGCTTGGAAATCCCCTCGGAATCCCAGAGCTGAATCCGATTATCGTTGCTCGCCGAAGCCAGAATTAGACCGTCCGGGCTGAAGCTGACGCTATTGACGGGTTGAGAATGTCCTGCCAAGGTTTTCAATAGCTTGCCGTCGTCGATTCTCCAAAGTCTAACTTTATTATCGGCACTCCCCGAAGCTAGCATCTCGCCGTCGGGGCTGAAACTGACGCTATTAACTCCGTTGTCGTGACCCTGGAAAGTTTGCAGCAATTCTCCCTCTCGGCTCCAGAGCTTAGCGGTATTATCTTCGCTCCCCGAAGCCAGTTTTCTCCCATCCGCCGAGAAACTAACTGCCATAACTTTGCCCCGATGGCCGTTTAAAGTGCGGAGCAATTTTCCTGAGCGGTTCCAGAGCTTAACTGTTGTGTCCGAGCCACCGGAAGCGAGGGTGCTGCCGTCGGGACTAAAACTGACGCTCCAGACTTCGCCTTTATGGCCGGTCAGCCGTTTCAATCCTTGGGTTTTCAGGCTCCAGAGTCTCACTGTTTCGTCAACGCTGGCAGAGGCGAGGGTCTGGCCGTCGGGACTGAAACTGACGCTGTAGGCGGGAGCGCTATGTCCTTTAAAGGTTTGGGTAAAGGTTTGGGTGCCGTCGGAGCGCCAAATTTTTATGGTCTGGTCGTAACTGGCCGAAGCCAAAGCTCCACCGTCTGGACTAAAGGCGACGCTACGCACGGAACGGCTATGACCGACTAAGGTTGCTAGCAAGCGAGAATGGCTCTCTATTGAATTTTGATTTTGCTGGATTTTTTGGGCAGCTTTGCTTTGAATTTGGATGGCAGAAGCCAGTCTAAATTGTTGTTGCTGCTGCTCTAGGTTTGGGGAGGCGATCGCTACCGAAACATCAAACTCAGAATCGACAATCCCCGCTAAGTTCCAGATTTTAATTGTATTATCGTTGCTGCCGGATGCTAGAGTTTGACCGTCGGGACTAAAGGCGACGGTGCGAACGGAGTCGCTATGTCCCCTCAAGGTTTCCAGAAACTTTATTCCTCTGGCTTGCTTATTGGCACTGGTGCGGTCAAAAGTAGTTGCAGAGGATCCCCCCCAAACCCCCCCCCTTCGACTCCGCTCAGGACATGCTTTTGGAAGGGGGGGCAAAGAAGCCAATGGCGTTTTTAAGGGGGGTTTGGGGGGATCGTCCGACTGGGGTATCCCATGACGATCGACGGGTTTTGACCATACTCTATTTGTATCGGCGATCGCAGAGCTATTTTCGCTATTCTCCCTAGCAGACTCTCTAGGAGACTCTCCAGGTTTCATGTTTCCGAGCAAAACGCCATGCTGCCAAAATTTTATCTCGCCATATTGCTTCAAAGTTTCCAGCAACCTTATTCCTATCGCCTGCCACTTTTCCTGGGAGAGCTTTGCAGGATCTAGATCGCCATCTAGGCTCCAGATTTTTATCGTTTGGTCGGTTCCGCCGGAAGCGAGGATTTGGCCGTCGGGACTAAAGGCAACGCTAGTAATCCAACCTTTATGGCCGGTTAATGTCGCCAGTTTTTCACCATTCTGGCTCCAGAGTTTTACCGTGCCGTCGGCACCGCCCGATGCTATAACTGTGCCCTGTGGATTAAAACTGACGCTGGTAACTTTGTCTTGATGACTTTGCAAAGTTTTTTGTAAAGTCCCGTCTCGATGCCAAAGTTTAATCGTTCCGTCGTAGCTGGCAGAAGCTAGGGTTTGGCTGTCGGGACTGAAGCTAATGCTCCTAACGCGATCGCTATGTCCTCTTAATGTAGCGATCGCCCTGCCGTCTGGATGCCAAAGTCTAATAGTAGCGTCGTCGCTGGCAGAAGCAATAGTTGCGCCGTCGGGGCTGAAACTGACAGCGATCGCGCTTTTGGTATGCCCCTCCAAGCGATTTCGCTCTTTCAAACCATGTACTATCTGATGCAAAGTCATTAAAACGCGAACCCGGGTATCGGAGCCAATGCCAATTGCTCCTTTCATAGTTCGGGCTGCTTTCAGGCTTTCCACCAGGGCATCTAGGCCGCGATCGGATTTAAACAGTTCTTCGGAAAATAAACTGAGAGCGCTAAGCTGGATGTTGCTCTCGCTAACTGATGCCTTTACCCAAAAAACTCCAGTCAAAAAAGTCAGTACGGACATCGCCGCCCCAGCGCTGCCGGTAATAAGGCGCGCCCTTATCTGTCTCTCCCGCTTTAGCTTTTGCTGTAGTTTTTCTTCTGCCAGAGCGCGGCGTTCTTGCTCCTCTGCTAGTTCTTCAAGGAGTTGTTTTTCCCGAGATAAGCGCTCGATTTCGCCGCGATTCCATTCTTCTCGGTTGCGGAAATCTGCCAGCTCCATTTCTTGGCTGGCTGCCAAAAATTGATAGTCAACATTGCTCAGGCTTTTGCCCGCCGCCCATTTTTGCGCTTCTTGCAAAGCCCGCCCGCGCAACAATCGCGATTCGTCCCGACCCTCGGAAGCCAACCAGGCATTTAAGGCTTCGGCGTAGGGTCGCAAGTCAAAGAGAGTTTTTTCGACCCAAGCGAGATTGAAGATTTCTCGATAAATGCGATTGCTAACTTTGAGCAGTCCGTCCCGCCTGACTGCTAAACCGGATAGGCGCAATGAAGTTTGTTCGGGACTGTCGTCGGCGGTAATTGCACCGAGTTGCAATATTTTTTGATAGAGCCCGAGCAGTCGGCTGGCTCTTTGTTCGTTGCCGAGGATGCGATCGCGCACTGTTTTTAAATGGGCTGGCTCGTCCCGAGATTCCCAATTAGCAATTATCTGCGATCGCACTAATTCTTCTATATAAGACGCGGGTGTGGGGTGTGGGGTGTAGGGTGTAGGGTGTGGGGTGTAGGGTGTAGGGTGTAGAGGGGAGCTTTGCAATTCCCGATTCTCGATGCCCAATTCCCCATCAGATCCCCCCCAAACCCCCTTAGAAAGGGGGGAGCTTTGCAATTCCCGATTCCCGATTCCCGATTCCCGATTCCCAATTCCCAATTCCCAATTCCCCACGGCTATTTGACATAATTTTTGAGTTAGGAAGGGCTGTCCCCCCGTCCAGGCCAATATCTCGGCGATCGCTTTTTGGGGATTCTCGACTTTGCCTTCGAGTCCTTTGGCTAGGGGCTGGGCTTCCTGGAGTTGAAAGCCGTATAAATCTATGGCTTGACCGATATTAAAAGGCGTGCGCGTCGGGTCGGCGATTAAGTCCGATGGCGTCCCCACACCCAATAGGGCAAAAGCGAGGCGATCGTATTTTGGATTTTGGGCGCGCTTGTTATAGCAAGCCCGAATAAGAGCAAAAAAATCGTCTAGAGATTCTTTGACGCTGAGAACGCTATCGATTTCGTCGATGAAAATGACAATATTTGCCGCTATTTCGACCAGCAGCACTTGTTCGATTAATTCCCCCAAGCGCTGCACCGGCGAAATTGAGATTCTCTGTTGCCACCAGGTCATAAATTCTAAGGGATCGAAGAGGTCGAAACTGCTGGCCAGCTTGTAGGCGACGCCGCCGTACCACTGCTCTAGAGATATCTGCTGGCTGCCAATATCGGAAATGTCGATGCTGGCGCAGGCGATTCCTTCTTCCTGCAATTTTTTCATGGTTCGGACTTGCAGGCTGGACTTGCCCATTTGCCGGGAGTTGAGAACGTAGCAAAATTCCCCGGCTTTGAGCCGTTGGTAGAGATCTCTATCTGCCTGTCGCATTACATAGGTGGGCGCGTTCTCGGGTAAGCTGCCGCCGACTTGGTATTGGTAAGTCATTTTTTTTTATCTAGGTAGCGATCGCATTGCCTAGGATAAGGGCCCTTCTCGCGCCTCTACACCTATATAGCACTACGCATTAAAGTTAGGACAGTTCAAATCTCGCTCCTTGCTAGTAACGGCAAGGCTTGTGCCGATCGCATGACTGCTCTCTTGCTGATTGCTTACTGCTATAGTATCGCTTGCAAACTCGCGATCGCCCGGACCGACTTCGGGGGCTGCTTGCAAACTCGCGCTTCTGATGGCTCCCCGACCCTAAGCCCTGGCTCGTCACTAACGAGGTTATACGAACCGCCCTAGTGTCTGCCTTAAAATAATAGGTTGGGCCCGCAATCAAAGAAACGCAACTATACTAATCGTTGCGTTGGGTTTCGTTTCTTAACCCAACCTACAGTTACATACGATTTTAGGGTTGCCAAAGCACTAGATGAACCCCAGAACAAGTTATTTAAGCTAAATAATATGCTTAGTTTTAAACTTATAATAAACCTTCTTGATTTATTTTAAATACCGTTTATCAAGTATAAATTCTTAAAAAAATTTAAACTGCGTATTGCTAAAAAAGCGATCGAAGCTTCATTAAGTATGAAATCATAAAACATCGCAAAAATTTACCATTTTATCTACAAAATATCCAATACAAAACGAAATTAATATGCCATAAATGTAAACAAGGAATACAAAGGAGGGTACGAAAGCTACTTTCCACCAAACACCGACCAATTGAGGCGGAACTAATTCGCGATCGCCTTGCATAGAGCATACGGTTAATTACCCCGTATGCCCGGGGGGTCCCGCCTGTCCCGCCTGTACCCCCCAGACATACCCAGGCATACGGATGGTCGAAGCAGGGCGATCGCTACGCAAAACTAATGATAAGGAACAGGAAAATGAGAAAGTTGATAGCGCCAATTCTGGCCATTTTTATTTCTTTGGTCTCGGTCTTTTTCGCTCCAAGTGCCGTCTATGCCGAGCCCGCCTTCGGTGACGGGGTTGATTATTCTCGTCTACTGTCCTATGCGGTAGTCTTTCCACCTCGTATATATACGGCTCAACCGGGCGACAACCTTTATGAGATTGCCAATCGCTTTGAAGTACCGTTTAACGTATTAGAGCGCGATAATCCTCAAATCCAGAACCCTAGTCTAATCTATCCCGATCAAATTGTGCGTATCCCGGGGAAATGTCAGGTTCAATCAGGCGATACCCTTTATGGGATTGCCAATGGCTTTGGAGTACCGTTAAACCAATTAGAGTACGACAATCCTCAAATCCAGAACCCTAACGAAATCTATCCTGGTGAAATTGTTTACGTCCCATAAGTAGGATTAAAACTGCCGTAGAGATTGTCTTAAATGTCAAGGCTGCAGACAAGTCCGCCTGACTCTCTCAAGGTACAAGGATGTGGGAGCGATCGCTCCCACATCCTTGCCTGCTTAACAATTCTCTTACAGGGTTTAAATTTTGCCTGCAAGAGCTAGATACGAACCTGTGCAAAGAACCCCGGTTTTTCCCAAAAAAACCGGGGTTCTGAAAAAGTTTCTGAACTCAAAGTTATGCCTGGGACAACCGGAGCTTTCCTCTGTATCATTTGGGTCGTTATTTGCAGTTTTTCGGCAATCTCCCGACAGCGCTTTTCTGGGGGCCAGTCTTTGCCTCCTATACCCGTCACTATTCTCAGCCAAGGACGAGAGTCGGTATTGCGGCGATACATAACCGTCCAGACTGTTCCCCCTCGATCCAAGTCCGGTTGCTCTTGGCAGTAGAAGCGGTCTTTTTCAGGTTATCGTGGGGCCCAGGGATATAACAATCTGGTAGAGACCGACAGCAAGACCGGCCAGACCCAAGACCAAACCCGCCCACTGGAAAAAACTGTTATATATTTTCCTGCTGATTGTTTTCTGAAGCCATTTGACCGAAGGACAGATCTAAAGGTTTTCTATATCCAGGATAGCACCGGAGGCAGGGAGCTGGAGGAGCTGGTGGGAGCCTCTCGCGACTTGGCAATCCTTCAGAACCGGCTACAGCGAGATATAAAGTAAAATTAAGAATATAAGTTGTGGAGGAAAACCCATGAACTCAAAACCGCTAGAAATAGAAGGAACCTGGGAAGAGGTTATGGCTCGCAAGGAAGAACGAGCCGGACGCCGGGTCCGCGTGACAGTTCTCTCTGATTCCTCAGAATTGTCGTCTCCTGAGAAGACGCCGTATTTTCGTCCTGCTTCCGGTCGTTCTATTTTAAGACACGCAGGAACGTGGCAAGGTGACGATTTTGAGGAATGTCTTAGTTTAGTTTATGAAACGCGCTCTGAGTTGGAGTTCTAAAATTGTATCTACTCGATACCAACCATTGTAGTAGCATCATCATTCAGGAAAATGCTGCTGTAACCCACCGCATAAGATAAGTAGGCGATCGCGAAATTGCTACCTGTATTATTGTTCGGACAGAGCTGCTTTTTATGGCTTATAACTCGCAACAGAGGGAGGCTAATCTGGCAAAGGTGCAAGCGTTTCTGGAGGATATCGCTATCTATTCGATTGATGAGGAAACAGCGGATATTTACGGCCAATTTAAAGCGGAAATATTTGCCAAATTTGCTCCCAAAGAAAAGAAAAAGCGCCGCAAGACCCGCATTCAAGACCTGGGAATTAGCGATAACGACTTGTCGATTGCTGCGATCGCGAGCGCGTTACGGACTTACCATAGTTTCAGCAGACAGCGATTTTAAGCGTATGGCAGAGGTCAGGGCGCTGCCATTGGAATCGTGGTTGCTATTTGAGTAAGCCTGCTCTAGGGCAGAGATGGCGCGGGCAAGCAGATATTTTAGGGCAAGGGGGAAGGGCGATCGGCACTAGCACTTACCCTGCGTTTACAATTCTTTCTATCAACTGGTTGCTCGCCTTAATCGCTAATTCTTCGTCAGTCTTAGCCAGCTCGATAACCCTCAATGCCTCGCGATCGTCAATCATTGCAAATTGAGTTGGGTTGGGGCACAAACTATCGTTTAGATCCCCCGGCTCAAATTTATCCAATTTATCTCCATAAGTTCTTTTATTGTTTTTGACTATTTCTTGCCCTACATCGCTCAGTAGATAAACAAACAATTTATTGATGAGTTGCTCGCCAAACAGATTGGGATAAAAACCATGAAAGCAGGTAAAGTTAATGGCCGTAGTTAGGTTTATGATGACTTTTAAGCGTCCCCTACTAAAAACGCCAAACAAAATAGGCGCTGGTTTTCTGCGTTCGATTTTATACCAAGGGTTTCTCGTTTTAGTAAGATATCTCTTGTGATACCCTAAGTCTTCCCCTTGTTTTATATAAGTTTTAATTTCTTGCTTGCTACGATCTTTTACGTCTAAACAATAAACTGGTTTATCTGCATTATAAAGGGCGTAGAAATCATCTTCTGTAAATATTGCCTTTCGCACCTGTTGGCTTTTGGTAATGCATTTGCATAAGTTATTTTCATCTATGTTAATAGTTTCAATTTTTGACTTGCTGAGAGCAAAAAAATCATTTGCTCCGGTAGCTATACCCCTCTTAAACGAACCATATAAAGACAGTTCGCAAAAACTAACAGGAGGTTGACTTTGCGAGAATAATGACAATATAATAGGCGTCCATTTTTGCTTGTAAGGTAAATCAGAGCGATCTACCTTATGCTGGTAGAAGTCGCTAAGATCCGATATGCGATCGATTTCTTCATTAGCAGCGATCTGCGTAATCTTTATTGATTCTGCTTTCCGGTCATTTTTACAAAGCAGCACGCAGACAGTGGTAGTTACATCTGGGAAAATATCTTTTTCATTTGCAAATACTACAATCTGTTTCAGCAAAAAATCCTCGCTAAGACTTTTCTTTATTTCTCGTCCATAGCCAGCATTAAAAAACTCGAAGGGCATGATAAATGCCAGCCTGCCATTGGGTCTAAGTTCGTTTAGGGCTTTGATCAGAAATACGGAAGCTACATTAGAATAACCAACTAGGGTTTTGCCTACTTGTTTTTCTATCTTAGGCAATAGATCGTGTCTTGTAACAAATTTCTGAAACCTCATATAGGGAGGATTGCAAATAATACCGTCATAAGAGGCTAGTTCGGCTTCGAGATAGTCACTATTAACTATCCTCATATTTGTTTCATTCCCATTAAGGCTAAGGTAACCAAGAATGCGATCGTCAATTTCGTATGCTGTTAATTGAAAATTGTTATCTGGGTTAGTTTTTGTTATTTCGTCATAAAAGATACCCAGGCCAAAGGCAGGGTCTAAGATAGACTTTGGGCTATCTTTCATAACCCAGCTAGCCATAAGGCGTGCAACTGAAGAAGGAGTAAAGAACTGGCCGTATTTTTTTCTATGACCGATTGGAGTTTCTAAAATATATTCAGATTCACGCATTTATAATATCCTGTAGAAATACATTTTTATCTAAGTAGCCCTTGCCACCCTCGAATGTTACATAAAAGAGCAAACGGCCTCTATCCAATTCTTTCATGGCCGATTTATGTTCTGGCATATCAATTTTTCCTAAAATCTCCTTCCCTACCTTAATATTTACCTTGATTGTAGTTTTGCCTTGATTTTTTACATCTCTTTCAATTGAAAAAATATTGTCCTCATTATCATCATTAGCAATCAGTTCGAGAATCTCTTCAAACGAAATCACATATGCTTTATCAAAAAAGACTTGCAAATAAAAATGCTTGACGTTGTATTTTTGTATCCATCTATTTACTAAAGCAATATCTTCCATTTTCGGTGTTATGCTTAAATAGTCTCGCTTATGCAGTATTTTTATGTTTTCTTTCAATTCCTTTAAAATCTCTGTTAACTGCCTTAGTTCTTGCGTTGACGACCAGGATGGACGCCTAAAGTCTAGTTCTCTAAATGTTTCGTCTGTAGCTTGTAAAATTAAGTTATAAATTGTTTTGTTCTTACGTTCTAATATCTTACCTAGTTCTCCAGAAATTATGCGATCGCGAATAATTTTACATTTGTTTATTGCCTCCTCTTGTCTTCGATCCATGAAGGCTTTGTATTTATAGCTCAAGAATGAACTAGATCTTACCTCTAAAGCCGCTACAGCTTTTATGATATGTTCGTCATTATTAATCTCAACATCTTTGTTGGGGAAATCAGTTAATTTAAAAATTAACAAATCTGGCTTTTTGCCTATTTTATTTAGCTCATTTTGATAGTCTTTATAAAAATCAGCAAAACCATCATCTCCTGCAGCTATTGACTCAGAGCGACCATATTCGACAGCAAAAAAATCATCCGAATATTCGTTAATTGCTCTATAAACAACTTGCTCTGCCCAGTCTCCTTGTTCCTTATTGGTCAGAAATTCAGAACTTGCCATCGTTGGCGGACGTCCTGTAATTTGTATTTCAGTATTTATATTTAGCGGAGATTGTTGAATAAGATTAAGAATACGTTTTTTATACATACAGAATTGTTGGGGCAATTAAGCAATTTTGCCTTATAATACTGCATCTTGTCCTTGCTGTCAAGCGTTCCTCAAGAAAATCTCGATGAAAATATGCCTTTTGCCGTAGCGAGCTGAACTTGGGACTATTCGCGAAAATTGCCCCAAAAGCCAAAAGGGGCAGGCACGGAAGCACTACCCCCTTCTGGAGTTAAATTAATTTTTTCTTTCAGTTCCAACAAGCTATAGGCATTTATGTAAAGAGGCTGGAAAATATGGGGCGAAGCATCCCTCAAAGAAATTTGTCTAACGAGCCTTCAAAAGGGATGCTGTTGCCCTACACCCTACACCCTACACCCTACACCCCAATCTAAGACAGGCTGGAAAAAATAGCCCAGAGAGTTCCTGCAGTTGCGATCGCAATCAAAAGGTTATTGAAGAATCGGCCTAATTCGGGATTGAATCCTAGGGCTTTGTCCTCTTGAGAGCCGGTAAAGAATAGAGACCAAGCTTGGGTGGCATTAATCGACTCGAAGCTATTGAAGTCGCTGCGGAATACCACGGGGCCAAACAAGTCTTTTTTGCCAAAATCTAGGTCGGTTTTCATTTTTGTTTCTCCTTTGTTTGTATTGCTCTAATCTAAAATAAGCTAATAAAATCTGTCTTAATACCGCCGCTACCGGGTGGGAAGCTTTGGGTACTCCGGCGGTTGCTCCGGCAAGGGCAGGAGTGACCCAGACTGGAAACTATCCTAATAAAGTGTGGCCGGTGATAATTTCGTAGGCCAGCAGGCAAACAAAACCAATCATTGCCCAGCGACCGTTGATTATTTCTGCGCGTTTGGTGAAGCCGATATTAGCGGTTTCATCCACATACATTTTTGGCTCGATAGCGTAGTTGTTCAGTTTGCCGGTTTCGTCGATTCGCATTCCGTTCGTAGTCATCGTTTTTTTCTCCTTCTCGGGCTTTCTATAACTAATGTAACAAAACGTAAAGCAATGTAACAGTGACTCGATGCAGGCATAAGAGACGATCGCGATCGTGTTGGGCAAGCGATCGCGATCGTGCCTGCTTATGCCTAGCCCAGGAGCGATCGCCCTCAAGAAAATAACTAATAGAAAAGCACAAACAGACCAAGAGGTTCTATTCCCCTTGGCCTGTTTGGTTAATTGCTATAACAAAGAGACCAAGAGGTTCTATTCCCCCTTGGTCTCTTTGCTTAATTGGTAGCTAAGGTCGCCTTTTGGAAAGCTTATCCCCAATCTAGGAGAGGCTGGAAAAAATAGCCCAGAGAGTTCCTGCAGTTGCGATCGCAATCAAAAGGTTATTAAAGAATCGGCCTAATTCGGGATTGAATCCTAGGGCTTTGTCCTCTTGAGAGCCAGTAAAGAATAGAGACCAAGCTTGGGTGGCGTTAATCGACTCGAAGCTATTGAAGTCGCTGCGGAATACCACGGGGCCAAACAAGTCTTTTTTGCCAAAATCTAGGTCGGTTTTCATTTTTGTTTATCCTTATGTCTGTTTGCCTTTCTGTAAACTAATGTAACAAATTGTAAAGTAATGTTACAGTGACTTGGGACAGGCACAAGGGACGATCGCGATCGTGTTGGGCAAGCGATCGCGATCGTTCTGGTAGGGGACTGTGGGAAGTGTGGGGACTGTGGGAAGTGTGGGGACTGTGGGGACTGTGGGGACTGTGGGGACTGTGGGGACTGTGGGGACTGCAAATACGATTACTATAACAGGTTGCTAATTACTTATAAATAGAGCTAAGTATCCAGAGATACCAGCAAGTCCTAGAATAGAAAGACCGATGTAAAAGACTAAATAATATCTATGTCAGTATTGGCAGCGATCGCAGTTTTGGCGGTTCTGATCGTGGTACACGAACTGGGTCACTTCATGGCCGCCAGACTCCAAGGCATTCATGTCAATCGTTTCTCCATTGGTTTTGGGCCAATAATATGGAAATACCAAGGACCAGAAACAGAATACGCCATCCGGGGTTTTCCCTTGGGGGGTTTTGTCGGCTTTCCCGATGACGATCCAGACAGCGATATCCCCAAAGAAGACCCAAACTTACTTCGCAACCGACCCATACTGGATCGGGCTATTGTCATTAGTGCTGGAGTAATCGCCAACTTAGTGTTTGCCTACTTGCTCTTAGTAGTGCAAGTTAGCAGCGTAGGAATGCAGGAATTCAGCCAGCCGGGAGTTGTAGTACCGGAAATAGCCCCGGAAACGACCCGAGTGGCCCTGGAAGCAGGAATACAAGCAAAGGATGTAATAGTAGCGGTAAACGGTCGAGAACTCGGGGTTGCGCCTAAATCAATTTCCTACCTGCGAGAGGAAATCGAAAACCATCCCAACCAAACTATCGAGCTGACGGTTCTGCGCGAGGACAAAATATACGATCTGACCTTGACGCCGCAACCAGGGCCAGACGGGAAAGGCAAAATCGGCGTTGGGCTTTCTGGCAATGGGGATATAGTTAGACGCAAATCCGAGAATATTGTCGATGCCTTTGTAGCTGGGGCGCGAGAGTTTGAAAAAATTACTTTATTAACAGTTCAAGGGTTTATTCAATTAATTAGCAACTTCCGGGAAACCGCCGGTCAAGTAGCAGGCCCTGTTAAAATCGTCAATATTGGTGCCAGTATTGCCAAGGACAATGCTGCCAATCTTTTCCAGTTTGCTTCCCTGATTAGTATAAATCTGGCGATTATCAATATTCTGCCCCTACCCGCTCTCGACGGCGGGCAACTGACTTTTCTCTTGATTGAAGCCTTGCGGGGCAAACCCTTGCCGACCCATATCCAAGATGGAGTCATGCAAACAGGACTGATGCTCTTATTGGGTTTGGGCATCTTCCTGATTATTCGCGATACCGCTCAACTGGATTGGGTTCAGAAAATGTGGCAATAGGTAATGGGCATGGGGCATGGGGCATGGGGCATGGGCATGGGAAAAGTGAAAAGTGAAAAGTAGGGAAAAACTATCTACTCTTCACTACCTCCTACCTCCTACCTGCTATTCCCAATGCGAACATGCCCAATTCCCAATTCCCCATGCCCAATGCCCAATGCGAACATGCCCAATGCCCAATTCCCAATTCCCAATTCCCCGATATATGAGCGTGACTCGCAAATGGTCTGCAAAGAAGCAGCGGGCGATCGAGGTTCTGATTCGCTTGAAGCGACTCTATCCAGATGCTCGCTGCACTCTAGATTATGAGACGCCAGTGCAATTGCTGGTGGCGACAATACTTTCGGCTCAATGCACCGACGAGCGGGTTAATAAGGTGACTCCAGCCCTATTTGCCCGCTTTCCCGATGCGGCGGCCCTGTCAGAAGCGCCCCTAGAAGAGCTAGAAGGTTTGGTGCGTTCGACGGGCTTTTATCGCAATAAGGCTAAGAATATTAAAGGAGCTTGTCAGGCGATCGCCCATAAATATGACGGCCTTGTGCCCAAACAAATGGAGCTATTGCTAGAGCTGCCTGGGGTAGCTCGCAAAACAGCTAACGTGGTCCTGGCCAACGCCTATGGGATTAATCAGGGAGTCACGGTAGATACCCACGTCAAGCGCCTCAGCCAGCGTCTGGGTTTGACCGAAGAAAAAGACCCAGTAAAAATAGAGCGGGATTTAATGCGAATTATTCCCCAGGAAGATTGGGAAAACTGGTCGATTCGGCTAATTTATCACGGGCGATCGGTCTGCACCGCCAAAAAACCCGCCTGCGATGATTGTGCTATGGCTGATATATGTCCCAGAAAGTTTTGAATTGAGCATAGGGCATTGGGCATAGGGCATTGGAAGAGGCAGGGGGGACAAGGTGACAAGGGGACATGGGGACATGGAGGGCCGAGAAGGAAGCTTTTTTGCCCGATGCCCAATGCCCTTGCTAAGCGGTCAGCGGTCAGCGGTCAGCGGTCAGCTAGAGCTAAAAGCTGAAAGCTGATAGCTGTTGGGCGAAGCCGTTCCCGAAGGGTGAGCTTTTTTGCCCTATGCCCGATGCCCTTGCTAAGCGGTCAGCGGTCAGCGGTCAGCGGTCAGCTAGAGCTAAAAGCTGAAAGCTGATAGCTGTTGGGCGAAGCCGTTCCCGAAGGGTGAGCTTTTTTGCCCTATGCCCGATGCCCTTGCTAAGCGGTCAGCGGTCAGCGGTCAGCGGTCAGCTAGAGCTAAAAGCTGAAAGCTGATAGCTGTTGGGCGAAGCCGTTCCCGAAGGGTGAGCTTTTTTGCCCTATGCCCAATGCCCTTGCTAAGCGGTCAGCGGTCAGCGGTCAGCGGTCAGCTAGAGCTAAAAGCTGAAAGCTGATAGCTGTTGGGCGAAGCCGTTCCCGAAGGGTGAGCTTTTTTGCCCGATGCCCGATGCCCTTGCTAAGCGGTCAGCGGTCAGCGGTCAGCGGTCAGCTAGAGCTAAAAGCTGAAAGCTGATAGCTGTTGGGCGAAGCCGTTCCCGAAGGGTGAGCTTTTTTGCCCAATGCCCGATGCCCTTGCTAAGCGGTCAGCGGTCAGCGGTCAGCGGTCAGCGGTCAGCGGTCAGCGGTCAGCGGTCAGCTAGAGCTAAAAGCTGAAAGCTGATAGCTGTTGGGCGAAGCCGTTCCCGAAGGGTGAGCTTTTTTGCCCGATGCCCGATGCCCTTGCTAA
>JAAHFN010000011.1:328879-401063 GCA_010672965.1 Oscillatoria sp. SIO1A7
AGCGGTCAGCGGTCAGCGGTCAGCGGTCAGCGGTCAGCTAGAGCTAAAAGCTGAAAGCTGATAGCTGTTGGGCGAAGCCGTTCCCGAAGGGTGAGCTTTTTTGCCCGATGCCCGATGCCCTTGCTAAGCGGTCAGCGGTCAGCGGTCAGCGGTCAGCGGTCAGCGGTCAGCTAGAGCTAAAAGCTGAAAGCTGATAGCTGTTGGGCGAAGCCGTTCCCGAAGGGTGAGCTTTTTTGCCCGATGCCCAATGCGCCAGATCTAAGCTAGAATCGGAAATGCTGTCTTTTGAAGAGAATCAAAATTATTCATGGCAAAGAAGAGCATCGTAGAGCGAGAAAAGAAACGCCAAAAGCTGGTGGACAAGTACGCCCAGAAGCGGGAAGAACTTAAGAAAGAGTTTGCCGAGGCCGAAACCCATGAGGATATTATGGAAATCCACCGGAAAATTCAGCGCTTGCCTCGCAGCAGCTCTCGGACCCGCTTGAGGAATCGTTGCTGGATGACAGGTCGCCCAAGAGGCTACTATCGGGATTTTGGTCTTTCTCGCAATGCCTTTCGCGAAATGGCTCACCAAGGATTGCTACCAGGGGTCGTCAAGTCTAGCTGGTAAGATTTTTTGGGTGTAGGGTGTGGGGTGTAGGGTGTAGGGTCTGAAAGTGTGGGAAGTGTGGGAAGTGTGGGAAGTGTGGGAAACGCAGTCGGCGTGGGAAGAATTAAACAAAATGCTCTCCCCCCTCTCCCCACCCTCCCCACCCTCCCCCTTCTCTCTTTCCCGACACCCGACACCCGACACCCCAACTACTGTCCGCAACATTTTTCTATTCCCAAGCTGTCTAGGAGTAAGTCGCTCACGGCGTTAGCAACGGCAAACTCGCCATAAAAACTTTTAGAAAAATCAAACGCCTGCATCTCAGTGACGATCGCGATGACTAGGGAACCCACATCATTTTCCCCTTCCATGCGCTGTCGCACGAATATTTGGGACGCTCGGCGGGCAATCTCCGAGTTAACTGGTTCTGGGAGAAACTCTGTATCGAGCCATTGATGCAAGGACTCTTGTAGCCATTCCCCTTCCTGTGGGGCATTTTTGGCAGGGGGTAGGATTATGGGTCTGACCTCCACGCGACCTCCAGGGTAAAAACCGATATATTTTTAATATAATCTTAATTACTGAGGACTTGGAAGTACCCCGGCGAGCCAATGATGCAATTCGACATTCCCGCCATTATCCAGGGATATGCCAAAGGATACTTCCTCATGGCCAACGAAGGAGAGGATAGCCTGGGGTGGTATTCGAGCCGCCAAAGAGCCCTGGTTCCCTTAGACGATCGCTTTCGCTATCCCAAATCCTTGCGCAAAGTGCTGAACAAAGAGCATTTTAGGGTAGAAATTAACCGAGATTTCCCAGGAGTGGTAGAAGGCTGCGCCAATCGAGAAACCACCTGGATTTCGCCACAACTCAAGCAGATTTACTGGGAACTGTACCAGGCCGGCTGGGCTTATAGTTTTGAAACCTGGCAGGGAGACGAACTGGCCGGGGGGCTTTTAGGGATTGTTATCGGCGGCGCTTTTATCGGCGAATCCATGTTTTATCGCATTGCCAACGGCTCTAAGGTGGCTCTGGTTAAATTGGTGGAAAGGCTGCGATCGCGCGGATTTGTCCTTTTAGATGCCCAAATGGCCAGCCCCCATATCGATCGCTTTGGGGCCTATATCGTCAGCGATCGCGAATATCAAGCCCTACTCAAAAAAGCCTTACAGCGCCAATGCTCCTTATGGTAAATCCCTCCAGTTAGGGTGTAGGGTGTCGGGTGTGGGGTGTAGGGAAGAGGCAGAGAGTAGGGCAGAGAAAAGCTTTCCGGCTTCCAACAGAGATCGGGAAAATAGCTGCGGGAATTTTCCCCACACTTCCCACACCTCCCACACTTCCCACACTTCCCACACCTCCCAAACTTCCCACACCCCACACCCCACACCCCACACCCTATTAATTCACCCGCCGCTCCGTCATTAGAGTAGAACTGACCCAAGCCCCGGTTTCATCGTAGCTGCGAATCAAACGCTGGCGCAGGTCCGGTTCTAAGAGCCAGCCTGCTTCCAGGAAAAAAGACTGTCTCAGTTTTAGCTGCATTGGCAAGGTCATAGAAGCTCCATTGCTAAGAAGCAACAACCTTATGGGTAGCGAGCCAGAGTTGAAGTGGATGACAGAACCCTCAACTCGACCAGTGGAAGCGATGGTCTGGTTCTCGAAGGTAAGCTCTTGCTCTATCAGTCCGCCGCCGATATCCTTGACTTTAAGGGTAGTAGGATAGATGTCAGGAGTCCTCAAGTCAGGATATTGAGTATTTGCTTCTCCCTGCCAGGTTCCCAGAAGCTTGTCTAAGGTCAGAGCAGGCTCGAAGGTTGCATCGGAACCCGCCCGTTTTTCTGGAATCAGAGTCAGAAAATCTAGTCCGCCATTGCTATCGAAGATCTGTACGAAGCGCAAGCGGCGATCGCCTGCAACAAAGCCTCCTTCTACTCCAAATTGTGAAAAGGGCCCAAGCTGGGTATTACCTTTGGAAAAAGCGCCATTATCAAAAAAAATTAAATGGCGGCCTAAAGACTCGAACTCCTGAACTACATCTGGTTTTAAGGCTGCCAGGGAACGATAGTCAGTCTGACTTCGCCGCAGAGTTAAGCGCGCTCGCCGGTTTTCCTCCAAGCCTTCTAGAATCAGCAAGCTGGGAACGGATTTCAAAACCTCTCCCGTTGGCGAGATTCCGTCAAACGAGCCTTCCCACTCTCCCAGATTTTTTAGAAAATTTTCCCATTGGGTGCCCATATTTTAACCAGTAACTTTTTGGATAATTTTAGTTTTATAGCAGTAAGCAATCAGCAGTAAGCAATCAGCTTCAGCACAAGTATTGCTCCTTGCGTAGCCTTAACCAAACATGGCTTTGCGCTATATATGATGATATCAGAGCCGGCGATTCTCCCACAGGGGCGAGATTCTCCGCACGGGCGCTTGGGGCTTTCCCGATTCCCGATTACCCGTTCCCGATTACCCGTTCCCGATTCCCCATTCCCGATTCCCAAGACCCGATAGTGCCGATACTGTCAAAATTGTAAAAAGTCGATCGATGAGCGAGCGTTCTATGACCTTGAATAATCGCACGGCCAATAGACTGCTATGGCAAGGCAGCATGGTTGTTGCAACCCTGATGCTCTGCATTGGTGCGGCCGAGGCCCAAACCCCTCCTACTCCGAGAAGCGATGCTAGTCCTCATGTTGTTCCCACTCCCATTCCCACCCCCCCGCCCCCTCCCAGGCCAAGGGTGACGCCCTCCCCCGCAGCCCGCCCAACAACTCAGGCGACTCCAGCTCCGACAGCAAAGCCGACAGAAAAACCGACAACTCAGACCTATCCAGCTTCAACGGCAAAGCCAGCGCCAAAGCCAACAACTCAGCCTACTCCAGCTACGACGGCAAAGCCGACAGAAAAGCAAACAACTCAGCCGAGTCCCGCTACGACGGCAAAGCCGACAGAAAAGCAAACAACTGAGCCCAGTCCCGCTACGACGGCAAAGCCGACAGAAAAGCAAACAACTCAGCCGAGTCCAGCTCCGACGGCAACTCCAGCGGCCTCTCCTGCTGGAGGAGATAATCCCGCTCAACCCACATCCGATCGACCCCTGTCCGATCCGTCGAAAGAAAGGGTCGAGTCCCTCTCCTCTTCAGAACAGGAGCAGATTCGGCAAGTGGTGCAAGACGAAGTAAATCGCGCTTTCGGTCGCAATGCCAGCTCTCTGAATTGGCTGCTTTTTGCCATGACTCTATTTCCGATAGGGGCAACTATCTTTGGCATTTGGCTCTTGCGACGCAATATGGCGAATATGGTAGCCGAGCGAGTAAAAGAAGAAATCGGCGGCGAGCTAAAGGCTCAGATCCAAGCAGAAATTGTCGGCAGTTTGGAAGGGCAAGAGAATCTCAGCAGCAATACTGCTTTGGCTGCTCTGCCAGCTCAAGCACCTAAGCCAGACAATACAGAACATTTAAACGAACTTATTTCAATGGCGATGGCGACTCAAAAATTAATTAACGAGACGCGATCGACTTTGGAGGAGTCGATGAAGTTTCAAGACGCTATCCAACAGCCTTTTGAGGATGTCCTTGGGGTTTATCTCAAGCAAGCTTCCGAGCTGTTTCGGGAAGGACAGTATGGGGAAAGTATCGAACTATGCGATCGCGCCCTCCAATCCAATCCCGAGCTAGATTTGGCTTGGCTGGAAAGGGGCATGGCTTTGACTAAGCTGCAAAAATACGAAGATGCTATAGCTTCTTTTAATAAAGCCTTACAAATTAATTCTGATTCTGCTGCTCCTTGGTATGAAAAAGCCCGCTGTTATGCCCTAAAAAATGACCCGGATTTAGCAGTCGATAACCTCAAACAAGCGATAAACCGCGATGCTAGTAAAAGAGAGGCTGCCAAAGCAGATACTGATTTTCAGGCCATTCGAGGCGACGAAATGCTTGAAAGTTTGTTATCTGGATTATAGGATAGTTTTCAGTTTTCAGCTTTGAGCTTTGAGTTTTGAGTTTTAACTGTAGGGTGCGCAACGCGCACCTTGCATTTTATATCAAATCCGGTTAAATTAAATGCTCGCACAAAAAATTTGGAGTCCCGTAGGACGGGCGTCCCGCCTGTCCCTGACTGGTATGGCGGACAGGCGGGACGCCCGTCCTACGCAAGAATTGACTTTTTTAGGTTAATTAAACGGATTTGATATTGTCTTTTATATAGCGGTTCTCAAATTGATGTGAGGTGCCACCGGCGTTGCATCCCAATATGAGGGTCGCCGTTAGGAGCGCGCTCGATTGTCGAAGGGATGCTGTCGCCCCTACCTTTCTAGGGCCCGATCGTTTATTACACTTATTTGAGAAACGCTATATCAAGTCCGGTTAATCGCCCCGATCGCCTTTACTAACTAAGATAATTGCCCTCAGCATCATAGAGGTCGGCTCGCAACTGTGCTTCCAGATCCAAAATGCGATCGCGCGGACGAGGGCGCAGGGGGCGAGCGGGCGACCCTACATAAATAGTCCAAGGCTCGCAATCTTTTTTGACCAGAGAATTAGCACCGATCGCCGCCCCTTCGCCAATAGTAACTCCCGGCAATATGACAGAGTTCGCCCCTACAATAGAGTGTTTTTTGAGATGGACGAAAGAGCGAGTCGGGCGGCGATAGGGATAGGGCACTGCCGAATTAGTTAGAGAGCCGCCCAAAAAATCATCGGTTCCGGTCAAAACCCGAATGCCGCTCGACAAAGTGGCGAAGTCTTCCATCGTCAATTCGCCGCCGCCGGTTATCGAAGTGAAGGAGGCGATATGGATAAAACTGCCGATGCTCGTCTTTGCGCCGCCCATAATAAAAACGAAGTCGTCTATAATTACCGAGTCGCCAATAGAAATAACTTCCGGCGAAATTATCTTGGCTAGCGGCCATATAGTGACGTCCTGCCCCACTTGCTTGAGTCCTAATTTATAGGCTTGGTTTGTCATTTGTATTTTATCCGAAATGCTTTACTATAGTGGTTCTCGAATTGACGTGAGGTTTCTGGGGCGAAGCATCCCAGTACAGAAATTTCCGTTATACAGCGGAGATAGTTGCGGGGATGCTGTCGCCCCTACCCGATCTTTTATTACAATTTGAGAAACGCTGCGTCTTGACCTAATCCTACTTAATTATTCTAGCTGAAAGCGCAGATGCAAAAAGTGCCCCGATTATTTTAGGCCTTTACAAAGTTAACCGCGATCGCCATAATCTGAAAGCAGCAAAAACCTTAAAGTTTTCGTTTGGCCAAAATAACATAATCGTCGGCTGCATAATGGCGCTCATAATTTTTATTAATGTATTTTCGGTGTAACCTACCCATTTCTTTTGGTTTGGGAAGGTTATCTTCTGCAAAATCGCGGAATTCGTCATTTTTCATAAATACTCTCCGACCAGTTGATGCAAAGTATTTATACCATTCAAGGGTAAGACCTAGTTCATCAAGAAGCTTCTTAATAAGAGACTTTTCACGCTCCAAATCCTCACTGGGAGGTATGCCATAACCTTTAAACAGCTTGTTCAATTGGACAATAACAAGCGCATAACCGTTTTTAGCTAGATTGTTTGCAAATATTTGCCGATAAACCTCATGAGACTTGGCTCTTTGCTTTCGGTCAGAAAATATGCAGTGGGAAATAACGATAAAGTCAAAAAAACCTTCGGGCAGGCTCTTGGCTTGCGGGTCGTAAGCTAAAATATTAGCCGTGTCAAGGCGAAAATAAGCATTAGTTGCGTCCGACCGAGGCTCTATATAGCGGCACCAGAATTGCAGTCCCTGCTCCTGGAGTCGATCCTGTCGTTCCAGAGAATAGTAAGATATATGATGCATTTGGGGCAAAGAGAAAAAGCCGCTACTGCTCTGGAGCAACAAGGCAAGGCCATAAGCTGTAGTTAACGGCCCCGATCCAATGTCCAAAATATTAAGTTTTACTGGTAGCAAACCGGCTTTATAAATTAGAAACCAGGCTATGTAAGTACAATAGACGTGTTCTAAGAAGTGCTTTATCAAGTAAACCTCGGAACTTAGCTCGAAGCTGTATTGAGGGTCGATGCCGTCTCTTAATTTCCTGAGATCTTCCCTCGCTTCTTTTACGGAGGAATCTCGCCTTTCGCAAGGAAATTTATTCAGAGATTCTTCGACAAAATCCGCCAAGTCGGCTTCAAAAGGACCGAAAATGTCCTTGCAAATCCCCGTAGCTTGGATTTTCCCTTCGTCAAGGTCGCGCAACTGAAAGCTATCGGTGACAAAATCGATAAACTCTCGATTAGGAACTAGAATTTCTGGCGTCGCTTCCGGCTCGAAGGCATCAAATACTTTTTCCCGTTCTAATTGCTCTTTTTGCTGGAGCAATTGCTCTACTTGCCGCTTTAGGGCCGCTATTTCTTCCCGGTAGTCTCGGGCGGCCCTATTTTCCGCAAGCCAGTTTTGAAATAACTTTTCCAGCCAAGAGAGTTTGGCACCAGATATTTTAATTTCCTCTAGAAGCTGCTGGGCGAGGCCGGTGTTGCCTTGCCGGAGCGCTCCCCTAAGGCGGAAAGAGCGCAACCATTTGGCGATCGCATTACTCATACGCATTACTCATAGGTGAACCCCGATTGAAGCATTCTCTATCAATTTAGTCTGTATTTAAGATTTTTTCTTGGCCAAAATCACATAATCGTCAATCGCATAATGTGCATTATATTTTACTCCCAGGTACTGTCGCTGTAACTGGCTCATGGATTTCTGTACGGGCAAACTTTCTCTCGCGAATTTGCCAAACTCAGATCCAAGAGGAGTCCTCAGACCAGTTGAATCAATGTATTTATACCATTCTAGAGTTAGTCCCAGCTCGTCTAGGAACTGAGCGATTACATCCTTCTCTTGCCTTAAATCTTCCTTTCGATCTGTTTCATAACTGATAAAAAGTTTGGCTCCTTGGACGATCAGTAAAACATAACCTTCAGGGCTTAGAGAATTTTCAAATATCTGCCTATAAGTTTCGTATGATTTGAAGCGAGAGACTAGATCGACAAAGAAACAGTGGGAAATAACAATAAAGTTAAAAAAATTCTGAGGCAGCTTCTTTACTTGTCGCTCGTAAGCGAAAATATTGTCAGTGACAAAGCGAAAGTAAGCATTGGTATCGTTGGGCAGAGCTTCTATATAGCGACGCCAGAATTGCAGACCCCGGAACTGCAGTCGATCTTGTTGTTCCAGAGAATAGTAAGAAACGTGCATTTGGGGCAAGGGGAAAAAGCCGCTGCTGCTCTGGAGCAACAAGGCAAGGCCATAAGCTGCGGTTCCCGGTCCGGCTGCTATGTCGAGTATATTGAGTTTTGCAGGTAGCAAACCGGCTTTATAAATCAAAAACCAGGCTAGGTAGTTACAATAGACATTTTCTACAAAATACCTCATTAAATAAACATGGGGACTCAGATCGAAGCTATATTGAGGGTCGATGCCGCGTTTTAATTTATCCAGATCCTCCCTCGCTTCTTGTAAGCCATGCTCTAGCTTTTCTGGGGTCAATTTACTCAGGTATTCTCGGACAAAATCCGCCAAATTGGCTTCAAAGGGGTCGAAAATGCGATCGCAAATCCCCGTAGCTTGGATTTTCCCTTCGTCAAGGTCGCGCAACTGAAAGCTATCGGTGACAAAACCGATAAACTCTGGATTGGGAACTAGAATTTCTGGAGTCGCTTCCGGCTCGAAGGCATCAAATACTTTTTCCCGTTCTAATTGCTCTTTTTGCTGGAGCAATTGCTCTACTTGCCGCTTTAGGGCCGCTATTTCTTCCCGGTAGTTGCGGGCTTCGCGATCTTCCTGCCCAGATGGTTCGCCCGCGAGCCGGTTTTGAAATAACTCTTCGAGCCAAGAAAGTTTTGCATCGGATCTTTGAATTTCCTTTAGAACCCGCTTGGCTTGGCTGGTGTTACCTTGCCGAAGCGCCCACCAGAGGCGGAAAGAGCGCAGCCAGTTAGCGCTTTTGGAACGCAACCATTTCGCGATCGCATTACTCATAAGTGAACCCCGATTGACCTTCTTTTATTTCTACCGCCGAAAGTTGCTCCTGTAGCAGGCGCTTAAACTTTTTATAATTTTCTTCTTCATTTTGATACCACCAGTCATATTTCTTCACAATAGCGATCGCCTCTTGGCGGGTGACGGCCGTAAGCGCTCCCGCTCTAAGGTTATGAAAAGGCTGGATGACCACCCTATCCACCACTTGCATCTTATTAATAAAAGGGATTTGGTCTTTGAAGTAGGTCGGCAGCAGGGGCGTGGCCGTAACGGAACAGCGGACATCGTGCAGTTCGTCGCAAGGGAGGCCGTGCCTGAGAGTAGCGATCGCCTTGAGTCGAGCTTTGATACTCGGCGATCGCGGTTCAAAGTCCTTCCGCACCGACTCGCTGCCAGTGGGAACGCTCATATTAATACGCAAATGCCGGAACTTCTTCAAAATCTCCATATCTCGCACCACCATTGGCGAGCGAGTTTGGATAACCAGAATCGGCTGATAAGCGACCATTACCTCTAACAAACTTCGGGTTATTTTCTCCTTCGACTCAATCGGTTGATAGGGATCTGTCACCGTACTCATATAGATTTTGGGCGGGCGCTTGCTATCGGACTGGCTCTGTTTGCGCTCCCAGCTTGCTAGTTCTTTCTCCATAAGCTCCGCAGCATTTTCTTTCACTATTATCCAGTTGCCCCAGTCCTGTCGCATTTTGTAATGAGGACTAAAAGCGGCAGCATAGCAATAGCCGCAACCGTATTGGCATCCTTGGTAGGGATTGAGAGTGAAATCATAAGCCTTAATAAAACCAGTCGCTGGATTCAGCAAAGATGTCGCCTGCCGCCGGTACAGATTTGCAGAGCCAAACTTTTCAGCCACGGGAATAGCGCGATCGCTCTCGGAATAGCCTTGGTATTGTAGCTTGGCCATAGGGGTGTTTTTCTATATAGATAGCGATATAACACTTATAGCGTTTCTCAAATTAGTGTAATGAACGAAAACGTAGGGGCGACAGCAACAAGAGCAACCGTCTCGGCTGTATAACGGGAATTTCCGTATTGGGATGCGCGGGCCCGCTTCGCCCCAGAAACCTCACATTAATTTAAAAAGCGCTATATTAATATAACTTATATATAGCAATCCTAAATAGATTATGATAAGAGCCGGAACCAAAAACCCGATGCGCGTATGTGTCATCCGTCAGTCTCTATCGCTCTGTCCAATTAGTGGCGCGGCGTCCGACAAGTGCTGGCCAAAATTCCTGTTATAGCACTATTGATTAAGGTGTTTGACAGTTACAAAACGCGCGCATGCATGGCTTTTGGCAGGACTTTAGCTGACTGCTCAGCAGTGACAGCTAATAGCTTACTGCTATGTCTATCGGCTCTCTGTGGATATCTGCGTAAGTACCTGCGTAACTATCTGCGTAAGTATCCGATCGAAAATTTGCGTAAGTATCCGATCGAAGATTTGCGTAAATATCCGATCGAAGATTTGCATTCAGCCATTTTGGGGTGGTAGGTGAGAGCCAGTTGACAGTTTGCCATAGAGCTACGCTATAAATATTTGCAGATAAGTATTCTGCTTGTTGTCCTAGTGCAGCGCGGCAGAAGTAATCCACCAGGGACGCTTGTGGCCCAAAGCCAGGGTACAAAGGCATTTTGAATTTTGAATTTTGAATTTTGAATGAGAGCTAGAAGGCACTAGGTTCTCCTAGAGAAATGCTTTTCGCGATCGCGGCAACAAGGTTCTGCTTATATCCAGACAAAATTTAAACAAAAGTTAACCATGAATAAGGGATTAGAGCAACATTGTCAATTGGCTGGCTCCGAATTAAAGCGGTTCTGGCTTTTATTAATATTCCTTCGCTTTTTATTGCCTGATTTAGCCCAAGCACAAATTATCCCAGATGGCACTCTAACAAACAATAGTATAGTTGTCCCTCAAGGAAATAGAATTTTTATTAATGGTGGCACCACAGCCGGGAGCAATTTGTTTCACAGTTTCCAGGAGTTTTCCGTTCCTACGGGTATGGAAGTTTTGTTTAACAATGGTGGTAATATTAGCAACATTATTACTCGCATCACGGGGGAAAATATTTCCTTAATTGACGGCACTTTGCGAAGCAACGGCAGCGCTAATTTGCTGATAATCAATCCCAACGGTTTGAATTTTGGTGTAGGTGCTAGCTTGAATATCGGCGGTTCGTTTCTCGGCAGTACCGCTAACAGCGTTTTATTTGCCGATGGCAGTAGCTTCAGCGCCACTGAGGCCAATAGACCAGCCAATGCAGCGCCCCTGCTAACGATTAATACACCCACTGGCTTGGAGTTTGGAAGTAACCCAGGAGCCATTCGCGTCGGGGGTCCGGGTCACAATATTACGGCAGAACAGCCATTGTTTCTACCACTTCAGAATCCCGGTAGCGATTCGGGTCTGAGGGTTTTGCCCGGTAAAACTATCGCCCTAGTGGGAGGAGATGTCTTTTTGTCGGGCGGCATCCTAACTGCTGAGTCGGGAAGAATTGAGCTAGGCAGCGTCAGGGAAAGCAATGTCAGCCTCGCTCCTATCTCCTCGGGCTGGGCATTGGGCTATGAAAATGCGAATAGTCAAAATGCTAATAATCAAAATGCTAACAACTTTGGTTTGATTCAAATGGAATCCCTTGCTGTAGCCGATGTATCGGGAGTCGGTTCCGGTTCGGTTCAAGTGCGATCGCGTCTTCTCCAGTTGAGCGATGGTTCTGTTATTTTAAATCAAAATCTCGGTCCCGAAAACCCGGGAACCATTAATATTGATGTCTCCGAGGAAATTAAATTAAAAGGAACAACCCCCAATGGTCTGGTTAGAAGCGGTATTTTTAGCGATGCTCTGAGGGGTGAGGGAGGAGATATTACAGTTTCCAGCAGGCGTTTAGTTTCAGAAAACGGAGGGTCTATACTCGTCAGTACGACTAGCCCTGCTAGCGGAGGCAATGTCACTGCGATCGCCTCTGAATTTATTGATATCGTCGGTTTTTCAGCAGCTAATCCCATTAATCTTAGCGCCATTGGTTCTGTAACTTTTGGTTCGGGAAGAGCTGGCGATACTGAGGTTGTAACAGAACGCTTAACCCTTGAAGATGGAGGTATTTTAAACTCGGTAGTTTTTGGCTCTGGCAATGGAGGTTCCGTAGCAGTGAGGGCAAGTGCCATAGAAGTTACTGGCATTAATCCCATTCTTGTCAACCCAAGCACTATAACTTCTTCCAGCTTTAGAGAAGGTCAAGCGGGCAACTTGAATATCGACACGGGCTCGCTAATAGTTCGGGATGGAGCAACTATCAGCGCCAGCGCGGCTAGCACTGGAAATGCCGGAAGCGTTACTATCAATGCTACAAACTTTATAGAAGTTACCGGCACGAACCCAGAGAGTATCAATCCTTCTCGGATAGAAGCATCGGCCATTATTAGGGATGAAGCTCTTCAGCAAGGTTTGGGATTGCCTCCGGTTCCCTCGGGAAACTCAGGAGATGTGACTATTAATACCCCCGAGCTGCGGGTACTAGACAGCGGCTTGGTTAATATCAGAAATGATGGCTTGGGCAATTCCGGCACCCTCTCGATTGATGCAGACTTGGTCGTGCTAGAAGAGAGCGGCGGCCTGACCGCATCAACGGCATCCGGTCAAGGGGGCAATATTATTCTCAACGCCAGTAATGCTTTAGTGATGCGCCGCAACAGTTTTATTTCTGCAGAAGCCGGAGGCACGGGTAACGGCGGCAACATAGCTATTAATGCCGAGATTTTGGCCGCCTTGGAAAGTAGCGATATCGTAGCCAATGCCTTTGAAGGGGCGGGAGGCAATATTGCGATCGAGGCTAGGGGTATATTCGGCACCCAGTTTAGAGCAACGCTGACTCCAAATAGCGATATTACAGCCAGTTCTATGTTTGGAGTTTCCGGTACGGTGACGATTAATAATCCACAAATAGATCCAAGCTCGGGATTGGTAGAACTGCCGGAAGCGATAAGCGACCCTACAGAACAGATTATTGTTGGCTGTGGCGTGGCTTTGGGCAGTTCTTTTACTATTACCGGACGCGGCGGCTTGCCCGCAGATCCTACCGCTCCCATCCGAGGTGAAACTATTTGGGAAGATATGCGGCGCTTTCCCGAGTATGCTGCCGTTGAGGAGACTACAGCGCTCAATCCCCAGTTAGCCAATTCCCAATCATCCAATTCCCAATCAGCCAATTCCCAATCGGCACAATTGGGCGATCGCCCTTTGGTAGAGGCGACAGGGTGGAAGGTGCATCCAGATGGTACAGTAGAACTGGTTGTTGCCAAAGGAGATGAAAAAGCTCAGCATCTAGGGGTGCCTTCAACTTGCAATACCGAGTAAAATTATGGCAAAAAATAAAAACCAAACAAGGCTAGCATACTATCTTTACTTACAACCCTTCACTCTAGCCAGTATCTTGTTAGCGCTGGCTGGTTGGAGCTATTTCGCAGAAAAAAGTTTTGCTCAAATAGTACCGGATAATACCCTACCCGTCAATTCCACAGTTATTCACTCTGGCAATAGTTTTATAATTGAGGGCGGCACCACAGCCGGGAGCAATTTGTTCCACAGCTTCCAGGAGTTTTCCCTGCCCGCGAGTATGGAAGCTTTTTTTAACAATGAGGGAAATATTAACAATATTATTACTCGGGTTACCGGGGCTAATATTTCCTCCATAAACGGCAGCCTGCGAAGCAATGGCAGCGCCAACTTGCTGATAATCAATCCCAACGGTTTGGATTTTGGGGCAGGTGCTAGTTTGAATATCGGCGGCTCGTTTCTGGGCAGCACCGCTAATAGCGTTATATTTTCCGATGGCAGCAGCTTCAGCGCCACAGAAGCGAATGCACCAGCTAATGCAGCGCCCTTGCTGACTATTAACGTTCCCGTTGGCTTGCAGTTTGGAGGCAATCCAGGAAATATTGCAGTGCGAGGTACGGGTCACAATCTTGATGCAAGGCCGCCTTTTTTCTTTCCCATTGAGAGGAGCGATCGCGATTTAGGTTTGCGGGTTTTGCCCGGTAATAGTCTGGCGATCGTCGGGGGCAAT
Source organism: Oscillatoria sp. SIO1A7 (assembly GCA_010672965.1). GTDB lineage: Bacteria > Cyanobacteriota > Cyanobacteriia > Cyanobacteriales > Laspinemataceae > SIO1A7. The sequence continues at coordinate 342,565 of JAAHFN010000011.1, forward strand.
GTCAGCATTGAGGGTGGCATTCTCACAGCAGAATCGGGTCGAATTGAGTTGGGCAGCGTCAGGGAAGGTAATGTAAATCTGACTCCCGTTACTTCTGGCTGGCAGTTGGACTATTCTGAAATCGGCCAGTTTGGCTCTATCGAACTAACATCTCAAGCATTAGCTGATGTCTCGGGGGTCGGCTCCGGTTCGATTCAAGCGCGATCTGCTTTTCTCCAGTTGCTGGATGGTTCCGCGTTTTTAAGTCAAAATCTAGGTCGGCAACCATCGGGAAGTATCAGCGCGATCGCTTCGGAACGGATTGAATTAAACGGCACAAATAATAGTGTCATTAATGGCGGTATAATCAGCGAGGCTCTAGGCGGTTTGGGAGGAGACGTAGCAATTGCCACTAAGCAGTTAACTATCTTGAATGGGGCAAGCATAGCTACCAATACCCAGTCTGATAATCCAGGAGGCAACATCGATGTTCGTGCCTCTGAGCTTATACAAATCATAGGTTTTTCTAATCTTAATCCTATTGTAGTTAGTAATATTTCTTCTACAACTTTTAGTTCGGGAGAAGCGGGAAAGATCGCCGCTTCAACAGAGCGATTGACCATTGAAGCAGGAGCCGTTATAACATCGGCAACTTTAGGCTCGGGTAACGGCGGTTTCGTGGATATTCGGGCGGACTCGATCGCGATCGCTGGTAGCAATCCCCTCGGCCCTAACCAAAGCACCATCAGTGGTTCCAGCCTTGGGCAAGGTAGAGCTGGCAACTTAACGCTCGATACGGGCTCGCTAATAATTCGCGATGGAGGAAATATCAACGCCAGCTCGACTAGCACCGGCGACGCTGGAAGCATTACCGTTAATGCTTCCAGGTTTGTGGAGATAGGGGATGCGACCCTAGACGGAATCGACTCCAGCCGCCTGGAAGCATCTGTCGTTATGGCCGATTTAACCTTACAACAAGCTTTAAGATTGTCTGCTACGCCTTCGGCAAATTCTGGAGATGTGAGAATTAACGCGCCGGTACTCAGGATAAGGAATCGCGGTCTGGTTAATGTCAGAAACAGTGGCTCGGGCAACGCCGGGAACCTCTCGATTAATGCTGACTCGATTTTGCTGGATTCTCGCGGCGGTCTAACCGCATCAACGGCATCCGGCGAAGGGGGCAATATTATTGTCAATGCCAATAACTCTCTAATTATGCGCCGCAACAGTTTTATTGCTGCCGAAGCTGAGGGTACGGGGAACGGCGGCAACTTAAGGATTAATGCCGAGATTTTGGCTGCTTTGGAAAATAGCGATATTGCGGCTGATGCCTTGGAAGGGGCGGGAGGCAATATTGCCATCAACTCTGCTGGAATTTTTGGCACTCAGTTTCGAGAAGCCCCGACCGCAAATAGCGATATTACTGCCAGCTCTCAGTTTGGGGTTTCCGGTACGGTGACGATTAATAATCCAGAAATAGATCCAAGCTCGGGATTGGTGGAATTGCCCGAAGCGATCGGCGACCCAACAAACAAAGTTATTGTTGGCTGTGGGGTGGCTTTGGGCAGTTCTTTTACTATTACCGGACGAGGCGGCTTGGCAGCAGATCCGACTGCTGCTATCCGAGGCGAAACTATTTGGGAGGATACGCGACGGTTTGGCGAACCGGAGGCTGGCGTAGGCTTGGAGGCGGAAGTCGAGAAAGCCAATCTTCAAGTAGCCAATCCTCAATTAGCCAATCCTCAATTAGCCAATCCTCAATTAGCCAATCCCCAATTAACACAATTGGGCGATCGCGACTATCGCAGCGATCGCAGCGATCGCAACTATCGCCCTTTGGTAGAAGCGACCGGGTGGAAGCTGCATCCAGATGGTACGGTAGAATTAGTTGCTGCCAAAGAAGATCGAAATGCTCGCCATTTAGGGCTGCCTTCAACTTGCAATACCGAGTAAAATTATGGCAAAAAATAGAAAGCAAACAAGGCTACTGTACTATAGCTACTTAAAACCCTTCAGTCTCGCCAGCCTTTTGTTAGTGCTGGCTGGCTGGGGCTATCCAAGGCAAGTTATAGCTCAAATAGTACCGGATAATACCCTACCCGTCAATTCCACAGTTATTCCCTCTGGCAATAGTTTTATAATTGAGGGCGGTACCAGAGCCGGGAGCAATTTGTTCCACAGCTTCCAGGAGTTTTCCCTGCCCGCGAGTATGGAAGCTTTTTTTAACAATGAGGGAAATATTAGCAACATTATTACCCGCATCACCGGGGATAATATTTCCTCCATAAACGGCAGCCTGCGAAGCAACGGTAGCGCTAATTTGCTCATAATCAATCCCAACGGTCTGGATTTTGGGGCAGGTGCTAGTTTGAATATCGGCGGCTCTTTTCTAGGCAGTACCGCTAATAGCGTTATATTTTCCGATGGCAGCAGCTTCAGCGCTACCGAGCCCAATGCACCGCCCCTGCTAACTATTAACGTTCCCGTTGGCTTGCAGGTCGGGTCAGATCCAGGGGCGATTCGCGTCGCAGGTACGGGTCACAATCTCGCCATAGAAGCATCGGGCTTAGTAATTGAGAATCTGGGCAGCGATTCGGCTTTGGAGGTTTTGCCGGGGAAAACTATTGCCCTAGTCGGAGGCGATGTAGTTTTATCGGGCGGTGTCCTAAATGCAAGGTCGGGACGAATTGAGTTGGGCAGCGTCCGGGAAGGCGATGTCAGTATAAATGCCGTTCCCTCGGGCTGGGCTTTCGACTATGAGAATGCCAACAGTTTTGGCGATATTCAACTAGAATCCCTTGCCCTAGCCGAGGTGTCGGGGGTTGGTTCTGGTTCGATTAGGGTGCGATCGCATTCTCTCCAGTTGCGCGATGGCTCGGTGCTTTTAAGTCAAAATCTCGGTCAGGCGCTTGCGGCCAATATCGAGATCGATGTCTCCGATAGAATTGAGTTAAATGGAAGAAATGCCAATAATATTCCGAGCAGTATTTTCAGCGATGCTCTGGGCGGTTTGGGAGGAGACATTATAATTACAACCAGGCGCTTAGCTTTGAGGGAGGGAGGCGCTATAGGTGTTACTGTCAATGCTCTAGAATCGGGAGGTAATATCGCGATCGATGCCTCTGACTCTATCGATATACTGGGTTTTTCAGCTATTAATCCTCTTAGCCCTAGTGCTATTGCTTCTGTAACCTTAAATTCGGGAAGGGCTGGAAATGTTGACATTTCAACAAATAGGCTCAGACTTGAAGATGGAGGCGGTTTGGGAACGATAACTTTTAGCTCTGGCGATGGAGGTTTTTTGGGTATTAGGGCAAATGCTGTAGAAGTCATTGGTATCAACTTGACTGCTAGTTCCCCAAGCGCTATCAGTTCTTCAACCTTTGGCAACGGTAGAGCGGGCAACATCACCATTGAGACAGGCTCCTTTTTTGTTGGCGATGCGGGTACGGTCAGCGCTAGCAATGTTAACAGTGGGAATGCCGGAAGCATTACTATCGATGCCACAAACTTCGTAGAAGTTAGCGGCAGAACGGTCGGCAGTATCAATCCCTCTCAGATCGAATCTTCTGCTATTATTCGGGATGAGGTTTTTCGGCAGGCTTTTGGATTGCCTTTAGTTCCCGAGGGAAACTCAGGAGATGTGACGATTAATACGCCGGAACTGCGGGTCAACAATGGCGGTCTGGTTAATGTCAGAAATGATGGCTCGGGCAATTCCGGTAACCTCTCTATTAATGCTAACTCGATTTTGCTGGATTCTCGGGGCGGTCTGCTAGCGTCAACAGAATCCGGCGAAGGGGGCAATATTATTGTCAATGCCAATAACTCTTTAATTATGCGCCGCAACAGTTTTATTGCTGCGGAAGCTGGGGGCACGGGTAACGGCGGCAACTTAAGGATTAATGCCGATGTTTTGGCTGCTTTGGAAAATAGCGATATTGCGGCTGATGCCTTTGAAGGGGCGGGAGGCAATATTGCCATCAACTCTGCTGGAATTTTTGGCACTCAGTTTCGAGAAGCCCCGACCGCAAATAGCGATATTACTGCCAGCTCTCAGTTTGGGGTTTCCGGTACGGTGACGATTAATAATCCAGAAATAGATCCAAGCTCGGGATTGGTGGAATTGCCCGAAGCGATCGGCGACCCAACAAACAAAGTTATTGTTGGCTGTGGGGTGGCTTTGGGCAGTTCTTTTACTATTACCGGACGAGGCGGCTTGGCAGCAGATCCGACTGCTGCTATCCGAGGCGAAACTATTTGGGAGGATACGCGACGGTTTGGCGAACCGGAGGCTGGCGTAGGTTTGGAAGCAGAAGCAGAGAAAGCTGGAGAAACCAATAATTCTCAAGTGTTACAATTGAATTATAACAGGGGGCAGAGTTTGGTAGAGGCAACGGGGTGGAAGGTGTATCCAGACGGTACGGTAGAATTGGTTGCTGCTGTAGGAGATGAAAAAGCTCCTTATATAGGCAGGCAGTCAAGTTGCAATCCAAAGTAAAATTATGACTAAAACACCAAAAATATTGCGTAAGTTTTGTTTTTTTTCGGTTTGCTTTCTGCTGACGTTGGTCTTGACGACAAAGGTGCTGCCGACACGCTCGCTGCCAACGCGATCGCAGGAACCAATCCTTAGCCCCGATCGGTATGCGGTGGCCGAGTCTGTGGAGCCCCGGCAATTGTTAGATCTAGGACTAGGGCGCTATCAAGAAGGAAAATTTTTGGAGGCAGCAACTCTGTGGGAACGGGCATCGGATATCTATGGAGGCGTCTATGCAAATCTTGGCGATCGCTCGACAGTTATCGGCGAAGCCCAAACCCTAAATTATCTGGCTTTGGCCTATCAGCGTTTGGGGCGGGGCGAGAAAGCCTGGGAATCGATTGAAAATAGCCTCGCACTTTTGCAAAGTTTGGAAAAGCAAGATTTAGAAAAGCAAGATGTAGAAAATCTCTCTCCCAAAGGTTTAATTATTTTTGCCCAAGCCTTAAATGCTCGGGCAAATCTGGAATTGGCGAGGGGACAAACGGAAGCTGCCCTAGAGACTTGGAGGCAAGCAGAGGAGACTTACGATCGCGCCGGGGACGAAACCGGAAAGTTGGGAAGCCAAATTAACCGAGCCCAGGCTTTACAATCTTTGGGACAATATAGAAAAGCGCGATCGCTCTTAGAGCGGGTCGGCGAACAACTGCAAACTCAACCGGATAGCAAGCTCAAAGCCGATAGCCTGCGCAGTTTGGGCGTTGCCTTGCAAACCGTCGGCGATTTAGTAGAGTCCAAAGCGATACTAGAGCAAAGTTGGGGAATTAGCTCTAGATTAAATTTATTTAACGATACTGGCGCTACTCTATTTAGCATCGGCAATATTGCCAGAGATGTAAAGCAATATGACGTGGCGCTCAATTACTATGAAGAAGCCGAGAAACTCTTAGGCGATCGCAACACCAAAACTCAAGTCGAACTCAATAGGCTCAGCCTGTTTGTCGCTGCCGAACGCTGGGAAGAAGCGCGCAGTATAGTTCCTCAAGTCCAGTCTGCTGTCTCCAACTTAATCCCATCGCGCTCTTCGGTCTATGCCCGAGTGAATCTGGCAGAAAGCCTAATCAAAATAGAGCAAAGCGCAGCGGCTATAAATATAAATAGTTCCCAATGTTCCAGCGACAATAGCCGATGTATTGCCGATCCCTCAAGGATTGCCCAACTATTAGCTAAAGCAATCCAAGAGGCTAGGGAACTGCAAGACCCTAGAGCAGAAGCAGATTCCCTGAATCAATTAGGAAATCTATATGCCCAAAATCGACAAAGCAAAGAGGCTCGCGCTTTAACCCAGCAAGCCCTAGAAATTGCGCAAAGGATTGGTGCCGATCGCATTACCGCTCGCGCCGCTTGGCAGTTGGGTCGGCTTCTGAAAGAACAAGGGGAGATAGCGCCAGCCATATCCGCTTACCAGATTGCTTTCAATACTTTGCAATCTTTGCGCGGCGACTTGGTGGCCGTTAATCCCGAGGTTCAATTTAATTTCAAAGAAAGCGTCGAACCAATTTATCGAGAATTTGCCAGCCTGCTCCTACGGCCAAATGCTTCCCAAGCCGATCTAAAACAAGCGCGCAAAACTATCGAAGCTTTGCAACTAGCAGAGCTGGATAATTTTTTCCGAGATGCTTGCCTCGATACTCAGCCGGCGCTCCTCGATGAAATAGATACGGAGGCGGCAGTTATCTATCCTATTATTTTGAGCGATCGCCTGGAAGTTATCCTCTCTCTGCCCAACCAAACCTTGCGCCATTATGCTACCCCCCTGTCTCGGCAAAGAGTCGAAGATACCATCCAGGAACTGATCTCTAGCCTCAATGTTCTTTACTCCCAGAGCAAACGCTTGCAGCTTTCCCAGCAAGTTTATGATTGGCTCGTCCGCCCCGCCGAAAGATACTTAGAGCGGAGCGAGATTAAAACTCTGGTTTTTATCCAAGATGGCTCCTTGCGAAGGTTGCCAATGGCTGCCCTGCATGATGGCGATCGCTATCTTTTAGAAAAATACAGCATCGCCTACAGCGCGGGCTTGCAACTCTTTCCCCAAGGACTGGCAGGCCAAAAACTCAACGTCTTAGTTGCCGCCTTAACCGAAGCCCGCCAAGGTTTTTCCTCCCTACCCGGAGTAGAAAAAGAACTTAACGAGATCGATGCCGATTTCGAGTCAGAGACCTTACTAAATCCAACCTTTACTAGGGTCAAATTTCAAGAAAAAATTGATGCCAAATCTTTTCGCATAGTTCACCTGGCTACCCACGGTCAATTTAGCTCCGATCCCGAGAAAACTTTTCTACTCACTTGGGACGGCCGCATCAACGTCAAAGACTTCGATCGCTTATTCCAAAAACGAAAAGTAGGGCTGCTAGAACCGATTGAATTATTAGTAATGAGTGCCTGCCAAACCGCCGCCGGAGACAATCGAGCAACCCTAGGATTGGCGGGATTCGCCTTGCGATCGGGAGCCCGCAGCACCATCGCCAGCCTCTGGTCTGTTAACGACCAAGCCACCGCTGATTTGATGACCGAGTTTTATAAGCAGCTCGCCGAGCCAGAAACCAGCAATATTTCCAAAGCCGAGGCTCTGCGCCAAGCCCAACTAGCTGTCTTGAAAAATCCCGCCCACAACCATCCCTATTTTTGGTCGGCTTTTATATTAGTGGGGAATTGGCTATAGAAGATTGAGCATGGGGCATGGGGCATGGGGCATGGGGCATGGGAAACTGGGAATTGGGAATTGTGACCCAACGACCGGCTCAGAGTAAAATTGGGAATTGGGAATTGGGAAAAGTAGGGTGCCGCACCGCGCACCAAACGCTATATAATTAAATAGTCTAATTTGCGTAAGTCCTGTTGAAGTTAAAGAAAAGCAAGCAACTCTCTAGTTAAGAACTCAAAACTCTCAAGCTAAAAACTAAAAACTTTCTTCTTGTCCTCAATTCCCCAAGTCTCCCCAATGCCCAATGCCCAATGCCCAATGCCCTATTCCATATTTGCTATAAACTAGAAAATATCCAACCCGACTGAAAGCATTATATATGTCTAATCGACGCGATCGCTTTAGAAAAGAAATGGCTGCTTTCGAGGGTTCTGCAGATCCTCGGCGATCTCTCGATAGCGGCCATTATGTCTCCCACCCGAGAAAGTCCCTGGCAGATACCATAGCCAGTCGCATAGAGCTGCGGCCTACTTCTACTCATCTGTTAATTGGCGGGATTGGCTCGGGGAAAACCACCGAACTTTTAGTAGCTCGCGATCGTATCAACAAGCTAGAAGATACTTACGCTCATTATATAGATGTCAGCTTGTATGCGGATATTTCTCAGATCCAGCCCGGGGTGCTGCTGGCAGTTGCTGGGCTGGCACTATCCGAACTGACAAAAGAGATTGATGACGGAGAATTACGCATCTATAAAGACGTGATTCGTAAGCTGGCATACGGCTACGACGAAAAAAAGGTATCTAAGGTGCAACTAGGTTTTAGCAGCATTATTAGCCCCACCAGCACTTATTATGTTCATCATAAAGGTATCATTAATTTAAATGAGGGGAAAATAAAAATAAAGCAATTACTAGAAGCGATCGATTCTCTAAAACAAGCGGCTGCTGAGAAATACGGCCATATCGTACTGCTATTGGATGGGTTGGATCGCCTCCATCCGCCTGACACCCTCGCCCAAATCGTTCCAGATGTGAAAACACTATCCGAACATGGGATTGGAGTTGTCTTAGTCGGTCCCATAGAGACTGCTCACAGCCAAGATATAAACTTTATCGAAACCACAGTAGAGAAGATTTCCTATCAACCCTGCTTTGATGTCGTGCAAGATCCTGATGCTCGGGACTTCTTTGCCAAGATTCTTGCGGTTCGCGCCTCGGAGGATTTTATCGAACAAGCTTCAGCAGATAACCTTATTTATTATTCGGGCGGAGTGCTGAGAGACCTGATTGGCCTAACTCAAGCTTCAATTGAGGAAGCCTATATGTGCGGTAGCGATAATTTGCAGACTGCTCACGTTCAAGTAGCTGTTAATGTATTTAGCAGACCAAAAATATTCGGCCTTTCAGACGAGGAAGTTAAAATCCTTAAGCAAGTATCAAAAGAAGGCAAATTTATTCCTCGAACCGAGCAGGAGATAAGGTTGTTAGGTTCCCAGCGGATTTTAGAATACAGACATCCAGAAATTCGCTACGCCGTTCATCCTGCAATCGAGCCTTTAATCGAAACAATTAGCGTCTAGAGGAAATTACTATGATTGTATCCGTCCCTCTTAATAAAAATGCCTCAGTATCTGTAGATGAACTTCGGCCAGCTTTCGTCCACGAACTTGTCTTAAAATCTCTGGATGAATTTCTCACGAGAGAGCGATCGCAACCGGAAAGCAATATTTGGTCGGTTCTGGTTGTAGCGCCCTCAGACTTTGACGAAGTTCTTGAAGACCTAACATCTGGAATCGAGATAATGGTCGAATGCGAGGTAGGGCTAGTTTCTGGGGATGGCGGAGCCCGCAAGCTCTGCGATCGCATTGATGCCTGCTTGGCAGACTACCTAGTCCTGTGTAATTTTGAATCTTGGCGATCGCAGGATTGGCGTCAGCTCGACAGCTTCAGAAGTTATTTAAACCGGGAAAAGCGCAGAGGCGTTCTGGTTTTATCCTCAGACTCTGCCAAAGCGATGCTTGCCAATGCCCCCAATTTTTGTAGTTGGTTAAATCCTAGATTCTATTCTTTGGACGTAGGGGCAGAATTCCTAACTGCTGAAGAATGCGAGAAGCGCTTATCTGCACTTCGAGAATGGTTTGGCCAGTCCGACGCTGAAATCATTGCTCTCGCAGAAGCAAAAAAATTACCAACAGATCCTCCTTATGGTGAATGGCTTGTTCTTCTAGATAGGGGGGACCTCATTGCGCGGTAAAAGTTATTGGCAAGAAATTTGTAAGGGTGTTGGCGACAGAGTATTGAAAGCCACGCCAGAGATGACTGTAGAAAGTGCCAAAAAATTTAGGCGGCAAATGTTCGCGATTCTGAACAAGGCTGCTGAGGATGATATTTTAAAGACTAAACCTCACGAAATTCGCAGATTGCTTAGTCTCAAGGACTCGAAGCATGGCAAGGGAGTCTTTGAAATCTTGGGAGGCGAGAAAAACTTTAAGCGGCGCAGAGATATACCTCATTTTGAGCGAGTGGATGGCTGCTGGTTTGATTTCGCAATTCTCATCGACGAGAATCCCAAACCCGCTCAAATTATTGGATTTGACTTTGAGATTCGCTTTCCCGACGATTATCCCGTAAAGTTTTTGCGCCTTGACCTCAATACGCCCGGTCACGATAACGACCTGCGAGGAATGAGATTTCACCTTCATCCCGGTAGCGACGATTTTATGATTCACGCTCCCCCCATGCGTCCCTTGGAAATTTTGCACCTATTGTTATACGGTTTATCAATTCCAGAGCGACCTCGTTCTGCATAGATTTTTGCTAGCTTATTCGGCAACGCCGATCGCAGTAAAAGGACCCCATGCTTGGATTTCGGGAAACTGTTGTTTGGTAGCCAGAATTGCCTGACGCAGGGCAGTTGCTTTATCGACACCGCCTTGGAGCGCTTGATAAAACTGCGTCATAAGAGTGGCAGTCGGGGCGTCGGGAACTGCCCAAAGAGATACCAGCACCGTAGGAACGCCAGCAGCAATAAAAGAACGAGATAAACCGACAACTCCATCGCCGGTAATAGCTCCGCGACCAGTATCGCAAGCGCTCAAAACCGCTAGCTCCGCATTTAGGTCTAATTCCATAATTTCCCGAGCAGTTAGAAAACCATCGTCATCCCCAGCGGGAGCTAAAGCTAAAGAACTCAAAAGGCTGGTCAAATGAAAGCCTTTGGTTTCCAATAAGCCGTGAGTGGCTAAGTGAATTAATCGGGCTTGGCGCATTCCACGAACTACGGCAGCTTTGGTTGCTTGGCTGCCAATCAACGGCTCTACTCCCAGCATCTCGGCGATCGCTTTAGCTTCTAGTTCCGCTCCCGGCAAAGGAGCTAGCTGTATCGGCGGTTTGCCAAGTTGCACTTGTAGCATGGGCATAGTCGGATTGCCCACCACAAAAGCGCCGGAGCTGCCAGAGTTGCTACTTCGATCTTTTTGCTGGCGAGCTAAGTCCAAGACGCGAATCGAGGGAGCAGTCAGAATTGTGTGTTGTTCAATTAAGTAATTTTTATTGGCATCTTGGAGAGCGGGGAAGGGCACCAAAAATAAAGCATCGTGGGGGATAAAAGTCACCCGTTCCCTAGGATCTGTTGGCAGTTCTTCGGCAATGGGAGCGATCGCATATGAATAAATTTCCTGCAAAGGAGACGGCTTTCCTTTGAGATTGATTGGCCGGCGAGCCTGAAGGGCGATAAAATTGCGAGCATCTCGGACTAACTCTTGTAACGGTCGTCCGAGCCTCACTTGCCGAAACACAACTTCTCCGCTCGGTTTGATAACCCAAATATACAAACTACTCTGTCCGGTTTTCGGATTATTGACACCCAAGCGACCGCGATAGAGCCAATTATAGTCATACAAAACGCTGTATTGTACGATAGTAGTCTTTTCCCTGCGAGCAATTTGCTTCATTTCCTCCAGAGAAAGAGGCTCATTGTCAAATTCTGCTTGGGACTCGGCTTCCAGGCGAGATAACAAAAGCTCGGCAAAAGCTCGGCCGCGACCTTGTTCCGCAGCTTCTAGAGCTTCGTCGCTGCGGTTCTGGGCGATGAGTGCCTGTTGCAAACTACGATAAGAATCCGATGAGGCGTAGTTTTGACTCAGATTGATATCGTCCTGGCTCATCGAGAAGAGATTATGGATATTGCTGAATTGTTTGCGCTGATTATCGTAAGCTTCGATCGCAGAACGCAAAGTCCTTTCGGCTTCCTTTAGCTTGCCCGCACGCAACAGGAGAAATCCCAATCGGTCTAGGACTAAACCTAAGAGATGGTTGTCCCCCTCGGTGTAGAAGGCATTAGTAGCGGCGATCGCTTCTTTTTGCAGTTCTATTGCTTTCTCTATATCTCCCGACCAAAAATACACCTCTCCCAAAGCTTCTAAAGTAATGTATTCGCTAATCTTATCTTGATTACTTCTAGCAATTTCTAGTCTTCGTTCTTGCAGCGGTTTCGCCTTTTGCCACTCCTCTTGGGCGATATAAATATCGGCAATATTGCCCAGCATAGCAAAGATTACCTCAGACTCTTCCTTTTCCTCGGCTAATTGCAATGCTTCCTGAAATATCCCTAGAGCTACTGGATAGTTCCCTTTGTTCTTATGGCCGATTGCCAGCCAGGTCATAAATGTATTAGCCAGATCGATATTTTTTATTTCTCGGGCAAGAGAGACTCCTTCTTCCAGGATTTCTAGCGAGCGATCGTAATCCTGGATATTGGCATAGGTCGTCCCTAGATGAAAAAGCGCCCAAACCTCCTTTTCTCCTTTCGGTTCCAATTCCCGCGTTAGCTCCAGATTCCGATGATAAACTGGAATTGCCTTATTGAAGTTACCCACCGACCTATAAGCAAGTCCTAAATTTTCTAAAATAATTCTCTGGCTCTCCTTGTCCCTGGCCGTCTCTTCCAACTGACCTTCTAGAAACTCAATTCCGTAGTCATCCCCCAGCTTGCTGCGAACTGAAGCCAAAGAATATAAAACGCTCTGTTCCCGGCCTCTGTCTTCTATTGCTCGGGCTATCTTTAGGGCTTCCATCAGTAAATCCGACGCTTTCTGAAAATTGCCGAAATACTGATTGGCGATCGCTCCTCCACTTAAAGTATCGACCACCTGCGAGTCATTGCCACTTTGGCGAGCTTCTGCCAAGTTTTGCTCGAAGTTATTGAGCATATACTGATAAGCTTGGCGCAAAGCTTCTGTGTCTTGCGCTCTGGCTACTGGCAAAAAAGGGCTCAGAGCCGCTAAGGAAGCAGCGATCGCCGCAATAATTCTTACTTTTGCAGATAACAAGTGCTTTTTCATTTTTTTACTGTTGAGTTTTTAACTTAAGAGTATCGCAGCGATCGCCCTTCTCACCGATCGCTGCGATACCCTACCGCTACACCCTACCGCTACACCCTACATCCCAATATTCTATTCCCCATTCCCTGGAATTAAAGCAAAAATAAAACGGTGCAGGGCAGCAATATTGGAAATAACGGCTAAAACGATTAATATAGCAAAAATTTGCCCTGTTAATAATCCAACAATCAAAACGATCGTCCGGGTGGTGCGATCGCCGATACTGGAGATGGTACTTTTTCCCTCCGCTTCGCTCCTGGCTCTAATGTAGGGAACCAGAGTTGCTCCCATCAGCGCCAGCAGACCGGGTATTAAATGATGGCTGGGGGAAACTAAGATAAGCGCTGATATTAGAGAAAAATCCACATATCTATCTAGAACGCTATCCAAAATAGCCCCTTCCTTGGAAGCCGTTCCCCGTTCCCTTGCTAGGTCGCCATCAAGGTCGTCTAGGATACCGCTAAAAATAATAAAGATAGTAGCGATCGCTCCTTGACCCTGGAAAATAATCCAACCTGCTAACGGGCCTCCAATCGTAGCAGATAACAAGGTAATTTTATTGGGGGTAATCCAACTCCACTGACTCAAAAAGCGGGCTATTCGCACCGTTATCTTTTTGATATTTTTCTCAATAAACGACCTGGGCTTAACAATCGAACTTTCTTGCTCTCCCGACTCGAACTCAGAATCCAGCGGAGACGGCACTCGATCGGATACTTCTTGCATAATCGATCGCTCTCTATATATAACAAGACCATTTTACAGGCTATCTTATCTTATACAGGACTTGCGCATAGACTCCAAATGTAGGGTGTGCATTCCGCACCACAGCTTATACATAGAGTGAAACCTGATGATTTGCATAAGTCCTATTATAGTAGCGATCGCTCCTAAGTTCCTAAAGAAATTATGCAAATCATTTAGAGGCAATGAGAAACCGGGTAAATTTCACCAAAACCTTTTTCTCAGTCCTAGCCAGATCCTTTTGGATTGCCGACTGCAAGGTTAAATTATTTTTTCGCCCTCTGCCCAATCATATAACTATACATTTGATATACTATATAATAGTATAGCTAACGCAACGAATACTAGCAAAACTATTGGAGTCAACATGAAATTCATCAACGCTACCACCGACTTTGCCTTCAAAAAAATCTTTGGCTCTAACCAGAGCAAAGACATTCTGATTAGTTTCCTCAATGCCACCATCTATCGCGGCAAGCCAACGATTACCGATTTAGAAATTATCGACCCTTACTCGGCGGCACCGATTGCCGAACTAAAAGATAGCTACCTGGACGTGCAAGCAAAAATAATCGATGGCACCACGGTAATTATTGAAATGCAACTGGTAAATGTCCGAGCTTTTCAAAATCGGGTACTATACAATACTACCAAAGCTTACTCTCGGCCCCTAAAAAGCGGTCAAGCCTACTCGGACTTAAAACCCGTCATTGCTTTGAATTTGGTGGGGTTTAATTTCATCAAAAAACATCAAGAAGTCATTTCTCACTTTGTCTTTAAAGAAAAAGATTCAAACCTGGAATATCCGCAAGACCACCTGCAAATGATATTTGTCGAATTGCCGAAATTCAAGAAAACCCTGGAGGAACTGGAAACCATAACCGATAAATGGATTTATTTTCTGAAAAATTCTAGCTTCCTGGAGGCAGTGCCGGAAACAATGGAAGCTGTGCCAGAAATCCAGAAAGCTTTTGAAATCGCCAATGCCGCCAACTTGAGTTCTCAAGAATTGGCAGCTCAAGAAAACCGGGAAAAATTTATTCGCGACCAGCAGGGAGCCGTTGACTTCGGGCGCGATCAAGGCATGCAGCAAGGTCTGGAGCAAGGCAAGCAGCAAGGTAAACTCGAAGGTCAACTGGCATTGCTCCAGCGTCAGTTGGAGCGACGGACGGGTGCCGAGCTACCAGAGGGAATAAAAACCCGCCTTGAGTCCCTAGATCTGGAAAAGTTAGAAGATTTAGGAGATGCGCTCTTAGATTTCAATAATCTAGAGGATTTGAACTCTTGGTTGGCAGATAACTCTGGCTGAATCGATTAAGGGCAAAGCAAGCCAAGCTATGCACCTGCTTGGATGGGCGAGCAATCTACTAGCCCCATTCAAGCAGGTGCCTACTATATAGCAATACGCGCATAGGATAGGATAAGACTAGGAGCCATAAACTCGTTTTTAAATTAAAAAATCCGGTATTATTAATATTATTAAATCATTGATTATTGCTATAATAGTAAATAGTAATGCTGCAAGGCATAAAAGCATAACCATTGAGGTAAAAACATGAGATTCATCAATGCTACCACCGACTTTGCCTTCAAAAAAATCTTTGGCTCTAACCAGAGCAAAGACATTCTGATTAGTTTCCTCAATGCCACCATCTATCGCGGCAAGCCAGTCATTACCGATTTAGAAATTATCGACCCTTACTCGGCGGCACCGATTGCCGAACTAAAAGATAGCTACCTAGACGTGCAAGCAAAAATAATCGATGGCACCACAGTAATTATCGAAATGCAACTGGTAAATGTCCGAGCTTTTCAAAATCGGGTACTATACAATACTGCCAAAGCTTACTCTCGGCCCCTAAAAAGCGGTCAAGCCTACTCGGACTTAAAACCCGTCATTGCTTTGAATTTGGTGGGTTTTAATTTCATCAAAAAACGTGAAGAAGTCATTTCTCACTTTGTCTTTAAAGAAAAAGATTCAAACCTGGAATATCCGCAAGACCACCTGCAAATGATATTTGTCGAATTGCCGAAATTCAAGAAAACTCTGGAGGAACTGGAAACCATAACCGATAAATGGATTTATTTTCTGAAAAATTCTAGCTTCCTGGAGGCAGTGCCGGAAACAATGGAAGCCGTGCCAGAAATCCAGAAAGCTTTTGAAATCGCCAATGCCGCCAACTTGAGTTCTCAAGAATTGGCGGCTCAAGAAAATCGGGAGAAATTTATTCGCGACCAGCAGGGAGCCGTTGACTTCGGGCGCGATCAAGGCATACAGCAAGGTAAACTCGAAGGTCAACTGGCATTGCTTCAGCGTCTGCTAGAGCGACGGACGGGTGCCGAGCTACCAGAGGAAATAAAAACCCTCCTTGAGTCCCTATCTCTGGAAAAGTTAGAAGATTTAGGAGATGCGCTCTTAGATTTTAATAATCTAGAGGATTTGAACTCTTGGTTGGCGGATAACTCCAGTCAAATCGATTAAGTACAAAAGACGCGAGCCATACCTTTATAGATCTGCAGTTGGATGGGCGAGTAATCGACTGGCTCGCCATCCACTGCTAAGATGCCCCGACTCGTTAGCGGCTCTAAGCGAAAAGAGCAAACTTTGTAATATTCGACAGAAGGTAAAAAAATATGTTCTCCCTTAGCGCTCTTTAATAATGCTGAGAGTAGCTCCAATTTAGAAACTCCTCGCCGCACGACTAATACATCCATTGCCCCATCAGAAAGTTGGGCATCAGGAGCAGCTTTGATGTCATAAGTCGCCCAAGTAACGTTCATTGCCCAGAACAAAATAAATTCATCCTCGATCGCCTGCCATTTATTCTCCTGGTTTGCAGCCGGATCGGTCGTCGGGTCTAGGGGGGTGTCGGCTGTAAGCAAAAACGAAAATCTACCTTTATAGGCGCGCAGGTTCCAAATCCGCATTAGGGCATATAAATCGGTTCTAATCGGCCCTAAAAAACGCATTTTGTCCGATTCAATATCCACATCTGCGATCAGACCCCAAGCCAAAGATAGGAATGCTGAAAACCGTCGGCCATTTTGCTCGGCGATCGCCAGATCCAGAGGCCGTACTTTGCCTTTGGCGATCGCAAAAGTGGCACTTATTGGGTCATAAGGTTCTCCCGAAATCTCCGATAAAGTCTTGCTCAAACCATTACTCGTCCCCGCCGGTATAGTGCCTATGGGCGTGAGAATTGCTTCTTCCCAGTCTGCTCTACTCGTCAAACCATTTATTACTTCGTGAATCGTCCCGTCACCACCCACGATCGCCAGACCGTCAACCTCCGAGAGATCCATCTCTCGCACGATTTCCCTAGCCTGCCCCCTATAGCTCGTTTCTATTACCGTAAATTGGAGATAGCTCTTTTCTAATAAAGGACGAACTGCCTCGAAAATCTGCCGGCCTTTCTTTTGACCGCTCTGGGGATTGAGCAATATCTGCAAGCGACGGGGGGCTAAAGTTTCTTCCTCCTCCGCCCTCCCGCCAGAAAGAATATTGTTAATCGCTTTTATCCACCGCGATCGCGTCGCAACAGATTCGCAAGCAAACTCGTACTCTTGCAACTCCCGCCTTGGTTTTTTCAATCCGGCCAGCCATCCTCTCGGACGAACCAAAGGATAAGCATTGACAACAAACCCAGGCAAACTCTTGTCTCCCTCTGGCTCGATAATTGATGCTCCCACGACATCATCCAGCAGCAGGCTCTGCAGTCCGCCCCCATCTTCTCCTCCATCTGGCCAAGTTAAAGCATTCTCCGTCAGGGTTGCCGTAACAGCTTTGTTAGTGAGGATAACTTCAGTTTTGCCCTCGATGTAAATTAATTTTTCCTCAAATATCGATTCCTCTGACATATTTTTTTAGGGTGTAGGGTGTAGGGTGTAGGGTGTAGGGCATTGGAGTTCTTAGCTTGAGAGTTTTAGGTTTTGAGTTTTGAGATTAGGGATTTCCAAATAATATCAAATCCGGTTAAATGCCCATAAATCCCGTAGGGGTTCCCCGTGCCCGCCCCAGACCAACCGGGGCGGCCGGGGCGGGCACGGGGGCACCGCCCCTACAAATATTGTAATTGTTTAACCGGATTTGATATAAATATTTCTCCCTCTCGGCACAGGACAGGCGGGACGCCCGTCCTACGAATTGGGTAATTTATTTCTTGGAATTCCCTTAAGAGCTTGCTTTTCTTTAAATTAAAATTAAAAACTTAAAATTCAAACCTTTTCCTACACCCTACACCCTACACCCTACACCCTACCCTATGAACCTCTTGCCTTTTTTCCAGACTTTTTTCCAAGACTCCTATAATATCCTTTGGCTGCTCTGTGCCTTATTTATCGCCGGGGTATTGGAGGCATTTCTCTGGAAAACTCCTTTATTTGAACCGTTCAATAAGCCAATTAACGTCCAATTATTTGGCGCAAACAAAAAATGGAGGGGCCTTATTAGCCTCCCCTTAACCCATGCTGCCAGCGTTTTTTGCCTGCAACTGGTAGAACGAGTCCTACTGCCCGTCCTGCTGCCAGAGTTTGCTTGCGATCGCGGCGGCCTTATTTTATTCTCCTGTTTTAATTTCCTAGAATATGGCTTGCTAGTCGGATTTATCTTTAATCTATCCGAACTACCCAACTCTTTTATCAAGCGACGTTTGAACATTCCCCCCGGGGATGAAAGCAACCCAGTATTCTTCTTTATAGATCACATGGACTCTACTTATGGAACCCTTATTTTATGGTATTTCTATTTTAAATTTCCCTTCCATATCATAGCAGTGGGCTTATTGGTAGCTCCCCTACTATTTATGCTAGCCACATGGATTCGGAAAAGACTAGGACTAAAGAAATGACAAGGAGCGGAGGGAGAGTTTTTAGTTTTTAGTTCTGAGTTTTGAGTTATATAGCAGGGAACGAGGAACGGGCAACGGGCAACAGGCAGGAAAAGTCCTTTTTTGTCTGGGGTTGACAATTATCCTATGTCCGCGCCCTACCTGGCAACTGCTATAATACCAAATTAGGTTACAAAAGGATGTGTTGTTCAGAGAGAGCCCTTTTGGGCTTTGTTCGTGTAGCCCCGCCTTTAGGCGTCAGGCGGTATCGAGCGATGGCATCCTATCTATACCGAATTAGGTAGGTATAAATATTTAATTTGCAACTCAAAACTCAAAACTCAAAACTCAAAACTTAAAACTCAAAACTTAAAACTTCCCCGAAGGGCGAGCGCTAGCCGCAAGTCGATCGAAATACCAGTTAAGAACGGGGGCTAGAATGCTGTGGAGGCGATCGAGCAGGGTCATCTCTAGTCCGGGAGCGATCGAAAAAGATTTTTTATCAATACCTCGTACAATCGTTTCAGCTACTGCCTCTGCGCTCCACGTTTCCGCAGTGCCAGTAATCTTCTTCGTCTCCAAAGGCTTGGTTTTGCTTTCCTCAACCAGTTGCGGGGTATCGGTATCCGGCGGATAAACAATCGAAACATCAATGCCCGCAAACTTCAGTTCCCCTCGCAGAGATTCTGCTAATCCTCGCAGAGCAAACTTGGTGGGACTATAGGGAGTATAGCCATAGATACCAATCAAACCGGCACCGGAAGAAACCAAAACTATGTGACCCTTTTGCCGTTGATCCATAAAAGGTAATACAGCTCTAACGCAATAAAGAGAACCGAAATAATTAACGGCCATCGTGCGCTCGAATATCTCGATGGGCAGTTCTTGGAAATAACCGGGATGGGCGATGCCAGCAGAGGTAATCAAAATATCGGGAGGACTGATTTTGGCGATCGCTTCCTTAATTGCCTCTTCTGCTTGCAGGCGATCGGCCACATCAGCAGCAATGGCGATAACCCGCTGCTCCCGAGAAGCTCTTGCCGCCTCTATTTCCCCTACCGCTGCCTCCAGCTTGCTTTGGGTACGGGCGATTATAGAAATATCCGCGCCCAAGCTCGCCAAAAGTTGTGCTGTGGCTTTTCCGATACCGCTAGACCCGCCCGTTATAATTGCGTGCTGCCCCTGAAAATTCATTGCGATCGTAAATTATTTGCTAGTCTTAACTTAATTAACTTATACCAATTCTTTATGAAGCTGCAACAAACCCGCCGTTCGGGCAGGCTTCGCCTACGACTCTTCGGCAGGCTCAGAGTTCAACAGAGGCTTCGACAAGCGAGCGCCCGAACGGCAGATAAAGGTCGTTATTTGTTGCAGCTTCATACAGAAATGGTATTAACTTAACTTAAGAAACCCGGTTTTTTAAAAAAACCGGGTTTCTGGCTAAATATCGTATCTAACTCCGGCTCGTATCTGGCTCCGGCTCGTATCGTATTCTATTTAGGATTGCCCTAGCTTCGCCAACTCTTCTACTAATATCTCTACAGTAGAGTAGATTTGTTCTTCGCTGTGGGTACAACTGATAAAGAACCGCAGGCGAGCCGTACCCTCTGGCACTGTTGGAGCGCTCAGGGGCAGAACATTAATGCCGCGCTCGATGAGTGCCTGAGAAAGTTGCAAGCACTTTAGAGTATCTCCAACAATAATCGGCACCACAGCCGAGCCGCTGCTAGTTCCCGTATCCAATCCTCGCTCCCGAGCCAAATTCAAAAAGAGATTAGATCGCTGTTGCAAGCGAGTCACTCGTTCTGGTTCCGCCTTGAGAACTTGGATGGCCGCTAGAGAAGCAGCGGCGTTGGCTGGCGATATGCCGACACTATAGACGAAACCCGGAGCAGTGTATTTTAGGTATTCCACCACAGCAGTGGTGCCAGCAATATAGCCGCCACAACTAGCGAAAGTTTTGCTGAGGGTGCCCATCCAGAGATCTACATCCGCAGGATCGACTGCGAATAACTCGGCAACGCCGCGACCGGATTTTCCAGCTACGCCGATAGAATGCGCCTCATCCACCATCAGAAACGCTTTGTGGCGTTTTTTCACTTCTATGAATTTGGGCAAATCGGGAATATCGCCATCGGTGCTGTAAACCCCTTCGATAGCAATTAGGATTCTTTGATAGCGGTGGCGTCGCTCTCGGAGCATTTTATCCAGAGCTGCAGCATCGTTGTGCGGAAAGGAAATCGCCGTTGCTCCCGAGAGCAAGCAACCTTGGAGGATGCTATTGTGGCTCAGGGAGTCATGGAGTATAAGGTCATTTCTACCGAACAGGTGAGAAATAGTAGCTACGTTAGTTGCATGGCCCCCTACATAGACTATGCAGTCCTCGGTGCCGATAAACTCCGCTAGCTCTCTTTCCAACTGCTGATGCAGGGGTTTTTCCCCCGAGGCAATCCGGCTAGCGGATACAGAAGTACCATAGCGATCGATAGCCTCTTTGGCTGCCTGGGATACTGCTGGGTCGCCGGACATCCCCACATAATTGTAGGTGGAATAATTAATTAATTCCCGTCCGCCAATTACGGTCGTATCCCTAGCCACCCGTTCCTGAGTTGCAAAGTATGGATTCGATATCCCCAGATCTTTTAGTTGTTTCTGTTGCTCTTTTAGCTTGAGATACTCGGGATAGCGATCGAATTGGTAGTATTCTGGCGGCACATCCGCAGAAGCTGAAACAGCATTGTTCGCTTTTTCCTCCAGCAACTGAGCCAGCAGTTTTCGCTTTTCTTCTGGCGAAAGACTAGCAAGGCGCTCGGACGCATTACTCATTGGTCCCCTCCTTTTCCGACAGCATGGACTCTAGGAGGCGATCTACCTCTTCATCGGCCATCCCATCTAGTTTGTTCAATATATTCCTAGCCTCTTGTGGCTCTACTTCCGTCGCCAGTGTCTCTGGCGCTGCATCTTTGGAAGTGTCTTCGGCTAAATACTCAGCCAATGCTTGTATATTGGGATAGTCCCAGATTAGGGTAGGAGAAAGCCGACGTTCCAGATAGTTTTCTAGCTCCCCTGACAAGTTCACTGCTTCGATGGAATTCATGCCGTAATCGGGAAAATCCTTCTGTATGTCTATCTCGGCGATTTCCATCCCCAGCCTTCCAGCAAGCTGAGATACCAACCAGGCTTGAATCGCTTCTCTGCTCCCTGAGGCTTCTGAGGAAACAGCAACAAATTCTGTATCCTTGCTAACATTCGACTCTTGTATGTCTTCTGGCGCGTTGCGCAGTTGATTTAATAATTTCACCGTTCGCTCCTCTATTTTATTAAGCTGTGGTATCGCAGGGAGAGTCGCTCCCGACTTTAAGCGATGCAAGATTATGCCTTTTTTTGGGTGGATCTTGTTGGCTGGTTAGTAACCTTAACATTCCAATCCCAATCAAACATATTTGGGGCCTTTTATACTAGGGTATAAGTGCTGCTTACAGCGGACCATCCGCTCCCTTGCGACAGACATGATGGTTATTGTGCCACGAACCTCCAAAAGTAGGTAAGTTCACTCAGATAGGGGAGTGTGGGGAGTGTGGGGAGTGTGGGGAGCCGCAGCGCGGTAGCGTAGTTTGTTCTCCAATTCTTCCCACCCTCCCCCTCCTCCCCCTCCTCCCCCTCTTCTCTCCCATGCCCCATGCCCGATTCAAAATTTGTTCGGTGCCGTGTTTTTGGCGGCGATCGCGCCTTTGCGTCTGCGTAGGAGAATCGCCTCTGCACTCGGTACTTTGATGTCCCAAGCCAGACCTAGAAATTCTAAGGCGCGGATAAACCAAGCCCCCGGATCTATCTGCCACCAAAACAGGGCATTTACTGCTGTATTGGGAAAAGCATGATGGGTATTATGCAAGGAGCCTCCTAAAGTAGGCAAAGTCAGCCAGAGATTATTGCAGCTATTATCTCTGCTCTGGAAAGGGCGGGTGCCGATCGCGTGACAAAAGGAGTTGATGGCATAGGTGCCTTGCTGGACTAAGAATATGCGGAGGAGTCCCCCCCATACGAGGCCGTGGAAAATACCCATCCAAGTCCAGGTGAGCAATCCGCCCAGAATCGCAGGTATGGCTAGTCCAAGAAGTACCCATATAAAATAATGTCGGTCAATTTTGGCAAGCATCGCATCTTTTAGGATATCCCTCCCGTAGCGACCGGGACAGGTTCTTTCAGAGTCAAATATCCAGCCAATATGCGAGTGCCATAAACCTGCTAGCAGTCCGAGACTTTCGTTGTTTTTAACATATGGCGAGTGAGGATCGCCGAGCCGATCGCTATAAGCATGGTGGCGGCGATGATTGCTAGCCCAGTAGGTTACCGGACCTTGGAGTGCCATACAACCGGCGATCGCAAGAATTGCTCTTACTGGCTCGGTTGTCTGGAATGCGCCGTGGGAAAAAAGTCGGTGGAAACCTACTTCTATTCCTAGTATGCTAATAATAGCCATACCCAAAAATAGTCCCCAATCTACCATAGAAGCGCCAGAATACCAGGTCAGGGCGATCGCCAAAATCAATCCCAAAAACGGCACTATAGTCGAAGCCCCAAAAATTATTCGCTCTTGCTTGAGTTGGGTCGGTCTCGGTATTATAGTATGCGGTATTTCTCGTTTTACCTTGGCCTCTTCTGCCACTGTGTAACTTCGATCGACTTCGCTTTCAAGCAGCATTTATTCTATTCCTTACTATTCTTCTATTTTTTTTTGCTCTTAGTCTCTCGCCATTTATAGACCGAGCGAGCTAACGCTATTTTTTTTACGATAGTCTGGCATTGCGCACTATTATACCAAATATTTCGAGCGTGCTTTCTAAAGAAAACCCTAAGCTTTACAATTAGAGCGGCATTTTTACTAGGTTGTAGCTATCAAATTTGCATTTCCATTTTAAAAATTAAGACAATTTATCTTTTCTAACCCTTCTTACAACGACCTGTTTAGAAACCCATTTTCTTGAAGAAACCGGCTTTCTGGCTCCGGCTCCTCTCCTATTTAGGATTCTTATATCTATTTTTTGAAAATATAATTAATTGCTTTTTCTATTTACTTGCCAATCTATCAAAATATCTACATCAATTAATATTTGCTAAAATGCTTAAAATATTATTCTATTTATCTTAATTTTATTTCTATAAATTCGATTGCCGTTTATTGCTGTTACTGGGTAGCTGGCGATCGCCAACTACCTCTTGCAACTCTGAATATAGAGTAAATTAGTTTAAATTAAATAACGATGCCGTTCCACTTCATAACCTAAGCCCTACAAGTTATTCCCCGTAGGGCTCCCATCTTGTACCTATGACTAACTTGCTTTTTCTGAATGTGCCAACTGAAAAGGAATAATAGAGAATAGCTTATCTTGCTTGTATAGGTTCATAATTTCCTCAGCCACATTTTCTGTATAAGCTTCCGGTAGAGAATCCAGGGAAGGAGCCAATCCTTTCATTAATCTGTGCAAGCATAGAACCAGCCATTCTCCTCGGCTAAAAAATTCTCCCAAACCCTTCCTATTATAAAGCCAAATATGCAGGCAGGCGGAGGCCGCGTGCAAAGCGCAGTAATTTTTGGCCATTTCAAATAGTTGTGGAGACTTGCTGAGCTTATAAGCTTCTGCACTTCCCAATTCACTTATAATGCTTTGTTGACTATCGATCGCTTTTATTATCTTGTGGGTTAGGCTAATTAAATGTTGCAGTATGTCTGCTGGTACTTCTGGAGATTCTTTTAACTCGTAAAGGCTAGATAGAGCTATTTGTATTCCTTGCACTATATCGTCCCTACCCCGATTATACAAATCGAGTTTTTCTGGATCGAAATCTGGCAGTTTTTTTTCTAAACTAAATATAACTTCAAGGCTTTCTTTAATTTTACGATATTCATTGGTATTGATTTGGGCACGATAGCTAGCCAGTTGCACTAGCTGAAGGTTAATCCCGTGTAGATTTACAGCGGTACTGCCGTCAAAAACCCCCACTATCGCATGGTCCCTGAGAATCTTTTGAAAAATTCCCCAGCAATGTTCCTCCCGCAAATAGTAGCGGGCACCCAGGATAGCCGAGAGGCGACGAATTAGGTCGTCAACGGTAGTGGGAACGAAATACTTAACTATCGCTGAGAACAAGCTCATCTGCTCCGTCGCCACATGGATGGCTCTAGCTGCCCCAATCGACAAGCAATCGCAAATCAAAATATCTACAAACGCATCCACCAAAGCATTGCGGGCGTGGGGAATATCCCAAACCGTACCGCCGTAGAGCTTCCTGTTAAAGACAAAATTCAATGTCACCCGCAGTGCAGTATCTGCCTGACCCAGAGAGGGTGCCGCTCCAGCGTGGAGGGTACGAGTAATTTGGAATGCTTTCAAAATTAGTTCTAGCCCAGAACCCATCGAGCCAATCGGAGCTTCCGCAGGCACAAAGCTTTCTGCCAAACTGATGCCAGAGATGTTCGCTCCGCGCAGTCCGTGGGTTTTAATTTTAGGCAGGTGCAGATAAGACGAGGGAGCTAGAGCTTCTTTTTCCACCATAAACAAGGAAAAACCGCGAGGTCCGCCCTTGGGATTGGTTCTGGCAAATAGGGCTAGAGCTTTACTTCTACTAGCATTGCCAATTAACCATTTTTCCCCTGATAGCAGATATCCTCCCTCAACTGGTTCCGCTTTGGTCTCGTTGCTTAGGATATCGCTGCCGTGGTCTTTTTCTGTCAGACCAAAGGATATTTGTTCTCTATTTTTTATCCTTTGAGCCAGTGTTTTCTTTTGCTTTTCGGTCCCTGCTATCCAGATCGGAACTGCCCCAAGATAGGTACAGCCGTGGGCGATCGCTACCGTCAAGTCGCGTCTCGCAATGGTTCTAGCGATACTCAACATTTCCTCAAAGGATGTCAACTTACCGCCATAACCCACAGGAATGTAGTATTCATAAACCCCCCATTGGTTCAGGAGTTGGCAAATCTCCTCTGGATACTCGTCGCGCTCGTCCAAATCAATCGAATGTTTGAAGGAAAAGACGTTTTCTGGGTTTCCCGGATCCCCCAGATACTGTTCGAGCGCTTCAGCAGTGCCGTACTGTGCTAGTGAAAGCATCAAAAAAAAACTCCCTAATCTACCCCTGGATCCTAATTCAGTTTGCTACGACCTCTAAAGTTCCGGCCAGAAAACCCGCCCGACAGGCTAGGCGCTGGATCTTACCGCTAGAAGTCTTGGGAATGCTTCCCGGCTTTAATAGCAGCGCAGCATATATCTGCAGATCGTGATTTTGTGACACCGAACGCCGGATAGATTGTATCACCTCCTCCACAACTAGCGAAGGGGACGCATTAGAAGGACCTTGCACTTTTGGCATAGTTTTAATCTGCGTCCGATAGCGTCTTTCTATCTCAGCTACAACAACCAACCTTTCCTCTCCCGAGACATCCACAGAAAATGCTGCAGTAGAACTTGGACCTACTAAATGATGACATTCTTCTACTGTCCTTTCAATATCCTGGGGATAGTGGTTGCGTCCGTTAATCACGATTAAATCTTTAAGGCGACCCGTAACAAACAACTCGCCATCAGACAAGAAACCCAAATCCCCCGAGCGCATAAATGGCCCAGTAGATATGCCCTTGCCCGCACTGGCATTTTGGCAATTGTCCGCCAGATAGGCTCGGAAAGCCCGTTCCGTTTCCTCTGGGTTTTGCCAATAACCCCGAGCCACGCTCGGACCCTTCACCCAGATTTCGCCCACTTCTCCATTCGGCAATAGTTGTCTTGTTTCGGGATTGACGATCGCGATCGATTGGTCTGGCAGGCTTTGACCGCAACTAGCTAGGGTTCGAGCATCATCATCATTAGCATCCGCTACAATTGCCTTATTTTGCAAAAGCGCATTTTCCCGAAATGTTTTTAAAACTGGTTCGGCGGTTTTGAGACCTCCAGAAACAATCAAAGTCGCTTCCGCCATACCGTAGCAGGGATAAAACGCGGAACGGCGAAAACCACAAGCTTCAAATTTGCTAGCAAAACGCTCTAGAGTTTCCGAATTAATCGGCTCTGCACCATTAAAGGCAACCTCCCAACTGCTCAGATCCAGGGTAGAAAGCTTTTCGGGAGTTATCTTGCGGACGCAAAATTCATAAGCAAAGTTAGGACCTCCACTGGTTGTCCCTCGATAGCGAGAAATCCCCTGCAACCAGCGCAGGGGATTTTGCAGAAACGCTAGGGGGGACATGAGAATAACTGGAAAACCTCCATAGAGCGGTTCCAGCACGCCGCCGATCAATCCCATGTCGTGGTAGGGAGGTAGCCAAATGACTCCTAGGCTGTTGGCATTGTGCTGGAAACAGCGATGGATGGATTTCAAGTTATGGAGCAGATTGCTATGGGCGATAGTTACTCCCTTTGGGGCAGCAGTAGAGCCAGAAGTGTACTGTAGAAAAGCCACGCTATTGCCGTCTTGAAAGGGCTCTAGCCATTGGGAAGCAATGTTCTCGCTAATGCTATCGGTCGCCAGCCACTTTAGTGTTTCCAGTTCTGGAGCATCTGCAGTGCGCCGTTTGAGATTGGACAATATGGATTCGTTTGTTAGAGCCAATGTTGCCTGGGATGAGGCGATAATTGCCTGGAGCCGGGATAGGGAGCGGTTCGGTCTGGGTGGATAAGCGGGAACTGCTACAATTCCAGCATATAGACAGGCAAAAAATACGATGATGTATTCTAAGCCGGCGGGGTAGAGCAGGAGGGCTTGCTCTCCTGGGGCAGCCAGAGATTGGAGATGAGCGGCGATCGCTCGCGCTAGGAAATCTAACTCTCCATAGCTCAGGCTATTTTTTTCTGACTCTCCATCTACCAAAAATGTATATCCTATTTGCTCGGGCTGGCTCTCGGCTCTGTAGCGTAGAAGCTCGACAATAGTTTCTGCTTTAGGTTCTTTAAATTCTTTCATTCAATAGCTGATTAATTCTCTCTTTTTTCAGATATTATTTTTCTTATCGGCGATTGACTATTAAGCCTTTCTATTTATATAATGCCAGTGCTTAGACCTTATCTTTGGTCTATCCTAGCCAAGCCATTCGGGAGCATTTCACTTTTGTAAAAAGTAGCCCGCCCGAAAGGGCTAAGTTTTGTTTAGCCGCGCCAGCCGCTTTTCGGCTCCGTGCAAAATCGAAATGCTCCCAGCCATTCTCCTCTTAGGCTTAGGATAAGATGCCCGATCGCTTTGCTTAATGCTGCCATTTTTGGCGATCGCAGAAAGTAAAAAAGTAAATACGGATACATTTCAACGTCTGCCGTTAGCTTTTCACTCGCCTGCAAACTATCGAGACTTTGCTTGGTTAGCCTTCTTATGACAAAAACACTTTAGCTTGACAGGCGCTTTGTTTATCTAGCCCTACCCTTAAGGGCAGGGCTTACAGGCCAATACCATTAAAATTATCGACAGCCGCTAGCTATGGGTTTTGATTTTCGTTATAAAAATCTATCTTACCGCCACTTAAGCTGTAAATGACCGCGAACTGGTTCCCTTTGTTCCTCTTGACTCAGCCATTCCACTAGATAGTAAGTCCCAAAAACCCTATCCCACCAGTCCACGCCTAAGCCAAAATTGTAGTGCCATTGGTTGTATTTGTGATGAACGTAGTGAACGGGCATCTTCATCCAGAAACAGGCTCTAGGATTTTCGTGCTGGAGCTGGTGGGCGTATGCTGCAAAGGCTGCATAACATAAAGTACCCATAAACCAACAAATACCAATTTCAATCGAAAATAAAAAACCAATCGACAGGAGAACAAAGCCGCCTTTTACATAGTCTGAAAACTCTCCAAATACCCCTTGACCTTCATTGCGGCGGTGATGTTCGTGGTGAACCTTGCCAATGGTAGGGAAGATTCGTCTAACAGGATGCTTTGGGGGAACGTGCATCAGGCGATGCATCCAGTATTCAAGAAAGCTAGAAAAGACAAAAGCGCCCACAAACAAGGCGATTTCTATCCCAATATTTGCCAATAGCACGCTAGTTTCCTCCTCGATATTTTTTGCAGTTGGTTTTCCAGTTTTATCCCCAAGGGCGATCGCTTTTTTAGCCAATTGTAGGCATCGGGCTCGGGCTTTTGCTCTAGGGCAGGCAAGCACCCAGGCTTGTTGCCATTCTTCGAGCAGACTGCCCTAAGATCGGCGATCGCAAAGGTCGCTTATAAGTATATATGCTAAATTGCCAAAAACCCCCTCGGCCAAAAATGAGTTTGGGATGAGAATCAATTTATATCCAGGCAAGCTTTACGACGGGCAATCAACCCACCATCCTTCAAGTTTGGCACTTGCGCTTTCTCCCCAGATGAACTGCTATCAATAGCGTTGGCTGTGCGGTTAACCCCCTACGAATAGCGCCGGTGCCTAAGTCCTAAAGTTGCTAGCTACCTACTGGCATTCTCTGTCTCCGAGCGATCGCATTACAGACCTTTCCGCTAAACGCAGCGGACTAGCGCGCGTTATAGCCTTTAATTCATCTCGGTCGGGAAAACTGTTTTTATATATACAGTTGAACCCAGTTAACCGAAAAATTTAATATAGCAGTAAGCTATTAGCTGTCACTGTTCAGCAGTCAGCTAAAGTCCTGCCATACGCACTCATGAGCGTTTTGATTCCTGTCAAACACCTTAATCGGTAGTGCTATATATACCACTACGCATTAAGGTGTTTGACTATACGACTATCGTTCCGCAGGGCTCGATCTGCCTTACTCATCGTGCTGCTGTTAGCGCAGCCGTAGCTCTTCGGACATAAGCTGACGCACCGACTGCTCAGAGCTGAAAGCTGAGAGCTGAGAGCTGAGAGCTTTTTATGACTGCGAAACTTCCTTCGCTGGTATCAATCGTTCTAAAACCCCACCAATATCAACGCTTGGGTTTTGCCACCGAGCTACTACATTGAGGCTTCCATCCAAAAACTTAGTCCGACAGGCATGGCGTTGAACTTTACCGCTAGATGTTTTGGGAATGCTACCCGTCTTAATTAGTAACACCGCATAGGTTTCCAGTTCGTGCTGCTGGGCGATCGCCGAGCGGATAGCTTCTATTGTTTCCTCCGCATTCAGCTTCTTGAGATAAGCGCGCTCTACCTCTTGCACTATTACCAGCCGTTCTTCTTCTTCTGCTTCCACTGCAAAAGCCGCGCTAGCTCCCGGACGCAATGCCGGATGGCTCTGTTCCACAGTCATTTCAATGTTTTGGGGATATTGATTGCGTCCCCAAATAATAATCATGTCCTTGAGACGCCCTGCTATAAACAACTCGCCATCGGCCCAGAAGCCAAAGTCCCCGGTGCGCAGAAATGGTCCATCGCCAGTATCCGCTAGATAACCGTTGAATGTCCGTTTTGTCTCTTCCGGTTGATTCCAATAACCCTTACCCACACTCGAACCAGATACCCAAATTTCGCCAATGCGATCGCTCGGGCAAATAGTTAAAGTATCCGGATCGACAATAAGAATTTCCTGCCCCAACCATCCCCGACCGCAGCTTACAATCGCCCTCGCCCCTTTCCCCGGCTCCGCTGGCACCACCCGGTTTTGCTCCAGGGCTAGCTCCTCTACATATTTAATGGCGGGGGGGTCATCTTTGAGACCGCCAGAAACCAATAAAGTGGTCTCGGCCATCCCATAACAGGGATAAAATGCCGAATGGCGAAAGCCACAAGCTTTGTAAGCGATCGCAAACTGCTCTAGAGTTTTAGCTCGGACGGGTTCGGCTCCAGAGAAAGCCACTTCCCAACTGCTCAGATCTAGAGTTTCTAGCAGTTCCGGCGTTGCCTTGCGAGCGCACAAGTCATAGGCAAAATTTGGGCCGCCGCTAGTAGTAGCTTTGTAGCGAGAAATAGCCTTCAGCCAGCTAAGAGGCTTTTGCAAAAATGTCATCGGCGACATGAGCGCAACTGGAAATCCGCCATAGAGGGGCTGGATTATTCCGCCAATTAACCCCATATCGTGGTATGCCGGTAACCAGATTACTCCTTGGCTATTGGTGCTATGGCCGAAACACTTATATATTTGAGCTGAATTATGTAGGATGTTTTCATGGGTGACTATCACCCCTTTGGGGTTCCCCGTCGATCCGGAAGTGTATTGGAGAAATGCTAGATAGTCTTTGTTTAGATCGGGTTCTTGCCATTCTTCAGCCAAAGAACTCGGTATGCTATCGGTGGCTAGTTTTTGGCATTCTGCCAATCCCGTATTTTCCGGCCATTTTCCCTCTAAGTTTGCTAATAATGCTTTCGTGGCGAGGACAAACTTTGCCTGACAAGAAGCCGCCCGCGCTTCAAAGCCGGATAAAGACTGATTGGGCCGGGGTGGATAGGTCGTAACTGCCGTGACTCCGGCATACAGACATCCAAAAAAGCCAGCTACAAATTCTAGCCCTTGGGAGAAGGGATAGATCAGCAAGGCACGCTCGCCAGCAGCACCTAGGTTCTGAAGCTGAGCGGCGATCGCCCGCGCTTGCCGATCTAACTCTTGATAGGTCAAGCTTGCTTTGACTGTTTCTCCGTCTTCCCCTAAAAAGCTATAGCCAATTTTGTCAGGCTCGCTCGTAGCTCTGTCCCGCAGCAGGCTTACTATTGTTGAATAATTAGGCATTCTATTATATTCCCGATCGGAAGGTTTCTGGCTTTTATACTGGCTTAGCATTACCAGCTCGGCTATTATAACAGTAAGCCGATCGGCTTTCAGCAGTCAGCTTTCAGCACAAGCATTGCCGTTACTAGCTTTTGCGAAAACTCTTCTAACCTTAATATATAACAGCTTAGGGATGCTTGACCTAAATCAAAGATCGGCTATTGCCTCTAATATAAGAAACAATTTTTTTTGAACCCCCGGTTTTCTGGTTTTTCTGGCGGAGGTTTGGAGCTTCAAAGATGTTTTGTCATCTTACAATCCAATTACAACGACTGCTATAAAACTCAAAACTCTCAATCTGAAACCTCAAAAATAAAAATTAAATTTGCAAGACCTGCGCTGCAGTCAGCTCCGATTCTTGTCCCAATTCCGATAAAAAAGGAGAAACTATAGCGGCATCCCCGGTAAATACTGACTCTTCATATAGTCCTGCTACCAAACTAAATACTGTAACTTTTTGCTGGATGGGATCGACTATCCAATAATACTCGGCGATTTCTCGCGCTTGGTATTGAGATCGCTTGTAGCGATAATCTCGTTGTTCGCTTTTGCCTCCGGGGCTGACGACCTCTACTACCAATTGCGGCGGCGGCATATCGAGCATTACGATGGAACGAGTCGCCCCCTGCATTGCTTGCGCTAATTCCTCTGTCAGCACCATCAAATCTGGAATCCTTACCGTTGGCCGCATCCCGCTCGTTGCCACTTCTGTTTTTTCAGTCAGCCGGTAAAATGGAATCCCCAATTGTAGAAAATAGGCAATCAAAAAAATAGCAATACGCCGATTTATCTCGCTTTCACTTGGCATTAATAGCAATCTCCCGTTTTCTAGCTCGTAGCGAGCGTCAGTACCGTCATCATAATCGAGAAACTCCTGCAAAGACATTATTGCAGATGTCTCATTTGCATCTAGCTGCATGAGTGCATTAGTCATGGCTTTCATTCCTCTAGTATGGTTTTTCTCATTTTAGCCAGGATTCCTGCTGCGATCGCTCTATTTTACAAATACGCCATTCATTTGCGAAACTTACTTATAAATGGGGTTTCTGATAGTCTGTCAATGTAGTTTTGCAATTTTTTTTTCCGATCCCCCATCCCTAACCCCTCTCCGGAAGATATGGCGAATAGTGGCTATGAATCCCTATTATTGGGACCTTTTTAATCGACCTAGGGAAAAGCTACGCGATAGCACGATTTTCCGTGCTTGTCCATAGGGGCAGATGTTTCTCTGACAGCTTAATTAGGGGGTCACAGCCACCATTCGCCAGCAGTATTCGCCAGGGGACGGAAACTCGATCTGTATTGATCTGTATTGATTCACCTGATACACTTTAGGATAAGGGTTTAATATGGAGGTTTTTTTATGGCTGGTGGTGGTACTGGTCCTGGTACTGGTTTCGAGAGTAACTCAAACTCTGTAGACATAACAGATGCAATAGGTAGGTTCGTTCATAAATTGAAACAAGTTTTTGTTGGATCCCATCAAATCCCCTTGCGCAAGGAGGGGAGGGGAGTGCCCAATGCCCGATCCCCATTTATCAAATAGATGAAGTTTCTAAAATAGAGCGATCGCTATAATGTTCAATTTTTCAAATATGTTTCAATATAGTCAATAATTGTAGGGGCGGTGCCCCCGTGCCCGCCCCAGACCAATCGAATCGGGGCGGGCACGGGGGCACCGCCCCTACAATTATTGACCGGACGGAACATAGTCTGATGTTGCCCTACACCCCACCCCCCCCACCCTACACCCTACACCCCAAGCCCCACACCCTACACCCCAAGCCCCACACCCCACACCCCAAGCCCCACGCCCCACACCCCAAGCCCCACACCCTACACCCCAAGCCCCACACCCCACACCCCACACCCTACACCCCAAACAGTTACAATTAGTAAAGCTGTTTGGAGCGCGAGGGGAGATGAACTCGACTGAGACCCTGCTGACCGGCCATTGGGACCTAATGCCAATTGTGATGCCGATTTTGATTTCGATCGCGATCGCTGTCTTAGGAGGCTACAGTGCCCTGCGAGGGAGAAAATCCGATACCTTACTCGGGAATATCTTGGCCAATGTCGCCCTGGGCATCGGCATCTGGGGAACCCAGCTAAGTGCTTCGTTGATAGAAAAGCCGCTAAATCCAGTTTTTGGTTCCGGCTCCTACGAAGCCCTAGCAGTTCTCCTATCGGCGATCGCCGCTATCGTCTGCCTATTCCCGGTTCTGCCTCCGGGGCCGGGGCAAAGCAAAACAAATTCTTTAGCTTTGTTGTTTTCGTCATTAAGAAGCGGCATTCTCTTGACGGCGGCGATCGCTGCGATTCACTGCCTTGTCTTGGCATCGTCCCCCTGGATATCCGTCGCATCATTCCGGTGCAATCTGCTGGCAATGGCTTTCGGTTTAGCGATCGCCGCTGGCTTATCGAGCATCGCCTTCTTTCTAGAAGACCTAGATCGCCTAGAGCCAGGACAATTGGCGGCCTGGTCTCCAACAAAAAAGGGGATAAATGATGCTGGTTCGAGAAAAATACTGACTAGCTCCTTATTCCTAGCGGCAGCGATCGCCAGCGAATGTTATATCGCGGGAGCTGCCTTCCAGCCAATATCGGCAGAGTCTGCGGTCGAAGGGGGATCTTTTGGGCTATCTCTTGGGCTATCGCAATGGCTATTTTTTTCCTTCAATCTAGATTTTTCTTGGCCGACTGGCATATCCTTCGTCTGGGGAGCCCTGGCGATCGCCATTCTCATTCTGGTAGCTATAGCCAGGATATCTTGGCAAAAGGAAGATACAGTCGATAGAGTCGATTCAATCGATAAAATTGATACAGTCGCCAAGCCTGCAAAGGATATTGGCGATCGCTCGATAGCAAAAAATAGCGGCAATATAGCTCCTGCCACAGAAAATAGCGCCCCTCGGCAAGTTACCAGTAAGAAAGTTACCAGTAATAATGGCGATGTATCGCCTCTGCCAGAAAAAACAGAAAAAACTCTGCCAGAAAAAAACGCACCAGATCTGGCGGAAGCATATGCAAACAATGGCAATAATGTCCAAGCTGCAAGTAATTTCTCCGAGCCCAGCCGCCCGGGAATGCCTGACGGTAATGGGAGCTATAGCGCCGGACAACAAGGGAAGGCGGGGGCATCAGAGCAACTTCGTCTGGCAGGAATTCTCAACATTGCCGACGATGCTATTATCGCTATCGACGCCGCCCAAAGGATTACGTTATTCAATCAGGGGGCAGAAAAAATCTTTGGCTATAGTGCCAGCGAGATCTTAGGTCAGTCTCTAGACTTGCTATTGCCCGAAAGGCTGCGGCAAACTCATCGGCAGCATATTCTCGCATTTGGCAGCTCTGGGGATACGGCAAGGCAAATGGGTCGGCGAGCTAGAGCTATTTTCGGACGGCGCAAAGATGGCAAGGAATTCCCGGCGGAAGCTTCTATTTCCCAGCTCCTAATAGCAGGGGAAAAAATCTATACTGTTATTCTGCGGGATATAACCGATCGCATGGCGGCGGAGTCAGCTCTGAGAGCTTCCCAAAGTCGCCTCGCAGGAATTCTCGATATCGCCGAAGATGCCATTATCACTATCGATGCCAAACAACGAATTACCTTATTCAATCAGGGAGCAGAAAGAATTTTTGGCTATAGCGCTGCAGAAGTTTTGCATCAACCCCTAGACCTACTTTTGCCGGAGGGAAGGGAAGGGCTTCACCGCCAGCACGTTCGGGAATTTGGCAGCTCTGGGGATAGGTCGAGGCAAATGGGTCGGCGATCGCAAGCTATTTTTGGACGGCGCAAAGATGGCAGGGAATTCCCGGCGGAAGCTTCTATTTCCAAACTCGTACTCGAAGAGGAAACTATATTTACGGTCATTCTGCGGGACATAAGCGATCGTGTAGAGTCAGAAGGCCGACTGCGGCAAGCCTACGAAGAATTAGAAACTCGGGTTCAAGAACGCACCGGGATGCTGGAAGCAGCGAACGAGGCTAAGGAGCGGGAAATAGCCGAGCGCAAGCGAACGGAACAGACTCTGCGGGAGAGCGAGCATCGCTATGAAACCTTGGCAAGAGTAGCGCCGGTGGGCATATTCCATACCAATGCCGAGGGCAACTGCTTGTATGTCAACGATCGCTGGTGTCAGATTGCGGGGATGACCCGAGAAGAAGCATTAGGATATGGTTGGAAAAAGGCAATCCATCCCGAAGACCGAGAGCGAGTTGTTCGGGAATGGGAGCGAGCAGTTTCTGAAAATAGACTTTTTAAATCCGAGTATAGATTTCAGCGACCGGATGGGATAGAAACCTGGGTCTTGGGTTGGGCGGGAGCCGACAGAGGAGCAGAGGGAGAATTGTGCGGCTATGTCGGCACCATAGCGGATATCGGCGATCGCATTACAGCAGAGACAGAACTACACCAATCCCGAGAAAAATTAGAAATACGGGTGCAA
Source organism: Oscillatoria sp. SIO1A7 (assembly GCA_010672965.1). Classification (GTDB taxonomy): domain Bacteria; phylum Cyanobacteriota; class Cyanobacteriia; order Cyanobacteriales; family Laspinemataceae; genus SIO1A7. The sequence continues at coordinate 377,804 of JAAHFN010000011.1, forward strand.
GAGCGCACGACGGAGCTGGCCAAGATAAACGAACAGCTACAGCAGGAAATCGCCCATCGGCAAAAAGTTGCGGAAGCCTTGCAAGAGAGCCAAGAACGCTTGGACGGGATTATCGGCTCCCTGGACGATTTAGTTTGGTCTGCCAGCATTAGCAACTTCGAGTTTGCCTACATAAGTCCCGCCGTCGAAAAGATTTACGGTCGCGAGGCTGTAGAATTCTTCGAGAACAAAAATATCTGGCTGGAAGCGGTTCACCCAGACGACAGAGAACGAGCGGAAAACTCCCAGCAAACTCTGCTAGAAACGGGCAGCAAGGATTTGGAATACAGAATAGTGCGACCGACTGGAGAAATCCGCTGGCTTCGCGATCGCGCCCGCCTAATTTACGACGATAGGGGCGAGCCAATTCGCATGGATGGTCTGGCCACAGATATCACCGCTCGCAAAATTGCCGAAGGGGAGCGGCAAAAGCTGGCCTTAATAGTGGAAAACAGCAGCGAATTTATTTCTATGTCTGACATAGAAGGGCAGCTAATTTTCATCAACGAAGCCGGTCGCTCTCTTATCGGTCTCGACAAACTGGAAGATGTTTTGCAGGTGACAATTGCCGACTGCATGCCGGATTCGGCCTGGGTCGAACTGAGAAAGTCCGTACTGCCGGAGGTTTTGGCAGCGGGGCAATGGACTGGAGAGAGCCAACTGCGTCATTTCAAAACGGGCGCTATCCTCGACGTTCAGATGAATATCTTTCTAGTCAGGCACCCTCAAACTGGAGACCCCTTGTGCTTGGCCACGGTCATGCGCGACATAAGCGAGCGCAAGCGATCGGAGCGAGAACTGCGAGAGAGCGAAGAGCGATTCCGCAAGATTTTTGCTGAAGGACCCCTAGGCATGGCGGTGGTTGAATTGGATTATCGCTTCTCCAAGGTGAATGCTCGCTTGTGCCAAATGGTGGGCTATCCCGAAGAAGAACTAATGTCGCTGACTTTTCCAGATATTACTCACCCAGAAGATATCGATACAGATACCAAACTGGCGCAACAGTTATTTGCTGGAGAGATTCCCTACTATACTCTGGAAAAACGCTATCTAAAGAAGGACGGCGAAATTCTCTGGATTTGGCTGACTGCTTGCATGATTCGAGACGAGGCGGGTCAGCCTCTGTATTTTTTAGGGATTATTGAGGACATTAGCGATCGCAAGCAGTATGAAGCGGCTCTGGAAAAAGAAAGACAACAGTTGCGGAAAATTATAGCCAATGCTCCAGTAGCGATCGCCATGTTCGACCGAGAGATGCGCTACCTAGCCTACAGCAATAAATGGCTGGCAGATTATAACCTGCTGCAAGAAGAATCGCTCGTTGGCCGCAGCCATTATCAATTGTTCCCACACCTTTCTGAAAAATGGAAATACATCCAAAGTGTGGCTCTCGCGGGGGAAAATATCTCCAATCCCGAAGATATTTTCGAGCGGGAGGATGGGTCTAAGTTTTACTTGCGCTGGGCAATCGACCCCTGGTACGGAACCGATGGTAAGGTGGGCGGCATTATTATGGTGACCGACCAGATTGACGAATTAGTGCAAGTTCGGGAAGCTGCCCTAGAAAACGTGAGAATGAAGTCAGAATTCCTGGCGAACATGAGCCACGAAATCCGCACTCCCATGAATGGCGTCCTCGGGATGGCAGGATTGCTGGTCGAAACCGAGCTAAATCGCGAACAGCGGGATTTTGTGGAGACAATCCAAATTTCAGCGGAAAATCTGCTAGCGGTTATTAACGATATCTTGGATTTTTCCAAACTAGAAGCCGGGGAAATGGAGCTGGAAATCCTCGAGTTCGACCCGAACAGTTGCCTAGAAGATGTGGCGGACTTGTTAGCATCGCAAGCCCATACTAAAGAAGTAGAATTAGCAAGCTGGGTTAGCCCTCTAGTGCCGCGAAAACTTCAGGGGGATGCCGGTCGCTTGCGGCAGATTCTAATGAACTTAGTCGGCAATGCCCTGAAATTCACCGAATCGGGAGAGGTAACAATCCAGGCTTTATTGCAGTCTCAGACTTCCGAAGAAGTAGTCATCCTCTTCTGCGTTACGGATACGGGTATTGGTATTGCCCCAGAAAAGCAGTCGAAGCTGTTCCAGTCCTTCTCTCAGGTGGATTCCTCTACTACCCGCAAATACGGCGGTACGGGGTTGGGCTTGGCTATCTGCAAGCAACTGGCAGAACTAATGGGCGGGGAAATCGGCGTAGCCAGTCAGGGCGGCTTCTATCCCAAACAACCCCTGGCGACTCCGGTTTTCATACCCGATTTTAATCCGCAACAGGACTTAGAAGATAATTCAGCGGATAAGGATGCTTCTCAATTTACGATTCTCAAATCTCCATTCTCTCTAGCGACTGGTTCTACCTTCTGGTTTACGGCTAAGTTTGCTTATTCTGCCGAAGAAGCAACGGACTATTCCGCTCTGGGCGCTTTGCCTTTAGCTTCTCTGCGGGGTCGGCGGCTGTTGGTAGTAGATGATAATGCCACTAATCGCAAGATAGTCCGCTATCAAGCAAGGAACTGGGGGATGGCGGTTGATGAAGCAACCGACGGCTCGCAAGCTCTGGATAAATTGGCAGCTGCAGCGCGTTCTGGCAATGCTTACGATGTGGCTATAGTAGATATGCATATGCCCCAGATGGATGGGGAAACTTTCGGTCAGCTCGTTAATGCCAATGCGGATCTCAATGGCACTCCTTTGATTATGATGACTTCGGTGAATCTGCGGGATGGTGCCGAGCGGATGCGCAGCGCTGGGTTTGCGATTTATTTGATGAAGCCATTTAAAGAAGGGCGATTGCGAGAGTCTATTGCCAAGGTGCTTCGGGATTTAGAAGCTAACAAACGGCGAGTTAAAAACGATTCGGCGCTGAAACAGGAACCCGATCGCTCTTTGCCCCCGAAACGCGAAGCCCATAGTACCCTGAAAATTCTGGTGGTGGAGGATAATACAGTTAACCAGAAAGTGGTGAAAAACCAGTTGAAGCGGTTGGGCTATAGCGCGGCGATCGCGGGCAATGGTAAAGAAGCTCTAGAAATGTTGGCGGCGGTAGATTACGACTTGGTTTTCATGGATTGTCAGATGCCGGTACTCGATGGCTATAACGCAACTCGGAAACTGCGCGAACGAGAAGAGCAAGCGGGCGATCGGGAACATACGGCAGTAATTGCCATGACCGCTCATGCTATGAAGGGCGATCGCGAGAAATGTCTGGCGGCGGGAATGGACGACTATCTCAGCAAACCCGTAGGTATAGAATTACTGGCTTCGGCGATCGCGCGCTGGTCTAAGCAGAAAGATGAAGAGCCAACAATAGACAATGATTTGCTCCCCCGCGAAGAATTATTCTTGGAACGGGAACAATGGGAAAACAATAATAGCGACAGCTATAATAGCGACAGTAGCACCAGTAATAATAGCGACAGCCATAATAGCGACAGTAGCGCCAGTAATAATGGCGACAGCCATAATAGCGACAGTAGCGCCAGTAATAATGGCGACAGCCATAATAGCGACAGTAGCACCAGTAATAATAGCGACAGCCATAATAGCGACAGTAGCGCCAGTAATAATAGCGACAGCCATAATAGCGACAGTAGCACCAGTAATAATAGCGACAGCCATAATAGCGACAGTAGCGCCAGTAATAATAGCGCCAGTAATAGCGCCAGCCATAGCGCCAGCCATAGCGCCAGCAAGGCCGTGCCAGCAGCAGAAAATTTAATCGACATGAAGCGTTTAGACGAAATTTCTGACGGCGATCGGGAATTTCAAGAAGAACTCTTGAACGCCTTTATCGAAGACGTTCGAGAAAATATTGCTAAAATGAAACCAGCCCTAGAGTTATGCGATTTGACTGTCATTCGAGATCAAGCCCATGCCATCAAAGGAGCCAGCGGCAATGTGGGCATACCCTCGATGTATGCCACCGCCGCCCAACTCGAACGCCTTGCCAGGGAACAAAACCAAAATGGACTTGACGAGCTGGTTGCTCAGTTAGAAACTTCCCTGAAAGCAGTTGAAAATTGGATGGGGTAAGACTAGGGTGTGGGGTGTGGGGTGTCGGGTTTGGGGTGTCGGGTGTGGGGTGTGGGGGGAGTGTGGGGAGAGGGGGGATAGTTTTCAGCAGTCCTTCCCACACCAAACCATCCCACACTCCGAATTCCCAATTTCATTCCCAATTTCATTCCCAATTCCCAATTCCGCTCTTCCCAATTCCGCTCTTCCCAATTCCGCTCTTCCCCATTCCATTCCCAATTCCGCTCTTCCCAATTCCGCTCTTCCCCACACCCTACACCCCACACCCCACACCCTACACCCTACACCCTACACCCTACACCCTACACCCCACACCCTACACCCCACAGCCCACACCCCACACCCTACACCCCAAACCCTAAATAAGGAGCTAGCTATTGTGAAAAAATTTAACTTTCGCAAATGGATAAAACGCTTTTATATAGTTCCTATAATGCTGTTTTGCCTGGTTTCCTTCGGACTCTGGCTCCTGTCGCAAAAGCCAGAGATATCTCCAGTCCTGCCAGTAGCAAAACCAGCAGTTGCCAGTTGGGCGGTTGGGGAACCGATTCAGCCGATTCCCTTGCAGGTAAAACTAAATCCTCGGAAGGTAAAGTTAGGGGAAAAACTATTTCACGATACTCAACTGTCGCAGAATAATACTGTTTCTTGTGCGAGCTGCCACAATCTGAGAACTGGCGGCACCGATCGCTTGGTACAGTCGATTGGCATTAACGGCAGAGTTGGGTCAATGAATTCGCCGACAGTTTTTAATAGTGGCTTTAATTTTAAGCAGTTTTGGGATGGGCGAGCGGAGAATCTGAAAGAACAAATTGAGGGACCTATAAATTCTGAAGTGGAAATGGGGTCGAATTGGCCGCAGATTATCGGCAAGCTAAGACAGTCATCTTATTATGTCTCGGTTTTTGGGGAACTATACTCCGACGGAATTAACCGTGATACTATAAAAGATGCGCTGAATGAGTTTGAGCGATCGCTCTACACTCCCAATTCCCCTTTTGACAAATTTCTGCGCGGAGATAAGAAGGCCCTGACAGAGAAGGCAAGGCAAGGCTATAACTTATTCAAAGCTTATGGCTGCGCGAGCTGCCATCAGGGAATCAATGTGGGAGGGAATATGTTCCAGACCTTTGGGGTTATGGGAGATTACTTTAAGGATCGCGGTGAAACGATAACAGAAGCCGATTTAGGTCGGTATAGGGTCACTGGCGACGAGCGCGATCGCCATGTCTTCAAAGTTCCCACCCTCCGCAATGTAGCATTGACTCCTCCTTATTTTCACGATGGCTCTGCGGAGACTTTAGAGGAGGCGGTTGTAGTGATGGCCAAATATCAGTTGGGCCGAGAGCTTTCCCAAGCAGAAATAGATTTGTTGATTCAGTTTCTCAAAGCGCTTACCGGCGAATATAAAGGGGAGCCCCTATGAAACCAAAATATCTGGTTAATTTAGCTATTGCCTCCGGCGCGATTATTGTTTTAGGGTTCTTAACGAGCAAGACCCAAACGGTTGATTTTGGGCAACATCAATTTTATTCTAAGAGCCTGATTAATTACCAAAAAAATGATGCCAGTTTAGATAGAGAGATTTTAAAAGATAGATACGAACTGCTCGTATCCTACGATTCTTTGGTAAGGCATATCAAGACTGCCCAAAGGATGCAAAGCAATTTGGAGAATATTCCCGAGTTTATAGACAGCAAGGGGCGGCAGGAACTAGAAGGCATCCTCAAGGAAAATGCTGAATTGCTAGAACAAAAAGAAACCGCCCTGGAAAGGTTTAAATCTCAGACAGCTATTTTCAAAAATTCTCTGCGCTACTTCCCAGTGCTATCGGTAGAAATAGCAGATGATTTTGCCGGTCAGAGCGGAGATTTTTTGCTAAGGGCTACGCTCCACGATTTGCTGCACGATATACTACTCTACAATCAGACTGCAGACGAACAAATTGCGCCGAGAATTGAGGCCGAAATTAGCAGTTTGTTGGAAATAAAATCTCAATATGAAGATACTAAGATTGAGTCGCAAATAGAGCTGGCGATCGCTCATGCCAGAATTATATTCAAAAATAAAGCCCAAGTAGATAGCCTGCTAGAAGAGTTGCTATCTCTACCAACGAAGCAAACCAGCGAAGAACTTTACCAAACCTACCAAAGCCACTATGGCAGAGCGATTAAAACTGCCAGCGGCTATCGCTTTTATACTTACTGTTGGTCTTTAGCCTTCCTCTGTTGGATTTCCTATTTGCTGGTCAGCTACTTTGCTAAAACCCGGGAAGCCGCCCTAGAAGCTTTAGAGGCAAAGTCGCGGTTTCTGGCAACCATGAGCCACGAAATTCGCACGCCGATGAATGGCGTCTTGGGTATGGTGGATATATTGGCGAAAACCGAACTAAGCCGCGAGCAACAAGATTTCGTAGAAACGCTTCAGATTAGTGCCGAAAATCTACTAGCAGTTATTAACGATATCCTCGACTTCTCCAAGCTAGAAGCCGGGGAAATGCATTTGGAGACCGTGGAATTTGACCTAAGAGCTAACTTAGAAAACACGGTAGATATGCTGGCAGCCCAGGCATACAGCAAAAGATTAGAGATAATAGCCTGGTGCGATCGCGAAATTCCCGATACCTTACAAGGAGACCGGGGTCGTCTGCGGCAGATTTTGCTCAATCTAATCGGCAATGCTATCAAATTCACTACCAAAGGCGAGGTGATGGTTCGCGCCTCCCTAGAGCAACCGGCAAAAGCAAACCAAGCACAAGCAAGCCAGACACAAGCAGACCGAGCATTCTCTCCCGAAGCCCCCCCAATCAAAATTCGCTTTTCCGTCATCGATACGGGCATCGGCATCTCCGCTTCAGATCAAAAAAAGCTCTTCCAGCCTTTTGTGCAAGTAGATGCCTCTAGCAATCGCCAGTATGGCGGTACGGGTTTGGGGCTAGCCATCTGCAAGCAATTGGTGGAGTTAATGGACGGTGAAATTGGCGTAGAAGGGGAATTGGGAGTTGGTTCTACCTTCTGGTTTACGGCGACTTTCCCTGGCAAAACCTTGGCAGAACCAATGCTAACTCAAGAGGATAGAACTGCAGCAGCAATACCAGCAACAGTCGCATTAGCCAATAACCAAGAATCGAATAACGAAGGCTCGACTGCCTACCCTGTTGAAGAATTTGAAGCCAATAACAATAGTTCCGATAATAGTTACGACGAAGAATACTATAAGGAAAAGTCTCTCGCCAACAAGCATAAAAACTTGCCTTTAACAATAGAGTATATTAGGTTAGATTTGAGTTCTGGGCAGGAGTCGCCCTCAGCAAAATCGGGGGAAGAAGACCAGAACGGGAAGGCCGCAGCGAACGAACAAGAGACTTTACCTTTGCAGCTAGGTGAATTGCCCGAAACTTTACCTTCTCAAACAGAATATCCTGCGCCGTTAGGAGAATCGGGTTTCGAGGATAATGTGGAATTGACAAGTCAAACAACTCAAGAGTCAAAATTAAACATTACCGGGAAAAGTATTTTGGTGGCAGAGGAGAATGCCAGTATTCGTCAGGCGATCGCTTATATAGCATCGGCATGGGAAATGGATGTAGATGAGGCCGCTGACTGGCAGCAAGTTCTAAGCAAGCAAAAAGAATACGATCTAGTGCTTGCCAGTTGGACTTTAGCGATGGATGAAGATAAGCTAGCAGATTTGGCGATAGGGCAGAGAGTCATAGCGATCGTTCCGTTCGATCGCCGCCATCTGGCCGAGGAGATATTGGCTCGGGGAGCTGCGGGCTATCTGACCAAACCGATTAAAGAATCCCGACTGCGAGATATTTTGAGACAAGCGGCGACTGGCGAGATAGCTTCTTATATAAGAGACAAGAGTTACAAGAGGGACGAGGGCAAACAAGAGAACGAGAGCAAACAAGAGAACGAGGGCAAACAAGAGAACGAAGGCAAACAAGAGAACGAAGGCAAACAAGAGAACGAGGGCAAAGCCAATCCCCAAACCCCGACAGCCAGCAGTCAAAAGGGCAGTCTCAGGATTTTGGTGGTTGATGACAATGCAATTAATCAAAAAGTATTGTGCCAACAGTTGAAACGCTTGGGGCACAATACAGGTCGCGCTAATAACGGTCGGGAAGCTCTCGATATCTTGTCTCGGCAGCAGTACGATGTCGCTTTTATGGATTGTCAGATGCCAGTGCTAGATGGCTACGAGGCAACTCGCGTCCTGCGCAAGCGGGAGAAACAGAGAATGCTGGTGATTGCTCTGACGGCTCATGCGATGAAAGGCGATCGCGAGAAATGTCTGGCTGCCGGGATGGACGATTATCTGAGCAAGCCCGTAAATATGGATGTACTCGAAGCTACCCTGGAGCGGTGGTTTGGGAAAAGAGACTGGGCTCCGGGCACCTCCTCGGCATCTGGGGAGCTAGTTTTCCAGCGGGAGGAAAAACTTCAAGCGGAGGAAAAACTTCAAGCGGAGGAAACAGTCCAAGCGGAGGAAAGGCTCCAACCGAAAGAAAAACTACAACCGGAGGAAAAACTTCAAGCGGAGGAAACAGTCCAACCGGTTGGCGAGGGGCAAGCTTCAATGCTCCAAGAGTCTTCTTTGGCTGCGATCGGCGAACAACAGATAAAGGGAGATGCTGCGCGATCGCAACCAACAACCGAACTACAACCAACTTCTTTATTGATTAATCGAAAACGCCTCAATGAAATTACCGATGGAGATGGAGAATTTGCCCAAGAGCTATTGGAAGCTTATCTGGAAGATGCCGAGAATAACTTGGCCGAATTGAGATTAGCTCTAGAGGCGAATAGTAGTGTCGAGGCCGCCAATCGCGCTCACGCCATCAAAGGAGCTAGCGGCAACGTGGGGGTCACGCCAATGCAAGAGATTGCAGCTCGCCTGGAACGGCAAGCACGGGCAGAAAATCTAGATGGTGCTGGCGAGCTGGTAGCAAAATTGACCGCAACCCTAGAGCAAGTCGGAGAATTTGTGGCTAACCAGTTGTAAAGAGCTAATTTTCTCTATTGGCCTATTTTACTGTTTCCCATACCTCAAAGACAATATCGGGTATAGAGCAAATAGATATTTGACGATAAATCGAGCCTATCCTACCGAAGACTAGCTGTATTTTTGGAGTGATATCAAATCCGGTTAAGTATTTGTAAGGGGGCAGTCCCTCCGTGGCTGCCCCTACTTTGTGGAACAACTACGCGGATTTTGTATGATTATATCAAATCCGGTTAAATAGTCACAGTATCTGTAGGGGTTCCCCGTGGTTGCCCCAAACCAGTTGGGGCGATCGCGAAGCGTCTCCGTAAGGAGAATCGCGGGGGGATTGCCCCTACGGGATTTGTGGAACAACTACGCGGATTTTGTATGGTTAATCGGACTTTAAATTATAGATTGCTTTGTGGCTTAATGAGATTTACTTAGATCTGACCTTACGGCCTTGGCAGTGTTTTCCGTAAAGCACCAGAATAAAAACTGTCATAAAAATAAATAAAATATTTACATTTATTATTTATGTATATAGCAAGTGTCAACTAATTGTGCAATAATTGTTTTTGGGGTGGATAGGGATCGGCTGCCAGGGGGTTTCAGCCACTAGGGTTAGGGAATCTTTGGTGTATTGCCCCATTGCTCGGTTTTGCTGTGCTGGCATAGCAAATTTAAAAAAAATCTTAAGATTAACGATCTTGACAGACAGAGTAACTGGGGAGCAATTATTACTAATTGATAAATCTATGCCTAATGGAGGATGTCATTTCTGCTTAAAGGAGATATAAAGAAAAAAAGGTGGCGATAATTTAGGTTTTGTAGAGAGGGAGATTGATGATAAGATTAAACCAAATAGAGGCAGAACAACTGGCAAAGGCATCTATGCCCAACTATTTAAGCGATCGACGTAAGCACGATCGTGCTAACTCGAATCAGAAAATGGCTAAAATTCTAGTTATAGACGACGATGCCACGATTCGCTTAGCCCTCAAAAGGTTGCTCGCACGAGAAGGATATGAGGTGATGGTAGCTTCCGATGGTGCGGGGGGACTGGCTGAGGCTCAGGTCTTTCGTCCAGATCTGATTGTCTGCGATTGGGTGATGCCGGTGCTGGATGGGTTGGAGGTTTGCCATCGCCTGAAATCCAGTCCCGACATGGCGACGAGCTTCTTTATTCTATTGACGGCGCGAGAGCAGATAGCGGACCGCGTGGAGGGGTTGGATGCGGGTGCCGATGAGTTCCTTTCCAAGCCGGTGGATCCGAACGAACTGAAGGCTAGAGTGCGAGCGGGGTTGCGATCGCGCCAGTTAACTAGGGAATTGTCCAAAGCCAATAGACACCTGAGCCAAACTCTGCAGGAACTCAAGAATACTCAGAGCCAACTGATTCAAACGGCCAAAATGTCGAGTTTGGGCAATCTGGTGGCCGGGGTCGCCCATGAAATTAATAACCCGATAACTTTTGTTTCCGGGAATTTGCCCCATATCCGCAGTTATATGGAAGAGCTGATAGAAATTATTCAACTCTATCAACAGGAACATCCCGAGCCCGGAGCCGATCTCGAAGATCTCCTCGAAGAGGTGAATCTAGAATTTGTAGTTGAGGACTTGGGTAAAATCCTGTCGTCAATAGAATGCGGTGCCGGACGAATTCGAGATATTGTTTCTGCTTTGCGAAATTTCTCTCGCCACGATGAGGCAGAGAAAAAACGGGTGGATATCCATGAAGGAATCGATAGTGCCTTGTTAATGTTGCAGCACGAACTGCATTCGCGGGAGGCAGGAGGAAATATTGAGATTATTAAAGAGTATGGCGATCTGCCGAAGATAGAGTGCTACCCCAGCCAGCTAAATCAGGTATTTCTGCATATTCTCAATAATGCTATCGATGCTTTAGGAGCCGGGAGTAGTCCAAAAGCGATCGCCATTCGCACCGAAATAGGCTTAGGGGAAAGCAAAATGGGTAGCGAAGAAAAAGACTATGGGCTATCTGCTATGCGCTACCCGCAGGCTGCGCCAACAGCAAAGCTCGGCCAGGCAGGAGAGCAAGAGGCTCTATTCCAAGACAAAAATTCTAAGCTAGCAACTCAAAAGTCAAGATTCAATCCTAAAAACTCTCTATCTCAATCCCATGCTAAATTCGTTATCGTGCGTATTGCTGACAACGGGTTGGGAATGGCCGATGATGTCAAGGAGAGGGTTTTTGACCCATTTTTCACCACCAAGCCAGTGGGCAAGGGCAAGGGATTGGGGTTATCTACCAGCTACCAAATTATTGTGGAGCGGCATGGCGGAATACTCAAGTGTTATTCAAAACCGGGAGCCGGCACCGAATTTTGCATAGAACTTCCTCTAGAACAAGCTTCTGCCTAATCGGCGATCGCACTGAGAGGAGTAATTTTGAGTTTTAAGTTTTGAGTTTTAAGTTTTGAGTTTTAAGTTTTAAGTTTTGAGAGTTGGCTGTTGAGAGTTGAGAGTTGGCTGTAGAATATTGCCTGTTGTCTTTTCGGCGCAGACGTACTGTAGTCTCGCTGTAAAGTTAGGGAATAGTTTAGAGATGAAGCTGCATTCCCCCAGACAATATCCGCTCCTTAGACAAATCTCGATCGGGGTATGCCTTGACCCAGAGATTTCCCTAGAGCGCGATCTAGCTCTTAAGTTGCAAATCCCAAGAACCAGGGTGCATCCGAGTAAAAAACCAAGAATTATAGCTAGGGCCTACAATAAATACTCATTTTATAGCAGATTTTGTAACTTTCGCTTCATTTTGAACTGCGATACCCAAGATAGAATGAGTTTTAGGCTGGACAGGCCATCATAGCTGTACCTTGAAGATGTAGCATAAACTACAATTTCAATTGCTTCAAAATAAAAACGACTTTTTAAAAGCAAGATTATGCCATTTTGCTTCTTGGCTGCAAACCCCTATTTTTAAGGGCTATTTTTAAGGGAGAGACTATTCTTTATTGAAGAAATATATGCAAGAGACCCACCCCTAACCCCTATTTTTAAGGGGGCTAAGAGATAAATCAAAATGGTATTAGCGATTATTTTGGTATAATTGTTTGGAAAATTAGTCTAAAAGAATAAATTGCTCGCTCAAACCGGCGATACTAGCAAGGCATTGCATCGCGGTAAGAAAATCTGTACATATTTGCCCGCGCTATACCCGATCGCGTTGATTTTGGGTTAGGTATTACAATGCTAAATAATTTATTTTCGTTTCCTAGCGTAAGTTATCTAGTTTCATCGATAGACCAATTGTCTGCCAAACAAATCCAAGATCCGCAAAGGCGCAGGACCTTGTTGCGGAAGACAATAGAGCAAATATGGAACTCTCAAGAGCTAAAGATTATCCTACAGACGACAGTAGATGAGATTGCAAAGCTGTTTGCTCTGGAGAGCTGCAGTTTTTTATGGTATTTCCAGAGAACTAAGCAGGTTCAAGTGGTCTGCGAGTCCGTCCGTGGAAAGCAGCAATCTTCTAGATTGGGTTATTATCCATTGGATATGTTTGGGGCTGCAGCTACAGCGATCGCTGAAGGTTCTTTAGCAGTAAGGAGCGGACCGACAAGCTCTGGAGCGGATTTTGGGGTTATTACCCGGATAATAGAGAGCCTGAAAATAAAAAACTTCAATTATCCAAAAGACTCGGTAGCTTCAGAGGATATGCTCGGCGGTATGGTCAACCTGTTGGTGCCGGTGAAAGATCGAGAAGGCTGGTTGGGTTTTATTGCCTGTCGCTGCCAGGAGCCGCGCAGTTGGTCGCCAGCAGAAATTGAGTTCGTACAGTTAATCGGCCAACAGTTGGAAATCGCTATTCGCCAAGCCAGACTGTACGAGCAAACTAAGAAACAAGCTCGGCGAGAGCAATTGTTGAATGCGATAGCCAACCAAATCCGCGAAAGCTTAGAGCTGGAAACTATTTTGACTAAGGCGATCGCTCAGCTCTTGGAAGCATTGGCAATAGATAGGTGCATCGTCCATTTAGTCGAAGACCAAGATAAAGGCGAGTCTATAACTGGCAAAGGGAATGGCAATGGCAATGGTAAAGAGAAGGCTAAAGAAGATGCTAGCGAGGAGATTGCTTTCCGGCGATCGCATTTATTTGAAGAATGCCGCGACCCTTATCCTCCCTCGATTGACGACTTCGATACCCACGGACCGATTACCGAATGGACTATTGAGCATCGGCAACCCGTTGTTATCTCCAATGTCAGCCAAGATCCTCGCATCGGAGCGGACAACCCGGAATACCAGAAAGCTGAGATTAAATCTTCTTTGGTTATGCCAGTCCAGGCCAATGGCAAACTGCACGCGATTCTATATCTGAATCAATGTTCTCATATCCGGCAATGGTCGAAAAGCGATCGAGAATTAGCCGGAGCCGTTGCCGATAGACTGGCGATTTCTATTCAACAAGCTTTCCTCTACGCCCAAGCCCGCGCTGCCGCCCGAGCCGCCGAGAGAAAGGCGGAGGAATTGGAGCAGACTCTACATAAGCTCAAACAAACTCAAAGCCAATTGATTCAAAGCGAAAAAATGTCTAGCCTGGGTCAGTTGGTTGCTGGAGTCGCCCATGAAATTAATAACCCAGTTAATTTTATATATGGCAATATCTCTCATGTCGATGGCTACAGCTATGATTTACTAAAACTGGTGCAACTCTATCAAAAGCACTATCCCGAACCAGGGAGGGAAATCCAAGACTGCGAGCAAGATATCGATCTGGAGTTTTTGCAAGAAGACTTGCCCAATATCCTAGGCTCTATGAAGATTGGAACCGATCGCATTCGCGACATCGTACTATCCCTGAAAAATTTCTCGCGCTTGGATCGGGCGGATACTAAACTGGCGGATATTCACGAAGGCATTGATAGCACTCTATTAATTTTGCAAAACCGGCTCAAAGCCAAACTCGGTTATCCAGCCATTGAACTCGTGAAAGAATATGGCGACTTACCCTCGGTGGAATGCTATCCGGGTCAGCTCAATCAAGTCTTTATGAATATTCTCAGCAATGCCCTGGATGCTTTAGAGAGCTATAACCAAGGACGCTCTTTTGAGGAGATTCGCATCAGCCCCAGCCGCATCGCGATTCGCACTGAAATTGTTGGGGAATTCGTTTTAATTAGCATTAGCGATAACGGCCCGGGCATGACAGAAGAGGTTTGCTCTCGACTTTTTGACCCGTTTTTTACCACCAAGCCCGTAGGCCAGGGTACTGGGTTGGGACTATCTATTAGCTATCAGATTGTGGTGGAAAAGCACGGAGGTTCTATTGAATGTGTTTCGGCACCAAGGGAGGGTGCAGAGTTTCGTATTTTAGTGCCCCTTCGCATCAATAAATTTTCTTTTGCCCAGAAGGCGATCGCTTCCGAGCGGGTAGCTCTGAGCAAATAGCGTTTAGTTTTTAGCTACTAGCAGTCAGCGATCGGGCTTACTGAAAAAGGCAGAGGGTGGGGACTGTGGGGACTGTGGGGAGCAACGCCCGATTGTCGAGCCATTTGCTGCATTTTCTCACTCTTCCCCCTCCCCCCACACTCGCCAATTCCCCAATTCCCAATTTTAAAAAAAATGTATAAGTATCCCCGAACTCAACATATTGAAGGTTCGCGGTTTCAGCCCGGAGATGAAGACCTCGATAGCGTGCCTTGGAGAGCGATCGCCGATCGCTATTTAGTCATAGAAGAAAAAGTCGATGGTGCCAATACGGCGATTAGCTTCTCTCCCCAAGGAGATTTGCTATTACAAAGTCGCGGACATTACCTGACAGGAGGTGCTAGAGAGAGACATTTTAATCTTTTCAAACAGTGGGCATATACTCTGACTGGTGCCTTGTGGGAGGTGCTGGGCGATCGCTACATTCTCTATGGCGAATGGCTCTATGCCAAGCACACGGTTTTTTACGATTATTTGCCGCATTATTTTCTGGAGTACGACGTGCTAGACCTGGAGCGGCAGGAATTTCTCAGTAGCGATCGCCGCCAAAAACTATTAGCGGAATTGCCTTTAATCTCGGTTCCCATACTCTTCCAAGGAAAGCTGAAATCCCATAAAGAGCTGACTAAGCTTTTGAGCCATTCTAATTTTATGCAGCCCGGACATCTAGAGCGGTTGCGCCAAACTTGCCAGGAGTTGGAATTGGATTATGACAGAGCCCGGAAACAAACAGATAACAGCGAACTAATGGAAGGCTTATATATTAAAGTAGAAGAAGGAGGAATCGTCGCAGCTCGTTATAAATATGTGCGAGCCAGTTTTCTAACAACTATCAAACAATCGGAAAGCCATTGGCTGAACCGTCCTATTATCCCCAACCAGCTCCAGCCCGGAGTAGATTTATTTAAGTTATGAGTTTTGAGTTCTCAGTTTTGAGTTATTTGCGTATATGCGCGCAAGAGGAGGGACGCGACTCAAAACACCCTTTGGGGCAAAGCATCATTGCCGGCTCGTAGGGGCGTTGGCGGAGCCTGCCCTCCCGGGCATACGGCCGTTCACCCCCTAACTTGAATGCGTAATGCTATATAGCAGTAAGCGGTCAGCTATCAGCGGTCAGCTATCGGTCAAAGTCTTGCCTTTCTTAGCTTAGGGCATTTCGTAACCGTCCTAACCTTACTGTGTAGTGCTATAATAACTCAAAACTCAAAACTCATAACTCATAACTCTAAAAAATGACTGCTGTATTATCGCAATGGACTTTTCCCTTTTGTCCCGATCGCCCGTCTTGGGAAATTGATTGGGATGGACTTATGGGCAATTTTGATTGGCTGCAAAATTTGGAAGGATGTCCCCAAAATCCTTTGTATCATGCTGAGGGAGACGTGCTGACTCACACGCGCATGGTTGTCGAGGCATTGGTCAAACTGCCCGATTGGCGATCGCTACCTTTAATCGAGCGATCGATTCTCTTTGCTGCTGCTTTGCTGCACGATGTAGCCAAACCCGCCAGTACAAAAGAAGACGAAGAAGGGCAGATTACCTCTCGCGGTCACGTCCGCCTCGGCAGTAAGATGGCCAGACAAATTCTCTGGTCTCTGCCAGAACCTGCGCCCTTTAATTATCGGGAGCAGGTGGTAGCCCTGATTCGGCATGGAGGCTTGCCAATTTGGTTTCTAGAAAAGCCCAACCCCCAACGGGCAATTATCAAAGCTTCTCTGGAGAGCCGCTGCGATCGCATTGCCTTGCTCGCCGAAGCAGACCTGCGCGGCCGCCTTTGCTCGGATCGACAAGAACTACTAGATAGAATTGAGTTATTTAGAGATTTTTGTCAGGAAAACAATTGCCTGGATAAGCCCTGGCAATTTCCCTCAGCCCACAGCCGCTTTCTCTATTTCCGCGTACCCTGGCAAAACCAAGCAACAGGCGATCGCTCTCCCTCCTACGAAGCATTTGACGATACCCAATGCGAAGTAGTTTTAATGTCCGGGCTGCCAGCCAGTGGCAAGAATCGCTGGATTAGGGAAAATCTGCCAGATTGGCCGGTTATTTCTCTAGATGCCTTGCGCCTGGAGATGAAAGTCGCGCCGGATAAAAATCAGGGTATTGTGGTAGATAGAGCTAAAGAAATAGCTCGGGAATATCTGCGTCAAAATCGTTCTTTTGTCTGGAACGCAACTAATATCTCGCGATCTTTGCGCTCTTCTTTAATCGATCTATTTGCAGCTTACCGCGCCCGCATCCGCATAGTCTATCTAGAAGCGCCATTGCCGGAGCTGCTGCGTCGCAACAGACAAAGGACTGCACCGATACCGGAAGCAGCAATTCGCAAGCTAGCCCAAAAGCTAGAAGTTCCCAATATTACTGAAGCCCATCAGGTTGATTGGATTGTAGGATAGTTTTGAGTTTTTAATTTTGAGTTTTAAGTTTTAAAATTAAAGAATTTAAAATCAAAACTATCTTGCTCTCCAGACCCTATTAGCCACGGCGAATTATAGGAGGGAAAGCTATATGTAGAGTCCGGTGCGCATTGCGCACCCTACTTGTTTACTTGTCTTTCCCTACACCCCACACCCTACGCCCTACACCCTAGTTAATAAGTTCCATATTTTAAAACTAAGTTAGTTAAATCGGCTACGGTTTCTACTTCGTTTAAGTCGGCCAAGACAGCTTCGTTCTCTAGATCTACTTGAAACTCTTCAAATAAAATACCTAATAAGCGGATGGTTGTTTGGGCAGTATCTTGGCGATCGCAAACTTCTGCTTCGGCAAACAAGTCTTGAAGTTTGGCATCCTGAGTCACCATAGACTCTGGCAATTCTAGTAGGTCGAAAATAGTTTCCTCGACAATATGATATGCCGAGCTATGACTCATAAGCAAGCCAGAGGCTGGGCTGGGCAGGTCGCCGTTACTACTTCCCCCAGAGAAGGAAAAAGCTATCTTTGTATTGTTAAGGAAATTGTTGGCGATCGCCCCAGTCTCGGCGCTGCCAATCCCAGCGCTAGTCATAGCAGCGCTCCCAGTCCCGGCGCTACTTATAACAGCGATCGTTGGGTTAAAAGCCCCAGCAGCAATAGTCGTGCCAGCAGCTAGAAATGCTATTTCCAAAGCGCTTGTAAGGGCTCTTGTCCCAGAAAAACTCTTCATGTTATCGAGCTTTCATTTCTCAGCCAATAAATTACATTCTTTTTCATACCAATTGCGAGCCAACCCCATATCTAGGGTTTGGGGTGTGGGGTGTGGGGAAAGTTCATGCTTTTTTCTAATTGGCGCGAAAAAGCCTCAAAATCAACACCCTAAACCCCACACCCCACACCCTAGGATATGGGTATGTTTTTTATAATCTTCCTAATCTTCCTAAATAAGCGCGATTGGCGGGCGGCATAGTTTTCTAGGGCGAAGCATTCCAATACATAAATTTTATCTAAGAGCAAAAACAGTCTCGGGAATGCTGTCGCCCCTACACGCCGGGTCGATACACATAATAATGCCAAATCTAAAAAACATACCCTTGAAAGACACCCCATACCCCACACCCCACACCCTACACTTAAAGCTGTAGCAGGCTTTTAATTTCTGCCACAACTGCTTCCGGCGGCTCTTTTACATTTATATAGATAGCTTCTTCTGGAGTAGGTTCCTCAAGAGTATCAAACTGGCTTTTTAGCAAGTTTTCCTGCATAAAATGATCTTGACGAGCCTGCATCCTTTGATAAATCAACTCAAAAGACCCTTTGAGATATACCAGTTTTACTTCGTCTTGGTGACAGTAGAGCGCCTGACGATAATCAGCTTTTAGAGCGGAACAGGCCAAAATCGCATTTTGGCCGTTTTGCAACCAATTTTGAATCGCATCCTGTATGGCTAAAAGCCAGGGCAGGCGATCCTCATCGGTGAGGGGAATGCCCGCGCTCATTTTATCGATATTTTCTTGGGAGTGAAAGGAGTCTGCATCAGCAAATTCCAAGCTCATCGCATCTGCCAGTTGCTGGCCAACAGTCGATTTGCCGACGCCAGAAACTCCCATGATAATGATTACCAATCTGATTTTACTCCAACTTAAGGACGTGCTTTCAACTTAACTTATTGACAGGCGCTAAGCGCCTTAGTTAAGCCACTGTTAAGCCACCTCAGCAGGTACTCGACTTGCCTCAGAGATCTTGTGTTCTACCCGAAAAACATTGGCATAGAGATTGGCAATTACTTGCTTTCCTTCTTGAGTGAGATCTAAATAGCTCAGAGCTTCTCTGATATAAGGATAGACGCCATGCCAGTAAAATTTGGGATAATTCTCTCTCAAATCTCCGGGATTGCGGTAGCCCAAAGCTTGATTAGTGCCGGTTTCTTCAAATTCATAAAACAAAGCGCCAATCTTCTGGAGGTAGCGCGGGTCGCTCAATTGACCGATAAGATCTGCAGAACGAACCAAACCAGCATAGTTAAAGGTGTCTTTGTGATCTTCATCCGAAGGTACGGGGAAGCGGGTCAGCTCGATGTTGCGCTTAATTAGTTCGGCATCAATCAGTCGGTGACCGCCAAACCGCTCCTGAATGAACAGTTTGCCGCGATCGACATGATAAGGAGTCAAGCTGGCATCGGTTGCCCCCGGTGGCAGAGATACTCTTTTGCCATCTATTCCGGTAGCATACAAGCCCAGTTCTTTGGAGTCTTGGCGACAAACGCCTTTGACATATCCAATGTCATGGCAAAACAGCGAAATAGTATAGTGCAACCAGTCTTCGCAAGAAACTCCGCCTTCGCGGATATGTTTGCCCCGCATGACTTCCTGACCGACTAAGGCTACTAAAATGGTGTGTTCGACATTGTGATAGAGGGCGTCGCTGTTAGCAATATTTTCCAAAGCCATACCGCCAGCCCAGGCCAGAATCTCTGCATAGTCTGCCTTGTACCCTCCATAAGTGCGACGGTAGTTTTCTTTAACTTTTTGAACGAAAGCGTTAATGAGCAGTTCGGTGTAATTAAACATTACGGAATTCTCTCTCTGTTATTGTTTTTGATTCGCTCTTGCAAATCGCCTTACATCTATAATAGCTTGACATATGAATTTTTACTATAGTAGGACTTACGCATTAACTAAGAGCGTTCGCGGCGATCGCTGCGCTGTGACCTTGCGGTGCGCGGGGAGATTGTCCCTACAAAACACGCTCCGGAAGGATATTTTGCGTAAGTCCTATATAGGTCGAGCGACTAGGGACTAAGTGAGAAACCTGGTGCCCGGCTTATATCGGTAGTGCTATAACAAATCAAAGGGTCATTTTAAGTGCCGCTGCAGCCAAAAAATTAATCGCCCAAAAATTAATCGCCAGAAACATGCACGACTAACTCTCTGACCGAGCCTCGCTGTCGGTGTTCCCAGATATAGATTCCCTGCCAAATCCCCAGCACTAGGCGACCGCGATCGATAGGGATATGTTCGGAAGTGTGAGTCAGAGCAGTACGGATATGGGCGGGCATATCATCTGGGCCTTCATCATTGTGAAAATATCGCCGTTGCTCTGGTACTAAGTCGGCTAAGAAGTTCTCTAAGTCCAGCAGTACGTTTGGATCTGCGTTTTCTTGAATCAGCAAGCTAGCGGAAGTATGGCGCAAAAATAGAGTACATAAACCAGTCTTTACTCCGGAGGAGGTCACAATCGACTCAACTTTTGGGGTTATTTTGGACAGCGACTTGCCGCTAGTTTTAATTTTGAGAGACTCTTGATAATGAACCATGATTAAATTTTAGACTTTGGAGCAGTCAGGTGTTTACGATGCTAGTCTAGCACCCTACAGACATTTAGAGATTTGGGACAGAGGATAGCTCAGCCCGGTTGAAAATAGTTAACCACTGCCCGAGCGATCGCCTCCGAACCATTCTTATTTAGAAACTGCGATCGCCGGGGCGGCTTAGCTTCCTGGTGGAGAAATTCCCAGTTACCTTGAAAAAAGTCCGACTCAGAGATAATTTGATGGTAGGCATAATCTTGAATTCCTTCCAGCAGCAGGGGCGATTCTGCAAAGCCTTGGCGAGTTAGAGAAATAATAGGAATCTCTAAGCGCAAGGCTTCGGCAAAAGTGCTATACCCGGGCTTGGAAATCACCCGATCGCAGACAGGAATGAAATCCACGGGGCGGTAATCTTTCCCCTCGGCTTTGATTAAATTAGGTAAATCCGGCGCTCCGTCGTCGAAGCAGATAAATTTCCAATCGGGGAAGCGGGTTATATTTCCATAGGGAATTGCCTCCAAACCCAGGCCGCCAAAAGTAAGTAAAATAGTTTTTTCTTTGGGGGCAGTCAGACCCAAACGAGCTTGCATGTGTTCGGGACTGTAGCGAGGATTGCCGCCAGTGAGCCCAACATCAATAATATTGGGAAAGGCGCTCATCGGTTCGTGGAGCGGGAGGCGAAATAGGCGATCGCACTTACTAAAGCAGTCTCCAATCCAATCGGCCATTTCCTCAAACTCGCCCCCCCAAGGTCTATAGATAAAATCCCAGCCAAAATTCCCGATCGCCCAACAAGGAATCCCCGCTGCTTTGGCAAGGGGTGCGGCTAAGGGAGGAATATCTGCTATAATCAGCCCCACTTGCCTATCCCGAATAAAATTCACCTCCGAGGCGATAATCTTATCTTGGTTGGAGCGAATTTCTCGCAATTTCTCCAAAGTAGCGCTCTTATCCATTTTTAGGCTATCGCTCTGGATAACTCCTACATCAAAAGCCCGGGGACGAATTTCAAAATTACCACTTAGATAAGTTTCCAGCAACCAGGCCGGGGCAGTAGTTACCAAAATGAGCTTTATTTCTGGATTTAGCTTTTGAATCTCGGCGGCAACAGAAGCGGCCCGCACTGCATGGCCGAAACCGTGATTCGTGATGGCGATATATAGAACTGGACATTGGGCATTGGGAATTGGGAATTGGGCATTGGGCATCGGAAAAAAATTGCCAAATTATTCAAAACTACCTTGACAGGCTAGCTATAGACTAAGTCAACTGTCTGCCTTAAAATTGTAGCGATCTGTCAAACTTCATTTTGTGGGTAAAGACGTTTCAGACGAATGCGAGCGTCTTCAGTTGTAAATTGCCAATCTACAGACTTTTGTAACTGGTTGCGCTCGATGTACCAGGCTGTTGTTTCTCGTTCGAGAATTTCTTTATCTAAAATTCAACAATCTAGGCACCGCCCTTGTTAGTGCAGACAGTTCATTTTCGGCAATGTTGAGCCAACTGCCATGCTTGGGAGTATGATGAATGTCCAATTTTGTTGCCAAATTACGAGCGGTAGCTGATCCAAATGCTTTATAAATCGAAGAATACTTATGAACGTTTAATTTATCGCATATTAAAGTAATTTTCGCTATCTTTATAATCTTAATTAATTATTGTTTGTATTTCCCTGGCCCAGTCAACGGCAGTTCTGCGCTCGGTAACAACACAGAGCAAGCTCATCTAATTTATTTAATAAAAAATGTAATAGACCAAATTATTAAATATGGAGGTGAAATTTAGGTAAAAACTGAACCGAAAGTATGAATTTGGAAATTCCGCTCATGCTCCTCTTGCGATCGCCGAGCGCCGGAATAAATGCCGAAAATCTTCTCCCAAGGGGCTGATCTGCCAGTTATTTGGTATCATTTGTCATATCTCACTAGCCCATTTTTTTCAGTTTGGCTTTCAAAGGGGCACACCATATATAAAGGCTTAAAAATAAAAACGCTATATATAGCGTATAGTCTAGCAGCCTATCATTCTGCGATCGCAGGCGCGCTACTAAAACCTACTAAAACTGCCGATCTGCTAATCGGCAGTTTGGTCCGCTGTCTAGCTGAAACCCTCATTCTGTCCTTGAAATTTTTATTTCCCGCGAAAAAAATAGGCAAACGGTGAGTCATATTTCCCAAGATAAAGACAATATATTTCAACTTGGTAATACAAAGATAACAAAATTAAAATGGTAGCTAATTTGGGATTTGCAAATCAGTTAAAATGTGAGCCAAAAAAATCGACAACAAAAAAAACAGAAGGAGAACGGTTAAAATCAATCAATGAAGTTCATGCCAAATTATTAACTTATGTGGAAGATGTCCCAGATCAAGATCGTTAAAAGAACCCAAAAACATATTTTAAAAGATATTTTAACTATCGCTATTTTAGCTGTCATTGGGGGTGCCGAGGGTTGGGAAGATATAGAGAATTACGGTTTAGCTAAACAAAAATGGTTAGCATAATTTTTATAATTACCTTCAGGGATTCCAAGCGACGATACATTTCGAAGAGTTTTTGAACGAATCGATCCTCAGGCTTTAGAAGACTGTCTGTCTAAGTGGGTGAGTGGTATGGTCAGCTCTCTGGAAGGAAAAATAATTCCAGTTGACGGCAAAACTATTAAAGGTTCTTACGACCGGGAACGTGGGTTGAAAGCGTTGCATTTAGTTACAGCTTGGGCTTGCGAACAACGCTTAATTTTAGGACAGATTAAGGTAGAGGATAGCTCGAATGAAATTACAGCAATTCCCGCGTTATTAGAATTATTAGACATCTCTGGAGCAATTGTTACAATTGATGCGATGGGCACTCAAAGTAACATTGTCAAGATTATTCGCGAGAAGAAAGCAGATTATGTTCTTTCATCAAAGGGTAATCATCCTATTTTAATCAAGTAAAACAATGGTTTAATACAGCAAATAAAAACAATTTTAAACAAATAGAACACGACTACG
Source organism: Oscillatoria sp. SIO1A7 (assembly GCA_010672965.1). GTDB lineage: Bacteria > Cyanobacteriota > Cyanobacteriia > Cyanobacteriales > Laspinemataceae > SIO1A7. Next base: position 401,045 of record JAAHFN010000011.1, read on the forward strand.
AACAACAGATAGAAAAAGG